>DATNDZ010000015.1:0-183947 GCA_035553095.1 Solirubrobacteraceae bacterium | reverse complement strand
CCCGGGCGAGCGCGAGCCCGCGATCGTCGACCTCTCGTTCACGGTCCCCGCGGGGGAGTTCTGCGTGCTCGTCGGGCCCTCGGGCTGCGGCAAGACGACGACGATGCGCCTGATCAACAGGATGATCCCGATCAGCGGCGGCGACGTCCTGCTCGGCGGGCGCAGCGTGCTCACCCGCGACCCGCGCGAGCTGCGTCGCGAGATCGGCTACGTGATCCAGCAGATCGGGCTGTTCCCGCACGAGACGGTCGCGGCGAACATCGCAACCGTGCCGGGGCTGCTCGGCTGGCCCAAGCAGCGGACCGCGGCGCGCGTGCAGGAACTGCTCGAGCTGATCGGGCTCGACGGCGATGGGCTCGGCGATCGCTACCCGGCACAGCTGTCGGGAGGTCAGCGCCAACGTGTCGGGGTCGCCCGCGTGCTCGCGGCCGACCCGCCGCTGATGCTGATGGACGAGCCGTTCGGCGCGATCGACCCGATCAACCGCGCTCGCCTGCAGGACGAGTTTCTCGGGCTGCAGGAGCAGGTCAAGAAGACGGTCGTGCTCGTCACGCATGACATCGACGAGGCGATCAAGATGGGCGACCGCATCGCGATCCTGCGCGACGGCGGGCACCTCGCTCAATACGACACCCCGCGCGAGATCCTGATCCACCCGGCCGACGAGTTCGTGGCCGAGTTCGTGGGCGCCGACCGCGGCATCAAGCGCCTGTCGTTGACGACGCTCGGGGAGCTGAAGCTGGCCGAGCCCAACGGCCTGCTGGCCGATCTTCGATCGGTGGGCGCCCTGCGCGCGCCGGCGCAGACGAGCGTTCGCGACGCGCTGTCGATGATCCTCACGGCCAACGGCGCGCCGCTGGCGGTCGTCGACGGCGAGGATCGCGTACAGGGCCTCGTGACGCTGTCGCTGATCGAGCGGCTGCTCTCCGAGGAGGCCGCCGACGGTCGCGCGCCACTCGGCGAGACGGCAGCCGGCACGGAGGCGACGCCAGGCAGCGCAGCGGCTCCGCGCGAGGTCGCCTGATGGCGCTCGCACCGGCACTCGCTGCGTCGGGGCCCGTGATCCCCAACTTCGGCGCGCACAGCTCGAAATGCGTGGTCGAGAACCACTTCTTCTGCAGTGACTGGGTCAGCAACAACTGGGACAGCGTGCTGTGGCCGGCGCTGCGCCAGCACATCGTGCTGACGGCGATCGCCGTCGGCATCGGCTTCGCGATCTCGATGGCGCTGGCGCTGACCGCGCACCGCTACGGCTGGCTGGAGCGTCCGACGCTGCTGGTCACGACGATCCTCTACACGATCCCCTCGCTGGCGCTGTTCGAGCTGCTGGTGGCGCCGGTCGGGGCGAACATCTACGCGGCCGAGATCGCGCTCGTCTCATACACGCTGCTGATCCTGTTCCGCAACATCCTCACGGGCCTGCGCGAGGTGCCGCGCGAGGTGCTCGACGCGGCCGAAGGGATGGGCATGACGCGCGGCCAGGCGCTCCTGCGCGTCGAGTTGCCGCTGGCGCTGCCGGCGATCGTTGCCGGGCTGAGGATCGCGGTGGTGACCATCATCGCGCTGGCCACGATCGTCTACACGATCTACAACAAGGGGCTGGGCGTGCCGATCCACACGGCGCTCGGGGAGGGGCCGTTCAAGACGGAGCTGCTGGCCGCGGGCGGGCTCACGGTCCTGCTGGCGCTGCTCGCCGACGGCCTGCTCGTCCTGATGCAGCGGGCGCTGACGCCATGGACGCGGGCGAGGGCGAGCTAGGCGATGCACGAATTCGTGGAGGCGTTCAAGTTCATCGCCCACAACGGCGCGATCGCGGGCCACTCGGGGGTGCCGACGCTCACGCAGCTGACGCTCGAGACGCTGCGGGTGGCCGCGATCGGCGTGGGCATCTCGGTCGCGATCGCCGTGCCCGTGGGAGTCTGGCTGGGCCACGTCCACCGCGGCTCGTTCGTGGCGATCAACCTCGGCAACATCGGCCGGGCGCTGCCGAGCCTGGCGGTGCTGGCGATCGGCGACGCCTTCCTCGGCCTCGGCCTGACGGTGGTCGAGCTGGCGCTCGTGATCCTGGCGGTGCCGCCGATCATCACCAACGCCTACCTGGGCGTGGACGGCGTCGACCGCGATCTGGTCGACGCCGCGCGCGGGATGGGCATGTCCGAGCGCGAGATCCTCACCCGCGTCGAGCTGCCGCTGGCGGTGCCGCTGATCTTCGCCGGCATCCGCACGGCGGCGGTGTTCGTCGTCTCGACCACCACGATCGCCTCGCTGGCGGGCTTCAGCGGCAGCCTCGGCGACATCATCGCCAACGAGACCAGCTACCGCTTCTCGGGTGTGCTCGGCGCGGCGATCTGCGTGGCCGCGCTGGCGCTCGCCGTGGAGGGTGTGCTCACGCTCGTGCAGCGCGGCCTGACGCCGCGCGGTGTGCGCGTGGAACGCGACGTCGAGGTGGGGCTCGGCGCGCCGGCTCCCGGGCTGACCTGAGCCGCACGACCGGGCCGGGGTGGTATTTATTTTTTATTCAGATCAAAAAAATAGACAAAGCGATTACGGCAAACGAGCCAGGAGGCGGTAAATGAGGAGTCGGCTGATGCCAGATAGCCGTTCGAGCAGTTTCGGAGGGGTCGGGCGAGGGATCGCGGTGCTGTTGGGCGCAGGTGTGCTGATCGTCGGTCTCGCCGCGTGCGGGAGCAGCTCTTCGAGCAACTCGAGCACGGCGTCGACGTCTGCGTCGGGGGGTCCGGGCGCGGGAAAGCCGGCGGTGACGATCGGCGACAAGAACTTCCCCGAGCAGAACATCCTCGGGGAGCTCTACGCGCAGGCGCTGCGGGCGAAGGGCTACAAGATCACGCTGAAGCCGAACGTGGGCTCCTCGGAGATCATCTACAAGGCGTTCACGTCGGGGCAGATCCAGATGTACCCTGAGTACACGGGCGTGTTCCTCACGGCCGTGGCCGAACAGAACAATCCGCCGAAAAGCGCGGTCGACGCGTACAACCAGGCCAAGGCGTTCGCCGAAACCAAGGGCGCGACGATGCTCGAGTACACGCCGTTCTTCGACTCGGACGCGCTCGCAACGCTGCCGGCCTACGCGAGCGAACACAAACTCACGAGCATCGCCGACCTGAAGCCGCTCGGCAAGAGCCTCAAGCTCGGCGGGGCACCCGAATTCGCGACGCGCTTCCAGGGCGTCAAGGGCCTCGAACAGGAATACGGCCTGCATGCCACGTTCAAGCCGATCGCGATCGAACTGTCGTACAAGGCGCTCGAAGGCAAGCAGGTCGACGTGCAGGACGTGTTCACGACCGACGGGCAGCTGCTGGGCGGCAAGTTCAAGGTGCTCAGCGACCCCAAGCACGTGTTCGGCTTCCAGAACGTGGCGCCGATCGTCAAGAAGAGCGTGCTCAGCGAAGAGGGCCCCGAATTCGAAGCCACCCTCAACAAGGTCTCGGCGCTCTTGACCATCCCGGCGATCCAGCAGATGAACAAGGCCGTGACGGTCGAAAAGCAGTCGGCCACGAGTGTGGCCGCGCAGTTCCTCAAAGCCAACGGGCTCGCCTAGCCCGCGGCCGGCGAGCCGCCCCGCGCGAGTCATGTGAGCGCGGGGCGGCTCGTGCCGACCCCTGCGCCGGCGCCGCCGCGCGGGGCGGTTCGTGCCGAGGCCGGCCGCGCCGGACCCGGCGTCCCGCGCCGCCCCTCCTGACAAGCTCCCGGGATGCTGCGCGGAGACGGTGAGAAGGGCGATCGGCGAGCGTCGTCGGGCCCAGGGCTGCGCAGGACGGTTCGCGTGGCGCTGTGGCTGGCGGGCGCGATCGTACTGCTGCTCGTGCTGGCGCAGGTGTTCCTGCCGAAGATCGCGGCCAGTCGGATCTCGTCGCGGATCGGCTCCTACGGCAGCGTCGAGCGCGTGCACGTCAGCGCCTGGCCGGCGATCGAGCTGCTGTGGAAACATGCCGACTCGGTCGAAGTGCACGCCACGCGCCTGCGCCTGAGCCCGGCGCAGACGGCCAAGCTGGTGGGGGAAGCGAGCGGCACCGGTCGCGTGCAGGTACGCGTCGACAGCGCGCGCGAGGGGCCGCTGGTGCTGAGCGACGTCCGCTTCGACAAGCGCGGGCGGCGGATGAGCGCGCGCGCGTTCGTCAGCGCGGTGGACGTGAGCGCGGCGCTGCCGCCGGGCTTCGGCGTGGAGCTGCTGGGGAGCGGCGGTGGCAAGGTCGAAGTCCGCGCCGGCGGCGGGCTGTTCGGCGTGGGCGCATCCGTCGACGCCGTCGCCGAAGCCAGCAAGGGCGCGCTCGTCGTGCACCCGAGCGGGCTGCTGCTCGAAGGGATCAGGCTGACGCTGTTCTCAGACCCCCGCGTCCACGTGACCGGTGTGTCGGCCGCGCGCGCCGCCGGGCCTGGGGGCGCGGCGGGATACCGGCTGGGGATGACCGCGACGCTGCGGTAGTGGGGGCGGTGCCGGGTGCCGGACGGCGGGCGCCGGACGGCGGGCGGCGGGGCGGCCGGCGTCTGGGCGGGGCGCGGCCCGAAGCGGCCGAGTCACGCTCCCGCGCGGGTGGGTTCAGGCTGCGGCGGGCGCGGCGGGCGCGGCGGGCGCGGCGGCACCGGTGCGCGCGTGGACGCGCATGGGCAGGCCGCCTTCGGGGCTGATCGTCGGCATCTGGCGGATGGCAAGCTCGAAGTCGTCGCGGAGCGAGAGGCCGAAGCGCGAGAGCAGCAGCGTGGCGATGGTGCGCACCTCGAGCTGGCCGAAGCGCATGCCGATGCAGGTGCGCGAGCCGCCGCCGAAGGGGACGTAGGCGCCCTTGGGCATGGCCGCCCTGCCCTCCGGCGTGAAGCGCTCGGGGCGGAAGGCCTCGGGGTCCTCGAACACGTCCGGCAGGTGGTGGCTGGCCCAGGAGCAGTAGTTGACGAAGGCGCGCGCCGGGACGGCGTGACCGGCGAACTCGAAGGACCGGCGCGCGCGGCGCGGGCCGACCCAGGCGGGCGGGTACTTGCGCAGCGTCTCGTCCAGCACCATCTCCAGCTGGACGAGCTCGCCGGAGGTGAGCTGGGCGGCGCTCGGGGCGATGGCGCCGTCGGGGCGGCGCTGCAGCAGCGCATCCTGCTCGGCCAGCAGGCGCTCGACGACGTGGGGGTGGCGGGCGAGCTCGTAGAACATGAACGAGACGGTCGAGGTCGTCGTGTCGTGTCCGGCGAACAGCAGCGTCATCACCTCGTCGCGGATCTGCAGATCGCTGAGGCTGTTGCCGTCCTCGTCGGCGGCGTCGAGCAGCAGGCTGAGGATGTCCTCGCCGCGGCGACCGGTCGCGCGGCGCTCTGAGATCTCCTCGTAGATCAGCTTGTCGAGCTCGCGCGCGGCCTGCTGCATGCGCCCCCACGGCGAGCGGCGCGAGCGGAACACGCGCAGGAGGTAGTCGGAGGCGTAGAAGGCGAGCGCCTCCTCGAACAGGCCGGCCGCGTCGATGGCGCGCGCGCGGGCGCCGTCGGGGTCGACGCCGAACAAAGCGCGCATGGCCACGCGCATGGCGAGGCGGCGCGTCCAGGCGTAGAGGTCGATCTCGCTCCCCGGCTGCAGCGGCTCGAGCGCGCGTTCGGTCTCCTGCACGATCACCTCCAGCGAGGCGGCCACGTGATCGTGGTGGAAGACCGGAAGCATGATCCGTCGCGACTGGCGGTGGAAGTCGCCGTCGATCGTGAGCAGGCCATCGCCCATCAGGCCGATCAGGTCGCGGAAGTGCCCATCGCGCCAGGTGAAGTTGGAGGCGTGTGAGACGAGCATGTAGTGGTTGGCCTCCGGCCCCAGCATGAAGACGACGTTGGAGTGGAGCAGGCGCAGCGTGAAGACCGGGCCGTAGCGCTCGTAGTACTCGAGCAGCATCTCGAGCGGTTCCCTGGCGAAGCGCCGTGTGCGCCCGAGCGAGAAGCGCGTCTCGCCCGGCGGGAACGGTACGTCCGAGCGCTCGCTGCGCACGTCTTCGAGGATCACCTTCAGCGGGTTGCTGTCGAGCAGCGGCGGCGGACCGACGAGCGCCATGCCCGGAGCGTATCCGATCGACTGGCTGGGTGGCCAGTTTGGCGCGGGCGCTGCGACGGTGACCCGGCTCCTCGACGCAGACCAAGCCTTGTCATACTGCAGTGGTGCGCGGCGCCCGAGGTGCTGTGCGCCCCATCGCGGGGGCGTAGCTCAGCTGGTTAGAGCGCTGCCCTGTCACGGCAGAGGTCGCGGGTTCGAGTCCCGTCGCTCCCGCTTCAAAGTGGTCCACCTTTACGCGCGGCTTGCTAAAGTAAAGGCCATGCCGAAGGTCTCTTCAAAGAACCAAGTCACGATTCCGGTTGACGCGATGCGTGCTGCCGGCCTACATGCGGGCGACGAGATCACGGTGCGGCCAGTCGGCGAGGGAGAGATCGTCATCGCCACCCGAGGCTCGCGGGTGGGGCGTCACGCGGGCATCGCAAAGGGCATCTACAAGGACGGGGAACTCGACCGGCTCCGCGACGAGTGGAAGCGCTGATCCTCGACGCGAGCGTCCTGATCGGGCTGCTCGACACCGCGGACAGCCACCACGATCGCGCGATCGATGACGTTGAAGCAGGAGACCGGGAGGGACGCCGCCTGTTGCTTCCGGCGAGTGCTTACAGCGAGACGCTCGTGGCGTTCGCCCGAGCGGGGCGCCTCGAGGAGGCACGCCGGGCCATCACCGCGATGGGGGTCACGGTCGTGTCCCTCACCGACACGATTGCCGAGCGTGCGGCAGAGCTTCGGGCTCGCCACGGCCGTCTACGGCTGCCTGACGCAATCGTCCTCGCTACCGCGCAGGAGATCGGCGGGAACCTGTTGAGCTACGACCGCAGGCTTTCACGACTGGCGAGCAAACTGCCGTCGTGACGCCGGAGGAGCTCGCCAACCTCGCGCACCTGCGGCGCGCCCGCGATCTGATGGACCGCGAGTACGCGCGCCCGCTCGACGTCGCCGCGCTCGCTCGCGCTGCGCTGATGTCGACCGCACACTTCTCCCGGCAGTTCCGCGCGACGTACGGGGAGACGCCCTACGCGTATCTGATGACACGGCGGATCGAGCGGGCCAAGGCGCTGCTGCGCGGCGGCGAGCTGTCGGTCACCGAGGTCTGCATGGAGGTCGGGTGTACGTCGCTCGGCTCGTTCAGCGCCCGCTTCACCCAGCTGGTGGGCGAGACGCCGACGGCCTACCGGGCCGGCGATCACAGCGCGCTCGCGAGCGTCCCGGGCTGCATCGCCAGGGACCTCACGCGCCCGAGCCGCCGACCGAGCAGGATCGGAGAAACGCAGGCTGCGCTGGCTCCCTAGTGTTGCCGGCATGAATCTCACACTCTCCACCTGCTTCGTCTTGGTCCACGACCCCGACCGCGCGCTGGCCTTCTACCGCGACACGCTCGGCCTCGAACTGCGCAACGACGTCGCCCGCGAGGACTTTCGCTGGATCACCGTCGGCGCCGCCTCCCAGCCCGACGTCGGCATCGTCCTCACCAACTACCTGAACGGCAGCCCCGCCGACGGCGACGCGATCTCGGCCCTCGTTGCCAAGGGCGCCCTCAACGGCGTCCACTTTCACACCGACGACCTCGACGGCACCTTCGAGAAGGTGAGCGCCGCGGGCGCCGAGATCGTGCAGGAGCCGACCGAGCAGCCGTGGGGCACGCGCGACTGTGCCCTGCGTGACCCGTCCGGCAATCTCGTGCGGATCGACCAGCCGCCCGGGGCGTAGTCGCTTCACATCGGACGCGACCGAACGGCAACGCATGCGGCAGGCTCAGGAGCCGGCCCGCGCGTCCTGGGCGGCGATCTCCCCGAGCGCGAGCTGCTCGACGGCTGCCCAGTAGCGCTTGCCGTGCTGGGCGCTGGCCTGGCTCGGGTCCCCGATCGTGCCGTTGGCCGCGACCGAGGCGACGCCGCCCTCGAACATCGATCCGATTGCCTGCTGGACGTCGCCGGTGAAACCAGCCTCTGCCGAGTCCATCCGCACGAGCTCCGGATGAATCGCCAGCATCAGTGAGGTCTCCCACTCACCGGCGTGGAGCCCTCCCTCACCGAGCGGGACGCCGAACTCGGCCTCTCCGAGCTGCGCGATCTGAAACAGCAGGCTGAGGTCGGTGACAGCGATGACACGCTCGCGCTCGGCATCTTCGAGCAGTTCGATCGCGACCTGCAGCGGCAGGAAGTTGCCTCCATGCGTGGGCATCAGAACGATCCTGCGAAAGCCGCCGCGCAGCAACGAGCGCACCAGCTCGCCGACGATGGCGTGGTAAGTCGGCTCCGACAGCGACAGCGTGCCGGCGAAGCCGAGGTGGTGCTCGGAGCAGCCGACGCGGAGCGTCGGCGCCAGGAACGCGTCGAGGCGCTCGGCGAGTCGCCGCGCCAGGTGGTCGCCGATCAGGGCATCGGTGGCGAGAGGCAGGTGACACCCGTGCTGCTCGGTCGCTCCGAGCGCCATTACGACCGTGTCGCGCCCCGCCTCGATCTCCGCCTTTACCTCGGGCCACGTCAGCCCGGCGAGCTCGACCGCTGGCATCGGTAGAGCGTACACGCGCTCGGCGGATCAAATCTCATCGGCCTGCGAGCTCGGCCTGGATGTACGCGCGGACCTTCTGCGCGGTCGCACTTGTCACCGGTCCGGGCAGCGGTAGCTCGCGCTGCTCGATAGAGCACACGGCGATCACCTCTCGCACGCTCGAGGCAACGAACGCCTCCTCTGCGGACTCGAGATCGAGGGGTGTGGTGACGGTCTCCTTGGCCGCGGCAACCTCGATCACGATCCGGCGCGTGATCGAGTCGAGGACGTGCTCGGAGAGCGGCGGCGTGTGCACCTCTCCGCCGGCGACCCAGAAGAACGATGCGGTCGGCAACTCCAACACGTGGCCGTCGGGCGTGACCATCAGCGCCTCGTCGAACCCGCGCTCGCGCGCGAGCCTGGTCGCGAGCATGTTGGCGCCGTAGGAGAGTGACTTGATGCCGTCGAGTACGTGCACAGGGGCAAACGTCACATACCCGAGCGTCAGCGCCTCGGGGAGCACGGGCAACGGCTCCAACAGGACGATGCGGTGGCCGCCGCGAGTCGCGACCACGCGAAGCAGCGCGTCGCTCGGCTCAGCGCTCACGAGGAGCGCGTCGATGTCGCGGCCGATGGCGACGATGTCGAGCTCCAAGCGCAGGTTCTGCGCCGAGACGGCCATCCGCTTCATGTGACGATCGCGCCCAAATGCGACGCCGTCGTAGAGGCGCATGACCTCGAACACGCCGTCGCCGCGCAGCAGTCCGTCGTCGGTCACCGGGATCCGAGCCTCGGCCAGCGGGACGAGCTCGCCGTTGACGCAGGCCGTGTCCACGGACCGAGCCTAATCGACGGACGAGCGGTCAGTCGTGCGACCGGGCCCAGTGTGCACGCAGCGCTTGCACCATGCGCTTCGGCTCGACCCGGTGCGGCGGGGCGAAGTGGTGGCGCTCCTCGAAGACGTCGAGTGTGAAGTCCGCGAAGATCGCACGCGCTCGCTCGGCCATGCGACCGAAGTAATCGGGATTGCTCCGGCCGCCGAGAGCGAAGTAGACCGGCTCGGGGAAGGTACGCAGGCGATCGAGGTCGAGACTCGACGAGCGAACGGCGTTGATGAACGCTCGCAACCCGGCGGGACGCGTCGCCATCCATGGGGGCGGCGGACCGGGCGGCGCTGGCGGCGGCTCGACCCCTGGCGCGAGCTGGGCTGCAACGAACGCCGGCATCATCTGCTCGGGCGCAAGCGTCGCGATCCGATCGAACTCTCGCCAGACGGCCTCCTCGGCAGGGTCGAGTCCCTCGTTCCCCATCCAGGCAGGCTCGAGCAGCGCGAGGCTCAACACGCGCTCCGGGTCCTGCGCGGCGAAGGCGAGGCTCGATGCGCCGCCCGCCGAGTAACCGACCAGGTGGAAGCGCTCGAACCCGGCGTCACGGGCCGTGCGCAGCACGCCCCCGATCTCGTGATCGAGTGTGTAGTCAGGGGGCGGTTCGGGCCCGCCGTAGAGCTCGAGATCCTTGGCGATCGCTTCGACGTCGTCGCCCAACTCCTGGAGCAGGAGACCGTAGGCGAGCTCAGCTGGCATCACGCCGCCAGGCAGGAGGATCGCTTGTGTGGCCATCCTTCGGCGAGCGTACCTGATCGCCGCCTCGCGCTCAGCCGGCTTGGGGAGACCGCTGCGGTGGTGGACCTGATCGTGCAGGCCGCGAGCTAGCCACGCCCGTGCTTCCAGGCGGCGACTAGCCCTGAGCGCCGTCACGAGCCTCGGCGATCGCGCGCACGAGCGCGGCGCGCCCACCGCTGAGCACGGGCTCGCCGTGCGAGACGAGCACGCGCTCGATCGGCAGCTCGACGAGCGGGCGGAGCAGCTCGGCCAGCCCCGGACGGTCGACGTGTACCGCACCCAGCCAGCTCTGCGGGCACACCCGCAGACCTCCATCCGCCGCGCCGATCAGGCGGTCGCCGGGGACGAGTGCGGCGACCGCGGGCAGCCAGAACATCGTCTCTCCCGCGCCCCGCAGCGGGCGGGGCCTGATGCCCGCCGGAACCGCGTTCCATGCCCTCGTCATGGTCCACCTGTAGCGCTCGGCGAGCTCCTCACGGTCGCGTCGGTGCCAGCGGATCGTGGTGAGAATGCTGACCGGACGAGCCGCGATCCGCGCATCGAGCCAGCGCAGGAACTCGGCACGGCCCAGGGATGGGAGCAGAGGGTCGATCAGGGCGACGCCATCGGACATCTCGTAGAGGACCGAGCCCACGTCGCGGTCCCAGTCGTCCGCGCTCCCCGGCCGCGCCCGAGGGTTCCACTCAGGGTGCGGCGCGGTCCAACGAAGCAGGCCGGGCACGATCTCGACCGGGAGCACCGGCCGATCCTAACCAGCGGCCGATCGGCTCAGCGGCCGGGACCGGCGAGACCGGGCTCGATCAGGCTCTCGGCCGTTTCCGTGATCGAGTCCTCGAGCGGGCGCGGCTCCCAGCCGAGCGTCGTCTTGGCCTTCTCGGCGGTGTACGTCGCCGCCTTTCCGAGGTCGCCGACGATCGAGCGAACGCCAGGGTCGAACAGCGCCATCGCGCGGATCATGAAGTCCGGCGCGACGCGGGTCGGAACCTTCGCCGCAGCCGGACCGAGGCGCCCGCGCAGGATCCGCCCGACCTCCTGCATCCACAGGAAGCGGTCCACGGCGAGGAAGCGCCCGCCGCCCGCCGCCGGAGCGGTCATCGCACGGATGTGCAGGTCCGCCACGTCGCGGACATCGACGAACACGAAGCCGAGTCGGGGCACCGCCGGCATGCCGTTGAGCAGCCGTTCGATCGCCTGCAGCGAATAAGAGCGGTCGTCGCTGAGGGCCGGACCGATGATCGCACCCGGGTTCACGGTCGCCAACCGGCTCTCCGCGCCCGCCGCCCGAACGCGATCCCAGGCAGCGCGCTCGGCGATCGTCTTCGAGCGGACGTACGGCGTGCGTCTCAGATCGCCGGGGTCGGTCCAGTCGGTCTCGTCGTATGGCGCGTCTGCGGACGGCTTGCGTCCGTGACGAACCGCCGCGACCGACGAGGTCATGACGACGCGCTTGACCCCCGCATCGAGGCTCGCGCCGAGCACGCGCAGGGCCCCGTCGCGGGCCGGCACGATCAGCTCGTCCGGGTCCTTCGGCTGCGCCGGTGGGAATGGCGAGGCCACGTGGAGCACGTAGTCGCAGCCGGCAACCGCCTGCGCCCAACCGTCATCGGCATTGAGGTCGGCCGCGACGATCGACAAGCGCCCATCTGCACGCTCGCCGGCAGCGGCGAACGAGGCGCGGACGTCATCCGCCCGCTCCACGTTGCGGACGGTCGTTCGCACCGCGTAGCCGCGACGGAGGAGCTCGATCCCGCACCAGCCGCCGAGGAATCCGGTTCCCCCGGTGACGAGCACCGTTCCCCCTGGCTGTGCCATCGTCGAGGAGTCTAGTCCTGCAGGGCCCGCCGCGAGGTCAACGGCCCGTATAGAGTCGCCCGGGCATGCGCATCCACGCGATCACCACCGGATCGGTGCGCGTAAAGCGTTCGTTCCTGTTCCCAAGCCCCGGGCGGCGCCGGCAGCTCGACCTCTTCCTGCCCGGTCCCTGGTCCGATCCGATCCCGATCCACTGCTGGGCGATCGAGCACCAGGACCGCGTGCTGCTCGTCGACACCGGCGAGACCGCGTCCGCTCGGAATGTTCCGTTCGCGCGCTTCGAGGTGGCTGGCGAGCAGGAGCTTCCGAGCGCGATCGCCGCGGTCGGACCGTCGCTCGCTGACGTTTCTGAGGTCGTGCTCACCCACCACCACGGCGATCACGTGGACGGCACGGTCCATGTGCCGGCTCCTACGCTGATCAGCGAGTCCGAGCTGTCGTTCGTGCGCAGCTCCTTCTCGCGCGTCATGCGCCGCATCCTGCGTCAGCCGCTCCCGCCGGGCTTCGCTCCGGCTACATTCGCGTTCGAGGACGGCCCATTCGGGGCGTTCCCGCGCAGCCACGCGCTCAGCGCCGACGGGCGCATAGTCGCCGTCGAGACGCCCGGCCACACGCCCGGACACACCTCCGTGATCTGCGTGGATGACGGCGGGCGACATGTGATGCTCGCCGGCGATGCGACCGACTCGCTCGAGCAGCTGCACTCGCGCCGGGCCGACGCGGTCGGCCCGGACCCCAAGGTCCATGTCGCCACGCTGGAGCGGATCCTCGCGCACTGCGCACAGCACCCGACCGTGTACCTGCCCTCTCACGATCCAGAGTCGGCCGCGCGCTTGGCGGGCGCGATCACCGTCGGCTGAGCGCCAGCAGGAGCCGATAGGGTTGCCCGGTGCCGGTTAGTGCCGGCGTTGCCTCTTGGCGAAGAAGCGAGTTCCGAGGTCGACGACAGACAGTTCGGGGGGTCGACGCTTGCAAGCCAATCACGATGATCGCGCCCAGGTCTCGGGCGATCTCGCGATAAAGCTCCTCGGCGGGTTCCTCGCGCTGCGCGATGGTGAGCCGGTCGCGGACTCACGTTGGCGGCTGCGCAAGGGCCGCGAGCTCGTCAAGCTGCTGGCGCTCGCGCCGAGTCACCGCTTGCATCGCGAGCAGCTGATGGAGGCCCTGTGGCCCGAGCTCGATCCGGAAGCCGGGGCGAACAACCTGCACCAGGTCGTGCACGTGGCGCGGCGCGCCCTTGGTGCCGACGCGATCGTCTTGCGCGAGGAGCTGCTGACGCTGTGCGCCAGCGTCGACGTCGAGGACTTCGAACGCGCCGCCGAGCAGGCCCGCCGAGCCGGTTCGGCCGCCGCCTACCGCGCGGCGCTCGCGCTCTATGGCGGCGAGCTGCTGCCCGAGAACCGATACGAGGACTGGGCGGCGAGCCGTCGCGAGGAGCTCGAGCAGCTGCACCTCGAACTGGCCGAGGAGAGCGGCTCGCTCGAGTCGGATGAGCGGATGTCCGCCCTGCCGCCTCAGGCAAGCTCCTTCGTCGGGCGCATGCACGAGCTGCGAGAGCTCAAAGCGGTCGTGAGCCACACCCGGCTGCTCACGCTCGCCGGTGCGGGGGGCGCCGGCAAGACGCGCCTCGCGATCGAGCTGGCGCACGAGATCGAGGCCGAATACGCGGACGGCGCAGCGTTCGTCGAGCTGGGCTCGGTCGCCGATGGGCAGCTCGTGACGGGCGCCGTGGCCGCGCTGCTGGACGTCGGCGCACTACCCGGCCGCACGCTGCTCGACGGGGTCGCCGACTACATCGCGCCGCGCTCGATGCTGTTGATCCTTGACAACTGCGAGCACGTGCTGCGCGCGGGCGCGACGATGGCCGACGCGCTGCTGCGAGCCGCGCCCGGCCTGACGATCCTGGCGACGAGCCGAGAGCCGTTACGCGTGACCGGCGAGGTCGTCTTTCGCGTGCCCTCGATGGCGATTCCTGATCCCGAGCAGCGCCTCGCGCCGGAGGACCTCGCTCGCTACGAGTCCGTGCGGCTCCTCGACGAGCGCACCAAAGCGGCGATGCCGGACTTCGTCATCGACGACGAGAACGCCGGCGACGTGGCTCGGATCTGCTTCAGACTGGACGGTCTGCCGTTGGCGCTCGAGCTCGCCGCCGCTCGGCTCGGCGCGCTCGGCTCGGCGACGCTGGTCGAGCGTTTGGACGACCGCTTTCGCCTGCTGCGTACCGGCAGCCGCGTTGGACCCACGCGCCAGCAGACACTGGCGGCGACGCTCGAATGGAGTCACGAGCTGCTCGACCAGCAGGAGAAGCTGCTGCTTCGTCGCCTCTCGGCGTTCGCCGGCGGCTTCGATCTTGGCGCCGCCGAGCTCGTGTGCGCGGGCGCAGGGCTCGACCTCGACGAGGTTGCCGACCTGCTGGCGCGGCTCGTCGAGAAGTCGATGGTCAGCGTGGAGCCGGCCGGCCGCGAGTTTCGCTACCGGCTGCTCGAGACGGTCCGGCTCTACGCACGCGAGCGCTTGGAAGAGGCGGACGAAGACGCCCTGCTCGGGCTGCGGCACGCGAGCTGGGCGCGGGCGATGGTCGAGCGGGAAGCCGGCTCGCCGCGTCTGGACCGCGAGGAGGCCAACCTGCGCGCCGCGCACGATGCGCTGCTCGCGCGCAATCCGAGCGAGGCGCTCGCCTACTGCGTCGCGCTGACGCCTTTCTGGCTGCGGCGGATCGATCTCGACGAGGCGCACCGTCGTCTCACGGTGACGCTCGCCGCGGCCCCGGAGCGCACGGCCCAACGTGCGGCCGCGCTGCTGTCGGCCTCGGCGATCGATTTTCGCTCCGGCGCGATGGCGTGCGGCGCAGTGCACGCGCAGGAGAGCTATGAGCTCGCCTGTGAGCTCGAGGACGTCGGGGCGCAGTGGCGCGCGCTCCAGCGGCTGGGCGAGTTCGCGGTCTGCGGCGACACAGGCAGCGAGGCTCTGACCCGGTTCGAGTCGGCGCGCGAGCTGGCACGAAGGGAGGGACTGGCGGCATACGAGGCCGTGTCGGGCTACTCGCTCGGCGTCGCCCAGTGGCTGCTCGGCGATCTGGCCGGCTCGGACGAGCTGTTGATCGAGAGCGCCGCCTCGTTCCGCGCGCTCGCCGAGTCCTCCGAGCCGGTCCCCTCGCTGCTGAACATCGGCGAGATGCGAGCGGCCGATCCGGCGGCCCGGCCCGGTCTTCGGATCGTCTTCGAGGAGACCCTGCACCCGCTGATCGACAGCTCGTGCCGCGCCGCCGTCGGCTACGTGCTCGCCAACCAGGCCACGATCGCTCGCCTGCGCGGCGACCCTGAGCGCGCGCGAGCGCTGCTGCAGGAGGCCGATGAGAGCTTCGCTCGAACGGAGAACGTGCGCGGGCGGGCCGACGTGCTCGTGCGCAGCGGGTATCTCGCCTTCAGCCAGGGCGCGACCGACATGGCGCGCAAGCGCTTGGCCGAGGCGCTCGAGCTGCGTCGGGAGATGCGCGACCGGCGCGGCGTCGGCATGGCGCTCGCCGCGCTCGGTCTGGTGGAGACCGTCAGCGGCGACTACGAGCGGGCCGAGCAGCCGCTCGCCGAGGCGCGCGAGCTCTTTCGTCGCGCCGGCGATCGCTGGGGGCTCGTCAGCTCGCTGTGGCGGACGGCCGATCTCGCGATCGCACGCGGACGCCTGGATGACGCCGAGGCTGCGCTCGAGGAAGCGCGGACGGTCGCCGGGGCGACCGACCGCCAGGTCTGGATCGCGGTGACGGTCGCCACCCTGGCCGAAGTAGCACAGCTTCGCGGCGATCGGCCACACGCGCTGGCGCTGTCCGAGCAGGCGCGCGATCACTATCTGGCGAGCGGCGACGAGGATGCCGTTGCGGCGATGCTCCTGCGCACGCAAAGTCTGGCCAAGGATCGGCAAAGCCCACGCAAAGTCGCGGCCGGTACCACTGCCCGTACAGCCAAGACGAAACGGAGGCAGTCATGAGTACAACAGTCACACCGGTGCTCGGTGAGGCAACAGTTCAGGAGCTGCGCGAGGCGATCCACGGCGAGGTCCTTCGACGCGGTGACGAGGGTTACGAGGAAGCTTGCCGTGTGTGGAACGGCGCGTTCGACGAGCGGCGTCCCGGTGTGATCGTGCGCTGCAGCGGTGCGGCGGACGTGATCAGCGCCGTCGGCTTCGCGCGCAGCAACGATCTCGCGATCGCGGTGCGCGGGGGAGGCCACAGCATCGCCGGCTTCTCCAGCTGCGACGACGGCATCGTGATCGATCTTTCGGCGATGCGCTCGGTACGCGTCGATCCGCAGGCACGCCGCGCGTATGTCGCGCCCGGCGCGGTATGGGCCGACGTCGATCACGAGACGCAGGCGCACGGGCTCGCCACGACCGGCGGGCTGGTGTCGACCACCGGCGTCGCCGGCTTCACGCTCGGCGGCGGTATCGGCTGGCTGATGCGCAAGCACGGTCTCGCCTGCGACAACCTGGTGGGCGCCGACGTGGTGACGGCCGACGGCCGCCTGGTGCACGCGAGCGAAAGCGAGAACAGCGAGTTGCTCTGGGGCCTGCGCGGCGGCGGCGGCAACTTCGGCATCGTGACCGAGTTCGAGCTGGCGCTGCATCCGGTCGGCCCCATGGTCTACGCCGGCCCGATCTTCTACGCGGCCGAGCACGACGCCGAGCTGCTGCGTCACTTCCGCGAGTGGGCTCCTGGCGTTCCCGACGACATCACGGCGGTGCTGAACCTGACCACCGCCCCGCCGCTGCCGGTGATCCCCGAGGAGTGGCACGGCAAGAAGGTGATCGCCCTCGTGGTCGCGTCGGCCGGACCGGCCGACGAGGCCGAGGCGCAGGTGAGCTCGTTCCGCGCCGCCGCCGAGCCTGTCGCCGACCTGCTCGGCCCGATGCCCTACGGCGCAATCCAGACGCTGCTCGACCCGCTCTGGCCGAAGGGGATCCACGCGTACTTCAAGGCCACCAACCTCGCGCGGCTCGACGACGAGCTGATCGAGCGGCTCTGCGAGCAGCACCTCGCCGCGCCGGGCCCGCAGTGCGAGATCCACGTGCACCAGATGGGCGGAGCCGTGGGGCGCGTGGGCGATGGCGACACGGCGTTCTCTGAGCGCTCGATGCCGTACGTGCTCAACGGCGTGACCGGGTGGCACGACGCCGCGGACGGGGATGCGCACACGCAATGGGCGCGCGATCTGATCGCGGCCGCCGCGGATGCCTCGACGGGACGGGCTTACGTCAATTTCCTCGGTGATGTCGATGCCGCTCGCTCGTCCTACGGCGAGGACACCTACGCGCGGCTGCTGGCGCTCAAGCGCGAGTACGACCCGACCAACGTGTTCCGGCTCAACCAGAACATCGAGCCGAACGACTGAGCAGAGCGCCTGGCGGCGGACGCCTGGTGGCGGAGAGGGGGGAGACCCGAGTCGGGCCTCCCCCCTCGCGCCTGTCCTCTCAGCTGCAGGCCGGCGGTTCGCCGAACGGGTAGAACGTCGTTCCGAAGACGTTGCCCGAGATGCAACTGCCGTTTTCGGGGTTGTCGAGGTAGACGATGTCGCCCGACCCCTGCGTACGCGGATCGGGTTCTTCGCCGTTCTTCTTGATCACGTTGCCGGTCACGACGGTGTTGTTGGACGAGCCGAACCCGAATGGGTTTTTGACCACGCCGACGCCGACCGTGTCGTTGTGCTTGACCTGGTTGTTGCGGATCGTGATGTCATGACCGCCCACGTTGAGGATCCCGCTGCCGGAGGGCAGCAGCTGCAGGTCGTCGAGTTCTTCTTCGACGCATCCCGGCGGATTTTCCGGTTCTCCTTCGTTGCACAGGGGCGGGAAGGGGTTTGGACGGTTGTTGGCCATTACGTTGTTTTCCTCGATCAACGCTTTCTCGGTCGAGGCTTTGGGCAACCCGGGCAGCACGATCACGAAGATCCCTGCCGTGTTCGCCTTCACTGTGTTCTTGCGCACCACAGTGTTGTCGGTGCTCTCGAGCTCGATTCCCAGCTCGCCGTTGGTGACGTTGTTGCGTTCGACCGTGACGCCGTCGTTGACGCCGACGTAGATCGTCGCGTCGTCGCCGCCTCCGCCCGAGTTGCGGTCGATGAGCCCTTCGCGCGAGCAGCGCGGGAAGATCCCGTACTCGTCGTTGTCGAGATAGCTGCCGCCGCTGACGTGGAAGCCGTCGACCCCGAACAGGAAGATCCCGGTGTCGTCGGCGTCCTTCACCGTGAGCCCGATGATGCGGAAGTTTTTAACGCTGAGGGCCGGACACGTGGGCCCTTCGTCGAACGTCAGTTTCGTGCCGACCGTGATGCCGTAGGTGTTTCCGGTGGCATCGATGACGGCCTTCTGGCTGCCTTTGAGCGTTAGGTTGCTCGTTTCGACTTTGACCGTCGGGCCGGTGTAGGTCCCAGACGGCACCACCACGGTGTCGAATGGGCTCGCCGAGTCGATCGCCGCTTGAATCGCTTCCGTCGTGCCGTCGGCGACGACTTTGATCGTTTTCGCCTGGGCAGGCGACGCGAGCAGCGCCGCGCCGAGCAGCGCCACCGCCAGCAGGCCCAGCGTGCGCCTTGCGTTCTTGCTCATGAAAACCCCCGCTCGTCGTGCGCGAGCAGCATTCCGGCCCGCGCGGAACGCGCCAAGGCTAACACCGGCGCGGGCCCGGTGCTCGCGCGACTCGGTGCCGGTTTACTCCCGTGCGGTTAGGGTGGGTCGAACGGGGCGGATCCGCCCCGTGCGACCGCACCGCCCCGTGGCCGACCGCGACGACATCGACTTCACCTACTCGCTGACCGATCGTGTCTTTCGGCTCAGCATGGGTGAGCTCGCCGACTTCAGCGGCGCCAAGTACGACGGCGACTTCTCGATGACGCTCGAGCAGGCGCAGCGGCGCAAGCACGAGTACGTGGCCGAGCAGATCGGCATCGAGCCCGGTCGCCGCGTGCTCGACGTCGGCTGCGGCTGGGGCGCGCTGCTCGACTTCATCGGCCGTCGTGGTGTCGTCGGCGTGGGCGTCACCCTCTCCTCGGCGCAGCTCGCCGCGTGCCTGCGCCACGGTCTCGACGTGCACCTGCTCGACGGTCGCAAGCTCACGCGCGAGCGACTGGGCGACTTCGACGCCGTCGCGAGCCTTGGCGCATTCGAGCACTTCTGCTCGCCCGAGGACTACCGCGCCGGGCATCAGGAGGCCGTCTACCGATCGTTCTTCGGCGCAATGGCGGGCCTGCTGCCGCCGGGGGGCCGCTTCTACCTGCAGACGATGGTCTACGGGCGCAACATGATCCCGGCAGCCGATGCGGTCGCCGCGCTCGACACGCTGCCGCCGGCGCATACCGACGCCTGGTATCTGGCGCTGCTCTCGCGGCAGTTCCCCGGCTCATGGCTGCCCTTCGGCCAGGAGCAGGTCATCCGTTGCGCAGAGCCGCACTTTCGCGTCGTCTCGAGTGCCAACGGGCGCCTGGACTACATCGAGACCATCACGCAGTGGAATGCGCGGATCGGCAAGCGCAGCTGGCGCAAGTCGCTGCTGAAGCTGGGGCTCGTTCCGCGCTGGATGACGAGCGCCGACTTTCGTCTCGCCTTCGCCTCGGGCGTCAGCGCCAACAAGGTCTGCTTCGAACGAGAGCTGCTCGACCACTACCGGCTGACATTCGAGAAGCGCGCCGCCTGATCGCGGCAGACGGAGCGCCCTCGACGCCGCCTAGACGCGCGCTGGGCGCGCCCTGCGCGGCCTGCCCGAGTTGCGGCGATGGCCATTACGGCCTGCGCCGCCATTGCGGCCAGCGCCGCGGTTGCGGCTGGCGCCGTCTCGACCCTCGCCCCCGCCGAGCCCGTGGGCGATGCGCAGCCGATCGGCGATCTGGCGCGCTTCGCTTCGGTCCTGCGCCGATACGAGCGTGATCCCGACGCCTCGGCGCCCGGCGCGTCCCGTGCGCCCGATTCGGTGCACGTATACGTCGTGGTCGCCTGGCAGGTCGAAGTTGATCACGTGCGAGATGTCCTGCACGTCGATCCCGCGGGCCGCGACGTCGGTCGCGACGAGCGTGTCGACGCGCCCGGCGCGGAATTGCGAGAGCGCCTGCTCGCGCTGTTTCTGGGAGCGGTTGCCGTGCACGGCGGCGGCCTTCACGCCGTTGCCGGCCAGGCGCTTGACGAGGCGGTCGGCGCCGCGCTTGGTGCGGACGAACACGAGCGCGAGATCGCGCTCCTGCGAGAGCTCGCTGACGAGCGCTCCCACGCGGTCATCGCCGCTGATCGCGACGAACCTGTGCTCGACGTCTGCCGTCGCACGCGATCCCGACGGACCGTGCTCGTGCGAGATCGCCTCGTGGGTATAACGCGATGCGATTCGTCCCACCGCGCCTTCGAGCGTCGCCGAGAAGAACAGCGTCTGGCGATCGCGCGGGCAGGCCTCGACGATCCTGTCGACGGCCGGGCGAAAGCCCATGTCGAGCATCCGGTCGGCCTCGTCGAGCACGAGCAGCCGGACCGCGTCCAGGCTGAACGCCCCGCGCTCGAGCAGATCCTCGAGTCGCCCGGGCGTCGCCACGACGATGTGGGATTTCGCGGCGGCGCTCGCCTGCTTGTTGAGCCCGACGCCGCCATACACGGCCGTGACGCGCAGCGCCCGGGAGTGGGCGATGTCGCGGATCTCCTCGACGATCTGGCTCGCGAGCTCCCGCGTCGGCGCGAGCACGAGCGCCGCCGGACGCGGCCCGTCGGCGCGGACGCGCTCGACCATTGGGATTCCGAACGCGAGCGTCTTACCCGACCCGGTAGGCGACTTCACGAGCACGTCGTTTCCCTCGAGCACGTCGCTTACGACGAGGCTCTGCACCGGGAAGGGCGCGGTGACGCCGCGACGCGCGAGCACGTCGACGACGGGCCGAGACACGCCGAGATCGGCGAATGACTTCATAGACAATTTGACTCCTTTGAGCGGCTGCGAGCGCCGCGTCGATTCGGGAGGCTGATGCTGACCCGAACCGCCACAAGCGGTACTCAAGCGAGCTGCCTCGCGGCTGACAGTTGTCGACCGCTGCCAGGCAACCTAGCAGAGCCATCCTCATACGCCCCGGGCTTGCGTCAAAGCTTGCACTCACGGACAGAGCCGTTCCAAGCGGTGCGGCAGACGCGCTAGGCTGCTGTAAGCGCCGTCGTTCGTACCGGTCTGCCGACTCTTCCCGCGCGCGACGCCTGCGTCTTCCAGAGTGGCAGAGAGGTTGGGATGTCCGGTATCGCCGACGACGAGTCGCCGCGCGCCCGCGTGACGGCGAAGATCTCCGATGAGATCGTGCGCCTGTTCGCCGCCCACACGGGGCACGGCGCGACGCGCGCCTGGACGACGGTCGGAGACGACCTGATCGTCTGCGTCCTGCAGGACGTGCTCTCCAAGGGCGAGCAGAACCTGGTGCGCAGCGGATCGCGCGAGGCGGTGCTGGAGACGCGCAGCGCCTACCAACGGATGATGGAGCGCGAGGCGGTACGGGCGGTCGAGCAGATCAGCGGCCGCAGCGTGCGCGCGTTCACGAGCGCCAACCATCTCGACGCCGACATCGCGGTGGAGATCTTCGTGCTCGAGCCGCTCGAACAGGGCCCGCCCGAGCAGGCGCCGGAGCGTCCGCGAGTGGCCAGGCCCTCGCGCCGCCCACCCCGGCGGCGCGGCGACTGACCAACGGCCTGTAAGAAGAGCTCAGCCGTGCTGGGCCCGGCGCGCTTGGGCGAAGGACACGAGTCGCTTGGCCTCCTCGTCCCACAGCTTCAGGCGCACGGCGCGCATGCCATCCCACAGCGTCAGCGTCGGCACGGCGTGGAAGATCGGGTTCTCGTCGTGGGCGCGCTGCAGGTTGTAGTTGGGGATGCGCGCGCTTAGGTGGTGGACGTGGTGATAGCCGATGTTGCCGCTGCAGAACTGCAGCAGCCGCGGCAGCTTCAGGAACGAGCTTCCGCGCAGCGCGGCGTCGTCGTAGCTCCACTCCGCGCCGCTCTCCCAGTAGGCGTCCTCGAACTGGTGTTGGACGTAGAACAGCCAGATTCCCGCCGAGCCGGCAAGCAGCGCCGGCACGCCGACCACCAGCAGATAGTCGCGCCACCCGATCAGCCAGCAGAGGCCGCCCACCAGCAGCGCGAGCGCCGCGTCCGTCGCGATCACGCTGTTGCGCATGCGCGGGCGCGCGCCGCGGGCGACGATGCGCGGGCCGATCACCATCGCGACGACCGGGCCGAGCCCGAACATGACGAGCGGGTTGCGCAGCAGGCGATAGCCGAGGCGACCGCGCGGGGAGAGCGCTCGGTATTCGGCGATCGTGAGCGTGCGCACGTCGCCGACGCCACGGCGCTCGAGGTCGCCCGAGGTGGCGTGGTGTACGGCGTGGTCGTGCTTCCAGCGCAGGAACGGCGAGAACAGCAGCAGCCCGGTGACCATGCCAAGCCAGGCGTTCGCCCGCTTGGATTTGAGAAACGAGCCGTGCGAGCAGTCGTGGAAGACGATGAACGTGCGCACCAGGAACGCCGCCGTCGGCACGGCCAGAGCAAGTGAAAGCAGGTCGGACACACCGAGCGCGAGGTACATGGCGACCGACAACGCGATGTAGGGAACGACCGACGTTGCGATACCGAGCGTCGCGCGCCCGTCATGGGCCTTTGCGTAGCGCGTCAGAATCTCTCGCGTCTGGCGACTCGACATTTCGGGACCGGCGTCGGCTGCGGAGGTCGTGCTGAGCTCCAGCGAACCGGGGGCGGTGTGCTCCCCGGCCGAGCGGCCCGGGCTGGCGATGGGGATCATCGATCCCCCTTTCCTGGAGATGCGAGCGGCCGGTCCGACCGAGGCACCCCCACATGGGTGGCGGCGAGCATAGCGCGCGCTGCCCCGGCGAGCGTCCAGTAACGGACGCATATCGCGCTAATGTGGTTATGTGCCAACACAGGCGGATCGTGCCGCGGAGCGCCGGCGCGCGAAGCTGGAGGAGATCCAGCGGCAGGTCAAGGAAGGCTCGCTCAAGATCCGGAAGATGACGCCGGAGGAGCGAAAGCGTTATCCGACGCAGCCACCCAAGCAGCGTCGCCGATGACGACCTTCTTCGTCGGCGGCCTGGGCAGGGGCGGCCCCCCAGCCGAGGAGGCCTATGGCGATCTTCGCGAGCTCTCGCGCGACCTCGCCGGCTGCCCGGCTCGCCTGCGTCGCATCTTCAAGCTGCGTTGCCGTCTCGACGGTCGCGACCAGGAGATCGAGGTCGGCAAGGGGGTGCCTCGCGGCGAAGGCGTCGTCGCTGCGATCCTCGACCACGGGCGCCACGAGGCATTCATCGTGCACACGGCTGCCGCGACCGGCGGGATCGGAGCGACTCTGCGCGTGCGCAATCCGGTGTACGGCGTGACGGAGTTCTCCTCGCGCGGGGACTGAGCACCGGTCCGGGCACGGGCTGGCGCATTGTTCACCGGTCGGCGTTGCTTCACCGGTCGGCGTTCCGGCGCTCGAGCTGGGCCAGGCGGGGCGCTCAGGCGATCGTCGCGACGTCGATCACGAAGCGGTAGCGCACGTCGCTGGCCACGACCCGGTCGTACGCTGCGTCGACTGCGTCGGCCGAGATCAGCTCGATCGCCGGCTTGACCCCGTGCTCTGCGCAGAAGTCGAGCATCTCCTGCGTGTCCGGCAGGCCCCCGATCGCCGATCCGGCCAGGCTGCGCCGACCGGCGATCAGGGCGAACGCGTGCACCTGGTCGGGCTTGGATGGGGCACCGACGCTGACGAGCGTGCCGTCCACGCGCAGCAGGCGGAGGTAGGCGTTCAGGTCGAGGTTGGCCGAGACCGTGTTGAGGATCAGGTCGAAGCTGCCCCTCAGGTTCTTCAGCGTCTCGCGCTCGGAGGTCGCGTAGTAGTGCTTGGCGCCGAAGCGCAGCCCGTCCTCCTTCTTGCTGTGCGACTGGCTGAGCACAGTGACCTCAGCGCCCATCGCGGCGGCGAGCTGCACACCCACGTGCCCGAGCCCGCCCATTCCGATCACCGCGACCTTCGTCCCCTCGCCGACGCGCCAGTGCTTCAGCGGCACGTACGTCGTGATTCCCGCGCACAGCAGCGGCGCAGCATCCTGCAGCTCGATCTGCTCGGGGATGTTCACCACGAAGTGATCCTTCACGACGATCTGCTGGCTGTAGCCCCCGTAGGTGACACGGCCCTCGTAGTCGTGCGCGTTGTAGGTCTGGACGTTGCCCTTGGTGCAGAACTGCTCCTCGCCGGCCTGGCAGTACTCGCACTCGCCGCAGGAGTCCACCATGCAGCCGACCCCGACGCGGTCGCCGACCGAGAACCGGCTCACGGCCGAACCGACCTCGGCGACGACACCTGCGATCTCGTGACCGGGAACCATCGGGAAGATCGACGCGCCCCACTCGTCCCTGGCCTGATGGATGTCGCTGTGGCAGATGCCGCAGTACTTGATGTCGATGCGGACGTCCTGCTCACCGAGCTCCCTGCGTTCGATCGTGGTCGCATCGAACGGAGCGCTCGCGGCTGAGACGCTGAGGGCCGGGGTTGAGGGCATGATTCTCCTGGGACGGGTCGATGGGCCGGGTCGCCCCGGGTCTGGCGTCAACCTAACACCAGGTTCGATTTCGATCGGTCGCGGCTGCGCGCGCACGCGGGAGGCGCGCGCGAGCCGTGAGGCGATAGCGTTCGAGCTCAGATGGCGCGTACGTTCGTGATCGGTGTCGGCATGACGAAGTTCGAGAAGCCCGGGACCAAGGAGGGCGACTACCCCGACTGGGCCGAGGAGGCCGGCGGCCGGGCACTCGCCGACGCCGGCATCTCCTACGAGGAGGTCGAGCAGGCCTACGCGGCCTACTGCTACGGCGACTCGACTGCGGGGCAGCGCGCGATCTACGGGCTAGGGCTGACGGGGATCCCGGTCGTCAACGTCAACAACAACTGCTCGACCGGGTCGAGCGCGCTGTTCCTCGCGCGCCAGGCGGTCAAGGGGGGGATCGTCGACTGCGCCCTCGCGCTCGGCTTCGAGAAGATGGAGCTCGGCTCGCTCGGCGTCAAGTTCACCGACCGCACGAACCCGATGGATCGACACGTCGGCGCGCTGCTCGAGCTTCGCGAGTGGGAGAACGCGCCCCCCGCGCCGCAGATGTTCGGCGCCGCAGGGCGCGAGCACATGGAGCGCTACGGCTCGGCTCCCGAGCACTACGCCTGGATCGGCTGGAAGAACCACAAGCACTCGGTCAACAACCCGTTCGCGCAGTTCCAGGACGAGTACACGCTCGAGGACATCAAAGAAGCCAAGGAGATCTACGCGCCGCTGACCAAGCTGCAGTGCTCGCCCACCTCGGACGGAAGCGCCGCGGCGCTCGTCGCCTCGGAGCGCTTCGTCGAGGAGCACGCCCTCTGGGAGCAGGCGGTCGAGATCGTCGGTCAGTCGATGGTCACCGACATGACGAGCACGTTCGAGACGAAGTCGGCGATCGCAGTGGTCGGCGCCGACATGAGCCGCACCGCGGCCGTGCGCGCGCTCGAGGAGGCGCAGACCGCGATCGGCGAGGTCGACGTGATCGAGCTGCACGACTGCTTCTCGGCCAACGAGCTGATCACCTACGAGGCGCTCGGGCTCGCCGGCGAGGGGGAGGGTCACCGGCTCGTCGAGGCGCAGGCGACGACCTACGGCGGCGACGGACCGGTCGTCAATCCGTCGGGTGGCCTGATCTCCAAGGGGCACCCGCTCGGCGCAACGGGACTCGCGCAATGCAGCGAGCTCACGTGGCAGCTGCGCGGCGAGGCCGAGAAGCGCCAGGTGGACGGAGCGAAGGTGGCGCTGCAGCACAACATCGGCTTGGGCGGCGCCGCGGTGGTGACCGTCTACAAGCGCGCCGAGTAGGCCTGCACCACGACGACGCGGGCTGACCGCCCAGCACCGCCTTGTTTGCAAATTCGCCGCGCCGGGTAGGAAGCCGACGTCCGCGGGCGCGCG
The DNA here is from genome assembly GCA_035553095.1 of Solirubrobacteraceae bacterium. Taxonomy (GTDB): domain Bacteria; phylum Actinomycetota; class Thermoleophilia; order Solirubrobacterales; family Solirubrobacteraceae; genus Palsa-744. Next base: position 158,016 of record DATNDZ010000015.1, on the reverse strand, counting down.
CGCCGGAGCGAGCGGCGCGGACGAAGTCTCCGGGGTGAAACAGCGGGCAAAGGGGAACAGCCGTGAACGGTCACGAAGTCGGCGCGGGAGCCGAAGGGCGAGTACTGACGAGCGCGTTTGGGCGAGCGGCCCGGTCGAGGCTGCGGGCACGGCACAGGACGCTGGCCCGGCTTCTGCGCGTGGCGTTCCCGCTGGCGCTGGTACTTGCCGCGGTCGGCGGCGCCGATGCGCACGCGTCGGTGAGCATGTGCAACGTGCCGATCACGATGAGCGACGGCATCGTGCTGCGCGCGAACGTCTACCTGCCCTCGAGCACCGGGCACTTTCCGACGGTCCTCACGGCGACGGGCTACAACAAGGACGCCGGCAACCCGACCGGCCAGGATTGCAGCGGATCGCAGGGGATCTCGAGCGCCGAACCTGCGCTGACGGAAAAAGGCTTCGCCGTGATGGTGATCGACGACCGCGGGACGGGAGCGAGCGGCGGCAAGTGGGACTCCTGGGGCCAGCGCACGCAGGACGACTACAAGGAGGTGCTCGACTGGATCCAGGCGCAGCCCTGGTCGAACTCGGGCGTGGCGACGACGGGCGAGTCCTACATGGGCATCACCTCGCTGCTGATCGCCGAGGCGGATGCTGCGCGTGTGGCCGAAGGCAAGCCGCGCGCGGTGCGCGCCGTCTGGGCGGACATCCCGATGGCCGACGCCTACCGCGACGTGACATTCCAGGGCGGCGCGCTCGACTCCGGCTTCATGCCGCTCTGGTTGGGCCTCGTCAATGGCCTGTCCGACATACCGCCGTCCTCGCTGAGCGCGAATCCGGAAGAAGCGGCGACGATCTACCTCGAACACATGCTCGGCAATGCCGAATTCGCAGGGCTGAAGCTCGTCGGTGCAACGCTCGGTGAAGAAGCCTCATACGACGGGCCCTTCTACAGACTGCGCTCGCCGGTCGTGCGCGCGTCGCAGATCACCGTCCCTGTCGTGATCCAGGGCGGCTGGTACGACCTGTTCCAGCGCGGCGAGCCGCTGCTGTGGGAATCGCTCAAGAACTCGCGCGACCGCGTGCTGATCATGTCGCCGCACTACCACATCACCGAAGGCCCGCCGCTGGAAGACCCGAACCTCAAGCAGGAGTGGTTCAGCCACTGGCTGCTGAAAGTGAAAAACGGCGTGCAGGAAACGCCGAAGGTCAACCTCTACTCGATCAACGGCGAACACTGGGAACACTTCACGCGCTTCCCGCTGCCGAAAACGAAATACCAGCGGCTCTACCTCAGCGGAGCGGCATCCGGCTCGACGGCGATCTCGCTGCACGACGGCTCGCTCGCCAGCGCGCCGCCGGCAAGCCAGGTGGGCGACACCGAGCCGCTGCTGCCGGCCTCGAGCCCGTGCTCGCGGATGACCGCCCAGTGGACGGCCGGAGCGGCGTCGAACCCGTTCTGCGACACCAACAACGTGACCTATGAGGCCTCCTCGCTCACGTACACGACCGCGCCGATGCAGTCGGCGACGAAGATCACGGGGTTGATCAGCGCGAACCTGTGGGCGACGCTCAGCACGACCGATGCGACGCTGATCGCCGTGCTCAGCGAAGTCGAACCGTCGGGCGCCTCCAACCAGATCACGGCCGGCTTCCTGATGGCAAGTCAGCGAGCGATCGAGCCGACGCTGTCCACGTACGGGCCGCACGGCAAGCCGATGATCCGTCCGTGGCATCCGTTCACCAAGGAAAGCCAGCAGGCGGTCGCGCCGAACGAACCGACCGAATACGACATCGAGATCTATCCGACCTCGGCGATCGTGAAGCCCGGCAACAGGCTGCGGCTGACGATCGGCACGGCCAACACGCCCTCGACGATGACTCCGCTGCCGAACCTGGGCCAGGAGCTGGGCGGCACGATCACGCTGCTGCACGACGCCCAGCACCCGTCCAACGTGCTGCTGCCGCTGACGCCGTAGACGCGACTGGGCGCCTGCGGAAAGCGCTCGACGAAGCCTGGCGGCGGTAGCCGCCAGGCGCGCCTCAGCCGCCGGCCGGTCAGCCGAGCCGATCAGCCGATCGCCGGCTCAGCCGATGACGTAGACGAGCGAGACCTGCGCGCTCAGCTTGCAGCCCGGCGCGGTCGCCTTTTTGGCGAGCGGGCGCCTGTGTCTGCGCCGCTTCTTCGTGGAGGTCCGTCTCGGTGCGGCCGGCGCTGCCGAGGCAGCCGGCGCGGACACGGCCTGCACGTACTGGGGTGCCCGGCCGAAGTCCGGTCGTTCGCCTTCGTACTGGACGTATTCGGATTCGCTGTCAAAGCATTCGATGCCGCCGCCGCCCTCGCCGACGCTCTGCACTGCGCCGAGCGTCGCGCCGACCCTCCCGGTCAGGTATTCGGCCTTGGACTGGCCGTCGCTGACGGCTGCCGCCATCGCCTGGCGGTACGCGGCGTTCGCGCTGGCCGCATCGGCCTTCTGCCCGATCGGCACGGTGGCGACGCCTTCGACGGCCACGGTTCGCAGCGACGCCGTCGTGGGGGCTTCCGCTACTGCGACCCCGAGCATGTTGGCGACGAACAGCGCCGCGGCCGCCGAGAGCGCAATCGCGAGGGCAAGCCTCAAGAGCTCTCCAGCACCACAGCGGTGGCCAGGAACATGGGGTCAGTCTACCCTCTCGGGTTGTGAGCGATCCGTTTTCGTTGAGTCGCTTCGAGCGCGCGCAGGACGAGGCCGGGACCTACCAGCGCGCGCTGCTCGAGCTGCAGGCCGGTAGGAAGCGAAGCCACTGGATGTGGTTCGTGTTTCCGCAGCTCGAGGGGCTCGGGCGCAGCCCGATGTCGCAGAAGTACGCGATCGCGTCGCTGGCCGAGGCCCGCGCCTATCTCGATCACCCCGTGCTCGGAGCGCGGCTGCTCGCGTGTGCCCGAACCGTGGCCGAGCTGCGCGGACCGAGCGCCCAGGACGTCTTCGGCGTGACCGACGCGGCGAAGCTGCGCTCGTCGATGACACTGTTCGCGCACGTGTGCCCGGAAGGATCCGTATTCCACGCGGTGCTCGAGCGTTACTTCGACGGCGCAGTCGACGTCACCACCGAAGCCCGGCTCCAGGACGCCGCGCGCGAGCCCGGATCGCGGCCGGGTGGCAGTGGCGCCTCGAGGCCCGGCGCAACGAGCTCGAGCGCCTGAGCGTGCCGAGCTCCGAGGGTCGCAACCGGCTGAGCGTGCGCGCCGCGTCGGCCGCTGACGCCGAGGCGTGCGCCGCGATCTACAGGCCATACGTGACGGATACGGCTGTCACCTTCGAGAACGATCCGCCCTCGCCGTCGGAGATGGCCGGGCGGATCGAGCGCGCCTGCCGCACGCACGCCTGGCTCGTGCTGGAGGACGAGGGCCGCGTTGTCGGCTACGCCTACGGCGCGCGCTTCCACGCACGACCGGCGTACCGCTGGGCGTGCGAAGTGAGCGTCTACCTCGAGACCGGGAGAAGGCGCACGGGCGGCGGCCGCGCGCTGTACGAGGCGCTGCTGCGGAGGTTGAGCGAGCGTGGCTATCGAATCGCGATCGCCGGCATGACGCTGCCCAACGAGGCCAGCCTCGGACTGCACGATGCGATGGGCTTCACGCCGGTCGGCACCTACCGGAGAATCGGCTACAAGCTCGGGCGTTGGCACGACGTCGCCTGGACCGAGCTGCGCCTGGCGGTGGACGACGATGGGCCGCCGCCCGAGCCGTCCTGACCGGCTCAGGTGACGCGGACTTTGACTTTCGGCCCGAGATTGCCCGCGTCGTCGAGCGCCTGGATCGTCAACGTGCGCGCGCCCGCCGGGAGCGTGACTTCGGCGCTGAACGCGCTGCCGCCGGCGACCGGTTTGAGTTTGAAGTCGATCGGTTTTCCATTGAGGCGCGTCAGGTAGGAGGCGGCGGTACCGCATGCGCCGTCGTCTCCCGGAGCGGTGAATGCGAGCCGATAGGAGCCGCCGCCGAGCGCCGTCAGTGAGATGCCGCTTGGCGCATTGGGCGGGGTGCCGTCGTGGTCGTAGTTGCCGCTGTTCTGCTGGTCGTGGCGGAAGCCCGGCCACTGCGGCTGGCATGCCGGAGCCTGCGTCTGCCACTGGAACAGGTAGCCCTCGCGCGTCATGTCGGCGAGGCGGCCGTCGGAGGAGAGCGTGGCGGGCGCGGCCAGCCAGCCCCCGGTCTGCTTGGGAAAGCCCGACACGTCGTGCCCGGTCCCGCCGTCGTAGGCGTGCAGCAGCCCGAGCCCCGTGCCCGCGATGATCTGGTTGGTCGGCAAGGTCGGGTCGACTTTGGCGATGTTGTTCGCCGAGAGGAACTGGTAGTCGTCGGTGACCGTCGGGTATGCCGGAAGCGGCGCTCCGGTGGTGCCGTCGAAGGCGCCGATCAGGTGGTTGTAGGGGAAGTTCTGGCCGACCAGCAGCAGGTTCGCGGCCTGGCTGAGCGAGAGCTCGTACTTGACGATGTCAAGCGTGCCGGTGCCGAGCAGGTCGCCGATCGAGGCGGACTCGAACAGGTTCAGCGCGCCCGTGCGGTCGGTCGCGTCGGAGCCGGCGCCGAACGCCTGCGAGCCCGTCTGCTGCATCGTCGTCAGCACCTGGCCGGTTGGGCTCAGCTCCTCGAGAGCCCCGCCGGTGACCGACGCGACGATCGTCGTCTGCCCGCCGATCTTCGCGATCGCGGCGTCCTGCCCCGGACCGACCAGCGGCAGCACGTCCTGGATGATCCCGGGCATCGCCACGGGCCAGCCCGGCATGATTTTGCCGGTTGCGCCGTTGATCGCGTACAGGCGCCCGCTCGAGCCGGCCGCGGCGGCGGTCACACCGGAGAAGCTGACGTCTTCGCCAGGTTCGCCGCCGCCGTAGACCTCGTTGCTCGCCACCACGATGTCGTCGCGGCCGTCGCCGTTGAGATCGCCGATCGCTGCGTCGTTGATCGACTCGGCGATCATCTGGTGGCCGGCTTCGGCCGGGTCGACGAGCGCGATCGGGTAGCCGGGCACGGGTGCTCCGTTCGCCTTCCAGGCGTACAGGTGCCCGTCGAGGCTCGGCTCGACGATGTCCGGCTTCTTCGCGGCCCCTTCGAGATGAGCAAGCGCCGGAGCGGCCAGGAAGCCGCACTTGGGGTGGCTGTTGTCGTTCTCGAGCGCCGGCCCGCAGAAGCCGTCGTTCGAGGACACGGGGAAGCCGTTGACGGGTTTGCCGTTGGCGCGCCAGGCGTACACGTGTGTCCCCGCCGCGACGATCACGTCCTCGGTGCCGTTTTTGGCCAGGTCCGCGATCAGCGGGCCGCGTGGCGGCTCGCGCGGCAGCCCGATCGCCGCAAGGCCGGGCGAGCCGGAGTGGCCCAACGCCGCCTGCTCCGTTTCGGTGTGCACCGGCCAGCCGCGCAGCTCAGACCCGTTCGGCTCGTAGGCGTGGATCAGGCCGTCCTCGGTGGGGACGATCAGCTCCTGCGTGTTGTCGCCGTTGATGTCGGCGTAGCGGGTCGGGGATTCGCCGCCCGTGCCCATGCGCTTGGGGTATCCCGGCGACAGCGTCGGGTCGGTGAACGTGTCGAACACGCGGCGGTCGATCCCCGTGATCGGAATGTCCTGGCCGTTGACCTCGAGCTGCACGGCGAACTCGTTCTGGTAGGGGTTGGGCTCGCCCAGCCCGAACGTCGGGCCGCCGCTGTCGGGCGGAACCACGTAGGTCGCGAGGGCGCTGCGCACCGCTTCTAGGTCGATCGAGCCGAAGTCCGTGACCGTGCCGCTGGAGTCGCCTTCGCTCGCCGTCGTCCACGACGACGGCGCCTCCCCGGCACCCCACATCAGCTTCCAGTGGAAGTGGCCGCCGGTGGCGAAGCGGGCACGCGCAAGCCCCGTGACGTGGACGCTCGAGCCGGTCAGCGGCGCGTACCAGTCGGGGGAGTCGATCGAGGCCTCGGGTGGGATGTCGCCGCTCGCGACCGCGCCCACCGCCGCACCCAGGTCGACTCGGCCCCAGCCGAAGTGCGCCGTCCACTGCTCGTCGGGCGGCAGCGCCGGGTTGGCGCCGGGATCGGCCACGCCGGCGCCTTCGGTGTTGCCGCTGAGCACGCGCTCGGCGGTCTGCTCGAGCAGCTCGCGCGTCTCGTCGGGACGCAGCGCGATGCCGTGATCCAGGCCGGCGCTCACGACGAGCGCGGCGGCTCCGGAGGCCTTGCTCGTGTTGACCGAGCCCGTGGGGCCCTCCATCGAGATCGAGCTCTTGCCGCCGTATTGCGTCGTGTTGGCGCCGCGGAAGAACGTGCCGACCGGGACGTTCGAGCCGAGACAGGCCGGCTGGCCGGTGAAGCCGCACAGCTTCTCGCCTTCGACCCATTGACGGTTGTCTTCTCCCAGGCCGACCGAGTCGGGCACCGTTCCCTGGATCAACATCGCATGGCCGTAGTTGGCCGGGTAGTTGTGGTTGCCCGTGTTGAGATCGTCGCCCGAGAAGGTCTGTACGACGCCGTGGTCGTAGGCGTACTGCGAGGCCGATTCGGCGAAGGCCGAGTGGTAGAGGCTGCCGTTGGCGCCCTCGATCACCTTGGCGCCGTTGTCCGTGGCGTAGAGGATCCCGAGCGCGAAGGTGTTGCCGTCGGAGACGAACGTGTCCCAGATTCGCACGGGCATGATCTGGCAGTGGGGGCACACGCCGATCGAGCCTTCGCCGTCGTTGCCCTGTTCGCCCGCATCCTGCGCGCGCCCGGTGCCGTGGTGGTGGGCCGCGAAGTAGCTGGAGCGGTCGGTCGGGTCGTTGTTGTTGTCGAAGAAGTTCCAGCCGGCGATGTCGTTGGCGGAGCCGTTGCCGTCGTTGTCGTAGTGCTGCCCGCTCGTGCACTGCACGATCAGGTGGGCCGCTTCGAGCTGGCAGTCGCCGAAGGCGTGGATCAGGTCCTGCGCCGTGATCAGGCCCGACGGACCGATGCGGCCGCTGTAGGAGAGGCTGACGCGCGGGTCTTCGGCGTAGTCCTCGACGTTGACGACGCCGTCGCCGTTGCAGTCATAGGCTCCGCAGGAGTTGCCGTTGGAATGCTCCGGGTAGGGGAGCTCGCCCGTATTGAGCCGGATCTTGTCGCGCAGCCCGCGCTGGCTCCAGTCGATGCCTGTATCGAGAATCGCCACCGCGACATCCGAGCGACCGCGCTCGGTCTTCCAGGCGCCGGCGGCGTTGAAGCCGGCGACCATCGGTTTGCCCGCGTGCGGGCCGACGGCGTAGACCGCGTTGGGCGTGAGCTGCGAGGGGAAGCCGAACAGGTCGAAGCGCTCGTCGTAGAAGTTCGAGGAGCGGTTGCCCGGAGGCTGCTGGGTGTCCGGCTCGGCCTGGTCGTAGTTGGGGTCGTTCGGGGTGTCTTCGCGCTGCACACTTTCGTAGCCGAACTGCTGCTGCGTTTCCTGCGAGCAGGGGTTCTCGAAGCCGCCACAGGCGGCGGCGCCTGCCGTGCCGATCGCCAGCAGCAGACCGACAGCGAGCAGCGCGCTGGCAGCAAGCGCGATCGCGCCAGCACGAGCCCCACCCCACAACAACCCCGCCCTTCTCACAGGCCCTCTCTACCCATCCGCTGGTGCGCGCAAACGCGATTGGTTTACAAGCTGTAGGTCTTGGGTAATCCGCACGCGTTGGGGCGGGCCGGCGGAGGGGATGCGCGGCTCGACTGAGCGGAGCCGCTCGAGCGCGGCTCATACCGATCACCGAGCGCGGGAGAAGCACCACATGGTCAAGGGCGGGAGCAGTTGGATGTCTGGCGTGCGGGCCGCGGTCGCGGCGGCCGTGTTGGCGATCGGGGCGAGCGCGCTGGCGGCGGGTGGCGCCGCGGCGGTACCTTCGCCCGAACCCTACGGGTCCAACGACGCCGGCGGCTTTCGCAACGTGCTGCCCTCCGGCGAGAACGGCCTCGACAACGCTCAGCAGCTCGCCGAATTCCAGCTCACCGGCGCCTACCCGCCGCACTACGTCGACCAGTTGCCGCTGTACGCGAACCTGCTGCACGGCTCACCGACGCTGACGCACGACCAGATCGCCGACTACTTCAAGGACGCAACCTTCGGCGTCAAAGAAGGCGACGTAGCGTCCACCACGAGCCCGCGCTCGGACGTCACGATCGAGCGCGACGACGGCTACGGCGTGCCGCACGTGTACGGCAGCACGCGCGCCGGCGTGATGTTCGGCGCCGGGTACGCCGGGGCGCAGGATCGCCTGTTCCTGATGGACGTGCTGCGCCACACGGGCAAAGCGGAACTGTCCTCCTTCGTGGGCGGCTCGGCGGGCAACCGCGCGATGGACCAGGTGCAGTGGACGATCGCGCCCTACACCCAAGCCGACCTGCAGTCCCAGCTCGACAACGCGACCACCCTCTATGGCGAAAAAGGCGCGCAGGTCGTGGAAGACGTGCGCGAATTCTGCGCCGGGATCAACGCCTACATCGCCGAAGCGCGGCTGGATCCGAACAAGATGCCGGCCGAGTACGCGGCGCTAGGCAAGACCCCCGAAGAATGGACGCCGACCGACGTGATCGCCGAGGCCTCGCTGATCGGCGGCATCTTCGGCAAGGGCGGTGGCTCCGAGGTCCGCTCGGCGTTGACGCTCGAGGCCTTTGAAGCGAAGTTCGGCAAGGTGGCCGGGCGCAAGGCTTGGCGTGGCTTCCGCGAGCAGAACGACCCGGAGGCGCCGACGACGGTCGCCAAAGCGTTCCCCTACGAGACCGGCTCGCCCTTCTCGAAAACGGGACTGGCGATGCCAGACCCGGGCTCGGTCGGTTTCGTCCAGGACGGCTCCTCGGCGAGCGCCGCGACGACCCCGGCCTCGTCGCTGTCCGCCTCCTCGTCCCGAACCGACACGCCCGATCCGGTTGCGATCCCCAACGACGGCTCGATTGGTGCGAGCTTCCTGCACGACGCGCTGGACGGTCCCGCGCTGATGTCCAACTGGGAGCTCGTCAACGCAAAGCACTCCACCGACGGGCACCCGATCGCCGTGATGGGCCCGCAGGTCGGCTACTACAACCCACAGGTCCTGATGGAGGAGGACCTGCACGGGCCGGGCATCGACGCACGTGGCGCAGCATTCCCGGGAGTGAACCTCTATGTGGAGCTCGGGCACGGCCGCGACTACGCGTGGAGCGCCACGACGGCCACGGCCGACAACGTCGACACGTTCGCCGAGGTCCTCTGCCAGGACGAATTCCACTACCTCTACAAGGGCGAATGCCTGCCGATGGAAAAGCTCGAACGCACGAACACATGGACGCCCAACGCCTCCGACCAGACGCCGCCCGGCTCGGAAACGCTCACCGTCTACCGCACCGTGCACGGCATCGTCTATGCGCGCGGAACCGTGAAAGGTCAGGCGGTGGCGTTCGTCAGCGCACGCACCTCCTATTTCCACGAGGCCGACTCGGCGATCGGCTTCTCCCAGTTCAACGAACCGGGCTTCATGACCTCGCCGCAGCAGTTCCAGCAGGCGGCGTCGAACATCAACTTCGGCTTCAACTGGTCCTACGTCGACGCCGACCACATCGCCTACTACCTCTCCGGCTGGTACCCGCAGCGGGCGCCGAAGACCTCGCCCGACTTCCCGATCCTCGGCACCGGCGAATTCGACTGGGAAGGCTTCGATCCGAAACTGCACATGAGCGCCGTGCTCCCGTTCGACGCGCACCCCAACGCGATCGACCCGACGTTCCTCGTCTCCTGGAACAACAAGCAGGCGCCGCGGCTCGCCTCGGCGGACGACAAGTACGCGTTCGGTCCGATCTACCGCATGCAGCTGATCCGCAACTTCATCCAGAAAGACCTCGCGGGCGGCAAAAAGATGGAAACGGCTCAGCTCGTCAGCGCGATGGACGAGGCCGCCACGCAGGACATCCGCAGCGTCCAGCTGTGGCCGATCCTCAAGCAGGTGCTCGGCAGCCCGAGCAATCCGCAGCTGCAGGCGGCTATCTCACAGCTCGACAGCTGGTACGCGGATGGTGCTCATCGGCGCGACCTGAACAACACGAGCATTTCGAGCCCCGGCAGCTACCAGCACAACGAAGCGATCACGCTCATGGACGCCTGGTGGCCGAAACTGCTCGAAGCCGAGTTCCGCCCGGCGCTGGGTGAAACGGCATTCGACCAGCTCCGCGGAATGCTCGAATTCGGTCAGCCCAACCCGGGCGGCGAACCGAGTGCGCCGGACTTCGCCGACGGTTGGTACGGCTACGTCAGCAAGGATCTGCGCGACCTGCTGGCCGCCGGCGGTGAAGGAGCGACGCCGAAAGGCCCCTACTCGCAGATCTACTGCGGCGGCGGCTCGCTGGAAACGTGCCGCCAGGCGCTGCAGGCCTCGCTGCTCGAAGCGCTGTCGGTCACGCCGCAGCAGATCTACGGTCACGGCGCGTGCGCCGAAGACGCGCAGGCGAGCTGCTTCGACATGAACCGGTTCGTCAGCGCGAGCGGCGTCTCGGTGCCGCCGTTCCCATTCCAGAATCGGCCGACCTTCCAGCAGGTCGTGGAACTGACGAAAACGGCCCCGCGCTGAGCGGGGCCGGGCGAGCCGAGCGAAGCCCGCGCGCGCTGGGCCGCCCCCGCCCGCGCTGAGCGGGCGTGCGCGCCGAGCGGGACCTCAGCGGTCCTGCTCGGGCAGAAGCTGGCGCAGCCCCTCCCAGGCGAAGGCCACCTGCAGCGAGACCACCTGCTCGCGCGTCATGCTCGGGTTCGCCCGCCACCACTTCGCCACCTGCTCGGAGGAGCCGGAGATGGCATGCGCGAAGCCGTCGACCGTCGTCTCGTCCGCACCGGGCGCAATCACCGCGATCAGGTCGCGGATGCGGCTGACCGTGGCAAAGCGCAGCTCGGCGATCTCCTCGGCAGCGCCGCCGGCGAGCTCGACGCCGCCGAACAGCACCGCCCAGCGCTGACCGCGGCGCTCGACGAACTCGAAGTACGCGCTGGTACCGCGCTCGAGCATCTCGCGAGGGCGCTCGGCGCTGGCGACGGCGCTCAGGATCATCTGCTCGAGCTCGCCACGGGCGCGACGCAGGCACGCGAGGTAGACGCCCTCCTTGCCACCGCCGAAGTGGTCGTAGACGATCGGCCGCGACACGCCCGCGAGCCGGGCGATCACCTCGATCGACGCACCACCATAGCCGTGCATCGCGAACTGCTCCTCGGCCACGTCGAGCAACTGCTGCTCCCTGACCTGGCGGGGTACGCGCCCGTGCCGGTAGCCGTTGACGAGCGCTGGAGGATCGGTGGCGTCTGAAGCGCTCACAGATTTTGAGTTTACAGCTCGTAGGTTACGGGCAGTAGGGCTACGGGTTGTAAACCTACACCGTGTCAACCGGGGTGACTGAACGCAATCGGCCAAGTGAGTGGATGGAGAGGTGAGCATGCAGGAAGCGGGGGGCGTCTCGCGGATGGCGCGGAGTAGGGCGGCGGGACGGAACAAGCTGGCGGGGCGGAGCAAAGCGGCCGCCGAAAGGAGCGCGTCTTCCCTGGCGGGCAGAGCACGCGATCCAGAGGCGGGAGGGGATGCGATGAGGGGCGGGCACTTGGGTGCCCGCCCCTCGCGCGCTCCGGGTGCGCTCGTATCGATGGCGGGCGTGGTCGCGCTCCTGACCATCCTCTTCGCGCTCAGCGCCTCGAGTGCGTTCGCCGCTTTTCCCTACGTCGGCGACGGGACGGCAGGTGACCCGGCGAGCTGGAAGCTCGCGCCGGGGCACACGCCCACGAACATCGGCGACCCCTGGAAGCTCGCGGCCACGCCGGCCGATCCCAACGACGAAAAAATCCCAGGAGAAAAACTCACGATCGAACAGAACAACTCCCAGCAGGACGAGCTGTGCGGCGTGACGGGCATGAGCCTCAGCGACCCGCACGCCACGATGCCGTCGGGGACCGGCTCCTGCATCGCGGCGGGCACCCCCCTGCACACCGGCTTCAACGTGACCGTCGGCCGGCCGGACGTGGCCATCGGCGAGCTCGACTCGGGAATCAAATGGAACGACACCGGCGACATGCGCCAGCTGCGCAAGAAGGTGCTCATCAACGCCGGCGAGCTGCCCGCCCCTCGAAACGACCTCAGCACGACCTTCGACGCCTCGACCGGCGTCGACTGCGCCTCCGCGCGCGCGGCGACAGGCGGCGACTTCGACGCGCACGGCGGCATGCCCGGCGGCACGCCGGGCGGCAGCGGCCCGATCCCCTACGACGTGCTCGAACAGGGCGTCTTCAACACGATGGACTACGCCTGCGACTCCCGCGTGGCCAACGTCGTCACCACCTACCCGCAGTGCACCAACCCGCCGACCACCTCCGCATGCCGCAACGGCCCGTCCGGGATGCTCACCCCCGAGGATCTGATCATCGCCTTCTCCGACGGCACCGACCACGACGGCAATGGCTACGCGAGCGACATCGCCGGCTGGAACTTCGTCGACAACAACAACGACGCCTATGACGACGTCCAGTACGGGCACGGCTCCGGCGAGATGGAGGATTCGACCGCCGAGGCGAACATAAGTGGGGGCGACAGTGGCACCTGCCCCAACTGCGTGGTGCTGCCGCTGCGCGTGGGCGAGTCCTTCGTCGCCAACGGCGAGCGCTTCGCGCAAGCCACCCTGTATGCGACAGATCGTGGCGTCGACGTCGTGCAGGAGGCGCTCGGGACGGTGAGCAACCCGGTGCTGGCGCGCGAAGCGATCGACTACGCCTACGACCACGGCGTCGCCGTGATCGCCTCCGCCGCCGACGAGGCGGCCGAGCACCACAACCAGCCGGGCGCGCTGCCCCACACGATCGTCGTCAACGCGATCGAAGGACCGGCTGACCTGGAAGGCGTCCCGATCACCACCCAGCCGCCCTCCTACCTGCAGCTCGACGGCTGCACGAACTTCGGCTCGCGCATCGACCTGTCCGTGCCCGCCACCTCCTGCTCGTCCGAGGCCACGGGCAAAAGCGCGGGCGTCGCCGGGCTCGTCTACAGCGCCGCGCTGAACGCCTGCGGCGCCACGCTGTATGGCAGCTGCACGAGCGGTTCGGGCGCGAGAATGGCAGCCGCCAAAGATTGCACGCGCATCGATGGCTCACCCTGTGCGATCACCGCCGACGAGGTCCGTCAGCTGATGGCCTCGGGCAACATCGCCGGCACAGCAGTCAACGGCTCCTCGCAGCTCGGCTCAAACTCGGCGAGCTCCGGCACGGCCGCCGCCGACCAGGGAGAAGGCGGCCAGGCCGACGACATCAATACGGCTCAGCAGCCCGAAACGGCGTGCAGCGTGGGCATGGCGGCCGGCTGCACCGACCCCAACCTGAACTCCACCTTCGCCGCGGACGAGAAAGGCGGCGTCGAGGGTCCGCTGCCCGACACGTTCCGCTACCCGACGCGCAAGGGTTTTGACCAGATCGACGGCTACGGGCGCATCGACGCCTACAAGTCCGTCGAAGCGGCCGCTCAGGGCTGGATCCCGCCGCAGGCCGACATCACCTCGCCCGAATGGTTCGAACAGCTCGACCCCGCGCAGTCCTCGATCGCCGTCAACGGCTACGTCAACGCGCGTACGGGCTACACCTGCCGCGTCGAAGTCGCGCCGGGCGCCCAGCCCAACAACGCGACGACGTCGTCCACCGGCGACTTCGCGGCCGTGACGTCGTCCTTCTGCAACGGCAGCACCGTCCACAACAGCGCCTTCAAAGGGCTGCTCGCGAACGTCCCCACGGCGACGCTGCAGGCGATGTTCCCCCCGGGCAAACCGGTCTCCTTCACGGGCAACGAAAACGGCGGCACCGCGCAGACGTCGAACGGGCGCCCGAACACGCTGCCGTATGCGTTCACCATCCGCGTCGTTGTAAAGACCGCGAGCGGCGCGCCTGGCCCTGCGATGTCCGGCGAGGACCGCCGCCAGGCCTTCCTGCACCGCGACCAGGACATGCTCAAAGGCTTCCCCATCGAGATGCGCGGCGACGGCAACGCCAGCCCCGTGCTGGTCGACCTTGCCGGCAACGACACCAACCAGCTGATCGTCGCCAACTCCGACGGCATCATCCACGCCTACCAGTACGACCCCGCCAGCGGGAAAGTGTCAGACCTGCCCGGCTGGCCTGTGCACACCGACCCGCTGCCGCTGCATACGGGCGAGCACGCGTTCACCAGCGGCGAGGTGTCGACCGCACACTACGGCTCGATCATCGAGGCGCCGGCGGCGGGCGACCTGTTCGGCGACGGGCGCACCGAGATCGTGGCCGACGACATGCAGGGCCACGTCTATGCCTGGGACTCGGCGGGCAACCTCGTGTTCCACGAGACGGCGAACCCCGACTACTCGGGCGCGCCGCTGCCCGGCAACCCCTCCTGGGAGCACGAGCGCTTCGGCACACGTCAGCGAACGGAGGGCGGCTTCGTCACCTCGCCGGTGCTGGCCAAACTCGACCCATCCGCCAAAGGCCTTGACATCGTCGCTGCAGGCGAGGACCGCCACGTGTACGCCTGGAATGCAGACGGCACGGCGGTCAACGGCTTCCCCGTGCTCGTCGAGGATCCCGACAAGGTCGCCTCTGTGGACCCGCAGAGCCACCAGATCACCTTCAACTCCAACGTCCCGGCCAACCAGGACAAAAACGAAGACCAGGGCAAGATCGTGGACACGGCCGCGGTCGCACAGCTCGACGGGCCGAACAACCCGCCGAGCATCATCGTCGGCACAAACGAGGAGTACATCTCCGGACGCGGAAACGAAGGCGAAATCAACGCCTCGCACACGACCACGGCATCGCTCGGCGTGCTGGGCAGCCTCCTGAGCTTCGGCAACTCGCGCGTCTACGCGATCAACGCCAGCGGCTGCTCGACCGACGCTCCTTCCTGCGCGACCGGCGGCTTCTCGTGCGCGAGCGCGCACTGCAGCGCCGCGCCGTTCCGCTCGGGCTGGCCGGTGAAGATCGGCATCATCAACGCGGGCCTGCTGCCCGACGTGGGCGAGGGGATCAACGGCTCTCCGGTCGTGGCGCCACTGAACTGCCCCGAAGGGGGCGAAGGCTCCAAGATCGGGGTGCTGCCGGCCGCCGGGCCAGGCTACGTCCTCAACGCCGACGGCAGCTCCTGCTACGGCGAGAGCGAAGGCAAGTACAACGCCCTGCAGACCGACTTCAGCGCGGGCACAGGCAAGACCGACACGCCGACCTTCCCCGCCGTGGGCGAGCCGGCGTTCGGGACGCTCGACGGCACGACGACGAACTTCTTCGGCCCGGTGGCGGGACTGCTGCGCGCCCTGGACGTCGTCGCGCCGGACTACCAGAAGGGCAGCCAGGACTTCACGGCCTCATGGCAGGCGAACACCGGAGAGTTCTCACCCGGCTTCCCGGCCGTCAACAACGACCTGTCGTTCATCACGGGCGAGGTCGTCGGCGACGTCACCGGCGAAGCGCCCAGACAGCAGGTTCTCGCCGGCACCGCCTCGCAGGATCTGCAGGCCTACAACGTCGAAGGCGGCCCCGCCAGCACCAGGTGGCCCAAGTTGACCGGCGGCTGGATGGTGGCCACGCCGGCGCTCGGCTCGCTGGGAACAGTCGACACGAGCGCGAGCGCCAAGAAGGACGTCGTCTCGATCACGCGCGAAGGCACCGTGTCGGTGTACACCACGCCGGCCGGCGCCTGCTCGCCGAGCTCGTGGCCGAACTTCCACCACGACATCGCCAACTCCGGCGACTACACCCGAGACGCCGTCAAACCAGGCGTCCCGCAGGGCGCCGCCGTGGCGAGCAGGGTGCTGACGTGGACGGCACCCGGAGACGACCTGATGTGCGGCACGGCAAGCTCGTATCAGATCGTCACCTCGGCCAGCCCAGTCACGGCCGAAAACTTCGACTCCGCGACACCGCTCAACGGCGCGCCGGCACCGACCGCGGCGGGGACGCAGCAGAGCTACTCGATTCCACCCTCGGCGCAGCACTACGTGGCTGTTCGCGCGATCGACGAGCAGGGCAACATCGGTCTGCCGGCACCCGCAGAAGTGAACTCCGCGCCGGCGCTGCCGACGCTCGGTCGCTGCGTGAAGGTCGGCAGCGGCGGTGCGTTCACGCGCCCGAACTGCATTGCCGAAAGCCCAGGGAGTCAGGGCGCCTTCGAATGGATCCCCGGCCCGGGACCCAAACCCAAGTTCTCCGCGCCGGTCAACCAGGTGATCCTCGAAACGACCGGTGGCACCAAAGTGACGTGCGGCTCGAGCGCGCTCGCGGGCGAATGGACAGGACCGAAAGGCGCATCGGTGAGCCTCGCCTTCAAAGGCTGTGAACAGACCTCGGCCAAAAAGGCATGCCAGTCGAGCCCGACGGCCGCCGGCGAAGTGAGCACGACCGTGCCACTGGAAGGCGAGCTCGGCTTCATCAAAGGCGGCGCCAAACCGAAAGTGGGCCTCGACCTGAAGGCCAAAAGCCCCTCGCCGGTCCTTGTGTTCACCTGCGGGGGGCCGCCGGGCGAAGCCGGCACCGGCGAGCTGTGGACCGTCGAAGGCTCGGTGATCGGCGAAGTGAAATCGCTGAACGGGATGAAAGTGATCCACCGGCTGCTGTTCAAGGCGAAAGCCGGTAAGCAGATTCCCGAACGCTTCGAATCCGGTGTCAAAGACACGCTCCTCGCCACACGCACGGAAGGCACGAGCCAGAAAGTCGAACAGGCCGGCCTGACGCTGTTGGGCGAACGCGCGACGATCTCGGCGCAAGGCGAAGAAAAGCTCGAGATCAAAGCGAAGGTCTGAGACGTGGGGCTCGGGGCGTGCGAGGCGAGCTGCCGTTTCACGTCGCGATCGGCCTCACCTCGCCGCTCTGATTTTCGTCTTCGATTGATCAAATAGATCCCCGCCTGCGGTCGCCCGACGCGCCGCGCCACGGTGCGCATCCCGATGGACGGCCCGCCGGGGTGCGCCGGCGGGCGGCACGTCGGCACGACGCCGCGCTAGGCAGGAACCACGATCTGCTGGACCGTCCAGGTGTTGCCGTCGGGATCGCTGAAGTGCACGAAGCGCCCCCACGGAAGATCCTCGACCTCGCTCGCCCGCACGCCACGCCCGAGCAGCTCGGCGCGGGCGGCGTCGGCGTCGGCGACGACCAGCTGGACGTTGCGCACCGAGCCTGGCTCGGCGTCGGTCAGACCGCGCCCGAAGGCGATCGAGCAGGCGGAGCCGGGAGGCGTGAGCTGCACGAAGCGGACGTCCTCGCTGACGGTGTGGTCGTGTTCGGCGATGAAGCCGACCTGGTCGGCGTAGAAGGACTTGGCGCGGTCGACGTCGGTGACGGGGATGTAGACGACCTCGAGCTTCCAGTCCATAGAGGGATCCTTTCGGGTTGCTCAGCAAAGGTTGCACGGTAGCCGCCGCCGACCCGCCGGGCGATCAACGAACGCTGGCAGGGCCGACTCTGCTTGGCTTCGCCGCTCCGCTAGGTTCAGCCGATGCAGCTGCACCCGCTCGCACAGAGCTTCGCGACGGTGGCAGGCGCCTACGAGCGCGGCCGCCCGGAGTATCCGCCGGCTGCGATCGGGGCGCTGGCCGCCGAGCTGGCGCTCGCGCCGGACGCACGCGTGCTCGACCTGGCGGCGGGCACGGGCAAGCTCACGCGCGCGCTGCTGGCGGCCGGGCTGGACGTGGTGGCGGTCGAGCCGCAGGGGCAGTTGCGAGAGGCGCTCGCGGCGAGCGTCGGCGGCGAACGCGTGCTGGAGGGGCTGGCCGAGCGGATCCCGCTGCCGGACGGCTCGGTGGACGCAGTCACGGTGGCGGACGCGATTCACTGGTTCGAGCACGGCCCTGCGCTGGCGGAGATCTCCCGCGTGCTGCGTCCGGGCGGTGAGCTGGCGGTGCTGACGACGATCTCCGACTGGCAGGGCGCGAGTTGGGCGCACGAGCTCGGCGAGATGCTGGCCGCGCTGCGCCCGCAGCATCCGCACTTCGACGGTCGGCCTTGGCAGGAGTTCGCGCGAGAGAGCGGCGAATGGTCGGAGCCGCGCGAGATCCGGGTCACGACGAGCCGGCCGACGAGCCCCGAGCGGCTGCGCGATCACGTCGAGTCGTTCAGCTGGGTGGCCGCGATGGCGCCCGGCGAGCGCGCCGAGCTGCTCGCGCGGGTCGAGGCGATCATGCGTGCCGGGTCGACGCCGAGCGAGCTTCCGTTTCACGTGGCGATCGCATTGACCGCGCCGCTCTGAGTGGAGCGCGCCGAGCGCGTGTAGGTCGCCGTGGCTACAGTCCGCTGAGATGAACCGTGTGCACGGCGTGATCTGCTCGTCGCGATGGTGGGGGCGCACCGTCGAGCGCGAGCTGCTGCCATGGGGACTGTCCAAGCTCGAGCTCGGCGAGGACGTGCTCGAGATCGGCCCCGGCTACGGCGCGACCACGAAGGTGCTGGCCGAGCGCCCCGGCGCGCTGACGGTGTTAGAGCTCGAGCCGCGCTACTGCGAGCGCCTGCGCCGAGCGCTGCCGGAGCGCGTGCAGGTCGTGCAGGGCGACGCGACCGCGATGCCCTTCGAGGACGGGCGCTTCTCGGCGGTCTTGTGCTTCACGATGCTCCACCACCTCCCGTCCGCCGCCGCACAGGACCGCCTGCTCGGCGAGGCAGCGCGCGTGCTGCGCCCGGGTGGCCTGTTCGCGGGGACCGACAGCATCGGCACGGGCCTGCTCTTCCGTCTGCTGCACGTCGGCGACACGCTCGTCCCGGTCGCGCCCGCCGGGCTGCCGGCGCGCCTGCAGGCGGCCGGGCTGGCGGAGCAGGACATCGGACGGAGCGAGCGCTCCTTCCGCTTCCGCGCGCGTAAGCCGCTCGCGCCAGAGACGGCCTGAGCGACCGCCGAACGGAGGGCTTCGCCCGGCACGGCGGTGGAATACTCAGGGCGTGCCATACGACGCTGAGCTCGGCCCGAGCCGCTATCTGGCCGCCGAGGGTCGCTATCGGTCGATGCCCTACCGCCGCAGCGGGCGCAGCGGCCTGAAGCTTCCGGCGATCTCGCTCGGGCTGTGGCAGAACTTCGGCGACGACCGTCCCCTGCAGAACAGCCGGGCGATCCTCAGGCGCGCGTTCGACCTGGGCATCACGCACTTCGACCTCGCCAACAACTACGGGCCGCCGTACGGCAGCGCCGAGATCAACTTCGGGCGCATCTTCGCCGAGGACCTGCGCCCCTACCGCGACGAGCTCGTGATCTCGACGAAGGCGGGCTATGACATGTGGCCGGGACCCTACGGCGAGTGGGGCTCGCGCAAGTACCTGCTCGCGAGCCTCGACCAGAGCCTCGTGCGGATGGGCCTGGATCACGTCGACATCTTCTACTCGCATCGCTACGACCCGCAGACGCCGCTCGAGGAGACGATGGGGGCGCTCGACGCGGCCGTGCGCGCGGGCAAGGCGCGCTATGTCGGCATCTCCTCCTACGGCCCCAAGCGCACCGAGCAGGCGGTGCGCCTGCTGCGGCAGCTCGGCACGCCGCTGTTGATCCACCAGCCCTCCTACTCGATGCTCAATCGCTGGATCGAGCGCGGCCTGCTCGACGTGCTCGCGCGCGAGGGCGTCGGCGCGATCGTGTTCTCGCCGCTCGCGCAGGGCCTGCTGACCGACCGCTATCTCGCAGGCATCGACGAGGACTCGCGCGTGCGTCGCGGCAACTACTTCGGCGAAGAGCTGCTCAGCGAGCGGAACCTGCAGCGCGTGCGCGCGCTCAACGAGATCGCGCAGCGTCGCTCGCAGACGCTGGCGCAGCTCGCGATCGCCTGGGCGCTGCGCGACCCGCGCGTCACCTCGGCGCTGCTCGGGGCCAGCAGCGTCGCGCAGCTCGAGCAGAACGTGGCGGCGTTGCAGCGGCTGGACTTCGACGAGGACGAGCTCGCCGAGATCGATCGCCACGCCGTCGACGCCGGCATCAATCTGTGGGCTGCATCGAGCGACGCCTGAGCCGCGCTAGGCTGCGGCGATGGGTCGCGCCGACGCCGATGCCGCCTCCCGGCTCCCAACCGCACCGTTCGCGGCCGCCTCGTTGATCGCGGGCTACGCCGTCGCCGTCGGCAGCGGATCGCGCCCGCTCGGCGGCATCGTGCTCGCCGCCGGTGGTGCCTGGTGCGTGCGCGAGTGGGCGCGACGCAACGACGCGCGCACGGCCGCCACGCTCGCCTGCGCCGGCCTCGTCGCGTTCGCCGGCTCGCACGTGCTCGCCCTTGCGCTCGGTGCCTGGCCCGCCGTGCTGATTGCCGCCGGCGCCATGGCCGCGACCACGTGGCTGCTGGCCGACGCGCGCGTGCAGCGCCCCCGGTCGCTCCCCGCCCGCTGACGCCCGCCGCCGCGCCCCCGAGCCGCCGAGAGGGTCTGGTCGGCTCGTAAGAAAGCTCTGAGGTTCCCCACAGGAAGGGCTAACAGTCGCGTTCGATACTGCCGCCCATGAGCGTGCATCTGACCGCGATCGCGGCGACCGCAGTCGCCCCCCACATCTACTGGATCGCCAGCCGCGCCGCCGGCAGCGCGGCGCTGCTGCTCTCGAGCGCGTCGGTGTGCCTGGGCCTGGCGAGCAGCATGCGTCTGCTCAAGCGGCGCGCCGCCGACCTGCGCGTGACGCACGAGGCGCTGGCGCTCGCCAGCCTCGTCGCGCTCGTCGTCCACGGTCTGACCCTGCTCGGCGACGGCTTCATGCACCCCACCCTCGCCGAACTGGCCGTGCCCTTCCTCAGCGGCTACGAGACGCTGTGGACGACCGCCGGGATCGTCGCCTTCTGGATGCTGGCCGCGCTCGGCCTGTCCTTCTACGTGCGCGCCAAAATCGGCGTGCAGCGATGGCGCATGCTTCATCGCTTCACCGCGCTCGCCTGGCTGCTCGGCCTCGCGCACTCGCTCGGCGAGGGCTCCGACGCCGGGCAGACGTGGTTCCTGGCGATGATCGCGATCGCCGTGGTGCCCGCGCTGCTCCTGCTCGCGGTGCGCGTGCTCAAAGGCTCCTCGCCCAATCCCGTCGGCGCCCCGGCGCGAGCCGCCGGAGCCGACGCGCGCTTCCCCGCGGCGCTGGAGATGAACGACGCACAGCGCGCTCCTGCGAGCCCACTCGGAGCGGTCGGCCGGGCCGGAGCCCTGCGATGAGCCCGCGCGAGGCAAGGGCGCTCGCCGCCGCCCGTCGCGCCGAGCTGCGCAGGCGCGCGCGGCGGATCAGGCGCTCGGTCGCCGCCGCAGCCGCCGCCCTCTTCATCGCGCTGTTCCTGATCGTCTACGTCCAGCTCGCCTCTGGCCACGACCCGGCGTTGTCGGCGTCCTCGAAGGCGCGGGTTACTTCGTCGTCGAGCGGGTCCTCCGCTGGGACGACGTCGTCCAGCAGCAACGAAGCTTCCGCGAGCGAAGCGAGCCCCGAATCGGCCGCCGGCGAATCGAGCGCTTCCGAATCGAGCGCCTCAGAATCGAGCTCCACCGAATCCGGCTCGGCCGGATCGAATCGAGAAGAATCGACGCAGTCGAGCGAATCGACGAGCTCGATGACCACCTCGCAGTCGTGACGCCCGTGCTCGACACAGGCGAGCAGCTCGAGCGCTTCGAGTGCTTCGGCGGATGGTGCTCTGTGCTCGTGAGCGGCGATGACGGCCCCTGCTCGGCGCAGGCCGCAGTGGCCGCCGCGCGTGACTCGTTGCTGGACTGGCACGGGCGCTTCACGCGCTTCGAGCCCCGGAGCGAGCTCTCCCTGCTCAACGGCGATGCGCGCGCAGAGGTGCCGGCGAGTGAGCTGCTCGTGCGCCTGGCCGCGGGCGTGCGCAGTGCCGGCGAGCTCTCGGGCGGGCTGGTCGACGCGACGCTGGCCGAGGAGCTCGAGACCGCCGGCTACGCCGAGGACCTGGCCGAGCCGCTCTCGCCCGGGCTCGCGCTGGCGCTTGCGCCCCCACGCCGGGCGGCGCGTCGGGGCGCCGCCGGTGGGCGCCCGGAGCGATGGCGGGAGGTCGAAGGAGATGCCGCCGCCGGCGTCGTCCGGCGGCCGCCCGGTGTCCGCATCGACGGCGGCGGGCTGGCCAAGGGCATCTTCGCGGACGTGCTCGCCGACCGGCTCGCCGGCCACGCTGCCTTCGCGGTCGACTGCGCCGGCGACCTCGCCGTCGGCGGCGCCGCGCGCCTGGCCAGGCAGATCCACGTCGAATGCCCGCTGAACGGTCGGGCGCTGCACACCTTCGAGCTGATCGACGGTTGCATCGCCACGAGCGGGATCACCCGGCGCAGCTGGCTCGATCGGAGTGGCCGGCCGGCGCACCATCTGCTCGACCCCTCCACGGGCGCGCCCGCCTTCACCGGGATCGTGCAGGTGACGGCGCTCGCGCCGAGCGCGTTCGAGGCCGAGGTGCGCGCGAAGGCGGCGCTGCTCGCGGCGCCGCGCGGGGCGTCGGCGCACCTCCGCCATGGCGGCGTGATCGTCTACGACGACGGCTCGCATCGCGTGCTTCAGCCTCCACCGAGGATCGCGCTCGATCGTCTGCTGCCCTTCGCCCCGAGTCATCGAACGCCGGCCGGCGCTGACCGCGGCGCGAGCGGCCCGCCCTTCGCCGCCTAGCCCTGGCCGAAGCGCGCGGCCTCGTCGGAGCCGCCGGTGGCGTCTCCCTCGCTGTAGGCGTGCGCTCCCGCTCCCGCGAGCGCGCCGCCGTCCACGATCAGGTACTCCTCGCGGATCGGGCGACCGTCGAAGTGGCACTCGAGGATCTCGCGGGTGCCGGCCGCGTAGCGGGCCTGCGCGGACAGGCTCGTGCCCGAGGTGTGCGGCGTCATCCCGTGGTGGGGCATCGTGCGCCACGGGTGGTCGGTGGGCGCCGGCTGCGGGAACCACACGTCGCCCGCATAGCCCGCGAGCTGTCCGCTCTCGCACGCGCGCGCGACGGCGTCGCGATCGCAGATCTTGCCGCGCGCCGTGTTGATCAGGTACGCGCCGCGTTTCATCTTCGACAGCAGCGCCTCGTCGAACATGTGCTCGGTCTCCGGATGGAGCGGCGCGTTGATCGTGACCACGTCGCAGACCTGCACGAGCGACTCGGGGCTCTCGTGGAACGTCAGGCCCAGCTCGCGCTCGGTCTCCGCGGGCAGCCGGTGGCGATCGGTGTAGTGCAGCCCCACCTCGAACGGCTTCAGCCTCCGCAGCACGGCCGAGCCGATCCGCCCCGCGGCCACCGACCCGACCTGCATGCCCTCGAGGTCATAGGAGCGCGAGACGCAGTCGGCGATGTTCCAGCCGCCGTCGATCACCCACTGATGGGAGGGGATGTAGTTGCGCACCAGCGCGAGGATCATCATCACCACGTGCTCGGCGACGCTGATGCTGTTCGAGTAGGTCACCTCCGCCACCGTCAGCCCGCGCTCGATCGCGGCCTGCAGGTCGACGTGGTCCGAGCCGATGCCCGCGGTCAGCGCGAGCTTCAGCTGCGGTGCCTTGGCGATTCGCTCGGCCGTCAGGTAGGCGGGCCAGAAGGGCTGTGAGATGACGACCTCGGCCTCGGGCAACTCGCGCTCGAAGACCGAGTCCGGCCCGTCCTTGTCGGAGGTGACCACGAACTCGTGTCCCAGCCCCTGCAGGAACTCGCGCAGGCCGAGCCCGCCCGAGACGCAGCCCAGGAGCTCGCCCGGCTTGAAGTCGATCCCCTGCGGCGTCGGTGTGGTCTGCCCGTCGTTGTAGCGCTCGATCCTGGGCACGTCATCGCGTGCATAGGAGGGCGGGTACCCGCCGACAGGATCCTCGTAGAGAACGCAAAGCACCTTCGCCATGGCCTGACTCCCTCTCTGACGTTTCAGACATAATCGCACCGGTGCGAGCGATTCAGATCGTCGAGGAAACGGGACCGGACTCGGCGTTGCGGTTGGTCGAGCTCGAAGAGCCCGAGCCCTCGCACATGCTCACCCCGGGCGAGGGCGTGCTCGTCGACGTCCACGCCGCCGGCGTCTCGTTCCCCGAGGTGCTGCAGACCCGCGGCATGTATCAGGTCAAACCACCGCTGCCGTTCGTGCCCGGCAGCGAGGTCGCCGGGATCGTGCGCAGCGCGCCCGATGGAGCGCAGGTGAAGGCCGGCGATCGCGTCGCCGCCTTCTGCGCGCTCGGCGGCTTCGCCGAGACGGCGGTCGCACCGGAGTACTTCGCCTTCCCGCTGCCCGACGCGCTCGACTTCGCCCAGGGCGCGAGCCTGATCCTCAACTACCACACCGCCTACTTCTGCCTGGTCACCCGCGGGCGGCTGCAGGCGGGCGAGAGCGTGCTCGTGCACGGCGCCGCCGGCGGCGTCGGCACGGCCGTTCTGCAGGTGGCCAAGGCGCTCGGGGCGAGCACGATCGCACTCGTCTCCAACGACGAGAAGGCGGAAGTCGCCAAGGACGCCGGCGCCGATCACGTCGTGCTGCTCGGCGAGGCGTGGAAGGACGAGGTCAAGGAGCTCTCGGGCGGCGGCGTGGAGATGGTGCTCGACCCGGTCGGCGGCGATCGCTTCACCGACAGCCTGCGCTCGCTGCGCGAGGGCGGCCGGCTCGTGGTGGTCGGCTTCACCGGCGGCTCGATCCCAGAGGTCAAGGTCAACCGGCTGCTGCTCAACAACACAGAGGTGATCGGCGCCGGCTGGGGCGCCTACGTGATGGGCAAGCCCGAGATCAACCGCCAGATCGGCGCCGCCGTCGCGAACATGATCGACGACGGCTTCGTGCGCCCGATCGTCGGCTCGCGCTTCCCGCTGGAGCGGGCCGCCGAGGCGCTGCACGCGATCGACGAGCGGCGCGCCACGGGCAAGGTCGTGCTCGAGGTTCGCCCCGCCTGAGCCGCGCCTGACGTCCCACGCTCGGCCGCGGGCTAGCGGGGGTCGAGCAGCTCGCGCCAGCGCTCCGCGTCGAGCTTCGCCGGCTCGGTCGACTCGACGAAGTCGATCAGCAGATCGATCAACCGCTGCGGCTCGTCCACCTGCGGGAAGTGCCCCGACTCGGCGAACAGCTCCAGGCGACTCTGCGGGAGCTGCGCATGCGCCGTCTTGCCGTGCGCGGCCGGGATGATCGAGTCCTGCTCGCCCCACACGAGCAGGAACGGTATGTGCGCCGAGAGGTACAGGCGGTTGGACGCGTCGACGCGCTGGCCGCCCGGCTCGACGACCGCGCGCAGCGTGTGCACGAAGGCTGCCCGCGCCGCCGCGTCCGACAGCGTCGCATGCCCGTGTGCGATCTCCTCGACGTCCGTGCGCGCGCGAAGTCCGACCCTGCCGAGCAGGGCGCCCACGAGCCGGCCGGCGTCGAGCAGGCGGGTCGTCGCCAGCAGCGGCAGCACGAACTCGGCGCCCGGGAGCGTGGCCGCGCGCAGCAGCACGTTCACCTCACGCCCGAGCCCGCCAGAGTCGATCAATGCCAGCCGTTCGCAGCGCTCGGGGAACTGGTAGGCGAACTGCATCGCGATGCCGCCCCCGAGCGAGTGCCCGACGACGCTCGCGCGCTCGTGCCCGAGCACGAGCATCAGGTCGCGGATGTTGCTCGCGTGCGCGCCCAGCGAGTAGTCCCCGCGTGGCGCCTCCGAGCCGCCATGGCCGACGAGGTCGGGGGCGATCACGGTGTAGTGCCGGGCCAGGTAGGGCATCACGCGCTCCCACGTCGCCGAGCTCGACGTGATCCCGTGGATCAGCATCAGCACAGGACCGCTGCCGGCTTGCCGGTAGGCGATGCGATTGCCGTGCAGCGTCAGCCGGCGCAGCCGCAGCTGCTCGGGGTCGGGAAGCGGCTCGCGGGCGCTCGCGGCGGCGGCCTTGGCACGAACTGCGACTGCTGCGCTCAACATGGCCTCCTTACGCTCAACATGGCCTCCTTACGCTCAACATCGCCTCCTCACAGTGGCCGGAGCATCGGACGCCCGGATCTTCGCACGGCCCGCCTAAGAGGATCGTAGGAGTCGCCATCGCTTCGCCCGCGAAGTGCGGACGTTGCGCAAGAATCGAGGCATGAGGGTTCTCGTGGTCGACGACGACCGCGCCGTCCGCGAAGCGCTGCGGCGCGTGCTCACGCTGGCCGGCTACGAGGTGCAGACCGTCGACGGCGGCGCCGAGGCGATCGAGGCCGTCGTGCAGTCGGTCCCGGACGCGGTCGTCCTCGACGTCGGCATGCCCGACATCGATGGCCTCGAAGTCTGCGAGCGGCTCCGCCGGCTCGGCAACCGCGTGCCGATCCTGATGCTGACCGCGCGCGTCGAGGTCTCCGACCGCGTCGCCGGGCTGGATGCAGGCGCCGACGACTACCTCGTCAAGCCCTTCGACAACGATGAGCTGAAGGCGCGCCTGCGCGCGCTGCTTCGCCGCAGCGGCCCAGAGGGCGACCCCGACGACCTCTCCTTCGCCGAGGTCTCGCTCGACCGCTCCCGCCACGGGGCTGCCGTCGACGGCCAGATCGCCGAGCTGACGCGCACCGAGTACCAACTCCTCGAGCTGTTCCTGCGCAATCCGCGCCAGGTGCTGCCGCACAGCGTCATCTACGACCGCGTCTGGGGCTATGACTTCGGCGCCGCATCCAACGCGCTGCGCGTCTACATCGGCTACCTGCGGCGCAAGCTGCAGGAGATCGGCGCGCGCGAGCTGATCCACACCGTGCGCGGCGTCGGCTACGTCCTGCGCGAGCCGTGAGCCTGCGCCTGCGCATCGCCGCCGTCGGCGGCGTTGCCGTCGCGCTCGCCGTACTCGCCGCGGCCGTCGCGATCTACCTCGCCGTGCGCTCGGACCTGCGCGGGCAGATCGACCGGTCGCTGAGCCAACGCGCGCAGCAGTTCGTGGGCGCGTCGCGGCCGCGAGGACCGATTCCCGCCACGCCTGACGGCTCCGCTCGCGCCGGCGCTCCACGCGCGCGGGCCGGCGACGGCGCCGGGCGCGCCCACGCCGGAGCCCCTCCAGACGGCGACGACTTCGGCCCCGGCGGCCCGCTGCCGAGGTCGGTCGAGCCCGGCCGCTTCGGCGGCGCCGCCGGCTACGTGCAGTTCGTCTCGGCCAAGGGCGCCGTCGATGCCCCGACCGGGCAGGGGTCCACACCGAAGATCCCCCTCGACGCGCGCGATCGGAGGATCGCCGCCAGCGGCAGCGGCCGCGCGCTCAGCGACCGCACCGTCAAGGGCACGCACCTGCGCGTGCTCACGCTCGGCGCCCCCGGCGTGGGCGCCGCCGCCGGCGCCGGCGCGGCTGCCGCCGGCGGTGCCGTGATGATCGCCCGCCCGCTCGCGGAGGTCGACCACGAGCTGCATCAGATCCTGCTGATCCTCTTGATCGTCGGGATCGCTGGGATCGCGATCGCGGCCGTGCTCGGCGCGCTCGTGGCGCGCACCGCGCTGGCGCCGATCGCGCGCTTCACGCGCCGCACGGAGTCGCTCGCCGGCGAGCTGAACCTGTCCGAGCGCCTGGACGTCAGCGGCGGCGAGGAGCTCGAGCGACTGGCGATGAGCTTCAACACGACGCTGGACGCGCTCGAGCGCTCGCTGCTGGCCCAGCGCCAGCTGATCGCCGACGCCAGCCATGAGCTGCGCACGCCGATCGCCTCGCTGCGGGTCAACATCCAGACCCTCGAGGAGGCCCACCGCCTGCCGCCTGCCGAGCAGCAGCGGCTGCGGGCCGACATCGTCGACGAGCTCGACGAGCTGACCACGCTCGTCGGCGACGTGGTCGAGCTGGCGCGCGGGTCGCGCTCCCCGTCCGAGCGCGAGGAGGTGCGCCTGGACGAGCTCGTCGCCGAAGTGCTCACGCGCACCCGCCGGCGCGGCGAGCTGAGCTTCGAGGTCGAGCTGCAGCCGACGGTCGTGCGCGGCGAAGCCGACCGCATCAACCGTGCGGTGTCCAACCTGCTGGACAACGCGCGCAAGTGGAGCCCGCCGGGCGCCGTGGTCGAGGTCGCCCTGCGCGACGGCGTGCTCACCGTGCGCGACCACGGCCCCGGCTTCGGCGAGCGGGAGCTGGGCAAGGTCTTCGAGCGCTTCTATCGCTCCGAGAGCGCGCGCAAGCAGCCCGGCTCCGGCCTCGGCCTCGCGATCGTTCGTCAGGCGGCCGAGGCGCACGGCGGATACGCGCGGGCGGCCAACGCCGAGGGCGGGGGCGCGCGCATGGAGGTCTCATTCGGTCCCGTGCTCGGGCTCGCCTCGGAGGAGGAGGAGCCGATGGCGCTGGCACCGCGCGACTGAGCGCGAGCTCAGCGCTCGACTAGCCCAACGCGGCGGCCGGCTGGCGCGCGGTCTCGGCCGCCAGCTCGGCGCCCACGAACGGGTTGAGCGTGAGGTAGACGAGCTGGGGCGAGGCGTCGCCCAGTTCGTGCAGGCGCTTGTGCTCGATGTAGTGGTGCAGCACCTGCCAGATGCCACCGGCCGCTGCCTCGGCCGCGATCTCCGGCACCTCGACGTCCGCCGGCGCGTGTTCGAAGCCCGGGCGCAGGTAGGCCGTGAACGACTCCAGCGCGTTGTCGCGGATCTCGATCGCCTGCGGGCTGGCGCCGAACGTGTCGACCAGCGTCAGGTGGGCGTGCGCCGGCTCGGAGCAGACGAAGTCGATCAGCGCGTTCAAGCCGGCGGCGACGCCCTCCGGCCAGCCCGGGTCGTGCGCCTCGTAGGCCTCGACGGTGGTGCGCAAAGCCTGGTGCAGGCCGACCTTCTGCGCGCCGAGGAAGGCGTCGTGCTTGGTCGGGTACATCTCGTAGAAGGTCTCGTGCGACACGTTCGCGCGCGAGGCGATCTCGGGAATCGTCAGCCCGGCGAAGCCCTTCTCGGCGACGATCTCCGCCGTCGCGTCGACGATCCGTTCGCGCTGGCTTTTGATGACCTGCTCGCGCGCGAGGTCGTGGCGGCCGCTCGGCAGCCTGCGCGACTCAGAGCGCGCGCCGCGCATCGCCGATGGCGGGTGCTCCCCCTCCGTGCGCCTGCGCACTCGCCGCGGCCCGTCCAGGCCCAGCGGCAGCGCCTGGGGGTAGCACAGCGCCCAGGCGCCGAGTTCGTCGGCCACCTCGGGCAGCTCGTCCGCCTGGCCGCGACGCAGGCGCGTGGCCGACACCTCGCGGATGCCGCCGATCAGGAACTTCGCCGTGAGGTCGCGCGGCTGCTCGCTCCACGCGAGCGCGCGGCCCGCGCCCAGCATCCGCTCGAGCGCCGTCGTCGTGCGGTTGCGCCGCTCGAGCGCCCGCGAGCCGGCGCCGAACGTCCCGAGCAGCGCTAGCGTCATCGCCTCCGGCTCGACCGCCGCCAGCTCGGCGAACGCACGCAGCCCCAGCTGCAGGCTCTCCTCCGGAGAGCCGCCCTGCCCGTAGGCCTCGGCCACGGCCTCGGTCGTGCGCCCCGCGATGTCCTCGTAGGCGCTCAGCAGCAGCTCTTCCTTGTCGGAGTAGAGGTTGTAGAAGGTCGGGCGCGAGACGTGCGCCAGCTGCGTCAGGTCGAGGATGCGCACGGCCGGGTAGCCGCGCTGAGCGATCAGCTCGATCATCGCCGAGCGCAGCCGCTCGCGCTGGTCGCGCTCGACCTGCTCGCGCGTGAGCCCGTGCGCGCCGGTCGGCAAGCGCTGGTATCGGCCCGAGCCCGAGCTCCTCCGGCTCGGCGCGGCCGAGCCGCTCGGCGGGTCCTCGCCGGGGTGCGCCTCGGCTGGCGCGCCGTCCTCGGCGTCGGACGAATCGTTCGACCTGCCCGATGGGATGCCACGCGGCTTCGTGTTGCCCCTGCGCGCCGTCATCTCCCGATCCCCACCGGCTGAAAACCTCTCCTTGACGCCAATCGAGCCAAGCGTACCAGCCTCGCCCCGCCGTGTCGGCGAGCGCAGCGTGAGAGCTCTCTCAGTCGCGAACGGCGCGCGATGTGCCGAGCACGGCGCCGGCGGCGTCGAGCGCCTGAACCGCCACATACGGGGCGGTGCGCGGCGTCACGATGCTCGTCTCGAAGCCGCTGCGGGGGGCGCTCGCCACGGGCGCGAGCGTCTGCGCGGAGCTGCCCGCGAGCACGCGCCAGCTGGCCGTGCGCGTGTCGCCGTTCCAGCTCGCATACAGCCTCACGCGCCCGCGCGAGGCCGAGGTGGCCGCGAGCGCCGGCGGGTCGGTCGGGGCGCCCGTCCAGGCGAAGCGGTAGCCGCGGTAGGACTCGTAGGAGCCGTGCATGTGGGCGTCGAACACGAGTTGGCCGCCGGCCGTGTACTCCGAGAAATATGGCTCAGGTCCCCATCCGACGAACATGTCCTGGTTGGCAAGCTGCTGGATATTCCCCTGGCTGTCGGACGTCAGCGCCGGGGTGTGCTCGTACTGGGCGACGACGCTCGCCGTATCGGTCTGCTGGTTGAGCGAGAGCACGAGCCCGCGCGACTGCGGGTGGACCTTCGGCACCGAGCCGTTGTCGAACACGCTGATCGTCCCGTTGGGCAACGTCTTGGCGTCGTGCTGGTAGGCGGTGCGCGTACCCGGGCCGAGCTTGACGCGCGAGTGGCGGCCGCCGATCGTGTTCAGCACGCGCCCGGTGGTCGTGCTCAGTTCATACATCGCCCACGTGTTGCGGGCCGAGATCAGCGTCGTGCCGTCGGCGCGCTGGTCGATCGAGTTTAGGTGGAAGTAGTCGAACGGCCACTTTTTGCTCGAGTGCGTGGCGAGGCTGTAGGAGTCGCGCATCGGCACGTGGTCGAGGCTGTGCCACTCGCGCCGCACGAGGCCCGTGCGCAGGTCGATTTCCTGATAGATGCTGTCGGTGACGGCGCCCCCGCTCGGGCCGCCGACCCCCGCGAGGTTGCAGTTGATCGGGCGGAAGGCCGTCAGCAGCGCCGTGCCCTGGGGCGTGAGTTTGAACTCGTGCAGGTCGGCGGAGTAGCCGTTGCCCGCGCGCACGCGGCCGATCTGCCGGTAGGAGGTGTCGTCGATGATCTCTTCGCCCTGGCCGAACCCCTGCGGCGGGATGTAGCCCTGCCACCAGGTCAGCACGGGCTTGCCGCCGAGTTGCTGCACCTGCAGGTTCGCCGCCGCCGCAGCGTTCTTCGGCAGCGTGCGGAACCAGACGAGGTTGCCGGAGTCGTCGAAGATCATCGTCCCCGGCGGCCCCGGGCCGGTGTAGGGGGCGGCGAAGATGTCGCCGGCTTCGGCCTGGGGTGAGCGCGTGGTCACCACGATCCCCGGCGGTTCCAGGTCCGGGCGCGAGTGGAAGTGCTGCTTCTCGTTGTAGTCCTTCCCCGACGGGGGCGTCGGCTTGGAGTAGGGCAGGACGTCCTGGGTGGCGACCGTGAAGTGGAAGGCGAAGGAGGCGCGCTTGCCTGAGCTGCCGCGCACCTTCCCCCGAACGGTCACTGCCTCGCCCTGGGTGAGCGGCTTGGCGATCACGAAGCTCCCGCCGTCGCCCTGGGAGTAGGCGTGCAGGCGTCCCTCGTGCCTGCCGCTGTGGCTGCCCCTGACGCTGATGCTCGACAGCGCCGCGGCGGGGACTCCGAGCAGGCTGATCTGGGTTCGCGCGCTGGCGTCGTAGGAGCCGGGCAGCGGTGAGACGCCGACGCTCGTGCCGGGCAGCATCGCCGAGCGGTTGAACGCGGTCGGCTGACAGCGGGCGACCGCCGGCGCGCGAAACGCCGCCTGCTCGGCTTTGATCCTGTGGGCCGCGAGCGCGAGCGTCGCCGCGCACCCGAGCGCCACGGCGAGCCCGCCGATCACGAGCCCCTTGCGCAGCCTGCTGTGACTCACGAAGCTTCGAACACGCTCAGAACACCGGCGTCTCGGTGTAATCGCCGAACACCTGCTGCAGCGACTCGATGATCTCGCCCTCGGAGGCGTGTGCGCGCGCACAGACGAGCAGCGGCTCCATCAGGTTGCGATCGGCGTGCGCGGCGTCCTCGCGCAGGGCCGCCAGCGCGGCCTCGACGGCGGCGCCGTCGCGCTTGGCGCGAGCCGCCTGCAGGCGGTCGAGCTGCTTGCGCTCCAGCGCGGGGTCGATGCGCAGCGTCGGGATCGGCTCCTCGTCCTCGGCGAGGAAGCGGTTGACGCCGACCACGACACGCTCGCCCGCGTCGATCTCCCGCTGCAGCGTGAAGGCCGCGTCGGCGATCTCGCGCTGCGGGTAGTTGCGCTTGACCGACTCGACCATCCCGCCCAGCTCGTCGATCTTGGCGAAGTACCCGTAGCAGTGGCGCTCCATCTCGTCGGTGAGGGCCTCGACGAAGTAGGCGCCGCCGAGCGGGTCGACCGTGTTGGCGACGCCCGTCTCGTGCGCGATCACCTGCTGCGTGCGCAGTGCGATCGTGACCGCCTCCTCGGTGGGCAGGGCGAGCGCCTCGTCGTAGCTGTTGGTGTGCAGCGACTGGGTGCCGCCGAGCACGCCCGCGAGCGCCTCGATCGTCGTGCGCACGATGTTGTTGAGCGGCTGCTGCGCCGTCAACGAGACCCCGGCCGTCTGCGTGTGAAAGCGCATCTGCCAGGACCTCGGATCGCGTGCGCCGAAGGTCTCTTTCAGCTCGCGCGCCCAGATCCGCCGCGCCGCGCGGTACTTGGCGATCTCCTCGAAGAAGTCGATCTGCGCGTTGAAGAAGAACGACAGTCGCGGGGCGAAATCGTCGACATCGAGGCCGCGCTCCACGGCCTGCTCGACGTAGGTCAGCCCGTCCTTGAGCGTGAACGCGAGCTCCTGCTGGGCGGTCGCCCCCGCCTCGCGGATGTGGTAGCCGGAGATCGAGATCGGGTGCCAGCGCGGCATCCGCCGCGTGCACCACTCGATCATGTCGCCGCACAGGCGCATCGCCGGATCGATCGGGAAGCACCACTCCTTCTGCGCGATGTACTCCTTGAGGATGTCGGCCTGGATCGTGCCGGACAGCCGCTCGGGCGCGACGGGGCCGGCGGCGCTCGTGCCGGCCTCGGCGGCGGCGACGTAGAACGCGAGCATGATCGCAGCGGGCGCGTTGATCGTCATCGACACCGATGCCTCGCCGAGGTCGATCCCGCCGAACAGCGTCAGCATGTCGTCGAGCGTGTCGACGGCCACGCCCTCGCGCCCGACCTCTCCCAGCGAGCGCGGGTGGTCGGAGTCGTGGCCCATCAGCGAGGGCATGTCGAACGCGGTCGATAGCCCGGTCTGCCCGTGGCCGAGCAGGTAGAGGAAGCGCTCGTTGGTCTCCTCGCTCGTGCCGAAGCCGGCGAACTGGCGCATCGTCCACAGCCGGCCGCGGTACATCGACTCGTAGATGCCGCGCGTGAACGGGTAGGAGCCGGGGGGCCCGAGCGGGTCCTGCTCGGAGCCGATGCCCGGCGGCAGGTCCTCGTGCGTGTAGAGCTCGCGCACGGGCTCGCCGGAGAGCGTCTTGTGCTCGCGCTCCCGCGCATCCGTCGCGGGCGCGCCGTCGGCCTTCGACGGAGGCTTGGCACTTACCGCCATGTGCGAATCCTACCCCGCGTGGTCTTTGCAGCCCGCTCTTACGGCCGCAGGGCGGCCCTGCCTGCCCGCCGGGCGCGAGACTGATTTGCTAGGACGATGCACGCTGAGCTGGGACGGCTGATCGGCACGGAGCACGTGCTCGACGCGCCGCCGCCGGACTCCCCCTACAACGCGGACATGGCCCGCCGCCGCGGCCCGCGCGGGCGGGCGGACGCGGTGGCGCTGCCGGGCAGCGCGCACGAGGCGGCGGCGGTCGTGGCATGGTGCTACGCCCACGACGTGCCGATCGTCCCCCGCGGCGGCGGCACGGGCCTGCTCGGCGGGGCGGTGCCGAGCGCGGGCGGGGTGGTGCTGTCGCTCGAGCGCCTGCGCGCGGTGCGCGAGCTGGAGCCGGCGCTGTGGCGCATGTACCCGGAGGCGGGCGTGCACACGCGCGACGTGCAGCGCCTGGCGCGCGAGAACGGGCTCTTCTTCGGGCCGGACCCGGGTGCGGCGGAGCAGTCGCAGATCGGCGGCAACGTGGCCACGAACGCGGGCGGGCCGCATGCGCTGAAGTACGGCGTGACGGGCGCGTGGGTGACGGGCCTGGAGGCGGTGCTGGCGCCGGGCGAGCTGGTGGCGCTGGGCGGCTGGGCACGCAAGGACGTGGCGGGCTATGACCTGAAGGACCTCCTGATCGGCTCGGAGGGGACGCTGGGCGCGATCACGGCGGTCCGGCTGCGGCTGCGCCCGGAGCCGGAAGCGCGTCTGGCGCTGGCGGCGTTCCTGCCCCGATCGGCAGCGGACGAGGACCGGGCGGCGGGCTGCGCGGCGATGCTGGAAGTGCTGGCGGCGGGGATCGAGCCGGCGGCGCTCGACTTCGCCGACGCAGCGACGCTACAGCTCGTCGGCGGCGGCTACCCGGGCGAGCTGGCGCCGTCGGGGGGCTTCGCGCTGCTGATCGAGCTGGACGGCTCGCGGGCGGACGTCGAGCGCGATCGAGTGACGCTTGTGGAGCTGCTCGAGGGCGGGGTGGCTGAGGGCGCGGGCGCGGCGTCGATCGAGCACTTCGAGCAGGCCGGGCGAGCGGCGGCGCTGTGGCGCTGGCGGGACGGCTTCAACGGCGTGGTCACGGGGGCGCGCGGGGGCAAGGTGAGCGAGGACGTGGCGTTCCCGCCGGAGCGCCTGGCCGAGGGGCTCCAGGGCTTCGCGCAGGTCGCATCCCGACACGGCCTGGAGTCGTGCGCATGGGGGCACGGGGGCGACGGCAACGTGCACGCGACCGTGCTGGTGGACCCGGCCGAGGAAGGCGAGCTGGACGCGGCGGAGGCGGTGGGGGAGGAGCTGTTCGAGCTGGTGTGGTCGCTGGGCGGCTCGGTGGCGGCGGAGCACGGCGTGGGCCGACTCAAGTCGGGCCTCTTGGCGAGCCAGTGGGACGCGCAGGCGGTCGAGCTGCATGAACGGATCAAGCGGGCGTTCGATCCGAAGGGCCTGTTCAACCCGGGCAAGAAGCTCGCCCGCCCGGCCGGGCCCGGCAGCTCCCGCCGGGGGCGGCCCACCTGAGAGGATGGCCTGGCGATGACATTGGTGAGCGAGCTCGAGCTGCCCAGCTTCGACCACACGGACGGGGAGATGCGCGGGGAGCGCTTCCACGCGGCGATGGCGCGCGTGCGGGCGGCGGTGCAGGAGGCCGACGCGCAGGCGGTGGCCGAAGGGAGCGTGTGGCTGGCGCAGGCGCCGTTCGGCTACATGACCCTGGACAGGGAGGCGGGCGAGTTCTTCCTGCGCACGCGCAAGGCGATCTTCCCGGGCATGAAGATCGCGGAGATCTTCGGCGTGCAGGAGGGGCCGCTGTACGAGCAGATGCGGCGCAACATCCTGCACGTCAACGGGGCGGACCACACGCGCCTGCGCAGCCTCGTCAACCCGGCGCTGTCGCCGCGCGCGGTGGAGCGCTACAGGCCGGTCATGCGCGAGTTCCTGAACGAGCTGCTGGCGCAGGCGGTGGCGGCGTCGGGGGATGGCGAGGAGGTGCGCTGCGACTTCGTGCAGGCCTTCGCCAAGCCGTACCCGTCGCTGGCGATCGCGACGGTGATGGGCGCGCCGCTTCAGGACGCCCCGCGCCTGCACCACTGGTCGAACGTGATCCAGCGCCAGTTCGACGCGGTCAGCATGGCGAGCGAGATCGAGGTGATCGACCAGGCTGTGCGGGAGTTCTATGAGTACGCCCAGGCGCTCGTGCGCGCGCGCCGGGAGGACCCGAGCGACGACCTGATCTCGAAGCTGATCGCGGCCACGGCGGCGAGCGAGGACGGCGGCGAGGTCGAGCGGCTGTCGGACGTGGAGTGCATCAACCTCGTCTTCAACGTGCTGGTGGGCGGCGTGGATACGAGCCAGAGCCAGCTGGCGCATGCGATCCGCCTGCTGGCGCAGCACCCGGACCAGCTGGCGCTGCTGGCGGCGGACCCGTCGCTTGCGGACGCGGCGGTCGAGGAGGCGCTGCGCTACGAGCCGATCACGCCGTTCACGGCGCGGATCACAGTCGAGGAGGTGGAGCACCGCGGCGTGCTCTTCCCGGAGGGAACGGTCGTGATGGTGTGCGCCTTCACGGGCAACCGCGATCTCGAGGCGCACGCAGCCGGCGCCGAGGGAGCCGACACGTTCGACATCACGGCCGAGCGGGGGCGCGCGCGCCCGCTCACGTTCGGCGCGGGCGTCCACTACTGCCTGGGCGCCAACCTCGCCCGGGTCGAGCTGCAGGAGGGGTTGGCGTTCCTCTCGCAGCGCCTGCACGACCTACGGCTCGACGGCGAGCCGGTGTTCGAGGGCGTGTCGGGGATCTACGGCCTGGCCGAGCTGCCGATCGCCTTCACCGTCTGAGCGCGCGGCCGAGGCACGGGGCGCCGGTCCGTCCCCGCTTCACGGCTCCGTCGTCATTTTTTATTGATTGAAAGAGAAACACGATCGCGGGCATCTGCCCCCGTCCTGCGGGCGCGATTTGCGAGGGCTCGCCGCGCCGGCGTCGGGGTGGCAGATTGGGGAGGGGGTCACTCTGGCCCCGCCACCGACATACAGGTGAGATGCGCATTCCGATCTGCATGCGGGCGTTGGCGGCGAGCTTCGCGCTCGCCCTGCTCGGCGGCGTCGGGTGGCCTGGCGTGGCCCGCGCCGGGCAGTACCACGTGTATTCCTGCCGGATGCCCGACGGCGAGGTGGCGCCGACCGATGGGTGGAGCGGGTCAGTGGGCCCCGGTGGCGCCTGGGACGACTACGCGCTCGACACCTGCGCTGAAGGCGGGGCGTTGGTCGCGGCGCTGGGGGATCTGACCATCCACGCCGCCGAGGTTGATTGGGCCACGTGGGGCTTCGCTGCGGCTCCGGACACAACGATCGCGAGCGCAACGGTCTGGCGTGCTGGCTATGCACACGGGCAGGCGGGCGAAAACGCCACCTACCAGCTCTGGCTCACCGGTGCCGACCAGACTGCCCCGTTCGATGAATGCATCTACTCGCTTGGGTGCACCGCCGAGGGCGAGGTCGCCGAACCACTCGCGACGACCAATCGAGTCGTCGTGCCAGCGAATGCCCTGGGACCGACCCTCTATGTCAACACGAACTGTGGCGTCATCTTGGGACACAACTGTCAGGCGAACGCCGGCGACGCCAAGGGCTATGCAGCCGCCCTCTACGTGTTCGCAGCGGACATCACGCTGGAGCAAGCGGAAGGGCCGCATGCGAGCGGGGTCAGCGGGGAACTGACGAGCGCGCCGACGCTGCGCGGTTCGAGCGATGTGGCGTTCGACGCGACGGACCCGGGCGCTGGCGTGTGGCAGGCGCTGTTCAGCGTGGACGGGCGCGTGGTGCAGCGCACTTCGGTGAACGACAACGGCGGGCGCTGCCGCGAGGTGGGGCAGACGAGCGACGGCCAGCCGGCGTTCCTGTACGTGCAGCCGTGTGCCCAGTCGGTGAGTGTGGACGTGCCGTTCGACTCGACCCAGGCGAGCAACGGTGCACATCGACTGGTGGTGAGCGTGATCGATGCGGCCGGCAACGCGGCGCCGGTGCTGGACAGGACAGTGACGATCGACAACCCGCCGCCACCGGGCGCCCCGAACGGAACGAACGCATCGGCGCAGGCGCGGCTGTCGGTGGGCTGGAGGGGAACTGCCAAGGCGACCTCGCTCGGTGGCTTCGACCGGGCCCGGAGCCTGGCGGGCCGCCTGACGACGGCCGGCGGGGCGCCGATCGGGGGCGCGGCGGTGGAGCTGCGCGTGACGCCGTTCTACGCCGGGGCGCAGCCGCTGACGAGCACGCTGCACACGGACGCGGGCGGCCGCTTCGCCCTCACGCTGCCGGCGGGCACGTCCTCGCGCACGTTGCGTTTCGCCTACCGCGCCCACTTCGGCGACAGGCAGCCGGCGGCGACGGGGACGCTGCGGCTGCTGACCCGTGCGGGCATCGCGCTGCGGGTCTCGCCGAGCACGGCGAGCGTGAGACGCACGATCCACTTCCGCGGCCTGCTCCGCGGCGGCCCGATTCCGCGCGGCGGCAAGCAGCTCGTGCTCGAGGCGCGCTCGCCGGGCAGCGGCTGGATCGAGTTCAAGGTGATCCGCACCGACGCGCGCGGGCGCTACCGCGCCGCCTACCGCTTCAAGTTCGCCGGCCCGGCCGACTACCGCTTCCGCGTGCGCTCGGAAGCCGAGTCCGACTACCCCTTCGCGGCGGGGTCCTCAAATGTCGTCCGCGTGCACGAGCGGTGACGGCACCAAGATGCTATGATGCCGATATGTCAAAAGTGCGTACGACTCTCACGGTGGACGAGGACGTGATGCGGGCGGTGAAGATCGCAGCGGCGCGCACTGGCAAGGGCGACAGTCAGGTGATCGAGGAGGCGCTACGCCGTGATCTCGGACTCGATCTGCTGGATCGGCTGTGGGCTCGTAATCAGATGTCAGAAGAGGACGCGATGGCTCTTGCCGTGGAGGCTCAGCACGCGACCAGGCGCGACCGGCGCTGACACTTGCGGGCAGTCCTCGACGCGAACGTGATCATCTCGGGAGTACTCGCCCGCGATGGTGCCCCGGCGCGCGTGTTGGCGGCTTGGCGGGAAGGTGCGTTCGAGTTGATCGTCTCCCAGGCTCTGCTGGCCGAGCTGGCACGAGCCTTCTCTTATCCCAGGCTCCGCAAGCGAATCGATCCGCAGGATGCCGCGAGTCTGCTCGACTGGCCGGCTCGGTTAGCGATCCTCGCCGAGGACGTAGAGACTGCGCCGGCCCGCTCGGCGGACGCGGCCGATGATTACCTCATCGCGCTCGCGGCGGACAACGATGCGCTACTGGTATCCGGGGACAAGCACCTCCTCGCGCTCGCCGACCAGCTCCCGATTCTCCCGCCCGCGCGCTTCCTGGAGCTGGTCGATTCGAACTAGAGGCAGCGTAGATCGAGCGTGACTCGCGCGGTGGCGCCGGTCCCCGACGCTCCGTCTAGGGTTACGCCCTGCGTGAGGGCGACACGAGCAGAGGGAGGGTGGCGATTTCGCTCAACGCGTGGAGCGCTTGCCATGACAGTCGCGCTCGCCCTGCTCGCGGTCACGGCGTCGGCCGCCTCGGCCGTGACGATCTCGCCGTTGAACGGCACGCCGGACGCCTCGCCGGCGACGCAGATCAGCTTCCTGGGGGCGCCGGCGAGCGAAATCTCTCGGGTCTCGGTGGTCGGCTCGCGCAGCGGCGGCCACAGCGGTGAGCTGCGCTCCTACGTGAGCGCCCCCGGGGCGAGCTTCGTGCCCACGCGCGGTTTCGTCGAGGGCGAGCGGGTGACCGTGAGCGCGCTGGTCGGGCGGCGCGGCCACCAGAGTCGCGTGGGGACGACGTTCGACATCGCACGGCTCGTGCACTTTCCCGTGGGGGCGAGCAACACGCCGCCGCCCGCCAAGGCCGGGGCGAACCAGAGCTTCGTCACGCAGCCGAAGCTGCAGCCGCCGACGGTGCGGGTCACGACGAGCTCAGCGGCGGCCGCGCCGGGCGACATCTTCCTGACGGCCAACGCGGGCCGCGGTCAGAACGGGGCGCTGATCATCAACGGCACGGGACAGCTCGTCTGGTTCAAGCCGGCGAGCAAGGGCAACTCGGTCACGAACCTGCAGGTGACGAGCTACCAGGGCAAGCCCGTGCTGGCGTATTGGGAAGGCCACATCGACCTGGGCGTCGGCTTCGGCAACGACACCCTGCTCGGCACCAACTACAAGCCGGTGGCGACGATCCACGCGGGCAACGGGTACTTCGCCGACCTGCACGAGCTGCAGCTCTCGCCGCAGGGCTCGGCCTACCTGACGGCGTACACGTTGGTGCGCGCCGATCTGCGCTCGGTCGATGGCGCCAAGAACGGTGCGCTCCAGGACGCGGTGGTGCAGCAGGTCGACGTGCCGACGGGCCTGGTCATGTACGAGTGGCACGCCTACGGGCACATCTCGATCGATGACTCCTACGCCAAACACCCGCGCGATCCGAACCGTCCCTGGGACTGCTACCACCTGAACTCGATCAGCCCGGACCCGTGGGGCGATGGGAACCTCTTGATCTCCTCGCGCAACACGTGGACGGTCTACGAGGTCAACCGCCAGAGCGGCGCGATCGAGTGGCGCCTCGGTGGCGGCAAGTCGAGCTTTCACATGGGCGCAGGCACCGGCACGGCATACCAGCACGACGCGCGCTGGCAGCCGGACCACACGATCACGATCTACGACAACGGCGGCTTTCCCAAGGCGCACGCCTACTCGCGCGCGATCCGCGAGCAGATCGACTTCAAGCACCGCACGGTGCGCCTGCTCAGCCGCGACGTGAGCTCGCCGCCGCTCTTGTCGGGCAGTCAGGGCAACGACCAGTCGCTCGCCAACGGCGACTGGTTCGTCGGCTGGGGCGAAGCCCCCTATTTCACGGAGTTCAACGCGGCCGGACAGACGGTTTTCGAAGGCCATCTGCCGCTGCCCGTGCAGATCTATCGCTCCTACCGCTTCGAATGGAACGCCGTGCCGGCGGCGGTGCCTCAGGTCGCGCTGAAGACGGCCGGCGCGGCGACGACCGTCTACGCGAGCTGGAACGGCGCCACCGGCGTGCGCGCCTGGCGCGTGCTGGGCGGCGACACGCCGGCCACGCTGGCGACGCTCGCAGAAGCGCCGTCGGGCGGCTTTGAGACGGCGGTCACCGTGCCGAGCGCGGCGCGCGTGCTCGCCGTGCAGGCGCTCGGCGCGGCCGGCGAAGTGCTCGGCGGCTCGCACGCCATCTCGCGCTGAGCCACGTCCGGCGAGGGCGGGCGGGCCGCCCGGCGTTCAATAGGCTGCGCGCTGTGAAGGCCGTGATCCTGGCGGGCGGCTTCGGCTCGCGACTGAGCGAGGAGACGGCCGTGCGCCCAAAGCCGATGGTCGAGATCGGCGGCAAGCCGATGCTGTGGCACGTGATGAAGATCTACGCGTCGCACGGGATCGAGGACTTCGTCATCTGCCTCGGCTACAAGGGCTATCTGATCAAGGAGTACTTCGCCAACTACCACCTGCACACGGGCGACGTCTCCTTCGACCTGGCCAGCGGCGAGATGGAGATGCACCGCTCGGCGGCCGAGCCCTGGCGCGTGACGCTGATCGACACGGGCGAGCAGACGATGACGGGCGGACGCCTGCGCCGCGTCCTCCCCTACGTGGGCGACGAGCACTTCTGCTTCACCTACGGCGACGGCGTCTCGGACATCGACGTCGGCGCGCTGATCGCCTTCCACCGCGCGCAGGGAAGGCTCGCGACGGTGACCGCCGTGCAGCCGCCCGGACGCTTCGGCGCGCTCGACGTTGAGGGCGATCGCGTGCGCGACTTCCAGGAGAAGCCGCACGGCGAAGGCGGCTGGATGAACGGGGGCTTCTTCGTGCTCTCGCCCGAGGTGGTCCGTTACCTCGACGGGGACGAGACGGTCTGGGAGCAGCAGCCGATGCGCGCGCTGGCGCGTGAGGGCGAGCTCGCCTGCTACCGCCACGAGGGCTTCTGGCAGACGATGAACACGCTGAGCGAGCGCCACCGGCTGGAGGAGCTGTGGCAGTCGGGCGCGCCGTGGAAGACGTGGACGCCGTAGCGGCGGGCGTAGAGCCCTCGGACCCAGGCCCGAGCGGCGCGCCCGCCGGCGGCGTGGACGCAGGCTTCTGGCGCGATCGCCGCGTGCTCGTGACCGGGCACACGGGCTTCAAGGGCGTGTGGCTGACGCTGTGGCTGCAGGCGCTCGGCGCGCGCGTGAGCGGCTTCTCCGGGCCGCCCCCGAGTGCGCCCTCGCTGTATGAGCAGGTTGGGGCGGGCGCGGACGTGGAGAGCCTCCAAGGCGATGTGCGCGACGCCGATGCGGTCGCGCGCGTGGTCGCGGCGAGCCGTCCCGAGTTGGTCGTGCACATGGCCGCGCAGGCGCTCGTGCGCCGCTCCTTCGAGGATCCGCGCGAGACCTATGAGATCAACACGATGGGCACGGTCAACGTGCTCGACGCCGTGCGCCGCCTCGGCCAGGACGTGCGTGCCGTGGTCGTCGTCACCTCGGACAAGTGCTATGAGAACCGCGAGTGGGAGTGGGGTTACCGCGAGGGCGAGGCGATGGGAGGACACGATCCGTACTCGAGCTCCAAGGGCTGCGCCGAGCTCGTGACGAGCGCCTTTCGCCGCTCGTTCTTCAGCGATCCCGACGGAGCGCGCGTCGGCTCGGCCCGGGCCGGCAACGTGATCGGCGGCGGAGACTGGGGCGCCGATCGGCTCGTGCCCGACCTGATGCGCGCCGCGCTCGACGGCGAGGAGCTGCGCGTTCGCAACCCCAACTCGATCCGCCCCTGGCAGCACGTGCTCAACCCGCTCAGCGGCTACCTGCTGCTCGCGCAGGCGATGTGCGGCGAGGCCGAGCACGCGGCCGCCTGGAACTTCGGTCCGGCCGAGCACGATGCGCGCCCGGTCGGCTGGATCGTCGAGCGCCTGGCCGATCTGTGGCCGGGAGCGCTGAGCTGGAGCGTGGACGCCGGCCCCCATCCGCACGAGGCGCGCTATCTCAAGCTCGACTCCTCGCGCGCGCGGGCGCGTCTGGGCTGGCGCGCGCCTGTCGAGTTGGCTGATGCGCTTGCGAGCATTGTCGAGTGGTATCGCGCCCTGCAGGAAGGCAAGGACATGCGCGAGGTGACGATCGGCCAGATCGAGAGCCTGCTGGCGGCGTGAGCGCCGAGCCGCCCAGCCGCATGGACGAGGCGCCGATCCGAGCAGCCGAGCTACCGCGCCACGTGGGGATCAATGCTCTCTTCCTCGAGCCGCGCATGGGTGGGCTCGACACCTACGTACGCGCGCTCGTGCCCGCGCTGCGCCGGCTCGCGCCGGACACGAGCTTCACCGTGTACTGCAGCCCCGGTGGGCGCGAGTATCTGCGCCAGGAGCCGAGCTTCGAGTCGCTCGAGCTAGTCGTGCCGCCGCTGATCGGTCGGCGCGGCCTGAAGGCGCTCGGCGAGCTGACGCTGCTCGGCGCGATCGCCGGGCGCCAGGTCGAGCTGCTGCACAGCGTGGCGCT
This sequence comes from Solirubrobacteraceae bacterium, assembly GCA_035553095.1. GTDB lineage: Bacteria > Actinomycetota > Thermoleophilia > Solirubrobacterales > Solirubrobacteraceae > Palsa-744. The sequence goes on along the minus strand of DATNDZ010000015.1, from coordinate 115,173 downwards.
GACCGCTCCGCTTTGGACCCGCGCCGTCAACGTCGTCACCCTGGCCGATGTGACGTGGATCGTTGCGCCCGATCCGGGTGAGGCGGCGACGACCCGGCTGTGGCGCGTGGTCGTCCCGCCGGTCGCCCGCCGGGCCGACCGCGTGATCGTGCTCGCCGAGGCGGGCGCACGCGATGTGGTCGAGCATCTCGGCGTGCGCGCGCAGGACATCGACGTGATCCCGCTCGCGGCGCGCGGCGATGAGCTCCATGCGCCCACGCCGGCGGTCGAGCTGAGGGCCCGCCTGGGGCTGAGCGAGGGCCCGCTGATCCTCACGGTCTCGGCGAAGAAGGTGCACAAGAATCTCGAGCGGCTCGTGCGGGCGATGGCGCTCGTCGCCGAGCGCTGGCCCGATGCGATGCTGGTGATGCCCGGGAACCCGACCGCGCACGAGCAGGAGCTGCGCGAGCTGGCGCACCAGCTCGGCATCGCCGCCAACGTGACGTTCCCGGCCTACGTCGATGCGGCCGACCTCGAGGGGCTGTACGCGCTCGCGAGCTGCTTCGTGTTCGCGTCGATCAACGAGGGCTTCGGCATCCCCGTGCTCGAGGCGATGCGCCGCGGCGTGCCCGTCGCCTGCTCGAACGCCTCGGCGCTGCCGGAGGTGGCGGGCGATGCGGCGCTGTACTTCGACCCGTTCAGCGTGCGCGGGATCGCGGAGGCGCTCGGCGAGCTCGTCGGCGATCGGCTCCTCGCGGAGCGACTGGCCGCGCGTGGGCGCGAGCGCGAGCGCGAGTTCACGTGGGAGGCGACGGCGCGCGCCACGCTCGAGAGCTATGCGCGCGCCTGGCAGGCGCGATGAGCTCGACCGAGCGGCCCGGCCATGCCGCAGACCCGGCCGAGGCGGTGTTCGACGAGCCCTCGGACGTGCTCGACAGCACGACCGCCGGTGGGCGCATAGTCCGCGGCAGCGCGCTGCGGTTCGGCTCCTATGTGCTGACCGTCGCGCTGTCGGTCCTGTCGGCCGCGCTGTTGACCCGCCACCTCGGCGTCGAGCGCTTCGGCGCCTACACGACCGTGCTGTCGCTCGTGGGCGTCCTCTCGGCCGTGACCGACGCCGGCATGTCGACGGTCGGGCAGCGCGAGTTCGCCGTGCGGGAGGGCAGGGATCGCGATGAGCTGATGCGCGACCTGCTTGGCCTGCGCATCGTGTTGACGGCGATCGGCGTGCTCCTCGTCGCCGTGTTCGCGCTCGCCGCCGGATATGACGCGGCGCTGTTCGTCGGGGCGGTGCTGGCCGGATTGGGCACGATCGCTCTGGTCGTACAGCACACGTACACGATCCCGCTCGCCGCCGCGCTTCGCCTGGGTACGCTCTCCGGCCTGGATCTCGCCCGCCAGGTGCTGAGCGTGGCGGCGATCGTCGCGCTCGTGCTGGTCGCCGCCGGCGTGCTGCCGCTGCTTGCCGTCCCGCTCGCCGTGAATCTCGCGCTGATCCCGCCGACGGCGGCGCTCGCGCGGCATCAGATCTCGCTGCGCTTCGCGCTGCGGCCACGCCGCTGGGCGACACTGCTGCGCCTGACCGTGTCCTTCTCGCTGGCGGCCGCGGTCGGCACGATCTACGTGTTCACGGCCCAGATCTTCACGAGCCTCGTCTCCAACGCGCACCAGAGCGGGCTGTTCGCCGCGTCGTTTCGTGTGTTCATCGTCGTCGCGGGAGTTCCGGGTCTGCTCGTCAGCGGCGCGCTGCCGCTGCTGGCCCGCGCCGCGCGCGATGACCGCGAGCGTCTGTCCTATTCGCTCGAGCGGATCTTCGAGGTGTCGCTGATCCTCGGCGTCGCCGCCGCGCTCGGCGCGCTCGGGGGCGCGCACTTCATCATCGAAGTCATCGCGGGTGCCAAGTTCGCCGGCGCCGCCGAAGTGCTGCAGCTGCAGGGCATCGCCCTGATCGCCTCGTTCGTCCTCGCCGGCTGGAGCTTCGCGCTGGTCTCGCTGAAGCTCTACAAGAGCGTGCTGCTGACCAACCTGGTCGCCTTCCTCGTCAGCTGCGCCCTGACGATCGTGCTGGCCAGCAGCGACGGCGCGCGAGGGGCGGCGATCGCGACGATCTGCGGCGAGGGCGCGCTCGCGCTGGGCTCGCTGCTGGCGCTCGTCCACGGTCGTCCCGAGCTGCGCCCGAAGCTCGGCATCGTGCTGAAGGTTTGCGCCGCAGCCGCCCCCGCGGCCGTGCTCGCGCTCGTGCCCGACCTGCCTTCGCTCGTGCGTGCCCTGCTCGCATTGCTCGTCTACGGCCTGCTGATCGTGCTCATGCGTGCGGTGCCGAGGGAGCTGGTCGAGCTGCTTCCGGCCTCGCGACGGGTGCGCTGAATTAACCTGCTGTTACTGTCTCGACGCGTCGCATGGGTGAGCGTCACTGGAGACCAACCGCCGAGAACGCACGAGCAATTCGCGAGTGCGTCGCGCAGAACCTACGTCGGGAGCGGCTGCGTGCGGGACTGTCACAGGCGGCCCTCGCCGAGACCAGCGGCGTCGGACGTGACACGATCGCGCGCCTGGAGGCGGCCAGGCGGGAGCCGCGCCTGGTCACGCTCGTGCCGTTGGCGTTCGCGCTGAATGTGTCAATACACGTGCTGCTCGCCGGTTTACCAAGACCCGACGCCTAGCTCTCCGGGCCGCGTGCGCTCGAGGATCTGCACCAGCCTTCCTCGCCGACCGGTCGGGCCTCCTCCACGTCGCGGCGCCGGTACAGGAGGTCGACCGGTGACAGCCAACCGTGCGCCACGTAGCGCCCCTCGAGCAACCGATCGATCGGCGGCTGCTCCTTCGCGCGATCGTGAATCTCGACCAGCACGTAGCGCGGGGCGTGCCGATCGAGGTCGAGCCCGGCCAAGGCGGCAGCCTCCGAGCCCTCGGTGTCCAGCGAGAGGAGATCGATCTCCGGAGCCTCCACCTCGTCGAGCACGGACGACAAGGTGCGCGCCTGCACGTCGACGTCATAGGGATCGCGCCAGCCGAGAATGGTCCCGTGGCGCGCCCAGGCGGAATCCTTCGCACCCTCGACCGTCGACATCAGATCGCCGAAGCGCATGCGAACCTGGCGCGGCGCGTCGGCCGCCGACACGAGCGCACATTGAACGACGGTCGCCTCGGGGCGCGAGAGACGCGCCTCGGCGGCCTGCGCGGGGATCGGCTCGATCAGGACCCCCCGCCAGCCCCGAAAGCGTTCCAGGTAGTAGGTGTTCGATTGGGTGAAGCCGTCGTGCGCACCGGCCTCGACGAAGAACCCGCCATCCAGATCGATGATCGCGCCCAGCTTGGAGTCGAGCCCGTGCAGCGCGGGTTTGGACAGCCTGTCGCTCCCTGCTGCCTCCGCAGCCTGCCTGCGCTTGCGCCTCATCGCGGCAAGGCCGTTCCGGACTTGATCGCGCAGCCCGAGCGCCCGGAGGATGCGGGTGATCAGCCGCGTGGCAGCGATTTGCGTGCGTCGTCTTGCGTCGTTCACGATGGCCTATGCCATTCCGACCACGCGGCTGATCACGGGAAGCTGTGTCTAGAACGCCGTCCCCGCGAAGCTCTCCCACGGCCCGATCGTTTCCGAACGGGCACGCAGCATCCCGCTCCATCCACCCGAGTAACCGAGCTCCGCCGACACCCAGAGGTGATTCGCGGCGCTCCAGATCGAGAAGGCGCCTTCGACGCCGGCCATCGAGTACTGCTCCCAAGCGCCGATCGAGAACGAGCGGGCTCGCAGCATCGCGTATGCGGCCCCCGTGTAACCGAGCTCTGTCGACACCCAAGCGACGTTCGCGTCGGCGAAGATGGCAACCGCGCCCGTTACAGCGTTACCGCAGAACTGGAACATCTCCCACGGACCGACCGAGGTGGCACGAGCCCGCAGCATGTCCTTTTCTGCACCGGGCGAGCTGACTTCGTTCGACACGTACAGCCCGTTGGCGCGGGACGCGAACCAGCCCTGAGCGCCGCACGACCATTCCGCGCCCGCAGTGGTCACGCCGTTTTTAACTGACGCGTTGCTGCCGGTGGCCTGTTTTTCGGCCATCATCTGGCGGTAGTTGTAATAGGCGGAGTGATACCCGTTCGATCCGGGTGGCAGCAGCGACGCTTCACTTGGCGCCGTAGGTGATTCCGCGGCGAGCGTGGGAGACGCGCTGAGCAGCGCGCAACTGAGCAGCGCGGCGGTCACGGCCGTGACGGTTCTGAGCATTTGTGTTCCTTTTCTGTGTGGACGTCGCGGGGTGCGCTTGCCCACTGTCCCCCGCCGTTTTCAGAGAATCGAATTGAACTGATATGCAGACAACTGTCTGCGCACGTTAGTCGGCGAGGGAAGGCGACGTCAAGAGGCGGCTGCACCACAGACAGCTGGACCGTCCGTGTACCGGCCTCGCCCGGCGCGCAGCTCACCTCGCGCCGTGACGGCGCTGCGGCGTACCCGCTCGTTGGGCCCGTTCGGATAGCCTTCCGCGGTGCCCGCCGCGCCCGAGCTCGCCCTGATGGTGCTGAACTGGAACGGCGCCGACCTGCTGCGCCGCCACCTGCCGGCCGTCGTCGCCGCCGCCGCGGCCGCAAGCGTCGACGCCCGCGTCTACGTGATCGACAACGCCAGCGAGGACGATTCGCGCGAGGTGATCGACGGGTTTGCCGGCGTCGAGCTGATCGCGTTCGCCGACAACCGCCGCCTGCACGCGTACAACGAGGCCGTGCGGCTGGTGGACTGCAAGGCGTTCATGATGCTCAACAACGACGTCAGCCCCGAGCCGGGGGTGATCGACCCGATGTGGGCAACGCTGAACGGCGATGAGAACATCTTCGCGGTCGGCGGCGAGGTGATCGACACGGCCTCCGGCGAGATCGACTCGGGCCCGACCTCGGCGCGGTGGGAGCAGCAGTGGGTGCTCGAGCCGACCGCGCTGGCCGGCGCCGTCGAGCCGATCGACGTTGCCTACATCTCGGGCGGCGCCGGTCTCTACAGGCGCCGGATGTTCCTCGAGCTGGGCGGCTTCTGGGACCTGCTGCCTGGGCTCTACTGGGAGGACGTCGAGCTCGGCCTGCGGGCATGGCTGCACGGCTGGCGCTCGGTGTTCCACCCGGCCGTGCGCTTCGATCACGCCAGCGGCTCGACAGTGCGCCGTTCGCTGAACCCGTACGTGCGCGAGTTCCGCACCTACCAGAACGTGCGCCTCACGCACTGGAGCCTGCTGCTGAGCGGCGCCGACCTGCGCGACTACGTGCGCGGTGAGCTGCGCCGCAGCCTGCGCAAGCCCTACTACTACCTGACCATGCTGACGCTCGCAGGTCGTCTACCCAGGGCCATCCGCCGCCGCCGCGCACTGCGTCGCCGCTGCGGGCGGGTGAGCGTCGCTGAGATGCAGGCGCGGTGGCGCTGATCGTCACCTCCGCAAGCGCTCTCGAAGCGAACTGAGCCGTGCAGGAAATCTAGCTGCGCACCCAGTCCTTCGGCCACTGCGTACCGTGTCGGCGCGCCTCGAACGACGCCGGCGTCGCGGTGGTCTTCTCGATGACCGTCACCAGCGGATAGCGGTGCACCGATGCAACCTGGCGCTGCAGCGAGCCGGCAGGATACGTCTCGCCCGCAAAGCCGATGCTGCTGAGTGGCCTGGTCAATCCGTCGACGTAGGCGTGGAACGGTTGGAACGGGCCATGGATGTCCTCGCAGATGAAGACGCCGCCTGGCGCAATCCGCGGCAGTAGGGACTCGAGCGTCACCGCCTGCTGCTCGGGCAGGTGCCCACCATCGTCGATGACGATGTCGATTCGCTCATGCGCGTGGAGGAAGGCGTCCCAAAACTCGGCGGAACCCTGATCGCCGATCACGACCTCGATCTGCTCCTGCTCGAATCGCTTGCAATCCGGGTCGATGTCGATGCCGACGATCTGCGCCTGCGAGCCGAGATACTCGCGCCACATGCCGAGGCTCCCGCCGCCGGCCACGCCGATCTCCACGAGCGTGACCGGTGCTCCGCGAAGGCGTGAGAGATGCCGGTCGTAGATGTCGAAGTAGTGCTGCCACTTGAAGATGCCCGGACCGTCGGTGTGCGACTCGGCGTACTGCTCGAGGTCACTCCTCGTTCTCTCCGCCGCCGGCACGGTCGCGCCCGGCGGAAAGTGCTCTCCAAAGCGATAGCCGCGCGCGAAGTAGCGCTGGAACGCGACCGCCCGATAGACCCTCTGCGCGAGCGGGCGCTGATCGATTCCCAAGCGTGTCGCGATCTCTCTGGGCGAGGGCGTCATGCGGCCGCCGAGTATAGGTCGCGACCTGGATCTGGCAGGCGATAGCCTGCGCGGCCGTGCCCTCCGTCCTGATCGTCCGCGGCCATCAGGCCACCCCGTGGGAGCTGCGGCCGTGGCAGGAGCTGCCGGCGCGCTTCGAGGTCTCCTTCCTGCTGACAGCCTCCAACCGCTTCGCCGATCCCGGACCGCTCGAGCCGGTGCGGGCGCGTGCGCTCCGCGACCTGCTGCCGAGCGGCCGCGTGGGCGACCTCGGGGCTCACCTGGTCGGCGATCGGTATCTGAACGCCTCGCAGGCGTTCGCCGACGCGGACATCGTGCACGCCGAGGAGCTCTCCTACTGGTTCGCCGCCGAGGCCGCCAGGCGCAAGTCGAGTCATCGCTTCGCTCTCGTGCAGACGATCTGGGAGACCCTGCCGCTGCTGGCCACCTATCGCAACCGCCACGCGCGTCGTTACCGCGAGCTGACGCTCGCGCACACCGATCTGTTCCTGGCGGCCACGGAGCGGGCGGCCGCTGCGCTGCGCATGGAGGGGGTCGAGGATCGTCGGATCGAGGTCTGCGCGCCGGGAGTCGACGTGAAGCGCTTCGCGGGCAGCGTCTCGGACGGCTCGCCCGATGCTCACACGATCGTTTCGCCCGGCAGGCTCGTGTGGGAGAAGGGCCACCACGACGTCATGCGCGCGCTCGCCGCGTTGCACCGCGGGTTCGTCACGCTGCCCGACCGGGCGATCGCCCGCCCGCGGCTGTCGATCGTGGGCTCCGGACCGGAGGAGGGCCGACTTCGTGCGTACGCTGCAGAGCTGGGAATCGCCGAGCACGTCGAGATCGGCAGCGTCCCCTACGAGCAGATGCCGGCGGTGTTCGCCCGCGCCTCGGCGATGGTGCTCGCGAGCCAGGCCTCGGCCGGTGCCGCCCTGCACCCATTCGACGTGCCTCACGCGTTCTGGGAGGAGCAGTTCGGACTCGTCCTGGCCGAGGCGATGGCGGCGGGGCTGTCGATCGTCGCGACGACCTGCGGGGCGATCCCGGAGGTCGTCCACGGCGCCTCGGTCGATCTCGTGGCGGGCGGCGACTGGCTGGCCATCGCGCGTGCGCTGGCGGCGGGGCCGCTCAGCCGCGCGCCCGGCGCCCGCGTCGCATATCCGGCCGAGGTGGTGCAGCGCTACTCGACGGCCGCTGCCGCCGAGCGGCTCGCCGGCGCCTACGACCGGCTGCTGAGCGACTGAAGCAGCTCGAGCGTCTGCTCGGCGAACCGCTCCCAGGAGAACTCGGCCGCGCGGCGCGGCCCGCGCTCGCGCAGTTGCCGGCGGAGGACATCGTCGGAGAGCACGCGCTCGATCCCCGTGGCGATGCTCGACGTGTCGAAGGGGTCGACGTACTCGGCCGCATCGCCGCCGACCTCCGGCAGCGAGGACAGGTTCGACGTCACCGTCGGTGCGCCCACGCTCATCGCCTCCAGCACCGGCAGGCCGAAGCCCTCGCCGAGCGAGGGGTAGCAGAAGACGGCGCAACGACGGTAGAGCTCGGCCAGCGCGGCATCGGAGACGTGGCCGAGCACACGCGCACGCGGTCCGAGCGACCGCAGCGCCCTGAGCGTCTCGCTCGTCTCCCAGCCGAGCGCGCCGACGACCACGAGCGGGTGTGCATCCTGCAGCTCGCCCGGGAGCGCACGGAAGGCCTGCACCAGGCGCGGCAGGTTCTTGCGCGGCTCGAGCGTGCCCACCGCCAGCACGAAGCCCGGCGGCGGCAGTTCACCGGCCTCCTGCGAGGAAAGCTCGCCTGTCCGGGCCGGCGTCGCGCCGAGATGCACGACGACCGTACGATCGCGTGCCGTCGGGAAGCGCGCCGAGAGCGCATCCGTCGTCGCCTGCGAGATCGCGAGCAGCGCCGCCGAGCGCCGCACGGCGTGACCGAGCGTGAGGCGCTCGATCACCGTTGAGCGCCTGTTGGGGCGCATTGACTGGTCGAACGTCGCCAGGTCGTAGACGATCGGCACAGTCGGGATTCGCAGGAACCACGGCGTCAGGTAGGAGTTGGTCGAGAGGAAGACGTCGCACTCGCCGTTGGCTCGCCGCGCCGCGAGCATGTGCCACCACGGGTCGCGCGCCGCGATCTCACGCCACTGAAAGCGGTCGTCCAGCTCGGCGTCCGTCCATCGCTCGCGGGTGTAGAGCACGTACCGATGAGGGTCATCGCGCGCCGCCAGCGCAAGCAGCAGCTCTCGCACCGTGCGTCCACGACCAGCCGGCACCTCCGCCGCTGCGCGGGCATCGATCCCAATCGTCAGTCGTTGTTCATCGATCATCATCAAAAAAAAGACCCCCGACGCGGGCGGGTGCTCGCGCCTGCGCTACCGAACGGGCCGGTACTGTACGGCGCGTGCCAGGTCCGCGAGGTCTGCTCGGCCGACTGGTCGATCCTCATCAGTACGACCTCCTTCCGACCGGTCCCGGAGCGATCCTCGACATCGGCTGCGGTGCGGTCAAGGTTCCCGGCTCGGTCGGACTCGACATCTCGGCCGACACGGCCGCCGACATCGTGCACGACCTCGACGCCTTTCCCTACCCGATCGAGGACGCGAGCTTCGACCAGATCCTGCTGCAGGACGTGGTCGAGCACGTGCGCGAGCCGATCCGGCTGTTCGAGGAACTGCACCGCATCTCGCGCCCGGGCGCGCGGATCCAGCTGCGCACGCCGCACTTCTCCTCCGTGCTCGCATACGGCGATCCCACCCACCGCCACTACTTCTCCGCGCTCGGCGTGCGCACACTGGCCGAGCCGCGCTTCGCCCACTACACCGACGTGCGCTTTCGCATCGTCCGCGTCACGCTCGACCTGTGGCTGGGCTGCAGGCTGCTCGGCGTCGGACTGCTCGCACGCCGCTTCCCCGATGCCTATGAGAAGTATCTCGCCTTCCGCTTCCCCACGATGAACATCCGCGCGGAGTTCGAGGTGCTCAAGTAGGTCGTGCACGTAGGGCTCAATCTCCTCTTCCTCGTCCCGGGTGAGACGGGCGGCATGGAGGTGGCCGCGCGCGAGTTGATCCCAGCACTGCTGAGCGAGGCGCCCGCGGGGACCCGGTTCACGGCGTTCGTCAACCGCGAGGCCGCCGCGGCCGGCGACGGCCCATGGGGCGAGCTGCTGTCCGCCGTCACGGTGCCCGTCTCCTCGCGCAACCGCGTGCAGTGGGTGCTCGGCGAGCAGGTTCTGCTGCCCCGGCTCGCCGTGCGGGCGGGGATCGATCTGATGCACAGCCTCGGCAGCACGGCGCCGATGCGAGGCCGCTTCGTGCGCGTCGTGACCGTCCACGACCTGATCTACGCCCGCTTTCCCGAGGCGCATGCCGGGCTTCGCGATCGAGGCATGCGCGTGCTCGTGCCGGGCGGCGCTCGTCGCGCCGAGCGCGTGATCGCCGACTCGCAGAGCACGCGCGAGGATCTGATCGAGCTGATCGGGCTGCCTCGCGAGAAGATCGACGTAGTGCCGCTCGGTCTCGGGGCCGTTCGCCGCGCGCAGTCGCTGCCCGAGCGCGAGCTGCGCGAGCGCTTCGCGCTGGCGCACCGCGACGTCGTGCTGAGCCTGTCGGCCAAGCGCCCGCACAAGAACCTGCGCGTGCTGCTCGACGCGCTGGCCGAGATCGACGTGGGCAGCCGGCCGGTGCTCGTGCTGCCCGGCTACCCAACCGCGCACGAGGCCGAGCTGCGCGAGCACGCGCGCGCCCGCGGCCTCGAGGATGACGTGCGCTTTCACGGGTGGGTCTCCGCGCAGGAGCTCGAGGGCCTGTGGGAGCTGGCGCATGCCTTCGTGTACCCGTCCCTGTACGAGGGCTTCGGCCTGCCCGTGCTCGAGGCGATGGCCCGCGGCGTGCCGGTGGCGTGCTCCAACGCTTCCTCGCTGCCCGAGGTCGCGGGCGAGGCGGCGCTGCTGTTCGATCCGCACAGGCCCGCACAGATCGCCGCCGCGCTCGGGCGGTTGCTGACCGACGCCGGCCTGCGCGAGCGCCTCGGCGAGCTCGGGCGCGAGCGCGCGCGGCAGTTCACTTGGGAGCGCTCGGCGCGCCTGACGCTGGACAGCTATGAGCGAGCGCTCGGCCGCCCGTAGCCGGCCAGCACTGTCCGCAGCGAGGACTCGACCGACAGGCGCTCGGCGTTGTCTGCGTACCACCTCGAGGTGCGCTCGCGCATCGTCTCGCCGGCCTCGTGGACCCGCACGATCGCCTCGGCGATCGCCTGTGGGTCCGCGCGCGGCGCGATCGTGCCGTTGACGCCCTCCACGATCAGCTCCGTGGCCGCGTTGTCCTCGCCGGCGACGACAACCGACGGCGTGCCCCGCGCGGCGGCCTCGACGACGACGAGCCCATATCCCTCGCGCCGCGAAGGCAACAGCACGCACATCGCACTGCGCATCTCGCGGTCGACCGTTGAGGCGTCGGCGAAGCCCGGCGCCGCCACGCTCTGTCCGAGGCCGTGGGCGACGATCGCCTGCTGCAGCGGCGCGCGCTCGGGCCCGTCGCCGAGGAACTCGCCGCGCAAGCCGTCGATCCGCGCGCTCGCCAGCGCGATTGCCGAGACACCGAGCGTCGCCTGCTTCTCCGCGATCAACCTGCCCACGAACAGCACGAGCCGATCGGCGGCGCCGTCCGTCCGCACGGCCGCCGACGCCCGCTGGGCAGTCGGCTCCGGCGGCGAGTCGGCGTACAGCCCGCGGAGCACGGTCACCGAGCCGTTGAGCCCCTCCTTGCGGAGGCGCTCGGCGTGCAGCTGGGAGAAGCAGAAGGCACGCTGGCGCACACGTGCGCAGAGACGCTGCACGAGTCCGCCGACGCGCCCGCCGAGCCCGCCGAGGTAGTCACGCCAGTAGCTGTCGCTCCACACCTCGAACCAGTCGACCTCGAGCGCATAGCCGCGTAGCGGGCGCACCAGCGCCGCTGAAAGCAGCGAGAAGTAGGGGAAAGCGCAAGCGTGCACGACGTCGTAGCGGCGCCCGTTGCGCAACAGGTGCCAGAGCACCCCCAGGCCAAACACGAGCGGCGGCAGGATGCGCCGCCTGCCGCTTGTCGTGTAGAGCTCCATCCGTGGCCCGGCCGTCACCACGCGAATGCGCTCGTCGAGGTCGAGCCGCTCGTCTCGCGGCCACTGGCGCAACGTCACGTAGGTGACCTCGTGGCCGGCGTCTGCGAGGTGCTCAGCCAGGTTTCGATACCAGCGCTCGCCGCCGCCGATCGTGTAGGGGTAGAGGCAGTCGTAGACGATGCAGATCCGCATAGCGGGTAGCATCATCCGGGAATCCGCCACTTTCCGCCCGCCCAGGCGTTATAACCGCGTGACCGTTGGGCGACCATCGAAGAGCATGGCGTCGAGCGAGCGCTCATGAGCACAGCCGTCCAGACAACACCGCCGGCCGGGACCGACGCCGAGCTGCAGCCGACCCCGCTCGTGTCGGTCGTGATCCCCTGCTTGAACGAGGCCGAGAACATCGAGGAGTGCGTCACGGCGGCGCGCGAGGCCATACGCGGCATGGGCGTCGACGGGGAGGTCGTCGTCGCCGACAACAACTCCGAGGACGACTCGGCACGGCTCGCGACGCGCGCCGGCGCGCGCGTCGTCGTCGAACGGCGCCGCGGCTACGGCAGCGCCTACCTGGCCGGGTTCGCGGCAGCCCGAGGGCGCTACATCGTGATGGCCGACGCCGACCTGACGTACGACTTCAACGAGATCCCGCGGTTCATCGACGAGCTCGAAAAAGGCGCCGAGATGGTGATCGGCGATCGCATGGACAACATCCATCCGGGCGCGATGCCATGGCTTCATCGGTACGTCGGAAACCCGATCCTGACGGGCCTCTTGAACCTGTTCTTCCGCACCGGCATCAGCGATGCGCATTGCGGGATGCGCGCCCTCCGCCGCGACGTCCTGTCGCGGCTCGACCTGCGAACGACCGGTATGGAGTTCGCCTCGGAGATGGTGATCCGGGCCTCGAAGGAGAACCTCCGGATCGCGGAGTTCCCGATCGAATACCACCAGCGCGGCGGCGAGAGCAAGCTGTCGAGCTTTCGCGATGGCTGGCGCCATCTGCGCTTCCTGCTCGTGCACAGCCCCAACCACCTGTTCATCGTGCCGGGCGCGGTGCTCGCCGGTCTCGGCACGCTGATCATCCTGATCGTCGAGACCGGCCTTGACCTGTTCGGCCGCGAATGGGGAGTGCACGCGATCATCGGCGGCGCCCTGTTGATGATCGTCGGCACCCAGGTTCTCGCTCTCGGACTGTGCGCGCACGCATACGGCACGTACTTCATGGGTGAGCGAGATCCCTGGTTCGATCGCATGCGCGCTCGCTTCCGACTGGAGCACGGTCTGCTGCTGGGCGGCCTGTTCATGCTGATCGGGATCGGTCTGGCGGCTGTGATCTTCGCGAGCTGGATCGCGCACGGCTTCGGGTCCCTCGCCTACGAACGACTCGCCGTCGTCGCCGCCTCGGTCTTGATCGTCGGCATCCAGATCTTCTTCTCGTCCTTTCTCCTGTCGATCCTCGGTCTGCGACGCAACTAAGCCGGGTGCGGACGCGACTCGTGGTGGCGGTCGGCCTGCTGGCCATCGCCGTGATCCTGGTCGTAGTGCTCTCGCAGAAGGCCCAGCGGCGTTCGGGCACTGACCTCACGCCGATCAACACGGTCGCAGCGACGGTGCCGGGCGGTCGTGACGCCTGTCAGGATGAAGAGCTGCTTCCCGGCGACACAGCGGCGGTGCAAGCGACGGTCACCGCCTTCGGGCAGCCGTTGCCGGCACTCCAGATCGTGTTCACGGCAGGCCCCGGCGGCCGCGTGCTCAGCACCGGAGGGCTGCCGGCCGGCCGGCGCCCCGGCTTGGTGCGGATCCCGATCCGATATGTCGCGCACGGTTCGCAGCACGTGCGGGCGTGCCTGCGCAACCTCGGCCCGGGCGCGATCGGGATCGTCGGGGCGTACCCCGACCCACCCAACCACATGCTCGTCGCCGGCGCGATCGCCCAGGGACGGCTGCGCTACGACTACTACCGCCGCGGACGCGAGTCGTGGATGCAGCTGCTGCCGACGATCATCCACCGTTGGACGCTCGCGAAGGCGGGCATCGTTCGCCATTGGGCGTGGGTCGCGATCCCGATCTTGATGATCTTCGCTGTCGGGCTGGCGGCGCTGACGCTGATCCGCGAGGACCACCCGTGAGCGCTGTGGCCGGCCCGGGCGGGCTCGCAGCGCCTCGCGCCGGGCATCGCCCACGTGAGTTGGTTGCGCATCTGCGCAGCTGGCCGGCGCGGGTCCCGCGAGCCGCGTGGGCCTGTGCGCTGGTGATGCTCGCCAACGGCCTCGCCTGGTCGCTGATCACGCCGCCGTTCGAGGTGCCCGACGAGAACGCCCACTACGGATACGTCGCGCAGCTGGCCGAACGGGGAACGATGCCGCGGATCGTGCAGCCACAGGCCCAGCTCTCGCCGCTCGAGGACTTCACGCTCGGATCCGTGCTCTTCTACCAGATCGTCGGCCAGCGCTCCAATCCGTCGCCGATGTCGGAGCTGCAACAGCGCTATGTCGAAGAAATCGAACGCTCGCATCTCAGTCGCGTCGGGTCCGGCGATGCACTGTCGGCGACGAACAACCCTCCCCTCTACTACGCGCTCGAGATCATTCCCTACAAGCTCGCGTCCAGTGGCAGCGTGCTCGATCGACTTGCGGCGATGCGCCTGCTCTCGGCGCTGATGGGGGCCGTCACGGTGCTGCTCGTGTACATGTTCCTCGTCGAGCTCCTGCCCGGCCGCCGCTGGGCGTGGAGCGCGGGCGCTCTCGTCGTCGCGTTCCAACCGCTGTTCGGCTTCATCTCGGGTGGCGTCAACAACGACAATCTCCTCTTCCTCACCGCCACCGGCGTCCTCTGGGGGCTGGCCCGGTCGTTTCGACGCGGGCTGACGCCCACGAACGGCGCGCTGATCGGCGGGTTTCTCGGTGCCGGGATCGTCACGAAGCTGACGATGCTCGGCTTCGTGCCGGCGGCGGCGCTCGGCGTCCTGATCGCGCTGAGGCGCTCATGGTCGGCCGCGCGAGGGCCCGCCCTGCGGGGCGCGTGCTGGGCGTTCGTGCTCGGCGCGGCGCCGTTTGCGCTCGACGTGCTGCTCAACTATCTCGTCTGGAACCGCGGCGCGATCCCGGGCGGCGTGGGCAGCGTGAGCACGGCCCCCGGAGTACCGGCGATCGCGTTCAGCTTCCGCGACGAGCTGGCGCACATCTGGCAGCTCTTTCTGCCCTCGATCGGGATGCGCGACCAGTTCACCTACGTGCCGCTGTGGAAAACCTGGTTCAAGGGGTTCATCGGCAGGTTCGGGTGGCTGGACTACAAATTCAGCTATCACTTCTATCTCGAGGCGCTCGCCGTGTCGCTTGGGGTTCTCGCGCTGGCAGTGAGCGAGATCGTGCGAAAGCGCCGCGCGTTCGCTCGCCGCATCGCGGAGTTCTCGGTCTACCTTCTGGCCGTGCTCGGCCTGTTCGTCGAGATCGGCGTGCAGTCCTACCGCCTGATGATCCAGAGTGGCGGCTCGGCCCAGTTCGAGCAGGCCCGCTATCTGCTTCCACTGATCGGTCTGTACGGTGCGATCGCCGCACTCGCCGTGCGCTTCGGCGGGCGGCGCTGGGGCCCGCTGATCGGCGCCGCGCTCGTTCTGCTCGCTATCGGCCACGACATCTCTGCCCAGGTGATCACGATCTCGCGCTACTACTCGTGAGCACGGTCACGGTCGCCATACCGGTACGCAACGGCGGTGATCTGCTGGTCGGCACCCTGCGCTCGCTGGCCGGGCAGAGCGTTGCGCACGAGCTGCTCGTGTGCGACTCCGGCTCGCGCGACGACTCGGTCGCCGTCGCACGGGCCCACGGCGCGCGCGTGATCGAGATCGGGCCGTACGAGTTCGGTCACGGCAGCACGCGGAACCTGCTGATGCGCGAAGCGGCCGGCGAGCACGTCGCGCTGCTCACCCAGGACGCCGAGCCGGGCGACGAGCGCTGGCTCGAGCGACTGCTCGAGGGGTTCTCGCTGGCCGACGATGTCGCGATCGCCTACGGCCCCTATAGACCGCGCGACGATGCGTCGCTGGCCGTCCGCATCGAGCTCGAGCGCTGGTTCGAGTCGCTTTCGCCGGACGGCACGACGCTGCTGGAGCGCCTCGACCCCGAGGAGCGCCGCTCGCTCCGCGTCGTCGAGCTGGTCGGCCGCCGGGGGTTCGTCAGCGACGCAAACGCGTGCATCGCGCGCGCCGCGTGGAAGCGAATCCCGTTCCGCGACGTCCCCTACGCCGAGGACAGGATGCTCGCGATCGACATGCTCCGGGCGGGCTACGCCAAGGCGTTCGTCCCGCGCGCCGCGGTGATCCACTCGCACGCATACACCTCCTCGCAGCAGCTGCGCCGCAGCTTCGACGAGTGGCGCGCCCTGCTCGAGATCTATGGCTGGCGCGAGCCCGCCTCGCCACGCCACGTGCTGAGCAGGATCCGCGGCATGCTCGGACAGGCCAACGGCGAGCTCGCCGCGCGGCACGTGGCATGGCCGGTGCGGGCATCGGTGCTAGCCGGCGTCGCAGGGCACCAGCTCTCGAGCCTGTGCGGGGCGCTGCTCGGATCGCGCGCCGACGTGATGCCGGCGAGCGTCCGGCGCGTCCTCTCGCTCGATCGGCGCGCCAGCTTCGCACCGCTGCGCCTCGACGCGGCCCCGGCGACCACCGGCGCCGTGAGCGGCGCGCACGCGGACGGGCGGCCACGATGAGCGAGTCCAATCCGATCGACGGGCACCGGCAGGGCCCCTTCTCGAACCTGCGCCGGCGGATCTACCTCACCTACCGGCACTTCGGCCTGCGCACGATCCTGTTCCGGTTGATCACGTTTCCGCTGCGCTTCACGCCGCTGCAGAAGCGCATGCGCTTGCGCACGCACGCGCGCGACCAGGAGGTGCGCCGCGCGCGGAGCTGGTACGAGGAGCATGGCCGGGCGGTCGACGTCGTGATTCCGAGCTATCGCGATGCCGAGCACGTGCGTGCGCTTGTGCGAAGCATCGAAAGGACGGTTCGCAAGGGCATGGCCCGCGTGATCGTCGCCGACGACTGCAGCGGTGAGCAGCACCTCGCGGCGCTGCGAGCGATCGACGGCATCGACGTGCTGGTCGAGTCCGAGCGCAACGGCGGCTTCGCGGCGAACGTGAACCGCGGGATCGCAGCGAGCGATCCGGCACGCGACGTGGTCGTGCTGAACTCAGACGTCGAGGCGCAGCCGAGCTGGCTCGAGTGCCTGCAGTTCGGGGCCCACGGCCACGAGGGCGGTGCCGGCATCGTCGGCGGACAGCTGCAGTACCCGGATGGCCGGATCCAGTTCGGCGGGACCGCGCGCAACCGCGATCAGCCGCAGTGGTTCGATCATCGCTACCGCTTCAAGCCGCCAGGCTGGGGACCGGCCGATACGCCGAGCGCGGCGCTCGCGGTGACGGGCGCCTGCATGTACGTGCGGCGCGAGGTGATCGAACGAATCGGCGCCTTCGACGAGCGCTACGCGATGGCCTACGAGGACGTCGACTGGTGCCTGCGCGCTTGGCAGGCGGGCCTGCGCGTCCTGTACTTCCCGAGCGCGCAGCTCGTCCATCACGAGTCGGTCACACGCGGGACCGAGCTCGGCGAGCGCGAGCGCGACTCCCAGCGGCTGTTCTGGGAGCGCTGGTCGGCCTTCTTCGACGACCGCGAGACATGGCTCGCGCAGGCGCCAGGCGCGACCGCGCGGCACGAGCTCGCGCCGAAACCGGCGGACGTGACGCGACGGTTCTCGGGGGTTGCCGCGGCACGCAGACCGCTGCGGGTCGTCTACGTGACCGAGGACACGGGCGTCGGTGGTGGGCACCGCGACATCTTCGAGCACCTCAATCGCCTCTGCGCGCGCGGGCACGACGTCGCGCTCTATACGCTCGGCTCGGCGCCTGAGTGGTTCGAGCTGCGCGCACCCGTCCACAGCTTCGAGGACTACGACGCGCTCGGCGACGCGCTCGGCGAGCTCGACGCGATCAAGGTCGCGACATGGTGGATGACGGCGGCGCCGGTATGGCGCGCGAGCATCCCCCGCGGGCTGCCGGTCTACTTCGTGCAGGACATCGAGACCTCCTACTACCCCGACCACGAGCGCGCGCGTCACGCGGTGCTCGACTCCTACCGTCCCGAGTTCCGCTACATGACGATCTCTTCGTGGAATCGCGAGCGGCTGCGCGAGCTCGACCTCGACGCCGAGCTGATCCCGCCAGGCATCGACCTCGAGAACTTTCACCCGCGCCCTGAGATCGCGCGTCGCGAGGACATGGTGCTCGCGCTTGGCCGCACGAACCCGCTGAAGAACCTGCCGCTGACGCTGGCCGGCTGGCGGGCGCTGTCGCAGCCGCGCCCCGAGCTGTGCCTGTTCGGGATCGAGCCCGAGCTCGCACGGGACGGCCTGCGCTACGTCGACTCGCCGAACGACGAGCGCGTCAACGAGCTGTTCTGTGAAGCGACGGTGTTCATCCAGACATCGGTGCACGAGGGCTTTGCACTGCCACCGCTCGAGGCGATGGCGACGGGCGCTGCGGTCGTCTGCACCGACGCACACGGCAATCGCGACTTCTGCGTCGACGGGGTCAACTGCCTCATGCCCGAGCCGACGCCGGCGGCGGTCGCCGGCGCGCTGCAGCGGCTGCTCTCCGACCCCGAGCTGCGCGCCGAGCTCGGGCACGCAGGAATCGAGACCGCGCGCGAGTACGCGTGGGAGCGCAGGATCGACGAGCTCGAGGCGTTCTTCGAGCGCGTCGCCGCGTCACGGCGAATGGCGCTCGGCGGGGAGCTCGCGCCGGCGCCGGCGAACCGCGGCAGATGATGACGGCCGGCTGGATCGCGGCCCGGGATGCGCCTTAGAGGTCCTCGGCGATGTGCGTGGCCTCGCGGTTGAACACCCAGAAGCCGACCACGATGATCAGCGCGACGATCGCGAGCGGCTCGAGCAGCGCGGCCCAGCTTCCCATCACCTGTCCGGCGCTGAGCGTCCCGCGATTGATCATCGCGTGGCGGAACTGCTGGAAGATCGCGACCAGCGGGTTGAGCGTGTAAATGTGGTAGAGGAACTGGTGGAAGCTGCTGCCATCCGCAAGCTTGTGCCGGACGGTTTCCGCCGGCACGATCACCGGCGAGGCGTAGAAGAGGATCTGGCTGAGCACTTCCCAGATCGGGGAGATGTCGCGGAAGCGCACGAACAACGCCGAGAGCAGCATCGAGACACCGGTCGTCAGCACGGTGAGCATCAGGATTATCAGCGGAAGCTGCAGCCAGCTGAGCATCGGCTCGACGCCTCCGGCGACAGCAAAGATCATCACGACGACGAGGTTCAGCCCGAGGTTGAACAGCGCCAGCAGGACGACCGAGATCGGGATCGCCAGTCGCGGGAACTGGATCTTGCGAACGATGTTCTCGCGGTCGACGACGCTGCGGACGGCTGCGCCGGTCGCTTCTCCGAAGAAGGTGAACAGCACGATCGAGCCGAGCAGCTGGGCGCCGTAGAACTTGCTCGCCGCGCCTTCGGCCTTGTCGACATGGAAGACTTCGACGAAGAAGATGTAGAGCACGCCGAACAGCAGCAGCGGACGTACGACCTGCCACAGGTAGCCGAGCGCCGAGCCGAAGAACTTCAGTTTGAATTCGCTGCGCGCGATGTTGTAGGCGAGGTGCCAGAAGCGCGACCAGCTGTCGCCGAGGGCGCCCGGTCCACGGATCGGCTGTCCAAGGGAGGCGGTTTCGGTCGGGCTGAGCGGCGACCCCGGAGCGTGCGACACGGGCGAGGCGCTCATAGCGTCTCGCCCGCCGGCTGCACGGCGCTCGGCGGGGTGTTGCCCCAGCTCTGGACGGTCGCCTGCACGGGAATCTCCACCATGCCCCCGCTGGCGGCTGTGCCGGTGACGACGAACGACAGGCCGCCGGCATAGCGGTCGATCACGTCGAGGCCGTCGCCGCGATGGGTGATCGTGAGGACCGGGTGGTAGCGCCCCGGTGCGAGCATGTTGTGGAAGGAGAACGCGAACACGACCCACTCGCCCTCCTTGAACGCGCCGCTCTCGTCGCGATCCTCGGCCGTGGTCGAGACGATCACGGGCTGTCGATGCTCGTTGAGCAGCGTCATGCTCACCGCCGGGTCGTTCACTCCGGCGTCGAATTTGACCAGCGCCTTGAGCGTCAGCGGTTCTGACTGAGGCGCGACGGCGCACTGGTCGAAGCGGTCGTCGCCGATCCACACGTCGACCACGCGGGCGGCGCCATCGCCCATCCGCGCACTGCCGACATCGGGGTCGACGTAGCCGACGGCGCGTCCGAAGGCTATCTCCAGGTAGCGGTCGGCCACGTCGCGCGGGTCGCCGATGCTCACCATCCGTCCCCGCTCGAGCAACATCGCGCGGTGACAGAAGCGGGTAACGGCGCCCATGTCGTGTGTGACGAAGACGATCGTGCGCCCTTCTTCGCGCATCCGGTTGAACGCGTCGAAGCACTTCTGCTGGAAGGCCGCGTCGCCGACTGCGAGCACCTCGTCAATCAGCAGGATGTCGGCGTCGACCTGGATCGCGACCGAGAAGGCGAGGCGCACGTGCATGCCCGAGGAGTAGTTCTTCAGCTTCAGGTCCTGGAACTCCTCCAGCTCGGCGAACCCGATCACGCGCTCGTAGCGAGCACGCGCCTCGCGCGGCGAGAGCCCGAGCATGATCCCATTCAGCGCGACGTTGTCATACGCCGCCAGGTCGGGGTTGAAGCCGACGCCGAGCTCGATGAAGGTGGAGAGCCGGCCGTTGCACCAGATGCGCCCCTGGTCGGTGCCGTAGATCCCAGCGAGGCACTTCAGCAGCGTGCTCTTGCCGCTGCCGTTGCGCCCGACGATGCCAAAGAACTCGCCTCGCTCGACCGTGAAGGAGATGTTCTGGAGCGCGTGCAGAGCCTCGTAGCGCGAGCGCCGCAGCGGGTGCAGAACCCGCTCCTTGAGCGTGTGGCTGCGCTCCTCGGGTATCCGAAAGCGCTTGTCGACGCCCTCCGCCGCCAGTGCGGGAAGCTCGTTCGGGGCTGTTCGTTCGAGAGACATGCTGATTGGCAGGGTATAGCCAGCTCCCGATCGGCCAGCCGGCGCGGCGCTCATCGCGGGCGGCGCAGCAGCATGCGAATGGGACGCGAAAATGCTCGCATGACCGCGAAAACACTCGCCACGGCCGCAAAGAGCGGACGGCTCAGCGCCGGGCGCGCGGACAGTGCAAGCAGCGCGCGCTGCACGGTTTCCGGAAGCGCTCCGTGGGGGCCGATCAGGCTCAGACCAAAGCCGACCTCGGCGTTGAGCGCGTCGTACATCCGCTGCGCGTGTTCGCGCTCGCCCACGAGCTGAGCCACTTCCTCCTCGTGCTGGATGCTCAGCCGCGCTTCGCGCTTGACCAGATCCCTGCTCAGCGTCGCCGAGTCGCGCACCGGTGCGGCTGCGGCTTCGCGGTAGATCTCGACCATCGCGCTCGCTGCGGCGGCCCAGGTGAAACCGCGCGCCCGATCGGCGAGCGTACGAACGTGGGCCTCGCGCCGTGCAGCGTCGCTCAGCAGCGCGTAGGCGTTGGCGGCGCTCGCCACGGGGTCCCAGGGGACGATCGTCGCCGTGCCCTCGGGCGGCTCCTCGGCGAGCGACGCCTGCGGCGCGAAGATGCACGGCACGCCGCTCAGCGCCGACTCGAACGGCACCAGTCCAAAGCCCTCGTAGACCGAGGGGTAGACGATCGCACTCGAGGCGTCGATCAGCCAGGCCTTCTCGGGCTCGTCGACCGGCCCCAGCGAGACGACGGCTCCGGCGAGCTCGCCGCGGGATTCGAGGAAGGCGCGCTCGAGCTCGGCCGAGGATCCCTGGGGGATGTGCGTGCCGGCGAGCACGAGCGCTCCGCGCCAGCCGTGCCGTGCGCGCAGCTCGGCGAGCAGGCGCAGCGCGAAGACCCTGTTCTTGTGGCGGAAGTCCGTTCCGAGGCACAGCAGGAAGCCGGTGTCCAGTACGTGATCGGAGAGCGCCGCCGGCCTCCTCGGCTCGCCGGCTGCGCGGTGGTCGAGCCCGGGCGGCACGACGCTGAGCCGCGCCTGCTCGACCAGCGCGTCGGCCAGCAGCTCCCGGCGGGTGTGCTCTGAGAACACGACGACGCGCTCGGCGGCCGAGAGGCCGTGACGGCTCGCCGCGCGGTAGTCCCGCCACCTCGCCGCGTCGCGGAAGTAGCCGGGATTGCGGTAGGCGATCAGGTCGAGCTGGCTGAGCACGAAGCGCTCTCCGAGCGCCAGACCGAGCGCCACGTCGCTCGGCGAGAAGGTCTGCTGCGGGCGGTGGAACACGGCGGTCCGCGCCGTGCGTGGATCGAGCTCCTCGGCGTCGAGCAGCTCGGTGTGCCCCAGCGCGGCCAGCAGATCCCTCGCTGCGGGATCGACCAGCTCGGCGCGGATCAGCAGGCGCAGCTCGAGCTCCTCGGTGCGCGCCAACGCGAGGATCAGCTCGAAGATGTGCACGTGCGTGCCCGTGATCGCACCGTCGAGCGCGCGCGCGTCGAGCGTCACGGGCAGCCGTGCAGGAGGCTCGCGGACGCTCTGCAGCGCGTATGCGAGCACGCTCGAATCGGCAAGCGGCGTCTCGGCGAGGTAGGGGTAGCGCTCTCGCAGCGGCAGCGCCAGCTCGGCATCATCCGCCGCACCGGCGCCCTCTGCGAGAGGCTGCACGACCACGTCGTCAGCGGCCACGTGCGTTAGGCCGGAGAGCACGCAGCGCTGGGCGAAGTCCCCCTCGACGGCCGCGCGCAGGTCGAGCTGCTCGTCGAGCGGGCCGACGAGCTCGAGCGCATCGCGCCTGATGTACACGCACGGCCCGACGGCGCGACTCAAGCGCGGGCGCAGCCTGCGAGAGCGCTCCACGGCGGAGGACGTGATCGCGGTGAGCTCGCGCTCGCCCGAGGCTTTGCCGCGGTCCTCACCGGAGGCGCGCTCGTCGAGCGCGAGCGGCGTGCCGGCGACTGCGAGCGCGCTGGCAGTGGCGACGTTCGTGTCGCTGTAGGCGGCGCGGCGCAGGCGCTCGATCCAATCGGCCGCGACGCGGCACGGCTCGCTGAGCAGCACTACGTCGGCCGGCGCAAGCTGCTCGGCCGCTCGGTTGACCGACGACGCGTCGGGTGCGACCTCGACCACCGCCACGCTGGGCCCGCCATGTGCGCGCACGGCTGCCAGGCACTCGCGCGAAGCCTCGGGCTCGCCGCTCGCGGCGATCAGGACGGATGCGCTGCGGCTCTGATCGGCCCGAGGCGTGTTGGGAAGCTCGTTCAAGGTCATCGCTCTCCGCCGGAGGATCAGCCAGCCTAGGGAGTCTCGCTGACGGGCGGGACATTGGGCCATAATCGAGCCGCCGATGACAGCTTCCGATCCGATCACAGCAAAGATCCGCGCCGGCGGACGGCCGAGCGCGCCGGGGCGGGCGCGTGGGCTGGCGCGACGTGCGCTCTGGCGCGTCGCGCCGGCGTATGCGCGTCGCCGATCCCGCCGAATCGCGACAGCGTCGTCCCTAGAGCGGCTCGCGGCCGAATTCGAGCAGCTGCGCAAGCGCCACACCGAGCAGATCGAGCGCCTTGAGGATCTCGTCCGCGAGCTGGTTCTGACCGCGGAGACGCTGCGCCGAGACCTCGGCGGAGACGAGCGGCGCGACGAGGCTTGATGCAAGTAGTCACGGTCGCCACGATGAGGACGCTCGCGCGCACGCGCGCGCTGGTCGCCTCGCTTCGTCGCCATGAGCCGGAGTGGCCGGTGAGCGTCCTCTTGATCGGAGGCGAGGCGGCGGTCGCCGCCGTCGCTCGCGCGGAGCAGTCGATGGCGGTGGGCTCGGTCTCGAAGCTGCTCGACCTCGATGTCGAGACGCTGCTGGCGCGCCACGACGAGGAAGATCTCACGATCCTGCTGCTTCCGCAGGTGCTGCTGCGCCTGTTCGAGCAGGGTTCGGAGCCGCTCGTCCACCTGCCCAGCACCGCTTGGCTGCTCGGCGACTTGCAGCCGCTCGAGACCAGCGTGCGCGCCAGCCGCGTCGTGCTCGTGCCACGGACGTCGCTCGAGCTCCCCGAAGATGGGCTGGAACCGTCGCGCGAGCAGCTCGAGCTCGCCGGGCGCATCGACCCGACGGTGATGGCGCTCGACGGGAGCAGCGCGGCGCGCGAGTTCCTGGTCTGGTGGGGCGCTCGTGTCGAACGGGCTCTGGGATCGCTCGACGCGCTGAGCGTCGGGGATCGGCCGGAGGATCGTCCGTGGCTCAGGCGCTTCCTCGAGCTCGCGCCGGCGCGCTTCTCGACGGGCGTACTCGATGACCCCGGCTCCAACCTGAGCCTGTGGAACCTCGACCGCCACACGCTCGCGCGGGGATCGAGCGGCGTCGTGGTCGATGGGACCGCGCCGTTGAGGTTCCTCAACCTGCCCGGCTTCGACCCCGACCGCCCCTACCGGCTGGCTGCGAACGCGAGCCGGGCGCGCGTCAGCCGCTCGCCCGTCCTGCGCACGCTCTGCGAGAGCTACGCGCACGAGCTCCGCGCGCAGGGGTGGAACGACGCCGAGCACCGCCACGAGGTGGGACGGCGCCTGTACGGGGGGCTGGTGTACGACGATGCGCTGCGCGCGATCTACGCCCGCGCGCTGGCTCTCGGGGAGGACTTCGGCGACGTGTTCGGCGAGGCCGGAACCGGCGCATTCCTGCAGTGGCTCGAGC
The DNA here is from genome assembly GCA_035553095.1 of Solirubrobacteraceae bacterium. Lineage (GTDB taxonomy): Bacteria > Actinomycetota > Thermoleophilia > Solirubrobacterales > Solirubrobacteraceae > Palsa-744. Next base: position 91,130 of record DATNDZ010000015.1, on the reverse strand, counting down.
AGCCCGCGCCGCGCGGTGCGGGGTACGGGATCAACCGCTACGTCTTCTACCGGGTATCGCGCGAGCGAGCGGACGTCTTGCGCGCTTACCCGGATCTCGACGACCCCGACGACGCCGCCGGATTCCTCGCCTGGTGCCGGGCCTTCGGGCAGGCCGAGCTCGGCATCCCCGAGCGCTTCATGCCGTGGCAAGGCGGCGCCCCCCCAGCGCCGCCGCGACCGCTGGAGACCTCCTCGCCGGCGCCGGCGCAACAGCGGCCGCAACGGCGGCGCGAGCCGGCCGCGCGCGGGAGGCACGACGAGGACTCCGGCCAGGCAAGCGTGTCCGTGGCCGAGCGGCGGCCGAAGCCGGCCGCTGTCGCCACGGCCGACGGGCTGGCGGTGCGTCTCACCGGCTACATGGGGCACACGCTCGGTCTCGGCGCGGCGGCGCGCGGTTATGTCGCCGGGCTCGCCGCCGCGGGCGTACCGGTGAGCACGATCACCGTGCCGCTGCACCACCTAGAGCTGCCGGTCGCCTTGGAGGACGCGTATGGAGAACATGGCTTCGAGGACCTCGTGCACGGCGGGCGCCACGGCTTCGAGATCGTTGCCGTCAACGCGGATGAGCTCCCCGACTTCGTCGAGCGACTGGGCGAGGACTACTTCGAGGGGCCACGCATCGGAATTTGGGGATGGGAGACGAACAGCATCCCGGCGCGTTGGCAGCGGGCGTTCGGCCTGGTCGACGAGATATGGGTCTACTCGCGATTCATGGCCGAGAACATCGGTGCGGAGGCTCCGGTACCCGTGCTAGCGCTGCCCCCGCCCGTAGAACAGCCGCTCGAGCCCGCCCTGCCGCTGCGCCTCGGGGTACCCGACGGCTTTCTGTTCCTGTTCGTGTTCGACTACCTCAGCACGGTCCAGCGCAAGAACCCGGTTGGCCTGATCGAGGCGTTCAAGGCCGCCTTCGCGCCAGGCGAGGGCCCACAGCTGTTGGTCAAGACGATCAACGCGCCGCTTCGGCCGCTCTCGGAGGAGGAGTTGCTGTGGGCGGCACACGGGCGGGGTGACATCCACGTGCTGGACCGCTCCTTGAGCACGGGCGAGCTGAACGGGCTGATGGCGGGTTGTGACTGCTACGTCTCGTTGCATCGCGCCGAGGGCTTCGGATTGACGCTGGCCGAGGCGATGGCGATCGGCAAGCCGGCGATCGCGACGGGGTATTCGGGGAACGTCGACTTCATGAACGATGCCAACAGCTACCTCGTCGACTACGAGATGAGCCGCGTGGGTCCGGAATGCGAGATCTACCCCCCGGAGGGCGAATGGGCAGAGCCGAGCATCGAACACGCCGCGCGGCTGATGCGTCGCGTCTACACCGAGCCGTCCGAGGCGGCGCGAAAGGGCGCGCAGGCGAGGGAGGACGTCGCGCGGCTGCTGTCAGCCGCCACAACCGGGAGGCGCATGCGCGAGCGCCTGGAGGAGCTGGCCGGTAGGTCCCACACTGATCTCGGTCTCGCCAGCGCGCCCCGATGATCGGCATCTACCTGGTGGCGTGGGTCGTCTTCCCGGCCCTGATGCTCTTGCTCTGCGGTGGAGCCGGCCTGCTCGTGCGACGCGTCACCGGACCGGACGCGATACCGCCCGTGCTGATCCTGCCGGTCGGGCTCGCGCTGCTGGTCGTCGTCGCCGGCCTGTTCTGCTACGCGGCGCCGACGGCGCCGCTGGCGGGACCGGCTCTCGTCGTCGTCGGCGTCGCCGGGCTGGTGCTCGGGCGCAGCTCGCTTACGGACCTTATTCGCCGGCGCGGGCGCGGTATCGGTATCTGGCCGATCGTGGCTGGGCTCGGCGCATGGGCGATTGTGGCCGCGCCGATCGTGCTCTCGGGCAAGCCCGGATTCACGGGCTACGCCCACATCGTCGACATCTCCTACGAGCTCGACCTGGCCGCTCACTTCGCGCACTCCGGACGGCACATACCCTCAGGGGGCACCTCGGGCTACCAGGTCGTGATGAAAAAGTACCTCGAGGCCGGATATCCCGGGGGCGGCCCGTGGACGCTCGGCGCGCTCTCGAACCTCACCCCGGTGGACCTGTCGTGGCTCTACCAGCCCTACCTCGCGTTCGTCTCGGCGATGAGCGCGCTCTCGATCTATTCGCTGCTCGGCCGGCTCGTGCAGAGCCGGGCCCTGCGAACCCTCGGCGCGTGCGTCGCGGCCCTGCCGAACGTGCTCTACGCCTATGTGCTGACGGGTGGCATCAAGGAGCAGTCGACGATCTGCTTCCTGTTGCTGGTCGCGGCACTTTTCGCACCGGTGACGACGCGTCTGCGGCCGGGCCGCGGCGTGCTTGCCGTACCGGTTGCGCTTGCGGCGACGATCGCGTCGTTCTCGCTGACGACGCTGCCGTGGCTCGGGGTGCTCTGCGCAGGTACGTGCGCCACCGTGCTCGTGTTGCAGTCCGGCCGGGTTGCCGCGCTGCTGGCGGTCGCGCAGATGGCGGCGGCCGGCTTCGTGCTGTCGCTGCCGACGCTCGCGGCGGCGTTCAAGCTGCTGCCGTACGTGACGGGCACGGGGCCGGTCGACCTCGGCAATCTTCAGCAGCCCGTACCTGCGATCTCCGCGGCCGGTGTCTGGATCACCGGGGACGTGCGCTTCCCGCAATTCGCGCACCGCGGGCCCAGCGAAGCGCTCGCGATCGTCGTGCTCGTCCTGGCCGTCTTCGGGCTGATCTTCGCCGTACGGCGGCGGGCGTGGGGACTGGCGTGGCTCGGTGCCGCCGGTGGCGTGGCGTTGTTGTACGTCGCGCATCGGTACGGGCCGTGGATCGAGTTCAAGTCCTACTGCATCAGCTCGCCGATCGCGCTGACCCTCGCGTTCGCCGGCGCCGGCGGGATCCTCCAGGCGCTCGCCCGCCGTGGCGGGCGCGTGGCGTCGGCGGACGGGATGCGGGCGTTGCTCGGGCGGGTGCGACCGCTCGGCCGGCTGGCGGCGCTGCTCGCAGCGCTTGCGGTCGCGGGTGGCGTGCTCGCCGGCGACGCGCTGCTTTACCACGACACTTCGCTCTCACCGTACGCGCGCCTGCACGACCTCGAGGGGATCGGCGAACGATTCGCCGGGCAGGGCCCGACGATAACCCCGGACTTCGACGAGTACGCCGAGTACTACCTGCGCGACGACGACCAGGACAGCGTCGTCAATGGCCCGACGCTCGGCCTGCGCCCGGGCGTCAACCGGGAAGCGGAACCGGGCGGCATCTTCCACTACGACCTCGACGAGTTCTCGCTTTCGTGGCTCGAGGGGTTCCGCACGATCGTGATGCGGCGCAACCCGCTCGCCAGCCGCCCGCCGAGCAACTACAGGCGCGTGTACGTCTCCTCCTACTACGAAGTCTGGCAGCGCGATCAACCGCGGGGCACCGTCGCCGCACACATCCACTTCGCCGACAAGCCGGCCGATCGCGAGCCGAAGCTCTGCAGTCAGGCCGCGAGCGCCGCCCACCGAGCGGGTACGGGCGCGAGGCTGGCCTACACGCTTGCGCCGAGCGGCTACGTGCAGGTCGACGGCAGCAACATGAGCGTCAGCAGGTACTTCGTCGCCAACGGCGGCACGATCACGGCCAACGGTCCCGGCCACGCTGTGCGCGAGCAGCCGATCCCCGTGACCGGTGACTACCAGTTCTTCATCAGCGGGTCGTTCGGACGCCCGGTCGATGTCTACGTCGACGGGCGCCACGTGGGCACCGCCGCGTATCAGGTGAGCTACCCCGCCCAGTGGGTGCTGATCGCCAAGAAGCGTCTCTCGAAGGGCCTACACCGAATCGAACTGCGCCGCGGCGGCGTCAGCCTGCACCCGGGCAACGGCAACGGCCTCGACGGGCTCAACCGCACGATCGGGCCGCTCGTGATCATCGCGAGGCGATCGGTCACGCCGGCGATCCACTACGCAAACCTCGACGCGCTGCCGCGCCTTTGCCGATCCGGGCAGCCGCTGCGCTGGCTGGAGGTCGTTCGCCCTGCTTAGCGAGGCGTGGAGAAGCCAGCAGCGCGGGCTTCGTGAGGTGCTGCGCGCGCGCGGCCGCCCGGGCGAGGCCGCCTCGGAGGGAGCCGCCTCAGCGTTGGAGCCCGATGCCGCGCTCGCGTCGGTGGTGGTCGTGTGCTGGAACGCCCAAGCGGTGGTGGGGCGCTGTCTCGAGCAGCTGCTCGAACAGGACTATCCGAACTTCGAGCTGATCGTCGTTGACGACGGCTCGACGGACGGAACCCTGGCGGTGGCCGAAGCGGCAGCCGCGACGGGTGCGCTGAAGCTCGTGCGCGGTGGGCGAAACCGTGGCTGTCCGGCCGCCCGCAACATCGGCCTGCGCCACGCGCGAGGCGAGCTCGTCGCGTTCGTCGACGCCGACGGCTTCGCCGCGCCCGATTGGCTCAGACGCGTGGTGGCGAGCTTCGAGCAGGATCGCGGTATCGGCGGTGTCGCCTCGACCGTCTTCTACGCCGACAACCCGCTCGTCCTGAACGGCGCTGGTGGGACCGTCAATCGCCAGGGATGGGCGGCGGATCTGTCGATGAACGAGTCCTACGAGGATGCCGAGCTCGCTACCGAGGCGCTCTATCCGATGGGGTGCGGCATGGCCTTCACGCGCGAGGCGCTGGAGCGCGTCGGCGCCTTCGATGAGCGCATGGTCAACTACTACGACGACGTCGACTACGGGATCCGCGTATGGCGAGCCGGCTATCGCGTGCTCGTCGCGGGCGATGCCTGGATCGACCACGGCTCCAGCGGCGCTGGCGGCGAGTCGCTGCGCAAGCGAATGCTGTGCGAGCGCCATCGGGTGCGCGTCGTGCTCAAGCACGCCCCTGCGCGGAGCCTGACCCGTTGGGCGGCCGGCGAGCTGCGGTCACTGCGCGAGGCGCCGAAGGCGCTTCGCCGACAGAAGCTCGCAGCGATCGCCTGGAACGCGCTGCACCTGCCGAGCGCGCTCGCGGCCCGCCGCCGCCAGCGGGGCGTGCCGCACTCCCCGGCGCGGCTGGTCGATGACTCCTGGGGCGATGCGTTCCCGGCCGGCGTACCTGAGCGCTCCACGCCGGTCCCCGAGCACGCCGGTGCCCGTGCCGCGATGGACGATCCCGGCGGCGCGCAGCTGCTGTACGGCTGGTTCCCGCCCGAGCGGGCGGGCGAACGCAGCTATCGGTGGGCGGGCGATCGCGCGGCGTTGCTGATCTCGCTCGTGCGGCCGGTTCGCCGCCTGCGCCTCGACTACGCGCACGTGCCGGAGGACATAGGCGGCGTCGAGTTGGCGATTCGTCGCATCGACTCGGACGACCCGCTGACGGCGGTCTGGACGACGCGCCTGGGCTGGCAGTACATCGCGCGCTCGATCGAGAACCATCCGCTCGAACTGTCCCCCGGCGATTACGAAGTTCGCCTCAGCGTCGCGGCGGGCTGGCGCGAGCCGCCACTGAAGGTCCGCTCGCTGTCGCTTGCGCTCGCGGCCATGTCCTTCGAGGAGCGCTTCGAGCTTGCGCCGGGCGGCTTGGTGATGTCGGCGCCGGGCGTCGAGGACCAACTCGTTCGCGGGTGGTACGAAGCCGAGCACTCGCCGGTCGGAACCTATCGCTGGAGTTCTGCGCACGCCGCAGCCGTCGTGAGCGTCGGCGAGCGCGCGAGCGCCGTGCGGTTGCGCTACCGCATGGCGCCGGGGCCAAGCGGGGCGGTGACCGTCTCGCTCACGCCCGTCGGCGCTGCGCAGCCGGCGCTGTCGTGGCAGATTCCATGGCGACACGGTGAATGGTGCGAGGAGGAGTTGGCCACGAGCCTCGGGCCCGGCGATTACATCGTTGACTTCGACACCGCCGAAACCTGGTCGAACGTAGGCCAGCGCGACAGCGAGCTTCCGCCCGAGAATCGCGCGCTCGGTCTAGCGCTGGCAGAGCTGCGCTTCCTCTAGCGCGCTTCGCGTGGCGGGCGCGTTGCGCCGGTGGGGGGTGCGCTTGCGCGGGGCACGTGCGCCTGCGCAGGCGGGTGCGTTCGCGCGGGTCGTGGCCCTGTTGCCTCTCAGCCGTCCGCCGGCCGTGCGAACAGGTGTGGGCTGCGTTCGCGCAGCAGCTCGCGCACTTCCGGGGGAAGGCTCGCGAGCTCGCGCGGCGGTACACCCTCGTAGGCGGCGCGCCAGGCGAGCACCTGGGGCACGTGCACGCCGTGTCCGGAGGCGTCGGCGATGCGGCACCACAGGTCGTGGTCCTCCAGCCCACTCAGGCGGGGGTCGGTCCCGTAGCCCTGCAGTTCGATCAGACGCTCACGCCTGATCAGCGCGGGCGCGTCGATCCAGTTCTCGCGGGTCAGGCGCTCCGGCTCCCACGGCATCGAACCGCGCAGCTCGACGGGAGCGCCGTCATCGACCACCGCGACCATCGGATAGGCGAACCATGTGTGCGGGTCGGCGTCGAGCGCCCCTGCCAGGCGGCTCACGGTCGTCGGGAAAATTCCGCCTTCTCTGGGCAGTACGAGCAGGCGCGCCGCTCGCGCGCGCTCGGCGGCCGCGTTTCGGGCGGCGCCCAGACCGTCCGCTTGGGAGCTGAGCGCCAGCACGGGGACCCCCGGATGCCGGGCGACGAACCTGCCGATGGCGGGCCGGCCGAAAAGGATCGTTCGATCGACGATCACGACGATCTCGAGCTCGTCACTGTCGGCAGCGGCCACGCACTCGAGCAATTCGACGCCCTCACGCTCGCGGCCGGCCGCGATCGTTGCGAGGACGCTCACGCTCGGGGCGGCTGCGGCGTAAGTTGGGCTCTCGAGCGTCGCGTTCTCGGCGTGACCGCGAAGTCCCCCGAGGCGGCGCCCGACTGCGCGGAGCGATCTGCGTACGCCTCGCAGTCCGCTGGTGCCAGTGGCTGCATCACCCACGCCTGGGTCCTCGGCCGCGCTCGAGCCGTCGGCCCAGGTCGCCGAGCACGCCTGCGCGAGGACGGCCGAAAGCTCGAGCGAGTGCGCCGCGCCGGTCGACGTCGTCGGCGCGGGATCTCTTGGCGGCCGTGTGGGAGCGCTGGGCTGCGATTCCGCCGCATGGCGCGCAGCTCGATCCAGCGTTGCGGCGGCCGTCGCCGATCGCCGAAGAAGCTCGTCGGCGAGGTCGACGAGCTGCCGGCCGGCGGACTCGATCGGGAGCTCGGAGCGTACGAACTCGTAGGCGCGCTCGCGGATCGCTCTCAAGTGTGGGGGATCGTCGAGCAGCGCGTCGACGGTGTCGCCGAGGCGCTCGACGGGAGCCTGCACGAAGTGCGCGCCGGCGATCAGCGGCCCGCCGTCGAGCGAGGGCTCGGAGACGACGACGCTGCCGTTGCAGATGGCCTCGAGGAAGCGCATCCACTCGAACGCGGCCGAGGTGGTGCGGTGCAGGTTGAGTAGGACCTTGGCCTGCCCGAGCCTTGAGTACTTCTCCTGACCCTTGAGAAAGTCCGGACGCGGCGCGATCCGTGGCTCCAGCGGAGGAACGAGGAACTGGCAGGTTCGGCTCCACAGCCTTGCGCCGATGCCTGCCAGCAGAGGGTCTCGACGAGGGTCGGAAGCGCCCAGGTAGAGGACGTCGATCGACCGCTCGGAGCTCTCGTCGCCTCGCCAGCAGTCCCAGCGTTCGGTGTAGCCGAGCTGGAGATGCTCGCAGCCCACACCGCGTCGGCGAAGCTCAGCTGCGCTGGAGCGGTTGATCGAGACGGCCGCCCCGAACCCGGCGACGAGCCGAGCGGTGCTCTCGAACCACTGGGTGCCGGGGTTCTCGGTGCACAACGCGATCGTCCGCGCCAGCTGTGCGGCATCGGGCAACCCGGAGGCCTCGCCCCAGGCCTCGAACTCATGCGGCACCGCGACGTAGATGCGGTCCTCGGTGAGCGGGGGGAAGACGTCGAAGACGAGTTCGGCTACGTGACCCGAGGCTTCCGTGGCCGCGGCAAGGGCCGCCATCAGCTCGGTCATGAAGTAGCTGCCCCGGGTGGTGCTCACGAAGCAGAAGCGCATCGACCGCGATGAGCTTACCCCGATTGCCGAGGGCGACGAGCCCGCGCGCATGTGCCGCCGTCTGCCCTTCAGCGCCCAAGGAGCCCGGCCCTATGATTCGAGCCGTGAGCCTCCGACGTCGCGCCGCTGCACCGCGGCTCATCGAGTGGACCGGAGAGCGCTGCGTGCCCTGGGCACCCGACGTTCAGGTCGTCTACGAGCACATGCATCGCTACCTCTGGGCGGCGCAGATCGTCGAGGGCAAGCGCGTTCTCGACCTCGGGAGCGGCGAGGGGTTCGGTGCGGCGATCCTGGCCGAATCGGCGGCGGCTGTGGTCGGAGTCGACGTGGACGAGCGCACGGTCGAGCACGCCACCCTCAACTGGTCGAGTCCCTCGGTCTCGTTCGTCACCGGAAGCGCATTGGACCTCTCTGCGTTCGAGGACGGTTCGTTCGACGCCGTCGTCGCTTTCGAGATCGTCGAGCACGTGAGCGAGCAGGACCGGATGCTCGCCGAGATCGACCGGCTGCTCGCGCGCGACGGGGTGCTGATCATCTCCACTCCCGACCGGCGCATCTACACCGAAGCGTCGGGCCAGGTGAATCCGTTTCACGAGTGCGAGCTGACCTACGACGAGTTCTCGGCACTGCTCGGGAAGACGTTCGACCACGTAGCGTTCTGGGGCCAACGCACGATCGCCGGTTCGCACCTCGGCGCGGTTGGGACGCAGCCGGAGAGCGCGCCGAGCTCCGACGCGTCGCGCGCGGCGTCGTCGGACTTCTTCATCGAGCGCGCAGGCGAGGAGTGGCGGTTGGCCGGCGACCCGGCCGCCCTCTACGTGGTCGCTGTCGCCTCTCACGCTCGGCTGCCGCTGCTCGCGCCCTCCTCGATGCTCGGCGACTGCGGGCTGGAGCTGCTTCGCGCGAGCGAACGCGAGGCTGGGGAGGTCGCCGCCGGACTGCGCGGGGAGCGTGAGGCGATCGCCGTTGCGCTCGCCGGCCGCGAAGAGGACTTCGCCGAGCGCGAGGTGGAGCGTGACGCGGAGCTCAAACGCCGTGACGCGGCGCTCGTCGAACGGGACGAGCGGATCGCCTACCAGGACAACGAGCTCCTCCGCGGACGCGCGCGAATCGAAGAGATGCAGGCGGTTCTGCTCGACCTCGGCGCGCAGCTCGAGCAGGCAAGGCGCTTCGCGGCCCGCGTGGAGGCGTCGGTGACATGGCAGGCATTCCAGCGTGTGCGCGGACGGCTGTTCTCGTTGCTCGGGGGCGAACGCTCGCTCGCGGTTCGCGCGCTGCGGCTGTCGCTGCGCGGCCTCGGGCGATTCCTGCGCGGCTCGGGCGACCACGCCGGTCCCGCGGCCGAGATGCAGGGGCCGGCGGGCGAGCCGATCGTGCTGCCCGAGTTCGCGCACCCACACGTCTCGCTGGTCATCCCGCTGTACTCGGGCGCCGCTCTGACGCGACGCTGCCTCGAGACGATTCGCGACCACACCAAGCCCGCCTACGAGGTGATCCTCGTCGACGACACAGCCGATCCGGATACCAAAGGGCTGCTGACGCTGGTCAGCGGTGCTGAGATCATCCGGAACGAGCAGAACGACGGCTATCTTCGGAGCGTCAAGCGGGGGGCTGAAGCGGCACGCGGCGACTGGCTCGTGCTGTGCAACAACGACATCGAAGCGACGTCAGGCTGGCTCGAGAATCTGCTCGAGACGGCCGAAGCGTACGACGATGTCGGCATCGTGGCGCCGAAGTTCATCGCACCCGATGGGATGCTGAGCGAGGCCGGGGGGATCCTCTGGAGCGACGGCACCGGCGTCAACTACGGACGTGGCGAGGATTCATCGCAGCCGCGCTACGAATACACGCGCGAGGTCGACTACGGATCGGCGGCCGCTCTGCTCGTACGCACGTCGCTGTGGCAGGAGATCGGCGGCTACGACGAGCGTTTCGTGCCGATGTACTACGAGGACGCTGATCTGTGCTTCGAAGCACGGCGCCGGGGATGGCGCGTCATGTACGAGCCGAGCGCCGTCGTCGTGCACGCCGAGGGTTCTACCGCCGGGACGGATCCGAGCTCAGGCCACAAGCGCCATCAGGAGACCAACCGCGTCAAGTTCGTTCGCAAGTGGGAGTCGGCTCTGCAGGATCACCTGCCTGTGGATATGGAGCGGGTGGAGGCGGCGGCGCGACGCCACGACCCGGGCCCGCGGATACTCGTCGTGGACTTCCGCACGCCGATGTGGGACCGCGACGCCGGCTCACTGAGGATGTACGAGATCATCCGCTCGCTGCAGCGTCTCGGCTGCTCGGTCGCGTTCGCTCCAGACAACGGGGCGCGACCGGAGCCTTATACGCGGCGGTTGCAGCGGATGGGCGTCGAGGTGATCTATGGCGCTGTCGACGTGATGCCGGCGCTGGCCGAGCTCGGCCCCCAGCTGACGGCTGCGATCCTGTCGCGTCCGCATCCCGCCAGTCGCTGGCTGGACTCGGTCAGGGAGCTCGCCCCGACCGCGACGATCGTCTACGACACGGTCGACCTGCACTGGCTTCGCGAGTCACGGCGCTTCGGCCTGGACAACCCGGCGCGCGCGGGCGGCAATGGACACTTCGTCGCCGAGGGCCCGAAGGCGAAGGCGCTGTTCGAGCTGGAGCTGGCGATGGTGCGAGCGAGCGACGTCACGGTCGCCGTGACCACGGAGGAGCGCGAACGAATCCTGAACGACGTGCCCGAAGCGCGAGTGATCGTTATCCCGACGATACACGCAGTGCGTGAGGAGGTCTCGCCCGTGACCGGGCGGAGCGACGTCCTCTTCGTCGGTGGGTTCGAGCATCCTCCGAATGCCGACGCGGTCACCTACCTCGTTCGCGAGGTGATGCCGCACGTGTGGGAGGAGCGACCGGAGCTGTCGGTCACGATCGTGGGAGGCAGCGTGCCACCGGAGGTCGCCAGCCTGGCATCGCCTAGAGTGCACGTCAGAGGCTGGGTCCCCGACCTCGATCCGATCCTCGAGTCCTCGCGCATGATGGTCGTGCCGGTGCGATTCGGTGCAGGCGTCAAGGGAAAAATCACACAGGCGCTCGCCGCGGGCGTGCCGATTGTCACGACGCCGGTCGGAGCCGAAGGGCTGAGCGGCGAAGACGGCGAGAACATGCTGATCGGCGACGACGCCGAAGCCTTGGCCCAGCGGATCGTCCGGGTCGTCGACGACGACGTCCTGTGGCAATCGCTCTCACGCGCCGGCCAGGCCCTGGCGTCTGTCACCTGCTCCCCCGATCTGCTCGACGAGCGGATGCGCGAGCTCCTGCGCTTGCCCTAAGCGATGGCGGTCGAGGCCGAACTGCGAAGCAGCATGAACATTCGCTCGTCATGCTCTGGCGTCGAGGGGTCGGAATCGGTCGTGTTCCCGATATTGGCCTGATCGAGGATCTCCCAGCCGGCGCGTTCAACGAGGCGTTCGAGACCGGTCGGGGAGAGGATCCAGTAGTTGGTCGGATCATTGTTCGTCTCGCGCGGCGCGACGAGATAACCGACCGGCAGGTCGCCGATCGCCGTGCGCTCGGGCCCCGCGAATCGGGCGACCTTGGTGCTCAGCAGGCAGTGCGTCGAGCGCGACGCCAGCTCACGCAGAGCGTAGAAGGGGTTTTGTAGGTGGTAGAGGATCCCGAGGAAGAAGACGAGGCCGTAGCGGTCCCGTGGCAGCGCGAACTGACGATCCAGATCCGTGTCATAGATCTGGACGCCAGAGCCGAGATGATCACGCAGCGCGCGCGCTCCCTGCAACCCGTTCATGTTCGTGGCGGCGGTGTCGACGATGTCCACCTGCCAACCGGCGACGTCCTCCAGGACGAAAGCGAGGTCGCCGTCAGCGGCCCCGATGTCAGCGACGGGCAGGTCTCGCGCGAGGCGCGTCAGGTTGCGGTTGTCACCGGTGAGCATTCCGTCGACGTGGACGAGGTTGCCGAGGATGTTGTACGGGTACCAGGGGAAATCGCTGCCGAGTGCCGCTCTCGCGGCGCTCAAGCGCTCCGTCTGCTCTGCTGTGCTGGCTGTGAGCTCGCCGATATCCACGTGTCGCCGCCGGTCAGGATAGTGAGGAGGCATGGTCATGCCCTGCTGCGACCTCCATGCAGGCGCTCATGACTGGCAGCGCTTGCCTAGGGTGCCGATCGTGGCCGAGGATATTTCGGTCCCCGGCAGCGGGCTGACGATCACATCCGCGCTCGTCGTGCCCGGCGGCGCAGTGGCATAGATTCGCTGGGTGAACCCCGTCGTCGCCTGTCCGGGCTGAGTCGAGACCGCGGCGTCGCCGCCGTTGAAGTGGATCAGCACGGGGCTGGCGGCGGGCGGGCCGGCCTGGCTCACCGTGAGCACGAGTATCTCCCCGGGGCAGGCCGGGACGACACGCGTCATGCTCACCGGCAGACCTCCCTTCGCGGTGCGTGGTCCCGCCCAGCACGGCGGAACCACGCGCGAGGGCCGATCGCACGCTGTGAGCGGCGTCGGCACGGGCGGACGCGCAACCAGCCGGTACAGATCCCAGCCGCGCGCGCTGAATTCGATCCTGCCATGTGTGGTGATCACTTCTGAGAGGTAGCCGGGCTGGTTCTGCAAGCGATCCGCTTCGGTGACGAGCAGCCAGCCGATCCCGATCGCCCGCAGGTCTGCGTACGCCTGGTCCCCGTTGGTGGGCAGTGGCCCCCGCAGCTCCATCAGCGGCACGGGCTCGTAGTGGAGGTTGTAGAGATCGCGTCCGTGCGTGAGCCAGCCCCGCTCGTAGGCGCTGGTCGCCACCTGGGCGCCGGGCGGGGAAAGCCGGTTGAAGGCCAGCAGCGCCTCTCTTTCGGGAAGCGCCGCGCTCTCGTAGCTGGACGCGCTCCAGCGACCGATCGCGGCGTAGATCGGAGGCTTGTGGGCAGGAACGTTCCAGAACTGCGAGATCGTCACGGGAAAGCTCGCGGCGGCCGCGAGCGTGACGCCGGCGATCGCGAGCAGCTGTCCACGTCCCCTCAGCTTCACGCCGGGGGTGAGCATGATTATCAGCGCCACCGATACGAAGCCCGCCGGCAGGAGATAGCGCAGGTAGCGCAAGCTCAGCCACCAGAACACGGCCGCTGGCAGCAACGCGACCCACACCACCCGACTCGCGCGAGAGCGGTCGCTTCCGATCCAGCCCAGCAGCAGCGCGATGACAAGTGCGCCGATGAGCACCCCGAACGCACCCGGAGGAGCGTCCTCGGACATCAATTTCGGATCGACGACCGCCTTCCACACACCCGCGATCGGTCCCCACGCCCCCGGGTGCATCCAGAACGGGAAGTTCAGCTGTTCGTTGACCGGCAGCCAATACTTGCTGCGGAAGATGTTGTTGTAGGCGGGGAGCACCGGGTTGCCGCTATCGGCCCATCGGAGGATCAATGGCGGCAGGCCCGTGATGGCGACCCCAAGCAGCGAGTAGCCGAGGCGCCTCAGGACCGAGCGCGATCTTCGCCCGGCGACGATCCAGCCCAGCAGCAGGAAGGCGAACAGAGGTGTCAGATGGAGCTTCAGCGAGGGTCCGGAGCCAGCCATCAGGCCGAGCGCGAACGCGACGCCGCGTGTCGGGCGACCGCGTTCTGTGCGCACCGATTCGACGATCGCAACCGCGAGCGCGAGCGCGCAGAGCGCAAGCAGGATGTCATCGTCCGCTGTGCTCGCCTGCCAGAAGACGCTGGGTGTAACGACGATCGCGACGGCCGCCAACGGTCCGAGCGAGCCGTGCCGGTGCCCCCACCACCAGATCGCCACGCCAGCAGACATCAGACCGATCAGCTGCAGATACCTTCCGACGGCGGTCGCGCCGAACAGGTGACCGAGCGTGGCCAGCACCTGAAACCAGCCCGCGATCTCGAACTGCACGTGCTGGACGAGGGAGCCGATGTGCCCTGTTCGCGCCCACTGTTCCGGTAGGGAGGCCTTGCCGTAGAGCGCGTCGTACTGGAGCTCGGGCGCTGCCGTGTAGATGGCCGCCCATCCCGTTGTGATCAGGATCACGCCTGCGCTTGCGAGACCCATGGGGGAGCTCGCGATCTCTTGCTCGATCGCGCGACGGTGCTTCCATGTCATCTCGAGCAGTCGAGCGAGGCCGGCGCCGCCGACGAGCACGAGCAGGATCCCCAGGGTCCACCACTTCACCAGAGACAGTCGGCCGAGCAGGATCGTCGCAAGACTCCAAGGCCCGATCCCAGCCAGCCACGCGACCAGCACGTTGTTCGCGAGCGACCGAGCGCCCAGGTGTCGAAGCAGGCGCTCGCCCGTGTCCCACAGCGCGGTCATCGTGAGCACGGCCGTCGCCATCGCCAGCGCCGCACCGCCGCCAATCGCCGTGGCCAGGAGGATCGCCAGCAAGTACAGGCCCGGACCGATGACGGCCAGCCACCTCCACCGTCCTGGGGCAAAGATCGCAACGATTGCGACGAGCGTGGCCGCGAGGGCGTTTGCCCAGACGTACTTGCGGGCCGCCAGCGCGGTGAAGAATTCAGTCGAATGAAGGACGTTCCAGCCGGAAGCGACCTCAGCGACGAGCAGCGCGATGCAGACGGCCGCCGCGACGAGCGCGAGCCCCCGCACCCTCTTGGCGGGTTCGCGGTGACGCGTCACGGGCGCAATCACGTGCTCCTCATCCGAAGGGCCGGGGATCTTGATGCTCATCTGGATCGAGGGTGTCGCGGAACGCTGGGCGGCGATTCGAGCTCACCCAGACCGGAGGAGCGGGGCGCGACGAGCGCCAAGGCGGGAGCGTAGCGCACGAGGATCACCGTGCACCTGCATACCCGGAAGCACGCGGGTAGCATCTCCCCGGGTGCTCGATGGCCGCTGGTGCATAGTCTGCAGACGCCCGCAACGCGTCCGCACAGAGCGTTGGTCGGCGCGTCGTGACAAGCGCGGCTCGCGGGCCGCCAGTCTGCCTGTCGGCGGCTCTGAGCTTGAGTCGAACCCGCGCGTGGCGGTTTACGAGGAGTTGCGACGGGCGAGCTCTCGCGAGGTGTGCGCGCGGCTCGCGCATTTGCGGCCAATACGAGATGCCAGGCTGCTGCGTGTCGGCTCAGCCCATGGCCGGTTTCTCTAGGTGCCGGCCCGCGCTGGTGGGGAGCGATCAGGTGCCGGCCTTCGTGCCGCCATGGGCGACCCATGGCGCTGACACTGACATTCGACCTCGAGGACAACCGGCGCTCGAACATGCAGGAGGCGCGCTTCGTGCGCATGAGTCACCGCTTTCTCGATTACGTCGAGGCGCAGGGGGCGGCGGCCACCGTCTTCGTCGTCGGGGAGCTGGGGCGCAGTCATCCGGAGCTGATCCGACGTGTCGTCGACGGCGGGCACGAGCTGGCGCTCCACGGCATGCGTCACGTGGCCCTGCAGGACGTCGGTCCGGCGCGGTTGGGCGCAGAGCTTCGCGAAGGGCGCGAACTGCTCGAGCAGGTCGGGCAGGTGAGGGTCAGCGGCTTTCGCGCCCCGATCTTCTCGCTGACCCCCGCGACGAGATGGGCGGTGGACGAGCTCACGGGCGCCAGCTTCGAGTACTCCTCCAGCGTACTCCCGGCTCGCAATCCCCTGCACGGTTGGCCCGGCGCGCCCGTCGGTGCATTCCGATGGGGCAGCGGCCTGCTCGAGTTGCCCTGCCCGGTCGGCGGCATCGCTCGTGCGCAAGTTCCCTTCCTCGGCGGCGTCTATCTTCGCTTCGTGCCCGCCTTCCTCACGAGGCGCTTCATGCGCGAACTCGACCCGGCGACGGTTCCCTGGAGCTACCTTCATCCATACGACCTCGACCCGGACGAGCCGTTCTTCGTGATGCCGCACGCAGGCTGGTTGACGAGCCGGATCGTGCACATGCGCAGGACCGCTACCCTCGGCCGCTTGGACGAAGCGATCGCCGCCGCGGAAGGCCCAGGACCCACGCTCGGTGCCGTTGCACGACGTCTGCTCGATGTCGAGCTACCGCTTCTCGGATGCAGTTGATGAGCGTTGAGACGGAGGCGATCTCGCTGCTCGGCAGGGTGCGTCGGGTCGCCGAGTCGCTGCCGTTCCGGATCCTCGTGACGTGTGGCCTGCTCGGCTTGGTCGCGGCCCAGATCGACTGGAGCCGGATGGGCAGCCGCTTCAGCCACGGCCACCCGCTCTACTTCCTCGCGGCGGTGGGGCTCGTGTTCGTGGCGCTTGTGGTCGGCGGCTGTCGCTGGCTGCTGCTGCTGCGCGGGGCCGACCTCGACGTGCGCGTCGGGGCGGTCGCGCGGATCTATTCCGTGGCCACGTTCTCCAACACGTTCCTGCCGACGTCGGTCGGTGGCGATGTGACGCGCACGCTGCTCGTCGCGCGTCGCGGGACGCTGTTGACGCGAGCGGCCGTGTCGGTTGTCGTCGATCGCCTGGGCGGGCTCGCCGGCCTGCTTGGGATGGCCTGGCTCGCCTTCGCGTTCCAGTCGGCGACTGTGCCCGACGGGGCGCAGGTCTTCCTCGCATGGGTGACGGCGGCTGTCGTGGTGGGGAGCGCGCTGGTTGCGACGGCGGTGTTCCGCAGCCCACGCCTGGCGCGGGCCCTGGTGCCGCAGAGGTTCATCTCCCATGCCGTGGAGATCCGGGCGCTCCTGCGCGGCTACGCGCGGGAGCCATGGACCATGTTCGTCGTGCTCTGCGCGAGCCTGCTCTACCAGGCGCTGATCTCGCTCGGGCTGGTGATGCTCGCGGACTCGATCGGGGTCCACCTCGCCTACGCGACCGCTGCCGTAGTGCTCGCGCTCGTGACGGTCGTCACGTTGATCCCGATCTCGATCGGCGGCTTCGGCGTGCGCGAGGGCTCGTATGTGGTGCTGCTCGGGGGAGCCTCGATCGGGGCCACCGACGCTGCGCTGATCTCGATCCTGTCGGTTGCCGTTCTGTTCGTTGTGAGCCTGCCCGGCGCGGTGATGCTCGCGCGGGGCGGCATCGCGCCGGCGTTGAAGGCGGCACCGTCGTGAGCCTCCAGACGGCACTCGCGATGGCCGGCGCCGTCGCCCTGATGATCTCCACAATCGTGCTCGTTCGCCGCGGGCTGCTCTCGCTTCGTTACGGGCTCGGCTGGCTCAGCGTGGCGCTGCTCGGCTTCCTCGGCACGCCGCTGCTCGCCCTCGCCTCCCGCCAGGTCAAACACCTCGGCTTCACGCAGACCGGCTTCTCGCTCGGGGTGCTGATCGTGTTCCTGGGGCTGATCTGCCTGCAGCTGTCGATCTCGCTGTCCGGGCTGCACCGCGCGATCCAGGATCTGAGTGAGCACTCGGCGCTGGTCGAGCAGCGCGTGCGCGAGCTGGAGCAGCGCGGGTCTGCCCCGGACGCGCCGGGCGCGGGAAGCACGGCGCCGCTCCAGACACGGGACCTGCCACGCGTATGAGTGAGCTCGGCCGCGTGCTGCTGATCGTTCCTGCGCTCAACGAGCAGGACAGCGTGGGTGCCGTGGTGCGTGGCGGACGCGAGCACGGGTACGACGTCTGCGTGGTCGATGACGGCTCCATCGACAAGACTGGCAAGCGGGCCTCGGAGGCCGGTGCCCATGTCCTGCAGCTGCCGGTCAACGTGGGCGTGGGCGGCGCGCTGCGCTGCGGCTTTCGCTGGGCGCTCGCCCACCGCTACGACGTCGTCGTGCAGGTCGACGGCGACGGTCAGCACGACTCTGCGCAGGTCCGCGAACTGCTCGACGAGATGCGCGCGTCCGACGCGGACATGGTCGTCGGGTCGCGCTTCGTGCCGGGATCAGGCCCGTACGAAGTGCACGGCGCCAGGCGGCTGGCGATGCGCGCGCTGTCCGCTCGCGTGCGCCGCGTCGCCGGAGTGAACGTGTCCGACACCAGCTCGGGCTTCCGCGCGATCCGCCGACCGCTGCTCGACAACTTCGCGGCCGACTATCCGGTCGAATACCTCGGCGACACCGTCGAGGCGCTGATCGAGGCGGGCCGGGCGGGCGCGAGGATCGTGGAGCATCCGATCGCGATGACGCCGCGGATGTACGGTAGCGCGAGCACCGGAGCGGTCACGGGGCTGTGGTACGTATTGCGCCTGCTCGTAGCGATCGAGTTGCAACACAAGCGCCGCCGAGTGCCCCTCCTGCGGCGCAACGATCGAGCCGCCGCCGGATGAGCGCCGCCGGCTCGGCAGCCCAGGTTCCCTCACGGCGCGCGATCGGCGGGCCGGTCCTCTTGACCGGCGCCAACGGCGGCGGCGGCATGCTGACCTTCCTGCTGAGCGAGGAGGAGGCCCAGACGACCGGACCGGTGCTGCATCTGAACGGGGGCCTGTACGGTTGAGCGTCGAGTTCGGCGAGTTCGAGCCGGAGATCGGACTGGAGCAACAGCGCAAGCTGTTCAACGCCGCCTTCCCGGAGCACGGCGGCGTCGGCGCGGCGTCGATCGAGCACTATCGGTGGAAGTTCCACAGCGCCCCCGGCGAGCCGCACTCCTACGAGTACGAGGCGCGCGAAGCGGGCGAGCTGCTCGGTTACTACGCATGGATTCCCTACCCGTACCGGATCGGCGGGCGAGCAGTGACGGCGGGAATGGCCTGCGACGTGATGACCAGCCCCGCCGCGCGCGGCCGGGGGATCTTCACGCAGCTCGGCGAGTACGCGCTTTCGCGGCTGGACGAAAGCGCACTCGCGTTCGTGACCGGCTACCCGATTCGCCGCGAGGTGATGGGCGGGCACCTGCGGGTCGGCTGGAAAGTGGCGTTCGAGCTGCCCATGTACCTTCGGCCTCTGAAGTCGAACGCGATCCTCGCCTCGCGGCGCCTGGGCGTGCTCGCGCCGATCGTGAACCTCGGTCTGCGCGCGCTCCGCGCGTTGCTCGCGGCGCGCGGTCGTGGTGCGGAGGGCTATCGCGCGGAGACGGGATCTCCCGAGGAGCTGCTCCACGGCCCCGAGCTGCGCACGTTCCTCGAACGCTGGGCCACGTCGGTCGAGAACCACCTCGTCAAGACGCCCGAGTTCTACCGCTGGCGGCTGGGCGCTCCGGAGACCCGCTACGAGGTGTTCCGCGTGCGCCGCGACGACGCGGTCGTAGCCGTCGCGGTCGGGCGTGTCGCAACGCTGCAGGGGATCCCGTCGCTCGCGCTGCTCGACCTCATGGTGCTCGACGGCGAGCAACCGGCGCTGGCGGCGCTCTACGGTGAGATCGACCGGGCCGCGCGCCGCGCCGGCGTCGAGGCGATCGTCACGATGATCTCGCGCCACCAGGCCGCGCGACACAGGCTCCGCCGCTTTGGCTTCCTGCGCAGCCCGTTTGCCTTCAAGCTGATCATCCGCTCGGTGTCGGACTCGCTCGATGTCGAGTCGATCTCGGCAGAAGCCGCCTGGCATCTGATGTGGATCGACTCGGACGACCTGTGATGCCGCATCGCTCGTACGTCTGTCGAACGTGCCTCGCCGGGCCGCCCGGCGTGCCGATAGGAGATCGATGCCCCCTGATCGCCTCGACGCCGTCGGTTGCCGCCTGCCGGTGCCATCGGCGTCGCGCCCGCTCGCGAGCGTCGCGGTGCTCGCATGCGCGATCACTCTCTCGTTCGCGGCCACGGCCGAGGGCAAGATCACGACCTTCGGCAGCACCCTCTCGACGCCCGCGACACTCGACACCGCCCACGACCTCAGCTACCGAGGGACGGACACGAGCGTACCGCCTTCGCCTGAGGCCCCCAACGGCGTGGTCCACACCTACCACTTCGGTGCCGACGGAGTGCTGTGGAACCTCAATCTGGCCAATGGGGCGGCGCGCGCTCCGGCTACAGGCCAAGCGCTGAAGGTCGCCCTCGAGGGCTGCGCTGTCCCTGCTGCCGACGGCACCCCACCGCTCACCGAGATCCACTTTCAGGCACTGACTCCGCAGCCTGGGGGCGGCGCGAAGATCAACATCACCTCACAGCCCTTCGACATCCCGGTATGCGGCGTGGGCGGCGCGAGTGGCTCCACGGTCTCCACCTACGAACCGACCAACCTGTGCGTCAGCGCGGGCGACTTCGTCGGCTTCAACGAGGAGGGCGGCTTCGTCGGGCACTCCTACCAGAGCGGCGTCCCCTACCGCGTCCTCGCCCGCGTCCCCGGCTCGACCGTGGGATCCTTCATCCGCGGCGGGGGCACGAATAACGGGACGCTGATCTCGCCTCAGGACACCTCTGCGATGGACGGCTTCGCGCGGACGCAAGACGAGGAATTGATGCTGCGTGTGACGCTCGGGACGGACGGGGATGCTACGCACGTATGCCCGGGCGGCAAGCGAGGCTTGCCCCCGGTGCTCGCGCCGATCCGCATCAGCCCCCAGACGGATGGCGTCAACCACAGTCGGATCGTGGCCGTGGCGATGTTCTGTCGCGTCAGCCCGTGCAACGGCGTGGCGACGCTCGGCTCGAACGGAGGAGAGCTCTCGGGCTACGGCCGATCAGACACGTACGGTCGTGTCGGCTTCAGCCTGCCTGCGAACAAGACCGTGCACCTGGCGATCCGCGTCAAGGCGAAGCTGCTCCGGCAGATCCGCGCCAAACACGGCGTCTCGACGATACTCACGGCTGTCGTCAACGGCAAGACGGTCTCCCAGCGGATCACCGTCAAGATCCTTTAGGCCCAGGCCCACCGCCACAGCTCGCCCGGACGTCGTGCCAGCGCGAGCGCCGCCGCGGCCTGGAGACCGACGTCGAGCTCGACCGTCGCCGGCGCCGCGCGGTGATCGTCGGCCTGCGCGGGCGAGCAGCCACACTCTGGCCGCCGTTGCGCGCGCGTTCCGCCGATCCCTCTGCCGAGTCGCTTGAGCTCGGCCTCGTGGCGGGTCCATGCCCGCAGGAACTCCCATTCGCGGCGCTCGGGCGCGACCTGGCTCAGGCGTCGCGCTTCGTGCTCTCCCAGTGCGCGCCTCCCCACGCGGATGCGATCGACACCAGCACGCGCGCGCTCGCCTCGCATGACCTCGATGTCCACTCCCACCGGAGCGTCCCCGGAGAACGCGTACAACGCCAGGTTTCGTGAATGCGAGAGGTTGAAAAACAGGTCTCCACCGCCGCGCCGCGAGCACTCGGGCTTGCCGTTTGAGCCGATGCTCAGCTCGACCCGGTCGGCTTGGCCTGCTGCATAGCGGGCCAAGAGCTCCCTGAGCACTCCGCGCGAGCGACTCCAGAGCGCGCGCTCACGCTCGACCGCGATCCCCGCTGCGCGGTCGCGCTCCCCGGCGCTGAGCCGCTCGAGCACGCCGCCGCCCACGGCATCGAGATCGACCCTCCACACGTGCACGGCCCCCGTGGCGAGCTGCGGCGCCTGCGGACCGGGCGCCCATGCGGCGCGCCGGCCCACCGCCGAATGGCCTGCGGTGAAGCGCGTGCTCATCGTCGGGCGAATATAGGCAAGCGGCTACCCTCTTGCGCCTATGCGCGTCCGTGCGACCCATCTCGAGGGGCTGATGGCGATCGAACCGGTGGCGCACGGGGACGAGCGCGGCTTCTTCTGCGAGACCTACCGCGGCGAGTGGAACGGGCAGCTCGGCATCCCAGAAGCGGTGCGCTTCGTCCAGGACAACCACTCCCGTTCGGCGCGGGGCGTTCTGCGCGGTATGCACTTCCAGGTCGGCGACGGTCTGGCAAAGCTCGTGCGTTGCGCCCGCGGACGGATCCTTGACGTGGCGGTCGACCTGCGCCGTAGCTCGCCGACCTACGGGCGGTGGGACGCGGTCGAGCTCGACGACGAGAGCATGCGCGAGCTGTTCGTGCCGGTCGGCTTCGCCCACGGGTTCTGCGTGTTGAGCGACGTCGCCGACGTCATCTACAAGCAGACCGCGTACCACGATCCCTCGCTCGAGCGAGGGATCGCGTGGAACGACCCCGACGTCGGCATCGAGTGGCCGCTGCCCGAGTCCGAGCTGACGATCTCCGCCCGCGACTCCGCTGCGCCGCTGCTGCGCGAGCTCGCGCAGGAACTGCCGTTCGAGTACCGCGCATGAGCTTCGCGGTCGCGGGCGGGTAGCTTCGGGCAGATGGCGATCGCGATAGTCACGGGCTCCGGTGGTCTGATCGGCTCGGAGTCGGTCGCGCGCTTCGTCGAGCTCGGCTTTGACGTGGTGGGCCTCGAGAACGACATGCGGGCGCGGTTGTTCGGACCCGAGGCCTCGACCGCCCCGATGACCGCCTCACTGCTCGAACGCTACCCCGAGTCGTTCCGATCGCTGGAGATCGACATCCGCGACCGCGACGCGATCGAGTGGCTGTTCGCCGAGCACGCCGCCCGGATCGAGCTGGTGATTCACACCGCGGCCCAGCCGTCGCACGACTGGGCCGCGGGTGACCCGCACACCGATTTCGAGGTCAACGCGCTCGGCACCCTGAATCTTCTGGAGGCGACGCGCAGGCACGCCCCGACCGCAACGTTCGTTCACTGCTCGACCAACAAGGTCTACGGCGATCTGCCCAACTCGCTGCCGCTCGTCGAGCTGGGCACGCGCTTGGAGCTGCCCGACGAGCACCCCTACCACGAGGGGATCGACACGTCGATGCCGATCGATCGCAGCACCCACTCACTGTTCGGCGTCTCCAAGGCCGCGGCGGACCTGCTCGTGCAGGAGTACGGGCGCTATTTCGAAATGCCGACCGTGTGCTTTCGCGGTGGCTGCCTTACCGGCCCGAATCACGCCGGAACGATGCTGCACGGCTTCCTGTCCTATCTGATGCGTGCAACCGTCACGGGCGAGCCGTACACAGTGTTCGGCCACGGCGGCAAGCAGGTGCGCGACAACATCCACTCGGCCGACCTCGTCTCGGCCTTCGAGCACTTCCATCGCGACGCGCGGACCGGCGGCGCCGTCTACAACATCGGCGGCGGGCGCTTCAGCAACTGCTCGATGCTCGAGGCGATCGAGCTGTGCCAGAGCGTCTCCGGCCGCGAGCTCGACTGGACGCTGAGCGAGCAGAGCCGGATCGGCGACCACCGCTGGTGGATCAGCGACGTGCGCCCCTTCGCCGAGGACTTCCCGGGCTGGAAGCTGACCAGCGGCCTCGAGGACATCGTGCGCGAGCTTTACGACCAGAACGCCGAACGTTGGCTCGCAGGCCGCTGAGCCGGCATGGCGGCGGCCGCGGAGTTGACAGACTTAAGGCGATGAGCGCACGGCTCGAGCGCCTGCGGGCGCGCACGAACGGCTACACCGTCACCCCCCGCCAGTACTCCCACGCCGCCTACGCGGCGTTGGCGGCGCTCACGCTGATCGTGCTCAGCGGCGCCGCCGTGCGCCTGACCGGCTCGGGCCTCGGCTGTCCGGACTGGCCTCGCTGCTACGGGCACGCCTATCCGCCCCTGAACACGCATGCCGTGATCGAGTTCTCCAATCGCCTGATCACCGTGCCGGTCTCGATCGCGGCGGGCGCGGCTTGGCTGCTGGCGCTGCGCCGGCGCCCCTACCGCCGCGATCTGATGTGGCTCGGGGCGCTGCTGCCGCTCGGCGTGATCAGCCAGGCCGTGCTCGGCGGCTTCACCGTGCGCGGCGAGCTCGACTACGGCTGGGTGATGGGGCACTTCGCCCTGTCCATGCTGATCCTGCTCGCCGCCGCCGTGCTCGCGTGGCGCGCCGGGCACGAATCGGCGCTTCTCGAAATCCAAGCCGAGGAGGCGCGAAGGCATCGCGCCGAGATTGCGGCAGATCCCGCGCCCGCGGCGGCGAACGGCTCGCTCGCCGCCGCCAACGGAGCCGCGCCCGCCGAGCCGACGCCGCCGGATCGCGCGCTGATCCGCTCGATACGGGGGCTCGTGGCACTGGGCGCGCTCACGATCTTCGCCGGCACCGCCGCAACCGCCGCCGGCCCGCACGCGGGCGGCTCGCCGGGACAGCGCATCAACCGGCTCGACTTCGACGGCCGCGGCACGATGGACTTCGTCATCCACCGCCACGGCGAGATCGCGCTGGCGTTCGGGCTCGCCGCGCTCGCTGTGTGGTGGCTTGCGCGACGCAGGGACGCCCGCTCGCAGGTGCGTCGCCCCTTGACGGCGCTCTGCGTGCTGCTCGCCCTGCAGGGCGTCGTCGGCCTCGATCAATACAAGACGCACCTGCCCACGCAGCTGGTGTGGGTGCACGTCGGCCTCGCCTGTGCGGCCTGGCTGGCCGCCGTGTGGGCGGCCTGCGCCGCGGGCGCGCTGGTCCCGCGGCGCAGCGCGATCGCCCCCAAGCGGCCGCTCGACGCGCCGATCGCCGCACCGCGGCCGGTCAAGTTCCCCGGAAATTAGGGCCTTCCGCGGGCCGATGTCCCGTGTTTATTGGTTTCGTCGTCCTCACGAGCGGTTAGCCTGCTCGCAGTAACGACACCCGAGAAGGGAGCGGTATGACCAAGAACGAGCTGGCCGAGCAGGTCGCCAGTCGAAACGGACTGGCTGCCAGTCAGGCCCGACAGGTGGTGGAGAGCATCATCGACGCGGTCTCCGACGAGCTTGCCGCTGGAGGTGAGGTCGCTCTTGCCGGCTTTGGCAAGTTCAGCGTCAGCCACCGCGCCGCGCGGCAAGGACGCAATCCGTCGACCGGCGCGACGATCCAGATCGCGGCGAGCAAGGCCGCGAAGTTCTCGGCGGCGAGCGCGCTCAAGAAGCGCCTCAACGGCTGATCGCCCTCTTCGCGCGATCCCCAGAGGTCACCGGGCCCGGCGCGGGCCGGCGACCTCTGGGCGCCGCGGCACGCGCGCGCCGCGGCGCCGGCGTGCGGCGCTCGCGTCGCCGTCCCCCGGGCGCATGCGCTCCAGCCCGGCGCCGCCCCCCGGAGCGGGTGCCGGCGGCACCGGAGCCGGAAGTTCTTCCCCCACGCTAAGGCAGGATTTAGGGCGGCGCGAAAGGCTGTGCGCACCAGCTTCCCCTCGACATCCGGGCGGTGCCGCATGAGACAGCAAGAGCAACGACGCAGGGCTCCGATCGCGCGCTACAACTCGCTGCACAACTTCTACGCAGCGGACGAGCGCCGCGTGCACTCACGCGAGTGCGACGTCGGGCTCTGGTGGCGCGAGACCGCCAACGGGCCGATTCACCGCGCGGCCTGGGTGTGCGACACGGGCGAGCTCTACCTGGTGCGTCTCGGGGGAGCCGAGGACGGGGGCGGCCGCGTCGAGGTGCTGGCCACGATCTCCGAGCGCGAGCGCCTGGAGCAGGCCCTCGAGGGCTGGCGCAGTCGCTGCGGCGAGCCACAGTCGCTGACCTGGCTGCGCGAGCGAGCTGCCGCTCTCCGGGGCCGGGTTCGCGCGAGGCGGGCGCAGGCGACAGCGGCCGTGGCGGGAGCCGGCGCCGTGATGAGCGCCGGCTTCTCGCTGGCAGCCGAGCTCGTCTAGGGCCGAGACTAGGCCGCCGGGCGCTCGCCTGCCGCCGAAGGCTCGGAGCGATCGCCCTCTCCGGGAGCGCGCCCATCGGGCTGCGCGTCCTGCAGTCCCAGGGCCTGCGCGACCGACGCGTCGCCGAGGGTGTCGGCCTGCATGCTCGCGCCCGCGATCGGGGTGCCCCGGAAGTAGGGCACGGCGATCACGAACATGCCCGCCGCTGCCGCCGAGGCGACGCCGATCGGAGAGTCCTCGAGCGCGACCGCGTCGGCCGCGGCCACGCCGAGCAGTCGGCACGCCTCGAGGTAGATGTCAGGCGCCGGCTTGGGATGCTCGACATCGTTGGCCGAAACGACCGCGGCAAATGGCCCATTCGGGAACAGGCCGGCGCTCGTGAGCGTGCGCTCGAGGAACTCGCGCTCGGAGTTGGAGGCGACGGCGAGCCGAACGCCCGCGGCCGTGAGCCGCTCCAGCAGCCGCCGCGCGCCCGGGCGGGGCGCCACGCCGGCAAGCGCCTCCTCCATCACGAGTCGCAGCAGCTCGTCCATCAGCGCCTCGCCCGCGCCGGGGCGCTCGAGCATCGCTTCGAGCTTGACCGCAGCCAGCGCCCGCGAGGAGCCGATCAACGCCCGCTTGTGCTCGATCGTGAAGTCGCGCCCAAGCGCCGTGAACAGCCTCTGCTCGGCCCTCGTCCACGCCTCCTCGGTATCCAGCAGCAGCCCGTCGTTGTCGAACACCACTGCCTCCGGGGCCGTCTGCACGCCCGACATCATCACCAATTCTTTGTCCAGGCGCGTGAAGTTTGGCCCTCGCCCCATGTCTAATGGGCACCGCAAACCACCGACCGCCGCTGCGGTCGAAGGAGGCACTGCAGATGAGACGGACGATCATGACCGCAGTCGCGACGCTGTCGCTTGCTGCGCCGAGCGTCGCCCTCGCCCACAACGGTGCGCGTCACCACCATCGCCACCACCACCACGCCCGCCTGCTCGCGTTCCACGCCCAGACGTCGGCGGGCTCGCCGAGTGGCACGACCAGCTCCGGCGCGAGCGACACCGCCGGCACGATCGCCTCGTTCTCCGGCGGCGTGCTCACGATCAAACTGAACGACGGCTCCACGGTCAGCGGCAAGGTCACCGAACGGACCGAGATCGAGTGCCCTGCGCCGACCGCGAACACCGCCGACTTCTCCGGCGGCGATCGCGGCGATGACGACGGCTTGGACGACCGCAGCGACGATCAGGGCGGATCCGGTTGTCCCGGCGATCAGAACGGTGACGGCCCGGGCGACGACGACAACGACCAGGGCGAGCACTGCACGACCGCCGCGCTCGTCGTCGGAGCCAGCGTCGAGGAGGCCTTCCTCAGCGTCAGCAAAGAAGGCGCAACGTGGGTGAAGGTCGAGCTGTAGCCCGATCCACGGCTCGAACAGGACGATCGCGCAGAGGGGCGGCTCGGCGGAGCCGCCCCTCTTGCCGTCTCGCGACGGTCGGTCGTCGGTCGATTGCCGGTGAAGGAGATCTTTCGCTCGGTAAGGATCGGCCGACTGCGGCGTCTGAAGGGAAGGGAGCGATGCGAGTCCAACGATGAGCCCGAGGATCTCGATCCGGCTGCTGGCGTCCCAATCGGACCAGCGTCTGCTCGCGCTGGCGCGGGAAGGTCAGGAGCGCGCCTTCGAGGCGCTCGTGCACCGCTACAGGCGCCCGCTGCTGCGCTATGCGCGTCGGCGGATGCGCCTCAGCGACGCCCAGGCCGAGGACGTGCTGCAGCAGGCGCTGATACGGGCCTGGATCGCTCTCTCGCGCGGTGCCGAGGTGCGTGATGTGCGCAGCTGGCTCTATCGGATCGTGCACAACCTCGCCGTCAACGCAATCCGCGGCCCCGCCGAGTCCCACGGCGAGCTGACCCAGGCCGTGCAGGATCGGGCAGGTCTCGCCGAGGCGTCGAACATCGAGCGCTCGATCGCAGCGCGCGACGCGCTCTGCGACGTGGCCGCGCTCCCACGCATGCAGCGGCAGGCGATCTTCCTCACCGCGGTCGACGGGCAGTCCCACGTGCAGGTGGCCGACACGCTCGGGATCACGCCGGGTGCGCTTCGCGGGCTTCTGTACCGGGCGCGGAGCACCCTGCGCAGCGCGGCGGCCGCGCTGACGCCGCAGCCCCTGCTGGAGCTCGCCGCGCGCGGCGGCGGGGCGACTGCGCCGAGCGCCGAGCGGGTCGCTGAGCTCACCGCCGGTGGCGCCGGCGCGGCCGGGCTCGCCGGTGCCCTGCTGAAGGGGGGCCTCGCCGTCGTCACCGCAGGGGCGATCGCCACGGGCGCGAGCGACCTCGCCTCCCATCGGCACCGCGCCGCACAATCCCACCGCGGCGCCGGCGCTCCGTCGGCGGCGAGCGGGGGCGATGCTGCCCGTGTCCGGACCCTCGGCGTCGTTGGCGCATCCGCCCCGGTCGGCGTCGCGCGGCAGGTGACCCGGCTCGTGGCCGAGATCGACCGGCGAGGACACCACGGCTCGGATGACCTCCTACGCCGGCGCACCGCTCGGTCGCGGCGGCTCGAGGGCGGCGGCGAGGATCGCCTGCACGGGGTGGGCGACCGTCGCGGCGCCGGTCACGACGGCGATCGCAGCGGCCGCGTTTCAGAGACGCCATTCCTGATCGGCGGGGCTGGCGTACGCGGCTCCGGGCCAAGCTCTGGAGGCTCGGGCGATCGGCTCAGCCGCGACCGGGTCACGCAGTCGTCTATGCCGCTCACCGGCGACGGCCGCGACGGATCGAGCCAAGCCGCCGACGCCGCCAACAGCGGCCCCTCGCCCGACCGATCGACGACGACGTCGGGCGCCGCGTCGACCGACGGCAGCTCGCGCTCGGGCGACGGCCTCAGCTCGCCCGACATGTCCGGCTAGGCGACACCGTCTGTAGGGCACAGCTCGCTGCCGGTACGGTCTTGGGGTGCGGACCGGCACCAACGGCAGTTCCCTTGGTGATTCAGGGGCGCCAGGCGGCTGGGAGCTCGTTTCCGCCGACGGCCCCGGCCCGTTCGTCCCGAACGAGGTCTTGCGCAGGGCCGACGGCACCGAGGTGCGCTGGCGCTCGCGGGCGCACCGCAAGGGGCGCGGGCAGCATCCCTCCCGCGGGCGGGCACCTGCGGGAGATGGCGGCGAGCCAACCTGGTGGCGTCCGCACCGGCGCGGCTGGTGGATGAGCGTGCTGTTCGCCGTCGGCTCGTTGTGCTTCGCGGTGGCGGCGGTGGCGGCGCAGTGGTCGGCGAGCTCTCGTCCCGCGGTTGGGGTGACATTCTTCGTCGGGTCCATCTTCTTCACCGCCGCGTCGTACCTGCAGTACTCGGAGGTGCTGAGTGTCGAACCCAGTCCAGTCCGTCGAGTTCCACGTTCACGGTGGCGGCTCGCCTCCTGGGAACCGCGGCGGATCGACTGGCTGGCCGCATCGGTGCAGCTCGCCGGGACCGTCTTCTTCAACATCAGCACCTTCGCGGCGATGAAACACGGCCTCAGCACCCAGCAGGCCAACCGGCGGGTGTGGGCCCCTGATGCGTTCGGATCCATCTGCTTCCTCGTCTCGAGTGAGCTGGCGTTCGCGGAGGTCTGCCACCGCTGGGTGTGTCTGAAGCGGCGGTCGTTGCCGTGGCGGATCGTGGCACTCAACCTGCTGGGATCGATCGCGTTCGGGGCGGCTGCGGTTGCATCGCTCGTCGAGCCCTCCACCGGCGAGCCGATCAGTGCCCGGATCGCGAATGCGGGCACTGCCCTGGGCGCGCTGTGCTTCCTGGCGGCCGCGCTCGCGCTCATGCCGGAGGCGGCTGCCGAGGAACGCGCGGCGCGTGCTGGGGCTCAACACGCTCCCGAGCTCGACTCATGATCGGTCACCGCACCGGGCCCCCGTGCGCCGCAGTCTCCCGTGCCCAGCGGAACCGCGCTTCGGTTGGTGGACGCTCGTGCCCGAGACTCCGTACAGTTGAGTGACTGCCCGCAAAGCCTGCCGATAGGGAGTGAGGACTGCCGAGGAATGTCGACCTCTCCCCGTACCGATGTGCCCGCAGCAAGGCGTAAGGTGTCAACGCGGACGATCGTGGCGGCGCTGCTCGTCGGCTTGGTGGTTCTGTTTGCCGCTCTCAACAGTCAGTCGGTGACGGTTCACTGGCTTGTCACGACCACGCAGACGCCGCTGTTCGTGGTGATCGTCGCAGTCGGCCTCGCCGGCTTTGCAGCCGGCTGGCTCGTCGCCTACCGCGCGGCGCGGCGCAGGTCCCAACGGCGTTAGGAGTCGAAGGGCGCCGTCGGCGCGGCCTGCGGTAGCCTCCGAGCTAGGGCCGAGTGTCGAGGAATGGGGGCGTGATGGATGCGCATGAGGAAGAGCTTGGACCGGTTGACATCGTTGTGATCGCCTATCCGGCGGATGCATCGATGACCGGGGAAGCCGTACCGTTGCTGCTGGACCTGGTCGATCGCGGGATCATCCGCGTGCTCGACGTCCTGTTCGTGATGGACACCGGAGATGGAACCTTCGCGGGCTTCGAGGCGACGAATCTCGACAGCGAGCGCGTCGGTGACTTCACCGCCTTCGAAGGAGCTTCCTCGGGGCTGTTGAGCGAGGAGGACGTGGCGACCGCCGCCGAGGGCCTCGAGCCGGGCAGCGCAGCCGTGATGATCGTCTATGAGAATCGCTGGGCGGGACCCTTCGTCGCCGCCGTGCGTCGCAACGGCGGCGTGCCGATCGCCTACGAGCGCATCCCTGTCCAGGACCTGATCGACGCCGCCGAGGCGGCGTCCTGAACGAGAGGAGGAGGAGGAGATGCCTGGACTACTTCGCGGCGTCGCCCGCACCGCCGCCATAGCCGGAACGGCGACGGCCGTTTCGAACCGGGTGAGCCGTCGTCAAGCGGGGCGCTGGGCCGCCCAGGAAGAAGCGCAAGCCGCGCCGCAGGCTCAGGCGCCGGCCGAAGGCGGGGAAAGCCGTATAGAGAAGCTCAAGGAACTGGGCGCCCTCAAGGAGCAGGGAGTATTGACCGAGGAGGAGTTCGCCGCTGAGAAGAGCCGCGTTCTCGCGAGTTGACGCGCACGACCTTAGGAGGATGAACGTGGCACCTCAGCACCAGAATGCCGAGCAGGGGCCCGACCGCCTCTCACCCGAGCTCACACGCAGCCAGATCGAGGCCCTCGCGGGCATTCCCGGCAACCGCTACCTGCTCGAGCCCGCCCCGGATCACAAGCTGCCGAAGTCGGGCATGACCGCGGAAGAAGCGCAGGGTCTGATCGAGCAGGAGATGGTGCTGGATGGTCTGCCTGCGCGCAATCTCGCGACGTTCGTCACCACCTGGATGGAGCCGGAGGCTGACGAGGTGATACAGAAAGCCCTGCGCGTCAACTTCATCGATCACGCCGAGTATCCCCAGTCGGCCGAGATCGAGCAGCGCTGCATCCGGATGCTCGCCGATCTGTTCAACGCACCCGGGGAGACGACGGGTGCGCGAACGCAAGGGTCCTCCGAGGCGATCATGCTGGGCGCGCTGTCACTGAAGTGGAAGTGGCGGGATCGCATGCAGGCCGCGGGGCAGCCGGTCGACCGTCCCAACCTGGTGTTCGGCGGAGACGTTCACGTCGTGTGGGAGAAGTTCTGCCGCTACTTCGATGTCGAGCCGCGGATCGTTCCACTGAGCCGCGACAAGTACACGATCGGGCCCGAGGACGTCGAGCCGCACATCGACGAGAACACGATCGGCGTCGCCGCGGTGCTCGGCACGACCTTCACCGGGCACGCGGACGACATCCAGGGGATCAACGACTTCCTGGTGACGCTGCGGCGGGAGCGGGACCTCGATGTACCCCTGCACGTCGACGCGGCCAGCGGCGGCTTCGTGTGGCCGTTTCTCTATCCCCATTCGGAGTGGGACTTCAGGCTCGAGCAGGTCCGCTCGATCAACGTCTCGGGCCACAAGTTCGGTCTCGTCTACCCGGGGATCGGATGGCTGGTGTTCAGGGAGAAGAGCGATCTTCCCGACGACCTCGTGTTCTACGAGAACTATCTCGGCAAGCGTGACGCCACGTTCACACTCAACTTCTCAACCGGCTCGGCGATGGTGCTCGCGCAGTACTACAACTTCGCACGCCTCGGCCACGACGGCTATCGCTACATCATGGAGACGATGAAGTACAACGCGCGCACGCTGGCGCAGGAGATCATCGCCGTCGGCGACTTCGAGCTCGTCGGAGATGAGCAGGACGAGCAGCTTCCGCTCGTGGCGTTCAAACTCTCCGGGGAGCATCCATATGACGAGTTCGACGTGGCCGCGCAGCTCGCCGCCGACCGCGGCTGGATGGTGCCCGCCTACACGCTTCCGCCGAACGCCGAACACATCAAGATCATGCGCGTGCTCGTGAAGGAGACGCTTGGACACACGCTCACGACCACGCTCGGGCAGGACATCGCCAACGCATGCGCGGCGCTCGACGCCAAGGGTGGCATGCATCCGTCTGAGCGCAAGCGCGTCAAGACGAACACCGGATTCTGAGCTCGTCGGTTCGCTGCGGATCGCCTACGCGCCGGAAGCTCCGGACTCGGGCTCGAGCCCGAGGTCGGCAAATGCGCGCCCGCGGTCGCGGTAGAAGATCAGCCGATCGACCTTGCCGTCGCGAATACGGAACAGGTTCGCCCGCAGCTGTTCGACATCCTCGGCGCTGCTCTTGTCGCGCCCGCGCAGGCAGCTCAGGACCAGGACGCGCTCGTCATCCACCTCGCGGTACTCCTGTGCCTCGGGCCTTGGGCCGTCGATGGCCTCGAGCAGGGCATTCCACGCCCGCTCGACCCCGGCCGTTCCCGTGAAGCCACCGGCGACCGGACCCCCGAGGCTGGCGCACTCGATCTCAGGGTGAGCCCATTCGGGCGTCCGAGAGAAGTCGCCGCGCTCCCACGCCGCGTAGATCGAACGCACGATCTCGACGTTCGTCGCCGCCACCGAACGAGTATCTCACGCCCCCATCGACGCCAGACCGCTGAGGCCCTGCCGTCGCGGGGTGGGACCATGTATTCGCTGCCCAAGCTGCTGCGGGCGCGCATCACACCACGACAGAAAGGAGCGACGAATGTGCCGCTGGCTCGCATATTCCGGCTCGCCCATCCTGCTCAGAGAGGCGCTGTACGGACCGGCTCACTCGCTGATCGACCAGAGCCTGCACTCCCGCCTGGGAGCCGAGACCACGAACGGCGACGGGTTCGGCATCGGCTGGTATGGGGCGCCGGCGACGCCCGGCGTCTTTCACAGCATCGAGCCGGCATGGAACGACCGTAACCTGCACGAGCTCGCCGACCACATCAGCTCCTCGCACTTCTTCGCTCACATCCGGGCTGCCATCGGCAGCTCCGTGCAGCAGACCAACTGTCACCCCTTTCGCCACGGCCGCTGGCTTTTCATGCACAACGGATTCATCAACGAGTTCGCCAAGCTCAAGCGTGATCTGATGCTCGCCGTCGACCCGTCGCTGTATCCGAAGATCGAAGGCCAGACCGACTCGGAGACCCTGTTCTTCCTGGCGCTCACGTTTGGCCTCGAAGACGATCCGGTCGCGGCCGTGGAGCACGCCGTCGGGCTCGTGGAGGCGCTCGGCCGCCGTCTGAGCGTCCCCAATCCGTTCCAGGGGACGATCGCGACCACCGATGGCGAGAGCACCTGGGCATTCCGCTACTCAAGCGAGGCCAAGTCGAGGTCGCTCTTCTTCACGACCGATGTGCCGACGTTGAGGACGCTCTACCCCGAGCGCCAGCTGCTTCAGGAAGAGTCCGACGATGCACGGTTGATCGCATCCGAGCCACTCGGTGAGCTTGCGGGGGTCTGGAACGAGGTACCCGAGGCCACCTGCGGCATCGTCGGAGCGGGCCACAGCGAGCTGCGACCCTTCCGGCCTCGCGCCCCGGAGAGTGTCTCTGAGGCCTGATCGGCGGGAAGTCGGGGAGGAGCAAGGGATGTCGGGGCCCGTCGACGGGGGGGACGGGGGATGACGCGGCGCGAGTTCGCGGCGCCGCCGAAGGCGCTCGGCGTCCGCCCGGATGTGCAGACTGTCGCGAGTGGATCGCGGCAGCGGAGGGAGCGACGGCCAGGTCTACCTGGCTGGCACCGGCTCCTTCGCCGCCGAGGTCGCGAGCTGGGCGACCGATGCCGGGCTGAGGATCGCCGGGCTGATCGAGCTGCTCGATCCGGAGCGGGTGGGGGGCGTGATACACGGGTACAGGGTGCTCGCAGCTGACGATGCGCCGCCGGGCGCGGCGGCGGTGATCGCGGCGGGTGGCGATCGCGCGGCTCACTGGTCGTTGCTCGCCGAGCACGGCTGGCGGGCGGCGAGCATCGTGCACCCGGCGGCAGGCGTCGCCCGCTCGGCCCGCGTCGGCGGCGGGGCGATCGTCGGGCCGGGCGTCGTGGTCGGCGCGGAGACGGCCGTCGGCGAGCACGCGCTGCTGAACCGCGGCGCGCTCGTCGGGCATCACGTGCAGGTCGGGCAGTTCGTGTCGCTGCTGCCCGGCGCAAACGTCGCAAGCCACGTGCGACTGGGCGCCGGCGCCGTCGTCGGGATGGGCGGCACGATCGTCGATCACACGCGCGTCGGGGCAGGCGCGACGGTCGCCGCCGGAGCGGTCGTGCTCCGCGAGGTCGCCCCCGGCGCGCGTGTCCAGGGTGTTCCGGCGCGGCCGTACGAGCCGTGATCCGCAGGGCACTCGGACGCGCGCTCGACTGGCGCTTTCGTGCTGTGCTCGGCCGTGTCGACGCGTTGGGCGAGCGGTTGGAGCGGCTGGAACGCTCGCTCGAGGAGCGGCTCGAGCCGATGCTGCGGGCGATCCTCGACGAGGAGGCGCAGAACCGCCGCAGGCTCTACGAGCTGCGTGCGGACGGATCCTACGAGTACGCCTTCACCGATCCCGATCCGCTCGTCTCGATCACGCTGGCCACCTGGCGTCGCACCGAGTTGCTCGTGGAGCGCGCGCTGCCCTCGCTGCTCGCCCAGACCCACGCCAACATCGAGGTGCTCGTCGTTGGCGACGCCGCCGGAGAGGACGTGGGCGAAGCCGTGACGGCGCTCGGCGACCCGCGGGTGAACTACGCCAACCTGACCCAGCGGATCGTGGCGGACCCCGACGAGCGGCGCCACTGGCTCGTCGGCAGCGCGATGGCGCGCAACGAGGCGACCCGCCGGGCATCCGGGCGCTGGCTGCTCCACTTCGACGAGGACGACCACCTGCGCCCCGACGCCGTGGCCTCGCTGCTGGGGCTCGCGCGCGAGCGGCGGGCCGAGGTCGCCTACGGTGGCTTCGACGCTCATCACCCCGACGGGAGCCTCACGCGAACGCTCGCGTTCCCGCCACGCCCGACCCAGTTCGGCTTTCAGGGCGCGCTCGTCCACGCCGGCCTGCGCTTCTTCGAGCGCGAGCTCGTGGCCAGCGCCCTGGACCTCCCAGGCGACATCTACCTGCTCGAGCGCATGCTGCGCTCAGGCGTGCGCTTCGCGATGCTCGAGCGGGTCGTGTGGGACTACTACCCGACGTACACCTGGGTCGATCAGCGCTCGAGCTGATCGACGACGATCTCGCACGTCTCCTGCACGATCTCCGGCGTGACGGAGGCGTGCAGGGGAAGCGCCAGCAGGCCCGCGTCGAGCCGCTCGGTCACCGGCAGCGGCGCGCCGCCGACATCGGCCAGCCGCGGCGTCCGGTGCAGCGCCGGGAAGTACGGCCGCGACTCGATGCCCTCCGCGGCAAGGGCAGAGCGCGCACGATCGCGTGCCGGACCGAGCTCGGCGACGAAGTAGGTCGGCGTGGCGCGCGCCCCGTCGGGGATCCGCTGGAGCGCCACGCCGTCGCGGCCGGAGAGCAGCTCGCGATATCGCGCGGCGAGGTCGTCGCGCAGCGAGACCTGCTCGTCCAGGTCTTCGAGCGTGAGCAGGCCGAGTGCCGCATGCAGCTCCGAGAGCTTCGCGTTGAGGCCGAGCCCGACGCTCGCGCCGCCGCCGTCGATGCCCGACCTGCGCAGCAGCGCGAGCTCGCGCGCCGCCCGCTCGCACTCGACCACGACGATCGCCCCCTCCGCGCAGGTCGCCGCCTTGGTGCCGCTGAAGCTGATCGCGCTGCCGTCCCCGTAATCCGCGACGTGTCGCCCGCCGACCCACGTAGCGACGGCCTGCGCCGCGTCGAGGATCAGCGTGCAACCCTGCTCGCGCGCGAGGCGCTCGAGCCCGACCACGTCGCACGGCGCGCCGAACATGTGCGTCGCCAGGATCAGCTCGCCGCCCTCCAGTTGCCCGTCCAGCTGCTCGGCGTGCAGGCACCAGTCGTGCGGATCGACGTCGAGGAAGTACGGTCGCAGGCCGTTCCACTGAACCGCATGCAGCAGCGAGGGGTAGCTCAGCGACGGCAGCACTGCGCGGGTCCCGCGCGCCGGCCCGACGGCGGCGACCAGCAGCGTGAGCGCGACGTCGCAGTTGCTCGCCGCCAGCACCGCGCCCTGCACGCCGCTGTAGCGGGCGAAGGCCCGCTCGAACGCGCGCGCCTGCGGCCCGTCGTTCGAGAGCATCGCGCCGTCCCACACGCCGTGCAGCCGCTCGGAGTAACGCTCCAGCGCAGGCAGCGCAGGACGGGAGACGCGCACTCGCCAGTCGACCGCTCCGCTACCTCCCGTTGCCTGTGCCGACGAAGACGCTGAGCGACCGCCGCTCAAGCCGCGCCCGTCAACCGCAGCCGGTGTTGTTGCCGCAGGAGCTGCACGTGTAGCAGGAGCCAGTCCGCTGCATCATCCCCCCGCACTGGCCGCAAGCCGGGCCGAGGTCGAGCCCCTGGAGCCGTGCCGGTACGACCGGTGGCGTGTCCGTGAACGACGCGGCCGGTGCGCTGGAACCGCCGTTGCCCGCGCTCGCCTCCGGCTTGGTCTCCTCCTCGCCGCTGGGCCCGGCCGTGTCCGAGGAGCTGACCGACTGCGCGGCCTCCTGTGCGGCCTGGCGGGCACGGACCTGAGGCGTGAGGATGCCCAGCTCCTCCTGCGCGTCGGCGTCGAGGAAGCGGGAGGCCAGCCAGCGCATGATGTAGTCGGGCATCGACTTGGCGAACGGGATCTCCGGGTTCTGCGTGATGCCCTCCGGCTCGAAGCGCATGTAGCTGAACTTCTGCACGAGCGTCTCGAGCGGGACGCCGTACTGCAGCGCGATCGAGATCGCCGTCGCGAACGAGTTCATCATCCCGCGCAGCGTCGATCCCTCCTTGCCGATGTCCGTGAGGAAGATCTCTCCGACCGAGCCGTCCTCGTACATGCCCGCCGTGATGTAGCCCTCGTGCCCGGCGATCGAGAACTTGTGGGTGATCGACTGGCGCTCGCGCGGCATCCTTCTCCGCGCCGGGCCGACCTCCGCCAGCGCCTTGTCGACGGCCAGCGCGACGATCTCGTCTACGTCGGCGGGCGCCTCGACGCCCTTCTGCGCGTCCGTGCGCAGCGCCTGCGCCGTCTTCGAGCCGTCGCGGTAGATCGCGAGCGCCTTGATGCCGAGCCGCCAGGCCTGCGTGTAGGCGTCGGCGATGTCTTCCACCGTCGCCTCCTGCGGAAGGTTGACCGTCTTTGAGATCGCGCCCGAGATGAACGGCTGCACGGCGCCCATCATCTTGATGTGGCCCATGTGCGAGATCGCGCGCTCGCCGACGGCCACGTCGAACACCGGGAAATGCTCCTCGGCGAGGCCGGGGGCGCCCACGATCGTGCCGTGCTCGGCCAGGTGCGCCTCGATCTGCTCGACCTGCTGCTCGGAGTAGCCGAGGGTCTGCAGGGCGAGCGGCACCGTGCGGTTGACGATCGTCATCTGACCGCCGCCCACGAGCTCCTTGAACTTGACCAAGGAGAAGTCGGGCTCGACGCCGGTCGTGTCGCAGTCCATCAGGAACGAGATCGTGCCGGTCGGCGCGAGCACCGTCGCCTGCGCGTTGCGGTAGCCGTGCACCTCGCCGAGCTCGACCGCCTCCTCCCAGGAGCGGCGCGCGGCCGCGAGCAGCTCGCCGTCGGCGCTGTCCTGCTCCGGGACCACGTAGGAGGCGTCGCGGTGCATGCGCATCACCTCGTTGTGCGCCTCCCGGTTCTCCGCGTAACGGTCGTAGGGACCGAGCGCCGCGGCCACCTCGGCCGAGCGGCGGTACGCGCGGCCGGTCATCAGCGCCGTGATCGCCGCCGCCGTCTCGCGCCCCGAGTCCGAGTCGTAGGGCATGCCGTTGCTCATCAGGTAGGCCCCGAGGTTGGCGTAGCCGAGGCCGAGCTGGCGGAAGGCGCGGGCGTTTGCGCCGATCTCCTCGGTCGGGTAGCTGGAGGGGCCGACGATGATCTCCTGGGCGAGCAGCACGACGTCAACGGCGTGCTCGAAGGACGCCACGTCGAACGTGCCATCGGCGCGGCGGAACTTCATCAGGTTCAGCGAGGCCAGGTTGCAGGCCGAGTCGTCGACGTGCATGTACTCGCTGCACGGGTTCGACGCGTTGATGCGACCAGACGCCGGGCAGGTGTGCCAGCGGTTGATGGTCGTGTCGTACTGCACGCCCGGGTCAGCGCAGCGGTAGGCCGCTTCGGAGATCTCGCGCATCAGCTCGCGCGCGCTGACGGGCTCTCCGATCGGCTCGCCGGTGGTGCGCGCGAGCAGGTGCCACTCGCGGTCCTCCTCGACGGCGCGCATGAACTCGTCGGTGACGCGCACCGAGTTGTTCGCGTTCTGGTACTGGATCGAGAAGAAGCCGTCGCCGTCGATCGACATGTCGAAGCCGGCGTCGCGCAGCGCCGCGGCCTTGTCCTCCTCGCGCGCCTTGCACCAGATGAACTCGCGGATGTCGGGGTGGTCGACGTCGAGCACGACCATCTTCGCCGCGCGACGCGTCTTGCCACCGGACTTGATCGTGCCTGCCCAGGAGTCGGCCCCGCGCATGAACGACACCGGCCCCGACGCCGTGCCGCCCTTCGCCAGCGGCTCCATCGAGCCGCGGATTTTGGACAGGTTGATACCCGAGCCCGAACCGCCACGGAAGATGTTGCCCTCCTTCGTGTTCCAGGCGAGGATCGACTCCATCGTGTCCTCGACGGAGAGGATGAAGCAGGCGCTGCACTGCGGACGCTCCTCGAAGCCGACGTTGAACCAGACGGGCGAGTTGAAGGCCGCCATCTGGTGCAGCAGGATGTGCGTCAGCTCGTGCTCGAAGGCCTCCGCGTCCGCGTCGGAGGCGAAGTAGCCGCGCTCGGCGCCCCAGCTCGCGATCGTGCCTGCGACGCGGCCGATCATCTGCTTGACGGAGTGCTCGCGCGCCGGGCTGCCGAGCTGCCCGCGGAAGTACTTCTGGCTGACGATGTTGGTCGCGTTCTGCGACCAGCTCCGGGGGAACTCGACGTCCTCCTGCGCGAAGGCGACGCGGTCGCCGTGACCGATGTGCGCGTCGCGCCGCTCCCACTCCA
Source organism: Solirubrobacteraceae bacterium (assembly GCA_035553095.1). Taxonomy (GTDB): domain Bacteria; phylum Actinomycetota; class Thermoleophilia; order Solirubrobacterales; family Solirubrobacteraceae; genus Palsa-744. The sequence goes on along the minus strand of DATNDZ010000015.1, from coordinate 52,376 downwards.
CGGTTTCGAACGGATGCGTCCCGGGCGTAGTGAAGAAGCGCTCGATCTCGAGCGCTTTGCCGGGCGCCGTCGCGTCCGAGATGGTGGGGTTGGAAGCTTCGTTCATCGGACCTTCCTCCTCTGCTGCGCCGGCGATGCGGGCGGCCATTCGAGCTGTTGATCGGGGGTCAGCCATCGTGCCGTTCCGGTCGGACGGAACCGGTCAGGAAACGAGGCTTTGCACAGCACGAAAACACCTCTGATTTTACTACTCCGGCGCCGCCCTTCCGGCCTGCCTGGAGGCCAAAAAGCGCCCGCAAAATCGAGCTTTTCGGGTCAGCGTCCGAGCCGCGCCCAGTCGGCGAATTCCGACCAGGTCGCCGATGCGCGGAAGCCGGCCTCGGCCATCGCGTGACGGAGCGAGAGCAGCCAATGGGGCTCGAATGCGCGCCGCCTCGCGAGCGCCCATGCGATGCAGCCGAGCACGAGCAGCGCGGCGGCGGCGGCGATCGCGATCGCCGCGCCCGAGAGCCCGCTGTCGCCCTTTTCGGCGCCCGCCTCGGCAGCGCCCGCGGGCTGCGTCTGCTGGGGGGTCGTGGCCGCGCCGGCCGGCGCGGCGGTCGTTGCCGGGGCGCTGACCGTGGGCACCGTGGTGGCGGCGCCAGGAGTCGTCGTGGCACCCGGCGTCGTCGCGGCGCCGGGCGTGGCGGCGGCCCCCGGCGTCGTGCCGGCGCCGGGCGGAACGTATGTGCTCGTGGGCGGCGCCGTGGTCGTGGCGGCGGGAGCGCCGACGCCGCCGGCGGCGGTCGACGTGGCAGTGCTCTGCGTCTTGGCCGGGGAGGACGTGACGTGGGGAGAGGCCGCGAGCGCGTCGGCGCCGCCGGGCGCGGCAAATGCGAGCGCCGAGACGGCCACGAGGCGCGCGGCGCGCGCCCGGCACCAGGTCTGTGGCTTGGCTCTGTGAGCGGGTCCGGGCACGTCGCGGTGAATGCTAGCCGCGCGCGGGCGGGCCGGGCGCGAGCAGATCGGCGAGCGCTTCGAGCGCATCGGAGAGCACGGTGGCCGGCGTGAAGCTCGCGTCGAGCACGCGGATGCGCTGGGGCTCGGCGGCGGCCAGCTCGTCATAGGCGGCTGCGATCCGTACGAAGAAGGCCGCGTCCTCGAGCTCGAGCCGGTCGGGCTGCTCGCCGCGGTCGCCGAGCCGCGCGCGCCCGAGCGCCGGGTCGATCCGCAGCAGCAGCGTGCGGTCCGGCTCGACGCCGCCGGTGGCGAAGCGGTTGATCGCGCGCACCTGCTCGACGCCGAGGCCGCGCGCGGCCCCCTGGTAGGCCAGCGAGGAGTCGACGTAGCGGTCGAGCAGCACGAAGCGGCCGTCGTCGAGCAACGGCAGCATGCGCTCGTGCACGAGCTCCGCGCGCGCGGCCGCGTAGAGCAGCGCCTCGGCGCGGGCCGAGACCTCGAGTCCCGGGTCCTTCACGAGCGCACGGATGCGCTCGGAGAGCTCGACCCCGCCGGGCTCGCGCAGCAGCTCGACGTCGTGGCCGGAGGAGGCGATCGCCTCGGCCAGGGCGCCCGCCAGCGTGGACTTGCCGGCGCCGTCGAGACCCTCGATCGTGATCAGCCTGCCGCGCGCCACGCGGGGGACGGTAACGACGCGCGGGGTGTGGCGCCGCGCGGCGCCTCTACGATGGTCGCCGTGGAGGCGACCGAGCTGGCCGAGGCACTGCCGGGCATCGACGCCCACCCGCACGCGCGTGCCGTGCTCGGCCCGGCGCTGAGCGAGCGGGCGGGAGCGTCGCACGCATACCTCTTCCACGGCCCCTCGGGCACGGGCAAGCGCGCGATCGCGCGCGCCTTCGCGGCGGCGCTGCTGGCGGACGAGAAGCACGATGCCCGCAGCGTGCGGGAGCGGATCGAGCGCGACGCGCACCCCGACCTGACGTGGGTGCGCCGCTCGGGCGCGGCCGAGATGCTCGTCTCCGACATCGAGGAGCCGGTCGTCGCGGCGGCGACGCGCACGCCTTTCGAGGCGGCTCGGCGCGTCTTCGTGATCGAGGCGGTCGAGACGATGAACGACCAGGCGGCCAACCGCATGCTGAAGACGCTCGAGGAACCGGCCGAGTTCGTGCACCTGCTGCTGCTGACCGACCGCCGCGAGGACGTGCTGGCCACGATCGCCTCGCGTTGCCAGCCGGTGCGCTTCGACCCGCTGCCGCCGCAGCGGATCGCGCAGGCGCTGTCGAGCACCGACCCGGAGCTGGCACAGGCGTGCGCCCGCCTCTCGCTCGGCGACGCGCGCCTGGCCGAGCGGCTGGCGAGCGATCGCGGCGGCGCCCTGCGGGCGAGCGCCGAGGGCTTCGCGCGCGCCGTGCTGAGCGGCCGCAGCGGCGAGCGCCCGTGGCTCGAGATGCTCGAGGCCGCCAGGGCGGCGGGCGTGCGCTCGGGCGAGCAGGAGCAGGAGCGCCTCGCGAGCGAGCTCGAGCTGGTGCCGCCGAAGGAGCGCAAGAAATTCGAACGCGAGCGCGGCGAGGCCCGCCGGCGCGGTGAGCGTCGCGCGCGCACGCAGGCGCTGGAGGAGACGCTGCGCCTGGCCGAGCTGTGGCTGCGCGACGTGCTGTGCGTGTGCGAGGGCGCGCCCGAGCTGATCCACGCCGTCGATCGCCGCGCGGCGCTGGACGAGGATGCCACCGGACGCGAGAGCGGCCCCGTGCGCGAGGCGATCGAGCTCGTGCAGGACACGCGCCTTCGCCTGCAGGTGAATGTCTCGGAGGAGCTCGCGCTCGAGGCGCTCGCCTATCGACTGGAGGAGCGGCTCTCGCAGCCCGCCGCCGTCTGAGCTGAGCGCGACGCGGGGGCTGTCACGTCGGGGTCGTTCTTTTATTAATCGATCGAAATAAAACGCCGGTCAGTCGGCGATCGGCCCGAGGTTGGGTTCGAGGTCGTAGGTCTCGAACGCCATGAAACGCGAGAACAGCCTGTTCTCGGGGCCGTGGAAGTCGGCTGAGCCGGTGCTGAGCATCCCGAGCTCCTCACAGCGGGAGGCCAGCAGGCGCGTCTGCGGCTCGGTGTGGGTCACGTAGAAGGCCTCGACGCCGTCGATGCCGAGCGCTCGGAAGCGCTCGATGCTCGACAGCACTTCCGGGTCCTCCTCGATGTCCCAGAACGGATGCGCCCACACGGCCAGGCCACCGGACTCGTGGATCGCGTCGATCGCCTCCCCCACGGTCGGCGTCTCGCGCAGTCGGAAGGCCGGCTTGCCCTCGATCAGGTAGGCGCGGATCAGCGAGCCGATGTCGTCGATGCCCTCCTCCTTCAGGCGCTGCGCATTGGCCGGGGCCCCGAGCACGGCCCCCGCCAGGTGCGGCCGGCCGATCGGTTTGCCTTCGGCGATGCGCTGCTCGATCTCGGCTTCGTCCAGCTCGAAGCCGACCTCGCGCAGCGCGTCGCGCATGCGCAGCGTGCGCTTCTCGCGGTCGGCGAGGAAGTCGACGAGCCGGTCGGTCATCGGCGGGCCCGTGTGGTCGATCCTGTAGCCGAGGATGTGCAGTTCGCGCCCCACCGGCGCGCCGTCGTCGACCGCCGAGATCTCAACGGCCGGCACGACGCGCACGCCCAGAGGCCGGCCGACGTCGATCGCCTCGGCCACGCCGCTGATCGTGTCGTGGTCCGAGAGCGCGAGCAGCTCCACGCCGGCCTCCGCGGCCAGCTGCACGACCTCCTGCGCCGGCAGGGCGCCGTCGGAATGGGTCGAGTGCGACTGCAGGTCGAAGCGGGGCGGCACGCGCGGCAGCCTACGCGATCGCCCCGGCATGCGAGCCGCGGCGGCGCCGGCGTTCGCCCGCCCGGGCGCCCGGGCGGGCGGCTCGGGCGGCTCAGGAGCTGGCCGGGCGGTCGTTGAGCGGCCTGCGCGCACCGCGCGTGATGCGCGCGCGGCGCCCTTCGCTGCCGGGCTGCTCGTCGGGCACCGCCAGCAGGCGGCACACGCGCGGTTCGATCGTGTCGCGCAGACGTCGCACGGCCGCGTGGTAGCGGTGCGCCTTCTCCACCAGCGCCAGGTCGGCGCTGCCGAGCGCATCGAGCTCGACCCGCGCCGACTCGGTCTCCCGCGCCCGCGAGCAGGCCTCGATCCACATCACCTCGAGATAGGCCAGCGCAGTTCCCATCTGCTGGTCGGAGATCGACTCGCGCCGCTCGACCTCGCGCAGCACCGGGGCGAGCTCGTTGCTCAGCCAGCGCGACTCGGCGTGGGCGCGCAGCAGCAGGCACACATCCGAGGCAGCCGGTTCTCTGGGATTGCGTGGACTGTTCGGATCGGGTGCCATCGCTGGTGCTGGGCCGTGCTCGCCGCCCCGCGATCGGCGGCCGGCCTCGTTGGAGGGCTGGTTTGGCTTCGGCCTGTCGCGCACGCTGCTTTAGGAGATCGGCTCTCGTTCCACGCTTTTTGGGGGAATTTCCGTGTCTTTGCCTCCAGCGCGCGAGCCCGCCCCCGGCGCTCAAGGCTGCAGGCCGTTTCGGCCGATGGGGAGAAGGGCGAAGCGATTTGCGAGAGCGGCGAAGGAAGGCGCAGCGATGCACGTAATCGGAGATGCGACCAGGAGAACTGCCGGGCAGCACGCACGCGCCTCGGTCATGCGCCTGCGTCTGCGCACGCTCGTGACGCTCGGCCTGCTCGCCGTCGCGACGGCCGCGCTCGGGCGCATCTTCGGCCTGCACGACGACCGCTTCCTATTTGCCGAGCTGGCGCTGCTGGCGAGCATGTTCGTGATCTCGCGCTACGTGCTGCCGCTCGTCGCGCGGCGCGATCGCGGCGCCAGCGCCGAGGAGCACGTCGGCAGCCTGCTCGAGGCGCTCGACCCGGGCGAATGGGGCGTGATCCACGATGCCAGCCTCGGGCGCGGAAACGTCGACCACATCCTGATCGGGCCGCCCGGCGCCTTCACGGTCGAGACCAAGAGCCACCCCGGCCCGGTGCGGGTCAGCCGCGTGCACGGCGCCACCCTGCGCCAGGCGCACGCGCAGCGCGACACGATCGAAGCCGTGATCGGCGTCCAGGTCGAACCGTTGCTCGTGTACAGCCGCGCCTGGGTCGACCGGCCGCTGGCGCGTCGCAAGGGCGTGCGCGTGCTGCCCGCGCGGATGCTGATCGGGCACCTGCAGGGGCGCCCCAAGACGCTCGCTCGCAGCGACGTCGAGGGAGCGCTCGAGCGCCTGGAGGCGGCCCTGCGCAGGCAGGCACGCGCCGAGCGCATGGCCCGCTCGCGGCGACTGCTCGCTCGCTGAGCGCCCACCCCGATCGCCCGGCGCGGTAGCGTGTGCGCATGGCTGCAGTTCAGCCGGCGACGGCCCCGACGACGAGCGAGCCGGGCACTCCCGAGGCGGCGCGGGGCGATCGGCCCGTCGGCGCGCCCGGTGAGGCACCCGGCGCCGGCCCGCGCGCCGGACTGCCGCCCGGCCCGCGCGCGTCCTCGTTCGTGCAGACGTTGGCCTGGGCGCTCGCGCCGACCTGGACGATGGACCGCTGCGCGCGGCGGCTGGGAGAGACGTTCACGCTCACCTTCTGGCCGAGCGGGATGAAACTGGTCGTCGTGAGCGGGCCGGAGGCGGTCAAGACCGTGTTCACCGCGCCAAGCGAGGTGGCGCCGTCGGCCGCCGGCAACTCGCCCGTCAGGCCCGTGATGGGCGAGAGCTCGGTGATCGTGCTGACCGGTCCCGAGCACATGCGCCAGCGCAAGCTGCTGTTGCCGCCGTTCCACGGCGAGCGCATGCGCGAGTACGAGCAGACGATCGTGCAGGCCACGCGAGCCGACATGGCGAGCTGGCCGCTGGGCGAGCCGATGCGCCTGCAGGAGCGCACGCGCGCGATCACGCTCGAGGTGATCCTGCGCGCCGTGTTCGGCGTGGAAGCGGAGCGCATGGACCGCCTGCGCCGCGCGATCGGCGGCCTGCTGGCCCCCGTTCACCCGCTGCGGCTGGTGCTGATCGCGCTGAGCCGCCCAACGGTCGAGCGCCCGCGCGGGGCGTTCGGCGAGGCGCTCGACGAGCTCGACGCCGTCATCTACGACGAGCTGGCGCGCCGCCGGGAGCAGCCCGACCTGGCGGAGCGCACGGACATCCTCTCGCTGTTGATGCAGGCCCGCGACGAGCAGGGCGAGGCGATGACCGACCCCGAGCTGCGCGACGAGCTCGTGACGCTGCTGCTGGCCGGGCACGAGACGACGGCCACCTCTGTGGCGTGGGCGATCGAGCGGCTCGTGCGCCACCCCGACAAGCTCGCGCGGCTGGCCAGAGAGATCGACGCGGGCGCGGCCGGCGAGGACGACGGCGAGCGCTACATGACGGCCGTCGTCAACGAGACGCTGCGCGTGCGCCCGGTCGTGCCGATCGTCGCGCGCATGCTGACCGCCGAGTTCGAGGTCGACGGCTGGCGCCTTCCGGCCGGCACGCGCGTAACCCCGTCGATCTATCTCACCAACCGCAACCCGCGCGTGTACGAGCGACCGGCCGAGTTCCGCCCGGAGCGCTTCCTCGACGCCGGCCCCGACACGTTCGCCTGGATCCCGTTCGGCGGCGGCATCCGCCGCTGCATCGGCGCCTCCTTCGCGCAGCTGGAGATGCGCGTGATGCTGCGCACGATGCTCGGCGAGCTCGAGCCGAGCCTGCCTCCGACCGGGCCCGGCGGGCGCGCCCTTGGCGCGCTCACGCGCAGGCGCGGGGCGCCCGGCGGCGAGTGGAACACGCGCCGCGCGATCACGCTGGTGCCCGCGCGCGGGGCGCGCGTGGTCTGGCGTCGGCGGGCGGATCGCAGCGCGGCTGCAGCGTAGGCGCGGCTCGGGGCGGGTGATTCGGCCCGGGCGGCGGCGGCCCGCCGGTGGCGCGGCTCGGGGTGGCACGGGTCGGGGCTGGCGCGGCTTGGGGCTGGCGCGGGTCGCAGCCGAAGCGGGGCGTAACGTCCAGCGCGTGGACGTGAAGACGCCTGAGCAACTGCTGCGCGGCTTCGGCCTTGATGCGTTCAGGCCGGGACAGCGCGAGGCCGTGCAGGCCGCGCTCGACGGCCGCGACAGCCTCGTGGTGATGCCGACGGGCGGCGGAAAGTCGCTCTGCTACCAGCTGCCGGCGCTGGCCGGCGGCGGCCTGGTCGTCGTCGTCAGCCCCCTGATCGCGCTGATGGCCGATCAGTGGCAGCGACTGCAGCAGGCGGGCGTGAGCGCCACGATGCTCGCGTCGGGCATGGAGGACGGCCACAACGCGCAGGCCCTGCGCGAGATCGAGGCGGGCGAGACGAGCCTCGTGCTGGCCGCGCCCGAGCGCTTCGCCTCGGTCGCATTCCGCTCGGCGCTGGCGCGGCGCGAGGTCTCGCTGTTCGTCGTCGACGAGGCCCACTGCGTGGCCGAGTGGGGGCACGACTTCCGCCCGGACTACCTGCGCCTGCACGACGCCATCGCCTCGCTGCGCAGCAGCCACGCCGGCGCGAGTCGGCCGCCGGTGATGGCGGCTACGGCGACCGCGACGCCGCGCGTGGCCGAGGAGATCGCGGCGCGACTGCAGCTGCGCGAGCCGGTCTCGATCCGCTCGGGCTTCGACCGCCCGAACGTGACCTTCGACGTGGTCAGCGTCGAGGGAAAGGGCGCCGTGGCGCGCAAGTGGGCGGCGCTGCTGCACGTGCTCGGCGACGAGCGTGCGCGCCCGGCGATCGTCTACTGCGGCACGCGCAAGGACACCGACGCGGTCAGCGAGCGCCTCACGGGCGAGGGAATCGAGAGCGTGGCCTACCACGCCGGCATGAGCCCCGAGGATCGACGCGAGAGCCAGCAGGCGTTCATGCAGGGGCGCGCCGAGGTGGTGGTCGCCACGAACGCCTTCGGCATGGGCGTGGACAAGGCGGACGTGCGCACCGTCGCGCACTGGGCGCTTCCGACCAGTCTGGAGGCGTACTACCAGGAGGCAGGCCGGGGTGGCCGCGACGGCGCGCCGGCGCGCGCGCTGCTGCTTGGAGCGCGCATGGACCTGGGTCGGCTGATCCGCTTCATCAAGGAGCGCGAGACGACGGTCGCCGATGTGAAGGCTTACGTCGCGCGCCTGCGCCGTGGCGCCGAGCTCGGCTCTGAGGGCGAGGTGGCCACGATCGGCCACGGCGAGCTCGGCGAGCGCGACCGGGTGCTGCTGTCGATCGCCGAGCGGGCCGGCGCCGTGGAGCTCGAGCCGGCCGGCGCCGACGGCCTCTACGTGCGCCTGACCGGGCGCGGCAGTCCGCGCCGGGCGCAGGCGGCGATCCAGGCGTCGCGCAACCGCGGCTGGGACTCCTACCGCTCGATCGAGCGCTACATGACGAGCGGCGAGACGTGCAGGCGCCGCCAGATCCTCGACCACTTCGGCGATGACGAGCCGGGCCGCCCGAGCGGACGCTGCTGCGACGTCTGCGGGGCCGACGAGGCGCTGGCGCGTGCCGTGAGCGCGCCCGTCGCGAGCGCCCGCCGCAAGCGCGCCGGCGACGCGAGTCGCGAGCGCGGCGATCTGGCTCCGGTCGACGAGGAGCGCTTCGAGCGCCTGCGCGTGTGGCGCCACGAGCGGGCCGAGGGCAAGCCGGCCTACACGGTCGCCGCCAACGCCGTGCTCGAGGACGTTCTGCGCGAGACGCCGCGCAGCATCGAGTCGCTGCTCGAGATCCGCGGCATCGGGCCGGCCTTCTGCGAGAAGCACGGCCAGTCGCTGCTGCGCGAGCTGGCCTCGATGGACTCGGACGGCGGGGGCGAGCTCGCCGCGAGCAGGGCGCCCGACCGTGCCCCCGAGGAGGCCGCGCTGCCGCTGGCATCTGGAGCCGCGCCGAGGTAATCGAGCGCCGCGGCGCCGCGGGACGCTTGAATGTGGGGGATGGGATCCACGGGCACGGATGGCGCGCGCAGGATGCTGGCCGGGCGCTACGAGCTGCTCGAGGTGCTCGGCAGGGGTGGCATGGGCGTCGTCTACAGCGCCACCGACGTGGTGCTCGACCGCACGGTCGCCGTCAAGGTGCTGCCGGCGGCTCTCGCCGAAGAGCACCCCACCCACGTCGAGCGATTCGAGCGCGAGGCGCGCGCGGTCGCCTCGGTCAACCATCCGGGCGTAGTGGCCGTCTATGACACGGGCGCCGAGGAGGCCACGCGCTTCATCGTGATGGAGTGCGCCGCCGGTCGCAGCCTGGCGGGGATCCTGCGCTCCGATGGTCGGCTCGAGCCCGAGCGCGCAGCCGACATCGCCGGCCGCGTCGCCGACGCGCTTGCGAGCGCGCACGCGGCCGGACTGATCCACCGCGACGTCAAGCCGAGCAACGTGATGGTCGCCGCCGACGGTTCGGTCAAGGTGCTGGACTTCGGGATCGCGCGGATGCTGGATGCGACGACGCTCACGCGCGACGCGGCAGTGCTCGGAAGCGCGCCCTACATGGCGCCCGAGCAGGCCCGCGGAGAGCGCGCGGACATGCGCTCTGACATCTACTCGCTGGGCTGCCTGCTCTACGAGATGCTCACCGGCCGGCCGCCGTTCGCCGGCGAAGCGGCGGCCGCGGTGCTCCAGCAACACCTCGCCGCTGCTCCGCGCCCGCCGAGCGAGACGAATCCGGGCGTGGAACCGGCACTCGACGCGCTCGTGCTCGAGATGCTGGCCAAGGCTCCGGGCGACCGACCCGAGAGCGCCACGCAGGTGAGCGAGCGGCTGGCCGCTCTGCCCGCTACCGCCGCCACGATGCCCGGGCCCGCGCCCGAGACCGTGGCCGAGCCGACCGCCGTCACACGCATGCGCGACGCCATCACGCGCGTGCTCGACGCAGCCCCGGGCATGCGCGACACCGAACCGCGCATGCCCGACTCCGCTCCGCGCGACCGCCACCGCCGTCTGCTCGCGGCGACGGCGGTCGTCGCGCTGGCGGTCCTGGTCGCCATCATCGTCGTTCTCGCAGGCGGCGGATCCTCGCCCCGCCCGCAGGGCAGCGCCGGCGCGGATTCCGCCAAAGCCCACACGGCCGGCGCGCGGGCGAGCGCGCCGGGTGCGGCCACCGGCTCGTCCACCCCCACCGCCAAGCCGTCGACGGCGACCGCCAGCACGTCAACGGGCACGAGCACCGGCGCGCCCGGGCAGGCGGTCGCGGCCGCGGCCGCGGCGATCTCGGCGCTGATCTCGCGCGACGCCGAATCGGCTCAGATCGATCGCAGGGCCGCACAGCAGATCACGAACCGGCTGGGCGACGTCCTTCGCGCCTTCGGCGCCGGTAGCACGACCGAGGCGCAGCACAAGCTCGCCGACCTCCAGCGCGCGGTGGCGAGCCTCGAAGGCCATGCCGACATCAGCCCGGCGGCCGCCCCGGCGCTGAATGCAGGCCTCGCTCGGCTTACGGCGGCGCTCGCCGCGTCCACTCCCACGCCACCGGCGACCGTCGAGGGCGAGGCGTCCGCCCCACTCAGCGGGCCTACGCACAAGGCCGGCAAGGTGCGCGGGCAGGACAAGAAGCACGCCCGCTCGCACGAGGACCAGCACGGAGACTGACCAGGCGCGCGGCGGCTACGATGCGTCGGGCACGCCGACGTAGCTCAGCTGGTAGAGCACTTCACTCGTAATGAAGGGGTCCGGGGTTCGAGTCCCCGCGTCGGCTCCTCGAAAGCCCCGCAAACCGGGGGTTTGCTCTCTCGGGGGACGCTTACCAAACGTAAGCGTGTCCCGAATATGTCCCGAACAGGGTTACCGGTCGGAGAGGTAGAGGATGGGCACCTACCCCCACCCGCCGCTTCGTCCCTCCGGGCACGCCTATCGGGTCGAGCGCAAGCGCGGCCCCGTCTGGTACGCGAAGTACCGACTTCCTGACGGCCGGCAGGTACAGCGCAAGCTCGGACCGGCATGGACCGAGCGCGGCCGTCCGCCCGCCGGCTACTACACCAAGCGCCTCGCCGAGGACTGGCTGCGCGACACGCTCGACCAAGCCCGCCGCGGCGAGCTGCCCGGGCTCGTGCAAACCGGCGCCACGATCGCCGACGCCGCCGCCGAGTACCTGCGCTACATCGAGCGGGATCGCGAACGCAAGCCGTCCACCGTCGTGGGGTACCGCTGGCTGATCGACAGCCAGATCCTCCCGCAGCTGGCCGAGACCCGGCTCGAGGATCTAACCCAAGCGATCGTCGAGCGCTGGCTCCATGGTCTGACCGGGCGGCCGAGCTCGAGACGTAAGGCGCTCGTGATCCTGCACGGGATCATGGAGCGCGCCCGCAAGACCCACAGGCTGCCGCTGAATCCGGTCCGGGACGTGGAGAAGCCCCCGCAGCACCGTGGCAACGACATCGACGTCCTCGCCCCCGACGAGGTCCGAGAGCTCGTCCGCGCCGCCGCCACCGAGCCGGACGCCGCGCTCTACCTGACCGCCGCCTTCACGGGCCTGCGCATGGGGGAGCTGATCGCGCTGCGGTGGCGCGACATCGACTACGTGGCATCGGCGGTGCGCGTTCGGGCTTCGTATACGGCCGGCGCGCTGACCACCCCGAAGTCCGGGAAGACCCGGGCCGTCCCGCTCGCCCCAGACGTCGCCGAGGTACTGCGCCGGCTCCGGCAACGCGACCTGTTCACGGCCGACGACGACCTCGTGTTCCCCGGCGAGGTGGGCACGTACCTCGACGGCTCGGCTCTCCGTCGCCGCTACAAGACCGCGCTCGCGCGCGCTGGCTTGCGGCCGCTGCGCTTCCACGACCTCCGCCACACCTTCGGCACCACGGTCATCGCCCACGCAGACATCCGCCGGGTCCAGGAGTGGATGGGGCACGCTGACATCCAGACCACGATGCGCTACCTGCACTACGCGCCACGTGCCGAGGACGCGCAACTGGTTGCAGAGGCGTTCCGACCGGCGCGGGCGCGAAGTCCCTCTGCATCTGCTCGTTGATGCGGGTCGAGCCCGAGCGGAGGCCGCGCGGCGGTCCGGCGGCGCGGCGAAGCCCCACCGCCGCGTGTGCCAGGTTGTGGTCCAGGCGGTCGGGGGTTCGAGTCCCCTCGCTCACCCCTCGTGAAGCGCCTGCAAATGGATCATTTTGGGGGGATCGCTGGTCGGTGACAAGGACCGCCAGGGTACCATTGGGGTACCAAACGTGAGGCACTGCGCGACGTATTAGCTTCGATGGGGCTGCAGAGCGTGCGGCGCGGCCCAGGCGCTCGATCGAGGAGCCGACTGCTTGCGTCAGAAGATGCCGGCCTCGAGCTAGGTGCAGGCGTCGCGGTCGTATCGTCGAAGATGTTCGGTATGGGCCAAGCAACGCCGATCGAGTGGTCGGAGATGACGTGGAATCCGGCGACCGGGTGTTCGAAGGTGTCCCCTGGCTGTGCACACTGCTATGCCGAGACATTCGCCGAGCGCTGGCGCGGAGTCCCTGGTCATCACTACGAGCAGGGCTTTGACCTTCGCCTATGGCCCGAGCGGCTCGAGCAGCCACTACACTGGCGGCGGCCGCGCCGAATCTTTGTCAACTCGATGTCCGACCTGTTTCACGAGGATATCCCCGAGGGCTACATCGCCCAGATCTTCGACGTGATGGGCCGAGCTCACTGGCACACCTTCCAGGTGCTGACCAAGCGTGAGGACCGGCTGACCGAGCTTGCGTCCTCGCTGGAGTGGTATCCAAACATCTGGATGGGCGTCACTGTCGAGAATCGTCGGTTCGTGGACCGAGCTGATGCCCTGCGTGCGATCCCGGCCGCTGTCCGCTTCATATCGGCGGAGCCTCTCCTCGGCCCGCTTGAGGGCATCGACCTGACGGGTATTCACTGGCTGATCGCCGGTGGCGAGTCCGGGCATCGCCATCGCCGCCTTGACCTCGATTGGGTGCGTGACCTGCGCGCCCGTTGTATCGAGAGCGACACCGCGTTCTTCTTTAAGCAGGTCGGTGGGCGCACGCCAAAGGCTGGCGGGCGAGATCTCGACGGCCGCACCTGGGACGAGTACCCGGCATCGGGGGCCTCGGCGCTCGTCTGATGCTTGAAGGGACGAGCTGGGCGCCCTCTTGAACAAGGCCGTGGGCTCACGCAGGAGTCCGTCCGCCTCGTGCGGATAATGGCCTATCTACCGCCGCATACCGTCGGCGACGAGACCAAGGACTCGTGAGGCATGACGCCTTCGAGCAGCGACTTCTTTGAGGACGATCCCCACGAGGCCTCCAAGCTGAAGATAGAGGCCTACGGCAAGTACCTCCAACCGCTGGCGTACAAGTTGCTATGGCGGAACCCTCGCCTCTGCATAGTCGACGGCTTCGCGGGCGCCGGGCGGTATGAGCCCGACGAAAGCGACCGCTGCGTTGACGGTTCCCCCCTGGTGGCGGCCCGCTTCGCCCATCAATACAACATCGACCATCACGGTCAGGGTCGCGATATTCGTCTCATCAACGTGGAGAGGGATCGCGAGACCTATGCGCGACTGACTCACAACCTCGCCGGGTTTGGCGATCTATGCCTCAACATCCACGGACGCTTCGAGTCCGAGGTGGACAAGATTCTGGGCACGGTTGGCCGCCACCCAACGCTGTTCTTCCTCGACTCCTTTGGGATGCAAGCTGCGGACGCGCGTGTCATCGACTACATCCTTGGTCATCGCAAGGGCTTCATCACCGAGTTCCTCATCCACTTCTCTGACAAGGCGCTCACGCGCATCGCGGGCAACCTGCATGCCTCGACGAGGCGCGACGTCGATCGGCGCGCAGCGGAGAGCAAGCTGCGCAACCTTGACGAGATCATCGGTACGTCCTGGTGGCGCGGCTGCTTTACGAACGACAAGCTCAAGAGCTCCGAGGCCCGCTGTCAGGCTGCCGCACAGATCTACATGGCGCAGCTCGAACAGCGCGGCATCCCCTTCGTCAACGAGCTTCGTATGCGCGACGCATACGACGATCCGCCGCGCTATAGACTGATCTTCGCAACGCGAAACGCGCATGGCACCTATCTCATGAACGACATCGCAGCCAAGCACGAGGCTAACCTCTTCGCGGCGCGCTTTGACGGGAGCTTTGACATGACGTGGAAGCGCGACGAGCGCGCTCGCGAGCGCGCGTTGCTCCGCGATGCGATCTACGCTTGGGGGCTAGAGCGGGGGGTCGCGACGGCGTTGGACGTGTATCTACAGTTCACGCCCGTGGAATTCGGCCGCTGGGAGACCCACGACTATGACGAGTGCTTGCGGGAGCTTGTTGGGCTGCGTGGCATCGACCGCAGGAACGCCAGGGGCATCAAGATTAAGGAGAAGCTGCGCTTTATCCCGATGGCCCAAGGCTCTCTATTCGGCGTGAGCGACGCGTAGCTCCGAGTACCCCTACCGCCGAGAAATGCCCTCAGGTCTGGCCGTGCTGCGCCGTAGGTCCTCCCGTCCCGCGGTGAGATTGGCACTTAGGTCGGGTGCTGTGTTAGGCGAGGCGGAACTTGAGAAGACGAATCGGCGTGCACCGGAACGAGGCCACTCCAGTCGTCGTGGAGTGTAAGCTGGAGGCTTGTTAGCCGCTCCACGAAACGTCTCGTCCGCTCAGGCTCTCCGGCGTCGTATGGAGCAACGTTGTTGCGATACCGTAGGAGCTCGGTCTCGAAGACGCGTTGGTAGCCCCGGTACAGGCGCCATCTCTCGTGGGGACGCTCGATCTGTAGCAGCCCGCCCGCCACGGCAGCTGCAGCGGCAAGCGCGGCCGGCAGCGCTTTCCCCCAGAGAAACTCTTTGTACTGAGTCGACAGGATGATCGAAACTGGAATCAGCGCGCTCGCCAGCGTGATCAATCCGGTGCCCCACCGCGATAAGAGCTCGTTTCGATCCGCCTTCTGTCTCACTGACGCGATCACTCTCATACATGCCGCGTCGGCATTGTCGTCCGGGTCGGCCTGCTCAACTGGGCGAAGCCTAGGCAGGCGCACCCGCTTCTGGTTCGCCGACATGGGCACGCAATCCTAGCGTGCGGGAACAATTCGCGCTGTTGGGACGCGCCTCTCAGAACTCGCTATGTTTAAGCCTCTGGAGGGCCAAGCCACAGATATGGAGGCCACACACGCGTCCGCAGACGCTATCGCTCGCGAGCAGGTCGCGGGCCCCTCGGGCAAGAGCGATTCCGAGGCGGCGGCGATCCTTGATGCGTTCGCGCCGTTCGTATCGAACACTGGCGGCATCGACAGCTGGCTCACCTCCGATGCGCCGGCTCCAGTCTTTCGACGCCTCGCAGAGCTCGGCGCGGCACCTCTGTCGCGGGCTCAGCTAAACGAGCTGCTAGTGCTGTCCCATGAGGCCGGGCTCTCGGACGGCTTCTTTCGCTATTACTGGCTCACGACGCCGCACCATCCCTACGACGTCCGTGCGATAGAGGGCTTTGAAGACGCGTGGATTGGGGTCGATTGCATTCGGTCGCTCGAGCACCTGCGTTGGGGGCTTTACCGCTTCTACGTCGACGCGCTGCTCTTCTTTGGGAGCATTCGTTCGGCCTATCGAAGGCTTCGCGAGCTTGACGAGAGCGAGCTAGGTCGGTTCTTCGCGCAACGTCGGCTCGATACATCTGCGCTTGAGCGACGAGGCCCAGCGTTGCCCCTTGGAGAGATCGCGCGGGACGATCGTTATCTCATTTCCGAGATGGCGTGCAAGTCCTTCGACCCGGCAAATGCGGGCGACTGCGACCTTGCCAACGTTCTGAAGTCTGCCTTTCAGGAGCACGTAGCCCGGGGGGGAGGGGCTACGACCATCCAGAAACTGCTTGACGGCGATTACGTCAAGGACAACTACGCCGAGGAGCAGCAGCAGTTGCTGTTTGCGGCTAACGAGCTCCTCGATGAGGATATAGATGAGCTACAGGCTCTCGAGGGCAAAGTGCATGCCGTCGCGACCCGGTTTAGCGCGGCGCGGACGGTCGCGCTAGAAAATACGCGACTGTATCTCTCGCGCATAGACGATCTCGACGTATACGTCGCGACAAGCATGCGAACGCGCGATGATTTCCGCGAAATGGCCCGCTTTTGCGACCATGTATTCAACGACGATCGTCTCAAGTCCCTGAACCTTCGGTATTTCGACCCGACCCTGAGTGCCGCAGATGGACATGAGGATAAGGGCCTCATTGAGTGCTTGATGGTGAAGTGTGCGAAGGTCTTGGTTTACTTCGCTGGAACCAGGGATAGCTACGGTAAGGACGCAGAGGCTGCCATGGCGCTCAGCCTTGGCAAGCCGGTGATCTTCTACTGTGATGCCGAGTACAGAAAGAAGTTCTACCGGGACGTCCATCCTCTCAGTCGACTCATAGACTTCAACACTGGGGTAGCGGTCGGAGCCATGGTGGCCACGGACCCCGACGAGGTCTCTGAGCTGATCCGGCGGATACTCGGTAACGAAATGGAGTATTCAATTGACCAGCCGAAGAGCGGATATCTTCGGCTCAGAGAGCGTCTTACAGGAAGCGTGGTCCGGCTACAGACCAATGATGCGCTCCTTCGCGAGACGTTCTGGAACTACTACCATCGCGCACCCACGTCCCCCGTTGTGTGAGTCAAGCGTGTTCTGTCCGAAGGGCGCACGCTCTCAAATGGCAGGCTCGGCTGGCTAGAGAACTGCGCGATGCAAATGCGGTTCTGCGACTAGGCCTGCGACGAAAGGGTGGCGGGAGCGTGAGGGGGTAGCCGGTTCGGCAATACCTCCGTCGGTCCAGCCTGTGTGCGGCGACGCGGTACACAGATTTGCCGCTTGACTGGCCGCCCCGACTCCAGCATTGATCGGTTAGGTCGGCTGTGCCGACCACTTTCAAGGAGTCTGTCTTGTGTCAGGTCCGGCCCCGCCCGGACCTAAGAGCCAAACAGCCGCAGCCGGCTCGCAGTCAAGGCGGCTCCGTCAGGAGCGCGCGCAGCGCGGCCGAAGGCCCGCCTTGACGGCAGGCCGGCGGAGGCTACGAGCCCTCCGCCCACGCAGAGCGCCTCAGACAGCTAGTCTCAGACCGTGGACGCCGTCGCCGCGATCCCATGCGTCATCTACGCGGCCAAGAGCACCGAGGACAAGCGCGGCTCGATCCCCGAGCAACTGCGCGAGTGCCGCGAGTCGATCGAGTCAGACCCGCGGCGGCGATTCGTCGACGAGTACAAAGACGAGGCCTTCTCCGCATATCGCCGCGACCGCGGCCCCGGCCTGCGCGATGCCACCCAGCACGCGGAGGACCTGGCGGCCGAGCACGGCGTCGCCGAGCTGTGGGCCCAGCACTCAGACCGCATCGCCCGCGGCGACGGCAAGGCCGCCAAGCACACCGTCGAGATCGCGCTGTGGGCGCTCAAGCACGACGTGCGCGTGCGCACGCTGCAGGACCCGGACACCTTCCGCGACCTGCTCTACGCGGTCGTCACCGGCCAGCGCAACAACGAGGACTCAAAGCGAAAAGCGATCGCGACCCAGGCCGGGCGAAAGCGCGCGATCGCGCGCGGGCAGTTCGTCGCGCACCTGCCCGACGGCTACAAGCTCCACCGCGAGCTCGACCAGAACGGCGAACTGCGCAAGCGGATGGTGATCGACCCCGAGCGCCGAGCGCTGTTCGAGCTGATCTTCCGCCTGGCGCTGCGCGGGCGCAGCTGCGGTCAGATCGTGCGCACGCTGAACGACCGCGGCTGGCAGACCAAACCGGCCAAGCGCGGCGACCGCCCGCGACCGTTCGACGTGACCAAGGTCTACGACCTGCTGCACAACCCGCGCTACGCGGCGCTTGCGACCTACCACGGCGAGGTGCTCGCGCGCGGGCACTGGCCCGCCTACATCTCAGAGCGCCAGCACGAGCGGATCAAGGCGAGGCTCGCAAGGCCACGCGAGCGCCACGGCAACCGACCGCTCGATGCTTACCTGCTCAAAGGCCTCGCGCGCTGCGGGCGCTGCGGCGCGGTGCTGCGGATCTGCAGCCGCCGCCCGCTGCCGAACGGCTCGCGCTCGCGCGCGTACGTGTGCGCGAGCCATCGCGACCATCGCGGCAGCGCGCAGTGTGACGCGCCGCCGCTCGACGCGCACGTCGCCGAGGCGATGTTGATTGCGAGCCTGCCGGTGCTGCTCGACAGCGACGAGCACGTCCCGGCCTACGTCGTGGCCGTGGCAGAAGCACGCGGCGGCGAGCGCCAACGCCCACCGCAGGCGGTCGCGCAGGGCGCCGGCTCTCCCTACACGGCACTGTCTGCGCACGTCGTCGGCTCTCAGCGCCGCGCGCGCGAGCTGGCGGACACGCAGAGCTTGCGCGACTGGATCGAGCGCGAGGCGCACGGGCGCACCGAGCAGACGCGGACCGAGAGCGATCAGCTCGCCCGGCTGCTCAGAAGCTGGTTCGGCGCGATCTCGCTCCGCGCATCGGAGTCGACGGTCGTGATCGAGGCCAGGCGCCGGCACGCCGACGGGCTCGCGGCGCCGGCGCTCGTGCGGATCGACCGCACTGCTTGGAGCCGCCTCGCGCCGGCCGGGCATCGCCAGCTCGCGCACCGCAACGCCTGGGCGCAGGCCGAGATGATCGGCGTGCTGCAAGCGTGGTCCGACCGACACGGTCACAGTCCCGCCCAGCACGAGTGGAAGCTTGCGAGTGAAGCGCACCCCAGCGCCTGGACCGTGTGCCGGCACTTCGGCGACTGGAACCGGGCGCTTCGCAAGGCGGGGCTCGAGCCCGTGTACTCGAACCGCCCCTACTCCTGGAGCGGGCCTGAGATCCTGAAGGCGCTGCGCCGCTGGAGCAGGCGTCACGGCCGCCCGCCGCGCAGCATGGAGTGGGCGCAGGCGCCGCCCGGCTACCCATCGGCGTGTACCGTGCGCGCGCGCTTCGGGCACTTCGTCGACGCGCTTCACGCGGCGGGGCTTCAGCCGACGCCGAGGCGCGCATACACGCTCAAGCACTGGCGGCGGGAGGAGATCATCGAGAGCATGCGCACGTGGAGCAGACAGCACGGGCACCCGCCGCGGTCGATCGACTGGATTCGCGCGGGGCCCGGGCATCCCTGCGCGTCCACCGTGCGCAACCACTTCGGGCCCTGGGAGCGGGCGCTTGACGCGGCGGGGCTGTAGGCAGGCAAGCCCCAGCCCCGATCCGGCGCTCTCGCGAGGACGTCCTCGACGCCCTCCGCGCCTGGACTGCGCACCAAGGGCGAGTTCCGTCCGGCCCGGATTGGGTCCGCGCTCCTCCGCAGCGTCCATGTACGGCCACGGTCTACAAGCACTTCGGGACGTGGAGGGCGGCGCTGGAGGCGGCGGGGCTTTGAGGACGAGCGACGCTGGCGTCGCTCGTCGGTGTCGGCGACGACGAGAGCCCACGGGGCGTCGGCTGCAGAGTGAATTCGTGGAGCTGTCCCGCCAGTCGGATCTCTGCTAGCTTCGGCTCGGAAAGGGAGGAAGGGGAGAATGAAAAGGCTTCTGGGGCTCGTCGTGGCCCTCGCGCTCATCATCGGAGCGTTGAGTTCGCACAGCAAGAGCAGCACCCCGACGACCGCGGCCTCCAGCACGCCGGAAGCCGCCGCGACCTCGACCGAACCGACATCGGTCCAACCCGTGGCCAGCTACACCCGTTGCGATCAGAACATCAGCGCCGCTCCGCACACGACCTGCGGCTTCGCGAACAACGTGTTCCGGGCGTTCGCCCGCGATGTCAGCGGCGGCGAAAGCGACGCGGCCGACCACGAAGTTGAGGCCCAGAGCCCGGCGACGGGACACACCCCCTCTGTGCAGTGCCGCACATCCGGCGGCGACACGGTTTGCTCGATGTCCGGGCAGGCCCGAGTCCGCTTCCCGCTCTGGGCCGCTCAGGTCTACTACAGAACGCCCCCGAAGCCGGAGTCAACGCCGACATACGAACCACCGCCGAGCGGCGTAGCGCCCGAAGAAGAACCGACCGAACCAGAATCCGGCGAACCCGAAAGTTATGAAGGTGAAACCGAATGCACAAGCGGCACCTACGTCAACGCCGCCGGCAACAGGGTCTGCAGACCCGAGGAAGCTCCGAGCGCGCCAGCCGGCGCGACGGCCGAATGCGAAGACGGCACCTACAGCTTCAGCGAATCACGCAGCGGCACCTGCTCGCACCATGGTGGGGTGGCGCGCTGGCTCTAGAGCTGCCCGTCGCGGGACTACCTGGCTCGAAGCTCACCCGTCGCTCGCCGCGACATGCGAATTATGATTAGGCACGCTTACAGGCCAGATAGCAGCGACGCCTTCTCGCGGAGCGCCGTTGCGACGTGCGGCCGCAGCGCCGAGTCGCTCGTGTCCTGGAACCTCTGAAGCAGATCGTCATAGGCCGCCACGGCCTCCACAGGGCGGCCGAGCGCCGTCAAAGCAACCGCGCGATTGTTGATGGCCATCGCGGTCGCCTCGCGCAGTTCGGGCGCCGGCGAGTCGCCGAACCGGGCGACCAGCCCATCCCAAGTCGCAAGCGCGTCTTGGGTGCGGCCCGAGACCCCAAGCACGACCCCGCGGTTGAGCATGGCTCGTGCGATTGCCCAGGCCGGCGGCTCCATCGACGAGCCGACATTGGCCAACAGTTGGTCAAACGACACCAACGCCTCGGCGTAACGGCCGAGGTCCTTGAGTGCGGTGCCCCTGCCCTCGAGCGCCCTGGCGACCATCTCTGATAGATGGCCCTCGTTGTTGGCTCTAGCTAGCGCCTCGTCAAAGCTCGCGATGGCCTCGTCGAGCTCGCCTAGCTGCGAAAGCGTGCTCCCCCGACCAACCAGCGCTTCGACAGTCTGTGTCCTCAACTGGGGCGAATCCGCACCAAGAGACCGTGTCCTGATCTCATCGAAGGCCAACAACGCCTCTGGCAAACGATCAAGCTGTTTGAGCAGGAGCCCTGTGCGCAACAGCGCCTCAGCAACCAGCGCGTCGATCGGCGACGCCCCGTCAGATGTGTCACTCGACGTCAGAACGTTCCAGGCGTCAAGCGCCTCCGCGTGCCGGCCGAGCGCGCCGAGTGTTATCCCACGTCCCAGAAGTGCTCGTGCATACACTTCGCGAGCCCACCCGCTCGACGGAGTTACCAGGCGCGACAAGAGCTCATCCCAGGTCGCGAGTGCGTCCTGGTGGCGTTCCAGGGCCCCGAGCGCGCTTGCCCGGCCTACATACGACCTGCCCGCCGAGACGTCGAACAGCGACGCGTCCGAGAGGACCAGCTCGAGCACGGCTAGGGCCTCATCGAAGCGGTGCAAACCCGCGAGCGCTTCGCCCTTGGCCGCCCACGCCTGCCGCACGACACTTCTGAGCTGTGAGTTGCCGGTGGATCTGTCTGCGGTACGTTCGACAACGAAGTCCAGCGCCGCGAGCGTCTCCTCGTAACGGTCGAGCGTTCGAAGCATCTCTCCAAAGGCGACGATTGCGCGGGCCGTCTCGACGGAGACGTCCAGTTCTGGAGGCTCTCCGAGGCGCGCCTTCACCGTCGAATAGGTGTTCACGGCGTCGTCGTGACGGTCTGCGCTGACGTAGGTCGACAGCTTCAGACTGAGCGCCAGGATTGCCGCTGCGCGGAGCAGAGGCTCGGACGATCTCTGGCAGTAGCTAACGGCGCGGTCATAAGCCAGAAGAGCCTCTTGCTCTCGCCCCATCACGGCGAGGGTGGAGCCGCGGACCACGAGCGCCGTGGCAACAAGCTCGCGTGCCTCGGGCTCATCCGCACCACCGAGACGATCGAGTACCTCATCGTACATGGCGAGCTCAGTCTCCGCGTCGCTCTCGCTTACTGCAT
The DNA here is from genome assembly GCA_035553095.1 of Solirubrobacteraceae bacterium. Taxonomy (GTDB): domain Bacteria; phylum Actinomycetota; class Thermoleophilia; order Solirubrobacterales; family Solirubrobacteraceae; genus Palsa-744. The sequence goes on along the minus strand of DATNDZ010000015.1, from coordinate 30,711 downwards.
TCATCTTGGCCCGCAGGGTCTTTACAAGGAGCTGTCGGACGACCGGCTCCTGGTCCTCTCCCAGGTCGGCAAGCACGTCGTCCAGTTCTGCTCTGGCCTCCGCGAGCCTCCCGAGCCCAACGAGTGCATTTCCCCGTCCAATCCTGGCTCTCCCGAGTGCCTCGCGCGTGAGCGATTCGGAGGGATCTCGCAGCCGCTGCTGGGCGAGATCGTAGGCGTCGAGAGCCTGCTGGTACGACCCTTTCTCCACCAGCGCATCTCCCTTGTAAATCAATGCCGCATGAACGCGACGTCGTACGCCTTGCGGCGCAGCGTCTCTCCGAAACTGGGAGCACACCTCGTCAAACACTCGGAGCGCCTCGTCATCTCGGCCGAGGTCGTTCAGCGTGGTCCCCTTATGGAGTAGCGCTCTTGCAGCTGCCTCGCGGATTCGGGGATCCGATCGATCTGGGAGATACGACAGGGCCTCGTCGAAGGCCAAGAGCGCCTCATCGGATCTGTCAAGAGCAACCAGAGAAACGCCCTTGTTACTCAGCGCTGGCGCGACGACATAGGCCAACGCTCTTGGATCGGCGGTTTCAATCCCGTGCAGTAGCTCGTCCGCGGCCGATACGGCCTCCGCATGGCGGCCCAATCCACCGAGGGCAGCAGACCGCCCAAGAAGCGCGTTAGCGAACACCGCTGGGCGTACTTCACTCATCCCCAGGACCTCTTCGTAAAGAGACAGCGCCTCTTCCTGTCGATCGAGTGTGCCGAGGATCACGCCGCAATTGAGCGTTCCGATTGCAGACACCTCGACATCGTCAGAACTCCTCGCTACCTGCGACGCTGTCAGCGCGTGCTCATATGCTTCGTAGCTGTAGGCGCGCTCGGCTATGGCGAGAGCCTGCGCATCACTGGCGCCACGAATCGCCATCCCCCATGTTGAGAGCTGCGGAGGCACAGCTGATGACCGATCAATTACCTCGACTACATAGTCGAATGCGCGATAGCTAGCGACGTATTCCACAAGGGCAATGCTTCCGGCAACGGGCCTCGTGGCCCATGCGAGCCCGACCGCGAAATTGTCATCACTGGCAGGCACATGCGACGGCAGGTGATCGGCCCACAGCTCGCGCAGCGCCGCGTCGGGTATTGGGTCAGTACGCCCGCATCGCGCCCAGTCTGCGGAGGCGTGCACGATCGCGACCCCCTCCGGACACTCGGTCTCCCCCTCGTGGCGACCGGTTGAGAGCTTGCGCTCGAGAAGCGACGCCGCAACGAAATAGGCAGCAAGTCCATGCTGTTCCATTGAACGGAGCACGTCCGGCGAGAGATTCGAGCGCAACGGGTCGAGCTCTCGCGGGGTGGTCTGTACGAGATGGAGCTCACGGGCCTGCTGGAGCACCTCAGTTGCGATCGTTGTGAGCTCGGCTGTCGATGCTCCGATCGTCCTTCCGCCATACGTTGCGACGACGATGCTTTTTGGGAAGCGAGTGCACCACTCGCGAAGCGTGGGTTGCGTTACGCCGTCGTTGAGAAATGCCTCTAGGTCGTCGAGCCAGAGCACGCTCCTCTCGTCCATTTCGGGCAAGGTCCCGGGTGTCATTAGTGAGGTCAGGGCATCTCCACCGGTAGGAGCGACGAAGCTCACATCCCCTGAACCGATCACCTCCCGCAGCGCCTCGAACATGGTCCGCGACTTGCCGACCTTCGAGCGCCCCACGGCAACGACCACACTAGGGCCGGTGCCCTCGAATGCGGCCCGTATCGCGGCACACGCGTCGGCGTCTAGCGAGCGCTTCACATAGGTCGGCAGAACATCGCCTGGAAGAACCGTCTGTGCGGCGGCACCGACACCCACATCGATCGGATTCACGCCTCGCATTGGTTGTATTTGGATCCGAGTGCGTCGCTCCAGCTCCGCCGCCTCGAGATCCGCTTCGAGTCGAGCGCGCCGCACGGCGAAGCCCGCGCTAACTATCGCCCCCGCCAGCCCCACTACCGCAGCCGCAGCACCGAGAGCCCACGATTGAACTGCGCCGGCTACAGCGGCAAGCGCTGCCGCGACAGCGAGAAAGCTCACGAGCACCCTCTCGCGGCGGAACCAGCTCTCCGGTGTGTTCGATTGGGGCACCTAGGCCAAGCCTAAACACGTATCGACCGACCCCATCCGCCGCATGGCCCCACCAAGAGGTTACGTCGAGTGGCCCGTACAGCAGGCGGGTACGCCCCCGCGTGCCATGCGTGCTCGGCGTCCATGCATCTGCGGACATCTGTTCGCATGGTGCCTCGCCCATAGAAGTTAGCGCGGCTTCCACCGCGGACCCGAGTGCCCCGGCTTCGTCTTGACCTCGCATCCTCAACGTAGGGTGTTCGAGGTCAGGAACCAAAAACCGGATGCGGACGTGGGTGGAACGGAAAAGAAGATCAGACAGACGAGGAAGAGGACTGCGAGAGGAGTGGGGATATAGAGAACAACAAAGAGACCAGCGCCGCCCGAGGGAGCGACCGGGGGACTCCAGACAGAAGGGGCGAGAAACGGGGGGAGGGGAGGCCGAAGCCAGAGGCAAGCCAGCGCCGAGTGCCCAAGCGCTCCGACGCTGGGCACTGTCTGCCAGACCGACACCGCTCAATCAAACACGCGTGCCCAGCTCGGGCCGTCCTGGGGCGCACCGGCTGACATGAAGGAATCACGCCACGCGTTCTTGTCTAGCCCCTAGCGCTGTCGATCGCGAGCGAGTAGCGTTGTCTCGTCGCGCTCGATCCGCGAGCGTTCACCGGGGAGAGTTTGCCGCATGGCAAGACGTGCTGTCATCGTTGCGCGAGATCTCGGCGAGGTGCCCGATGATCTGGCGTTTCCCTACACCCGTGTGTCCGCCGATGCCTGGAAAGACAAAGAGCCGCCCGATCTGCCGACGATCAATTTCGCGCCAGGGGTACCGATGGGTTTGGGGGACATCGCCCCTGGTCAGCGGGTCAGCGTGCGCGTTCATCATGCCGCCCACCTCGAGCGGGACGACCTCGCGCACGAGGTGTCGGCTGGTCTTGCGAACGACCTCGATCTGACTCTCAGGATCGACCCTTAGTGGCTAAGCCAGCTGCCACGTCTGAAGCCGCACCGCCAGAATCCGCCGAGGTGGCTGGAATCAATCGCCTTCGCGACACGGCGAAGTGGCTCATCGGCGCTTACGCCGCCGTCGGCACGGCGATCCTGGCCGGGCTCCAGCTAACCAGCCTGGGCAAGATCGAGGATCACGACCGGCTGGCTCTCGCGATGGGCGCCGCATTGGTCGCCCTGATCGCCGTGGCTGTCGCCATCGCCAAGGTCGTTCGGGTTCTCGCGCCGGTCACGGTCGAGCCATCCGATCTCCGGCCTGGCTCGACGGTCGACAAGATGGTCGTTGCGACTCCGTCGCTGCTGAAGGGCCAAGCAGCGAGCGTCGCTCAGCTGCAGGAGAACTACACGGCTGCGCTCGAGGACTACCAGTCCAAGCGCGAGAGGGCGCGCGAGCACGAGGAGGAGGGACCAGCCGCCGATCGCGCCTATGGACGCTTGATGGCGCTTAGCGCCCCCTTGACTCGCCTGAGGAACATGGCGCTCTTTGTCAAAGTGCAGGAGCGGTTTGCCAGCGCAAAGAGATGGCTCGCTGGCGCCGGCTCGGTGACGGCAATTTGCGTGATTGCGTTCGCATGGGCGGCGAATCCGTCTGTAGAAAGCCAAGAAAAGGCTAAGGCGCAGCAGGACGGTCCGACGCTTCAGGCGCCTTCGCCGGTGAATGTGTCCGTCAGCCAAACTCGCCCGTCGCTCAAGCAGCTACGCGACAAGCTCGGCACCGGATGCGATCTGACACAAGTCTCCGCGCTGATCGTGGGCGGAACCGCCCAGGAGCCCGAGCTCATAACGCTTCCCGCAAACGGCTGTCACGCCGAGCGCTTCACGGCGAGCCAAGACATCGGGATCGTTCTACCGGCAAGCGCGGCCGGCAAGTCGAACAGTGGCTGACGGATCCAGCGCATTAAGGAGCACGCGCTGCACCGCGTGCCGGCAACGGCCGCGCACTACCGGTCGTGCGAATCCCGGCCCAGCAGGCGCTCGCCCGAGATTGACGTCACACCAGCGCCTGTCCCACCTCGGCACGACTTCCCCCCTCAGTGCCGCCGTAGCCGCCAAGGCCCAGCAATCGTCGACGTGAACCAACCGCGCTCCGCGCCCCCCTAACGCCCCGCCCAGCTCCGATTCGCCTGTATCTCCTGCCCTCGCCAGCAGCGCCGACTCGCGGCCGGAAGCCCGTCTACGGATCCGCAATGCGCGAACTTCATGCGGACGCGAACGCCGCTGACGCCCCCTCGATCGCCGATCCACCTCGTGCGCCGCTCGGCTCTGAGGGGGTGGAGCTGCTGGTGAGGCTCGAGGCCAACGTCGCTCGGTAGGCCGCGAAGAGATCAGCCCCGGCAAGCATCCACTCGAAGGGCGCGCTTCGCGCGCTTCTCCATCGGCGGCGGAGTGGGAGCCGACAAACCGCGAGCGAGCGCCACATGTGACTCGGCGGCTGCGCCGACAAGCGCGAAGCAGAGCGTGGCCGACTTGACATTCGAGAGAACGGGGCGAGCGAGAAGATCATCTTGCGCCGGGTTGAAACTTGTGGCAGGCTAGCTTGAGGTAGAAAACTGCGCTTGCAGTTCGCAAACTTTCATAACCCACCCGTCGGCATGGCTGGAAACTGAGACACGAGGTGAGGAGGCGGGATGATCAAGATTGCAGCGCGCCAGGCAGGACCCCGAGGCCTACACGGCTTCCTGCTCTTCGTTCTCACGGCGGCTGCGCTGACGCTCGGCGCCGTCATGCCCTCGGCGTCCCTGGCGGCGACCTGCACCGTCGTCAACAGCGCTACGAGCCAGAGCTACACGAGCCTTCAAGTCGCGGTGAACGCCTCGAAAGCAGGCGACACGCTGATGATTACGGGAACCTGTGCGGGCGAAACCACAGTGGACCGGAACCTGACTCTCGAACGCGCAGCCGGTCTTACGAGCAAGCCCACGCTCCTCGGCAGGGTCACTGTCACCGAAGGCGTCGCCGTGGGCTTTACGCAACTGAAACTCACGAATGGTGTGTCTGCTCCCAAAGGTGGGACGCTCTACGTCGAACGTTGCACCCTGACCGGCGACATCTCCGGTTCCGAAAAAACAACCCTCCAGATGGTGAGTTCCCACCTCATCAAAGCTGGAATCGCGTTGGCCGGTTCAGCGTCGATCACCAAATCGGTGATCACCGGTAGCAGTGGAGCCGGGATTTCCGTGCTCGGCAACATAGAAATCACCAGCTCGACCATCAGCAAGAACGCCGGCATCGGGATCAAAGGCCACGCCGGCAACATCGTTCTCACCAGCTCGAAAGTCATAGGAAACAAAGGTGGCGGTATCGAAGATGACAGGGCCACCATCTACCTATCGAACTCCACGGTTACCGGAAACACGGGCGCAGAACACGGCGGCGGCATCGCCGCCTTTCAAGCGACAGTACAGTTGGCAGGGACCTCCGCGGTGTCCAAGAACTCGACCACCGGAGAAGGCGGCGGTATCTGGGCGTCCGACAACACGGAAGTCGTTCTCGAAGGCTCCGCGTCGGTAAAAGCCAACGCCGCATCAGAGGAAGGCGGGGGCATCTATGCATCCGGACACACCTTCGTGACGCTGAACGACGAAGCATCGGTGAAGAACAACGTGACCGCCAGCCGGGGCGCCGGCATCTTCGCGGGCATTGCCTTCAGCGAAGAAGAACCCACAAAGGTCACCTTGGGCGGCTCTTCGCTCGTTGCGGGCAACAAAGCTAGTGGAGCGGGAGGCGGCGTCTATCTTCGCGCCATCGGAAGCGTTCTTGAACTCGTCGGCTCGTCTTCGATCGAGATGAACGAAGCTGGGACGAGCGGTGGCGGCGTCTTCATCGGCAAAAACGAATTCGGTGCCGGGACGTTGATCTTTGGGTCCGCGTGGAACGGGCTCATCAGCGGCAACCGTCCGGACAACGTGTTTGCCGAATAGCCGCAGACCGAGCGACGGCGCGCCGGGGTCCAGCGTGGTTCCGGCATAGCGCCTGCGCAGTACGCTCAGCTCCATCGAGCAGGGAGCCGGGCCCAGGCCCAGCCAGGTTTCGATCGTGCCCGGCGTGCTCGTAGCTCTGAACCAGGGCAAGACCACCTGCTCAGCGCGCCGATCAGCGGGACAGGCCAGCTATCTCAACGCCATCGCGCTCGGCAAGCCTGTCGTAGTCACAGACGCACCCGGTGTCCGTGACTACGTCGACCATCGGCGGACTGGACTGATCGTGCCGCCTGGTGATCCAATCGCTCTGCGCGAGGCCGTGAACTGGACGCTTGCGCCGGAGACCCTGGCCGAAGCTCTCGCAAGGGGGCGCGCGTGCGCGTGAGGATGCTCTGGCGCGCTTCAATGCCGACCGCTACGTCGATCGCATTCTTGAGGTTGTGGAAGGCGCTACCTTGCGAGCCTTGCGCCGCGAATCGCTAGCACCGCGCGCATCCCTCGCATCGCCTTGGTGCGGCGCGAATGTGATTGGCGCAACCTCGATCGTCGATTCGCCTCCACAGCTGTCGGGCTCTAAGGGGGTGGAGCTGCTGGTGGGTCCTGGTCGTGAGCGTCTCTCGGTTGGCTCGGCAGGGATCGACCCCGAGCAAGGATCCACTTGAAGCAAGGCGCGCTGCGCGCGCTCCCTGATGCCGGCCCGCTCAGAGGCGCCTGGGGTCACCTCGGATTGGCCGCGTGGCCTGACATGCCGCGCCAACATCGGCAGCGCAACTCGTCGGCTCTACCGCTATCCAGCACTCCGCCACGGACCCAACACCTGCCTATGAGCGTCGCGGGCGACCGCTCCGACGCCGCCTGGAACGCCCGTAACGCGCTCGTGGTGCAGCGCCCACGCCGGGTTCGCGTTTCGACGCGCGTTCTATCCGGACGACCGCGCCAAGCCTCGACGGCGGCGAGCAATGGGCCGAACCCGGCGCCTAAGGGCGCTTCGTGATCCCTTGGCCTGGCGGGTGCTCAATCGGGTCCGAACCACCGAGCGACCCTACTGACCAGGCCAAATGGGAGCGCTATCGTCGCGAAGAGAACGGCCAACGCGGGGGAGAGGACCCATAGGACGCCGGCAATCGTCGTCAGAACGGCGAACAAGAGCACACCATGCCAGATCGTCCTCGGGCCACGCCCATCGCCGGCTTGCGCGGACAGACCGTTCCAGGCACAGATCACGCCCAGGACCGAGAACCCGATGCCAAGGCTGTGCCGTCGCCAAATGTCGCTGCCGTGCATGACTTCACCCGCGAGATTGGCGACTCCGATCGCAGTGAGGACCGCTCCAAGCAACGCCAGAAGACTCCGCCGCATTCGGGCCGTATCGACTCCGCCGTGCTGCGACTGAAGCTGGACGACCCTGGTCCCTCGTCGCCGGCCCCGCGCCCGGCTCGCATGAGGCGCCCGGGATCCCGCGACCGACCCAACACCGGCACTGAGCACCGTGTGCGCTCGTGCCGCCGCCAGCCCCGCATCCCGCCGCAGCGCCCTGCGCCGCCGCCCCATCGCGCGAACATGGTTCGCGCGATAGCGCCGCCATGAGCGCTTCCCCGCCAACTTCCCCCCAAATCCTTGACACTCCCCGCAACCTTTTGTATTCAAGGAGAAGCAACGCACCCACAACGCTGATGGCCCCGGCGACAGCGCAAACTGCCCCGGGGCCGTGGCAAAGGAGCACTACCTCCAATGCACGAGGAGCCTAGCCCCAGCGCGGGCGAGCGGATGGACCAGCTCGACTCAGAGCTGCTCCAGACGCTCACCTCAAACGACTCTCACCGCCCGTGGTCGCTCGCCGAGCTCTCAAGCGAGCTCGGCCAGGACCCGGCCGACCCGCTCGCGCGCCTCTCCCGCGCCGGCCTGATCCACCGCTCCGGCGGCTTCGTCTGGGCCACGCGCACGGCGGTGCGCGCGCACGAGCTGCAAGACGCCTGAACACCAACCACAACGACAAGTTGGCCCCGGCGACAGCGTGAACTGCCCCGGGGCCGTGACACGGAAAGGACGGACCTTCCCATGCACGCAGACCGTACACACTGCCCCTGCGCGGCCGTAACCGACGAGGTCCAGCGCATCGTCATGATCGCGCTGCTCGCGAGCGGCCACAGCCCCTTCTCACGCGCAGAGCTCGAGCGCGAGGTCTCGGGCTCAAGCGACAAACCGATCGACGTCTCCGACGCGATCGAGAGCCTCTACGCCGCCGGCCTCGTCAACGTCTCCGGCGACTTGGTCACCCCCTCGCGCGCCGCCCTGCACATGGACGAGCTGCTCGGCAGCCCGCTGTAGGCGCATGGCCGCCAAGAAGTCACCCATCAACCAGGGCGCTGGGCGCAGCGACGCGCTCAGCGCGAATCCAGGGCGGGCACGGGGGATGTCCTTTCATCCTCATGGGGCGCTCCCGGAGCCGGCACCTCGCTCCCACGAGACCGCCCTCGGGTCGGATGCCGCGAGCGCCGAGTCACTCACGGTGTCCGGCGTGCTCGCTCAGGCGCCCGCTGACCGGCGGGCTGCCTGCGGAACCTCGACCAGCTCGCGGAAGACCTTGACGACGCGCGGCCGCGCAGTCTCGTCGTTGACGCGCACTTGGTAGGCGTGCCCGGCGCTCAGGTGGATCTTCTCGGCGGAGAAGATCCAGTCGACGCAGCCGCGGTAGGGGCTCGCGCGGGAGAGAACTTCGTACTTGTAGCGGTTCATGCGCTGCACCTGCTCGAACTGATCTGTGATGATCCTGATGCTCAGGCGCTGGCCCTGCATCGCGACGCTGCCGGGTTCGACTTGGCGCCCGCTGTGCTTACGCCGCACCTTCACGATTGCGAGCCGCTCGCCGGTGCGCTGGCCGGCCGACTCCTTGGCGAGCTTGTCGACCGCCTTGTTGTGCGCGCTGTCGCGATGTCCCTTGACCCATTTGAACTCGACCCGCAGGCCAGTGCGCCGCGCAAGCTTGAGCAGTTCCTTCCAAAGGGGCGCGTTCGCGACCGGGTTGCCCTCGCGGGTCTGCCAGCCGTTGCGGTGCCACTGAAAGCGGGCGCTGTCATAGCCGTTGCACAGGTACATCGAGTCGGTAAAGATCGAGATCTGCCGGTAGGAGCGCGCATGGATCGGCGCGCGGCGCGTCACCACCGCCCGCAGTGCCTCGATGCAGGCCTTCAGCTCCATCTGCTGGTTGGTGGCGCCGTCGTAGCCCGCCAGCGGGTAGTCCTCGCAGTGCTCGGCGCCGGCAGCGTCGACTGTGATGAAGCGGATGCCGATGCCCCCGCGGCGCGGCTCCACGAGCATCGAGCCGTCCGTGAAGATGTTGATGTCGCGTTCGTCTATGTGTGCCATCGCGTCCCGTATCGCTCAGGCGCCGGCGGCGCCGGCCGGCAAGACCCAGCTCCATGGCTGGTTGGCGTGCTCGAGCGCCGGCACGAAGAAGTAGCCCCCGCAGAGGACGTGTTCGAAGCCGACAAGCAGGTCTACGCCCGCAGCCGCGTGTGGGAATTCGGGGTTGCGCCGCCAGGCGCGCTCGATGAACTCGAACTGGGTTGAGAGGCTGCGGGCGAAGGCGATGAAGAGCAGCCCGCGCCGGGCTTCGCCGGTGAGCGGCTCGATCAGCGGGTAGCCGCGGCGGAAGATGCGACGCTGCGCGTCCCCGGGTCCGCGCGGGTTCACCTTGCGCACGTGCGCGTCGAGCGCGACGCGTTCGTCGCTGGGGTTGGCGGCGAAGTCCGGTTCGGCGTGCAGCTCCGCTACGTCGTCGGCGAGGTCGAGGCTCGCCCCCGAGTACTTGAAGCGGCCGATCGTGCGCTCCTGGATCCCGAGCGTTTCCCGGTCCCAGCGGGCGAGGTCCAGCGTGCTCGCGCGCACCACGCAGTAGCTCCCGTTGGTGGCCCATTCCGGCTCGTGACCCGGGGGCGGGCGCAGATCGCCCGGGAACTCGGGCGGCTGCTGGCCGCCGTAGGGGTTCGGCTGACCGGGCGCCGGAGTCGGCAGCGGCGGGTACGACGCCACTGCCCCCGGGTCCACGAACACGAGCTTGGCGTCTTCCTCCGAGTTCCGCGGGTCGAGGTTCGAGGTGCCGTCGAGGAAGCCGATCAGCGCCCGGCCTTCTTCGCGGCTGACGCGCCCGCTGCGCGTGTTGTAGCGCTGGTGGCCGTCGATCACCCACGCGACGGTGAAGATGTCCGGCAGCTCGGCCTGGATGCGCCGAAGCACGTGCTCGTTGATGTAGATGTCGTCCGAGCAGGCCTGCACGAGCACGTCGCCGTTCTCGGCCGTGTCGGGGGTGTCACCGAGCTTTTCCCACGGGATCGCCTCGAGGTCCTGCGGGTACTGTTCGGGCGGGGTGCCCAGCAGTTCGAAGACGCGCCGCCCGAGCCCGATCGTGATCGTGAGGAAGGCACGGTCGTAGCCGTCGGCGACGCCGAGCTCGCCGGTCTCCGGCGATGGCGCTTCCTTGTTGGACGCCGGCGTCAGCGCGGGCAGCTCCGAACGCAGCTCCTGGCGCTGCACCTCGCGCAGTCGTTCGAGAGCGGCTTCGGTGGTCGGCGCGTCGGCTGTGCTCAGCTTCAGGCTGAAGAGGAGCGCATGAGCGGGCGGACGATTGGCGATGCCGGGGGGACGGCGGTTCATGGCAGCTCCGATCTTGAGTTGAGGGAACGCCATCGTCCTTAGTAGACAATGGCAAACAAGAGTTCGTAGTAGCGAACATCCTATACTATCGCGGCGGCGTGCGAGAATGACGACGCGACCGTCGTGGCCACGAACACGCACCCAGCCCAGCTGTCCCTGTTCGAGCAGGTGCTCGCCGAGGACAGCTCGCTCAGCGACGAGCAGGTGATCGCGGCGATCTGCGAGCAGATGCTGAGCGACGCCGACGCGCGGGCGCCGGTGGACGTCGAGCTGCTCGCCTCGGTCTGCGGAATCGACGAGGTTCGCTACCGCCCCCAGGAGTGGGCCGGGATGCTGTTCTCCGAGCGTGGCCGGCTCGTCGCGCAGGTGCGCGCCGGCGACGGGCACGAGCGGCGGCGCTTCACGGTCCTGCACGAGGGCGGGCACACATTCCTACCGGGCTTCCTGCGCGCCCGCCAGCACCGCTGCAAGGGACCGAAGACGCGCGAGGAGCAGCTCTGCGACATTGCCGCGGCCGAGATGCTCTTCCCGCGCGCGCAATTCGCACGCGACCTCGCCGCCGCCGGCCAAGGCCTCAAAGAGGTCGAGGCGCTCGCGCGCACCTACCAGGCGAGCATCGAATCGACGGCCCTGGCGACGGTCAGGCTCGCGCGCGAACCGGTGATGCTGCTCAACCTCCGGCTCGCGAACAAGCCCAGCGAGCGAGGCCGGGAGCTGAGCTGTCCGCCCAAGCTCCGCCTCCAGTGGGCCTCCTCGAGCGGCGACTGGCCGTTCCCGCTGCGCGACAAGTCCGTCGGGGAGGGCTCTCTGCTCGCCCGCGCGTGGGAGGGAGAGCTGGTCGACGAGAGGGCCAACCTCGACGAGGTGCTCGCGCACGAGCTGGGCGAGACTCACGTTGAGGCCCGGCGCTACGGAAATCGCGTGCTCGCCGTGGTCCGTCCGGCGCAGCGGCGACGCTGCTAGCGCAGATGCCGCGCCAGGACGCCAAAGCGATCGGCAGGCGGATCAGGGAGAAGCGCGGGGAGAAGGGCATCACCGCCGCGCAACTGGCGAAGGACGCTCGCATCTCACGCAGCTACCTGTCCGAGCTAGAAAACGGCACGGGTTCCCACAAGCGGCCCTCCGCGGATGTGCTGTACGCGGTCGGCAAGGCGCTCGGTGTGACGATGTCCGAGTTGCTCGGCCGACCGCTCATCAATGGCCCGGTGACCGAGCCGCCGACCAGCCTGCGCGTGTTCGCCGAGCAGGACGGCCTCGCTCCGAGCGACGTCGAGATGCTTGCGAGCATCCGCTTCCGCGGGGACGCCCCGAGCACGCCCGAGCGCTGGCGCTTCATCTACCAGGCGATACGCAACAGCTCGAGCATGGACCGGCGGCGCTAGAGGGTCTAGCTGCCCTGGCACGACGGCGAGCAGGTGCCCGCCAGACGCGCTCGATCGGGGAGGCCGTACCCTAGTCTTCGGCGCCTTCGAGCGCCGCTTCGAGTTCCTTCTCGTGCGGGGAGATCGGTTCGCGCCAGCGACGGAGGTCGTCGATGCCGAAGTTTTTCTGGCTCGCCGTGTAGGGGATTTTCTTCGGGCGTCTGTAGCGCGGTGTGCAGGGTCGTAGCGGACGAGTTCGTCCAGCCGCCGTGCGACCGCCGCCGAGGCGCCTTCGCCGCCGATCGCCTCGCAGCTCTGAACGCTGCCCGAACTGGCTTCTTCAGTGCCGCTGTTAGGCGCCGAGGCCCAGTGTGCGCCCACGGCATCTAACCCGCGCTCCACGCCCTCTCACACGTGGACCGCCAAGCTCTCGCACCCGCCGCCGACAACGACGCCACCGGCTCCCGCCCCATCGCGCGAACATGGTTCGCGCGATGGCGCTCCATGAGCGCGATCACGCCAACTTCCCCCCAAATCCTTGACACCCCCCGCAACCTTTTGTATTCAGGGAGAAACCCACCCACAACGCTATTGACCCCGGCGACAGCGGCGAACTGCCCCGGGGCCGTGGCAAAGGAGCGTGAACTCCAATGCACGAGGAGCCTAGCCCGAGCCCGGGCGAGCGCATGGACCAGCTCGACAGCGAGCTGCTCCAGACGCTCACCTCAGACGATTCCCACCGCCCGTGGTCGCTGGCCGAGCTCGCCTGCGAGCTCGGCGCCGACCCGACCGACCCGCTCGCGCGCCTGTCGCGCGCCGGCCTGATCCACCGCCTCGACCAGTACGTCTGGGCCACGCGCCCGGCTGTGCGCGCCCAGGAGCTGCACGACGCCTGAAGACAACAACGACAAGACAAGCTGGCCCCGGCGACAGCGCCAACTGCCCCGGGGCCGTGACACGGAAAGGACGGACCTTCCCATGCACGCAGACCGTACACACTGCCCCTGCAAAGCCGTAACCGATGAGGTGCAGCGGATCGTGATGATCGCGCTGCTCGCGAGCGGCCACAGCCCGTTCTCGCGCGCCGAGCTCGAGCGCGAGGTCTCGGGCTCCAAGGACAGGCCGATCGACGTCTCAGACGCGATCGAGGTGCTCTACGCCGCCGGCCTCGTCAACGTCGCAGGCGAGCTCGTCACCCCCTCGCGCGCCGCCCTGCACATGGACGAGCTGCTCGGCAGCCCGCTCTAGGCGCATGGCCGCCAAGAAGTCGGACCTCAACAAGGCGCTGGGCACGGCGATGCGCTCAGCGCGTAAGGAGCGCGGTTATAGCCAGGAAGCTTTTGCCCGCCGCGCCGGCCTCGACCGCTCCAACTACGGCGCGATCGAGCGCGGCGAGGCCAACATCACCGTCGACACGCTCGCCAAGGTAGCGGGCGCCCTCGGTCTGCGCGTGAGCGAGCTGTTCGCGCGCGCGGGGCGCTGAGCGAGCGCCCCAGTCCCGTTCGCCGGGCATTCCCGACATCCTTGACCCACCGACCCCTACATCGCGCGAACCTGGTTCGCGCCAAAGACGCTGAGCAGCAACCGCGCGTCTCCCGGCAGGCGCTCAAGATTCCGCTCGCACCCGCACGCGCTTGCGTGGCGCACGGTGAGCTGGCCGTCGGGCTCGGATCGAATATCCGTCCGCTCACCCGGTCGCCACTTCTGTCAAGCCCGCCGATCGGGTCGAGGACCGGTTCGTGCGACGGCAACGCGCATCCCATCGGGCAACCGCTCGCTTCAGGCGCATCCAATCGCTTCGATCCACCGGCGTCTCCGTCGCGCTCGTTGCCACGATCAGCGTCGTCGCAGGCTGTGCAGGCAGCAGCCCCTCGGCCGGTAGCGGCGCCGCGGGCACCAGCGCCGGGTACGCCCGGGTCGTCAACCTGGGTACCGGCGACGTACCAGGCTCTGTCATTGGTCGTGTCTGGGACCGAGGAGTCGCGGTCCGTCTCGAACGCGAACGCCCGGTCAGCGCCGGCCCGTTCGACGCGCGGATCGAACGCTGTGACAGAGGCGTCACGATCGTGCCTTCGCACGATGTCGTCGGCATTCGCTCGCCGAACTTCAACATCTTGCGCGGCGTCGGAACGGCTGCGCCCGCGCTTGAGGGGACGTGGTCGGTAGTTTTCGTATTCGCGAGCGAAGCCGCCGCGGAGCATGAGCTCTCGGTGCTCGCGAGTGCGCGCGCGCGAACGTGTTTCAAGCGTGACGGTGACACGAGCGTGCCTGGCAGCGAAACTCATCTCGAGGTCTCCTCCCTCCCGAGGCCGGGGTTGGGCATTCATGGGGTGAGCTGGAGCGCGATACCGTCGTCCTACCGACCGCCAAGGCGTCGATACCAGGATCTCCTCGCGTTCAGAGCAGGGCGGGCGCTGATCACGCTTCACACCATCGGAACGCCGCGTCCCTTCCACGCGACACTCGAGGCACGACTTCTCAGGCTGCTCTACAGCCGCGCCATGACACACGAGCCCTCGTAGCGTCCGCCTCCGGCTTCGCGTCGCTTCGACCTCCCACGCCAGGCGTCAGGTGCGCCTGCGGCGCATCCTCGTGCTCGCTCTGCTCGGAAGCGGGCCACGGCCCTCCTTGCGGGCCGAGCTAGAGCGCGAGGTCGCAGGCTCCAAAGACAGCCCGGTCGACGTCTCGGACACGATCGAGACATCTACGCCATCTCCCATGCCCACGTGCGAACGGCAGCCATCCACATGCCTGCTCGCGTTGCACTGCGTGCCCGAGTGGACCTTTCGCGGAACGTTTCGCGGCGTTGCTTCAGCAACTCCTGCGCACGTTCGAGGCTTCTGGTGCATGCAGCGCGTCGGCCCACTACTCGTTCTCGTTCTTCTGAGCAGCGGAGTGGCAGCCGTGCAGACCTCGGCATCACCTCGGAGCGCCGTGCGATGCCCACCGCGGGGTGCCCGTGTCGTGGTCTCTGACGCGCGGGCAGCCGTGTACTCGTTTTCCCACCGTGGACCGGAGCGCTACGAGCGAGGGTCCGATGTCCGGGCGTGTGCTCGAGGGCATCGTCCCGTACTGCTCCGTGAAATCGTCGCCTACGAAGACAATGCCGGTCCGTGCCTGTATGGGTGCCTACTCGCGAACTGGCGAAGGACGACCTCACTCGCCGGGTCGATGGTGGCGTATGCCACCGACTCCGGAGAAGACACCAAGTACCGCGCGTGCTACTGCGAGAGGTGGGGCATCGCCGTCCGCGACCTCAGGACGGGCCGAGTGCTCCACGCGGTTGCTACTGGGCCACATCGTGGGAACGTTGACGCACCTGGCGCTCCGGGCGAACCAGGGCCCGCGACAGGCGACCTCTATGTCGGCGATGGACCCGCTGAGCGTGTCGTCGTGAGGCCGGACGGATCGGTGGCGTGGATTGCGGAAAACTTCATTAGCTGGCTGGAAGCGTCTAGGAGCGGACGGACCGAACGACGCTCGTATGAGCTGCGCGTCATCGACCACGCAGGAGAACGTGTTCTTGCCTCCGGCCCGGGACTCGATCGTCGATCGCTCTCGCTGCACGGGAGCAGACTCGAATGGACGCAAGACGGTGTTCGCTCCTACGCCCCGTTGCAATAGGCCGCCCCATTGGGGCGAGGTCGCCTTCGCTCTTCGCGGCGGGCTCGTACTCGGTCGCGCAGCCCTAGCAACCTCAGGGCACGGGGCTCCAACGACAAGCCGGTTAACGGGACTGGCGACGGCTACTCGGCGTTTGACCCGGGCGAACAGCTCGCTCAGGCGAAGGCCAGGGACGGCGAGCCGGCGTTGGATGAGCCCCCACTCGCGCTGAGCCCGCAGAGCGCTCAGCGCGATTCCCTCGAGCGGGCTGCCGAGCAGCTCGTCCATGTGCAGCGCCGCGCGCGAGGGGGTGACCAAGTCGCCTGCGACGTTGACGAGGCCGGCGGCCTAGAGGCTCTCGAGCACGTCTGAGACGTCGATCGAACATTCCCGACATCACGCGAACATGGTTCGCGTGATAGCCGCCGCCTCTGCGGCGGCAGGTCGCGCGATAGCCGCCGCCTCGCGGCGGCAGGTCGCCTGATAGCCGCCGCCTCTGCGCGGGCTCCAGCCTGACGCCCGCACAACCAGTAGAACCTTCTACCGCCTGACTGGACAACTCACCCTCCCACGCACGACCATGCCCGTGATCCCCCCCCCAGCTTGTGCGCCGCCGTCAGACCCCTCTCAAACGGCGCTCGAGGAGACGCCGGCACGCCTTTGGTCCTGGCGCACCGGATCTCAGCCTCCCAGTTGGGCGCCGCGGCTGTTGTTCCCAAGCCGCGGCGCCCGCCCCTTGTCTCGGTGGCGCCCTCTGTAGCGAGGGTGACGCCCGGGAGGCCACCGGCGCGCGCCGAAACCGCCCGCCATTTGCTCAAGGCATAGAACCCTCTATCACGTGACTAGACAGCGCACTTTTCAGAGACGATCCTCCGTGTCGTGGCGAGAGAGGGACATCGGGATCTGCCCGAGGGCACGACGCGACGCGACCTGCGCGGCCGCTCGCCGCTGGCGTTTACGCGCGCCGCCGCCGCCGTGGCAGTGGGCCCGTCTCGATTGGCCGCTGAGGTCTCGGGCGGCTCGGTTGATTGTCTCTCGCGCTCGCGCACGCGAGCCACGACGAGCGACCGTGTCACACGCTCACGCCTGCGCCTTGGATCGCCGTCGACCGCGATCGATCTCCAAGCTGCTCGAGACACCGCACGCGACACGTCGCGGTTAGACACACCGCGACGGCAGACCGCCTCCCATCGCTCTTGTTGTTCCCCCAGACCCGCGTGCGTAGCGCCGAGCGCCGGCACGCTCTACTCCCAGGAGGAGAGATAACCGATGCTCAAGGCAATCCGTAGCCGTATCACGCCATCGACGGTGATCGCGACCCTCGCCCTCGTGTTCGCGATGGCCGGCGGCGCGTATGCCGCCGGCCACTACCTCATCACCTCGACCAAGCAGATCAGCCCGAAGGTGCTCAAGTCGCTGAAAGGCGCCACCGGCCCGAGGGGAGCAAACGGCGCGAACGGCGTTGCGGGTCCCGGGGGTCCCGCCGGTCCGCAGGGACCCCAGGGTCCGGGTGGCCCTGGGGGGTCCGAAGGCAAACCGGGCAGCCCGGGCGCGAGCGTCGCCAGTAGCGTCGAGCCGAAGGGCCCCAACTGCAAAGAAGGCGGCTCCAAGTTTGTCGCCGCCAGCGGCACGACCTTCGCCTGCAACGGCGAAAAGGGAAAGGAAGGCACCTTCGGTGGTCAGACGCTGCCGGCGGGCAAGACGCTGACCGGTGTGTGGGCGGCCTCGACGTTCGGCACGGCGGCGGCGCCGAACCCGGGTTTCGGCAGAGCGCTCGCCGCTGTCAGCTTTGCGCCGCCCGTCGCTCCAGCGCTTGAAAGCAAAGACGCGGCCCCCGGCGCGCTCTATATCGGCGTGGAAGAAGGCGAAGGCGAAGCGAAAGAAAACCTTCCCGAAGCAGAAATCGACGGGCAGATGGTCAAGCTCTGCACAGGCAACCACCAACACCCAGGCGCTTCGGAAGGGCGACTCTGCGTCTTCGCAGAAGACGAACACAACGTCCTTGCCGGCACCAAGCCGGGCGTCGAGATCCCCGCGGTCTCGGAAGCGACGGTCGGGTTCAGGATCAGCGCGTTCACTGGAGCGGAAGGCGCCACGTGGATCGACGGCACCTGGGCAGTGACCGCGGAATAGCCTGCGGCCGATCGCACTCCGTAGGCGATGCGTGATCGAAAGGCAACCGTTGTGAGGATCTCCGAGCCACCCCATGCTTCGTTCGCTGCGATGCTCGCAGGGAGGTTCTCTGCCCAGCTCCGCATCTGCGAGCGTTCAGCGGCCGTGCGTGGAACGCGTGCGGCGCGGGTCGCGGCGCTCGCAGGTCTGGTAGTGCCGGCGTCGCTCGTGCTCACGGCTCCCGCGCTGGCAGCGGAAGGGCCGCACTGGCAAAAACCGCCGGTAACGCAGATAGTCCACTCGACCCGCGCGATCACCCGGGTCGAACTCGAAAACGGCGAGCTCGCGACGCAATGGAAAGCCGAGTACGCCGAAAGCGAAAGCGGCCCGTGGACGGTCGTCGACAGCGGGGAAACGACGGCGACCTCGGGATCGAACATCGTCCCCCTCGGGATCCGGGATCCGGGGGAAACTGCGATCGCCCCGATCGCGTTGCGCCATCTCAAGCCGGGGACGGCGTACTTCGCGCGCTTCATCGCCAACAACGCCGACGGTGAAGCAACCGACACCGTCCCCTTCACTACGCTCCCCGCCGGCAAGCCCGAAGTGCCCCGGACTGGCGTGGCGGAAGGAGAACAGGTCATCTTCTTCACGTCGAGCCCCGACTCGGCAACGACAGCCGCATTCGTCGGAAAGGTGGAGACGAACGGCCTCGACAGCGAATACACCTTCCAATACGCCGAATCGGCCGCCGGCCCATGGAAACCGTTCACCTCCGGCGCGACGGGCACGATCACGGCCGCCGAGGATTTCGCCAAACCCGAAGCCACGCTCAGCGGCCTCGCCCCCGAAACGACGTACTTCGTGCGTCTGAAGATGACCAATGAAAAGGGCGAAGTGCTGCAGACCAAGTTTGCCGCGGGAGCCGACGAAGTAAGTTCCTTCACCACCGGCACAGCCAAGCCGGGTGCGCAGCCGCCTATCGTTCGCAACGTGACGGGCGATGCCGCGCATCTCGGAGCAGACGTTCTACCTCATGGCTCCCAGACCCATTGGCGGCTTGAATCGGCGCGGTCCTCCTCAGGACCTTGGAGTCCGATCGCGGGCGCGGCCGGCACCATTTCCCAGGCGCAGGCCGAAGCGCGGCCATACGGAACGGACTTCAAATTGGACGCGGTGTTGACTGGCCTCAGCCCGTCAACCGAATATTTCGTCCGGCTGGTGGCGGAAAACGAATGCGCCTCGGGCTGTGGTGGCGCGACAAGCGCCGCGGCGCGTTTCGAAACGTCCGGCCCGCCCTCCGCCGATACGTTCGCGGTGCACGCGATCCACGGCGAATCGCTGCGCCTCCTCGCGGCGGTGAACCCGAACAGTCAGCTCACCTCCGCCGAACAGATGGTCACGCTCGCAGATGCCACCGGAGGGACCTTCACTTTGACGTTCAGAGGTGAGACGACCGCTCCACTCGCATTCGACGCCAAACCCGAAACCGTCCAGGGAGCGCTCGAGGCCTTGCCGGGCCTTGCCGCCGAAGACGGACTGGTGCAGGTCACGGGTCTCGACGGTGGTCCGTATACGGTGTACTTCGGAGGCGAAAAGGACCCCTTGGGCGAACGAAGCCAGCCCCAGATCGAAGCCGACGCCTCGGGTCTCGCGCCGTCCGGTTCGGCTTCGGTCACCGTGGCGACGACCCAGGCGGGCGGGGTGGGGTACGACACCCACTATCACTTTGAGTACGTGTCCCAGAAGCAGTTCGAAGAAGGCGGTGGCGAACCGTTTGCCGCCGCCGCGGTCACGCCCGAAGTCGATCTCGGCTCGGGCGACCAGGAAGAGATGGTCGGCGAGGATGTCCCGGGTCTGCTGCCGGGCGAAACCTACCATTACCGTCTCGTCGCGACGAATAACTCGCCGGGGAACCCTGTCATCGACGGCGCTGCGCAGTCGCTCACCGTGCCGGCCTCGGGGGCGGGCGCAGAAGCGGGCGCCTGCCCGAATGAACCGTTCCGCACCGGTCTCTCTGCCGCTCTCCCGGACTGTCGCGCCTACGAGCAGCTCACGCCGCTTGACAAGGAAGGCGCCCAGGAACTGTTCCATTATCGCTTCCAGATCCCGGCCGCCGTCGTAGTGGGCGAAGATGGCGAACACGCCGCCCTTGAAGGCCAGGCGGTGAGCTTCGGCTCGGAACCGGGATCGGGCCAGAGCCCCTACTTCTTCTCCCGCGGCGACGCGGGCTGGCTGATGCGCGCCGGCGCTCCGCAGCCGCAGACGGGCGTCGGCAAAATCATCCCGCAGCTCTACAGCGCCGACCTCTCCCAGGTCGCATTTGAATCGCAGTACGACACCTCCGATCTCGGCCAATCGCCCGAGATCGAATACGAGGTAGGGCCGGCCGGCGGCCCGTATACCACCGTCGCGTCCGTTCCCCGTGCCCAGGTCCTGAGGGAAGAAGGCTGGGCCGCCGCGACGGGCGACTTCTCCAAGCTCGTTCTGGCCAGCTCCGACCGCACGCTGCTCGACGAAGTGACCCCCACGAAAAGCGGGTTCGACTTGTACGAATACTCTGGTGGCGAGCTGCGCCAGCTGAACGTCGACAGCGAAGGGCAGACGATCGGCTCCTGCGGCGCGCGGATGGTGCTCGGCGAAGAAGGCGCCCAGAATCACCGGCTGAGCTCGGCCCATAGCATCTCGGCCGACGGCTCGCGCGTCTTCTTCGAAGCCGTCGCGGGCAAAAACTGCTCGGAACCCGCTCATCTCTATATGCGCCTCGACGGCAGCGAAACGCTTGACATCGGCGCGTACAAGTTCCGTGCAGCCAACGCCCAGGGCACACGCCTGCTGCTCAAGGACAGCGCCGGCCAGGCCGTCGGCTACGACACCGAAGCCCGTACAACCGAACCGCCTCCGGCCGCAGAAATGGCGAGCGCCCACGAACTCGCGTTGCTCGGCATCCCGCTCAAGACAGAACCCGACGTCGCCAGCGCCTTTGCGCACCCTCGCTACACGTACTTCGCGTGCTCGCCGACGCAACCGGTCTGCGAGGAAGGGCAGGTGGCTGGACTCCCAGGCGGCGGACTGTTCAAGGGACAGCCGAAACTCGAAAACTTCGTACCGCCGCAGGTCGCCGGCCAGGTGTATCGCTTCGACCGGGTCGAGCAGCTCGTTCAGTGCATCTCGTGCGCATCGTCCTCTGACCCGGAGCCTGGGGAACCGGCTTACCTCGACGGTGTCCAGGGCCTCCCGGACATCAACGGCGGTTTGCCCGAATACAGCGCCGTGTCGGGCGACGGCGACTTCGCGTTCTTCACGACGATCGCCGCGCTCGTGCCCCAGGACGCCGATCTGGAAATCCCAGGTGAAGGTCCGAACGAACCCGCCGGCGGCGCGGGTGAAGAATTCATCAACGTCGGCGGACGCGCTTCTCCCTCGACGGACGTCTATGAGTGGCGACGCGACGGTGTCGATGGCTGTGCACGGTTGCAGGGTTGTCTGGCGCTGATTACGGATGGGCATGGCGGCTATCTGAACCTGCTGTTGGGTAGCGCGCACGAAGGGCGGGACGTGTTCATCTACACGCGTTCGAAGCTCTCGCCCCAGGACAACGACACCTCGGGCGACATCTACGATGTTCGGGTCGATGGCGGTTTCGCCGGCCCGCCGCCGCGTGCGGTGGAATGCGAAGGGGATGCGTGCTCGACGCCGCCGCCGGCGCCGAATGACGCGACGCCCTCGAGCTTCACCTTCGCCGGCGCAGGCAACTTGGTGGCTCCGCTGGCTCCCGCGGTGGCCCCGCCTGGGAACACCAAGCCCGCGCCCAAGTCTAAGAAGTGCAAGACACGCGCAAGGGCGAAACGCAAGTGCAAGGCGAAGCCGAAGCGCAGGGGCAAGAAGAGCAACCGCCCGCGACACGGTACGGGGACGTATCGCAAGCGGAGGGCTGCATGATGGTGCGCGTGTCTCGCACGTTGCCGTCTGCGCTCGCTCTGGCCGTTGCCGTGTTCCTGCTGGGTGTCGGCTCGGCGTTTGGGAGACCGAGTGAACATCCTTTTGAAATTGTGCCGGGGTCGTTTCACTTCGCTCCCGCCGCGGGCCAGGCGGCGGCGCACTCCGACTGGGTGACCTCGTTCGACTTCGCGCACGAAACAAGCGGCGCGACGTTCAACGACCCGCGCAACATCGTCGTGAATCTGCCGGCGGGATTTGACGCGAGTAGCACGGCGGTACCGACGTGCACGCAGGCGCAGCTGCTAGCCACGCAGCCGGGGACGCAGTTCGGAAGGCTGCCGGCGTGCCCGCTCGCGAGCCAGGTTGGTCAGGTCAGCCTGGAAGTGTTCGTGCCAGCGCACTCCGTGCCCGAACAGTTGACCGAGCCCGTCTACATGATGGAAACGACGAGCTTCGGTGTCACGGCGGAGCTGGGGTTCCGGGTCGCGGATGTGTTCACGCAGATCTTGCAGGTGAAGGTGCGCCCCGACGACACCGGATTGACGGTCACCACGCCGGAAATCGTCAAGGTCGGCGAAGCGCACAACGTCGTCTTCACGGTGTGGGGAATCCCGGCGGCGCATCAGCACGACGCGCAGCGCGGCGCGATTTGCGGCGGCCTCGGCGAACACCCGGCGGTCTGCCGCAACGAATTCGGCGAACCACGGGAAGCGGGGATCGCCGCGAAGCCGTTTCTCGCGAACCCCACCAGCTGCGGCGCGTTCGAAGCGACGATGACCGCCTACTCCTGGGAGGAACCGGGCAATGTTCAGGCCGCGAGCGCGCAAGCCGGCCCGATCACGGGGTGCGAACGCGTCGCCTTCGAACCTTCGCTTGAAGCACAGCCGAGTACGCGCTCGGCGGAATCCCCGACTGGACTTGAAGTCTCGCTCGTGGTCCCGCAGACGTGGGAAAACCAGTTCACGAGCGCGACGGCGAACCTCAAGGACGCGCGCGTCGTTCTCCCGGAAGGGCTGACGGCGAACCCGTCGCTGGCCGCGGGGCTCGGGGCGTGCACCCTCGCGCAGTATGAATCGGAGACGTCCTCCTCACCGCCGGGAGCGGGCTGCCCGCAGGAATCGAAGATCGGCTCGATCGAGATCGAAACGCCGCTGCTCGCGGAAAAGATCGCCGGAGCGGTGTACATCGCCACGCCGTATGACAACGAGCCGGCGTTTGCCGAACCGGGGCATCCGGGCGGCTCGCTGCTCGCCCTGTACGTGGTCGCCAAGGACGAAGAACGCGGGATCCTGATCAAAGTCGCGGGCAAGGTCGAACCGAACCCCGTCACCGGCCAACTCGTAACGACATTCCTCGACAACCCCCAGCAGCCGTTCAGCAAGTTCACGTTGAAGTTCCGCCCGGGCGCGACCGCGCCCCTTGCCAGCCCTCCGACCTGCGGCGCCTATGGCGTGCAGGCCGCGCTGACCCCGTGGTCGGCGCCACTCGAACCGCGCCTCGTGAACAGCCAGCCCTTCCAGATCACCCAGGGCGTCCACGAAGGGCCCTGTCCGTCGGGGGGAACGCCACCGTTTCACCCCCAGGCGATAACGGGCACCCAGAACAATGCGGCCGGCTCCTACAGCCCGTTCTACCTGCGGATCGTGCGCGAAGACGGCGAACAGGAGCTCACCCGCTTCTCGACGATCATGCCCCCGGGCTTGACGGGGAACCTGTCGGGCATCCCGTTCTGCCCCGACGCCGCGATCGAAGCCGCCAAGTCCCCGGTCCGCACCGGTGCGCAAGAGACCAGTGAACCGTCCTGCCCTGCGGCCAGCCAGATCGGGCACACGATCGTCGGCGCGGGCGTCGGCCCGGTCCTCGCCCAGAACCCCGGTCGACTCTACCTCGCCGGCCCCTACCACGGCGCCCCGCTCTCGCTGGTGTCGATCACCTCCGCCACCGTCGGCCCGTTCGACCTCGGCACCGTCGTGATCCGCTTCGCTCTTCGCATCAACCCGATCACCGCACAGGTCGAAGTCGACGCCAGCGGCTCTGACCCGATCCCGCACATCATCCGGGGGATCGTCGTGCACGTCCGCGACATCCGCGCCTACATCGACCGCTCCAAGTTCATCATCAACCCCACCAGCTGCGAACACATGCACATCCAGAACACGATCGACGGCGCCGGCGCCGATTTCACCAACCCCGCCGACCAGCAGCCCGTGAACGTCACGAGCCCATTCCAGGCAGCGGACTGCGCGAGCCTCGCCTTCAGGCCCAGCTTCAAGGCATCCGTCACCGGCAAGACCTCCAAAGCCGCCGGTGCCGGGCTGAAGGTCGACATCGCCTACCCCGTTGCGCCGCAGGGCAGCGAGGCGAACATCCACGCCGTCAAAGTCGAACTGCCGGTTCAGCTCCCGTCGCGGCTCACGACGCTGCAGAAGGCCTGCCTGGCGAGCGTGTTCGAAGCCAACCCCGCCGCCTGTCCCGCCGCATCGATCGTGGGACAAGCGAAGGCCATCACGCCGATCCTCCCGGTCCCGCTGACCGGCCCCGCCTACTTCGTCTCCTTCGGCAACGCGAAGTTCCCCGAACTGGTGATCGTCCTGCAGGGCTACGGCATCACGATCGACCTGCACGGTGAAACGTTCATCTCAAAGAAGGGCATCACGAGCTCGACCTTCCACCAGGTCCCCGACCAGCCCGTCACGAGCTTCGAACTGACGCTCCCGCAAGGCCCCTACTCGGCGCTGACCGCCAACGCGAACCTCTGCACCCTCACCCGCACCATCACGACCAAGAAGACCGTCACGCGCCGCGTCCACGGCCGCAACAAGCGCGTCAAGGTCGCCGTAAAGCATAAGGTTCCCGCGAGCCTCGCTATGCCCACGGAAATCGCGGCCCAAAACGGCATGGTCATCCGCCAAGCCACCGCGATCGCGATCACCGGATGTCCGAAGCCCAATAAGCCCAAGCACGCACGCAAGCGCGCCAAGCCACACCACGCCAAGAAATAGGCCCCGGCGTCGTGCCGAAGGCCCGGCGCGCAGATCAGCAGACGCCCTTGAGATGCCACGCTTTTCGCTCGCTGGTTTGCAGGGTGTCGGCCTCGTCGCCGATGGCCCGACGGTGGCCGCCGAAGGCGACACCTCCAACAGCGCCGTGACGGCCCCGGTCGCCTTCGCGCCCCGCGGCGTCGGGCGGGGCTCTCTAGAAGCGCTCGCATGACGCGTGCTTGTTGGCATGCCGCTGGTGAGGACCAGCGTGCACGGGTGCTCGACGCGATGGTGCTCGTCGTGTACGAGCGCGGCTTCTCCCATACGACGCTGACCGCCGTCTGTGCCCGGGCGAGGGTCGGCCGGAGCACCTTCTACGAAGCGTTCGCCGACCTGAGGGCGTGCTTCCTGGCGGTGATCGACGATGGCTATCGACACGCGTCCGTGCTTATTGCAGAGGCGTTCGAGCGGGAGGACTGCTGGCGCGAGGGAGTGCGCGCCGCGCTCACATCGCTCCTCGCGTTCTTTGACTCCGAGCCGCGCGTTGCCCGCGTGTGGCTCGTCGAGACGCTCGCCGCAGGCGCATGGGCGCTCGAGCGTCGCGAGCGCCATCTGGCGGCGCTCACGAGAGCGATCGCGGCGCATTGGACGCCAGCCGAGCCTGCGCAACTGCACCCGTTGGTCGCGACAGGCGTGATGGAGTCTGTTCTGGGAGTGCTCCGCACCCACCTGCTCACAGGCAGAGACGAGCCTCTGATGACGTTGCTCGGACCGCTGATGGGTCTCATCACGACACCCTTTCTCGGCGCCGAGGCGGCCGCGCGGGAGATCGAGCTGGGAGACCGGCTCGCACGCGCGGCCGTCCACAGCGAGTGCCCCCGACGCTCGCCTGACGCCGACGGCGAGGATGGTCAATCCGTGCCGATACCGAGCCTGCTGCGTGACGCGCGAGCGCACCGGGCGCGCGAGTGCCTCCGCCACCTCGCCGAGCACCCGGGGGCGAGCAACCGGCAACTCGCCGACGCCGTCGGGATCCTCCGCGACACGCACATCTCAACGCTGCTAGCACGCTTGCATCGGGTGGGGGTTCTCACCAAGCGCCCAGGCCGGCCAGGAACGGCGAACGCCTGGTCACTCTCCCCACTGGGCATGCAGGTTCTTGCTGCTCTTCAGACGGATACGACCATCCGACTGCACGCGACCAACGGACGACTCACTGACAGACCCACCTCTCGACACCACCCTTCAAACAGCAACACGCGCGACGAACGTATGTGAAAGCTTGAACGCTTACGGTCCGCCGCTGTACATTCGCTGCTGTCACTCAGGTGATGCACCCTTTCACAGACAGTGCCAACGTGTGTGACCGCACCCCGCCCGCGTTTCAAGCAAGGAGGAAGTAATGGTTGCTCGGCAAGATTGTCGGTCGCATTCGAGGCGGCAAACGCCCTTTCGTGTCGCATACCTGGTGGCGCTCGCCGTCTCCCTGCTGGGATGCCTGAGTCCCCCAGCCGCTCGCGCGCAAGGGCGCTTCGCACTGTCGAGAACGGCGCATCCATCCGCGGTCTGCGCCAAGGCTACGCCCCACCATGTGGAATGCGAGTCCCTACGGGTGCCCACCGTTGCGGCCGGGTCGGCCGACGCGGTGAGCCACGAACTCGAAGGCACGGGTAAATTGGGGGGCCTCGCTCCCGCGGATCTGCGCTCGGCGTACAACCTTCCCGAAACGGGCGGAGCAGGGCAGACGGTCGCGATCGTCGACGCATACAACGACCCACACGCGGAAAGCGATCTAGCCGTCTACCGCAGTACTTACGGACTCCCGGCGTGCACGGAAGCTAACGGCTGCTTCAAGAAGGTCAACCAGAACGGAGAAACCACCAACTATCCAGTGGGCGAACCTAGTTGGGGCATCGAGATATCGCTCGACGTCGACACGGTCTCGGCCGCCTGCTCGCAGTGTCATATCCTGCTCGTGGAGGCGAATAATGCCTCCACGAACGACCTCCTTGCAGCCGAGGACCGCGCTGCCACGATGGGGGCAACGGAGATCAGCAACAGCTGGGACGGCGAAGAATCGGCTGAAGATCCGGTCAACGACAGCCACTTCAACCACCCAGGCATCCCGATCACCGTTGCCAGCGGCGACAGTGGTTATGTCGGCCAGCCGAAATGGCCCGCCTCGTCACCATACGTGATCTCGGTCGGAGGAACGAAGCTCGTGAAAGCACTCGGCTCGCGTGGTTGGAGCGAGGAAGTTTGGGGCTTCGGGGTAGGCGGCGCAAAGGGGGACGGCACGGGCAGCGGCTGCAGCGTGTACGAGCAAAAGCCGAGATGGCAGAGCGACAAAGCTTGCGCGCACAGGATGGTCGGCGACGCGTCCGCCGACGCAAGCACGGAATCGCCGCTGTCGGTATACGACACGTTCGAATTGGCAGGCTGGTACAACTCCGGGGGCACGAGCGCCGGTGCGCCCTTCCTCGCTGGCGTGGAGGCGCTCTCCAGTCGAGCCGCTAGGTCGCTGGGCGCCGAAGCGTTCTATCTGGCAGGCAGCGAAGGCGCGCTTTTCGACGTCACGCATGGGAGCAACGGCAAATGCACTCCGCCCATTGAAGACGAATACTTCTGTAGCGGCCTGGTCGGCTACGATGGACCCACGGGCTGGGGCACGCCCAACGGGCCGTTCATGGCGCCGGCGGCCACGACAGAACCTGCGTCGGCCGTGAGCGAAACGGGCGCTACTTTGCATGGCACCGTTAACCCGAATGGCGCCGCGACCACGTACTACTTCGAATACGGACCCACGACATCCTACGGAACCTCGAGCGGTGGGAGCGCCGGATCGGCCCGCGGCAACGTCTTTGTCAGCCGCGCCATCACTGGTCTCGCACCTGGCACCTATCACTTCCGCGTCGTCGCCTCGAGCTGGGCTGGGACGACATACGGAGCTGATCGCACGTTTGCGCAACCGCCGAGCTACTCCGGCTCGTTCGGCTCATTTGGCACGGGCGCAGGCCAGCTGCGTGAACCGACCGATCTGGCTACGGACTCCTCAGGAAACATCTGGGTCGCCGACTGGCAGGACAGTCGTCTCGAGGAGTACAACTCGACCGGCGGTTTTGTCAGGAGCGTCGGCTCGTACGGGAGCGGTGCGGGCCAGTTCCAAGGCGTCTCGGGTGTCGCGAGCAATTTCGGCGAGGACCACGTGTGGGCCTCCGACTGCGGCAACGAACGCATCGACAGGTTCAGCCTCAGCAGTGGCGCGTTCGAACAAGCGTACGGGTCCAAGGGGTCTGGCAACGGCCAATTCAACTGCCCGGACGGCATCGCGGACGACTTCTACAACCAAAGTGTGTACGTCGCCGACCGTGGCAACCACCGAATCGAGGAGCTCTCGAAAGAAGGCCAGTACCTTAGAAGTTTCTCCAAGCCTGAAGAAAAAGAAGGCCCGTCCGACGTCGCGATAGACCTCTACGTTACCGGCAATGTGTGGGTCACCTACGGCGCCGAAGCGAAGGTCGCCGAGTTCACGCCGGAAGGCTCATTGATCCGCGTGTGGGGCGTCAAAGGCACCGCCCCCGGGCAGATCGAAGACGCCTATCGGCTGAGAGTCGGCCCCGAAGGCGACGTCTGGCTCGCCGAATGGAGAAACAACCGCGTTCAGGTGTTCACTCCCAACGGTGAATACGTCTACGGCTTCGGAGGCAAAGGCTCCGGCGAAGGCCAGTTCCTGCACGCGAGGGGAATCGACTTCAACGGGAGCGGCTCCACGGCATACGTGCTCGACAGCGGCGAATGGTGGGAGAACACCGGGAACGCACGCGTCGAGAAGTGGACGCTGAAATAGTCGGCGAGCCGACTGCGGAGGGCGCTGCACGGCGCCCTCCGCCCCCTGGGAGCTTGGGATTGCGCTGATGATTTGGTGACCAGCTTGGCTCGGGCTCACCTCCGAGTCCTCGGTCGCTGTGGACACGGGACCGCCGTCTGAGCCGGTACTCGGCTGCCGTCGATGAACGAGAACGTCGCGGCGAAGCGGAACCCTCCGCGCGGACAGCGTCGCGGCAGCCCGATCCCGCGCGGCCGGAAGGGGATGGTCCGGCCCGCGGAGCGTTCGTAGTAGGTCAGCTTCCCGCCGATCGTCACGCGCAGCTGCACGACCGCCACGTCGGGGCTTCCGGGCAGGCTCGGCACGAGCGGCACGGTGAAGCGCAGGTCCCCGCTGACCAGCACCGCCGACATCACGATCTGCCCGTAGACGGGCCCGCCGGGTAGTGGAAGTCGTCCCCCGTCAGCGCCGAGGGCAGGACTTCGCCGACGCCGGCGATCTCGACGCCGAGCGAGATCGCCGTCGGTGCGCACGCTGGAACAGGGCGACGCCCGCCGAGTGGCGCTACCCCGCGCGCTTGCCTCGCTCGGGTGCGGTTCACAGCCGACCGCACAGGTAGACGCCACTCGTAGCCCCGGGGGCGCCTGAGCGCCTATTTCGTCTTGCCGTGCCGGGGCGCTCGTCTTCGGCGTCGGCGGAGCCCCGTTCAGCGCCTCCTCCACCCGCGAACAAGCCGAGCGCGCATTCAGGCGCGCTGGCCTGGAGCCGATCTGCGTGCACGACTGCCGTCGCACGTCCGCGAGCCTGATGATCGCCGCCGGCGTCAACGCGAAGGCGGCTGGCTCTCTACGTCGACCGCAGCGATGTCGGTGCGGCCGAAATCCTCGCCTGCGAACAGCAACGGCTCGCCACTGGCGGCAGCCAGGGCATACGCGAAGCAATCGCCGAAGTTCAGCGCGGCCGGATGGCGGCCCTTGCCGTAGCGGCGCCAGGCGGAGCGCGCGATCTGCACCTGTTCGGAGTCGACTGGCACGACGTCGACCTGGGCGCGGTGCAGGAGCAGGTCCAGCTCGCGGCCGGCCGGCTCGCCCCGGCGCGCCTCGGCGACGAGGGCGCTCTCCAGTACGTTTCCCGCGGATATGAGCCGGCGCGGATCGCGCTCGATCGAGAGCGTAAACGCCGGCCGCTGCGGCTCGTCGAAGAGGATCGCCAGGATCGCCGAGCTATCGAGCACCATCAGCTCGGCAGTCCGTGGGCGTCGTAGCCGAGGATCTCATCCTCGCTGCGCTCGTCGAGCACCGGCAGGGCAGCACACCGCAACGCGATCTCGTCCAGTTCGTCGGCCAGGCTCCGTGGGCGACGGCCTGCGCGCAAACGCTCGAGGCGCTCCCTCAACGCAACGCTGACCGCCTCCGTGATCGTCTCGCCGGTGCTCTGTGCAAGCGTCCGCGCGAGTTTGTCCGCCTCGGGGTCCTTGATGTTCAGGGCCATGGAAGAAGGATGATAGCAGTAAAGATTCCGCCGCCAGCGCCGCTGGCAGCGGGACGCCCGGCGATCTCGACGCCGCGCGAGATCGCGGTCGGTGGGCGCGCTGGAGCAGGGCGACGCCCGCCGAGCGGTGCTACCGCGGCGCTTGCCTCGCTCGGGTGCGGCTCACAGCCGACCGCGCAGGTCGGCGCCACCCGTAGCTCTGGGGCGTCTGAGCGCCTATTTCGTCTTGCCGTGCCGGTGGCGCCGGCTGGCCTTGCCCTTCCTCTTCGGCTTGCTGTTCGGGCACCCCGTCAGGCCGATCCGCGTGTTCTGCCGGATCACGGCGCCGTTTTGCGCCGTGATTTCGGTCGGCATCGCAAGCGCCACCGCCACGCTCTTTTTGACCTTCACGGTCACACGCCGTGCGTGCCCGTGCACGCGGAGGGCTTCGCTTCGTCTGGCGGCCACCGACGACGAGGATGCGCTCGTGTTCGGCGGCGGCGGCGGACCTGCTCGACGCGTACTTTGCAAGCGGCACTCAGGTGAGACCCGGCCGGCAGTGAGCTGGCCGATCGCCTACCTCCTCTGCCTCGCAGGAGCACGACCGCGGTCTGGGCCGACGCTTGGCTGCCGTCGAGGAACGAGAACGTCGCAGCGAAGCGGAACCCTCCGCGGGGACAGCGTCGCGGTAGCCCGATCCCGCGTGGGCGGAAGGGGATGGTCCGGCCCGCGGAGCGTTCGT
>DATNDZ010000014.1:0-13149 GCA_035553095.1 Solirubrobacteraceae bacterium | reverse complement strand
CTGGGCCGTACGCGCGAGCTCCTTCGCCGACGCGTCGTTGGCCTTGCTCTTCTGGTTCAGGAACGACGGAATGGCGATCGCGGCGAGAATGCCGATGATCAGGATGACGACCAGAAGCTCGATCAGGGTGAAACCACCCTCATTGCTCAAGCGCTGGCGCAGTCGATACAACATGTGAATCCTCCTCGGATCCGGTTTCAGAGCGCCAGCTCTTGGTCCCACCGCCCATAAACGGCGATGCGTCCCCCCCGTCGACCGGTGAAGATCGATATGTGAGAGCCGCCGGCTTTGCTACGCGCCCGTAAGCGCTCTGCCCTGGCACCTCGACACTGGCTATTACAGCCCGTGCATCGACCTGCGCACCTGTGATCTTTAGCGCTGCATTAGGGTTGGACGCATGCACTATTGCGCCGTTGAGTCCTCCACACCGTCTGAAGCAGCGCCGTCGTCGCCGTCCCGCCACTTCGCCTGAGCGTCGATCCCGGCGATGCGCACCCCGCCGCCTTCGCACCACGGACACGTGACGGCGCTGGGGCTGCCGCCCAGGTTGGAGATGACCTTTCCGGTGCCGCGACAGGGCATACACTCCCGCGGCCCGTGGGACTCCCCCGCCCGATCCTCCTCGTCTGTGTGCTCGCCCGCCACGAGCCGATCAGACTAGCGTTCCGCCGATGAGAGGACGCGTGCGGGCGCACGAGTGGGCGCTGCTGGCGCTGATCACGGCCGCCGCCGCGGCGCTGCGGCTGACCCAGATCGGCAAGGTCGCGCCCGACCCGTTCTATGACGCCGCCGTGCGCAGCATGGGGCTCTCGTGGCACAACTTCTTCTTCGGCGCCTTCGAGCCGTCGGCGAGCGTGTCGATCGACAAGCCGCCCGTCGACCTGTGGCTGCAGGTGGCCAGCGTCAAGCTGTTCGGCCTGTCCTCGACCTCCCTGAAGCTGCCGGAGGCGTGCGCCGGGATCGCCGCCGTGCCGCTCCTGTTCCTCGCCGTGCGGCGGATGTGGAGCGCGCTCGCCGGGCTCGCCGCTGCGGCCGCGCTGGCCGTCCTTCCCATCGAGGTCATCACCTCGCGCAGCGACACGATGGACGCGGTGATGATGGTGCTGATCGTGCTCGCGCTGCTGTTCGTCGTGCGCGCGTGCGAGACCGGCGCGATCGGCTGGCTCTTGGCCGGCGCCGCCGCGCTCGGCCTCGCCTTCGACGTGAAGATCCTCGAGTCGCTCGTCGCGCTGCCCGGGCTGGCGCTGATGGCGGTGCTCGGCTTCCCCGGAACGCTCGGTCAGCGCTCGCTGAAGCTCGCCGCCGCCGGCGCCATGTACGTCGTCGTCGCGCTCGCCTGGCTGACCGCGACGCTGCTCGTCCCCGCGCACGAGCGCCCGTGGGCAATTGGGTCGACCAACGGCAGCGCATGGAACGCGGTGTTCGTGTTCAACGGCAGTGACCGGCTTGGCGGCAAATCGCCCGAACCCGGCGGCACCGTCTACGAACCCGGACACAAATACCCCGTCGCGACCCAATCGCAGCGCGATCACATCCCGATCGTCCCTCCCTCGCCCACGCGGCTGCTGGCCCGCGTCGGCCCGCTCTCGGGAGAGCGGCTCGGCCTCGAGCTGCTCGCCGCGCTGCTGCTCGGCGTGCCCGCGCTGCTGTCCGCCGTGATGCTGCGCCGGCGGCGGCTGGCGAGCGCGGCCGACGACGCCGACGCCGACGCGCTAAGCGCCGAGCGGCGGCAGGGCAGGCTCGAGTTGGCCTTCGCCGCCGGGCTCGGCCTCTGGCTGCTCACCGGGATCGTGCTGTTCAGCCACATGGCGCGGCTGCATCCGCGCTATGTCGAGGGCCTCGTGCCCGCCGTCGCCGCCGTGCTCGGCATCGGCGCTGCCTGGGCCAGCGAACCGCGCGGGCGCCTGCGCCCGCTCGTGCTGGTCCTCACGCTTGCCGCCGTCGTCCTCTACGGCGAGCGCCTGCTCTACGGCACGCCCGCCGTGTGGTGGATCTCGCTGGCCGGCGCGCTCGGCGCGATCGGCGCACTCGTGCTCGCGCGCCTGCCCGGCCTGCCCGAGCGGCTTCGGGCGCTGCTCGCGCCGGGCGCCGTGCTCGTGTTCAGCCTGTGCTCGATGCTCGCCATCTCCGTCAGCACCGACATCCGCGCAATCCGCGACCACGTGACCGACGCGGGCGAGGTCGGCGTGCTGCCGGCCCGCCTGCTCGAGCCCCTGAGCAGCTATCTGCGCGCCCACCAGGGCGGCGCGCGCTACGAGGTGGCCGCCCAGTCGGCGACGCAGATCGGCGGGCTGGTCGTGCGCGATGGACGGCCCGTGCTCGTGCTCACCAGCTACAACGCGCAGGTGTTCACGACGGTGCAGGAGCTCCAGCGCAGGATCGCCGCCGGCGAAGTCCGCTACGCCTTCCTCAACTCGCCCTGCCCGCATCGGACGACCGCCGCATCCGCGAAGAACCCGGCCTGCTCGGCGCCGGCCGACTGGATTCGAGAACACGCCACCGACGTCTCGCGCGAGGCCGGCCTCGAGCACAGCAAGATGCTCTGGCGCCTGCCCGGGGTGACCCCGTGAGCGACGGCGGGATGCTCGCGCTCGAGCCGGAGCTCGCGGCCGACGCGCGGCGGGCCGGGCGGCTCGCGCTCGACACCGAGTTCGTCGGCGAGGGGCGCTACCGGACGCTGCTGTGCCTGATCCAGCTGGCCGTCCCGAGCGCCGAGGGGGAGGGCAAACGGATCGCCGTGCTCGATCCGCTCGCCGACGGCTTCGACGGCTCCTCGCTGGCCGGCCTGCTGGCCGATCCGGCCGTGGAGATCGTCGTGCACGCCGGCCGCCAGGACATCGCGCTGCTGCGCCGGGTGCTCGCCACCGACGTCGTCAACGTGTTCGACACGCAGCTCTCGGCCGGCTTCGCGGGCCTCGGCGCGCAGTCCTCCTACGAGTCGCTGCTCGGGGACGTGCTCGGCGTGCGCGTCGCCAAGAGCGCGAGCTTCACGCGCTGGGAGCGCCGACCCCTCAGCGCCGAGCAGCTCGCCTACGCGCGCGAGGACGTCGAGCACCTGCTCGAGCTGGCCACGGAGCTCGAGCGGCGCCTGCAGGCGATCGGGCGGCTCGGGTGGGCCCGCGAAGAGTGCGAGCCGCTGCAGCATGCCAGCGACGAGCGCGACCCCGACGCGATCTTCGAACGCCTGCCGCGGGTGCGTGGCCTCAGTCCCAGCGCCCGTCCGATCGCCCGCGCGCTCGTGCGCTGGCGCGAGCAGACGGCCGCGCGCCAGGACCGGCCCGTGCAGGGGGTGCTCGCCGATGCCGCCCTGATCGAGATCGCCAAGCGCAAGCCGCGCTCGACCGCCGAGCTCGAGCAGATCCGCGGCTCCGGCGCCGCCAGCCTGCGCCGCCGCGGCGAGGATCTCGTGGCCGTCGTCGACGGCGCCCGCGAGCTGGCGCCCGAGCAGGCCCCGCGCGAGACGCGCGCGCCGATGCCGCGTGCCGAGGATGCGCCCCTGATCGCGCTGGGCGAGGCGCTCCTGCGAGCGCGCGCCCGCGAGGCGGGGCTCGCCTACGAGCTGCTGGCCGCACGCGCGGACCTGCAGGCGATCGTCGGCGCCTGGCGCGGCGGCGGCGAGGAGGCCGACGTGCGCACGCTGCGCGGCTGGCGGCGCGAGCTCGTCGGCGCCGAGCTGCTCGCGCTGCTGGACGGCCGCGTGGCGCTCTCGGTCCGCGACGGCAAGCTTCAGATCGTGCCCGCCTAAGAGCGCTGAGCGCGGCCGCAGCGACGGCGCGCTGCGGTTCTCGGCGAAGCCGGCGCTCCCGCCGGCGGAGCGATCTATTTGATGCTGTTGTAGACCGTGAACAGCGGCATGTACATCGACACGACGATGAAGCCGACGATGCCGCCGATCACGATGATCATGATCGGCTCGAGGATCGAGGTCAGCGCCTTCACCGAGGCTTCCACCTGATCCTCGTAGAAGTCGGCCACCTTGTCGAGCATCGTGTCGAGGGCGCCCGTTTCCTCACCGACGCCGACCATGTGCGTGACCATCGTCGGGAAGATCGGCGCCTTCGCGAGCGGAGCCGCGATCGTGCCGCCGCGCTTGACCGACGTGATGACGCCGTCCATCGCCTCCTCGACCGCCACGTTGCCCCCCGTGCGGCCCGTGATGTCGAGCGCCAGCAGCAACGGCACACCGGCTGCCGTCAGCGAGGACAGCGTGCGCGACCAGCGCGCCACCGCCACCTGCTGCACGATCGTGCCGATCTTCATCGGGATGCGCAGGCGGAAGTGATCCCACTGGGGACGACCCCACTTCGAGTTCTTCCACTTGATGAACGCCACGATCGCGCCCGCGGCGCTCAGGAACATCAGCCACCAGTAGCCGGTGACCGCGTGCGAGAGGAACACCGAGACCTTCGTGATCGACGGCAGTTCGCCGCCGAACTGCTTGAAGACGCCCTCGAAGACAGGGACGAGGAAGGCGACCAGCGCCATCATCACGCCCACCGCGAACGTGATCACGAGGATCGGGTAGATCATCGCCGAGCGGATCTGGCGTCGCAGCGAGGCGTCCTTCTCGAGCTGGTCGGCCACGCGCATCAGCGCGTTCTCGAGCACGCCGCCGGCCTCTCCGGCCTGGGTCATAGCCACGAACAGCGGGTTGAAGACCTTCGGATGGCGCGCCATCGCGTCGCTCAGCGCGCGACCGGCCTCGACGTCCTTGCGCACCGCGACGATCGTTTCCTTCAGGAACTTGCCCTCGGTCTGCTCCTCGAGCACGTAGAGCGCCCGCAGGATGCTCATCCCCGAGGAGATCATCGTCGAGAGCTGACGCGAGAAGACCGCGAGTTCCCCGGCCTTGACCGACTTCGCGAACGACAGCTCGATCTCGCGCGAGGCGTGCTTGTCGGAGATGTCGAGGACGATCAGCCCACGCTGCTTGAGCTGGTCCGAGACCGCCTGCTTGGAGTCTGCCTCGAGCTCGCCGCGGGCTTTGCCGCCGGCGAGGTCCATCGCCTTGAATACGTATGTGCTCATCGGGGCGCGCTCCTAGGCCGCGGCTCGGTCGCCGAGGTCGAACGATCCGGCGCCCAAGAGGCGTCCCAGCTCCTCGGGTGTGGAGGAGCGCGATTCGGCCAGCTTGCGGCTGATCTTCCCTTCGCGGACGAGCGTCGCCAGCGAGGCGTCCATCGTCTGCATGCCCGAGGCCGAGCTCGTCTGCAGGACGGAGTAGATCTGGTGGGTCTTGCCCTCGCGGATCAGGTTGCGCACGGCCGGGTTGGGCACGAGCACCTCCGTGGCCACCACGCGGCCCGAGCCGTCGGCCGTCGGGAGCAGCTGCTGGGTCATGATCCCCTGCAGCGCGACCGAGAGCTGAACTCGCACCTGGCCCTGCTGGTGGGCCGGGAACACGTCGATGATGCGGTCGATCGTCTGCGCCGTGTCCTGCGTGTGCAGCGTCGCGAACACGAGGTGACCCGTCTCGGCCGCCGTCAGCGCCGTCTGGATCGTGTCCAGGTCGCGCATCTCGCCAACCAGGATCACGTCGGGGTCCTGGCGCAGCGCCGCCTTCAGCGCGTCCGCGAAGGTCTGCGCATCCGAGCCGAGCTCGCGCTGGTTGACCAGGCACTTCTTGTGCGAGTGCAGGAACTCGATCGGGTCCTCGATCGTCATGATGTGCTCCTCGCGCGAGCTGTTGATCTCGTCGATCATCGCCGCCAGCGACGTGGACTTGCCCGAGCCCGTCGGGCCCGTCACGAGCACGAAGCCGCGTGGGCGGCGCGTGAACTCGTGCACCGTCGGCGGCAGTCCGAGCTCCTCGATGCTTGACAAGTTAAATGGGATCAGGCGAAAGGCCGCCCCGATCGCGCCGCGCTGGAAGTAAGCGTTGACACGGAAGCGTGCGTGGCCCGGGATCGAGTAGGCGAAGTCCAGCTGCCAGTTGGTCTCCAGGCGCTGGCGCTGATCGCCGGTGAGGATCGAGTAGATGATCTCGCGCGTGTCCGTCGGCGAGAGCTTCGGGTAGGCCTCGAGCGGAGAGAGCCGACCGCGCACGCGGGTCGTCGGGTGCGCGCCCGCGGCCAGGTGCAGGTCGGACGCCCGGCGCGAGACGACCTCCATCAGCAGATCTGCGAAATCGATGTCCATGGGTGCGCCCATCGACCCCCCTGAGCAGATTTCGGATCGAATGTCGCGCGAATGGACGAAGGTTGGAGCGCCGCCGGCTCCCGGCGCCGAAAAAGCCCCTGCTATCGGGCGATTTCGGCGCGGCCGGCGGCCTCGCGCATGACCTGCAGCGGCGCCTGCACGCCCGTCCAGAGCTGGAAGCTGAGCGCCCCCTGCGCGACCAGCACCTCGAGGCCGTCGACCACGCGCGCCCCCTGTGCGCGTGCCGTCGCCAGTAGCTCCGTGGCGCCCTCGCCGTAGACGAGGTCCACGACCGTCTCGAACCGGCCCAGCAGCGCCGCCGTGAGCCCGAGCTGGGCCAGCTCGCCGGCCGCCGGCGAGAGGCCCACCGCCGTGCAGTTGACGAGCACGTCCGCCGCCTCGGGCTCGGACACCGCGGCGCCCCCCAGCTCGCGCGCCAGCGCGAGCGCGCGCTCGCGCGTGCGGTTCCAGATCAGAACCTCCGCCGCGCCTGCGCCCAGCAGCGCCCACACCGCCGCGCGGGCGCTTCCGCCCGCGCCGAGCACGAGCGCGCGCCTGCCCTTCAGCGGCTCGCCGATCGCCGCGATCAGGCCGGGGGCGTCCGTGTTCTCCGCCGCGATCGAGCCGTCCTCGGCGAAGTTCAACGTGTTGGCCGCGCCGATCGCCGCCGCCTCCGGCCCGGCAGAGTCGGCCAGCGCCAGCGCCGCGCCCTTGTGCGGGATCGTGACGTTCGCCCCGACGAAGCCCGCCGGTCCGAGCGCACGCGTCGTCGGGGCGAACAGCTCCGGCGGGACCGGCAGCAGCTGGTAGCGCCAGCCGGCCATTCCCAGCGCGCTCAGCGCCGCGTTGTGGATCGCCGGCGAGCGGCTGTGCGAAACCGGCCAGCCGAGCACACCCAGGCGACGCGCCGGCGCGCTCGCCTGCTCAACGGTCCTCTCGACAGGCGCCGTCACTTCCCCGCCGGTCTCATTTCTTCTTGCAAGCCGGCAGCTTTCCGCCGTTCTTCTCGAGCGCCGCAGCGTACGCGGCGGCGTCCTTCTGGAATTGCGCGTAGGTCTTGGAGAAGACGTGCTCGCCGCAGCCGTCCGCGCCCGCCACGTAGTAGAGGTAGGGCACGTGCGCCGGGTGGGCGGCGGCGTGGATCGACGCTTCCCCCGGATTCGAGATCGGCGTCGGCGGCAGCCCTTTGCGGGTGCGCGTGTTGTAGGGCGAGTCGATCTTCAGCTGCGAGTCCGTCAGTTCGCCCTTGTATGTCGCGATCCCCTTCTGCTGCTCGACCGCGTAGTAGATCGTCGCGTCGATTCCCAGCGGGATCCCTTGGCGCAGGCGGTTGTAGATGACCGCCGCGATCAGCGGACGATCGTGTTCGGTCTCCGCCTCGCGCTCGATCATCGAGGCCACCGTCAGCATCTCGTAGGGCGTCACGCCGAGCGCGTGCGCGCGGCGGACGTCGGCCGAGCCGAAGCGCCTGCGGAACGCGAGCAGCTGTTCGTCGACAAGCCTCTGCACGGGCGTGCCCGCACGCAGGTCGTACGTCGCCGGGAACAGGAAGCCCTCGAGGCCGCGCGTGCCCGCCGGCGCGCCGTAGCGCCGCGGACTCAAGAGGTGCGAGCGTTCGCTGGCCGCCAGGTAGTCGCCGCTGAGCGAGTCTTCGCGAACGAGCTCGGCGATCTGGCGGCGCGTGTAGCCCTCGGGGATCACGACCTTGACCGCGATCACCTTCGGCGGCGGCTTGCTGAGCGCGTCGATCGCCGCCGCGTAGCTCATGTCGTGCTCGAGCACGAACCGCCCCGAGTGAAGCGAGCCGCGCTTGCCCTCCAGCAGCGCGCGCACGTCGAAGAAGAAGCCCGAGGAGACGACGCCGTCGTGCGCCAGGATCGAGCCGATCTTGCTCGAGCTGGAGCCCTTCGGAATCTCCACGATCACCCTGCCGCTGCCCGAGCCCGCGAACGGCTGGAACAGCGAGGTCAGAAACCACACGAGCGCCCCCGCCACCGCGAGCGCGAGCAGCGCGCCGACGCGAGCGCGCGAGAGGCCCCGCCGGCGCGGGCCGCCGTGGCCGGCCGGGCGCATCGGACGGGCTCGCCCGCCGCCGCGGCCGCCGCCCCCCGTCCGCGTGAGCGGCCGCGGCGCTGCGAGGGCGCCGGCGTCGTTGCCGAGGAGCGGCGCAGGCGGAGCCGTGGCCTCGGGCGCGTCCTGCACGTGCGTGGCCGGATCGAGCGCGTCGGGCACACGCTCGAGCGCTACGGCCGGATCGACACCCTCATCAACGGCCGGCTCGACGTGCCAGGGCGCGAGCTCCGCCGTGTCCGGCGCCGACTCTGCGGCGTACGGCGCCGCCTCTGCGGTGTCCGGCGTCGGGTCCGCAGCTTCCGCCGCGCGAGCGGGCTCGGGCGAGGGCACGGGAGCAGCGGGCGGCGGCGGGGGCGAGACCTCTGGCAGCGGGGCAGGCGCGGCAGGCCCGGGCTCAGGCGGCGGTGCCACGGGCGCGGGCTCTGGCGGCGCGGCGGGCGCGGGCTCAGGCGGTGGCGCCGCGCCCGAGCCGAAGGCGGGCGACGCAGGCTCGCCGTCGGGCGGGCGCCCTTCGCGCGCCGCGCGCCGCCGTTCGCGCTCCAGGCGATCGCGCTCGCGCTCCTCCGCGGTTCGTTCGGGCGCAGGCTGTGAGCGGTTGCCGCGAGACAAGTAGAAGACCTTAGTGGGGCTGGGCCGCCATCCAGCTCTCGAGCATGTGGGCTGCCGCGCGCGAGTCCTCGCTTGCGCTCGCGGGGCCGTCAAGGCGCTGCGCCATCCGCGTCGTGAAGCGCTCGTCGTGCAGCTCGATCGGGACCTGCTCGCCGAGACGGCCTCCGAGGCGCTCGGCGAATGCTCGCGTCTTGAGCGTCTGCTCGGTGTCCTCTCCGCGCAACGACAGCGGCAGGCCGACGACCACGCGCTCCACCTCGCGCTCGCGCACGAGCTCGGCCAGCGCCGATAGGCCGCGCCTGCTGTCGGGGCGCAGCACCGGCTCGATCGGGGTGACGATCGTGCCGGTCGGATCGCTCAGGGCGCAACCGCACCTGGCACTGCCGTAGTCGAGGCCGAGCACCCGCATCTAGAGGGTGGAATCAACCATCTTGCCCGGCGAGCGCCGAGGCGATCGCCGCCTTCGCCGCCTCGAGCGCCTCGGCGAGCTTCTCCGGCTCGCGCCCGCCGGCCTGGGCGAGCGTGTCGCGCCCGCCGCCGCCGCCGCCGACCACGGCCGCCGCCTGCTTGACGACCTGTCCGGCCTTGACGCCGCGCCCGACGAGCTCGGGGGCGACGCTCACGAGCAGGTGGGCGCGCCCGTCGACGGCGGTGCCGAGCACGATCGCCGCGTCGGCGAGCTTGCCCTTCAAGCGATCGGCCAGGTCGAGCAGCGCCTTGGCGTCGGGCAGCTCCACCACCGATGCAAGCACGCGTGCGCCGTCGAGATCGACGACGCCGCCGATCAGCCGGTCGATGTCGATCGTGGCCGGGCCGGCTTCGCCGCCGCCACCGCCCTTGAGCTTCTTCTCGAGCTCGCGGCGCTCCTGCTCGCGCGCGCGCACGAGCTCGGGCGCCTGCTCGGGGCGCGTCCGCAGCGCACTCGCCACCTCGCCCAAGAGCCGGTCGTGCGTGCGCAGCAGCTCGACGGCGGCAGGCCCCGTCAGCGCCTCGATGCGCCTCACGTTGGCCGCGCTCGAGGTCTCGGCCACGATCCGGAAGGGGCCGATCTCGGCGGTCGAGCGAACATGGGTGCCCCCGCACAGCTCGCGCGAGTACTCGCCGTCACCGACCTCGACCATGCGCACGACGTCGCCGTACTTTTCACCGAACAGCGCCATCGCGCCCAGGCGCTTGGCCTCATCGAGCGTCGTCGTGATCGGGCGTACCGGGTCGTTGCGGGCGATCCAATCGTTGACGCGGTCCTCGACGTCGCGCAGCTCCTCGTCTGTGAGCCCCTGCCCGTGGCTGAAGTCGAAGCGAAGCTTGTCCGGGCCGACGTAGGAGCCGGCCTGGCGCACGTGGCTGCCGAGACGCTCGCGCAGGGCCGCCTGCAGCAGATGCGTCGCCGTGTGGTTGGCCTCGGTGGCGTGGCGCATGCGATGGTCGACCGCTGCCAGCACCGGCTCGCCCGGCTCCAGCTCGCCGCGCTCGAGCACGACCGACAGCGCCTGGTCATCGCCGAGGCGGAAGACGTCCTGCACGCGCGCGCGGCAGTCGCCGTGCGCGCATTCGATCGTGCCCACGTCGGCCACCTGGCCGCCGCCCGGCGCGTAGAAGGGCGACTCGGCGAGCTTCACCAGGTAGCCGCCGTCGTGAGGCTCGACCGCGCCGACCGTCGTCTGCTGGCGCTCGGTCTCATAGCCGGTGAAGCGGGTCTGGAAGTCGGTCTGGCCGGCAAACGCGCTCGCCAGTGAGCGCGGGTCGCCCGCGGCCGCGCCGTTGGCTGCCGCCCCGGCGCCCGGCGCGCCGCCGGCGCGGCTGCGCGCACGCTGCTCCTCCATCAGCGACTCGAAGTCGCCTTCGATCCCGAGCTCCTCCTCGGCGAGCAGCTCCTTGGTCATCTCGTAGGGGAAGCCGAAGGTGTCGTGCAGGCGAAAGACCTCGTCGGCGGGCACGTTGGCGCGGCCGTGCTCGCGCGCCGCCTCGATCAGGCCGCGCAGCGTCTGAAGGCCCTGCGTCAGCGTCCGCCCGAAGCCCTCCTCCTCGGAGGCGAGCCACGTGGCGATCGCCGCACGCTGCTCGCGCAGCTCGGGGTAGACGCCGCCCATCGACTCCTCCACGCGCTCGGCGTACTGGGTGAGAAACCCGGGCTCGAGCTCGAGCGCGCGTCCCTGCTGGATCGCCCGCCGCATCACGCGCCGGAGCACGTAGCCGCGGTCCTCGTTGGAGGGAACGACGCCGTCGGCCACCAGGAACGTCATCGCGCGGGAATGGTCCGCCAGGATCCGCAACGCCCTGTCGACGGCGAAGTCGTCTCCGTAGCAGGCTCCCGACAGCTGCTCGCCGAGCTCGATCAGCGGCTGGAACTGGTCGGTCTCGAACACCGACGGCTTGTCCTGCAGGATCGCCGCCATGCGGTTCAGACCGAGGCCCGTGTCGATGTTGTTGGCCGGCAGCGGCTGCAGGCGTTCGCCCTGCTGGTCGTACTGCATGAACACGAGGTTCCAGTACTCC
Source organism: Solirubrobacteraceae bacterium (assembly GCA_035553095.1). Classification (GTDB taxonomy): domain Bacteria; phylum Actinomycetota; class Thermoleophilia; order Solirubrobacterales; family Solirubrobacteraceae; genus Palsa-744. The sequence continues at coordinate 1,833 of DATNDZ010000014.1, read as the reverse complement.
AGGAAGCGCTCGTTCTCGCCGCCCGGCAGGTCCTCGGCCGAGCCATGCTCCACGCCACGGTCGATGTAGAGCTCCGAGCACGGCCCGCAGGGACCGCTCGGCCCGGCCTGCCAGAAGTTCTCCGAGCGCGGGCACAGCACGATCCGCTCGCGCGGGACGCCCATGTCGAGCCAGTGCGAGATCGCCTCCTCGTCGGGTCCCAGATCGAGCCACTCGTCGCCCTCGAACACGGTCACCCAGATGTCCTCGGCGGGAAAGCCGAAGACCTCGCGCGAGAGCTCCCACGCCCACTCGATCGCCTCGCGCTTGAAGTAGTCGCCGAAGGAGAAGTTGCCGAGCATCTCAAAGAACGTCAGGTGCCTGGTCGTGTTGCCGACGTTGTCGATGTCGACCGTGCGAAAGACCTTCTGGCAGTCGGTCAGGCGCGTCGTGGGCGGGGTCTCCTGTCCGAGGAAGTACGGCTTCAGCGGATGCATCCCGGCGACGGTGAGCAGCGCCGAGGGATCGTGCGCGGAGGGCACGAGCGAGGCCGAGGGGATGCGTCGATGCCCGCGCTCCTCGAAGAACGCGAGGTAGCTCTCGCGGATCTGATCGGATGTCATCGCGGGAAGCATCTCAGGTGCTTGGGTCGCGGACGGCGCGCGCTCAGGCGCAGATCGTCCCGTAGCCGACGACTACATCGCCGGCGTACAGGCAGGCCACCTGCCCCGGCGCGGTGCGCTCGGCCGGCTCTGCGAGGGCGATCGTGGCACGGCCGTGGCGCCCGGCGCCAAGGTCGTGCTCGACGCGGCACGGCAGCCGTCGCCCGTGCGAGCGCACGCGCACGCCGTCGACCCCGGCGCCGTCGCGATGCAGCGTCAGCTCGCTCACGGGCAGGCGCTGCGAGAGCAGCGAGGCGCGCGGGCCGACCGTGACCGTGTTCGCGCGCGCGTCGGTCGCGAGCACGTACAGCGGGTGGGCCGCGCCGATGCCGAGACCGTGTCGCTGGCCGACGGTGTAGGCGTGCGCGCCGCGATGCTCGCCGAGAACCTGGCCGCGCTCGTCCACGATCGGGCCGGGCCGTGCGCCGAGGCCGCCGTGGCGCTCGAGGAAGTCGCCGTGGCGCGTCCCGGCCAAGAAGCAGAGGTCCTGCGAGTCGGGCTTGCGCGCCACGCCCAGCCCGGCCTCGGCGGCGAGCGCGCGCACCTCCTCCTTGACGAGCTCCCCGAGCGGGAAGCGCATGCGCTCGAGCGAGGAGGGCGCGAGCGCGGAGAGCACGTATGACTGGTCCTTGGCCGTGTCGGCGGCCATGCGCAGCATCACGGCGCTCTCGCGGCCGTCGCCCGGCGCATGCTCGCGCGAGCCGACACGACCCTCGACGCGGGCGTAATGGCCGGTGGCGAGCGTGCGCGAGCCGAGCCGCTCGCCGAGCGCGAGCATCGCGTCGAGGCGCACGCTGCCGTTGCAGCGCACGCACGGGTTCGGCGTGAGACCGGCGCCGTGGTCGGCCAGCCAACCGTCGACGACGCCCGCGCGGAACTCGGCGCGCAGGTCGATCGAGAGGTGCGGCATGCCGAGGCCGTGGGCGAGCTCGCGCGCGCCCCGCACGGCCTGGGCGGAGCAGCAGCTCGCCTCGCCATCGTTCTCGGGGTCCGACCACAGCTCGAGCGTGACGCCGACCGCCTGCCGGCCATCGCGCGCCACGAGCAGCGCGGCCACGGCGCTGTCGACGCCGCCGCTCATGGCGACGAGCGTGCGCTCGTGCGAGGGCGCGATCCGCGCCTGCGCACGCGCGGCCGAGCCGAGCGCACGATGCAGCGCGTCGGCGGCGAGCTCCGCGGCGTGACGCTTGGC
>DATNDZ010000013.1:0-103277 GCA_035553095.1 Solirubrobacteraceae bacterium | reverse complement strand
GTATGGGCCGCACCGGCCACCGCTTCGAGAACGCCGAGGGCTCGATGTCGAAGCTGAAGGCCGGCGAGGTCGCCGTCTGGGCGACCGAGCGGGCGATCCAGATCCTCGGCGGCAACGGCTACACGCGCGAGTTCCCGGTCGAGCGCTGGCACCGCGACGCCACGATCTACGACATCTTCGAGGGCACGGCCGAGATCCAGCAGCTGGTGATCTCGCGTGCGATCTCGGGGATGCACATCAAGTAGCGCCTCAGATCTGCTCGACCTCGGGCGCGTCCGAGCGCAGCAGCGGCGGGTCGTCGCGGGCGGACGGCGCGACCGCTGAGAGCTCGGCCCTGATCCAGGGCCGCTTGACCGCGACCCACGTCGCCGCGAGCGCGAGCAGCGCCCCGCACAGGATCCAGCCGAGCGTGGTCGCGTCGACGCCGACGTACTTCAGGCCCGAGGCGGCGATCACGAACGTGATCACGGGCCGGATGTAGCGGTCCGGCGCGGTGGAGGAGAACAGCGAGCCGATGAACACGGCCGGCACGCTGCCGAGGATCAGCGATGTCGTCACCCCGAATTCGACGTGGCCAAAGGCGAGCGCCCCGAGCGCGGCCGCCGTGGTCAGCGGCACGGCCTGCGTGAGGTCGGTGCCGACCAGCTGCTTGGCGCCGATCATCGGGTAAAGGAACAGCAGCATGATGATCATCAGCGAGCCGGAGCCCACCGAGGTCATGCCGACGACGACGCCGCCGACCATGCCGATCGCGACGGTGCGCAGCGGGCGCGGCGTCACGTCGTGCACCGCGGCGGTGCGGTCTTGGCCGGACCGCCGGTCGAGCGCGTAGCGCAGCACCATCGCGCCGGCGCCGACGAGCAGCGCGATGCCGAGCGCGAGCTCGATGTTCTTCTGCGCCGTCTTGGCGTCGCCCAGCAGATGCAGCAGGTAGGCGCCTAGGAACGCCATCGGCACCGCGCCGAGCACCATCCAGCCCACGAGGCGCAGGTTGACCGTGCGCTGGCGCAGGTGCACCACTGCGCCGATCGGCCGCATCAGCACCGCCGCCACGAGGTCGCTCGAGATCGCCGACGACGGCCGCACGCCGAACAGCAGGATCAGCATCGGCGTCATCAGCGCGCCGCCGCCCGCGCCGGTCATGCCGACGAGGAAGCCGATCACCGCGCTCCCCAGGACGATGTATGGGTCGACGTGCATCGCTCAGGTCCCCTCCGGTGCGGGAGCGTACCGGCTCGCCGGCCAAGCTCGTGAGACCTCGGTACTCCGGCGTGGGCGAGGGGCACGGCTGGGCCGGGCTCGCGCCCGGCCCAGCCGTGAGGGGACGCCCGGCGGGACGGTCCGGGCTGGGGCCGAGGAGCCTTCAGGCGCCTCGGCAGCGCCCGTTCGCGCGGGTCGACGCTGAGACGACGCCGGCCAGGACACCGGTATGCGGCGGGACATGCACGGTGGCCGAAGGCGCGAGAACGGACATTGTTCAGTAACTATATCGACAAACCAAACAACAGGTCAAGGGCCGGGCTCAGATCCGCGGCGCGACGGCCGGGTCGGGTCGGCCCGTGGGTCAGAGCCTCGCCGCGGTCGATGCCTCTGGAGCGCCGCGGAGCTCATCGGAGCGCTGCGGCCCGACCTTGCCGCGCTCGCGCGCCGCGCTACCAGGCCTGCTGCGCGTGGCAGTGTGGGCAGGCCACGGTCGTCGAGACCGGCGCGAGGAAGATCAGCCCGCACTGACAGGCGTAGGAGGCCTTGTCGGTCGGTCCTCCCGCGTCGCGAACCCGCTGCGCGGCACTGTCGACCGCGCGCGCGGTGGCGGCGGGCCTGGCCGGCATCGGCGACGGGGTGCCAGGGCGCGACGTCTCCGAGGCTGCGCCTGGGGTCGCGCGGTGGTGCCGGTCGGCGCGTGTGCGGCGTCGTTCGCGCAGGGTGTGGGGGAGGCCTGCCCTCATGGCTCTGTTAGAGAAGACCCTTCCCACAGCGAAAGGTTTCGCCCTGCATCGGCGATTTCCTCGCGGGCAGGCGCGCTCGGGTCGCTTCGGGCCGGGCTCTGCTGCGGCACGGCGGCAAAATCGGTCTGGAATACTGGGTGGCGATGAACCCCGCGCGGAAGCGAACGGTGCGCTTGGTCGTGGCGCTGTCGGCGGCCGTCGTGCTGGCCAGCGCGCTGATCTACACGAGCTTCAGCGCGGCCAGCCCGGCGCTGACGCCGAGCCAGCTGCTGCGCGAGGCACAGCCCGGGCGCAGCTACCAGCTCACAGGCAAGGTGGCGGCGGGCACGGTCCACCACGTCGGCGAAGGGCTCGACTTCAGCGTGGCCGATCGTGCGGGCGGGGCGGCGATCCCGGTGGCGTATACCGGCACCGTGCCCGACCCGTTTCGCGAAGGACGTGAGGTGATCGTGACGGTGCGCAAGCAGGACGGGCGCTATGTGGGCGAACGCGATTCGCTGATCACGAAGTGCCCGTCCAAGTACAAGACCGCTCCGGCGGTCGAGAAGCAGAACTACTAGGTGGCCGAGCTCGGTCGCATCTGCCTGCTCCTGGCGCTGATCGTCTGCGTCTACGGCATCGGCGTCTCGCTCTACGGCGCGCGCACCGGCCGCCTGGAGTTCTCGGACTCCGGACGCCGCGCTGTGTACGCGCTTGCGATCGTCCTCACCGTCGCCTTCGCCGTGCTCGAGCTCGCCTTCCTGCGCAACGACTTCGCCTTCAACACGGTCGCCGACACTTCGAGCCGCACGACGCCGACGTTCTACCGAGCGGCCGCCGTGTGGTCCTCGCAGGAAGGCTCGCTGCTGTTGTGGGCATGGCTGCTCTCGCTGTGGTCGAGCCTCGCGCTGTTCCTGGTGCGTCGCCGGCTGCGCGACGTGTCCGCGTACGCGACCGCGATCCTGCTCGGCCTCGGCGGCTTCTTCATCGCGCTGATGATCTTCTACGCCTCGCCGTTTCAGACGACGACGCCGAAGCCGGCGGAAGGGGTGGGGCTGGACCCGCTGCTGCGCTTCCCGACGATGATGATCCACCCGCCGATGCTCTACTCGGGCTACACGCTGTGCACGATCCCGCTCGCCTTCGCCGCCGGCGCCCTGCTCGCGCGGCGCGTCGACGCGGACTGGATCCGGGCGACGCGGCGGTTCGCGATGGCCGCGTGGTTGTTCCTCGGCATCGGCATCCTGCTCGGCGCCCGCTGGTCCTACTCCGAGCTCGGCTGGGGTGGCTACTGGGGTTGGGACGCGGTAGAGAACGCCTCGCTGATGCCGTGGCTGACCGGCACGGCCTTCCTGCACTCACTGATGATCCAGGAGAAGCGCGGCATGTTGAAGGTGTGGAACGTGTCGCTCGTGCTGGCCACGGGCACGCTCGCGATCATGGGCACGTTCCTCGTCCGCAGCGGCATCCTCAACTCGATCCACGCCTTCGGCGGCGCCACGCTCGGCGTCCCGTTCGTGGTGCTGATCGGGGTGCTGATCGCCGGCTCGATCTACCTCGTCGTATCGCGTCGCGAGATGCTCCGCTCCGAGCATCGCCTGGACTCGCTGCTCTCGCGCGAGTCGATCTTCCTGGCCAACAACCTCGTGCTCGTCGCGCTCTGCTTCGTGATCTTCTGGGGCACGTACTTCCCGCTGATCTCGGAGGCCTTCACGGGCAACGAAGCGTCGGTCGGCCCGCCGTGGTTCGACCGCTACACGGTGCCGTTGGCGCTGATGTTGGTGCTGCTCAGCGGGATCGGGCCGGTGATCGCGTGGCGCCGTGCGACGCTTGCCAACGCGCGTCGGAACTTCGTCGTGCCGCTCGCGTGCGGCGCGCTGACGGCGCTCGGGCTGCTCGCGGCCGGCGTGACGCAGAAGCCGCTGGCGCTCGCGATGTTCTGCTGCGCCGCGTTCGTGTTCGGCAGCGTCGGCCAAGAGTTCGTCCGCGGCGCCCGCGCGCGCCGCGCGATGGCCGGGGGAGCGCCGCCCGCGGCGCTGCTCGGGCTCGTGCGCCGCAACCGCCGGCGTTACGGTGGCTACGTCGTTCACGTCGGGATCGCCGTGCTTTTCGTCGGGGTCGCTGCCTCCTCGTCCTTCCAGCACGCGGTCGAGCAGCGTCTCACGCCCGGTTCCTCGGCGCGCGTGGGCGCCTACACGGTGCGCTACGTCAGGCCGACGGCGGCGATCACGCCGAAGAACGACACCGCCCACACGGGCTCGACCCTCGACGTCGGCGCCGTGCTCGACGTCAGCAAGGGAGGGCGGCACGTGGCGACGCTGCGCCCGAGCCAGGGCTTCTACGACTCCGGCGAACCGGCACAGGGGACGGTCGGTCACCTGATCGGCGGCCAGGCGGTCAGCCACATCAGCATGAACGGTGGCCTGACACGAGACGTGTGGACGGCGATCGCGCCCGACATCTCGACGCCCGCTCTGCAAAGGATCGTGTCGGTCGGCAACCGCACGCTGCCCGCCGACGAGGCGGGCGTGGCGATCGGCGTCCTGGCGCGCGAATACCTGAAGAACCCACCGCCCGCGCAGTTCCACTTCATCGTCTCGCCGCTGGTCATGTGGATCTGGATCGGCGGCCTGATCGTCTTCGGCGGCGGCCTGATCGCGATCTGGCCGACGCCGAGCGCGGTGCGCCGTCGCGTCGCCCTGCGTTCGCGCGCCCGGGCCTCGCACGGCCTGGCGCGCGCCTGAGCCGCGGATGGCTTGCACCGACATGGCCGGCGCGAGCGCGAGGCGCTGAATGGAGCTGCTCGCCGTGCTGCTCGCCTGCGTGCTGGTGGCGGTCGTGCTCGCGATCGTCGGCGCGCCGCTGCGCGCCGCCAGGGATCGGGAAATGGCCGGCGAGGACGTGGACAGCGACACCGACCCGGAGCACCAGGCCGCCTATGTGCGGGCCGAGCTCGAGGCGGCGCGCGAGGCGAAGTACCTCGAGATCCGCGATGCCGAGCTCGACCTGCGCACGGGCAAGCTCTCGCGCGCGGACTACGAGGCGGTCGACGGCGTGCTGCGTGCGGAAGCGCTCGAGCTGCTGAACCGGCTGCAGGCGCTCGATAGCGGCGAAGGCGCCGAGGGCGGCGGCGATCGCGGCGAGGGCGCAGGCGGGGCTGCGATGCCGGGTCGCCCCCAGCCCGCGCGCGAGCGGCTATCTAACCCTGAAGTTGAGGATTAGGGCCTGGCCTAGGCCCAGGGCCGCTTGAGCAGCACGATCGCGTTCACGAGGAACAGGACCGCGAAGAAGATCGTCCAACGGTTGAGGTTGCGCTCGACCATCGAGCCGCCGCCGAGCGGCCCGGTCCCGCTGCCGACGCCGAACGCCCCGGACAGGCCGGAGTCCTTGCCCGAGTGCATCAGCACCAGGAACACGACGATCACCGAGATGATCACCTGAAGCACCGAGAGGATCGTTTCCATGTGGCCAGCCTATCGAGTCGATGCGTCCACGGGCAAGGCAGCTGTCGGGCGTGGCTCGTCTAGCCCCTGTATCTGTACGAGGACCGAACGGCGCGCGAAGCCGCGATCTCGGGTCGGCACAGCGCGCAGGATCGGCGCGAGAGTCGGCGAATGGCCCTTGGGCGAGCGCTTGCCGGGGTTTCCTTATCTGTCAGCTCGGGTAGGCTAGGAACGGGCAGCCGGGGAGGTGGCGTGAGCGCTGGGAGCACAACGGATTGTGGACGCGATTACGAATCCTTTACCCCTTGGTGCTTGCCTGCCGATATGAATCCCGGTGGGCGTACCCCGCGTTTGTGGGCTACTTGCGCCGACCACGACCATGGGACGACCACGAGATGACGAAGATCGGCGCATGACAGCCCCTTCGGGAGTACGGAGGCGGCTGCTGCGCGCGCTGATCTCGGCCATCGCCGGCGGCGGGCTGACGGCTGCGGGCCTCGGACCCGTGGCGGGCGGCGCGCTGGCGGCAGAAAACTGGACGGGAAGCGAATCCGAAGGCGCCGCCACGACCCCGGTCGAAACGACGGCCACGGAAACCCCAACGACGACGGCCACGACGCCCACGACGACCTCGACGCCGACCGCGACCACGCCGGCGCCGACGACGTCGAGCACCACGACCGCCGCGCCCGCCCCGGCACCCGCCGCCGAAACCGAAGTCAAAGCGCCGTCGCGCCGGGCGGCGAAAGGGCCCGCGGTCGTTCTGCAGCGCCGGCAGAAAGCGACGGGGTCGAAACCGAGCAGCTCGACCACGCCGACGCGGGCGAAGGCGCCCGGCTCGGCGCCGGCGCCTGCCAACAACAACGTCGCCGTCCCGCCACAGGTGATCGCCGCGCAGGAGGAAGCGCTCGCGGCCGAACTCGCAGGCTCGGCAGCATCGGCCCAGGCCCTGGGCTTCTACCGGATTCCGCTTTTCCTGCTCCCGATCTACCAGGCCGCCTCGGTCCAGTACGGCGTGCCGTGGCAGATCCTCGCGGCGATCAACGAGATCGAGACCAACTACGGCACCGACCTCTCGGTCTCGACCGCAGGCGCCGTCGGCTGGATGCAGTTCATGCCGTCCACGTGGATCCAGTACGGCGTCGACGCGCTCAACGCGGGTTACGCGGACCCCTACAACCCCGTCGACGCGATCTTCGCGGCCGCCCGCTACCTCCGCGCGGCCGGCGCGGCGACCGACCTGCACGCCGCGATCCTCGCCTACAACCACTCCGAGGAATACGTCAACTCGGTGCTGCTGCGCGCCAAGCTGATCTCGACCTATCCGAAGAACGTGATCGCGACGCTCACGGGGCTGACCGACGGACGCCTGCCGGTGTCGGGCAAGCAGGTCGCGTGGGGCTCGCTATCGACCGCCGCGAGCCCATCGGCCGTCGCCTCGGGCTCGAGCGCGACGGCCGGAGCCACGGCGAGCTCGAGCCAAGCCACCAAGCTCTCGGCGCCGACGGGGGCAAGCGCGGGCACGCCGGGCTCCTCGGCGGCGCCCTCGCCCACGGCCGCTGCGGCGGCCAGTGCCGGCGAGGCGGCCAGGCACCCGCCGGCGCTGCAGCTGGTCGACCTGATGAGCGCGCGCAACGCCTCGGTCGTGGCCGCGCAGGACGGTCGCGTCGTCAAGCTCGGCAGCTCCAAGGCGCTGGGCAAGTACCTGATCCTGCGTGACGTCTACGGAGACGTCTTCACCTACGCCGGCCTCGGCAGCATCGCGTCTCACTATCCAAAGCCGAAGGCGCCCAAATCTCCCACGCTCGGCTCGAGCGCGGCTGCGTCCGGCCTGCCGGCCGTCGCCGAAGCGGGCGAACCGAAGCCGAAGCAACCGGCCACGGCCGGGCACCACCCGCCGGTGACGCTGAAGGTCGCGCGCCGCGCGCAGAAGGCCGGCGCCGGCGCGAGCGGCGGCGCCGCGAGCGCGTCCTCCGCTTCGAGCGCGGCCGAACCGCGCGTGCCGAAGACGGGCAAGGTGCGGCTGTTCGCGCACCCGGGCAACCCGGACGCGATCGCCTCTGCCGCAAAGCGCAAGCGCTCGAGCTCCAACAGCGCTGGCCGCCTGCTCGAGCTGCGGGCCGGATCGATCGTCTCCAAGGGGACGGTGCTGGGTCGCGTGCGCACCCCGACCGGCGCCCACGCCGGTCACCTGCGCTTCGCGATCCGCCCGGGCGGCGATCAGAGCACGGTCGACCCGCGCCCGATCCTGCGCAACTGGTCTCAGCTGAACGCGGCGCTGCACCCGCAGGGCGCCTCGGGGGAGAACGACCTGCTCGGCGCCACCGCCAGCGGTGTGTTCCTGATGTCGAAGGCCGAACTCGAGCGAACGGTGCTCTCGGACCCGGGCATCAGCATCTATGAATGCGGCCGTCAGGACATCGCCTCGGGGGCGATCGACAAGCGCGTGCTCGCCGTGCTCGCGTTCCTGTCGCGCACCGGGCTCAAGCCGACCGTCAGCGCCCTGCGCTGTGGCCACAGCGAGATGACCGTCTCGGGCTACGTCTCAGAGCACTACACCGGCGACGCGGTCGACATCTCGGCGATCAACGGCATCCCGATCGCCGGACACCAGGGCGCGGGCACGATCACCGACCTGACCATCCGCACGTTGCTGACCCTCCAGGGCGAATTCGTTCCTCATCAGATCATCAGCCTGATGCAGTACCCGGGCGCCGCCAACACGCTGGCGATGCCCGAACACTGGAACCACATCCACGTCGGCTTCCGCCCGACCGCCGCAGAGGCCGCCCTCGGCGGCCAGGCGGCGAGCGCGGCCAGGGCGGGCAAGGCGACGCCGTCGCCCGTGATCGTTCCCTCCGCGCTGAGCACGACCCAGTGGAACCAGCTCGTGACGCGCATCGGCGCGCTGCCGGCGCCGAAGGTCGCCACCAAGCGCAGCTCGGCGGCGATCAAGGACCCGAAGGCCGCCGGCGCCTCGAGCAAGCAGCCGTAGGCAGCGCAGAAAGGCGCCGGGGGCGTCTGCGATGATCAGCGCGATGGCTTGCTACGGCGGCATCGATCTGGGCGGGACGAAGATCCAGACGGTGGTCGTCGACGAGGACCGCAAGGCGCTTGGCTCTGCGCGCAGGCCCACGCCCACGAGCGGGGGACCGCCGGACGTGGCGGCCGAGATGGAGCGCGCCCTGCGCGACGCAGCGAGCGACGCCGGAATCGAGGCGGCGAGCATCGCCGGCGTCGGGGTCGGCTCGCCCGGGACGATCGAGGACGGCACGGTGACCAGCGCGCGCAACCTGCCCGACTGGGAAGGGAGCTTCCCGCTCGCGTCCACGCTCGAAGCGGCGCTCGGATGCCCGGTCAGCCTGGGCAACGACGTGCAGGTCGCCACCGACGCCGAGTTCAAGCTCGGCGCGGGCAAGCCCTACGACTCGCTGCTGGGTGTGTTCTGGGGAACCGGGGTCGGCGGCGGAATCGTGCTCGATGGCAAGCCCTGGGATGGCCGCGGCGCGGCAGGCGAGGTCGGGCACATCGTCGTCGAGATCGACGGCGCCCGCTGCACGTGCGGGCGCCGTGGGTGTATGGAGGCCTACGCCGGGCGCGCCTCGATGGAAGCGCACGTGGCAAAGCTCGTGGAGAAGGGACGCAAGACCGAGCTGTTCAAGCTGATGAAGGAGCGCAAGCGCGAGCGGCTCACGAGCGGGGTCTGGGCGCGGGCGCTCGAGCACGGGGACGAGCTCGCGACGCACGTGGTCGAGCGGGCTCTGCGCGCGCTCGGTGCCGGCGTGGCGTCGGCCTGCAACGTGCTCGACGTCGAAGGCGTGATCATCGGCGGCGGGCTCGGTGTGCGCCTCGGCGAGCCCTATGCCGAACGGATCGCCGACGCGATGCAGCCCCACCTGTTCGCCGACTTTCGCCCGCCCGCCGTGCACGTCGCCACGCTCGGCGATCTCGGCGGCGCGATCGGCGCGACGCTGCTGCTCGAGCAGGATCGCGTCGCGGCTGCCGCCTCCTGACCGGGGCGGTTCTCCTCCTAAAAGCCGCCGATCGTGATCACGACGAGCCCCAGCGAGAGCGTTGAGGTGACCGCGACGGTCACCCCGGCGGCGCCGTCGAGCAGCCCACGGCTGCGGCGCTCGCCCATCACGTTGTAGGAGCGCGCCAGGCGCCAGATGAAGAACAGGTTGATCGGCAGCAGCAGCCCGTTGACGACCTGCACGCCGACGAGCAGCGAGATCACCGGTACCCCGGGGATCATCGCGACGAACGCGCTGAGCAGGATCATCCCGGTGATGATGTTCACGAACACCGGCGCCTCCTCGCGCCTGCGTCCGACGCCCTTCTCGTAGCCGAGCGACTCGGAGACCACATAAGAGGTGGCTATCGGCAGGATCGCGGCGGCGAGCAGGCTCGCGCCGAGCAGGCCGATGCCGAACAGCGCCTCGGCGTACCGGCCGGCGAACGGGTGCAGCGCGCGCGCCGCATCGGCCGCCGAGGAGATGTCGTGGATGCCGTGCGTGAACAGCGTCGCGCCGGTGGCGATGATGATGAAAGCGGCGATCAGGTTGGCGAACACGGCGCCGGCGACCGCCTCGCGTTCCTCACGTGGCAGCTCCTCCTCGCGCACGCCGCGCTCGACCACGGCCGACTGCAGGTAGAGCTGCATGTAGGGCGTGATCGTCGTGCCCGCAAGTGCGATCAGCAGCACGATGAAGGCGGAGCCCGAGTGCAGGTGGGGGACGACGATCGCCTTGCCCACCTCGCCCCAGTCCGGGTGCGCGAGGATCGCGGCCACCGGGTAGGCGAAGAAGGGAATCGTGAACCAGATGAAGATGCGCTCCGCCGAGCGATAGGAGCCGCGAACGATGATCAGCCAGATGCCGACCGCCGCTATCGGCACGGAGATCTGCACGGGCACGCCCGTCAGCCCCACGGCCGCTCCGATGCCGACGAAGTCCGAGATGCAGATGCCGACGTTCGCGACGAGGACGGCGGCGGTGGCGAAGACCGACCAGCGGATCCCGTACTCCTCGCGCACGAGCTCGGCCAGCCCCTTGCCCGTGACCACGCCCATCCGCGCAGCGAGCCGCTGCACGATTGCGAGCGAGATCGTGATCAGGACCATCGTCCACAGCAGCGTGTAGCCGTACTTGGCGCCGACCGAGGAGTACGTCGCGATGCCGCCGGCGTCGTTGCCGGCGTTGGCCGCAATCAGGCCCGGCCCGAGCAGGCCGAGCATGGCGAACAGGCGCGCGCGTCTACCGCTGAGCCGGGCAGGCAGACGCGGTCGGCCAAGCGTGGCCGACCGGATACGGCGCATGACGGGCGGTACTCGGACCGCCATCGAACTGTCCGCCTGGGACGCTCATCCGGGGCAGTCTATTCAGTCGCCGCAGGCCAGCCCGAATGAACGCTGTCAGTCCTCGCCGAGCAGGCCAAAGCGCCTGCGCCAGCCGCGCGGGAGCATCGCCTCGAGCACGTCGTCGACCGTCACCACGCCGACCATCCCGGTCTCGTCGGCGACGGGAATCGAGGTCAGGTTGTAATCGGCCATCTGCCGCGCCACCTCCTCGAAGGGGGAGTCCGGCGAGAGGCAGGGGGTCTCGTGCTTGACGACCGCGTCCAGGCGCTGGCCGGGCTCGGCGCGCAGGAGGGCCGCGACGGGGACGCTGCCTTCGAGCGAGCCGTCGGCCGAGCTGACGAAGACGAGCGTGAGCAGCTCGGGGGCGATCCGGCTGGCGCGAACGGCCGCGAGCGCGTCGGCGGCCGAGGTCGAGCCGCGCAGCAGGATGAAGTCCGGGCTCATCAGACCGCCGGCCTCGTCGGGCTCGTAGCCGAGCAGCGCGCGCACCTTCACGCGCTGGCTCACGGGCAGCAGCGCGAGCACCGGCTCGCGTCGCTCTTCATCGAGCTCGCCGAGGATGTCGGCCGCGTCGTCCGGCGCCATCCGCGAGAGGATCTCGGCCACCTGATCGTCGGGGCGATCCTCGAGGAACTCCTGCTGGTGGTGGTCGTCGAGCTCCTCGAACACGTCGGCCTCGAGCTCGCGGTCGTCGTCGCCGACGGCCTGGATGATCTCCTCGCCCTCGCGTCGCGACGCCGCCTCGACGAGGTCGGCGATCTGGGCGGGGTGCAGCTTTGCCAGCTTCGGGTGGGGCACGCGCAGGCGCACCGTCGGCACGTGCCCGACGAACGGCTCGACGCCCGCCCAGTCGAGGAACTCGCCCGTGGCGATGTGCGCGCCGAGCCCCTTCGGCAGCAGCCGGCGCAGCCCACCGCGTGGCCCGGTGTCGACGCCGACCACGCGCCAGGAGCCGGCGACGAGAGCGAGCTCGATCTCATTGGCACGCACCAGCCGCGCGCCCTCGACGTTGATCAGCTGGCGGTCGAGCAGGTCGCGCTTCAGCAGCACCTCCTCCGGGCGGCGCTCGAAGCGGCGCAGATCGAGCTTCGCCTTGCGCAGGACGACGCCGTCCGGGCCGATGTCGGAGACGCGATCGACGCCCACGTAGGAGGTGCGTCCTGCGACCGTGACCAGGACGCCCGTGATCGGCGGGTAGCCGACCCCGCCGAGGCGGACGATCAGGTCGGCGACCTTGCCCAGCCGCTCTCCGTCGGCGTCGCGCAGCGGACTGCCCACGATCGTGGAGAGATGGAGGATCGGCGGCGCCTGCACCGTCGTCGCGTTCATCGAGCTCATGCTAGGCGCCATCGTACGCCCGGCGGGCGGCGGGAATCTATCGTGGGCGGGCGATGCTTCCGTTCTGGCTCTCGATCGGCCTGCTGTCCGCGGTGCAGGGTGGGATCGTCGCGCTGGCGCGGGCTCCGCACACGCCGGCGCTCGCGCGGCTGCGCGGCCGGCGCTGGGCCGTGATCCCCCCGCTGTCGGTGCTCGGCTTCGTGCTCGTGGCCGCGCTGGCCGAACGTGCAAGCGCGCAGGGGCTGACATACCTCGCGCTCGGCGCCGTGCCGGTGCTCGCTGCCGTGGCGCTCGGCTGGCTGATGCCGGGCGCGCGTCCCGCGCTGGCGCTGCTCGCGCTGCCGCTGTTCGCGCTCGCCTGGGCGGACGCGAGCGCGCTCCCCGGCGAGGCAGCCGCGCTCGCGCTCTCGGCCTTCAGCTGTGTGGCTCTCGGCGTGCTGCTCGCCGTCGTCACGCCGCCGCGCTGGCTCGCCGCCGGGATCGTCGCGATGGCGCTCGTGGACGCGGCGCTCGTGATCGCCGATCTGCTGCAACGCCCCAACCGCGCTCTCAACGCCGCGCACCCGGCCGCGGGGCTGCCGCGGCTCCAGCGCGAGCTGCTCGGCTCGGCTGTTATGGGCTACGGCGATCTGTTCATCGCCGGCGCGCTCGGTGGGCTGCTGGCGCTGGCGGCGGGCACGCGTGTGCAGTCGCGCTCGGCGCTGCTCGCGGTCACGCTCGCGCTCTGCTTCGACCTGCTGTTCTTCGCCGTCGACGAGCTGCCGGCAACCGTGCCGGTGGCGCTCACGCTGATCGTCGTGCTGGCCGCGCGCCGGCGGAGATCCGCGCGCTCCGAGCCAGCTCGAGCGCCTGCAGCGTCTGCGGCGCGCTCTCCTCGTCGGCAGGCGGCCGGCGCTCGCCATCCTCCGGCGCCCGATCGCCCGCCGCGACCGACGCCGCCGCGGCCAGCTGGGCCGTGACGGCGCGCGCCGCCGTCTCGACGGCCGGCGGGCTCGTGACCTCTCGGTCCGACGCCGCGCCCGCCTCCTCGATCCGCCGCACCTGCGGCACGACGCGCGCGTCGAAGGAGCCGACGGCCTCGTTGTAGGCGGCCACGGCCGAGTCGAGCTGGCGCCCGACCTTGCCGAGCGGCTCGACGAAGCGGCCGAGGCGACGGTGCAGCTCGCGCGCCGACTCGGCGATCTCGCGCGCCGACTCGGCGATGCGCTCTTCGCGCCAGCCGTAGTGCGCGGCCCAGAGCAGCCCGATCAGCGTCGTCGGCGTGGCGATCAGGATCTGCTGCTGCACGCCGAACTCGATCAGCGCCGGGTCGCCCTCGAGCGCGGCCTGGTAGATGCCGTCGGAGGGGACGAACATCACGACGAACTCGGGCGTCGCCTCGAGCTGGCCGTGGTAGCCCTTGGCGGCGAGCTTGGCTATGTGGCTGCGCGTCTGCTTGGCGTGGCGCGCCACCTGCAGCTCGCGTGCGTCCTCGTCGGTCGCCTCCAGCGCCGCCAAGTAGGCGTCGAGTGGCACCTTGGCGTCGACCACGATCAGCTTGCCGCCGGGCAGCCGCACGAGCATGTCAGGGCGCAGCGCTCCCGCTTCGCCGTCGATCGTGCGCTGCTCGAAGAAATCGCAGTGGGCGAGCATGCCGGCCATCTCGACGGCGTTGCGCAGCTGGATCTCGCCCCAGGACCCGCGCGTGGAGGGCCGCTTCAGCGCCGACACGAGGTTGCCCGTCTCCTGGCGCAGCGTGCCGACGCCATCGCCGAGCGTGCGCACCATCTGCGCGAGCTCGCCGTGCGCCTCGCGGCGCTCGCGCTCCAGGCGCCCGATCTCACCCTCCATCCGCCCGAGCTTCTCCTGCACGGGCGCCATCAGCCCCTTGATCTGCTCGGCACGGCGGGCCAGCTCGCCGCTGGCGCGCTCCTGCTCTGCGCGGCGCTGCTCCTCCAGGCGCCGCGCGAGCGAGTCTCCGGTCTGGGCGAGCACGTCGATCGAGATCGACTTCAGCTCGTCGCGCAGGCGTTCGCGGTTGCGGCGCAGCAGCAGGGCGGCGCCGGCGGCGCCGAGCAGGGCTCCGAGGATCAGGATCGCGATGCTCATGCGGCCCACCAGCTTTCCACCGGCGTCGGACGGCGCCGCCGGCGACTCAGGGGCCGGGATTGCGCGCTCTGTGCCGGGCTTTGCTTGCGATAAACCCCGCTTGACACCTGGACCGACCGTGGTTATCCTTCGCCGACGCTCGCTGGCTATGCCTGTGGGCATGTTTCAGAGGGACAATTCCAATGAGGGGGCTGCGCTCGTACCGGATTCGTGCCGGCGGGCCCCGTACGAGGAGGATGTGAGATATGCAAGCCATGAATGGCTCTGCAGGATCGATCCGTCGTAGAGGACTGATCGGTTGCTGCCTCGCACTCGCGCTGGCAGCCTCGGCGCTGGTGGTGGCACCGACGGCAGGTGCTGCCGTGACGCACGAAACCAAGACCTACCTGGCCCTCGGCGACTCGCTCGCCTTCGGCTACACGGCGGTCAAACACACCGAAAACGCCCCCAACGACTCGCCGGCGTACTTCGAGGAAGGCTACGCCGACTTCTTCGCGAAGAAGGCGCGGATGAACAAAGAAGTCGACAACAAGGGCCTCGTCCTGGTGAACGACGGCTGCCCCGGCGAGACGACCGACTCGTTCGAGGGTGAAGGTGTGAACATCGGCCTGGGCACCAACTGCAACTACCAGGCGCTGTACGCAACGTTCGGACCCGGCACTGCCGGTGGTCCGCTGCACAACCCGTACCCGGGTAAATCGCAGAAGGCCAACATGCTGCTGAACCTCAAAGGCGGCGCGCCGGCCCACCCGATCGCAGCGGTGACGCTGAACATCGGCGCCAACGACGAGCTCGCGGGCGTGAGCAAATGCAAGGCCGAAGTCAAAAAAGAATACGAAGAAACCTACATCGAAAAAGGTCCGGAAGGCGCTGTTGCGAAACAGCCCAAAGGTGGCGAAGAAGTCGAATACCACCTGACCCCGACCGAAGTCGAAGGCGCGATCGGTTCGTGCGTCGGGTTCGTGGCGGTGACGCAGACGTTCCCGCACATCCAGGCGCGTTTGAAACAGATCCTCAACGAAATCTACGAAACCGGCAAATACACCGGTAAAGTTGGCGTCCTCGGCAACTACAACCCGTTCACGTTCATCCTCAGCGGCAGCGACGCGTTGCAGAAACTCCTCAACGAACGTCTCGCCGAAACGATCAACAAAGAAGGGGAAAGCTACTCGGGCAAAGTTGTTCTCGCGAACCCGTTCGTAGCGTTCAACGGCGAATTCGAAGGCGCCAAATCAGAGAAAGCCAAAATCTGTAAATACACCGAAATGTGCAACCCGGCGGCCCAGGCAGAAACAGCAGCAGCTGCCGCAGCCACTCAGAAAAAAGAAGAAGAAGCTGGCAAGTTCATCTTCTTCCCGCACAACCCTGAAGAAGGCGACATCCACCCGACCAAACTGGGCGCCGAAAAGCTCGGCAAGATCCTCTACGAAGCTCTCCCCATCTAAAGCGATTGGGTAGGGCCTCCTAGAGAGGTCAGATGGATCACGGGGCGCCTGGCTAACCGGCCAGGCGCCCCGTCTGCTTAAGCACCTCGGCGGCCTGTCCGAGCACGCCGAGCATCGCCGGCGCGGCCGGCACCAGCCGCGCGCCCGGGGGCGTGGCGGCGATCACCTGGCGCACGGGCGGCGCGGGGGAGAGGGCGCGGATCACGATGTCCTCGCGCACGACCGACAGCGCGAGCTCGGGTATCAGCGCGACGCCGACGCCGGCGGCGACGAGCCCCTGCACGGTCTGGTAGTCATCGCTCTCGAAGGAGACGGTCGGCTCGAAGCCGGCGCCGTGGCAGCAGCGCACGACGTGTCGCGCGCAGGGGCTGGCGCTCGAGGTCTGCACCCAGGCCTCGCCGCCGAGCTCGGACAGGCGCAGCTTGGCCTTCGCGGCCAGGCGGTGCTCGCGCGGCAGCGCGAGGTACATCGGGTCATCCACCAGCGGCACGCGCGCCAGGTCCTCGCCCAGCGGCTCCTCGCCCTCGAACTCGAACAGCAACGCCAGGTCGAGCTCGCCGGCGCGCAGTCGCGGCACGATCTCCTCCGGCTCGCCCTCGGCCAGAGTCAGCTCGACATCGGGGTAGGCGGCGCGGAAGTTGGCGATCGCGACCGGCATCAGCGTCGAGCCTGCCGTCGGGAAGGACGCCATCCGCAGCCGACCGCCGCGCAGGCCGGCGATCGCCGACAGGGCCGCCTCGGCCGTGTCGAGCCGCGCCAGGATCCCTTCGGCGTGTCCGACGAGCGTCTGCCCCGCGGCCGTCAGGCTGACGCCGCGCGGGTGGCGCTCGAGCAGCGCCATGCCCGTTTCGGCCTCGAGCGCTGCGATCTGCTGCGAGACGGCCGACTGCGTGTAGGAGAGGGCCTCGGCGGCGCTCGACAGCGAGCCGCGATATGCGACCTCCCTGAGCACCTTCAAACGAGCGACGTTGAGCATAAGTTCATCTTATATTAAATATAAAAAAGATCACTGGAGCTGATGGCAGGAACGTGCCAGGATGACCGAGAAGCAGGAGATCGAGAAGAGCTTTCCGGCCGGCTACCGAACGCCGGTCCTCAAGACACAGAGGAGTCAGCATGTCCACAAAGATCATCGTTTCCTACGACGGCACCGCGAACGAGGACGACGCGATCGCGCTCGGCCGCATCTTCGCCAAGGCCGGGGGCGAGGTGGCGCTCGCCTACGTGCGCCACTCCCAGGAGCCGGACCTCAACCGCGAGAAGCTCGCCCAGAGCGAGGCGGCGGAGCTGCTCGCGCGCGGCGCGCAGCTGTTCGGCGAGGCCGGCATCGCACGCCACGTCGTGACCGACCGCTCGACCCCCGAGGGCCTGCGCGCCCTGGCCGAGCGTGAGGGCGCGCACGTGGTCGTGTTCTGCTCGGACTCGCACACCGCCCACGGCCACGTGTCGGTCGGCAACTCGGCCCAGCAACTGCTCGAAGGCGGCCCGGTCGGGGTCGCGATCGCGCCGGTCGGTCTCGCCGACGACCCCCAGGCGAGCGTGCGGTCGGTCGTCGCGATCGGCGACGCCGACGGCGGCGCTCGCGCGACGGCCGAGTCGCTCGCGGCCGCGCTCGGCGCGAACGTCGCGCCGGTCGCCAACGAGGACGCGGGCCTGCTCGTCGTCGACTCCCGTCCCGAGGCCGGCCAGGGCCGCGTGTCGGTGAGCTCTTCGGCCTCGCACCTGATCGAGATCGCGACGAGCCCGGTGCTCGTGCTGCCGCGCGGCGCGGCGCTGAGCTTCGGCCGCCAGACGGTCGCCGCCTAGCGTCCGGCGGAGCCCTTACGCGGCGGACGGCGCTCTCAGCGTGGGCTGCGAGCGCCGTCCGCCTTTCGCTTTCTCAGGTAGACGAACAGGCCCTGCGCGACATCGAGCAGGCCGCCGAGCAGGTGACCGACGGGGCCGGTCCAGAGCCAGGTCTCCAGGCGCCCGCGCGGGCGTCCATTGCCGCGAGCCTTCACGCGGCAGCACGGTATCGTGGCAGCAGTGAGCGCCGCGCTGAAGACGACCGTCGCCGAGTTGGGAGACTCGCGCGTGCGCGTGGGCGTGGAGGTGGCACCCGGCGAGGTCCAGCAGCGGCTCGAGAGCAAGGCCAGGCAGCTCGGACGTGAGCTGAAGCTCCCCGGCTTCCGCCGCGGAAAGGTGCCGGCCCCACTCGTTATCCAGCGCGTTGGGCGCGACGCGGTGCTCGACCAGGCGATCCGCGACTCGCTCTCGGGCTGGTACGTGCAGGCGATCGCCGAGGCCGGCGTCGTGCCCGTGGGCGACCCCAAGCTCGATCTCGCCGAGCTTCCCGGCGAGGGGCAGGCGCTCGAGTTCTCGATCGAGGTCGGCGTGGTGCCGACGGCCGAGCTGGGCGGCTACGCCGGGCTCGAGGTCCCGCGACGCGAGCCATCCGTGGCTGAGGAGCAGGTCGAGGCAGAGGTGCAGGCGCTGCGCGAGCGCCTGGCCAAGCTCGAGACCGCCGAGCGCCCGGCGACGCAGGGCGACTTCGTCGTGATCGACTACCTCGGCTCGCTGCGGCTGAGCGACGACGACGGCGAGCGCCTGGAGCCGTTCGAGGGCGGTGAGGGGCGCGACCAGCTGGTCGAGCTGGGCGGCGGCAACCTGATCCCCGGGTTCGAGGAGGCGCTCCTCGGCGCCGCCGCCGGCGAGCAGCGCGAGGTGGCGCTGACCTTCCCGGGCGACTATTCGGCGGAGCAGCTCGCCGGGAGGGATGCCTCCTTCGCGGTGACGGTGAAGGAGGTCAAGGTCAAGGAGCTTCCCCCGCTCGACGACGACCTCGCGATCGACGCAGGCTTCGACGACCTGCAGGAGCTGCGCGAGGACATCCGCGCGCGGCTGCTCGAGAACGACGAGGCCAGGGCCGAGGCCGAGTTCCGCCAGGCCGCGCTCGACGCCGCCGTGGCCGCCGCCGAGATGCCGCTGACGCCGGAGCTGGTCAGAGCGCGCGCACAGGAGATGTGGGAGCGCGTGCTGCATTCGCTCGCGCACAGCAACATCTCGCGCGAGGCCTATCTGCAGATCTCAGGGCGCGAGGAACCGGAGATCCTGGCCGAGATGGAGTCCGACGCCGAGGCGGCCCTGCGCCGCGAGGCGGTGCTCACGGCGATCGTCGCGGCCGAGCAGATCGAGCCGACCGAGCAGCAGCTGCTCGAGGCGATCGCGCCGAGCGCCGAGCGCGAGGGCGTGCCGGCCGAGCAGCTGCTCGAGCAGCTCCGCGAGCGGGGCCGCGAGGACGAGCTGCGCGAGGAAGTGGCGGCCCGGCTGGCGGTCGAGCTGATCGCCGAGCGCGCCGTCGCGATCTCACCCGAGCAGGCGCGCGCGCGTGAGCAGCTGTGGACACCAGCAACGGGCGTCCAGCCCGACGACGCGGCGGCTGGTGCCGCCGGTGCCGGCGGCTCGGGCGCGGGCGCCGCGGGCAAGCTGTGGACCCCAACCGAGCGGAGCGCGGCCAGCTAGCCTCTGTTGGAGGAATCCGGCCGGCGAAGCGAAACCAAAGCGAGGACTATGAGCCCACTTGTTCCAATGGTCGTCGAGCAGACCTCGCGCGGAGAGCGTGCGTTCGACATCTACAGCCGGCTGCTCAACGAGCGGATCATCTTCCTCGGCACGCCCGTCGACGACCAGATCGCCAACCTGATCGTGGCCCAGCTGCTGCACCTGGAGTCGGAGGACCCCGAGAAGGACATCTCGATCTACATAAATTCACCGGGCGGGTCGGTCTACGCGGGCCTCGCGATCTACGACACGATGCAGTTCGTCAAGCCCGACGTGCAGACGATCTGCGTGGGCATCGCGATGTCGATGGGCGCGCTGCTGCTGGCCGGCGGGGCGGAGGGCAAGCGCATGGCGCTGCCGAACGCAAAGATCCTGATCCACCAGGTCTCGTCGAGCTTCGAAGGCCAGGCGACCGACATCGAGATCCACGCGAAAGAGATCATCGACGTGCGCAAACGGCTCGACGAGATCATCGCCAAGCACACGAGCAAGGACCTCGCGGCAGTGAGCAAAGACACCGAGCGCGACTACTTCATGTCCTCCGAGGAGGCCAAGGAGTACGGCATTATCGACAGAGTGATCTCCGAGCACTGAACGGCTGCCGCTGAGCGGCGCGAGGCTTTGTCCTCGGTCGCTCGCGTGCGAAGCACGCCACGCTCCCTGCGTCCGCGCCTCGCTTGCCCAGCGACAGCCGTTCCTGATACGAGAGAACGGACAAGACCATGGCAAGACCCACAGACTCCAACGAGCAGCTCCTCTGCAGCTTCTGCGGCAAGTCCCAGCGCCAGGTCAAGAAGCTGATCGCCGGGCCCGGCGTCTACATCTGCGACGAGTGCATCGATCTCTGCAACGAGATCATCGACGAGGAGCTCTCGGCGCCGCCGGCGTTCGACCTCGAGAACCTGCCCAAGCCGCGCGAAATCTACGAGGTGCTGGACGAGTACGTGGTCGGTCAGGACCCGTCCAAGCGCACGCTGTCGGTGGCCGTCTACAACCACTACAAGCGCGTGCAGATGATGATGTCCGGCGAGACCGACATCGAGCTGCAGAAGTCGAACATCCTGCTGCTCGGCCCGACCGGCTGTGGCAAGACGCTGCTTGCGCAGACGCTCGCGCGGATCCTCAACGTGCCGTTCGCGATCGCCGACGCCACGGCCCTGACCGAGGCGGGCTACGTCGGCGAGGACGTCGAGAACATCCTGCTCAAGCTGATCCAGGCGGCCGACTACGACGTCAAGAAGGCGGAGACCGGGATCATCTACATCGACGAGGTCGACAAGGTCGCGCGCAAGGCCGACAACCCGTCGATCACACGCGACGTCTCGGGCGAGGGGGTGCAGCAGGCGCTCCTGAAGATCCTCGAGGGCACGCAGGCGTCGGTGCCACCGCAGGGCGGGCGCAAGCACCCGCACCAGGAGTTCCTCACGATCGACACGACCAACGTGCTGTTCATCTGCGGGGGCGCCTTCGCCAACCTGGACAAGGTGATCGAGCGGCGCATCGGCCACAAGGGCGTCGGCTTCGCGGCCGCCATCGAGCCCAGGGCGGAGCGCGACACGGGCGAGGTCTTCGAGCACTGCCTGCCCGAGGATCTGATCGAGTACGGCCTGATCCCCGAGTTCATCGGGCGCCTGCCGGTGATGTCGGCCGTGCACCAGCTCACACGCGAGGATCTCGTTTCGATCTTGGTCGAGCCGCGCAACGCGCTCGTCAAGCAGTTCCAGCGCTTCTTCTCCTTCGACGGCATCGAGCTCGTCTTCTCCGAGGACTCGCTGACGGCGATCGCCGACCGGGGGCTCGCACGCGAGACCGGCGCCCGTGGCCTGCGCTCGATCATCGAGGAGATCCTGCTCGAGGTGCAGTTCGAGCTGCCGTCCCGACGCGACGTGAAGAAGTGCGTGGTCACCAAGGAGACGGTCGAGAAGGGGCTCACGCCGACGCTGGTCACCGAAGCGGCGCCGGACGAGGCCAGCGAGGACTCCCGGCGCGAGCAGTCCGCCTGAGCGACCGAGCGTCGCCTACCGCTAGTATCGCGCTGTGGCCAAGCGAAGCGAATCCAAGTCGCTCGTCAAGAGCACCGTCGGCGCGGTGCCGTGGCTGACGTTGGCGCGCGTGGCGATGATCGTCAGTCGGCGCTGGAACGCGCTCTCGGCCAAGGAGCGCGCGCGTCTGGCACAGCTCGTGACCGAATCGCGCGGGCGCGTGAGCAACCTCAGCCTCAAACAGCGCGCCGAGCTGCGCAAGCTTGCGCGCAAGCTCGACCTGAAGGGCATGGGGCGCGAGCTGTGGCCGCTGTTTCGCCCCGGTCGCGGGCGGCGCCGGCGCAGGCACCGCTAGGCGTCGGCTCCCGGCATACCGGACAGCACGAGTGCACCGATCGCAGCAGACATGACCACCGGCGAGGATCTCGACAAGCTCTCCACGCGCGAGCTGCACGACCGCGCCGTACGCCGCGCCGAGCGCCACCTCGACGTCAAATTCTTCTGGGACCTGCTCAAGCTGATCCCGGCCGCGGAGGCGGCGAGCGGCGACGAGGGCGAGGCCGAGTACGACATCCAGTCCTCCAAAGGGTTGATCTCGGACGTGCTGCACAGCGGCGACGGCAAGCTCGGCGAGGCGCTGCGCCCGGTGTTCATCGACTACCTGCGCAAGCATCCCGACGCGTAGGGGGCGGCGCCCGAGCGCGGTGGCCGCGGCAGGCATGACACCCACACAGCGCCCCGAGATGCAGCGGCCCCCTGCGTGGGGCGAGCGCGAGGCCGAAGCGCACCTGCGCTCGCTCGAGCTGTTCGGCATGCGCTTCGGCTTGGAGCGGATGCGCCGGCTGATGACGGCGCTCGGCTCGCCGCAGCGGCGCTACGACTGCATCCACGTGCTGGGCACGAACGGAAAGACCTCGACGACCCGGATGATCGCTGCGATCCTCGAGCGCCACGGCCTGCGCACGGCCGCATACACCTCACCCCATCTCGTCTCCTACCGCGAGCGCCTACAGGTATGCGAGCAGGACATCAGCGGGGAGGAGTTCGGCCGCGCGATCGCCCACGCCGCATGGGCGGCACGGCGCGTCAACCGCACGCTCGCCGAGGACGACCACGTGACGCAATTCGAACTGCTCACCGCGGGCGCGCTGTGGCAGATCGCCGAGCGGGGCGCGCAGGTCGCGGTGATCGAGGCGGGCCTCGGCGGACGCTATGACGCCACCTCGGTGATCGATGCCCGGCTGACCGTGTTGACGAACGTCGGCCTCGAGCACACGCGCTGGCTCGGGCCGACCGTGCGGGACATAGCCGAGGAGAAGCTCGCCGTGCTCGCGCCGGGAGCGACGCTCGCGCTCGGCGCCGGCCTGGCCCCGGAGGCGCTCGCCGTGGCCGAGCGCGTGGCGAGGAAGCGCGGCGCGCGCATCGTCGTCGCCGGCAGCGGGGCCGGTGCCGGGGCCGACGAGCCGGCCCTGGGCGCGACGGGCGCCTTTCAGCAGCGCAACTTCGCGCTCGCGCGCCTGGCGGCGGAGCGATACCTGCACGACGCGGGCGTCGAGCTCGATGAGCATGCGGTGCGCGAGGCGGCGGCGGCCACCGATGTCCGCGGGCGCGCGCAGGTCGTTGCGAGCGATCCTCTGACCGTGCTCGACGGAGCGCACAATCCCGACGCGGCGCGCGCCCTGGTCGAGGCGCTGCCGGCGCTGGTCGGCGAGCGCCCGCTGGCGCTCGTGCTCGGCGTGCTCGAGGACAAGGACGCCGTCGGCATGCTCGCGACGCTGCTGGCGCTGTGCGAGCGCGCCTGGTTCACGGCGCCGCCGAGCGCGCGCGCCCTTTCGCCGGCCGCACTTCAGTCGCTCGCGCGCCAGCTCGGCTTCGAGCGCTCGGCGTGCGAGCCCCGACCCGCGCTGGCGCTCGCGGCCGCGCAGCGGTGGGCGGGCGAGCATGGGGGGGCGGTGCTCGCGACGGGGTCGGTGTACCTCGTCGGCGAGCTGCTCGGCGGGCTCGCGGACGCGGTCCCGGCGCAGGACTCAGCCGCCGGGCGGCGAAGGGCTGTGCTGTGAACGACGACGGTCCTTCCGTGCTGACGATGATCGGCGCGGTGGCGCTGATCGTGGCGCTCGTGATCCTCGTGTTCTTCGCGGCCGGTTACGGATTCGGTCGCCTCTTTCTCTAAACTCGGCCCGCCGATGCTCACCCTCGCATACTTCGGAATCGAAAGCAGCGGCCTCAACCTGGTCGTCGACCTGCTGATCCTGTTCATCGTCGTCCTGTACCTGTCGCTCATCTACTGGACGTACGCGGACTCACGGCGGCGCATCGCCGACCCGATGCTCGTGGCCTGCGCCACGGCGGCCTCGCTGTTCCCCTTTGTGGGGACGATCGTCTACATGATCCTGCGCCCCCCGGAGTACCTCGAGGACGTGCGCGAGCGCGAGCTCGAGGTGCAGGCGGCCGAGGCGCGGCTGCACGAGTTCGACCACTCGCTCTGCCCGCACTGCGACTACCGCGTCGAGCGCGACTTCATCCGCTGCCCGAGCTGCCTGCGCAAGCTCAAGGATCGCTGCGTGAACTGCTCGCGCCCGCTCGACCAGGCCTGGACGATCTGCCCCTACTGCGAGACCGAGGTTGCTCCGGCCGCGCCGCCGCGGCGCACACGCAGGCGGCGCACTCAGGCGTCGATCGACGCCGAACGGGCCGAGACGGCGCTCGAGGCCCCGGCGGAGCTCGTCGCCGAACGACCCGAGACCGCTCGCGCGAAAGCGGCACGTGAACGGCGCGAACGCGAAGCTGCGGGCGCCGGCGAGGACGCGATCGAGCCGCTGCCCGAGTCACAGGAGACGCAGGCCACGCCCGTCGTGACCGCCGAGCCGGCCCGACCGGCGCGGGCCGCGCGAGCGCCGCGCTCGAGCGGCCGCTCGAGCCCCAGCACCTAGGCGCCGCTGAGCTGCACGCCGCGGCTCCCCCAGAACGCAATCCAATAAAGGAAACCAATGGACCGAACGCTGATCCTCGTAAAGCCCGACGCCTTCGCCCGCGGCCTCAGCGGCGAGATCATCGCCCGCTTCGAGCGCAAGGGACTGAAGATCGCGGCGCTGCGCAGCATGACCGTCGAGCGCGAGCTCGCCGAGCGCCACTACGCCGAGCACGCCGAGCGCCCGTTCTTCGGCGAGCTCGTCGACTTCATCACCTCAGGGCCGATCGTGGCGATGGTGCTGGAGGGCCCGGAGGCGGTCAAAGCCGCGCGCCAGGTGATCGGCGCGACCAATCCGCTCGAGGCGGCCCCGGGTTCGATCCGCGGCGACCTCGCGATCGAGACCGGCCAGAACATGGTGCACGGGTCGGACTCGCCCGAGTCGGCGGCGCGCGAGTCCGAGCTGTTCTTCGGCGCGCTGTAGCGCTCGGCGGCCGCCGTGGCGCTTCAGCTGGTGCTCGCGTCGGGCTCTCCCCAGCGCCGGCGCCTGCTGGAACGGCTCGGCGTGCCGTTCACGGTCAGGGTCTCGGGCGCGAGCGAGCTCGAGCAGGGCCGTGACCCGGCCGCGCTGGCGGTCGAGAACGCGCTGCGCAAGGCGCGTGCGGCGCTGCGGCCCGGCACGCACGAGGCCGTGCTCGGCTGCGACACGATCGTGGTCTTGGACGGCACGATCTACGGCAAGCCGCCCGACGCGGCGGCGGCGCGCAGGACGCTGGCCGCGCTGGGAGGGCGCACGCACGAAGTCATCAGCGGCGTTGCGCTGCTGATATCCGGCGAGCCCGCGGGGCCCGCGAACGTGATCGAGCGCACCGGCGTGGCGCGGACCCGCGTCACCTTCCGTCCGATCGAGGGTGAGCTGCTCGAGCGCTACGTGGCGACCGAGGAGTGGCGCGATCGCTCGGGCGGCTACGCGATCCAGGGAGCGGGCTCCGAGCTCGCGCTGGCGCTGGACGGGGAAGAGGAGAACGTGGTCGGGCTGCCCCTGAGCACGGTGCGGGAGCTCGCCCCGGAGCTGTTCGGGCGCTGACACCGAATCGGCGCGTTTCCCCTGCAAAAGCCCTGGCGACCCTATCGGCCGCCAAATCGCGTTCGCTAGACTGCGCCACCGGGCACGCGGGACGCCCGCCGGCTGAGAGGCGCGACAGCGCCTCTCGGGAAACGGCGCGCGAGATCTGAAATCCGCGGTCACCCGGCCTTCTCCATCAATGGGAATCTTCAGCTATCTGACGGGATTCGGTGGCCGTGACATGGCCGTCGACCTGGGAACCGCGAACACGCTCGTGTACGTGCGCGGCCGCGGCATCGTGCTCTCCGAGCCCAGCGTGGTGGCGATCGACTCGCGCACCGGCGAAGTGCACGCTGTCGGCATCGAGGCCAAGCGCATGCTCGGCCGGACGCCGGGCACGATCCAGGCGATTCGCCCGCTCAAGGACGGGGTGATCGCCGACTTCGACGTGACCGAGGAGATGCTGCGGCACTTCATCCAGAAGGTGCATCAGAACCGCTGGGCGCACCCGCGGGTGGTCGTCTGCGTGCCCTCGGGCGTGACGGGCGTGGAGAAGCGCGCGGTCGAGGAGGCGTGCCTGTCGGCGGGTGCCCGCACGGCTTACCTGATCGAGGAGCCGATGGCGGCGGCGATCGGCGCGGGTCTGCCCGTCGGCGAGCCGACCGGCTCGATGGTCGTCGACATCGGCGGTGGCACCTCCGAGGTCGCCGTGATCTCGCTCGGCGGGATCGTCGTCTCGCAGTCGATCCGCGTCGGCGGGGACGAGATGGACGAGGCGATCATCAACTACGCAAAGCGCGAGTACAAGCTGCTTATCGGTCAGCAGACGGCCGAGGAGCTGAAGCTCGAGATCGGCTCGGCCTGCCCCATGTCCGAGGAGCTTCAGGCGGAGATCCGCGGCCGCGACATGGTCGCCGGGCTGCCCAAGACGGTCGTGCTGACCAGCGAGGAGATCCGCCAAGCGCTGGAAGAGCCGCTCAACCAGATCCTCGACGCGGTCAAGGAGACGCTCGACCGAACCCCGCCCGAGTTGGCCTCGGACATCATGGATCGCGGCATCATGCTGGCCGGCGGGGGCTCGCTGCTGCAGGGCCTCGACGAGCGCCTGCGCGAAGAGACGCAGATGCCGGCGCATCTCGCCGAATCGCCGCTGACGTGTGTCGCCGTGGGCTCCGGCCGCTCGCTCGAGGAGTTCGAGGCGATCCATCGCTCGAATCGCAACTCGCGCAACCGCCAGCGCCGCAGGTGATCGGCGCTCTGAGCCGGAGCCGGCGCGTGCCCGTCCGGGGGTGCGCAGCCACCAGCTGTGACCGGCGCGTGGGGCCGGGGGTACTCTTCCCGTGAACGCTTCGGAAGGTCGCCATTCGTGTATGACAAGACGGTGCGGCGTCGGCGCGCAGTGCTCGTGCTGCTCGTCGTGCTCTCCCTGATACTGCTGACCGCATACTTCGGCGAGTCCTCGAGCGGCGGCCTGCACTCGGTGCAGCGCGGCTTCTTGACCGTCGTCTCGCCGATCCAGAACGGCGCCAACAAGGCGCTCAAGCCCGTGCGCGACATGATCGGCTGGTTCGGCGACACGCTGCACGCCAAAGGCCAGCGCGACGAACTGCGCAAGCAGGTCGATCGCCTGCGCCGCGAAGTGATCGCCAACGCAGCCGAAAAACACTCCTACCGCGAACTGCTCACGCTGTTCCGGCTCGACAACCAGCTGAGCATCAACGATTACCGGCCCGTGACCGCGACCGTCGTGGCCAAGTCGCCCAACATCTGGTACTCGACCGTCACGATCGACAAGGGCGAATCCTCGGGCGTCCACGTCAACGACCCGGTGATCAACGGCGAAGGGCTCGTCGGCAAGGTCGCGCAGGTCGCCTCCGACGGGGCGCAGGTGACGCTGATCACCGACAGCTCGGTCGGGGTGTCGGCGCGAATCGGCACGTCGGGCGCGACCGGCATAGTCCAGCCGAAGGTGGGCGACCCCGACGACCTGCTGCTCCAGTACCTGCCCGCCAACACCCGGGCCGAGCGCGGCGAATACGTCGTCACGTCCGGCACCGTCTCGAGCCCGGACGACTCGCTGTACCCGCCCGGGATCCCGATCGGGCAGGTGACCTCGATCAACGAAGAAAGCGCATATCGCTCGGTCAACGTGCACCCGCTCGCCAACCTGCACAACCTCGACGTCGTGCAGGTGCTGACCGCGGCGAGCGGCTCACTGCCGGCGAACATCGGCCGCGTCACCGCCAGCCTGCCGCCCGGCCAGCTCGGCGGCGGCGCCGGTGAACAGCTCGCGTCGACCGGGGGTGGCTGATGAACGTGAGCGCTTCACCCGGCCTCTTGGGGCGCATCGCGGCGCTCGCCGTCCTGCTCGTGTTCTTCCAGATCGGGGTCGTCTCGGAGGTGCCGGTGTTCGGG
The DNA here is from genome assembly GCA_035553095.1 of Solirubrobacteraceae bacterium. Lineage (GTDB taxonomy): Bacteria > Actinomycetota > Thermoleophilia > Solirubrobacterales > Solirubrobacteraceae > Palsa-744. The sequence goes on along the minus strand of DATNDZ010000013.1, from coordinate 75,765 downwards.
GTCAGCGCCGACATCTCGCCGCTGCTGGTCGCCTTCGTGGGATTGCTCTGCGGCTCGACGCTCGGCGCGGTGACAGGCTTCAGCGTGGGCCTGCTGGTGGACCTGGCGCTCGTGCAGACGCTCGGCGTCACCTCGCTCACGCTGACCGTCGTCGGCTACTTCGCCGGGCGCCTGCGCGAGGCGCGCGATCCGCAGGCCGCACTGACCCCGCTGCTCGTGGGAGCGGCCGGCACGGCCGCTGCGATGGTGATCTACTCGATCGTGCAGTTCCTGCTCGGCGTAGACGCCCCCGTCAGCCTCGAGCTGGTGCGCCAGATCGTACTCGGCGTGGTCGTCAACACGATCATCGCGCTGCCGGTTTGGGCGCTCGTGCGTCGCTGTCTGATCGGCGGGCTGCCCGACGACCCGCGCCGCCGCCGCAGGCGCGCTTACACGACCGGCGGCCTGAGCCCGTTGTCGAGGTCATGACGCAGCGAGCGATCTCACAGTGAGCGCGATCGAGCCCGGAGTAGGGGCGAGGGATCCGCGCATCCCCGTCTCGCCGCAGCTGGCGCTGCGCGTGGCGATCCTCGGCGGCCTCGCGATCGCGATGTTCGCGATCATCTTCTTCCGCCTGTGGTTCCTGCAGGTGCTCTCGGGCGAACAGTACGTGCAGCAGGCCAACGCCAACCGCGCGCGCGACCTGCCGATCGCCGCGCCGCGAGGGGAAATCCTCGATCGCGAAGGCCAGCCCCTCGTCGCGAGCCGAACGACCAACGCCGTGCAGATCGTGCCCTCGGCGCTGCCGCCCGCGGGTCGCGCGCGGATCGTGCTGTACCGGCGCCTCGGCCGCCTGCTCGGGCTCAGCGGCGCGCGCATCCAGGCGCTCGTGATCAAGGGCCGCACGGCGTTGCCGTATGCGCCCGTGACGATCAAGACCGACGCCGGGCGCGGCGCGCTGACGGTGCTGGCAGAGCGCCAGAGCGAATTCCCGGGCGTCACCCAGCAACCGGTCTCGATCCGCGCTTACCCCTACGGCGAGATGGCGGCGCAGGTGCTCGGCTACGTCGGCCAGGTCTCCGAAAAGGAGCTGACGATGCGCGCCTTCGACGGCGTCAAACAGGGCACGGTCGTCGGCCAGGAAGGGCTCGAGTACTACTACGACCGCTACCTGCGCGGCAATCCAGGCGTCGAGCGCGTGGAGGTCAACGCCGCCGGATACCCGGTGCCCAGCAAACTGGCCCCGACGCAGCCGAAGGCCGGCTACAGCCTCAAGGTGACGCTCGACAAGAGCCTGCAGCTGGAGGGTGAAAAAGCGCTGCTGGAGGGGATCGAAAACGCTCGCGCCGGCGGCAAACCGGCCGACGCCGGCGCCTTCGTCGCGCTCGACCCGCGCAGCGGGCAGGTGCTTGCGATCGGCTCCTCGCCGACGTTCGACCCCAACAAGTTCGCCAAACCGCTGACGAAGAGCGAATACGCGGCGCTCGAGGGCAAATCGAACACGAGCTCAGGCGAAGAATCGCCGGCGCCGCTGACCGATCGCGCCGTCAACGGGACCTATCCGACCGGCTCGACGTTCAAGCCGATCACGGCGATGGGCACGCTCGAAGCGGGCGTGATCAACCCGAGCGAGGGACTCGGCGCGGGCCAGTGCATCCACGTCTCGACCCAGCAGTTCTGCAACGCCGGCAAGGCCGACTACGGCCCCGTCGGGCTCGTGGAAGCGCTGAAGGTCTCCTCGGACACGTACTTCTTCGAAGCCGGTGAGCTCGCCAACAGCCACGGCAACGTGATCCAGCGCGAGGCGCACCGGCTCGGCATCGGCCAGCAGACCGGGATCGACCTGCCGAGCGAGATCACAGGCCTCGTGCCCGACCGGGCCTGGCGCGCCAAGGTCGCCAAGGAGGAGCTCGCATGCGAGCGGCGCAGGCACGTCTCGAGCTGCGGGATATCCGACGGGCGCCCGTGGAGCGTCGGCGACAACATGCACCTGGCCGTCGGCCAGGGCGACCTGTTGACCTCGCCGCTGCAGATGGCGGTCGCCTACTCGACCCTGGCCAACGCCTTCACGCATGGCGGCGACGGCTGGGTCGTGCGCCCGCATCTGGGCGTCGAGATCGACGGGCCGCAGGGACGCCTCGTGCAGGCGCTGAGCTTCCCGGCGGAGCGTCGCGTGCACCTCAACGACAGCTACGTCAACGACGTGATGCAGGGCATCCACGAGGCCGCGAGCCAGCCGGGGGGAACCTCGGCCGACGTCTGGGCCGGGTGGAACCAGTCCGAACACCCGGTCTACGGCAAGACGGGCACGGCCGAACACCTGGGCAAGGAAGACCAGTCCTGGTACATGTGCTACATCGCCGACCCCAAGCGCCCGATCGTGCTCGCGGTCACCGTCGAGGAGGGCGGCTTCGGCGCGGAAACGGCGGCGCCGATCGCGCGCCTGCTGGCGGCGCAGTGGTTCGGCAAGGAAAAGAAGTTCGTCGCCGGGAGCTCGCACACGTTTTGAGACCGGTCAGCCCGATCACCGCGCCCGAGCAGCCGATCGCGCCGCCCGTCACGGGCCCGCGCACGTTGCGGCTGCCGCTCGATCCACTGCTGACGCTCGCGGTCGTCGGGCTCGGGATCTTCTCGATCGTCACGCTCGACGCAGCGACGAAAAACCTCATCCCGAGCCAGCCGAGCTACTACGTCGATCGCCAGACGACGTACCTGATCGTCGGCGTAGTGCTGATGCTCCTGCTCTCGCGCCTGGACTACGCGCGGCTGCGGCCCCTCAAATACGGCATCTACGGGCTCTTGATCTTCACGATCCTGGGTGTGCTCGCGCTCGGGCACAACGCGCGAGGCTCCCAGCGCGCGATCAACCTGCCGTTCTTCTCCTTCCAGGCCTCCGAGCTCGGCAAGGTGCTGCTCACGTTGGCGCTGGCCGGGCTGATCGTGGACCGCGCGCGGCGTCTGCGCGAACGCCAGACGACGGCGCTGGTGATGCTCGCCGCCCTGGTCCCGGCGATGTTCGTGATCGCCCAACCCGATCTCGGCTCGGGACTGGTCTACGTCGTGATCGCGTTTACGTTGCTGTTCATCGCGGGGGTCTCCTGGAGGCACCTGGCGGGGCTGGTCGCGCTCGGCCTGGTCGCGCTCACGTTCGTGCTCGTCGCGGCGCCGGCGGCCGGCGTGCACGTGCTCAAGCCCTACCAGGTGCAGCGCCTGACGGCCTTCCTGCACCCCTCGACGAACCCGCAGAAGGAAGGCTACCAACAGGAGGAGTCCAAGATCGCGATCGGTTCCGGCCAGAAGACCGGCCGTGGCCCGAACGCCTCGCAGAGCAAACTCGGCTACGTGCCCGAGAACCACACCGACTTCGTGTTCGCGGCGGTCGGCGAGCAGTACGGGTTCCTCGGCGCGGGGCTCGTGCTCGCGCTCTATGGCCTGTTGATCTGGCGCGCGCTGCGCATCCTCGTGATGTCCAAGGACCTGTTCGGCACGCTCGTCGCGGCCGGCATAGCGGCTATGCTCATGTTTCAGGTCTTTGTCAACGTGGGAATGACGATCGGGATCATGCCCATCACCGGCGTTACGCTGCCGCTCATGAGCTATGGCGGCTCGTCGGTGATCACGACGTTGTTGGCGATGGGCCTGCTGCAATCGATTTACATCCAGGCGCGCGCCTCGCAAGCACTGAAGGGCCGCGTACTGCGCTAATTGACACCAATGAACGCCCCGCAAGTCTCGCCAGACCGTCAGCCCCCCGGATGCGCCTCCCGCGCTGCCCGGATGGGCGAGAACGACGTCGCGACGGTGCGGCCGGCCACTGGTGTCCCCACGAAGGCGGGGGTCTCGATCCCGCCGCTGCGAGCTGCGCACGGCGCGTGCTCCGACGCGGCAGGTCTCGCCCCGCCCAATACCGAAAGAGTTCACATTGAAAAAGCAAGTTCTTGTCAGCGTCGACCGCGCGGAGACGCGCGTCGCGCTTCTGGAGGCGAGCGGAACGCCCGCCGCCTCGCGCTCCTCGGCCTCCTCCCGCAGGGCGGGGGCTTCGAAGGCGGCGGCCTCACGCAAACGCGGTGGAGGTCCGCAGGCCGGCTATCGCATCGCTGAGCTCTACATAGAGCGCCGCGGCGGTCGTTCGATCGTCGGCAACATCTACAAGGGCAAGGTCGACAACGTCCTGCCCGGCCTCGAGGCGGCGTTCGTAGACATCGGCCTCGAGAAGAACGGATTCCTGCACGTCGACGAGATCGTGCTCCCGGGCGTGGAGGCGCCCAAGCGCGGGCGCGGCAGCGGCGGCGGGCGCAAGATCTCCGACCTGCTGAAACCAGGACAGGAGATCGTGGTGCAGGTCGTCAAGGACCCGCTCAAGACCAAGGGCGCGCGCCTGTCGATGGAGCTGACGATCGCGGGCCGCTACATGGTCTACGCCCCGACCGGCGAGGGGGTCGGCGTCTCACGCCGGCTCGAGGACAAGGAGCGCGAACGCCTGCGCCGCCAGACCTCGAAACTGGAGATCGGCGGGGGCGGCGTGATCGTGCGCACGGCCGCGCACGGCGCCAAGCGCGAGGATTTCGAACGCGAGCTGAAGTACCTGCACAAGCTGCACGAGGTGCTGGTCAAGCGCGTCGAGAACACGACCGCCCCGGATCTGGTCTTTCAAGAGGCCGACCTGTCCGTGCGCGTCGTGCGTGACATCTTCTCTGCGCACTTCGAGCGCGCGATCGTAGACGACGAGCAGCAGTACCACCGTCTGGTCTCGTTCTTCACCCGCACGGCCCCCGAGCTCGTCGAGCGCGTCGAGCTGTGGCAGCAGGAGCAGCCGCTGTTCGAGGCCTACGGCGTCGACAAGGCGATCGAAGGCTTGCTCTCGCGCCGCGTCGATCTGCCGAGCGGGGGCTACCTGATCATCGATTACGCCGAGGCGCTGACCGTGATCGACGTCAACTCGGGCTCGTTCATCGGCCGCGGCAAGGGCGCGGGCCTGGAGGACACGATCACGAAGACCAACCTCGAGGCCGCCGAGGAGGTCGTCAACCAGCTGCGCCTGCGCGACATCGGCGGGATCATCGTGATCGACTTCATCGACATGGCCCGCGCGCGCAATCGCGATGCGGTGATGAAGGTGCTGCGCAAGACGCTCGACGAGGACCGCACGAAGACCTTCACGGCCGAGATCTCCAAGCTCGGGCTTGTCGAGATGACGCGCCAGAACGTCACCGAGGGGGTGCGCGAGATCATGAGCCGCCCCTGTCCCACCTGCGACGGCGAGGGCGTGATCCGCTCGGAGGAGACGATCGCGATCGACTTCGAGCGCAAGCTGCGCGACGTGGCGAGCGAGAACGCCGACGTCGAAGCGTTCCTCGTGCAGATCAACCCTCGCGTCACGGCCGAGTTCACGGGCCACGGCTCGCGCGTGCTGCACGCGCTCGAGGCGCAGACGGGCAAGTCGTTCCTGTTCGAGGGCTCCGAAGGGCTCGCGCTCGACCACTTCGCGATCACCTTCCAGGGCACACGCGAGGAGGTCGAGGAGCGCGCGCTGCCGTTCCGCCCGGGCGATGAGGTGCTCGTCGAGATCGTCGAGCCGCACATGTACGACGAGGAAGACGCCGTCGCCAAAATCGACGGCTACATCATCTCGATCGCGGGCGCGGCCGAGCATGTCGGCTCCAAGCGGATGGTGCGCATCGATCAGGTCGGCCGTACGGCGGCGAGCGCGCTGCTGCTGGATGAGTCCGGCGAGGTGATGACGCCGCAGCCGCGCTCCACGGGCGGCCGCGGTGGCCGGGGGGCCCGCCGCCCGGCGGGCGGCGGCGAAGGCGGCCGCGCAGGCGAGCGGGCACGTTCGCGCGCGCGGGCGCGGCGCGCGCCGGCCGACAGCGAGGACGCCGAGGCCCGGCGCGAAGCGGGGCTGCACGACACGCCCACGAGCGTCGACTCCGAGCCTGAGCAGGTGCCCGCGACGAACGGCGACGCGGGCGCGGGGAAGGCCGCTGCCGAGGCCGAGGGCAAGTCGCAGGGCGAGGGCTCGGGCGATGGCCTACAATCGAAACCTCGGCGTCGTGGCCGCAGGGGCGGGCGACGCCGTTCCGCTGCCAAGGCGCCTGCGACGCCGGAGTGACACCCGGTTTCCGCCGCCCCACGGTGGCGGCCGTACCGTCCCCTCGCACCGCACCACAGAAACCGAGACCGAGACAGACATGTACGCGATCGTGAAGACCGGCGGCAAGCAGTACCGCGTAGAGCGGGGCCAGAAGCTGCTGATCGAGCGCCTGGCGGCCGCGGAGGGCGCCGACGTGAAGCTCGAGCCGATCCTGTACCGCTCGGAGGAGGCTGTGTTCGACAAGGCCGGGCTGGAGAGGGTGCAGGTGACGGCGAAGGTGCTCGCGCACGTACGCGGCGAGAAGCTGCGCGTGTTCAAGTTCAAGCCCAAGCGCGGCTACAAGCGCCGCACGGGCCACCGCCAGGACCTGACGCAGATCGAGGTCACCGACATCAGCCACGGCAAAGCCAAAGCGGCGGCCGGCGGAGCAGCCGGGCAGGCCTCGCCGGCGACCGCGCCAGGCGAGAGACCGGCCAAAGCCGCGGCCGACAAGCCCGCCGCGAAACGCAAACCGGGCACGGGCAAAGCGGCGAGCACCAAACCGGCGGCCAAAGCGAAAACGGCTCCCAAAGCGAAACCGGCTCCCAAACCGAAACCGGCGGGCGGCCAGAAACCGTCGAAAGCGAAAGCGCCGGCTCCGAAAGCGAAGGAGGAGTCCTCGGATGGCTCATAAGAAGGGGCTCGGATCGAGCCGCAACGGGCGCGACTCCAACGCGCAGCGCCTCGGCGTGAAGACATTCGCCGGCCAGACGGTCACCGGCGGGGAGATCATCGTGCGCCAGCGCGGCACCCGCTTCAGGCCGGGCCCGGGCGTGGGCATCGGTAAGGACGACACGCTGTACGCGCGCGAGGCGGGCACCGTGCAGTTCACGACGGGCCGCCGCGGCCGTACGGTCAGCGTTCAGCCCGAGTCGGCCACCTAGCTCGAGCGCCGCGCGATGAGCCCGCGAGCCTCGCAGAGGTATGAGCGCCTGCGAGGGCGCGGCGCTCGAACCGGCCGACGCCGATGCGCCGGCCGCCCCTAAGCCTCCTGCGCGGTCGGCCGGATCAGGATCTCGTTGACGTCGACATGGGGTGGCTGCGCGAGCGCGTACATCACGGCGCGCGCGATGTCGTCGTCGTGCAGCGCGTTCTGAGGGCGGTTCTCGAAGAAGGGCGTGTCGACCATGCCCGGCTCGATCAAGGTGACACGAACGCCGCTGCCGCTGAGGTCCTGTCGGGCGGCCTCGCCCATCGCCGTGACGGCGTGCTTGGTGCAGGAGTAGAAGGACCCGGGCAGGGCTCGGCGCCCGGCCACGCTCGAGGTCAGCAGCAGATGCCCGCGCGCCTGCATCAACGCCGGGATCGTCGCGCGCAGCGTCAGCGCGGCACCGTAGACGTTCGTGAGCACCATCTCGCGCCAATGCTCGGGAGTGTCGGCGAGAAAGCCGCGCGGGCCGCCGAAGCCGGCATTGGCGAAGACCGCGTCGATCTGTCCGAAGGCGCCCAGCGCGGCCTCGGCGAGCGCCTGCTGCTGCTCCCACTCGGTCACGTCGCATCTGACGGCGATCGCGCGCTCCTCGCCCCCTAGCTCGGCGGCGAGGTCGGCGAGGCGCTCCTGCGAGCGCGCGGCGAGCACGAGCCGCCACCCGGCGGCGGCGGCGTGGCGGGCGGTGGCGGCGCCGATGCCGGTCGACGCGCCGGTGATGACCAGGACGTTGTCGGTGGGGGTGGCGGGGTAGCTGCTCATCGCGGTCGTGGCTCCTTTGCTCGTGTGCTGGCGGCCCCCATCTAGCCACATCCGCGCGCCGATGCCAGGATCGAGGCCGCACGATCGGCGGGGGGAGGCCCCGCACGGGAGCCGAGCCAGGGCCGATCGCCGACCGGTGACTGTCACGATGGATGGCGAGATGCTGCACGATCGCGCCAAGATCCACGTTCAGGCCGGGGCGGGCGGTAATGGCTGCGCGAGCTTCCGCCGGGAAGCGCACGTACCGCGCGGCGGCCCGGACGGCGGCGACGGCGGTCATGGCGGCGCGGTCGTGCTCGTCTGCGACGACTCGCTGCGCGACCTGCAGAGCTTTCGACGCAACACCCACTACCGCGGCGGCCGCGGCGGGCACGGCGGGGGCTCGCAGCGCCACGGCGCCGACGGCGCGACGTTGACGATCGGCGTTCCGCCGGGGACGGAGGCGTTCGCGCCGGCGGACGAGGGGGGCGATCTGGCCGGCCGGCGCTGGGAGCTGCTCGCGGCAGGCCAGCGCGTGACGGTTGCGCGCGGTGGCTCGGGCGGAAAGGGCAACAAGCGCTTTGCAACGGCGACGCGCCAGGCGCCGCGGTTCGCCGAGCGCGGGCTGCCGGGCGAGGAGGGGTGGCTCGAGCTGCGGCTGAAGCTGCTCGCCGACGTCGGGCTCGTTGGCCTGCCCAATGCCGGCAAGTCCTCGCTGCTGTCGCGGCTGACCCGCGCGGCGCCGAAGGTGGCCGACTACCCCTTCACGACGCTCTCACCGGTGCTGGGGGTGCTCGAAGCCGACGAACGCCAGCTCGTGCTGGCCGACATCCCGGGGCTGATCGAGGGCGCCAGCGAGGGTGCCGGCCTCGGGCACGACTTCCTCGCCCACGTCGAGCGCACGAGGCTGCTCGTGCACGTGCTCGACCTGGCGCCCGAGCTGTCGGCGGGGGAGGGAGCAAATCCAAGCGTCAACCACGCCACGATCGAGCGCGAGCTGGCGGCCCACGATCCGCGCCTGGCTGAGCTGCCGCGCGTGCTGGCGTTGTCCAAGTGCGATCTGCTTTCCGAGGAGGATGTGCGCAAGGCGGTCGCGGTTTGGCGCGAGCGGCTCGGCGCGGGCGTGCCCGTGATCGCGACCTCGAGCGCGACCGGCGCGGGTCTGAAGGAGCTCTCGAGCGAGCTGCTGCGAGCGGTCGAGCCGGCGCCGGTCGGCGAGGGTGCGTCCATCGGCGCGGGCGAAGCGCGCGGCGACGGCGCGATCGGCCTCCGCCCGGAGGGCGCGCGGGCCGACGGAGACGCCGGCCAGCCCGGCGCGGCGAGCGGCGCCGGGGAACAACTGGCCGAGCACATGGTGTTCCGTCCGGCAGGGCGCTCGGGCTTTCACGTCGAGCGACTCGGCCCGGGCTCGTTCGCGGTGCGCGGCGCCGGGATCGAGCGACTGCTGGCCCGCTACGACGTGGACAACGAGGACGCGATGGCCTACTTCGAGAGCAGGCTGCGGAGGATCGGCGTGCTGAAGGAGCTCGAGGCTCACGGGTTCAGGCCGGGCGATGAGATCGAGATCGCCGGCGAGGTGTTCGAGCTCGATCCGCAGGCGCCGTCTTGAGGCGAGCCGACGGCAAATAAGCTCCAGGCATGAGGCGGATCGTGGTCAAGCTGGGCTCGAGCGTCGTGGCGGACGCCGCAGGCGAGCCTCGTGCCGAGGTCCTGCGCAATGTCTGCGAGGCGCTTGCCGAGCTGCACGCGCAGGGCGAGGAGGCGATCGTCGTCACCAGCGGCGCGATCGCGCGCGGCGTGCGCCTGATGGGCCTGAACCAGCGCCCTAGCTCGATCAAGGAGCTGCAGGCGGCGAGCGCTGTGGGACAGGGCAAGCTCTACCGCATCTACGACGAGCTGCTGCGCGAGCACGGCGTCACGAGCGCGCAGGTGCTGTTGACGTTCTTCGACATGAGCGCGCGCACGCACTACCTGAACGCGCGCCAGACCCTGACGACGCTGCTCGAGTGGCGCGTGCTGCCGGTCATAAACGAGAACGACACGACCGCGACAGACGAGATCTCATTCGGCGACAACGACTTCCTGGCCGCGCAGGTGGCGGTGCTCGTGGCCGCCGACGAGTTGATTCTGCTGACCGACATCGACGGCCTCTACACTGCTGACCCGCGCCTCTATCCGGACGCCAAGATCGTGCGCGAGGTGAGCGACTTCACCGGGCTGCAGGAGCTCGAGATCGGCCACACGACCTCGCCGCTGGGATCGGGGGGAATGCGCTCGAAGGTCGTCGCCGCCGACATGGCGACGGCGGCGGGGATCGAGACGACGATCTGCAACGGCCTGCGCCCGCAGGCGCTGCGGGCGGTGCTCGCGGGAGAGCGCGAGGGCACGCGCTTCGCCGCGCGCGAGGCGCGCTACAGCTCGTTCAAGCTGTGGCTGAAGTACGCCAAGCCATCGCGCGGCACGCTCCTGATCGACGCCGGCGCGGCGCGCGCGGTGCGCGAGGGGGCGGCGAGCCTGCTGCCGGTGGGCGTGGTCGAGGTGATCGGCGAGTTCGAGGCGGGCGACGCCGTCGACATCGCCGAGGCCGACGGCCAGGACCCGCAGCAGGGCCACACGCTCGGCAAGGGGATCTGCAACTACTCCGCACAGGAGCTGCGCCAGGTTCAGGGGATGAAGTCGGGGCGCGCGCGGGAGGTGATGCCGCGCGCCAGCGAGGAGGCCGTGCACCGCGACTACCTCGTGGTGGACTGAGGGTCGTACCCTTTATGGCCATGGCTACCGCCGTCTCATCGGTGCCGGAGATCTGCCGGGCGGCCAAGCGCGCCTCGCGTGAGCTCGCGCGCTTGGACACCTCGGCGAGGGATGGTGCGCTCGAGGCGATCGCGCACGCGCTGGAAGACCGCGCCGAGGTGATCCTGGCTGCCAACGAGCGCGACATGGAGGCTGGGCGCGAGCACGAGCTCGGGGAGGCGCTGCTAGACCGCCTGCGCCTCGATGAGCACCGCCTGGCGCAGATCGCGCAGGCGGTGCGGCAGATTGTCGGTCTGGCCGACCCCGTCGGAGAGGTGATCGAGGGGCGGCGGCTGGCCAACGGGCTCGACGTTCGCAAGGTCCGCGTGCCGCTCGGCGTGGTCGCGGTCGTCTACGAGGCGCGACCGAACGTGACGATCGACGCCACGGCGCTGTGCCTGAAGTCGGGCAACGCGATCGTCCTGCGCGGCTCCTCCTCGGCCGAGCACTCCAACGCGGCGCTCGCGCAGATCGCGGGCGAGGCGACCGTCGCGGCCGGACTGCCGGAGGGCTGTGTGAGCCTCGTCGCCGGCGGCGGCCGCGAGGAGCTGGCCGAGCTGGCGAGACAGAGCGACAGCGTCGACTTGATCATCCCCCGCGGCGGTGAGGGGCTCAAGCAGGCGCTGCAGGCAGTGGCGACGGTCCCGGTCATATACGCGGCGTCGGGCAACTGCCACGTCTATGTCGACGCGACGGCCGATCTGGAGCAGGCCGAGGCGATCGTGCTGAACGCCAAGACGCAGCGGCCGGGCGTGTGCAACGCGGCCGAGACGCTGCTCGTGCACGGCGACGTGGCGCCCCGCTTCGTGCCGCGGATCGTGCGCGCCCTGGGCGCGGCCGGCGTGGTCGTGCGCGGCGACGAGCGCGTGCTCGAGCTGGCCGAGCACGAGAGCGAGCTGGCGCGCCCGGATGGCACAGGGTCGCGACTCCAGGACGAAGCGTCGCTCTCGGACTCTGCGCTCGTGCAGGCGGCGAGCGAGGATGACTGGGAGACGGAGTACCTCGCGCTCACGCTCGCGATCGGCGTGGTCGACTCGGTCGAGCAGGCGATCGCACACATCTCTCGCTACGGCAGCGGTCACTCGGAGGCGATCGTCACGCGCGACACGGGCGCCGCGCGCGCGTTCCAGCTCGGCGTGGACGCGGCCTGCGTATACGTGAACGCCTCGACCCGCTTCACCGACGGCGGCGAGTTCGGGATGGGCGCCGAGATCGGCAACTCGACCCAGAAGCTGCATGCGCGCGGCCCGATCGGCCTTCGCGAGCTGTGCACGTTCAAGTACCTGGTGGAGGGCGACGGACACGTCCGCACGTGACCGCTCGCCAGCCCCCGGGGAACTGGCGGCCGAGCCCCGGCACTCGCTCGGTGTGCTCGGAGGCACGTTCAACCCGCCGACGCTCGGCCACCTCGCGATCGCCAAGCACGCGCGCGAGCAGCTCGGGCTCGAGCGCGTCGCGCTCGTGCCTGCCCGCAGGCCGCCGCACAAGCGGGTCGCCGACGATCCCGGCCCGCAGCGCCGGCTCGAGATGTGCCGGCTGCTCGTGCGCGGCGCCGAGGGAGTGTGCGTTTGCACGGTCGAGACCGAACGCGACGGGCCGTCCTATACCGTGGATACCTTGAGAGAACTGCATGCCCGCCATCCCGAGACCGAGCTGACGTTGATCGCCGGGGCGGACGTCGCGAGCACGCTGCCGAGCTGGCGCGAACCGCGCGCGCTGCTCGAGCTGGCCACGCTCGCCGTCGCGGCGCGGGCGGGGAGCGACCGACGCGAGGTGCTGGACACGGTCTCCTCGCTCGGCGGCTCCGGGCGCGTGCGCTTCCTCGACGCGCCGCCGATCGATGTCTCCTCCTCGCGTGCGCGCGAGCGCGCGGCCGCGGGCGAGCCGATCGAGCGGCTCGTGGGGGGCGACGTGGCGGACTACGTGGCCGAGCACGCCCTGTACGGGGCCGGCGCGCGGGCGGGCCGATGATGGCCGGCGGCGAGCCCGTGCCCGGCGGCGAGCGTCACGCGCGTGCGGGTGCTCAAACGGATGCGCACGCGGCGCCGATGCAGCCGCAGCGACTGCTCGCCGAGATCGCCCGGCTGGCGGCGGACAAGAAGGCGATCGAGATCGTGGAGCTCGACCTGCGCGGCGTGCTCGGCTATACGGACTTCTTCCTCGTCTGCTCGGGCAACACGGCGCGTCAGACGAAAGCGATCCACGACGGCATCCTCGAGGGGCTGAAGCGAGCGCGCTCGACGCTGCCGCGTCGCGTCGAGGGCGCCGCCCGGGGCGACTGGATCCTGATGGACTACCTCGACGTCGTCGTTCACATCTTCACGCCGCAGGCGCGCGAGTACTACCGCCTCGAGCAGCTCTGGGGCGAGGCGCCCTCGCGCGTCGCCGACGCGTGAGCGCCTCCCGCTCGAGCGAAGCCCCGCGTGTGAGCGCGGTCATGCGCGAAGACGAGCGGGTGACGCCGCTCGAGCTCTTCTTCGACCTCGTGTTCGTGCTCGCGCTGACGCAGTGCACGACGCTGATCGTTCACACGCCGACGTGGGGAGGCATGCTCAAGGGCCTGCTCGTGCTGGGCGTGCTGTGGTGGTCCTGGGTCGGCTATGCGTGGCTGACGAGCGTGCTCGATCCCGAGGAGGGGGCCGTGCGCTTGGCGATCTTCGCAGCGATGGCGGCATTTCTGGTGGCGGCCATCTGCGTGCCGCACGCGTTCGGCTCGGAGGCGCTGCTTTTCGCGTGCGCGTATGCCGTGGTGCGCACCGCCCACATCGTGCTGTTCATGCTGGCCAGTCGCGAGGACGCGACGCTGCGCAAGTCGGTGCTTGGCCTGGCTGTGAGCACGGCGATCGGCGCGGGACTGTTGTTCGTCGCGGCGGCGGCCTCGGGCGACCTGCGCGTGGCGATCTGGGGGCTGGCGCTCCTGCTCGACATGGGCGGGCCGTTCGTGTTCGGTCAGGAGGGGTGGAAACTCGTGCCTGGGCACTTCGCCGAGCGCCACGGCCTGATCCTGATCATCGCGTTGGGCGAGTCGATCGTGGCGATCGGGCTGGGCGCGAAGGCGCCGCTCGAGTTCGGCGTCGTGCTCGCCTGCGTGCTCGGGCTGATCGTCGCGGCCGCGCTGTGGTGGGCCTACTTCGACGTCGTCGCGATCGTCGCTGCGAGGCGCTTGGCGAAAGCGAGGCCGGGCCACGAGCAAAACGGGATCGCGCGCGACTCCTACTCCTACCTGCACTTCCCGATGATCGCCGGGATCGCGCTGATCGCGGTGGGCATGAAGCTGACGCTGCTCGACGTCGACGCGTCGTTGACGATCGTTGCGGCGACGGCGCTGCTCGGCGGCGCGGCGCTGTACCTGCTCGCCCACGTCGCGTTTCGCCTGCGCAACATCCACACGCTGAACTGGCGGCGGCTGCTTTGCGCGGCCGTGCTGATCGCGCTGCTGCCGGCCGCCGTCTCGCTGCCGGCGCTCGCCACGGTCGGCATCCTTGCCGCGCTCCTGTCCACGCTGATCGCCTATGAGGCGATCCGCTACGCGGGCGTTCGCGATCGCGTGCGCCACCAGCTCGCACGCGAACCGATCGCCGAGTAGGGCCTTGCGGACACGGGCGCTGAGCCGGCCGGCCGAGGCCCTCGGCCGCGCTTCTTGGATCGGGGCGGTGTTCTAGGGACAGGGGGAAACGAGAGAGGCAATGACACCGCGGCCAGTCGGCCTGAGCGCTACCCGACGGAACGCTGACTCGACGAGCGTCATCCAACTTCTACAAGGAGCGTTCACATGTCGCGCAGAGCATCCACGCTGGCCGTGCTTGGCCTGGCCGTCCCGTCGTTGACGGCGGGCGCGCTGATGGCGGCGCTGCTGCCGGCCGTCGCCGCGGCGACGCCGGTGGTCACGTTCAAAGCGCGCGCGATCCCGATTCCGGGGTTTCGCGGGACGGGCAACCTTCTCGGCGCGGGCGCCGCGCTGCAGGTGCAGTACACGATCAAAGGCACCGAATACGGTGGCTTCCCGCCGCCGCTCGTCGGGGTCAACTTCTACACGCCGGCGGGCACCCGGATAAACACGCGCGGCTTTGCGGTGTGCCGGCCCGCTGCGCTGGCCAACAGGGGTCCGGCGGCGTGTCCGCGCAGATCCCGGGTGACGCTGTCGGGGAGGGCGCTGGGCGTCGTCAGCTTCGGCTCCGAACGGGTGCAGGAGCGGGCGTCGATCAGCGCATTCTTCGCGCCGGGCGGATCGCTGCAGTTCTACACGGCCGGCAGCTCGCCGGTGTCGCTTGAATTCATCTCGCCCAGCCACGTGACGCGCGCGCGGGCGCCGTATGCGCAGAGGTTCGTGACGAAGGTGCCGCTGATCGCAACCGTGCCGGGAGCGCCCGACGCCTCGGCGCTCTCGATCGAAGTGAAGATCGGCGCGGCCTTCAGGAAGGGCAAGCGGGTGACCTACTACGGGCGCGTGCCCAGGCACTGCCCGAAGGGCGGCTTCCCGCTGAAGTCGGAACTGCTGTTCGCCGGTCTCGGTGGGCTCGCCCCACAGACGGTGACGCTCAAGTACAGGGCCCCGTGTCCGCGCGCGCGCCGCGGCGCGCACTCGAGTCGCAGGCACGGGCACCGCATCTCACGGCGGTGACGCCGCGGCCATGACGCCGCCACGGTTTCCTCAGGCCGGCGCAGGCACGGCCGTCGCGGGCGCCCGCTCGGGCGCTCGCGCGACGGAGCGCTGGGTGAGGATCACGCGGCTGCCGCGCGAGGGGCTGAAGGCGATGCCGCGCCGGCGGGTGACCTCGGGCTCGGGCGATGCCGCGCGCAGCTCGTGGCGTTCGAGCGCGGCGCGTAGCACGAGCTTCATCTCGAGCAGCGCGAAGCTTGCGCCGATGCAGCGGCGGCGACCGCCGCCGAACGGGATCCACGTGTAGGTGCCCGGCGACTGCTCGAGGAAGCGCTCGGGACGGAATGCGTATGGGTCTGGGTAGATGGCTGGGTCGTGGTGGACCAGGTAGGCGCTGGCGAACAGCACGACGCCGGGCTCGTAGTGGACGCCTCCGATCTCGACCGGCTGCTTGACCAGGCGCGGCTCGGCATTGGGCAGCACCGGCCGGCGGCGCAGGATCTCGTTGATCGTGGCAGTGAGGTAAGCCTCGTCGGCGCCATCGTCGAGCTCGGCGTGCAGCTTGGTCTGAACCGCCGGCTCGCGCGCGATCCGCTCGAACGCCCAGGCGAGCTGCGATGCGGTCGTCTCGTGGCCCGCAACGAGCGCGGTCACGAGCTCGTCACGCAGCTCGGCCGGCGTCATCGGCTGACCGTCCTCGTCGCGCGCGCCGAGCAGCAGCGAGAGCACGTCCTCGCCGTCGCCGTCTTCGCCGCGGCGCTCCTCGATCAGGCCGAAGATGAGCTCGTCCGCGCGTGCGCTGATGCGTTCCATCCGTCCCACCGGGCCGCGTCCTTTCAGCAGGCGCTGGGCGGGCGGGAGCAGCGAGAGCGGGCTCTCGCCGAAGGCGAGGACGTCCGTCAGCAGGTCGCGCAGCTCGTCGAGCTCGGCGCCGCGCTCGAGACCGAACACAGCGCGCAGGATGATCTCGAGCGTGAGCCGCTGAACGTGGGGGTGCAGCGCGACCGGCTGCTCCAGCGGCCAGGACGCGACCTCGCGCTCGGCCAGCTCTGACATCAGTCCGGACAGACGCTGCATCTTCTCGCCGTGGAAGGCCGGCAGCAGCAGTTTCCGCTGACGCATGTGCGGGCCCTCGTCGAGCAGGATCACCGAGTTTGGGCCGACCACGGGTTCGAGGATCCGCGCCCCCTCGCCCGGGTGCAGCACCTCCGGAGGCGCCTGGAAGATCTGCTTGATCTCCTCTGGGTCGGAGATCAGCACGAACGGCGACTGGCCGAGCAGTCGGATCGTGAAGCGACCGCCGTAGCGGGCGCGGCAGCGCTCGGCGAAGGCGGTGGGGCGACTCCACCACCCGATCGTCTGCAGCGCACTCGGCATGCGCGGTCCGGGGGGCAGTTGGCTGGGCATGGCAGCTCCTGGCAAGGACACGTTTCTGAGCGTCTTAGTCTACGCGCTCGCCTGCCGTGGGTCGTGTCCGACGCCTCCTCTCAGCGGGCTCGTGTGCCCAAGCGCCGCTTGATGGCGCTCATGCCCGGTCGCGCCAGCGATCGGCCCACGCGCCGAGCGGCTTGAGCGCGTCGAGCAGCGCTCGTCCTTCGCCCGTGAGCCGATAGCCCTGCCCGTGCTCCTGCTCGACGACGCCGGCTCGCCGCAGCTCGCGCAGGCGCTGGTTGAGCACGCTCGACGACATGTCGCCGCAGTGCTCCTGCAGCTGGCGGAACGTGAGCGGCTGGCCGCGCAGCTCCCACAGCACGCGCAGCGCCCAGCGGCGCCCGAGCAGGTCGAACAGCGCCATGATCGGCCTGCCGCTGCGCGATCCGCGCACCGGCGCCCCGGGACGCGGTGAACGCCGCTCGCCGGCGGCCGGGTCGAGGTCGGAACGAGGGGCTCCTCCGCCGCTTGGCTGCTGCGAAAACAGAAGCTATGCTCCTTGCTTTGATTATCGAAGCGAAAGGATAGCGATGACCCAGCGGATAGAGCCGCTTCAGCCGCCGTATGAGCCGCAGATGGCCGAGATGCTCGCCAAGTGGATGCCGCCCGGCAGCGACGTGGAGCCGCTGCGGCTGTTCCGCACGCTGGCGCGGCACGACTGGCTCTTCTCGCGCATGCGACCGCTGGGCGCCGGGATTCTCGGCCACCCGCGCCTGGACCCGCGCGAACGCGAGCTGCTGATCCTGCGCACGTGCGCGCGCGCCGGCGCCGAGTACGAGTGGGGCGTGCACGTCGTCGCGTTCGCCCGTCCGCTTGGCCTGAGCGAGCAGCAGATCGCGGCGAGCGTGCTCGGTGCGTCGACGGACCCCGTCTGGTCCGACGCCGACGCCCAGCTGATCGCCGCGGCCGACGCGCTCTACGACGCCGACACGATCCCCGACGAGCTATGGCGGGAGCTCTCGACTCGACTCCGCGACGATCAGCTGCTCGAGCTCGTGATCGTCGCCGGCTGGTACCGGCTGATCTCCTACGTGATCAACGCCGCCGGCATCGAGCGCGAGCCGTGGGCGGAGCGCTTCCCGGCAGGCGATCGTGCGCGTCCCGGCGCCTGAGCGCCGGGTGCGCCCGGCGCGGCGCGTCCGGCCGGCGGGGACGCGTTCTCAGCCGCGTCGCACCGATATCAGCGTGTTGCGCTCGTCGCCGCCTTTCACCGTCTGCTCGAGCACGGTTCCGATGCCGCGGACGTAGTACTTGTGATCGATCACGCCGCGCTCCAGCGGCGTCCACTCTTCGGTCAGCAGCGCCCGGGTCGAGGACGCGGCCGGTGTCGTGACCGCCTCGGACAGGCCGCGCACCCTGAAGTGGTCCTCGGCGTGGCCCTCGCGGTACTCCTGTCTGCCGCTCTGGCCGACGCGAGGACGGGCGGGCATGTACACCCCGGCCCGCGCGCCCTTGACGCCGGCCCGCCAGGTGCCTTCGGTCGAGCGCACCCGACCGGCCGAGTCGAGCTCGGCGGTCTGCTCGCCGAAGTACCAGACGTTGCCGGCGGTGTCCTGCGCGTACCAGTCGGTCGTTCGCTCCTCCAGCTTGCCGGCGAGATAGAGGAGGTCCTTGACCACGGTACAGCGCACGCCATCGATCACCCTCGTCGCGTGCACGACCGTGACGACGTCGCGCGAGGGCTTTCCGCCCTTCACGCCTTCGTAGACGAGCGTGGTCCCACGTCTGAGGGGAAACCATGGGTTGTCCATCCGGTGCGCGAAGTGGACGCGCCTCGGGTGGCCGCTCGGTCGCTGGTCGACCGTGCTGGTGCCCGAGGCCCGTGGAGCGGCGCTCGCTGCTGACGACCCCGAGCCGCCCCCGCTCCAGCCGGCGATCACAGCGACGGCGACGATGCCAGCGAGCGCAAGTCGATTCCTCACCGAAGCCTCCTTCGAGATTGACCCGAGGCTGCGCGGGACGAGTTGAGGTCTCGTCCCAATCCGACGTTAGCGATCTCCTCCGGGTAGCGGGCGACGATCTACTTGTCGATCGCGGTTCGCATCTTGGCGGCCAGAGCCTTGAACATCGGGTAGACCCCGTCACCGTGCACTGCGTCAAGCGCCGGCTTCCACATCTCCCAACGCGCCACCAACGTCGACCCGAGAAGCACCTCGATCAGCTCGAAGTCGAAGGCCTCCTGATGCTCGAGCGCGGCCAGCTGCTCGAAGAAGTCGAGCTCGCGATAGAGCACGTAGGCCTCCGGGGCGCCCGCTGCGACGTATCGCTGGAAGGCGACCGCCAGCTCAGCCGGTATTTGGAAGTTGTCCAGGAGGCGTCGCGTCTCCACCAGTGCGTCCTCGTTCCAGCGGCGCAGGAAGTCACTCGCCATCTGCGCCTGGCGACTCTTACGCGCCTCTCGGACCTGCTGGCCGGCGAAGGCTGCCGCCACGATCGCGCCCAACAGGCCGACGGCTCCGACCGCCGTGGCGATCGCGGTGACCTGCTCGGCCCAGTTTGGTGCGCTTGCCACCTCGTTGCTCGATCACTCACGCTGCGGCGATACCCACGCCCGCCGTTCTCCGATGGAGCTAGTCGGGCTCGAACCGACGACCTCCGCCATGCCATGGCGGCGCTCTCCCAGCTGAGCTATAGCCCCAAGCGCCTCAATAGTAGCGGCGGGCAACCCCCGGCGAGACATACTGGGCGCTTGTGCTCCAGTTGCGCCGAAGGGAGGTCTCGAGCTCGTAGTCGGGCGCCCAGCGAACGTTGCAGGCTTGGCGATTTCGAGTCGGCGCGACCCTCAGGCTGAGCATCGCCCGACCCGCGACCTCCTCTGCCGGGATCAGATAGCAACGGCCCGTATCGGCCGAGTAGACCCCGAGGGCGTCGATCTCGGTGGCGGAGTAGGTCGTCCTGACGTAGCCACGTGGAGTGTGCCTGCTCGTCCGGCAACTGGCCTGTAGCACGCCGGCTCGCGCCGAAGCCCACTTGCATTGCACCCGCAGCAGTTGCGCTCCGATGTCGAGCACGAGGTCGTAGCGACCGCCATCGCATAGGGGCCGTAGTACGATCAGCGTGAGCCGAATCGCCGCTGCCGTAATCGCCGCCTCGGCGGCCGCTCCCTTCTGGCTCGGGGTAAGCGCCTGCACGCCTCCAAGGTACGGCCTGCCGGGGACGCAACTGTCGCGCTTTGTCTGCGAGCGAACCCCTGTAGCGGACGCTGGCTGAACAACCGGCGAGTCGCCCCGGCCGCCGCGGGCTTCACTCCGGCGGGATGAACTCCGGCACGTCGAGGTCTTCGTCGGGGTCGTCGGGGCCGCGCCGGCCGCGGGCGGGTGCGGCGCTGCCGGGCGGCCCGGCCTGATCGAGTCGCGCGGTCAGGCTGCCGTGCGCCAGGCGTACGTCGCGCAACAGCCGCTCGGCGTTGTTGCGCAGCGACACGGACAGCTCGCGCAGGTTGCGCGAGAGCTCGGTGCCCTCGCGCAGGACTTCGCGCGCCGCCGTGTGTGACTCGCCGACGATCTCGCGTGCGTCCTCGCGCGCCTTTGCGCGCACCGTCTGCGCCTGCTCGAGCGCATCCGCACGCAGCTTCTCGAGATCCTCTCCACCGGACGCGCGCACGCGCTCGGCCTCGCTCTGCCCCTCGGCCAGCAGCTCGCCGGCCGTCGCGTGCGCCTCGGCCACGATCCGCTCCGCCTCGGCCCGCGCTCCGGCGATCGTCGCACCGATCTGATCGCGCGCGGCCGAGCGCTCGAGCTCGACGTCCTGACGCGCGCCGGCGCGTTCCTGCTCGGCGTCGCGCTGCGCGCTCGCGCGCAACTGCTCGGCCCCGGCCTGAGCCTCGCCGCGGACCCGCTCGGCCTCGGCCTGAGCCTCGCCGCGGACGCGCTCGGCCTCGGCGTGGATCGCGCCGACCGCCGCGACCGCGTCGTTGCGCGCCGTCTCGGCCTGCGCGCGCGCCTCGCGCACGAGCTCTTCGGCCTCCTCCTCGGCGGCGCGAACCCGGTTGGCCGCCGCCCGGTCCGCCTCGGCGATCCGTTCTCGCGCGCGAGCCTCTGCCTGCTCGCGCAGCTCGGCCGCCGCGCGTTCGGCCGCCTCGACGATGCCCTTGACGCGCGCGGCCGCGGCCTCGAGCGCCTCGTGCTGCGCCTCGTGCCGCTCCGATCCACTCGCGCCCGCCTCCATCGGACCATGGTAAACGGCCCGCCAAGTCGGTCACGTTCGGTTCTAGGCGCCTCGAGTGATGGCAGTAATTGTTGGAAATCTGTCCTTGCGGACAGAGGCAGATTGACCGATGATCTGCTCATGTCCGAGCGCCGCTCGACCCGGCACATCGTCGTCGCCCTGTTCCCGGGAGTACAGAGCCTCGACGTGAGCGGTCCCGTCGAGGTGTTCTGCGGGGCGCGACGACTGATCGAGGCCGAGCGGCTCTCCGGGGGCGCGAGCGCCCGCTCGGAGCGCCCAGCGAGCTACGAGGTCCACACGCTCAGCGCCGGCGGTCGACCGGTTCGCACGTCGAGCGGACTCACGCTGGTGCCCGACGGATCGTTCGAGCGGGCGCCGCGACGGATCGACACGCTGATCGTCCCGGGGGGCGATGGGACGCGCGAGGCCGTCGCCGACCGAGCCCTGCTCGACTGGATCGCGCAGGCCTCGGCCGGCGCGCGGCGCACCGTCTCGGTCTGCACCGGCGCCTTCCTGCTCGCCGCCGCCGGTCTGCTCGACGGGCGCCGCGCGACCACCCACTGGGCCTCGGCCGAGGCGCTCGCGCGGCGCCACCCGGACGTGACCGTCGATCCCGACCCGATCTTCGTTCGCGACGGCGACGTCTGGAGCTCGGCCGGAGTGACGGCCGGCATGGACCTCGCGCTAGCGCTCGTCGAGGAGGACCACGATCGCGAGCTGGCGCTAGCAATCGCGCGCCATCTCGTGCTGTTCCTCAGGCGTCCCGGCAACCAGTCGCAGTTCAGCGCCACGCTGGCCGCCCAGCAGCCCGAGCGCGAGCCGCTGCGCGAGGTGCAGCGGAGCGTCGTCGAGCACGTCGCGGGCGATCACTCGGTCGACGTGATGGCCCAGCGCGCGCACATGAGCCCGCGCCACTTCGCGCGCGCCTTTCGCGCCGAGACCGGCCACACGCCGGCCCGTTACGTCGAGCGCGTCCGAGTCGAGGCCGCGCGCAGGCTGCTCGAGGACACGGCCGAGCCCGTCGCCGCGATCGCCGCGGCCTGCGGCTTCGGCACGGCCGAGACGCTGCGGCGCGTGTTCCTGCGCACGCTCGAGGTCGGCCCGGCCGAGTATCGCCGGCGCTTTCAGGCGAGCGGCGGCTACACGCCGCGCGCCGCCCACGCACGCACCCGCGCCGGTCGTCAATCGATCATCAAAAAGGAGAAGAGCAGATGAACACTGCGATCCTGCTGTACGACGGGTTCACGGCGCTCGACGCCGTCGGGCCGTACGAGGTGCTCAGCCGGCTGCCCGGCGCACGCGCCACCTTCGTCGCCGCCGAGGCCGGGCCGGTGCGCACGGACAACGGCATGCTGACCCTGACCGCCGAGCTCTCGCTCGAGCAGCTGCCGGCGCCCGAGATCGTGCTCGTTCCCGGCGGTCCCGGCGAGGTCGCCGCTCGCGCCGGCGGTCCCGCGCTCGAGTGGCTGCGCGCCGCGCACGAGACGAGCACCTGGACGACGTCCGTCTGCACCGGTTCGCTGATCCTCGCCGCCGCCGGGCTGCTGGGGGGCAAGCGGGCCACCGGCCACTGGCTCGCGATGGACAAGCTGCGCGAGCTCGGCGCCGAGGGCGTTTCCGAGCGCATCGTGTTCGACGGCAAGCTGGTCAGCGCGGCCGGGGTGTCGGCCGGGATCGACATGGCGCTCGCGCTCGCCGCGCGGATCGCCGGCGAGCAGGTGGCGCAGGCGATCCAGCTCGGCATCGAGTACGACCCCCAGCCGCCGTTCGACGCCGGCTCGCCGCAGAAGGCGCCGTCGGAGATCGTCGCGCTGCTGCGCTCCAACAGCCGTTTCGTCGTGGGAGAGGACGCGCTCGCGTCCGCCTCCTGAGCACACGCCGTCGCCGCTGAGCGACGCGGCGGCCGCGGCGGGCTCGTGGCCGGCGGGCGGCGGGCGGGCGCCCATGGCGGCGCGCCGAGGCCGCCCGCTAATCTGCGACCTCCGATGGCCGAGCACGTATACGACCCGCACGCGATCGAGTCGCGCTGGCAGCGCGTGTGGGCGCAGGAGCGCACGTGGGAGGTCTCCAACGAGCACGACGCCGGCGGGCGCTCGAGCAACGCCTACATCCTCGAGATGCTGCCGTACCCGAGCGGCGAGCCCCACATCGGCCACCTGAAGTGCTACGCGCTCGGCGACGCGATCGCGCACTTCAACCGTCGCCTGGGCCGGCGCGTGCTGCACCCGATGGGCTACGACGCCTTCGGCCTGCCCGCCGAGAACCACGCGATCAAGACCGGTGAGCACCCGCGCGACTCGACCGCCGCCTCGATCGTCTCCTTCCAGCGCCAGTTCCGCTCGTGGGGGATCTCGATCGACTGGTCGCGCGAGCTGGCCACGCACGAACCGAGCTACTACCGCTGGACGCAGTGGATCTTCCTCGAGCTGTTCCGTGCGGGCCTGGCCTACCGCAAGGAGGCGGCCGTGAAGTGGTGCCCAAACGACCAAACCGTGCTCGCCAACGAGCAGGTCGACGCGGAGGGCCGTTGCGAGCGCTGCGGTCACCTCGTCGAGGTGCGCCAGCTCGAGCAGTGGTTCCTGCGCATCACCGACTACGCAGAGCGCCTGCTGGGCGATCTCGAGGAGATCGAATGGCCCGGCAACGTCAAGACCATGCAGCGCAACTGGATCGGCCGCTCCGAGGGCGCCGAGGTGACCTTCCGCTGCGAGCAGCTCGCGATCGACTACCCCGTCTTCACCACGCGGCCCGACACGCTCTTCGGCGCGACCTTTTTCGTGATGGCGCCCGAGCACCCCGACGTGCTGCGGCTCGTCGAGGGCACAGAGCACGAGCACGAAGTGCACGAGTACGTCAACGTCGCGCTCAACGAGACCAACGAGGAGCGCGGCAACGTCGAGAAGCCGAAGACCGGCGTCGCGCTCGGGCGCACCGTGACCAACCCCGTCAACGGCGAGCAGATCCCGATGTTCGTCGCCGACTACGTGCTGATGGAGTACGGCACCGGCGCGATCATGGCCGTGCCGGCGCACGACGAGCGCGACCACGCCTTCGCCAAGGCCCTCGGCCTGCCGATCAGGCGCGTGATCGAGCCGGCCGGCGGCACCGACGCGGCCGACGCCGACGTGCTGCCCTTCATGGGCGACGGAGTGCTCGTCAACTGCGGCGCCGACTTCGACGGCATGCCCAACCGCGAGGCGCTGGGCGAGATCGTGCGCTGGCTCGACCGCGAGGGCAAGGGACACGCCTCGGTCAACTACAAGCTGCGCGACTGGCTGATCTCGCGCCAGCGCTATTGGGGGACGCCGATCCCGATCGTGCACTGCCCGAGCTGCGGCGCCGTGCCCGTTCCCTATGAGCAGCTGCCCGTGGAGCTGCCGGAGATCGAGGACTACACCCCCAAGGGCCGCTCGCCGCTGGCGGCCGCCGAGGAGTGGGTCAACACGACGTGCCCGAGCTGCGCAGGCGCGGCGCGGCGCGAGACCGACACGATGGACACCTTCGTCGACTCCTCCTGGTACTTCCTGCGCTACTGCGATCCGCACAACCAGACCGCCGCGTGGGATCCCGAGGCCCTGCGCGAGTGGATGCCCGTCGACCAGTACATCGGCGGCGTCGAGCACGCGATCCTGCACCTGATGTACGCGCGCTTCTTCTGCAAGGCGCTCGCCGACCTCGGCCACCTCGACTTCCAGGAGCCCTTCCAGGCGCTGTTCACCCAGGGCATGGTGACCAAGGACGGCGCCAAGATGAGCAAGTCGCGCGGCAACGTCGTCTCGCCGGCGTCCATCGTCGAACGCGTTGGCGCCGACACGGCACGCTGCTACATCCTGTTCGTCGGCCCGCCCGACCAGGATGCCGACTGGTCCGACGCAGGGGTCGAGGGCGTGCATCGCTTCCTCGGCCGGCTGTGGCGGCTCGCCGCCGAGGCCGAGGAGCGCGGCGTCAAGAGCGGCGAGCAGTTCGACGTCTCGGCCGAGATGCAGGGCGATGACCTGGCGCTGCTGCGCAAGACGCACTGGGCGATCGACAAGGTCGGCGGCGACCTGCGCCGCTTCGCCTTCAACACCGCGATCGCAGCCGTGATGGAGCTGCTCAACGACTGCTCCCGCCTGCGCGACTCTGTCGAAGCCGAGACGATGCGCTTCGCGCTCGCGACGAGCGCCTCGCTGCTGTTCCCCTTCGCGCCCCACGTATGCGCTGACATCTACGAGCGGCTGACCGGCGCGCGCGTGTGGGAGGCCGCCTGGCCCCACGCCGAGGACGAGCTGCTCGAGTCGGACGCCTACGAGCTCGTCTGCCAGGTCAACGGCAAGCTGCGCGATCGCGTGATGGCCTCCGCCGGCGCCGGTCCCGACGAGCTCAAGGAGCTGTGCAAGCAGGCCCCCAACGTGCAGGCGCACCTCGACGACAAGGAGATCGTCAAGGAGATCGTCGTGCCGGGCAAGCTGGTAAATCTGGTTGTGCGCTGATGCCCGAGCTCAAGCCTGCCTACCTGATCCACGGCGACGACCACGGGGCGGTGGCTGAGCGGCGCGCGGGGCTGCGCGCGCTGGCGCAGGCGCCCGGCTCGGAGGTGACCGTGGAGCTGATCGAGGGCGAGGACGCCTCACCCGCGGGGGCGGCGGCGGCGCTGTCGGCGATGACGCTCGCCGTCGGCCGGCGCGTGATCGTCGTCGAAGGCGTCGAGCGCTGGCGTGAGGGCGACGTCGAGCAGCAGCTCTCGCCGTCGATGGCCGCGATGCCGCCTGACACGACGGTTGCGCTGTTCGCGCGCGAGGAAGCGCGCACAAAGGCGCCGGCCGCGCTGCACGAGGCGGTCAGACGGGCGGGCGGACAGGTCGTGGCGCAGATGACCGTGAAGCCATGGGAGCTCCCCAAGTGGGCGCGGGAGCAGGCCGCACGCCTCGGCATTGCGCTCGACGCGGCGGCGGCGAAGGCGCTCGTCGCCCAGGTCGGCGAGCGCCAGCAGCGCCTGCTGCGGGAGCTCGAGAAGCTCGCGCTCGAAGGCGACGCAGAGGGCGCCGATCCGTCGGCGGGCCCGCCCGGGGGCAACGAGCGCAGGATCGTCACGGTCGAGGACATCGAGCGCCGCGCGGCGCGCTCGGCCGAGTTCCGCGCCTTCGCGTTGGCCGACGCGCTCGTGGGCGCCGACGCGCGCGAGGCCACGCTCTCCTACATACGCCTGCGCGAGCAGGGCGAGCGCCTGTCCGGCCTGATCTACCTGATGGCCTCGCGCCTGCGCGAAGCGCTGGGCGTGGCGCTGCGCCTACAGGCCGGCGAGTCGGAGGCGAGCGTCAAGCGCGGGCTGAGGATGCCCGCGCGTGCGGCCACCCGCTTCGTCGCCGACGTCGCGCGCAGCGACCCCGCCAGGCTGCGCGTCGCCCTCAGTGTGCTCGCCGACCTCGAGCTCGACTCGCGCGGCGGCGCTGTCATCGCCGCCGAGCGCGACCCGTTCGCGGCGCTCGACGAGGACACGCTCGCAGTGCGAGCGATCCGGCAGATCACCGCCTGAGGACGCCGACCGATCGAAGACCGGGCCAGCGCTCTCTACTGGCCGGCTACGAGGACGAGCCGGCGCGAAGTCGCGCAGCCCGCGACTTCTTGTGAGCGCCGTTGTTGCGGTGCAGCGCGCCGCGCTTGACGGCCTTGTCGATCGTCGAGACGAGCTGGCGGTGCGTGGCGTCGGCGTCGCCGTCGTCGCCGCTCTGAACGAGCGACTCGAGCTTGCGGAAGTGCGTCTTGATCGCCGAGGTGTACTGGCGGTTCTCCAGGCGCTCGCGCTCGGAGCGCAGGATGCGCTTCTTCTGAGAGTGGATGTTGGCCATGAAAAGAGCCGCGAAGCGCCGGATCGAAAGGTCCGTGGCGCGCCGCGGAGGCCCGTACTATAGCGGCCTTGTCCGTGTCCGGAGAAGCTGCCGCGGAGGAACCGACCGCCCCCGTGCCGCCCGGCGGCGGCGGGCGCGTCGCGCGCAACACGGCGATCTTCTCGATCGCCACGGGGATCTCGCGGATCGCCGGGCTCGTGCGCGAAATCGCGACGGCGAGCTTCTTCGGCACGAGCGGGCCCTTCTCGGCCTTCACGATCGCCTTCCAGGTGCCGAACCTCGTCAGTAACCTGTTCGCCAACGCGGCGCTGTCGGCGGCGTTCGTGCCGGTCTTCACGGAACTGCTGCAGAAGGGCCGGCGCAAAGAGGCGTTCCGCCTGGCATCGACGCTGTTCTGGGTGATGCTGATCGTGCTCGGCGCCGTGACGGCCTTCTTCATCCTCGCGGCGGGCGTGATCATGCCGCTGTTCACGGGGAGCGCGTTCACGAGCTCGCTCGACGCGCTCACGGCGGGGCTCTCGCAGGTCCTGTTCCCGGTCGTGCTGCTGCTGGGGCTGAACGGCCTGCTCGTAGGGATCCTGCAGTCCTACGACCACTTCTCGATTCCGGCGATCTCGCCGGCGGTTTGGAACGTCGTGATCCTGCTGCTGCTGCTGATCGGACGCTCGCACGTACACGGCGAAGAAAAGCAGCTGTACCTCTACGCGGCGGCGATCCTCGTCGCGACGTTCGTGATGCTGCTGATGGCTGCGGGCGCGCTGCGGCGAATCGACTTCCGCCTGCAGATGCACATCGACTGGCACGATTCGAGGATCAAGCAGGTGTTCACGCTGATGCTGCCCGTGACGATCGGTCTTGGCATCGTGAACCTCGACCAGCTCATCAACTCGGTCTTCGGGACGCTGGTCTCGGACGAAGCGCCGCGCGCGATCGACAACGCGTTCCGCGTGTACATGCTGCCGCAGGGCCTCTTCAGCGTGGCCGTCGCGACGGTGCTGTTCCCGACGCTGAGCCGCATGGCCGCCAACCGCGACGTCTCGGCGATGCGTCGCGCCGTGGGGATCGGCATGCGCCAGATCAACCTGCTGCTGATCCCGGCGGCGGCGTTCATGATCGTGCTGGCGACGCCGATCGTGCGGCTGCTGTTCCAGCGCGGGCACTTCGACGCACACTCGACGCACATCGTCTCGGTGGCGCTGTTCTGGTTCGCCTTCAGCCTGCCCTTCGGTGGGCTGAACCTGCTGCTGACACGCGCGTTCTTCGCGGTGCAGCGGCCGTGGATCCCGACGCGCCTGGCGGCGATGAACATCGTCGTCGACATCGTCGTCAGCGTGGCGCTCTACAAGCCGCTCGGGATCGCGGGGCTGATCATCGGTACGGTGGCGGCCAACGCGGTCATGACGTTCCTGCAGGCGCAGCGCCTGCGGGTCGGCTTCAACGGCTCGCTCGAAGGCGCACAGACGACGATGATCACGGCGCGCATCATGCTCGCCTCGGCTCTGCTGGCCGGCGTCTCGTGGCTGGTGTGGCGCCTGCTCGACGACCTCCTCGGCACCTCGCTGATCGCGCAGATCGTGAGCGTCGGCGGAGCCGGCCTGGCGGGCCTGTTCGTCTACGCGCGCGCAGTGCTGGC
Source organism: Solirubrobacteraceae bacterium (assembly GCA_035553095.1). Lineage (GTDB taxonomy): Bacteria > Actinomycetota > Thermoleophilia > Solirubrobacterales > Solirubrobacteraceae > Palsa-744. Next base: position 47,535 of record DATNDZ010000013.1, on the reverse strand, counting down.
GATGCACGTGCCGGAGGCCCACCAGGTCCACAAACTGATCGTGAACCAGCTCGGGCGGCGGCCCGACACGCCCGAGAGCGCCTGACGTGGGGCCGCGCCCGCGGACGGGGCACTTCGCTGACTGCCGAGATATGGCCGGGCGAACCTCAGGCCCGCCCGGCCACCCGATCTTGAATCGCCACTAACTACATACGTCCCAGGACTTGTGTCATATGCCTGGGCGGCGTGACACTCCCGACACCTGGACAGGCCGCCGGCGCGAGGGCCGGCGCGTAGCCGCGGTTGGAGCCGAAGCCCCTTGTCGAGTGGGCGATTCGCCGGTCGGCAAAGGCTAGCGCGCCGGATCGAGACCGCGCGATCGAATCCGTGCGGCCCCCGCGGCCCGGCGGCCCGTGCGGGCGCGGTGCCCGCCTTCTACGCTGTATCGGCCCATGGATCAGGACCGCATCCGCAACTTCTCGATCATCGCCCACATCGACCACGGCAAGTCGACGCTGGCGGACCGCATCCTCGAGCTGACGCACACGGTGGCGGCGCGCGAGATGCGCGCGCAGGTGCTCGACTCGATGGACCTCGAGCGCGAGCGGGGGATCACGATCAAGGCGCAGGCGGTGCGCGTGTTCTATGCGGCGCGCGACGGCGAGACCTACCAACTGCATCTGATCGACACGCCTGGACACGTGGACTTCACCTACGAGGTCTCTCGGTCGCTGGCGGCGTGCGAGGGCGCGCTGCTCGTGGTCGATGCCTCGCAGGGGGTGGAGGCGCAGACGGTGGCCAACACATACCTGGCGGTCGAGTCGGGCCTCGAGCTGATCCCGTGCCTGAACAAGATCGACCTGCCGGGCGCGGAACCGGAGCGCGTGGCGGGCGAAGTGAGCGAGCTGATCGGGGAGCCGCCGCAGTCGATCCTGAAGATCAGCGGCAAGACGGGGGAGGGCGTGCAGGACGTGCTCGAGGAGCTGATCGCGCGCGTGCCGCCACCGTCGGGCGACCCGGGCGGAGCGCCGCGGGCGCTGATCTTCGACTCGGAGTTCGACCAGTACCGCGGCGTGATCGCCTACATCCGCGTGGTGGACGGCACGTTCAAGAAGGGCGAGGCGATCCGCGCGATGGCGACGGGCACGGAGGCGGACATCGACGACATCGGCGTGTTCTCGCCGCAGATGATGCCGACGGATCAGCTGGCGGCGGGCGAGGTGGGCTACCTGATCACGGGGCTGAAGGACGTCACGCAGCTGCGCGTGGGCGACACCCTCACGACGCGCGGGCGGGTCGGGGCGACGGCGAGCGAGGCGCTGCCGGGCTACCGCGAGGTCAAGCCGATGGTCTTCTGCGGGCTGTTCCCGATCGACTCGGACGACTACCCGGACCTGCGCGACGCGCTCGAGAAGCTGACGCTCAACGATGCGGCGCTGTCGTGGGAGCCGGAGACCTCGGACGCGCTCGGCTTCGGTTTCCGCTGCGGCTTCCTCGGACTGCTGCACATGGACATCGTGCGCGAGCGCCTGGAGCGCGAGTACGATCTGGAGCTGCTGGCGACGATGCCCTCGGTGGAGTTCGACGTGACGCTCACGGACGGCAGCGAGCTGGAGGTGCACAACCCCTCGGACATGCCGGACCCGGGCACGATCGAGGAGATCCGCGAGCCGTTCATCAAAGCGTCGATCATCGCGCCAAAAGAGTTCGTGGGGGCGGTGATGGAGCTGTGTCAGGAGCGCCGCGGCGAGCACTCGGGGATGACCTACCTCTCGCCGGAGCGGGTGCAGCTCAACTACGACCTGCCGCTTGCGGAAATCGTGCTGGACTTCTTCGACCACCTGAAGTCGCGCACGCGCGGCTATGCCTCGCTGGACTACGAGCTGAGCGGGATGAAGCCCTCGGACCTGGTCAAGCTCGACGTGCTCCTGGCGGGCGACACGGTCGACGCGCTGTCGATGGTGGTGCATCGCGAGAAGGCCTATGAGATGGGACGCACGCTGACGGAGAAGCTGCGCAAGCGGATCCCGCGCCAGCAGTACGACGTGCCGATCCAGGCGGCGATCGGCTCGCACGTGATCGCCCGCGAGACGGTCAAAGCGTTCCGCAAGGACGTGATCGCGGGCTGCTACGGCGGCGACATCACGCGCAAGAAAAAGCTGCTCGCCAAACAGAAGGAGGGCAAGAAGCGGATGAAGCAGGTCGGCCGCGTGGAGGTTCCGCAGGAGGCGTTCCTCGCGGTGCTCGAGCTCGGCGAGGACTGATGGTCGATTCGACGATCCTGCACCGCCGGATCGCACGTCTAGCCTTCGCTGCCCTTTGTCCTCGGCCTCGTCCTTGGCCCCACCAAGGTCTTCGGCCTGCGTCCACGGGCAGCTCGACTATCCGCACGCCCGGACCCCGGCACACGACCGTCGAATCGACCATCTGATGCGAATCCTGTTCGTGTGCCTCGGCAACATCTGCCGCTCGCCGACCGCCGAGGGGACGATGCGCGCGCTCGTGCGCGAGGCCGGCATGGAGGAGGAGATCGAGCTCGACTCGGCCGGCACCGGAGCCTGGCACGTCGGCAGCGCGCCGGACCGGCGGGCGACCGCCGCGGCGGCCGGCCGGGGCATAGCGCTCGAGGGGACGGCGAGGCGTGTCAGCGCCTCCGATTTTGATGATTTTGATCTCATCATCGCCATGGATTCGGCGAATCTCAGCGAGCTCAGAGCCCTGGCGAGCGATGATGCCGGACGCGCCAAGGTGCGCCTGCTGCGCGAGTTCGATCCGGCGAGCGACGGCTCGGGAGATCTCGACGTGCCGGACCCGTACTACGGCGAGGGCGACGGCTTCGAGCGCGTGCTCGACATGGTCGAGGCGTCCTGCCGCGGTCTGCTCGCGCAGATTCGCTCGGGCGAGCTTCGGTGACGCTGCCGCCGGGCGCCCGCCAGGCGCGGCCGGTGGGGGGCGGAGACATCAACGAAGCCTTCCGCGTGGTCCTCGCCGGCGGCGAGGATGCGTTCGTGAAGACGCGCGCCGACGCGGGGCCGGGCGAGTTCGCGGCGGAGGCGGCCGGCCTCGAGTGGCTGGCCGAGCCGGGCGCCCTGCGCGTGCCGAGGGTGCTCGAGGTCGACGAGCGCTACCTCGCGCTCGAGTGGGTGCAGCCGGGATCGCTGGGCGCGGACGGGGAGGAGGAGCTGGGGCGCGGGCTGGCAGCGCTGCACGCCGCCGGCGCGCCGCGCTTCGGCTCGTTCGCGGCGCCGGGCGATGAGGGCGGCGAGGCCTCGCTGGGCTCGGTGCGACTGCCGAACGCGCCGAGCGAGGACTGGCCGTCGTTCTACGCCGAGCATCGCCTGCGCCCGCTGGCGCGGCTGGCGCGCGAGCGCGACGCGCTGAGCGCGGCCGGGGAGCTGGCGGTGGGGCGCGTGTGCGAGCGGATCGGCGAGCTGGCCGGCCCGCCGGAGCCGCCGGCGCGGCTGCATGGCGATCTGTGGTCGGGCAACGTGCTCGGCGACGAGCGGGGCAACCCCTGGCTGATCGACCCGTCCGCCTACGGCGGCCACCGCGAGGTCGACCTGGCGATGCTCGCGCTGTTCGGCTCGGCCTCGCGCACGATCGACGCCTACGTGGAGGTCACCCCGCTGGCTGACGGCTGGCGCGATCGCGTCGGCCTGTATCAGCTGCTGCCACTGCTCGTGCACGCGGCGCTGTTCGGGGGCTCCTACGTCCAGGCGGCCGAACGGATGGCCGGGCGCTACGCCTGACGCTCGTCCCGTCCCGGGAGCGGGGCGGGGTCGGAGCAGAGGGCGTGCGCTCCGACACGCTGGCAAACCGACGCAGGCTGTACCTGCTGGCGCGGGTGGTCGTCTCCCGTCACTACCGCCAGCGGCTGACGCTGAGCCGCGTGGCGGGCGCCGTGTCGAGCTCGCCGCGCCAGCTGCAGCGCGCCTATGCCCAGTTCGGTGACACGAGCTTTCAGGAGGACCTGTTGGGGCGGCGGATGTCGGTCGCCGCGCAGCTGCTGGCCGAGCAGCCGGCGATCGCGGTGCGCGAGGTGGCGCGGCTCGTCGGCTACCGCCAGGCCCCGCACTTCGCACGCGCCTTCCGCCGGCGCTACGGCGTGCCGCCTGCCCGCTTTCGCGCGCAGGCGCGGGCGCACCGCAGGCATCAGGCCAGCGCGCGGGGCGCCTCGGCGGTGTCGGGCGTGACCGTCTCGGCCCGGGCCAGCGACAGGCGCATGAGCGTGCCGCCGCCGGCGGCACGCTCGGCGCGCACGCGCCCACCCTGCTGGTCGGCCACGTGTCGGACGATCGCCAGGCCGAGGCCCGAGCCCGGCCGCCCGCGCGCCTCGGCGCCGCGATAGAAGCGATCGAACACGTGCGGCAGGTCGGCCTCGTCGATCCCGGGGCCGTGGTCGCGGACGGTCAGCTGATCGCCGTGCAGTGCGATCTCGACCGGCTCGCCCGGCGGGCTGTACTTGACGGCGTTGTCGATCAGGTTGGTGATCGCGCGCTCCAAGCGCGCCGGCACCCCGGGCACGATCGTCGGCGCGAGCGTCAGCTCGAACGGAGTGCTCGCGGCGTGCCGGCGCGCGCGCTCCACGACCTCCTCGATCAGCTGGTCGAGGCGGATCTCCTCGGCAGCCGCGTGCGGCTCTTCCCCGCGCGCCAGTTCGATCAGGTCGTTCATCAGCAGCGTCAGCTCCTCGATCTGCTCGACCACGTCGCTCAGCAGCCGCCGGCGATCGTCGGCGTCCATGTGCTCGGCCTGCTGCAGGATCTCGATGTTCGTGCGCAGGCTCGTGATCGGCGTGCGCAGCTCGTGCGAGGCGTCGGCCACGAGCTGGCGCTGCGCGTGCACGGACTCGTCGAGCGCCGAGATCGAGCCCTCGAGCGCGTCGAGCATCGCGTTGAAGCTGCGTGCGAGCCGACCGATCTCATCCTGGCCGGTCGATTTGATCCGCCCCGAGAGGTCGCGCGTGAGTGCGACGTGCTCGGTCGCCTGCGTCAGGCGCTTGAGCGGCAGCACGGCGGCGCCGGCGACGAGCCGCCCGAGCACGGCGGCGATCGCGATCCCGGCGAGGTCGAGCAGCGCCAGGATCAGCCGCAGCCGGCTGAGCAGGCTGTCGTCTTCGGTCAGCGGCTGCGCCAGCTCGATCGCGCGGCCCGAACCGAACGGCTCGGCGAGCACGCGCAGGTGCAGGCCGTTGACGCGCGCGTCGCGGTAGAAGGGCTCGCCGCCGTGGCGGGCGAGCGCGAGCGTGGCCGAGTCGACCGGGAGCGAGACGTTGCGCGCCGAGCGCACGACGATCGTGCCGGCCGAGTTGACGACCTGCTGGTAGCCGCGCACCTGGTCGGGGCCCGGCGGCAGCTTGCCGAACAGGTTGCGCGCTTCGGGGCCGTAGCGCGGCAGGCTCGCGCCTTCGCCTTCGCCGCCGCTGCCGGCGGCGGCGCCGGCGTCTTCGCCCGAGTCCCTGTCCGAGCCGGAGAGCCCGTTGAGGTCGAGCCCGAGCCGTTCGCTGTCGCGCTTGGCGGCCTGTGAGCCGACGTCACCGGGTTTAAGGAAGCGCTCGAGCCGTCCGGCGGTGTGCGCGCGGTTGGCCAGCTGCTCGTCGACCTGGCTGTGCAGCTGGTTAGAGGTGAGGATGTATGTGAGCACCGACGCGAGCACGACCGCGATCGCGACCGCCGCGGCCGAGGCGAGGGCGATCCGCCGGCGGAAGCTCATGCCGGCTCCCGCAGCACGTAGCCGACGCCGCGCACGGTGTGCAGCAGGCGCGGCTCGTCCTCGACCTCGGTCTTGCGACGCAGGTAGCCCATGTACACGCCGAGCGAGTTGGAGGTGGCGCCGAAGTCATAGCCCCACACGTTCTCGAAGATGGCCGAGCGCGTGAGCACCTGCCGCGGGTGGCGCATGAACATCTCGAGCAGCAGGAACTCCGTGCGCGTCAGCTGCATCGGGCGCTCGCCGCGCCAAGCCTCGTGTGCGGCCCGGTCGAGGCGGAGATCCTCGAAGGTGAGCATGCCGTCCGGCTCGTCCTCCTCGCCCGAGCGCCGCAACAGCGCGCGCACGCGCGCGAGCAGCTCGCGCAGCGCGAACGGCTTGACCAGGTAGTCGTCGGCGCCCGCGTCGAGGCCGGCGACGCGGTCGTCGACCTGCTCGCGCGCGGTCAGCATCAGCACGGGCGTGCGATCGCCGCCGTCGCGAAGCCTGCGGCACACTTCGAGGCCGTCCACGTGGGGCATCGCGATGTCGAGGATCACCGCGTCGTATGCGGCCCCGGCCAGCTGCTCGAGCGCCTCGCGGCCGTCGACGGCCTGCGCGACCTCGTAGCGCTCGAGCGTGAGCGCGCGCGAGAGCGCGCTCTGCACGGCGGGCTCGTCGTCGACGACCAGTATGCGCGCTTGTTCGGGCATGTCGCCTGTCCATGAGGCTACCGTGAAGGGTGTGCGGGATCGCCAGGGGACGCAGACGGAGGGGTTCGACGAGAGCGCCTCGGCGGACGGCGCGACGGCGATCGAGGTGCAGTCGCGCACGCTGCGCAACAGCATCGTCAGCCTGGCGGTCTTCTTCGCGATCGAGGCGGCGCTGCTGCTGGCCGTGCCCGACCTGCGCTCGGCGCTCGACGAGCTCGGGCACGCCGACCCCGCGCTGATCGGCGCGGCCGTAGTGCTCGAGCTGCTCTCGTGCGTCGGGTACGCGGTGCTGTTCGGGCTCGTGTTCGAGATGCTCGACCGGCGCCTGACCTCGCGGCTGTCGATGTCCGAGCTGGCGGTCAACTCGGTCGTGTCGGTCAGCGGACTGGCCGGGATCGCGCTGGGCGCCTGGGTGCTGCGCAGCAAGGGCGTGTCGGTCGACCGCATCGCCCGGCGCTCGGTGCTGATCTTCGTGCTGACGAGCGCCGTCAACGTCGGCGCGGTCGTCGCGATCGGCGTGCCGATGTGGCTCGGCCTGCTGCCCGGCTCGCAACGGGCCGTGCTCACGCTGCTGCCGGCCGCCGTCGCGCTCGGGCTGATCCTCGGCACGCTGGCGCTCGCCGGCTGGGCGCGGGGAGCCGCCGCTCGCCAGACCGGCACCCGCCGCGCAGTCGCGCTGAAGGCGATCGGCGACGGCGTGGCCGACGCGCTGGTCCTGATCCGCGCGTACGACTGGCGGCTGCTCGGCGCGGTCGCCTACTGGCTGCTCGACAACGTCGCGCTGTACGCCTGCCTGGGCGCGTTCGGGGAAGCACCGTCGTTCTGGGTCGTGGCGATGGCCTACCTCGTCGGCATGCTGGCCAACTCGATCCCGATCCCCGGGGGGATGCTGGCGGTCGAAGGCAGCCTCGTCGGGATGCTGCTCCTGTTCGGCGTGCGCCCCGCCTCGCACGTGGTCGTGGCAGTCGTCATCTACCGCGCGATCTCGCTGTGGATCCCAGCCGTGATCGGCTCGCTCGCGTTCCTCAGCCTGCGCCGCGAGATCGGCAAGCCGCTCGCCTCGGGCGCCTCGAGCGGCTAGTGGGCCGGCGGCGCGGGCTCGAGCGGCCGGCCCGCGAGCGCGATCGCGTCAGGAGAGTCGGTCGGCGAACGCGAGCGTGGCGCTGGCCTTCTGGCAGGCCCGATCGGGAAGGCGCTCCATCACCTGCCTGACCTCGGCGCTCTGTTCGCCCGAAAGGCCGGGGCAGTAGATCGGTGGCGGCAGCGGCCCGCGCGCCGAGCCGGGGGCGTTCAGCGGCAAGAGCGCCTGCGCCGCCGCGTGTGCGTGGGCGAAGGTGTCGGAGAACAGGTCGATCGCGATGCGGCCGGTGTAGAGCTCGATCGAGCGCCCGCCGTCGTACACGGTCGCCGGCACGCCGCGCACGACGATGTTGCGCTGCTTGCCGAGCGCGGCGTTCGAGTGCAGACTGTAGATCACCGAGGTGACCTGCAGCGGCAGCACGCAGCTGCCGCCGCCGAAGATGCCTTTCTTGTGCACGCAGTCGCCGTAGTAGACGCTGTCGCCGACGCGCTCGATGTAGCCCTTCTGCCCGTCGGCCGCCACGAGCGGATACCCGCGGAAGCTGGGCCCGACCCAGTACACGCGGAAGTACGGGAACGTCTGCGCTTCGGCCAGCTCGGCCGCCGTGATCGGCGCGGGGTGGCCGGTGCCGCAGCCGCCTGCGAGCGCGGCCGCGAGCAGCGTCGCGAGCAGCGCGAGCGCGAGCGAGCGTCGATGAGCGGGTTTCTCGTTGGCCACGGGCGTCATTATCTCGGTGGTGGCGAAGAGCTCCACAGCTACTTCGGGCGCCGTCACCGGTTCTGATCAGTACACATCCGCCGTTTCAGAGGCGGGTAGGCCGGGGTCCGGTGGGGTAGCACACCGGACCCCGGTCGATCTTCCCACGCGGAGGCTGCGCGCGGTGCCCGTGGGCGTCGTCTGCGCCGGCGGGGCCCTGCTCGTGTGGATGCTGGTGGCGCCGCGCACGCCGGACCTCGCCGCGGCGGCCTACCGCCTGAACCTGTTCAAGCACCTCGGCTTCGCCGTCTATGACGAGCACTGGTACGGCGGGCACGAGCTACCCGGCTACAGCGCGCTGTTCCCGCCGCTTGCGTGGCTGCTCGGCCTGCGTGCGGTCGGCGCGCTGTCGGTGCTCGTCTCGACGCTGTGCTTCGAACGCCTCGCCGTCGCCAGCTACGGGCGCTCGGCGCGGTGGGCGGCGGTGCCGTTCGCGCTGGCCGCCGTCGGTGACGTGTGGATCGGTCGGCTCGCGTTCGCGCTCGGGGTGTCCTTCGCTCTGGCCGCACTGCTGGCGAACGCCGGCGCCGAGGGCTCGCGCCGGGGGTGCACGGCGCTGGCGGCCGTGCTCGCGGCGATGTGCGCCGCCGCGAGCCCGGTGGCGGGCGTGCTGCTCGCCTTGGCCGCGCTCAGCGAGTCGCTGTGGCGGCGCTCTCCGGGGCCGCTGCTCGTGCTCGGACTGCCGGCCGCCTTCGTCGTGCTGGCGCTCGGCGCGCTGTTCGGAGAGGGCGGCTATGAGCCATTCCCGATCGTCTCGTTTCTCGCCACGGCGGTGGTCGTGATCGCCTTCGCCGCCGCGCTGCCCGCGGGGCACGGGCGGCTGCGGCTCGGCGCGGGCGTGTACCTGCTCGCGTGCCTCGTGTTCCTGCTGGTCTGGACGCCGATGGGCAGCAACGTCGAGCGCTACGGCGTGCTGCTCGCCGGGCCGCTGCTGCTGTGCGCGCTCGCCTCGGCGCGGTCGGCCGAGGCCGCCTCGGCAGGCCAGCCGATCGATCCGCGGCGCAACGGAGGCTCGCCGCGCGGCGGCAGCGGCGCGCGCGGCGCGGTGACCGCGCTCGCGGCGGGCGCCTTTGCCCTGTGGGCCGTCTGGGCCGGCTGGGGCCCGTTGCGCGAGACCCTCGCCGTGGCCGGCAGCCCGGCGACGGACGGCGCCTACTACGCGCCGGTCGAGCGTTTCCTCGACGCCCACGCGCCCGGACCGGTGCGGATCGAGGTGCCGCTCACGCGCACGCATTGGGAGTCGGCCGAGCTCGCCCCGCGCGTGTCGCTGGCGCGCGGGTGGGAGAAGCAGCTCGACGAGCGCTACAACGCGGTGCTGCTGTCGCCGGGGCTGAGCGCGGCGAGCTACGAGCGCTGGCTGCGCGACCAGGCGGTCTCATACGTGGCGCTGCCGGCCGTCGAGCTCGACCCCTCGAGCGCGCGCGAGGGCGAGCTGATCCGCGCCGGCCTGCCCTACCTGCGCCTCGTCTACTCGAGCAGCAACTGGCGCATCTACGCCGTGCGCGCGCCGACGCCGCTGGCCTCGGGGCCAGGGCGCGTGACGGCGCTCGGGCACGAAACGGTCGGCCTGACGGCGAGCGCGCCGGGCACCCTGCTCGTGCGCGTCCACTACACGCCCTACTGGTCGGTCACCCGCGGTGATGGTTGCGTCGAGCGCGGCGCCGATGGCTGGACGCGCGTCGATGCGCGGCGGCCCGGGCCGCTGCAGCTGCGTGCAAGCTTCTCGCTCGGGCGCGCTTTCGGCGCTGGGCGCTCGTGCCGGTCGGGGTAGGGGCGGCCTTGCTCTCGTCGCGCGGTGCGAGGCCGTAGAGGCCGGTCAATCCGGTCAAATAGATGTTCTTGCCATCGGAGATCACGGGGTCGAAGGAACCGGTCCCCATCTCGAAGACCACCCTCCCGGTGGAGACGCCGAGGCCGTATGTTCGGTGCGTGCCGAGGTCGGCGAAGTAGACCGTGCGCCCCACGATCGTGGGCGAGCCGGAGATCTTGCCGTGCGCGTCGTACTCCCACGCGACGCGTCCCGAGCGGGCGTTGAGCGCGCGGAAGGTGCCGTCGTAGGAGCCTATGTAGACGGTCGGGCCGAGGCCGGGGGCGTTGGTGACGGCGGGCGAGGAGTAGACGTAGGCGCCTGTCTGCACCGCCCAATCGAGCTTGCCCGTGCCGGCGTCATAGGCGTATACGCGCCCGTCGGTGTTGCCGAGGAAGATCCGGCCGTAGTCGGCGGCAGGGGTCGAGTAGAACGTGCCGCTGCCGAGCAGCGTGCCTCCGGAGCCGCTGACCCAGATGCGCCTGCCCGTGCGCTCGCCGACCGCCTGCACGTGCCCCGAGTAGTCGCCGAAGTAGAGGATGCCGCCGCTCAGGGTCGGGCTGGCCTTGACGGCGCCCGCCGCGTGGTAGGTCCAGATGACCCTGCCGTTGCGCGCGCCCAGCGCGTAGACCGTGCCGTTCTGGGAGCCGAAGAAGACCTTGCCGTGGTCGACCATCGGCGATGACTCGCTCGCGCTGGGCAGGTCGCGATACCAGCGGGTCGAGCCGTCGGCGTAGTCGAGCGCCCAGATGCGACCGCTGCCGCCGCCCGGGCGCGAGAGCACGGTCGCGAAGACGGTCTTCCCCACGACCGCCGGCGTCGAAGCCGACAGGTGTCCGAGGCTGCGCCGCCAGAACGTGTGGCCCGTGGCCTTGTTGATCGCCCGCAGCACGCCGTTGTCGCCGAGCTGGAAAATGTGGTCGCCGCCGATCACCGGCGGGAACTCGAGCAGCGTGCGCGCGTTGTTGACCCAGATCTTCTTGAACGGCGGGTAGAGGTCGGGCGGCGCCGGGAAGAAGCGCGTGTGTTCCTTGGTGTAGCCGTACAGCGGCCACGAGAAGTCGTCCACCACCTTCGGCGGCGGCTTCGGCGCCGGCTCTGGGATGAAGCGCGCGTGCGGGTGGTAGATGCTGCCCGTGCGGTCTTTCGCGTACTGAAGGCCGGCCACGGCGATGCCGGCCAGCACCAGCACGACGGCGCCGGCCGCGGCCAGGCGCCCGCCTTTGGTGCGCGGGATCAGTCGCCGGAGGCGGGCCTTCACGTGCGCGTGCGCCGGCTCAGGCGGCGAGCTTGCGGGACGGGCCCGACGAGCGCTGCCCGCTCGGCTGGCGCGGCGCCTTGGGCTGGCGCGAGGGGTCGGTCGAGGCGGTGGGCGATACCCGGGAGCTTGCCATGGACGGCGCCGCCGGTGTCGCAGGCGACGTGGCCGCCGCCGCCGTTGCGCGGCGCAGGGCGCGGCGCGAGCGGGCGATCGTCCGGCTCTGCTTGGGGGCGCGCAAGGTCGCGGCGGTGCTGCGGGCGCTGGAGCGGGGGGCCGTCGTGCGGCGCGTGGCGCGGCCGAGCAGGCGCGCGGCCGTCAGCACGAGCAGCCACAGGCAGGCCGCCGCCAGCGGCGGCAGCGTCAGCCCGGAGACGAGCGCGAGCACGTCGTGACTGCCGTTCAGCGACCAGTTCCACAGCAGGTAGTCGCCGATCGTGAGTCCGGAGACGATGGCCAGCGGCCTGTGGGACACGGGAACACCCTAACCCCGGCTGGAGACGGATTGTCATCCAAACCGACGCTGCGGGCCGCCCGCGCCGGGCGCTCTGGACCTATGATCGAGCGCCATGAGCGAGGCAGGCGGTGGGCCGGCGTCTGCGTCGGCGATCTTCAGCGAGGGAATGCTGCGTGGGCAGAGCGCGCTCGTGACGGGCGGCGGCACCGGGCTCGGCAAGGCCACCGCGCTCGAGCTCGCGCGCTGCGGGGCGAGCGTGACGATCGCGGGGCGCCGGGAGGAGGTGCTGAGGGAAGCGGCCGAGGAGATCGATCGTGTCGTGGGCGCCGCCTCCGGCGCCAGGACCGGCACCGGCACCGGCGTCGGCACGCTCGTCGGCGACATTCGCGAGCCGGGCGACGCGTGCGCGATGATCGAGGCCGTGCTCGCGCGCGACGGGCGGCTCGACGTGCTCGTCAACAATGCCGGCGGTCAGTTCTTCAGCCCGGCCGAGCTGATCGCGTCGAAGGGCTGGCGCGCGGTGTGGCGGCTGAACGTGGAGGGGATGCTGAACATGGCCGAGGCCACGCATGAGCTGGCGTTCTCCCCGTCGGAGCGTGGGGGGAGGATCGTCAACGTGACGCTCTCGCCGCATCACGGGATGCCAGGGATGGCGCACTCGGGCGCCGCGCGCGCGACGGTCGAGGCGCTGACGCGGGAGATGGCCGAACGCTGGGCCGGCGCCGGCGTGACCGTCTCGACCGTGGCCGTCGGCACGTTCAAGACGGAGGTGATGGTCAAGTACCCGGCCGCCGTGCGCGCCGGGATGTCCCGCTCGGTGCCTCTGCAGCGCACGGGCACGCCGCAGGAGCACGCCTGGCTGGTCGCGCTGCTCGCCTCGCCGCTCGGCGACGCATTCAGCGGATCGACCGTGACGCAGGACGGGGCGCGCGACAACTGGTTCGGTCCATGGCCGCCGCCCGGGCTGGTGGACGAGGCGGGGGAGGTGCCGGTGGAGGAGCGGCGGGGGCCGGGCACCCGCCGAGCGCCCGGTCCCTGACCGCATCGCGTATTGCTGCCTCGGCTGCGCCGAAGCGGCGAACGGGAATCGAACCCGTATCATCGCCTTGGAAGGGCGAGGCTCTACCGTTGAGCTACCGCCGCGCGCGCGAATCCGGGCCGCAGGCCGGTCCGGCGTCGATGACAGTTTGCCGAATGGGCGAGGCGGATGCCGGCATCTGCAGACCGGGCGCTCGGCGGGTCGATGGCCCCGGGCGATTGGCCGTAGAATCGAGACGGCCACGGGGAGTGGCGCAGTCTGGTAGCGCACCCGGCTGGGGGCCGGGCGGTCGCAGGTTCAAATCCTGTCTCCCCGACCATTTGCCTGAAGGTCGAACCATCCCGGCTCCAGATGACGGAGTCGGGATGGCACGGCCCGACGCCACAAGCGTACGAGTCCGGCGTCTGATCGACGCGTTGTCGGCTAGTCCGGCTTAGACAGATCGGTCACAGCCGAGCAGCGAGCTGGCTGGTACGCTTCGCGCGCGAGGTCCACAACAGGGCACAACAGGGATTGCTGGGGGAACAGATGCTTCGAAGGCGGAGTCGCTGGCACGCGAATCTCGAGCGTTCTCGTGTCGGTGTAGGAGCCACGGCGTCACTTCCTGGAGTCCGGGGCTTCGCGGCGTGCGCTGTGCGTACGACCGCTTCAACTTCGCCGAAAAGGAAGTTTGGGGCACCCGTATCGCGCCGCGCTGGACGGCGCCGCGTTCGCGTCATGTGTTTAGGGTGTCTGCTTGTGCTCGGATCTGGAAGTGCCGCCGACGCGGCCGGCGCCTACTCGATCTCGGGTACGGTCAAGTCGCAGAGCACGGGGGTCGGCGTCGCCGAAACACAGGTAATCGTCCGGAAGAGCAGTAACGGCAACCAGGTCGCTACCGCTCTCTCCGCATTCGACGGCAGCTATAGAACCAAACCTTCCATATCCGCCGGAACATACAACATCGAATTCGTGCCACCGATAGGATCGGGATATCAACCTTTCAACGTCCACGAAGAAGTCGTCCAGACGAACGTCACGCTCAACGTAGAATTGGTGCCTGGGAACCCAGCGAGTGTGACCGTTTCGGGTGTGGTGAGAGACGCCGCTGGTGCTGTGCTTCCCTACGCGCGCGTGTCCTTCCAGAACTCGTCAGGGAATGGGTACGCGGAAGCAAACAATGAAGGCATATTCACGACGTCGAAGATGGCGCCGGGCACCTACAATTGGAGTGTGCTTGCAGAACGGCCGGCTGGCGTTTCGCCTACGGAATTTCCGCTGGAGATCGGGTTCAACGGGAGCGGCTTTGAAGTCACTAGTGGGCAGTACGAGGAAATCGTCTTCCCGACGCTGCATACGCTTACAGTCCGGACGGTCTCATCTGGCGGGAGTGCGATTCCTGGCGTAAAACTTGGCACCAATATCGGCATTGGATTGGCGAGCAGCATTTCGGTTGCGGCTGGAATGCAGGCGACAGGGACCTCCGTCGTGGAGTCCGAGACGACGGACGACGAAGGCAAGGCATACCTCGCTATTCCCAACTGGGGAGGCGAAGTAGACATCGGCGTCATCCCGCCCAGCGAATCCGGCCTTCTAGCCACGTCGTTCAAGACGGCTGGCCTCACCGAAGACCAAACTCGCGTCGTCGCGTATCCGTATTACGAGACGGTGTCTTCCGCCGGTCCCAGCGAAGGGGCGGTAGAGGTCATTACTCCCCCCGAAACTGTGCTGTCGTCAGTGACCGCCGAACCTAATACCGGAGCGGGCCTCCCCGAAGGTGCTGTCGCCGTCATTGGCAGCTTGTCCTATCAGGTCGACGGCCTTACTGCGGGCGAATCCATTGACGTTACTCTCAAGCTACCGCCAGGAAGTGATCCGACAAAGGTGTTCAAGTTCGTCGACGGCTCCTTTGTCGACGTTAGCTCCCATGCCACGATTTCAGGCGACGTCGTCATACTGCACTTGACCGACGGGGGCATAGGAGACTCAGATGGCCAAGCCAACGGCGTGGTTGTCGATCCGGTTGTTCCGGTCCATATCGGCGATCAGACTTCTGGGGCGCCCGAATACGGACGCTGCCTGAAAGCAGCCAAAGGCACGAAAGCAAGGTTCAAGGACGCCGGCTGCAAGACCCTCGCAAAAGTCGCCTCCGAAGAAAAATTCGAATGGTATCCCGGGTTCTCCGGCGAACATCCGATCGCGAAAGCAGGCTTCACGACGAAAATCAAAGAAGGGACGGTCGCAGTCCTCGAAGGCAAATCCGGCGCGAAGATCACGTGCACCGGCGAGAGCTCGAGCGGCACCTACACCGGCCCGAAAACGGCCTCGCTGCTCCCGATCAAGTTCACGGGCTGCTCCTCTTCGAGCGGGCCTTCGTGCCACAGCGAAGGGGCGGCCGCGGGCGAAGTCGTGACCCCCGCGCTGACCGGTCTGCTGGGCGTCTATCAGAAAGGCGAAACCTCCGCAACGGACAAGATCGGCGAGGACCTCAGCCCCGCGACCGGCGAAGACTTCGCGCAGTTTGAATGCGGCGGCACGCCGATCACGGTGCGGGGGCATGTGATCGTGACCGTCACCGCGAACGCGATGAAGCTGACCTCGACGGACAAACTCGCGGCGGCGAAAGGCAAGCAGAAACCGGAAGCGTTCCTCGGCGGCCCGCTGCAGATCCTGAGCGCCTCCTTCGGCGGGCCGTTCGAACAGGCCGGGGAGAAGCTCACGACGATCCGCACCAACGAAGAAAAGGTCGAGATCAGCTCGGTGAGCTAGGCGAGGCGAAGCAGAGCGCGTTTCGGTCTATGGAAAGTCGCTGCCAGGTTTCGGCCACGCTCAGACCCGATCGATTTTCGGTTACAGGTTCAGAACTTCCAGAACTCCACAGAGAGGTGCTCGACCCTCGAAACACTGGTGATCGCGGAAGGCTGTTCTCGCCTCTTCCCGGCTGTTCCCGGCGGGCGGGACCGCAAATGGAACCGCAGGGAGCGCCGCTGCGGTCCCTCTTGTGGGGCTGCACGGCGTCACAAGCGCGCAAGCCTGAACAAGGCACTCGGGTCAAGCGCTTTGCTTCGGGTCTCGGCGCTCGACCCTTCCCAAGAGCCACCTGCTCGGGGTCGCGCGTCGCGTCTAGGTCAGCTGAACCGTGACACGGAGAAAGACCGCAGGAATGGACGTCGCGTCCGGGCTTGGGCTCGCGTTCTGGCTGTTAAACAGCTCCTCCAACTCGGCCTGCAGATCGTCCTCGCGCCCGTTTGCCGCGGCGGCCTCGAAGGCGTTCATCGTCGGCCCGTAATAGGTCCTGAATGCCGCCAGCAGTTCTGACGGGGTCCCCGGGAAGTTGAACGTGTAGGTGTCACGCTCGAATGAGATCTGCTCCTTCGGCACTCCCGCGCCTGCAAAACGCTCGATCACGTTGTCCTCGACGCCCCACGTCATCGGACTGACGAAACCCTCGGGCGGGGGAGGGGAGTGGGAGGCGCTGATCTTCAATATCTGCGCCACGAGCGTTGGGTCGTTGGGTATCCAATTCCCCATCACCACCCGGCCGCCCGATCGCGTCACGCGGACCATCTCTTTGGCGACGTCCGCCGGCTTTGGCGCGAACATCGCTCCGAAGATGCTGATCGTCAGGTCGAAGGTGTCATCCTCCAGGTCGCTCAGATCAGACGCATCGCCCTCCTGGAATCTGCAGTTTGAGAGGCCAAGGCTCTGAGCGCGGGCGTTGCCGGCCTCGACGAGGTTGCTGGCGATGTCGACGCCCAGGACCTCCGCGCCTAGTTTCGCCGCGGGGATTGCTGTGGTGCCGTCTCCGCAACCGAGATCGAGGACCTTGAGTCCGCTGGTGATGCCGACCCGCTCGACGAGCGCCTCGCCGCTCTCGCGCATGCTCGCGGCGATGCGCGTGAAGTCGCCCTTCTCCCAAAGCGCTTTGTTCGGATTTGTCAGCTCGGTTCCCATCAGCTCGGTCCTTTCCTAGTTAGATGGCACTCGGCGCCTTGCGCGCCGTGCGACGCTCCCACAACGCGAACAGCTCGGAGGGAATACAGAGATTTGCGACGGTCACCGCGCCGCACGCCACGACGAGCAGACCCCCGAGCACGAGGCCAGCCGTGGTCGCGCCAACCGAAAGCAGCACCCCGACGCTCGCCAGCCAGACCGTCGCGAGCTTGAACGCGTGGCGCCGTCGCGGCGGGTTGGGGGGCAGCACCGGGCCGCCGACTACGTGACGCACGACGCGGTTCCACAGATGGTCGAAGGGGTGGCGCGAGCTGAAGCCGGCGACCAGGCCGATCCCCGACAGGGCGAAGACCATCACCGGCGACTGCAGGGCAAGCGCAACTAGGACGAGCGCCAAGCACAGCCCGGTCGAGAAGCGCAGAGCAACGGAGAGCTCGCGGCGCTCGGCCTCGCTCAGGCAGTAGCCCTGAGTCGTGAGGTTGGAGCGCATCCACGTCCCCGTGCTCACGCCGCTTGCCTCCGGCTCCTCGGGCGCTTATGGGCGGTGTCGGCCAGCCGCCATTCGGGCCAGCCATCCTCCAGGCGCAGCGCGGAGCGACCGGCCTCCTGCAGCTCCCGCACCGCCTCGTGCGCGTAGGCGCAGAACGGGCCGCGGCAGTAGGCGACGATGTCGCGGTCCTCGGGCAGCTCGGCGATCCGCTGCTCAAGCTCCTCCAGCGGGATCGACCGCGCGCCGTCGATGTGACCCGCGGCGAACTCCTCCTGTGGCCGCACGTCGACGAGCACGACGTCGCCGCGCTTCAAGCGCTCGCGCAGCTCCTCGCGGCCGATCGCCTCGACGGGCTCGCCCAGGTAGTCGCGTGCGGCGCGCTCGACCTCGGCCAGCCGCGCGGCTGACGCGCCCCGCAGCGCCAGCCATAGGGCGAGCACATCCTCGCCCGCGAGCGCGTAGCGCACGCTAGTGCCCTCGCGCTCGCGCGTGACGACACCCGCCGCGTGCAGCGCCTGCAGATGCTGCGACGTGTTTGCGCTCGATTGCTCGCTGGCACGCGCGAGCTCCTCGACGGTGCGCGGTCCCTGTGCGAGGAGGTCAAGCAGCTCAAGCCGGCGCGGGCTGGCGAACGCCTTGCCCATCAGCGCGATCGCCTCGAACAGCGTGTCCTTTCTGCGGCGGTCTTGCATTTGCTTGCTATTCAATAGAACAATTGATAACTTGTCAAGGCCAATCTCAGACCGGGGAGGTGAAAGCGTGTACTTCCGACAGTTGCTCAACGACGAGACGGCCTGCGCCTCCTACCTGCTGGGCTGCAAAACCCATAGTCAGTTCGCCGTCGTGGACCCGCACGTCGATCTGGTGGATCGCTACATCGCGCTCGCCGAGGGGCAGGGCATGCCGATCGTGGCGGTGTTTGAGACCCACGTGCAGGCCGACCACGTCTCGGGCCTGCCCGAACTCGTCGCCCGCACCGGAGCAACCGCCTATCTGCCCGAGAGCGCGGGCGTGGACTTCGAGCATCACGCGCTCGACGATCGGGAGGTGGTCAAGCTCGGCAACACAGAGCTTCAGGCGATCGCGACCCCCGGGCACGCGCTTGCCCATCACGCCTACCTCGTCACCGACCGCACGCGAGCCGATGAGCCGTGGCTCCTACTCAGCGGCGACGCGCTGCTGGCCGGCGACGCCGGACGCCCCGACCTGCACGCGAGCGGCGAGCACACGGTCGACTCGATGGCACGCGCGCTCTACCGATCGCTCACCGAGAGGCTGCTGACGCTCCCCGATCACGTGCTGATCTATCCGGCTCACTACTCGGGGTCGGTGTGCGGGCGCGGCCTGTCGGCCAACCCCGCAACGACGATCGGCTTTGAGCGCCGCTACAACCCCGCGCTTCAGCACGACTCGGAGGACGCGTTCGTGAAGGCGTTGACGAGCGAGATCCCACCGGCGCCCGAGCAGCAGGCCGCGATCCTCAAGGCCAACCGCAGCGGGCGCCCGATCGCCAAGGTTTCGTGAGCACTCAGCCTCGCCTCGGACTGCGCGAGAACTTCGCGCAGTTCTCGCTGCTCGTCGTGATCAACGTGTTCGTCGGCGCGATGGTCGGCCTCGAGCGCTCGACCCTGCCGCTGATCGGCCGCGAGAACTTCGGCCTGAGCTCAAGCGCAGCGGTGCTGACCTTCATCGTCGCCTTCGGCCTGGCCAAGGCGCTGACGAATCTCGGTGCCGGGGCGCTGGCGCAGCGCGCCGGGCGCCGGCGGCTCTTGATCGCTGGCTGGGCGGTCGCGTTGCCGGTGCCGCTGCTGATCGCACTCGCGCCGAGCTGGGGCTGGATCGTCGCCGCCAACGCCTTGCTCGGCATCAACCAGGGACTCGCCTGGTCGATGACCGTCGTGATGAAGATCGACCTCGTCGGCCCGCGCCGCCGCGGGCTTGCACTCGGACTGAACGAGTCCGCTGGCTACGGCGGCGTCGCGCTCGCCGCTGGGCTGAGCGGTTGGTTCGCGGCCTCGCTCGCCGCGCGCGACGTGCTCGTAGTCGCTGGTGCAACGGTCGCCGTGGTGGGGTTCGCGCTGTCCGTGCTGTTCGTGCGCGACACCGCCGAACACGTCGCGCTCGAGCAGGCCGACCATCATCAAGGCGCCGACGGGGCGCCGCCTAGGCTACGCAGCGCGTTCGCACGCGCCAGCTACCGCGAGCCCACGTTGCGCTCCTGCAGCCAGGCCGGCCTCATCAACAACCTCAACGACGGAATGGCGTGGGGGCTCGTCCCACTGTTCCTCGCCGCCCACGGAGCAGGTGTCGCCGACATCGGCTTGGTTGCAGCGCTCTATCCGGCCGTTTGGAGCGTGGCGCAGATCGGCACTGGCGCTTGGTCTGACTCCCTAGGGCGAAAGCCGCTGATCGTGGGCGGCATGCTCGTGCAAGCGCTCGCCTTGGCGCTGCTGGCACTCAGCGACGGCGCGCTCGCTCCCGCCGCCGGGGCTGCTGTGCTGCTCGGCCTCGGCACCGCGATGGTCTACCCAACCCTGATCGCCGCGATCTCCGATGCGGTCACACCAGTCGCACGCGCTCCCGTCGTCGGGGTCTATCGCTTCTGGCGCGACATGGGCTACGTCTTCGGCGGCCTGATCGGTGGCACAGCCGCCGACGCGCTTGGCTACGGCGGTGCGATTACGCTCGTGGCAGGGCTCACCGCTGCGTCCGGACTGTGGGTGCTGCGAGACATGCCTACGGATCGCCCCAAGCCTTTCGCGGGAGCCGAGGGCGAGCGTGCGGCAGGCATACTGAGCCAGCGATGTCGCAAGAGAATGTGGAGCTGGTCCGGTGCGCCCACGAAGCGCTGAACGGCGGGGATGTGGACGCGTTGGTCGCGCTGTGCGACGCGGACTTCCGGCTGGACATGTCCGATCGCGTCTTCAACCCCGCGGTTTATGAGGGGCACGAGGGAATCCGTCGCTTCTACTCGGAAGTCCGCGATGTCTGGGAGAGCTACCTCTGGGAGCCCGAGCAATTGATGGAGGCGGGCGAGAACGTCATCGCCTTGCTTCGCTCTGGCGGCCGGGGCCGCGGCAGCGGGGTCGAAGTGGAGCGCCAAACGGCGATGGTCTGGACCGTGCAAAACGGGCAGGCAACGGCCCTGCGCTTCTTTCGCGACCGCGACGCGGCGCTCGAAGCCGCCGGGCCGCAGGCGTAATGCAGGGTTGCGTCTCAGTGGATGCGCGCGGCGGCGATAGGGAACGACTGGAGGGGATGACCAACTCTTCCTCTGTCTGACGTTCGGTTGGCGAGTCGGTCGTGGTCGAACGACGTGCGCGCGCACTGCCTCGGCATGACCTTCGTGATCCTGCGCATCACCAGCCAGAGCTGGCGCACGGTGCGCGGGCGCTCACTAGATGCACTGACGGGCGTCCCGTTCCGCGCGCCGCGACGTGGGGTCGCCAACGTCCTTACATCTCAACGGCTGTTAGGATCAAGCCATGACGGATGATCGCTGCGACCTGCTCTGCCTCGACGTGCCCCGCGCAGAGGAGCTGCGACAAGCTCGACTCAGCCGGCAAGCTGCCGAGGAATCCTCCGCGGGTGCGAAGGCACTGGCGGACCCGACCCGCCTGACCCTCGCCGCCGCGCTGCGCGACGGCGGCGAGCTGTGCGTGTGCGACCTCAGTTGGGTCGCCGAGCGCGCCGAGAACCTCGTCTCCCATCATGTCCGAGCGCTGCGCGCGGCCGGCCTCGTGCGCTCGCGCCGCGACGGCAAGATGGTGATGTACGCGCTCACCGACCGCGGCCGTGCGCTGGTCGACGCGGTGCTCGCGGATCAGGTGCCGGTGTGAGCTCAGCGTCGGGCGAGCTGCCGATCCTGTCGGTCGACCCGTCGAAGCCGAGCGAGTCCCGTTCACGAGTGCGCCTTGTCCTACGTGCGCGGCTGCTCGCTTGGACCGGCATCGGCTGGCACCTGGTCGAGGCCAGCGTGGCCGTTGCGGCGGGAGTCGTCGCCGGGTCGGTGGCGCTGATCGGCTTCGGCGCCGATTCGCTGATCGAGGCGATGGCGGGGTTGGTCGTGATCTGGCGCCTGGCGAGCGCTCACGCGATGTCCGAGCGCCGAGCGCAGCAGATGATCGCGGTCTCCTTCTACGTGCTCAGCGCCTACGTCGCTGTCGAGGCGACCCGTTCACTCGTCCTTGCCGATCGCCCCGCCGTGAGCTGGGTTGGGATCGGCCTTTCGATCCTCACGCTTGCGACGATGCCGCCGCTCGCCACGGCGAAGGCGCGCGTGGCCGATGCGCTGGGCTCCTCGGCGACCAAGAGCGAGAGCCGCCAGACGATGCTCTGCGCCTACCTTTCGGCGGCACTGCTCGTCGGCCTCGGCCTGAACGCCCTGCTCGACTGGTGGTGGGCAGACCCCGTGACGGCGCTTGCGATCGCAGGCGTTGCGCTGAAAGAGGGGAGAGACGCATGGCGGGGTGAGTCGTGCTGCACCGCACCGGTCGCAAGCGGCGCCGGCGATAGCTGTGACCAGGGATGCTGCTAGCCCGCATCTCTGCTCTCGATTCGCGCGCGGGGAGCCTTGCCGGCGGATGGCTTGAGCTTCGCCACCGCCCTGCACCAATCAATTCGGGCCGACCCCTCGCTGCCAGCGATTCGGATCGGCATACACACCGGCCAGGCGATCTACCGCGGCGGCGACTACATCAGCACGACGGTGAACGTCGCCTCGCGCGTGACGAGCGCGGCGACCGGCGGCGAAACGCTGATCACCGACACCGTCGCTGAGCAGACCTGAGACTCGCTACTGGAGCCGATCGGCGTGCGCAGGCTTCGCGGCGTCGAGGAGCCCCTTCGGCTCTTCCGGGTGCGCCACCAGGTCTCACAAGCCGATCCTGTCTGCGGACGCGAGGTTGAGCCGCCTCCGGCGGCACGCCTTAACCACGACCACGCCGAGCTGTGGTTCTGCTCCAAGCGATGTCTACGGGAGTTCCTGCTCGCCGAGGCCGCTTGAGAGCAACGCCAGCGCCGGAATCGTGCCTTGACTAGCGGCGGGGTGGATCGGGATCGCAACGTACCGTTGACGCCCGACGCCCCGATAGAAGTCTCGCTGGATGCTGGGAGGGGCTGGGACCATCCTGAGAGGGCATGATTCGGCTCTGGAGCTGGGATCGCGGGGCGATGTGGCCGGGGCGATGGTGTATCGATCTCATCCCGCCCGGCGGTAGCAGACGTGCGTCGCCAGTGGGGAATGGAGGGCCTCGTGGGGCTCGAAATCGAACTCGGCGACGCCGTTGAAAACCCCCTCGCCGGAGCCGAGTAGAACGGGGACGATGTCGAGCCAGAGCTCGTCGACCACGCCCGCCAGCAGCGCTTGGCGGACGGTCGAGGCGCCGCCCGCAATGTCGACGCCCTCTGCGCCGGCAGTCTCGCGGGCCTGGGCGTAGGCGGCGTCGAAGCCATCCGTGACGAAGTGAAACGTCGTCCCGCCCTCCATCTCGATCGGCGCGTGAGCGTGATGGGTTAGGACGAACACGGGTGCGTGGTATGGCGGCTCAGGCCCCCACCAGCCCGACCACTCCTCGTCCCACTCGCCGCGGATTGGGCCAAACATGTTGCGGCCCATGACGTAGGCGGCGCGGGGGCGCAGCAAACGGCGCTCGGCCGCGGCGTCCGCCTCATTCGCGCGCTCGTCGCCAAGGTGCCAGCCGTGAAGCTCGCGGCCCCGCTTGCCGAGCGGGTCTTCGCGGCTTTGATCCGGCCCGGCGACGAAGCCGTCGAGGGAGATCGACATGTGGCAGGTGGTGTCGGCCATTACGCTCCTCCAAAGTGATTGTGATTTGCAAGTGGCGACGCGCAGGCGGAAGCCGAGAACGCGATCTCGGCGTCATCGAGAGGCCCGAGCGCCCACAATCTCGCCCACGCTCCGCAAGATAACCCGCAAGCGGCCGTCCTCGGCTACGAGCTAAGTCCCCGAGCAGCTGCTCCGGCGCCCGAAAGCGCGCGGTCCGAGCGTGATCCGCCCGCCAGCCCCTCGAGCGCGTCGGCGGCGGCATCACCGCGCTGCTCGGCGGCGATCGTGATCGCAGCACGGCCGGCTGCCTCGCGGTAGGAGGAGTCGCAGAGGACCTCGCGGACCGCGCGGGCGATCCGCGCCGGGCTGGCACCGGGGCGGACGCGCAGGCCGGTTCCGGCGTAGGCTGCGCGAGCCGCGATCTCGACCTGATCGCGGCCGAAAGGCATCATCACCATCGGTACGCCGGCGGCGAGCGCCTTCACGACCGAGCCGTGGCCGGGGTGCGTGACCATCGCGGTGGCTTGGGGCAGGATCTCGGAGTGCGGGGCCGAGCGGACGACCCGGACGTTCGCCGGAGTCGGGACCGCGTCGGGATCGATGGCAGGGCCCGTTGTGATCAGCCCGCGAACGGGAACCGTGCCGAGCGCCTGTGCGATTCGGCCGATCGCCGCGCCCTGGTCCATGAACGTCGAGCTGAGTCCCACCAGGACCAGCGGCTCCTCGCCCGGCGGCAGCCCGACGGGCTCCGCCCACTCCGGGTCCTCCAGACGCGCACCTGTGACCTGCACGTGCTCGGGGGGATCGAAGTCCGGGTACTGGAGTGCCCGGGTGCTCAAGATCAGCAGCCGATCGCAGTCGGTCATCTGGTCCAGGGTGTGCCGGAGCGGCGCAAGCCCGTGCGCCCGCCGCGCGTCGTTGACCCGACCGCCGCCGAGGACCAGCCGAGCCGGAGGCTCCGGAGCGCGAGGCGCAAGCCGAGCGGCTCGGCCAGCTCGACTATCGGGCGCGGGGCCGCGCGCCCGCGATGCGATCGCGAGCCGCGCCGAGCCCCGCGCCCTCCGGCGAGGTCCGCTCCGCCGGTGTCGTCCTGGCGGCCGGGTCTACGCGGTCACCCCTGTGTCGAATGCGGGACCCTCGAGGTCGTGGCGCAGCGAATGGACCATCCAGCCGAGCGCGAACGTGGCCACCCCATTGGCGATGAACGAGATCCCCACCAGCAGCGCGAGGGTGGCGAACCCGATCGGGGGGCTCGACACGATCACGATCCCAGCGACGACCTCGAGCACGGCGATCGCGATGTTCCAGACACGTTGCTCGCGTTCGAACGCGCCGACCAGCCGGAGGAGCCCGGCGGCGATCAGCCAGATGCCGATGAGCAGGGCGATCGCCAGCACTCCACCGATCGGATGGCGGATGAGCAGGACCCCGATGACGATGTCCAGCACGCCCATCACCGCGACCAGCCCCCGATTCTCCGTGTGGCGCCCGAACGACGCCGCCAGATCGAAGATGCCGTCGACCAGCACGAATATTCCTGCGACCACGGCCAGCGTGGACAGGCTGTCGTCGGGCTTCGCCAGCACGATCACCCCGGCGGCGATGCTCAACAGGCCGACCAGCATGAACAACCACCACGCCCACGTCGCCTCGTGGAGGTCCTCTCGTGCGAGAGTTTGACCGGACATGCTTTCCTCCCGGTGTTGAATCTTCGCGCGAACCGACTGGTGTGGCGGCGGTCGCGCAGAACCAAGCAGCCGCCCCGGCCTCGCTGCGTCCGCTTGCAACGGAGCCGCAATCTCCAGGATTGTCCCACTATGAGGCATTAATCACAAGGCGCCCGGCTGGACTCACACTGAACCTCCTTCGGTCACTGTCGTGAGGTCACGCAGGTATAGTCGCGACATGCGCTGGCTGAAGCTTCTGCGCACGTTGCCGCCGTGGCGTCAGGCGGTGTACTGGCTCGCCTCGATCGCGGCACTCGCCCTGGTGGTCTGGGACATCGCCGACGAGGCAGCGCAGTACACGAGCATCGTCGTGGTTGCGCTGATCGTGATAGCCACGATCGCGCTGCAGGCACCCAACCGGCAGCGCGGTGAACTACACGCGGGGGTCGCGGACTCGCGCGGCGAGCGCGAAGTTCCTCAGTAACGCCCAGACCGCCGGGCAGCAGCGCACCGCGTGCGCGGGCGCATTCCCTCGGCGAGGAGTGGGTAGTGTGCCGTCTGGATGGTGGAGGCACCGACCGTGGGCGGACAGGGATCCGGAGCCGGCCGGTGTCGAAAATGGCGGTCGACGGCGGCCGTCGGAGACAGGAGGATCTCAGCCATGAAACGACGCATCCGTGTACTGGTTCCGGTCACGCTGGGCGTGGCGCTACTCGTCGTTCTGCCGAGCTCGGCGCTCGCCGGCCCCAAGGCGACGACGTGTACCGGAGGGTTGGCGCCGGGCAGCTACGACAAGGTCGTCGTCCCCGAGGGCGCGGCGTGCTTGAGCGAAGGGCCGGTGACGATCCGGGGCGGACTCTCGATCGAACCGGGGGCGACGTTCGTGCTCGGCAACGAGGAAAAACCGGGCAACACCGGGACGATCTCGGGTGGCGTCGACGCCACGAACCCGGCGTCGGTGCAGATCCACTTCACGACGATCAACGGCGGCATCGACGTGCACGGCGGCTCGGGACCGTTCGGCGGGCCGTTCGAAATCACGTGGAACGCGATCGAGGACAACCGCATCAATGGCGGCGCGACCGTGGAGGGCTACAACGGCTTCTGGTTCGGGTTCATCCGCAACAACGTCAACGGCGGCGTGACCCTGAACGACAACGTGCTCCTGGACGAAGACGCCAACGAGTACGTCACGAACACGATTCACGGTGGCCTGAGATGCGCAGGCAACTCGCCCGCGCCGCAGGTCGGCGACTCCGAAGGCAGCCCGAATCACGTGACGGGCCCGAAGACCGGCCAGTGCGCAGGTCTCTGACCTCGATTTGACGGGCACGCGCGGCCTGGAGGAGGGTGCTGCCTCCAGGCCGCGCGGCGAGGGCGCTTCCGAATCGGCGAGCCGGATCAGGTCAGTAGCCCCTTTGGTGGCGGAGGAGGTTCGCGGACCTGGCGTGGGGGGTGACGTGGCTCGGCGCCGCCCACGCCGCGCTCGTCTCGGAACAGACAGAGGATCTTGCCCGCCGGGCGTGCTGCACTGGGCGCGAGCAGGCCACGCCAACCCTCAGCCGAGAGCTGCTCGCCGACGAGTTGGTAGACGTGCCACCTGCGACGGCCGGGAGTGGGTGGCTCGAGCCCGACTGCCGCGAGCTTCTCGTCCGTGGAAAAGGTCGGCGACCTCGAGCCCAATCTGCCATGTCCACAGCTCGCGCGGCATCTGTGCGAGAGGCGGAATGGCCCGCTCGGCAAGGTGCCGATACCACTCGGCCCATACCGTCTCGTCGCTGTCGGCAAGGTACAGGGCATCCACAACGGTGCCGCGCTGCCAGCGGTTGTCCGGAGGTGGGTCGCGCTCAGGCAGCGGCTGCGATCCTGGGGGAGTGTGCTTGACCCAGCGTCCGCGCACGGCGATCGCTGTGACGTCGAGCCCCACGTCAGCTTGCGCCTGGGTCCTCGATGCCTGAGATCAGGCGTGCGACCGAGCGATAGTCGCCTGTTGCGATGCGGTCGATCGGCTTGTCGTCATCGAGTGCGGGAACCGGCTTGCTGAGCCAGACGGGAATGTAGGTAGGGCGGATAACTCGCGCAAGACGTTCGACCAGCGATGAGAGCTCGGCCAGTCGCTCTGCGCGCACTCCACTTGGAGCGCTCCTGCGCGCGAGCCATTCGCGCACGGTGCTAGGGGCCGCGCCGGTCGCTCGCGCGATCTCGCGGTCAGACAGATGACCGGTGTCGTGCACGTGGATCGCCTCTTCGGCATATGCGAGTGCCATGACACGAAGGTAGCAGATCGGCGCTAAAGCGACAGGATGTCGGCGGTAGACGGAACAGACGATTGTCAGTCCCACGGACGTGCTAGAGGCTAGTCGTTATATGACTATAATGATTATATGGCTATCACTGCCACGGGGCTGCGTCTCACTCGGTGACGGGCACTCGACCGCGGCTCGTGCTCGCGATCTGCTGCATGAGCCTGCTGATCGTGGGAATGGACACCACGATCGTCAACGTCGCGTTGCCCTCGATCCGCCGCGACCTGGGCGCGTCGGTGTCCTCACTGCAGTGGACGACAGCCGCCTACACCGTCGTGCTGGCGAGCCTCTTGATGCTGGGCGGCTCGACGGGAGATCGACTCGGTCGCGCCCGCGTCTTCAAGTTCGGGCTCGCGCTGTTCACCGCCGCCTCGCTGGCCTGCAGCCTCGCGCCCGGGATCGGCTGGCTGATCGCCTTCCGCGTGCTTCAGGGCGCCGCCGGCGCGATGCTCAACCCGGTGGCGATGTCGATCATCCGCAACACCTTCGAGGACCCCCGCGAGCGCGCGCAGGCGATCGGGGTCTGGGGCGCAGTGGTCGGCATCAGCATCGCCCTCGGGCCGATCCTCGGTGGCCTTCTCGTCGGGCTCAGCTGGCGCGCCGTGTTCCTCGTGAACATCCCCATCGGCCTCGCCGCGATCGGGCTCACGGCGCGTTTCGTGCCGGAGTCGCGCGCGCCGCGCACGCGTCGCCCCGACCCGGTCGGCCAGGCGCTCGTGATCCTGACGCTGGCGAGCTTGACCTTCGCGATCATCGAGGGCCCGAACCTGGGCTGGGGCTCGCCGGCGATCATCGGCCTCGCCCTCACCGCTGCCCTCTCGCTGGTGACGCTCGTGCGCTATGAGCTGCGCCGGGACGACCCGTTGATCGAGCCGCGCTTCTTCGCCAGCCGGCCGTTCTCGGCGGCCGCCGTGATAGCCGTCGCCGCCTTCGCCGCCTTCGGCGGGTTCCTGTTCCTGAACACGCTCTACCTGCAGGAAGTGCGAGGCCTCTCGCCTTTGAGCGCCGGCCTGTGCACGCTGCCACTGGCGCTCATGACCCTCGTGATCAGCCCCATCTCCGGCCACGTCGTCGGAGCGCGCGGGGTGCGCGGCCCGCTGGTGCTCGGCGGCTTCGGGCTGTGCGCGGGCAGCCTGATGCTCGTGTCCCTGAGCGCCGGCACCTCGCTCGCTTGGGTGCTGGCCGCGTACTGCGTCTTCGGTCTGGGCTTCGGCGCCCTGAATCCGCCGATCACGAACACCGCCGTGTCGGGAATGCCCCCGAGCCAGGCCGGCGTGGCGGCGGCCGTGGCCAGCACCAGCCGGCAGGTCGGCCTGACGCTCGGCGTGGCCGTGCTGGGCGCGGTGGCCACCGCCGGGATCCACGGCTCGCTCCACCACCAGCTCGCCACGGCCAGCCGCCCTGCGTGGTGGCTGATCGCCGCCCTCGGGGCCGCGATCGTGGCGATCGGCCTGGCCGCGAGCACGCCGGCGGCCGAGGCCAGCGCCGAGCGCACCGCGATGCGCCTGCGCGAGGCGCCGCAGGAGGCGTGATGGGCGGCGAGGACCCCGATCTCGCACGTCGCGCCTGGCGCGCGATGTCCGACCTCGTGCACGACCAAGACCGCAAGGTCGCCGTGTCCGAGGCGCTCGGCGTGAGCTGGGCGCGCGTGCTTCTACTCCGACTGCTGGCCGCCGAGCCGAAAACGCTGCGCGCGATCGCCGAATGGCTGGCGGCCGACGCGCCGTACATCACGCTGATGGTCGACGACCTGGAAGAACGCGGCCTGGTGCGGCGCAAGCCCCATCCCGATGACCGGCGGGCGAAGCTCGTTCAGCTGACCGCCGCCGGCCGCGCCGCCGCCGCGCGCGCCGAAGCGATCCTCGATGAGCCGCCGGCCGCGCTGCGCGACGTGGCCGCCAAGGACCTCGCGGCCATGCTGCTCGTGCTCGAGCGCCTGGCCCGCTGAGCGGGCTTCCTCGCGCTGCTTCCCGACCGGGACGCGCCTATCCCCGCCGGGCGCTCATGCAAGTGTGGTAGATCGTCGAGGTCTTCACGAGCTTGCCGCGCGACGTGCGCGCGAGGATCGTGATGGCGTACGCCCCTTTGGGCCGGCCAACGAGGCTCACGTGCGCGACCGGATTGGCGCCGCGGAGTCTTGCCACCAAGCGACCGGCCAGCAGCACGTCCGTACGCACGATCCTCGTGCCCGCCGGCAGGGTCGCGTGGTTGGGCACGTGGATCGTGAGCTCGCGCGCGCTCACACATGCCTTGCGCGGGCGGGCAAGAGGCGTGGCGGGTGTTTGCACCACACCTGCCGGCGGCGCTTCGTGGGTCGATGCGACAGGCGTCTCAGGCGCTCCTCCGCCGGTGGGCGTTCCCGGCCCTGGAGAGGTGACCGTGTAGTGGATCGTCGCCGTCGCCGTCTCGCCGTCGCGGCTCGTCGCAGTCACCGTGTAGCTGTGCGCGCCCGGCGTCGCGGTCGCGAGCAGGCCCGAGTCGCCTGAGCCGCCGTTGGAGTCAGCGCATGATTCGATGCCCGACCCGCCCGCGCCGTCGGCGCACGAGAATTCCGTTTTCACGACCGCACCCTGCGGATATGTGCCGCCGTCAGCCGGCGACACGATCAGCGCCGTGGGTGGCGCCGCGATCGTGTAGACGAACGTGACCGCCTGCGGCTGGCCTGAGCCCGACGTGACGGCTCCGGTGGCCCCGGCGGCTTCGTCGATGAAGCTCGCGCCGGCGCCACCGCCGCCGCCGTTCAGGTTGCCCGCACCGCCGCCACCGCCGCCGTAGTGGCCGGCGCCACCGCCGCCGCCCGCGGCGACGAAGGGGGAGCTCGGAACGCCATTCCAGCCGCCGCCGGCTCCGCCGGTCGGAAGTTCGCCATCCGTCGGCGCGGTCGTCCACGGCCCGAGGCGGCTGTCGTTGCTGCCTGCGGCTCCTGGGCTGCTCGGGGCGCCGCCTTCACCCCCGGTGCCTTCTTCGCGGACGAACGACCCGGACATGAAGACCCCGTTGCCGCCGTTGCCGACGCCGCTCGAAGCGCCCGCGCCCGCGCCGCCGTTGTTGCTTTCTTCTTCACTCGGTTCGCCCCAGCCAAGGGTTGCGCCACCGCCGCCTCCCCCGCCGGCCACGACAAGCGGGGCCGACGCTTCGGAGAGCACTTCCGAGGAACCGCCGCCTGCGCCTCCGTTGAGTGAGCAGGATTCGTCGCCTCCTCCGGTCCCACCGGCTCCGCCCGCGCCGAAATCGACGAACAGCGATTTCACCCCGCTCACGGGAACCGTCGCCGTGACCAGCGCGCCAGATCCACCCGCGCCTGCGCCCGAGCCTGGATCTGTGACGCACTGGACCCCGCTCTGGCCTTCGCCGCCGACCGCGATTACTTCTACGGACGCCACGCCCACCGGAACTCTGAATTCCTGTTCGGAGCCGGGTGTGAACGTCACGCTCTGCGCCGATGCGCCGGCGCTCGTGCCGAGCAGCACCGCCGATGTGAGCGCCAGCGCCAGCGCCCCCAATCGCAGGTAGCGATGGCTGGTGCTCAGCGACAGCGACAGTGGTCTCCGGCTTTGCGCGACGTGCATATGCTTGCTGCCCTTCTGGCTCCAGCCCGGGTTTTGCCTGGGCCTGGGGTCCGCTCGATGTCCAGTGGGATGGGGGCCACGTCGCGGCGAGGCAGCCCTTGGGGGCGGCATCGGGAGAGGCGACCGTCAGCCGACCTATCGGCAGCCGCGCCCCAGGACAGGAGGGGCGCAACCACGAACCGACCTGCCGGACTCGCCCTCGGTCACGACGCGTCAGCGCCGAGCCCCGCGCGCACGGCCGGCGCCGTCGGCATCAGCGTGTCGGGCAAGCGATCGAGGAAGCCCGCGAGCGATGGCTGCAGCTCCAGCGCTCGGCGCACGAGCGTGATCCCCAGGTTGAGGTCCGCGTCGGCTGCCCCAAGCCCCATCCACAGCAGCAGCTGCGGGTTGTCGGGCGCCAGGTTCAGCGCCTGCAGGGCAGCTCGGGTCGCTCCGTCCCGGTCCCCGGCGGCTCCATGCTCGGCGGCCACGTCCATCAACGCGAAAGCGCGATGGAAGTCGAGCGCCCGCGCGAGCTCGGGGAGCGGGTCGTCGTGATGGTCGACGCGCAGATCCACCCGCGACTCCCACGCCTCTCCTTCGGCGGGGACCACGAGCAGCGCCGCCGACATGCGCCCGCGCGCGTCGCCCCCCGCGGCCTGCCCAGCTTCGAGCGCGGCCAGCAGTCGCACGGACAGGTCTCCTTCGGCCCCCGCAAAGGCCGTGCTCATCGCCTCGGGCACGCCCTCCGCCGCCATCATGTTGGCCTGGCAGCGACAGTGCTCGCCGCTCGCCTCGCCGCAGTGGGGCACGCAGTCCTCGCCCGTGAAGCCGGCCATCTCGCCACCTGCCGCGAGCACGGCCAGCTGGCGTGTGGCTGCGGCCGGGTCGGCTGAGATCAGCTCGTCCACGACCGTGGCCGCGTCGGCCCCCTCGCGCAGCATCCACAGGGCGCGAGGACCGAACGAGCGCTCGACCATCGCCTGGGTCGCGACGGCCCCGACCCCCGGTTCGGCGAAGGGCACGCGCATGCCCACGCTCGGGTACGCCGTGAACACGGCGACGCCGAGCTCGCCCGTGTCCGGATCGCGCGCGACGATCGACGCTGTCACCTCGGAGCCCTCAATTGCTCGCCTCCGCGCGAGTCTATCCGGGGCCCGTCAGCTCGCCGATCGTCAGGCCGCTGCGCACCGACTCGGCGCGAGCCTCGACGATGTCAGACCCCGGCAGCGCCGCCTCGTCCTTGCGCTTGAGCAGCAGCCACTGCGCCTTCTCTCCGCGCCCGCGCGTGCGCTGCAGCGCGAACCCGCCGCGCAGCTTCTGGCCGTGCAGCACGAACACGGCGTGGCCGCGTTCGAGCGCCTCCGGCCAGGGCACCCGCCCGCCCTGCTCGTAGGTGCCGCGATCCCAGACGATCACGCCGCCGTGCTCGGTCGGCCCCTCGAAGTCGTTGTGGGCGAGCTCGTGATCGTCGACCTGAACCGCCAGGCGCTTGACGGCGGGGTCCATCGAGGGCCCCTTGGGCACGGCCCACGAGCGCATCACCTCATCCACCTCGAGCCGCAGGTCGAAGTGATGCGTGCTCGCCTGGTGCTCCTGCACGACGAACACCCCCGCGCTGACGCCCCGGATCGCGAACTGCTCGTGTCCCTCCACCCGAACGTCCTCGACCTCCCGCGCCTCCACCGCGGCGCCGCGCGGGCCCTCGCGCAGGAACGCCAGAAGCTCCTCCACGGCCCGCGGCTCGCCCTCGGCGTGGACGGCGAGCGTGCCGTCGTCTTCGTTGCGCACCCATCCCCGCAGGCCCAGAGCGAGCGCCCGGCGGCGGGCCGACTCGCGGAACCCGACCCCCTGGACGGTGCCGCCGACGCGGGCGCGGATCGCTCTGATCGCGTGCGCGTCGGACCCGCTCATGTGCCCTACACCCGCGCCTTTCCGGGCGCCGGCTCCTCCAGCATCGACGCCACCGAGGAGTGCGCGAGCAGGCTCGGCAGCGTCGGCACGAGGAAGTTCACGACCCGATATGCCACGACCGACAGCAGCGCCTGCGGCGCGGGCACGTGCACGGCGATCAGGGCGATCGTCAGCAGCGCCTCCGTGACGCCGGCGCCGCCCAATGGCAGCGAGCGCCTGCTGGCCGCGTACCCGGTCGCGTAGGCCACGACCAGCGCCGGCACCGACAGCTCGACGCCGAAGCAGCGAAGCGCGAACGCCAGGCACGCGATCTCGGCGGCCCAGTAGATCGCCATCCCGGTCACCGCGCCCGGGCGCTCGAGCGGGCGCCGGACGACTTCGCGCAGCACGCTCGCCCCCACCAGCACCTCGCCGATCCCGCGACGGAGCCTGCCCCCACGCTCGAAGCGAAGGACGATCGCCGGCCGTGTGGCCCAGACGGCGAGCGCGAACCCCGCCGGCACGCCGAACACCCACGGCAGCGTGAGGGCGGGCGAGGCCTTCGCTTCGAGCAGCAGGATCAGCGCGCAGACGCACGCCGCCGGCGCCAGCAGCGCGTACTCGATCACGCCCAGAGACAGCACCTGCCGGCGTGCCTCGCGACGGCTGCGGTGCACCGAGCCGAGCGCGCGCCTGTCGAACGAGAAGCCGCCCAGCGGCACGAACGGTCCGAAGCCGGCCACGACCAGGCGCACGACGAGGACCAGCGAGAGCCGCTCTTCGCGTCCATCGAGCACCATCGAGCGGTACGCCATCACGTAGCCCACGTAGGAGAGCAGCTCGAAGCCGAACGCCACCGCCAGCCACTGGGGTTCGATCTGCCTGAGCGTGTCCCACAGCGCACCCGGGCTGTAGGAGGCGGCGATCGCCACGACCGTGCCTCCGGCGACCAGCGCCGACAGCAGCAGGGCGATACGGTGGCGCCGGTCGAGCGATTTCATCTGCCGGGCGACGGCGTCCGGCCGTCCGGACGATCTTAGGCTCACTCAGCCCGAGATGACGCGGTCGAGCGCCCGCTTCCCGGCGCTTGGTTCATAATCCGCCGATGCGAGGACGCCCCGGCGCGCCGGCACACGATCCGCCTCGACCCAAGCGGCGCCGTCGCGCGTGAGCTACGTCCCGCCCCAGGAGATCCTCGAGCGCTACGCGTCCGTGCTCGTCGACTACGCGCTCGGCGGGGGCCGTGGCGTGCAGCCCGACGAGGTCGTGCGGATCGCCGCCCCCGAGAGCGCCAAGCCGCTGTACGCCGAGCTCGCCAAGGCCGTCTGGCGCGCCGGCGCGCACGTGATCAGCGCTTACCGCCCCGACGATGACCACGACTTCAACATTTCCCGCGACTTCTACGAGCTCGCCGGCGACGCCCAGCTGGACCACTTCAACTCGAGCTACATGCGCGGCCTGGTCGATCAGATGGACCACCAGGTGACGGTGCTGGCCGAGGCGGACCCGCACGCGCTCGACTCGGTCGACCCCGCCAAGATCATGCGCCAGGGCGCCGCCATGCGCCCGCTGCTCGACTGGCGCGGAGAGAAGGAGAACGCCGGGCGCTTCAGCTGGACGCTCGGCCTGTACGGCACGCCCGCGATGGCCGCCGAGGCCGAGATGAGCCTCGAGGACTACTGGGAGCAGATCGTCCACGCCTGCTTCCTGGACGCCGAGGACCCGATTGCGCGCTGGCGCGAGGTGGGCGAGCGTGTCAGCGCCAGTCGCCAGTGGCTCGACTCGCTGCAGATCGAGCGGCTGCACGTCGAGGGCGAGGACGTGGACCTGCGGATCTCGCTCGGCGCGCAACGCCGCTGGCTCGGTGGGCGCGGACGCAACATCCCCAGCTTCGAGCTGTTCACGAGCCCCGACTGGCGCGGCACCGAGGGCTGGATCTACTGCAACCAGCCGCTGTACCGCTACGGGAACCTCGTCAAGGGCATCCGCCTCGAGTTCGCCGACGGGCGCGTCGCCAAGGCGAGCGCCGAGGAGAACGAGCAGGTGCTGACCGAGATGGTCGCCACCGAGGGCGCCGACCGGGTCGGCGAGTTCTCGCTGACGGACCGCCGGCTCTCGCGGATCACGCGCTTCATGGCGCACACGCTCTACGACGAGAACGTGGGCGGGCGCTACGGCAACACGCACATCGCGCTCGGACGCTCCTATCAGGACGCCTACGACGGCGACCCAAGCGAGGTGCCCCACGAGCGCTGGGCCGAGCTCGGCTTCAACGACTCGACCGTGCACACCGACATCGTCTCGACGGCCGACCGTGTCGTCACCGCGACGCTGCGTGGCGGCGAGCAGCGCGTGATCTACCGCGACGGCGAGTTCCAGCTCGACGATGGCTCCATCTGAGCGTCCACCCGAGCAGGCGACGTCGGCGGAAGTCGTCGACGCGACGCGGCGCACGCATCTGGCCGGCGAGCGCACCTACCTGGCCTGGTGGCGCACCGGCCTGACCTCGCTGGCGGTCGGCATCGGCGCCGGCAGGGTCGTGCCGGTACTGACACGCGGCGAAAGCTGGCCGTACGCGATCATCGGCGCGGGCTTCGCCGTGCTCGGTGTGATCTGCATCGTCTATGCCGCCGCCAGGCGACGCGAGGTCGAGCAGGCGCTGGCGCGCGGCGACTTCGTACCTCCCGACGATCGCGTGATCGCGCTGATGACCGCGCTCGGCTCGCTGCTCGGTCTGCTCGTGCTCGCGATCGTGCTCGCGCACTCCTGAACGGCCGAGGCACCCGTCCGCCGTCGCCCCTGTCTGCGCGGAGCGCTCGCGCGCACCGCCGTAGCCGTTATTTCGGCGGCAGCTTGACGATCCCGATGAAGAAGTCGTCGATCTGGTGGACGATCTCGCCGAAGCGATCGAAGTCGACGGGCTTGGTGATGTACGCGTTGGCGTGCATCTTGTAGGAGTGCATCACGTCCTCCTCCGACTGGGACGTGGTCAGCACGACGACCGGGATCATCGACAGCTCCGGGTCGCCCTTGATCTCGGCGAGCACCTCGGCGCCGCTCTTTCGCGGCAGGTTCAGGTCGAGCAGGATCAGGTCGGGCCGCACGCGCTCGGAGTACTCGCCTTCGGCGCGCACGTACCGCATCGCCTCGACGCCGTCGCTGACCACGGTCAGGCGGTTGCCGACCTTGTGGTCGGAGAACGCCTCGCGGATCAGCAGCACATCGCCGGGATCGTCCTCGACGAGCAGCACGGAGACCAAGTCAGCGTCCAACCCGGTTCCCGTTCGCGTCAAGCCCCCTCATCGACGGGAAGGGTAATCACAAAACGAGCACCGTTGGAAAACTCGCTGTCAAGCCAGATGCGCCCGCCGTGGTATTCGGCGATCTTCCGGCACAGGGCAAGCCCGATGCCGCTGCCCTCGTAGGCCTCGCGTGAGTGCAGGCGCTGGAAGATCAGAAAGATCCGATCCGCGTACTCGCGCCCGACGCCGATGCCGTTGTCGGTGCAGCTGAGCTCCCAGAAGTCCCCCGCCCGTCGCGCCGAGATGCGCACGACAGGGGGCTCCTCGCCGTGGAACTTCAGCCCGTTCGCTATCAGGTTCTGCATCATCGAGAGCAGCTGCGCGCGATCGCCCTGCACCGTCGGCAGTGGCCCCGCGATCACGCTGCCGCCGGTTCGCTCGAGCGCGGCCCCGAGCGCCGTCTCGGCTGCCGCCACCACCTCGCCCAGGGCGACCGGCTCGTGCTCGCGCCCGCCGCGGCCCACGCGCGAGAAGGCGAGCAGGTCGTTGATCAGCACCTGCATGCGCTTGGCGCCGTCGACGGCGAACTCGATGTACTGCACACCGCGCTCGTCGAGCTGGTCGGCGTAGCGCATCTGCAGCGCCTGGCAGAAGCTCGCGATCTTGCGCAGAGGCTCCTGCAGGTCGTGCGAGGCCACGTAGGCGAACTGCTCGAGCTCGGCGTTGGAGCGGGACAGCTCGAGCGCCTGCTCCTCGAGCTCGACGCGCGCCCGCTCGACGGTGGCCAGCTCTTCTACGATCCGCCGGCGCATCGTGTCGATCTCGGCACCCACCTGGACGAGCTCGCGCGGCCCCTCCGGCACCGTCAGCGGGTTCGCGAACTCGCCAGCCGCGACGCGGCGGGCTTCGGCGCCGAGCCGCGTCAGCGGCCGCGTGACCGTTCGGCGCAGGAGGAACCAGGCGCCGAGCACCGCGCCGAGGATCAACACGGCGGCGAGGATCAGCAGCGCCTGCAGCGTGTCGGCCGCGCTCGACAGGCCTTTGCGCGCCTGCGCGTCGCGCACCTCGATCGTACGCGTGAGCACCCGCAGCGACGAGCGCACGTGATCGAACAGCTTGCTGCCGCGCACGTCGATCGCGATCGACTGGTTCCTCGTCAGGTCCGGTTCGATCAGCGTCGGCGCCACGTAGCCGCCGCGCCAGGCGTCGGCGCTGGCGCGCGTGCGCACGACGTCCCGCGCCAGCGCCGGGCCGACGGTGGCGCTGTGCGCTTCCAGCTCCCTGTACGCGCGTTTCTCGGCGCGCAGGCCGGTGTCGTACGGTTCCAGGAAGCTCGACTCGCCGGTGAGCGCGAAGCCGCGTACGCCGGTCTCCTCGTTCACCAGCGCGTTTTCGAGCACCAGCGCGGTCCGCTGCGCCGGGCCGACCTCGTCGATCAGCACGTGGCGGTTGTGCGTGAGCCTCCCGTTGGCCGCCAGCGCCAGCGCGATCCCGAGCGCGGCGAGCAGCAGCACGAGCCCGATCGTCAGCGCGAGCAGCCGGCCCACGCCGGTGCGGGAGATCTGGCGCGCGATCCGCGAGCCCGGTAGGCGCTCGGCGCTCACGCCGCGCTCACGGCCGCTCTGGGCCGGCGCGCGAGCCGACGAGCAACATCGCCACGTCGTCGCTCAGCTCGCCGCCGTTGAGCCGCTCGGCCTCGGCGATCAGCGAGTCGAGCAGCGCCTCCGGATGCTGGCGCCAGTCCGGGCGCTCGGCGATGCGCATCGCGATCAGCTCGTGCAGGCCCGCTTCGCCAAGGCGCTCTGGGCCGGCGTCGACGCGGCCCTCGATGATGCCGTCCGTGTAGAGCAGGATCGTCCACTGCGGCGGCAGGCTCAGGCGCTCGGCGGTCCAGCCGCCCTCGTTGATGCCGACGGCGCCGTGGCCGAGCACGTCGGTGACGGGGGAGACCGAGGTGTCCTCGATCAGCACCGGCGCCGGATGGCCGGCGCGGATCAGCCTGGCCGTGCGCTCGCGCGGGTCGACCTCGAGGGTGCAGAGCGTCGCGAACAGGCCCGGCATGTGGCGCTCGTACTCGAACACGCGCTGCAGCGTCTGCAGCACCAGCGCCGGCTCCGTCCCCGCCAGCGCGAGCGCGCGCCAGGCGACGCGCAGGCTCACGCCGATCGCAGCTTCGTCGGCGCCGTGCCCGCAGACGTCGCCGACCAGCAGGTGAAGCGACTCGTCCTCGGTCCGCACGAGATCGTAGAAGTCGCCGCCCAGCAGGGCGCGGCTGCGCCCGGCGCGGTAGCACGAGGCGACCCAGACCGAGGGGTCCTCGATCAGCAGGTTCGGCGCGAGCCCTTTTTCGAGCCTGCGCACCTCGCGCGCCTGCGCCTCGGCCAGCAGCAGCCCGCGCTCGGCCTCCTCGGCGCGGCGGCGACCGATCGCGTAGTGGATCGAGCGCGCAAGCTGCTCGCCGTCGACCCGGCCCTTGACGAGGTAGTCCTGGGCACCCGCTTCGACCGCGGCCACCCCCGCCGCCTGGTCGTCGAGCCCGGTCAGCACGATCAGCGGCACCGCCGACATCTGCGCCCGCAGCTGGCCGACGGCGTCCAGCCCGAGCGCGTCGGGCAGGCCGAGGTCGAGCAGAACGCAGTCGATCTCAGGGCCGAGCGTCGCCAGCGCCTCCTTGAGCGTGCGGCAGCGCTCGATGCTCGCCAGCGGCAGGCGTTCGGCCAGCTCGTCCTCGACCAGGCGCGCGTCGCCCTCGTCGTCCTCGACGAGCAGGACGCCGAGGCGCTCGCGCGTGACCGTGCGCTCCGCGCCGCCGGGCGTCACGGTCCCACCATCCGATGACCGGGCCGCTCGCGGCGTTGCCACATAGGGCGCGCATCTTACCGGCGCCCGGCAGCCCTCACGAGCGCCGCTCGCCG
This sequence comes from Solirubrobacteraceae bacterium, assembly GCA_035553095.1. Lineage (GTDB taxonomy): Bacteria > Actinomycetota > Thermoleophilia > Solirubrobacterales > Solirubrobacteraceae > Palsa-744. The sequence goes on along the minus strand of DATNDZ010000013.1, from coordinate 8,978 downwards.
ACGCGAGCGACCGAAGCCGGCGGCTGCCCGGACGCCGGTCTGCATACGCTTCAGACCATGGGCGCTCTGGAAAAGCTGCGCGATCGCATGGCCGAGCTCTCGGACCTCTCGGCCACCCAGATGCTGGCCAGCTGGGACCAGCTCGTGATGATGCCCGCCGAGGGGGCGCCGGCGCGGGCGCAGCAGCTCGGCACGCTCGCGCGGCTGACGCACGAACGCGCCACCGGCGAGGAGGTCGGCGCGTGGCTGTCCGAGCTCGACGGCGCGGCGCTCGACGGGCTCGACGCCGACATCGTCCGACTGGCGCGGCGGGACTGGGAGCGCGCGCGGCGGGTCCCCTCGGATCTCGCCGTCGAGCTGGCCGAGGCCAGTGCGCGGGGACAGGAGAGCTGGCGCGCGGCGCGCGAAGCCGACGACTTCGCCGCGTTCGCGCCGGCGCTGGAGCGCAACCTCGAGCTTGCCCGCGCCTACGGCGAGTGCGTCGCCGAGGACGGGCAGAGCCGCTACGACGCGCTGCTCGGCGACTACGACTTCGGGCTCTCGAGCCACGAGCTGCGGCGCCTGTTCTCGGCGCTCGCGCGCGAGCTGCCGCCGCTGGTCAGCGAGGCGGCGGAGCGCTCTCCGCGCCGCGCGCTCGCCGTTCCGGCGGCGGCTCAGGAGGTCGCCGTCGCCGGCGTGCTCGCACGCGTGGGGGTCGACGCGGCGAGCTGGCGCGTCGACGTCTCCGCGCATCCTTTCACCGCCTGGGTCGGGCCCCGCGACAGCCGCGTGACCACGCGCTACGGCGACGGCGAGGTGGAGTCGCTGCTCAGCTCGCTGCACGAGTACGGCCACGCACTGTACGAGCGCCAGATCGACCCGGCGCTCGAGCGCACCAACCTGGGCCGCGGCACCTCGATGTCGATCCACGAGTCCCAGAGCAAGCTGTGGGAGAACCACGTGGCGCGCAGCCCCGCCTTCGCCGAGGTGCTCGTGGCCGAGCTCGCCGAGGGCGGCTTCGCCGCGAGCGCCGCCGAGCTGCATGCCACGCTCGTCGGCGTCGAGCCCTCGCTGATCCGCGTCTCGGCCGATCCGCTGACCTACCCGCTGCACATCATCGTGCGCTTCGAGCTCGAGCTGGCGATGATCGAAGGCACGCTGGCCGTCGCCGACCTGCCGGAGGCGTGGCGCGTAGGCATGCGCGACCTGCTCGGCGTCGAGGTGCCCTCGGACGCGCTCGGCTCGCTGCAGGACGTGCACTGGGGTGCCGGCAGCTTCGGCTACTTCCCCAGCTACGCGCTCGGCTGCCTGATCGCGGCCCAGCTGTGGGAGGCGATCGAGCGCGAGCTCGGGCCCCGCGAGCAGGCCCTGGGCCGCGGCGAGGTCGGCGAGATCCAGGCCTGGCTGGCCGAGCGCGTGCACCGCCACGGCCGCCGCCTGGACACGCTGCCGCTGGTCGAACAGGCCACCGGCGAAGGGCTCGCCGTCGAGCCGTTCCTGCGCTACGTCGCGCCGCTGGCGGGCTGAGCCGCGAACCGCTGCCCGAGCGAGGCGCTGCTGAGCCGTTCGAGGGTCGAGGGGGGCAAGGACGCAGGGAGCGCGGCGTGCCAGAGGCACGTGAGTGACCGAGGACGCAGCATCACGAAGGCCCTCGGACGGCTCAGCTCGTCGCGGCCACGATTTCGGCCATCAACTCGCGCAGGTCGTGGTTGGCCTCGTAGACCATCTGCTGGCGCGCAGCGCCGTTGCCGGCACCGAGCAGGTCGCGTACGCCCTCGAGCTCGGAAGCGCAGCCGAGCTCACTTGCGTGCGGCTGCAGCTGATGGAGCAGGTCGTCGGTCAGCTGGCGCACGCCGCGGCGCTGGCCGGCTGTCTCGTCGAAGAGCTCCGCGTCGAGCCCGTGACGCGCGGCCAGCCAGCGGTTCTCGTCGAGGATCTCCCAGGGCGGCTCGGGCTGGTCGCGCTCGCCGCGCTGGAAGCGCTCGACGAGCAGCTTCACGAGCGAGACGACGAGCGCGCTCAACGCGACCGTGTGCTCGACCCGCGTCTGCGAGTCCATCGCGCGCACCTCGACCGTGCCGAGCCGTGGATGCGGGCGCACGTCGTACCAGAGGAACGTGTAGTCCTCGATCAGCCCGCTCGCGCTCATCCGCTCGACGCGTCGCTCGAAATCGGCCCAGTCGTCGAAGCGCGGCGGCAGCCCGACGCGCGGGAAGGCGCGGAAGATCGGCACGCGGCTGGACATCAGCCCGGTCGGCTGCCCGCGCCACAGCGGCGAGTTGGCCGACAGCGCGATCAGAAGGGGCACGTGCGGGCGCAGGGCGTTGGCGACGTGGATCGTCTCCTCGGCGTCGGCCATGCCGACGTGCACGTGCATGCCGAACACGAGCTCCTGGCGCGCGATGAAGCCGAGCGAGCGGATCAGCCCGCGGTAGCGGTCGTCGCTGACGACGCGCTGGTCCTCCCAGCGGGCGAACGGATGCGTGCCGGACGAGCCGATCTCGAGACCTTTCTCGCGCGCGCGATCTCGCGCGAGAGCGCGCAGCGAGGCCAGCTCGGCGCCCGCCTGGCGCACGTTCGCGCACGGCGAGGTCGCGATCTCGAGCACCGACTCGAGCAGCTCCGGCTTGATCTCGCCCGCCGGCGGATCCTCGCCCAGGATCGAGTCGATCGCGTTGACCAGGTCGAGCGAGGAGGAGTCGAGGATCATCAGCTCCTCCTCGATACCCACCGTGTAGCGGGGCCCGTCGAAGCGGTGCTCCATCCCCGCACCCTACCCAGCGCGGAGCAGGCGCCGGTCGCGGGCGCGTCGCTGGGCCTCGGACCGCAGTGCCTGCGCTACGAGCGCTCCTGCAGCACCGCCAACACGTTGCCCGCGGGATCCTTGAACCACGCGATGTAGGGGCCGCCGCCGCGCATGATCCCGCGCTCGTCCTGCTCGAAGCCCTCGTAGCGCTCGATCGCCACGCCGCGCGCGGTCAGCTCGTCGACTGAGGCCTCGATGTCATCGACGGGGAAGTTGAGGATGGTGTACTCGGCCGGCCGGTGGCCGGGCTTGGGGTAGACGATCGTGGGGCGCTCGCCCCCGGCGAGCTTCAGCGTGAGGATGCCGTTCTCCTCGGAGGTGTCGATCCCGAGCGTGCCGGCGTAGAATTCCTGCGCCCTACCGACGTCGTCGACGGCGAATCCGCTGAACGCCTTGGTGTCGCCGAACATGTCCGACTCCTCTCGCTCGCGCCAGCTCCGCTGGCTCGGTTGGTAGAACTGTCCTTCAGACGGCTCGCGCCGGCAGATCTCATCGCTCGCCGGGCGCCGCCGATGAGTTTCGCGCAGAGGCGCCGTCTGCACTTGGAAGAAGAGGCTCCACGGCCCGCGTCGCGCTGGCTGCCGGCGCGGGCGATCTTCTCTCAAATCATCAAAAAAATCATGAATAGATCAACGAACACGACGAAGGAGGGCCGGGCATGACGAGCGCAGCCGACCGCAACCGCTGGCTGGCCCTGTACGTGCTGTGCACGGGCGTGCTGATGATCGTGCTCGACGTCACCGTCGTCAACGTCGCCCTGCCCTCGATCCAGACCGACCTCGGCTTCTCCGGCTCCGGCTTGGCATGGGTCGTCAACGCCTACCTGATCGCCTTCGGCGGCCTGCTGCTGCTGGCCGGACGGATCGGCGACATGATCGGTCACAAGCGCGTGTTCCTCGGCGGCCTCGTCGTGTTCACGCTCGCCTCGCTCGCATGCGGCCTGGCGCAGAGCCAGGCGATGCTCGTGATCGCGCGCTTCGTGCAGGGCGCCGGCGGCGCGGCCACCTCCGCTGTCGTGCTCGGGATGATCGTGACGATGTTCCCCGATCGCGCCGAGCAGGCCAAGGCGATCGGCGTGTACGGCTTCGTCGCCGCCGCCGGCGGCTCTGTCGGGCTGCTGGCCGGCGGCCTGCTCACGCAGGCGATCAGCTGGCACTGGATCTTCTTCATAAACGTGCCGATCGGCCTTCTGACGGGGCTCGCCGCGCTGCGCCTGCTCGACGATCTGCGCATGCCCGGCGTCGGCACCGGCGCCGACCTGCCCGGGGCCGCACTGATCGTCGCTGCGCTGATGCTCGGCGTGTACACGATCGTCTCGCCCGCCGCCGATCACGGCTGGGGCTCCTCGACCACGCTCGGCTTCGCCGCCGGCTCGCTCGCGCTGCTGGCGCTGTTCCTGTGGCGCGAGGCGACCGCGCGCGAGCCGCTGATGCCGCTGCGGGTGTTCCGCTCGCGCGACACGGCCGGCGCCAACGCGATCCAGGCGCTCGTGGTGGCCGGCATGTTCGGGACCTTCTTCCTCGGCTCGCTGTACCTGGAGCGCGTGCAGCACTACGACCCGCTCAAGATCGGCCTCGCCTTCCTGCCCGTCACCGTCGTGATGGGGACGCTCTCGCTGCGCTACTCCGAACGGCTGATCATGCGCTTCGGCGCGCGCCGGCTGCTCGTGCCGGGGATGCTGCTCGTCGCCGCCGGCCTGCTGCTGTTCGCGCGCGTCCCCGTGCATGGCCACTACGTCTCCGACGTGCTGCCCGTACTGCTGTTGCTCGGCGCCGGCGTCGGATCGACCTTCCCCGCGCTGATGACGCTTGCGATGGCCGACGCCGCGCCGCAGGACGCCGGACTAGCCTCGGGGCTCGTCAACACCTCGGCGCAGGTCGGCGGCGCGCTCGGGCTGGCCGTGCTGGCGACGAGCGCCGCGACGCACACGAGCTCGCTGACGAAGGCCGGCAAGCCGCTCGCCGAGGCGCTCACCAGCGGCTACCACCTGGCCTTCGTGATCGCCGCCGGCCTGGTCGGCCTGGCGGTCGTGCTGAGCCTGGTGCTGTTCGCGCCGCGCCGTGCCGCCGTGCCCGCAGCCGAGCATGAGGGCGGGGGCGGGCCGTCCGCTGCCGGGGCGCCGCAGCCGGCGGCCGCGCAGGGCTCGATCGAGGCGGGCTAGCCGGCGAAGCCGAGAGCCGAGAGGGGAGGCTGATCGACATGGCCGAGCGCGGGCGGACCGTCAGGGTGACGGTGCCAAGCCCCCTCGGCCGCGGCCAGCTTCCGGCCCTGTTTGAGCGTACATGCGCACTGCTGGCCGGCGAGTGTGGCTGCGAGCTGCTGCTGTGCGAGGCGAACGGCGTCGACGCCGACGCCGTCGCCCTCGATGCGCTCGCGCGGCTGGCGCTCGCGGCGCGGCGCAGTGGCTGCGATGTTCGCCTGCGCGGAGCCTCGCCCGAGCTGCTCGGGCTGGTGGCACTGGCCGGCTTGGGCGAGGTGCTGCGGGGTGAGGGGCAGGGGCTGGGCGGCTAGCTCGGTGCACCCGCGCCATGGCGCCCGTCTCGCCCACGCTTGACGCCGCAAATTGCGGGTAAGCCCTACTCGAAGCTACGCAACACTACGCACAAGGAGGAAGCTGATGAGTCGCAAGAAAGCGATCGTTCCGGCACTGCTGGCTGCGGGTGTGCTCGCTCTACCCGCCGTTGCAGGCGGTGCGTCCACGAAGACCTGTACGGAAGAAGGAACGCCGCACAAGAACTTCACGACGACGTACACGCAGACGCCAGCGTGCAACAGCAACTCGAACGTGAACGAATCTCCGCAGTCGGCCACCAACAAAGGCGGCAACGAACCTGCCGGACAGCAGCCGTAGTCCGACCGTCGAGAGGGTTCGTAGGGCACGCGGACCCTCTCGCCAAACCGACGGCGCGAAATGCGAGCCGACGCGGCCGAGTGGTTTCCCGATCGCTCCTTAAGCAGTGATCATGCTCGTGCCGATATCTGGATCATGCCGGGAAGCCGGGACAAGTACGACGGCAAGGCCGTTGCGTGGTCGCTCGTGGCCGTGGTCGTTGTGGTCGTCATCGCCGCCTTTGCCGTTCCCGGGCCGGCAGTTCTCCTGATCGCGGTGGTCGGCGGGGTGTCGCTGCGCGCGTCGGTCAAGCCGTTGGCAGCACGGCTTCGCTCCCGCGGCGACCGTCCTGAATGAGACGCGGCGCCGGCGATAGCCATCGCCGACCCCCCGCCGATCCAATTCTCGCGGCTCTGACAGGAGTAGTCTGTCGCGCAGGGGGTGCACGGATGCGCGGCGAGTTCGAGATTCGCCAGAAGGATGACCGAGGACGCCACCGACTGTTGCTGTCGGGCGAGCTCGACATGCATGGGGCGATCGAGCTTGAAGATGCGGTCCTCGGCCTCTGTCAGGCGGGCGCAGTCGGGATCGAGATCAATCTGCGCGATGTCACCTTCATCGACTCGTCGGGGCTGCGGGCGATTCTGGCGGCGCGCGACCAGTGCCGAACACGAGGCGCAGAGCTGTTCATGGTTCCGGCCAAGCATCCCGGCCCGGCTCGGCTGTTCGAGCTGATGAGGTTGGATGATGTGCTGCCCTGGCGCGTTCCGAGCGGTCGGGGCTTGTGAAACCAAACGGGCCGCCCGGCTGGCGCTCAGCGCGCGAGCGCGTCCAGTGACGCGCCGTCCATGAGACGCGAGGCACGCTCTGGCAGCGAGCGCCCCGCACGATCGGTCTAGCCGCCGCTTCTGAACGGCCGGAAGGGGTCGCAGCGCGCGTTAGAAGCCGGCTGCAGCAGCGCCTTCTCCTGCTCGAAGCGCGCGGGCGAGGCAGGATCGTAAGCCGCGATCCTCACTGGCTCGTCGTTGCGCTCCATGAGCGCAGTATGCGCCTCGTCCCAACCCGAAGCTCTAGCAACTCGAGCATTGCGGCGGCCCGCCGACGACTTGACAACCGTCCATCGCTTTGTAAATTTTTGGCTCAGGCTTTCGGCCTCCGTGGAGGGGTCGGGCCGGTTCGTCAGGAGATGACGTCCAGGTCCTCGCGGAATGGGGGCTTGGGGGGCTCTCGTACATCCGTGTGCGACAGTTCGGCTAGTGGGCTTCGCACACCGTGACGCGGAGGGAGTGTGTGTGATGCCCGTTCAGAGCTGCCGACGTTGCGGACTCGCCATTTTCCGGCGGGAGACAGGCACCCGCAGGGCCGACTGTTCTCGATGCCTAGCTCGTCCAGACGGAGCCGCCTCGGCGGCGCTGGGCAACCACGACGCACAGAGGACGCACGGCCCCCACATCGCGCTGCTGGGCAGCCACCGCCACTCACCACCGGGGCGTAGATGAGCCGGGCTCTGCTCACCCCAGTGCATCGCCCCGACAGTCTGAGCATCGAGGACGTCGTCGCGGGTGGTCGCCTGACGCTGCGCCTAGCGGGCGAACTGGACCTAGCGTCGGCAGGCACGCTGTTCGATACCGTGCTCACCGGGTCCGGCGATTCGCTTTCGGCAATCACGCTGGATCTCCGGGGTCTCGACTTCATCGACGCCGGCGGGCTCCATGCAATCCTCGGCGTGCGCGCTCTCTGCAACGAACGCGGCTATGTGTTCTCGTTGATCCCCGGGGAGCAACACGTCCATCGGCTGTTCGAGCTGACTGGCCTCGACGCGCGCCTGCCCTTCGCGGATCGGGCCTGATAGGAGACCGAGCACTTGCCCAAACCGACCACAGGCAGCGTGTTCCTCGGGCGCCCGCAGATGGGGTCAGTTCTCGATGTCCAGCACTCGGTTCTCGACGGCCGGCACACCGTTCGACTCATCGGCGAAATCGATCTTGCGACGTTGCCAAGATTGGAAGCGACCGTCGAGCAAGTCGCCGTCGAGCGTGCCGAGATCACACTTGACCTACGCGATGTGACGTTCATCGACTCAGCGGGCCTGCGGCTGCTCACCTTGCTGAGCCGACGCGTTGAGGACTTCCAGTTGATCCCGGGGCCGCCCCATATCCAGCGCCTGTTTGCGCGCGACGATCTTCTCAAGCAGATCGTCAAACGCATCGTGGTCGAACACAAGAACTTCTACGGCAAAGGGCCGGACAGAGCGCAGTCCTACTTTGCTGACGACGTGTTGACGGTCGTCCAGGAAGGCGGCTTCACACGAGCCGAGCAGGCGCTTGGCGAGGCTGGGGCGGAGGATGACTTGGTTCGCATGCGCGCCATGATCCATCGGACGATTGAGCCTAACCTTCGCGCCATTGTCGAGGACTTGCTCGGTAGATCCGTGCGCGCCTGCGTATTCGCGATCGATCCCGCGCTTGGGCTGCACATCGAAACCTACGTCCTACAGCCTCTACTTCGCCGCGCTAGCTAGCGCACTCGTCGGCGTTGCCGATCACTTCGGCAAGAGCGCATCCACAGCCGCGTCATCGATAAAGCCCAACGGCACGCCGAACAGCGGGAACAGCGTGTCGGTGGCGAGGAAGAACGTCATCTCGACGATGCGGCCGTCCTTGATCTCGAGCACCTGCAGCGCCCACGGTTCGTAGCCCTCACCGCCGTCTTCGCGCGGCTTGTACTGCGCGAACGCGGGCGAGCCGTTGGCCGTCTGGGTCGGGACCACGCGCGAGCCGCGACAGCCCGCGCCGGCGCCGACCCACCAGCCGAAGATGTGCTCGCGCCCGCGCAGCCACAGCTCATACGGCGGCATCGACTGCGTCGCGTCCTCGTGGATCAGGCCCGTCAGCGCGTCGATGTCGTAGCGCTGGAAGGCGTCGACGTAGCGCGCGAGCAGCTCGCTGTCCTGCTCGGACAGCGCGCCGCGCGAGGGGTCGTGGGTCTCGTTCGCGTCGAGCGTCGCCCGCGCGCGCTGCAGCGCGCTGTTGATCGCGGCCGTGCTCGTCTGGAGCAGCTCGGCGACCTCGGCCGCCTTCCAGTGCAGCACCTCGCAGAGGATCAGCGCCGCTCGCTGGCGCGGCGGCAGGTGCTGCAGGGCGGCGACGAAGGCCAGGCGGATCGCCTCGCGCGACTCGGCGACCGCCGCGGGATCCCCGGCTTCGGAGGCGACGAGCGCGTCGGGCACGGGCTCGATCCACGTGGTCTCGGGCAGGATCGCGCCGATCGGCCCGTCCGGGGCGCGTGCCTCTGAGAGATCCATCGGCCGCGCCCGCCGCTGCTTTGAGTCGAGCATGTCCAGGCATACGTTCGTCGCGATCC
>DATNDZ010000012.1:0-122869 GCA_035553095.1 Solirubrobacteraceae bacterium | reverse complement strand
GTGTTCGACAACCGCTTCCCGTCATTTCAAAAGCCGGGCGGCGCGGCGGAGGTGGTCGTCTACACCGACCGTCACGACGGCTCGTTCGCGACGCTGTCGCCCGCGCGCGCCGAGGCGCTGATGTGGGTGTGGCGCCATCGCTACGAGGAGCTCGGCGCGCGGCCGGACATCGACTACGTGATGATCTTCGAGAACCGCGGAGTCGAGGTCGGCGTGACGCTGCACCATCCGCACGGGCAGATCTACGGCTACCCCTTCCTGCCCCCCGTGCCGGCGCTGGAGCTCGCCGCCGACGAGCGCCTCGGCGGCTGCGCGCCGTGCGCGCTGCTGGCGCGCGAGCTCGACGACGGCGCGCGCGTGCTGATCGAGGGCGACGGCGTCGTCGCCTACGTGCCGCACGCGGCGCGCTGGGCCTACGAAGCCCATGTCGTGATGCGCGAGCACCGGCCCAGCCTGCTCGACTGCGAGCCGGCCGAGCTGCGCGCGCTGGCGCAGACGCTGCAGGCGCTCGTGCGCGGCTATGACGCTCTGTTCGAGCGCCCGTTCCCCTACGTGATGGTCGTGCACCAGGCGCCGACGTCGGCGCCCGCCGGATCGCCGACCGACACGCCGGCCAGCAAGGGCCATCTGCACGTGGAGTTCTACCCGCCGCTGCGCACGGCCGAGAAGCTCAAGTTCCTCGCCGGCTCCGAGCAGGGCGCCGGCGCCTTCATCTCCGACACGCTGCCGGAGGAGTCGGCCGCCGCGCTGCGCGAGGCGATCGCTCGTGCCGGTTGAGCGCACCGTCGCCTTCGCGCCCGGGCGCGTCAACCTGATCGGCGAGCACACCGACTACAACGGCGGCCTCGCGCTGCCGTTCGCGATCTCGCGCGGGATCGTCGTCGACGCCGCCGCATGCGACGAACTCGTGGTGCGCGCACACGCCATCGACCTCGACGAGGAGTACGCGTTTGCGGTCTCGCAACGCGCGCGCGTACCCGGCTGGCGAGGCTTCGTGCTCGGTATGGTCGCCGAGCTCGGCGCCCTCGGCGTATCCGTCGGCGGCGCAAGCTTGGAGATCGGCGGCGATCTGCCACGCGGCGCCGGACTCTCCTCCTCGGCCGCGCTCGAGGTCGCGCTGTGCCTGGCGCTGCTCGCGATCTCAGGCGTCGAGGCGGATGAGTTCGGCTGGCTCGAGCTCGCGCGCGTGTGCGCGCGCGTCGAGAACGAGTGGGTCGGCGCCCAGACCGGGCTGCTCGACCAGATCGCTTCGCTGCGCGGTCAGGCCGACTCGGCGCTGCTGATCGACTTCGCCACGCTCGGGGTCTCCCCCGTGCCGCTGCGACTGGACGGCTGGCGCCTGGTCGTGCTCGACTCCGGACAGTCGCACGAGCACGCCGGCGGCGGCTACAACGAGCGTCGCGCCGAGTGCGCGCGCGCGTGCGAGCTGCTCGGGGTCTCGACGTTGACCGAAGCCGACGCGAGCGCGGTCGAGCGCCTGCCCGATCCGCTGCGCCGCCGCGCCCGCCACGTGCTCGGCGAGAACCGTCGGGTGCTCGCCGCCGTGGCGGCGCTGCGCGAAGGGGACATGCCCACACTCGGCGCGCTGCTCGACGCCAGCCACGCGAGCCTGCGCGACTACTACGAGATCTCCACTCCCGCCGTCGAGGCGACCGTCGCCCGCCTGCGCGACGCCGGCGCCGCCGGCGCGCGGATCATGGGCGGCGGCTTCGGCGGCTACGTGCTCGGCCTGTTCGCGCGCGGCGCGCACCCGCCCGAGGATGCACTGGACGTGCATCCCGGCGGGGGCGCGCGGCTGCTCTAGTCCGCCGGCCCGCTCCGCGTACGCGAGAGGCCCCGCAACGAGGCGGGACCCCTCGCGCCCCCCACGCGGGCGCCTGCGGCCTCAGACCGCGAACGCCGCGCCGTTGTTGATCGCGTCGAACGCATCCTTGGCGAGCACCTGGGTGGCCTTGAGCTGCCCGTACCAGCTTGCGCCACCGTCGCCGAGCAGATCCGATGTGTTCTGGTAGCTCAGCATGCCCAGCACGGTCATGCTCGTCGCACCGCCGAAGGCGGAGCTGACGTTCTCGTACGAGCCGGAGCAGCTCGCCCCGCCGGAGCCGTCGATCATCGCGCAGATCTGCGTCAGATCGACCGTGACCGACCCGATCGGCGCCTGTTTGGAGCCGAGGCCGTTGAACGCGCCGATCTTGTTGCCGCCGAGCGCCGGGTCGCTGAAGTACACGTCGAGCGCTGTCGCCAGCATCTGCGCCTTGAGCATCGCGTTGCACGTCTTCGCCGTGCTCGTGCAGCTCGCCGCCTTGATCACGTTGTAGACGTAGGTGGCGACTTGGGAGCACGTCGAAGCGGCCGGCAGATCCGAGAACGGGTGGAACTGCCGCAGCCACGTCGCCGACGGACAGGTGCCGGATTTCGCCTGGCCGCCGATGATCCCCTGGCCGTTCTTGTTCTGCCAGAAGCCCATCGTCAGCGCACCGGTGTTGGCCGGCGTGCGGCAGACCTTCACCGTGACCGACGAGCTTTCCGTGTCATCGGCGTCGTTGTCTTTGTCGGCGACCGTGAAGCTCGCCGTGTTTTCGAGTTTCAGGCAGTCGTGCGGCACTTTGACGACGTAGGAGTATTTGTACGTCTGCGAGCTCGAGATCGTCCCCGACGGCAGCGCCCCTTCGAGCGTCGCCGAGCCCGACGGCAGCGGTGTCACCGTGTACAGGTCGGCAAGCGAGACGCTGTCGTGCACCACGCTCGTCGGCGTCTTGAACTGGAACGGGACTTTGAAGCTTTCGCTGCCCGTCGCCGAGTGCACGCTTTCCGGGTCCCATTCGACGGTCGCCGTGTTCGTGTAGTTCTGGTCGTACGCCGGCTTGCTCGAGAACGTGCACACGTACGGGAGTTCGAGCGCTTCTTCCGCGGCCAGGCTGCCGACCGCGTAGGGCGAGCCGCCCGAGCCGTTGATGTCACACGATCCGGCTTCGTTGCTCGACGGGTCGGTGACGACGTCCGACACCGACACGCCCGTCGCCGTTTCGGCTTCGCTCGCGTTCAGGATCGAGATCGTGCCGCTCACTTCCCAGCCGCCGTCGGTGCCTTCGTCCTTCGTCACCGTGACCGTGTAGTTGAGCGTCTTTTCGGAATGGGTCGTCTGGCAGCCGTTCGGGTAGACCACCGTCACCCGGCAGGCGTCGACGCTCTTTTCGATCTTCCAGTTGAACTCGCGCGTGAACGCCGGGTTCGCGTCCTTGACGACGTTCAAACCGGGGCAGGTGCTCGTGTCCGTGCATCCTTCCTGCCCGCCCCCGGAGGCCTTGACCTTGAATGCGTCGAACTTGCACGGCGCCGCGCTGGTCGCGCCGACCGGGCAGATCGCGAGGATGTAGACGCCGCCCGGGTTGGGCGTGTCGTCGTACGGGAACGCGGCGATGATCTCGTTGCCGTTTTCCGCGGTGCCCGTCGCGTGCGTGCCGCCGTAGGCTGAGATTGCCCCGGCGTTGACCGTGAACGTGCGATTGCTCACGGGGTCGCCGCCACCGGCGCCGCCGTCACTGCACCCGCTCCCGCCGGTGCCGGCCGTCGTGTCGCTGAGGTTCCCGTCCGCACCGTCGATGAAGCCGCCGTTCTGACAGCCGGGCGCAAGCACCGCGAAGAAGTATTCGCCGTTGGCGAGCCCATTGCCGCCGGTCGGCCCGCCGTTCAGGTAGACGTCTTGCTTGCTCGCGTACGTGTTGCAATTGACTTCGCTTCCGTGCACGCAGCCACCCGTGAAGCCACCGTCTTCGATGGCGGGGTCGAACGTGGTGTAGGCGGCGTTGCCCGCCGCGAGCGCTCCCGTTGGCGCGATCGCCGCGAGCGCTAGCAGGAGCGCGAGCATCGCGATCGTGACGCCGACTCGAGCGGTCAGGCGCGTGAGGTGACGCATCATCAGCTTCCTCCATCCCTAGAAGATCGGCCCCCCCTCGGCTCAGACAAACGCCGGTCTACGCGGGGCCGCACAGCGCAGCCGTACGTTCGGTTGGGACGATCCTGAGCTTCCGGACCGAGTGCGCCCATTGGACCTTGGTCTAACCAAACCGGACCTTCGTCTAGTTTGGACCAGCCACATGTGCAGCGTCTTTTGCGCGATCGCCGCAGGCGCGTGCGCCGCGGAGAACCAGACCTTGGTCGAGGTTCCCCCAGCTCGACGTGCAGCGCCTCCCGGGAGCGCTGCGAGCGGGTGATCCAGGGGTCGGCCGCACGGCCGGTCGAGGAGCGCTCACAGCCGCGCGGCGACGAGCGCGCAGGCCGTCACGACGACGCCGAGCGACAGCGCGGCGAGCGCGCCGTCGAGCGGCTCCAGCAAGCGCTCCACCGAGAGCTCCTCGCTGCTGCCGTCGCTGAGCGTGCGCACACCCGTGACAGAGCTGGTCCGTCGCCGCAGCGCGCGCGCCGGCGAGCTGAGGCGACGCTGGGCCACGCTGAGAGCTGTGCAGCCGAGCACGATCAGCACGCACGGAACGTCGATCCGAAGCGACTCGACGAAGTAACCCGTGAACGCCGGGAAGCCTCCCCAGCCGAGCGCGAACCAGACGTCGCCGTGCAGGCGCCCGCCGGCGAGCTCGAGGTTGTAGGCCGGCAGGAACAGCCCGCCGAGCACTACCAGCGGGACGAGCAGCGGCGACACGACGACCGCCCCGGCAACGCCGATCGCGAGCGCACCCAGCAGGCTCGTGCTCGCAAGCGCGACCAGCGCGCCGTCTCCGAGGCCGGTGCGGAGCGGGCGATCGTGCAGCTCGTCGAGCGCGTGCGCGGCGACGCCGACCGCGAGCGCGAACGCCGCCAACCCCCACAGCAGACGGTTGACGTACATGTGCGGTGCGATGGCGGCGCCGAACGCGAAGTAGCTCAGGTGCCAGGCTGTGTAGGGCGGGTGCAGCAGGGTCAGCAACTCGCCCGCGCGCCCCCGGCCGAGCGCGTAGAAGGCAGGGCGCTCAGGCGCCGCGCGCATCGCCCGTGCCAGCTGCCTTCTCGGCCGAGATGACGACGCCGCCGCCCAAGCTCATGCGGCGCACGCGGACCTCGCTCAGCCCGGCCTCGCGCCAGTAGCCGACGATGCGCTCGAGCGGATGGCGCGCGTAGAAGCCGCGGATGCTCGGTCCGAGGAAGCGCCCGACCTCGGCCCACTCGCGCGAGGCAAGGCGCCCGAGCAGGGGCAGGCCGACGGTCGTGTAGAACCTCCACGCCGCGCGCGCCGGCGGCCACGGAGGCACGCCGAACTCGAGCGAGGAGATGCGCCCGCCGGGGCTGAGCACACGCGCGAGCTCGCGCATCGTCGCGGCGGGATCGTCCACGTAGCGCAGCAGGTAGGTGAACGTGAGCGCGTCGAAGCTCGCGTCCGCGAACGGCAGCGCCTCGGCCTCGCCCTCGACCAGTGCGACGCGCCGGCCGAGCTCCGATCGATCGCCGTCGAAGCGCGCGCGCGCGGCCGAGAGCATCTCGGGGCTCTGGTCGAGCCCGACGACCGTGCAGTCATCGCAGCGCGCGAGCAGCTCGGCCGCGACCATGCCGGTGCCGGTCGCCACGTCGAGCACACGCGCTCCGGGCGCCGGCGCGAGCGCTTGCACGAGCGCGCGCCGCCAGCGCGGGTCCTGGCCGAAGCTGAGCGCTGCAGAGAGGAGGTCGTAGCGGCGCGGCAGTCCCCGGAACAGCTCGAGCGCCTGGCGCTTTCGCGTGTCCGATGCCGGCGCGCCCGCCGTCGGCCTGCCCGCAGCCGGCGCGTCCGCCACCGGCGTGCCCCCCGCCGGCCCGCTCGCAGCCGGCACACCCGAAGCCGGCGTGCCCCGCGCGCCCGCGCCTCCAGAGGGGATGCTGCTCATGCGCTCACCGATCTGAAAGGCTAACCGCCGCCCCTCTCGGGGAGTCCCCCCGGGCGTCGATCGATTCGAGGTTCTCATCGCCAGAAGGTCGAAAAGCCGTTCCAGCGCGCTCGGCGTCGCGCTCATCACCGGAGCCTCGAGCGGCATCGGCGAGGCCACCGCCCGCCGCCTGGCCCGCGAGCCCGGCAGCCGAGTCGTCCTCGTCGGACGCCGCGAGGAGCGGCTGCAAGCGCTCGCCGGCGAGCTCGGCGAGGAGCGCGTCGGATACGTGGCGGCCGACCTGGTCGAGGCCGACGCGCCTGAGCGCGTGCACCAGCACGTGCTCGAGCGCCACGGGCGGCTCGACCTGCTCGTCAACAACGCCGGCGCGTCCTGGCGCGGGCGCTTCGCCGAGGGCGGCTGGGAGAACGTGCGGCGCACGATGGAGATCAACTTCGATGCGCAGGTACGCCTGACCGAGGCGCTGCTGCCGCTGCTGCGCGAGTCGGCTCCGAGCGCGATCGTCAACGTCTCCTCGACGGCCGGGCGCGTCGCCCGCGCCGGTGCCGGCGCCTACAGCGCCTCCAAGTTCGCGCTCGCCGGCTGGTCGGATGCGCTCTGGGCAGAGGAGCGCCCGCACGGCGTGCACGTCGGGCTGGTGCTTCCCGGGTTCATCGCGACCGAGGGATTCCCGCAGTCGGAGCTGATCGAAAAGCCGTGGACGCGCTGGATCGTCTCGACGCCAGAGCGCGCCGCCGAGGCGATCTACCAGGTGGGGGTCGAGCGCCGTGCGGAGCGCTACGTGCCGCGCCCGTACGGGATCGCAGCGGCGCTGCGCGTGCTCGCGCCCGCGCTCGTGCGACGCGCGCTCGGCGGCGGCGCGGCGGCCGCGATGACGACCACGACCGGTCCCGACCTGGCCGAGCGCCGCAACGGAGCCGCGCCCGGGCATTGAGGCCCTCATCACACGTCCGCCGAGACGCCGGCTCGAGCGCCGACCGTGGAGTAGGGTGCCCGCCATGACAGGGGCCAATCCGAGGTGAGGAGGCGGCGATGATCATCACCACCATGAACGACCTTCCCGGCTATGAGATCGACGAGGTCCTCGGCGAGGTCTTCGGCCTGACCGTCCGTGCGCGCAACATCGGCGCGCAGTTCGGCGCCTCGCTGAAGTCGCTCGTGGGCGGCGAGCTCAAGGGCATGACGAAGATGCTCGCCGAAGGGCGCATGCACGCCCAGGAGCGGCTCGAGGAGGAGGCCGCGTCGAAGGGCGCCGACGCGGTGATCGCATTCCGCTTCGACACCTCGGAGCTGGGCACGACCTGGACCGAGATCTGCGCCTACGGAACGGCCGTGCGCGCGCACAGGCTCACGTAGCGCGGGCCAGCGGCAGGCAGGCGGCGGCGCTCGCGCGCGAGGCGAGCGTCAGCGCGGCTCGCCCGGCGAGGTTCCTGAGCGCGACAGCCGCTCTGACACAATCAGCGGGAATGCCCCGGACGCTCCTCTCGCTCCTGCTCGTCCTCGGCGCCGTCTCACTCGCGTCGTGCGGCAAGGGGGGAGGGACGACGGTGACGATCTCCTCGCCAGGGGCGCGGACGGGGGGCTCGGGCGAAGCCGGTGGATCGAAGGGTAACCGGTCGACCCCGCCCGGCGGCGGCAACTCGCCCTCGCGCGAGCGCGCGCTCGCCTTCGCGCGGGCCGTCAACCTCACGGCCGACGACGTGCCCGGCTTCACCGCGAGCGCCAAACACAGCAGCAGCTCGGCTCGCGAAAAACGCCTGGAACGCGAGATGGTCCGTTGCGCGGGGACGGCCGGGCTCGGCACGGCCGAAGCCCGCGCGGCCGGCGGACACAAGGCGCTCGCCGACCAGGACTCCAAGGAGTTCGAGCTCAAGCACGGGATCATCGACTTCAGCGTGAGCTCGCAGGTCTCGGTGCAGGCGAGCGCGGCCGAAGCGCGCAAGGGCCTGACGGCGATCCGCAGCGCGCACGTGCGCAACTGCTTCTCGCGCTACCTGCAGCTGATCTTCGAGGGGCAGCGGGTGAAGGGGGCGAAGACCGGCCCGGTCTCGATCCAGGCGGGAATCCCACCCGCTCCCGGCACTTCGGGGGGCTTCGGCTGGCGCATCACCGCGAGCTTCATCGTTCGGGGCATCAAAGTGCCGATCTACCTCGACTTCCTCGGCTTCGTCAAGGGCCCGGCCGAGGTGACGCTGCTGAGCTCGGGGTTGATCCGTCCGTTCCCGGCCGAAGTGCAGCAGCATCTGTTCGCACTCCTGCTCGCGCGGGCACGGGAGCACGCGCTGTGAGCGAGTCCGACCGATCCACGTGGGATGCCGTCGACCGCTACGTCGGCGAGCGACTGCTCGGCCAGGATCCCGTGGCCGAGGAGGCGCTTCGGGCAAGCGCCGAGGGGGGCCTGCCGCCGATCGCGGTCTCCCCGCCGCAGGGAAAGCTGCTGCACCTGCTCGCGCGCTCGATCGACGCACGCTCGGTGCTGGAGATCGGCACGCTCGGCGGCTACAGCACGATCTGGCTGGCGCGCGCGCTGCCACCGGGTGGCCGCCTGGTCACACTGGAGGCCGACGCGCATTACGCCGAGGTCGCCACCGCCAACATCGCCCGCGCCGGCTTAGCCGACGCCGTCGAGGTTCGCGTCGGTCCCGCGCTCGAGACGCTGCCCGTGCTCGCCGCCGAGGAACCGCCGCCGTTCGATCTCGTCTTCATCGACGCCGACAAGCGCCACACGCCCGACTACTTCCAGTTGGCGCTGGGACTGACGCATCCGGGCAGCCTGATCATCGCCGACAACGTCGTCCGCGACGGCGCGATCGTGGATCCGCAGCGGGGCGACGAGGCGGGGCTCGCCGCGCGGCGCCTGCACGACATGCTCCACGATCACCGAGCCGCGAGCGGACGGCGGGTCAGCGCAACGACGATCCAGACGGTCGGACCGAAGGGCCACGACGGCTTCACGCTGATGCTCGTCGAAGAGGGCTAGCGCCGGTAGGGCTAGCGCGAGAGCTCTCGCACGAAGCGCTCGCGGTCGGGCTGGCGGCGGTAGCCGGCGGCGGCCCAGAACTCGCGCGCGCCCGCGTCCTCGTCGGCGACGATCGCGGTGAACCGTTCCGCCTGGTGCGCGCGCAGCCGACGCTCTCCCTCGCGCACGAGCGCCGTGCCGAGCCCCTCGCGGCGATGCTCCGGGTGGACGGCGAGCCGATAGAAGCTGCCGCGCCAGCCGTCCCACACGGCGATCAGCGAGCCGACGAGCCGGCGCTCGCGCGCTGCGGCGCCGGCTGCCGCGGCACCCTGCGACGCGGCCGCCTCGGCCGCCGGCGCCTCCGCGAGCAGCAACGCCTCGGCGTCGCTGCTCAGCAGCCGCCCGAGCCCCTCGCGATGAGAGCCCACGGCGGGGTGGGCGCCGGCCGCATGCCACAGCTCCAGCACAGCCGCGATGTCCTTGCAGGTGGCGCTGCGGATCGTCCAGTCGGGCACCGACCCACGAATATCACGGTGCGCTGGCCCGACTAGGCGGCGAGGCGCTCGAGCACCTCGTCCGAGTCGGTGCCGTGAGCCCGCAGAGCGCGCTCGAACACCGGGCCGTACACCTGCAGCAGAGCCATCAGAAGGTCCGTGGTGGCGACGCCGGCGGACCCGCGAGAGGCGGCGATTCGCCCGGCGCTCTCGCCGACGAGCGCGATCACGTCGCGGCGCTCGCCCCCGCTGCCGCCGCCGTGAGCGCGCTCGCTGTCGGCGCCGGACGCTCGATTCGCGCGGCTGCCTTCGTCATCGTCGATCGCGTCCTCGCTGACGCCCAGCGACTGCAGCACGCCGCCCACGTCGCCGTGGAGGCGCAGCACGCGCAGCCAGCGCTCGACCTCCTCCTCGGGCGTGCGCGCGAATGGGATCGCTGTGGCGGCGATACCGAGCACCATGGCGGCGTCCGGCGCGAGTGTGGGCTGGTTGCTCATCGTGATCTTTCCCTCCCTTTCAGACTCCCGCGCCGGCAAGTGCGGCGGCGCGGATTACGTTGTTCTCTACGAGCGAGACGATCGGCCGACCGTCGGCGCCCGGCACGAGCTCGAGCATCACCGTGTCCGCCCGCTCGAGCCGCCTGCGGGCGGCCTCGACGAGCACTTCGGCTTCCCCGCCTCCCACGCCGCAGTCGAGCAGGAAGCGCTCGACCCGCCCACCGGCCACGAGCTCGCGGTCGAGCTCGAGCTGCTCGAGCGCGATCGTGGGAGCGCCCGCGCCGTCCTGCACCCGCAGCAGGCAGGCCGCCATGTCGTCCGGGCGCGCGTCGGACTGCTCGGCGACGCGGTCGAGCAGTGCGGAGGCATCGGCGTCGCGCTGCAGCCCCGCCAGCGCGGCCGCAAGGCGCTCGGCGCCGTACAGCTCGCCGGCGACGCGCGCCTCGGTGACACCGTCGGTGTGGAAGCACAGTCGGGCGGGGCCGGGCACGGAGACGACGGTCTGGCGGGCGCCCGTGGGCAGTCCCGCGCCGATCGGGGGAGACGAGCACGAGGTCACCGTGGAGAGCGCGGCGGGGGTCGCGGCTCGATCGCGCGAGCCGTGACTCGCCGCGGCCGCGGCCTCGCCGAGGACGACGGGGGGCGGATGCCCGGCGCTCGCATACGTCAGCTTGCGCTCGCGCGGGTTGTAAGTGGCGACCACGACCGTGGCGAAGGAGCCGGCGAGCTGGCGATCGAGCACGCTTCCGGCCGTCCGCAGAGACTTGCGCGGGGAGAGGCCGGCCTCGAGATAGGCCCGTACGGTGAAGCGCAGCAGCGCCGTGTGCGGCAGCGCCTCGCGCCCGTGCCCGGAGACGTCGCCGACGATCACGGCGATCTCGCCATCCTCGAGCGCGAACACGTCGTAGAAGTCGCCGCCCGCGCCGGGGCCGTCTGCCGGGCGGTAGGCGGCGGACGTCGTCACCGGGCCGAGCCGGGCCGGCGGCACGGGCAGCAGCGCCGCCTGCAGCAGGCCGACGTCCGCGAGCAGCTGTCCGCGCTGGCGCACCAGCCGTCGCGTGCGCACGCCGCTGATCAGCGAACGTGCACCGAGCAGCAGGGCGAGCACGGTCAGCGCACCGATCAGGATCCATACCGGTGTCGGCACGACGCCGACGATCCGTGTGAAGGTCTTCACGATCGCCGGCTGTGACGAGCGCCGAGCAGCGTGCTTGGCGGGCGCGTGCACGGCGCGCGCGGCCGGGGCGGGGCTCGTCTGCACCGGCACGGCGGACGCGCCCTGAGTCAGGGCGGCGCCGCTCGCGGCCACCGCCCCGTGCCGGCGCTTTCCGTGCCGGCGGGTGCGGTCAGCGGCGACGCCGGCGCGCCCGGCGCTCGCGGCGGGTGTGGTCGAGGCGGCAGGCGTGGTCGAGACGGCCGGCGTCGGGGTGGCGGCCGCACCCGAGCCTGTGGCGGGCAGCGGGGGGGCGACGCCTGCAGCGTTCGCTTCGGTGCCGCTGCCGGCGGACGCCAGTTCCCCCTTGACCTTCAGGCTTGCGCTGCGGGCGCCGCTCGAGCCTTCTTCTTCCGGCGACGGGGTGCCCGATTTCTTCCCTTTTTCTTTCTTGCCTTTCTGACCGCCTCCGGCGCCTTTGCCTTTCTGTTTGCGGGCGAGCGCGGCGGCCTGCTGGGCTGCAGAGCCGTCGCTCGCGGGGGCGGCGGCGGAGCCGGCCGGCGAGCCCTGCGAGCTCGCTGCGCGCGTCGCGCGCCGTTCCTCGCGCCGCTGCGCGCGCGCCGCTGCCGACGGACGCTCGCCTTTGCGCGAGGGATCTGTGGCTGCGCCCTGCGTGGAGGGCGCGGCGGGCGGCGGACCGGGCTGGCCGCGGCGACCGCGCGGAGCGATGGGCGGAGCCGGCGATGCGGCGACGGGCGCAGCCGGCGCAAGGCGCGACGGTGCGGCTTCGGCCTTGGCCGCCGCGCGTTCGGCGCGGCGAGTGACGGCGGCCGAAGTCTCGCCGCCGCTCGTCACGGCCTGTGCCGCAGCGCCGCCTTTTGCGGCCGAGGCGGTGGGCAGCCCCTGCAGAGCGAAGACCCCGCCGGCCACGATCGCCACGGCGAGCGCGTTTCGCGCCTGCCTGCCCGCGTCGCCGGCCATCAGCGGCCCCCGCCTCTCATCCAGTCCGCATCGTCTGGCCGCGAACGTGGCCGAGCGCCTCGTCGAGCGTCGGGAAGATCGCGAAGGTGCCGTCCATCCCGGACAGCTCGAAGATCTTCAGCACGTTGGCGTTCGTGCACACGACCGCCATGCGCGCGCCGACACTGAGGCTGCGATTGACCCCGACGAGCACGCTGAGCGCCGTCGAGTCCATGAAGCGAACGAGCGTGAGATCGACCACGAGCTGCGTCTTGCCGGCATCGATCGAGTCGACGAGCGCCCACTTCAGAGAGGGGGCGCGCTCGAGGTCGAGCTCACCTTCCAGCGCGACCACGCTCGTGCGCTCGTCGGGCTCACTCTGGATGATCCCGAACGCTCCGGTGAAGCCCTCGGTGCCACTCGTGTCTGTGCTGCCAAGCATGTCGCTCCTCGCTTTGGACGGTCCTCACAGGAAGCTTCGGACGCGGCCGGGCTCGGCCCTTACCACCAAACGAGCGGATCAAACGTCTGTCCACTTTTCCCGCCGAGAACCGCGCAATTTGCGGACGTCGCCGAAGCGACCCCGGCGCTGCGAGACTGGAGTCGTGGCGGACGAGCTTCCCGAGCTGATCGTCGGCGACGCGGTGGCGTGGCGCGCATGGCTGGCCGAGCATCACGCCGCCCGGCCCGGCGTCTGGCTGGTGCTGGCGAAGAAGGGAACGACCGCACCGACGAGCCTGAGCTACGAGCAGGCGCTCGAGGAGGCCCTGTGCCACGGCTGGATCGACGGCCAGGTGAGGCGACGCGACGAGGCGACGTTCCGACAGCGCTTCACGCCGAGACGAGTGCGCAGCGCCTGGTCGAAGCGCAACGTGGGCATTGCCGAGCGGCTGATCGCGAGTCAGCGCATGCACCCGGCGGGACTTCGGGCGATCGAGGCGGCGAAGGGCGACGGCCGCTGGCAGGCCGCCTACGCGGGCCCGGCGACGATCGCGCTGCCGGCCGACCTGGAGGCCGCTCTCGCGGCCGAGCCGCGGGCCCGGGCGATGTTCGAGATCCTCACCAGCCAGAACCGCTACTCGGTGCTGCTGCGGATCGACAGCGCCAAGCGCAGCGACACGCGCGCGCGGCGGATCGAGCGGTTCGTGGCGATGCTCGCGCGCGGCGAGACGATCCACCCGCAGAAGCGCAAGCTCACGAGCTGAGCCGCAGCCCCATCCACACGTGCGCGATCCCGGCCTCCTCGAACTGCTCTGATTCGACGGCGAAGCCGGCCTGTTCATAGAGCGCTACGGCGGCCACCTGCGCGGCCAGGCGCACCCGCTGAAAGCCCTGCTCACGGGCGCGGGCGAGCGCGATCTCGAGCATCCGCAGGGCGATCCCGCGTCGCCGCCGATCGGCGGCGACGGCGACGCGACCGATCTTCGCTTCATCGCCGAAGGACAGCAGCCTGAGCGTGCCGACCACGCGCCGTCCGTCGGCATCGAGCGCGACCAGATGCTGCGCGTCGCGGTCGAGCCCATCGAGCTCCTCCTCAACCGGGACGTTCTGCTCTCCGTAGAAGACGGCTTCGCGCAGGGCGAAGGCGCCGTTCACGTCCTCGGCGTCCCGCGCCCAGCAGATCGCGACCTGCTCGTCGGCCATGCACGCCAACATAGCCACGCCGAGTTGGCCGAGCACGAACTGCGCCCGCTCGCGCCTATTCTCGATAACCGACGACGTCGAGCAACCAGCGCGAGAACAGAGTGCGCGCGAGTGCGACGGTGTCACGCTCGGCGGCGTCCACGTCGGCGAGCAGCTTCGCGGGAGCATCGGCGCCGTGCGCCTGCTGGAGCTCCTGCACGAACGCCGGCTCGCGCATCCACTCGCCGGCCAGCCTTGAGTCCACCTCCAGATGGAACTGCAGCGCGTAGGCCCGCCCGAACACGAACGCCTGTTGCTCATAGGTGCGCGAGCGCGCGAGCTGTGTCGCACCCGGCGGCAGCTCATACGTTTCGCCGTGCCACTGAAGCGTCTGAAAGCTCGCGGGGGCGCCGGCGAAGACGGGGTCCCACGCTGCGGCGGCGGTCAGCTCGACCGGCAGCACGCCCAGCTCGGCCTGCTCGCCGCGCCACACGCGCGCGCCGACGCTCGCGGCGAGCAGCTGCGCACCGAGGCAGACGCCCCAATAGGGCACGCCTGCGGCGACCGCCTCGGCGATCAGTCGCTTCTCGCCGACGAGCCAGGGGTGCGGGCCATCGTCGTTGACACTGATCGCGCCGCCCATCGCAAGGATGCCGGCAAACGCGCGCCAGTCGGGCAACCGCTCGTGCTCGTCGAGCAGGACGCGGAGGAAGGGGATGCCTCGCCCGAGCAGCTCGTCCTCGTAGACCCCCGGCGGCTCGCAGCCGGCGTGCTGCAGTACGAGGATCGGCCGGTGCTCGGGGCTGTCGCTCATTGCGCGGCAGTCTAGGCGCGCGCCGGCTACTCGGAGGCGAGCGCGGACAGCTTCTTGACGGTCGTCCAGTTACGCGCCGTGGCGAGCACGCCGAGGTCCTGCCTGCTCAGCTGCGCGGCCATCTTGGAGCGCCCCACGCCGTGCGGGAACCACGCGTAGATCTCGCGCCCGTGGGCGATCAGGCGCTCACCCTCGACCGCGCGCTCGACGATCTTGGCGAGCGCCGCCTCGGCCGGCTTCTCGGCGCAGAACGTGACCTGGTAGAGCTTCTCCTGCCGGGCCACGTCGCCGAACGGGTCGCGCGCGAGGACCTTGGCGAGCTCGGCCCGCGAGCGCACCACGACGGCGATGTCCAGGCCGAACTCCTCGGCGATCACGCCCTCGACGGCATGCGCGAGCGCGTCGGGCTTGGCGGCGCTCCCGAGCACGACGTTGCCGCTCTGCACGTACGTGGTCACGTCGTCCATCCCGGCTGCTTCGAGCGCGTCGCGCAGCGCCGGCATCGCCAGCCTGTTGCGGGTGCCCACGTTGACGCCGCGCAGGAGCACGATCTGCTTCACGCGGCGCAAGCTTAGTGCGCCGCCGCCGGCGGCGGGCGCGGTGTTGGGCGGGGGCGCGGCCGTCCCCGGCCCTGCCGTCCGCTCAGCCTTTGGGGAAGCGCGTTTTCACTTTGACGAGGGCCGGATAGGAGAGGTTGCCGGCGTCGTCGACGCCGCGCAATCCGATGAACCCCGAGCTCGCGGAGACGGCGGCGCACTGTTCGGTGCCGGCCGGCGCGGGCGTCGGCGCGCCCGGCAGCGAGGCGCCTTCGGCGAACTTCGCCGGCGTCGGTTTGGTCGCAAACGAGCGTAGTTCGTAGCTGGAGGCGGTACCGACGTCCCAGTCGTCGCCGGGCGCCGTCCAGCACACCTTGCCGGCTTCGGTGTAGTGCAGCGCGCCGGGCAGCTCGGGCGGGCGCGTGTCGTCTCCGTAGCGACCGGTGTTCCGGTCGTTCTGATGCCAGTGCCAGGCGTCGTCGTTGGCGCTCGCGAGCCCGGGTGTCTGGAATGCGTGCAGCCAGCCCTCGCGCAGGCCGACGACGACGGTGTTGGTGCCGTTGCCGAGCAGATCGCCGACGGCGGGGGTGAACAGCGCCCAGCCGCCCGTCCACTTGGGCCAGCCGGCGAGCGGCTGGCCGGTGGTGCCGTCCCACGCCTGCAGTGCGCCCGAGTCGCCGCCGAGCACGATGTCCGGTTTGCCCGAGCCCGATACATCGGCGAGCGCGGGTGCGGAAAGGAACGGCAGGCCCTGGACGGGCTGCGTGTACTGCGGCAGGTTGGCGCCCGTTTCGGGGTTCCAGGCCTCGACGGCCGAGCGAACGCGCACGCCGAGGCCGGGCGTCTCGACGATCCCGGTGATGACGTCGGTGCTGGCCGAGCCGGCCTGCACGGCGGTCAACGTCCCGGCCGGGCCGAGCTCGCCGAGCGAGGCGGTCGTCGTGAAGTGCACGAGCGCCGAGGCCGGGTTCACCACCGGGTTGGCGCTGTCGGGCGGAATCGTGGCGGGGGTCTCCGGCTGCAGCGAGCCGTCGCGCAGGTCGACCGTCTGCGAAAGGAACAGGCCGGGGTTGGCGACGAGCTTGGGCCCGGTCGCGCCCTCGTAGGCCTCCGGCGTCTGCACGCCCTCGGTGATGAAGTCCTGCGCCGTGCCGTAGCCCTGCTCGGCGGCGGGCAGCGCGAGCGGGAAGTTCGGCAGGCGCGCGCCGCCGGAGTGCCCGTTGCCCTGCGAGGAGTACGCCTCGATGAAGCCGTACACGGGCGCGCCGGAGGCACCTTCGGCCTGACCGAACTCGGTGTCCTGCATCGCCACGACCACGTCCGGGTGCCCGTCGCCGTCGACGTCCACGAGCGTCGGCGTGGTGGCGACCTTGTAGTCGCGCGCGTACTGGCATTTGGCCGCTTCGGCCGCGCAGGCTCCCGGTTTGGGCAGGGGGTTGGGCGGATCGGTCGAGACGGGCCAGCCCGGGACGGGGGCGCCGGACGGCTGCCAGGCATAGACGTGACCGTCCCAGCCCCCGATCACGATGTCGAGCCGGCCGTCGCCCTGCAGGTCGCCGAGCGCCGCGCCGCCGACGTTGCCGGTCGAGGGATGGCGCACGTAGTCGGCCTCTTCGGGCGGCACCGACATGCGCTGGTAGGCGCGATCGGTTTCGACGGGGAAGCCTTTGAGCAGTTTGCCCTTGCCGTTCCACGCATACACGCGCCCGTCCTCTCCGGCTGCCACGACATCGAGTTCGCCGTCTCCGAAGAGGTCGCCGACGGCGAGCGGCGCGATGATCGGTTCGTGCGGTTGCGGGATCGCGCCGGACGTCCAGGCGGGGTCGCCGAGGTAGTTGTACTTGTACTTCGGATCTACGCCGCGGGCGAGCTTGGTGCTCACCGGCCAGCCGGGCGCTTCGGTGCCGTCCGGACGCAGCGCGTGCACGGTGCCGTCGGAGCCGGCCACGACCACGTCTAGGCCGCCGCGCCCCTCGATGTCGGCCATCGTCGGCGAGGACTCGATCGAGGTGCCGAGGTTCTTGTGCAGCGCCGCCACTTCGCTCGGGTCGTGGCGCAGCTGGAACACGCGCCGATCCTCCCCGGTCCGCCCGGAGGCGTCTTTGACGACGACGCGCACGGTCACGTCGTAGCGCTCGATCGAGAGCCGGTCGCCGGTCGGCGCTTCGTAGCTGCCCGCCCAGAAGCTTTCGGGGATTTCATCCAGATTGATCGACCCGTTGGCGGCCTGCGGCGAGGAGCCCGAGCCGGAGGCGAACGTGTGGAAGTCCTCGTCGGCCGGCTCAGGTCCGGTCGCGTACTGCAGTTCCCAGCTGTAGGAGGAGGAGCGCCTGGCGGCGACGTCGGCGCTGACCGGCACGGTCGACTGCTGCGTCGGGTCCACCTCGTCGTACCATTCCGGCGCGGTGATGTCGGCCGTCGGCGGGATCTCGCCTTCGTGCACGGCCTTCATCGCCTTGTACACGTTCGGGCGCCCATAGCCGTACTGGAGGTTCCACTCGGCGTTCGCAAGACCCGGGAAGCAGGTCGGGCAGGGAGTCGATTCGATCGGGCTCGAGGCCGCGCGCGTGACCTGGAAGATCTCGTTTGCGTCGAGCGGCTCTGAGATCTGTTTCTCGCGGGCCGCGTCCTGTCCGGCGGATGAGACGAGCGCGGCGACGCCGGCCGTCGTCGGCGTGGCTGCCGAGGTCGAGCCGTCTCCGGTGGGAACGCTGAACAGCGCATGCGCCCCGTAGGAGGTCAGCGAGGCGCGCGAGCGGAAGGTCGTCGCGGTCAGGTCGTTGGGCAGCGAGGTGCCGCTGCGGTTGGACTGATCGGAGACGAGCGAGTTGCCGGGCCAGACGTGCGGGAAGCGCATGCCCTCGGTGTGATCGGCCGACTCGAAGTCGTTGGAGGCCCAGGCGATCACGACGCCGTGGTCGTAGGCGTACTGCACGGCCTTCTCCATCGACGGCGTCTGCCCGAGCGCGGCGGTGGTGGCGTCGATCACCTTTGCGCCGGAGTCGACGGCGAAGACGATTCCCTCGGCAACCCGGTCGGGGCGGTCGATCGCCTCGTCCCCGAGCTTCACCGACAGCAGACGGCAGCCGGGACACACGCCGACGCCGCCGAAGTTGTTGTTCGCTTCGCCGAGCAGCGTCTCGGACTCGCCGTTGGCGTGGTGGTAGATCGTGTTGTCGGTCTGCGGATCGTTGGTGTCGCGGTGGAAGTTCCAGCCGGAGATGTCGTTGGGATAGCCGTTTGAGTCGTTGTCGAAGCTCCCGTTCCTGGGGCACTTGACGAGCTGGTGGCTCGAGATCTGGCAACGGCCGAAGGCGATGATCAGGTCCTCGGGCGTGATCCCGCCGGCCTGCGGATTGGCGCGGCCGACGCGCGGATCTTTGGCGTAGTCCTCGACGTTGACGGTGCCGTCGCCGTTGATGTCGTACGTTTCGTGCGTCTGGCCGGAGGAGTCCTCCGGCCAGGGCAGCTCGCCGGTGTCCAGATAGGCCCGATCGCGCAGGTCGTTCGCGTCGGGAAGCTTCCAGTTGACGCCGCCCTCCATGTAGGCGACGGTGACGTCGCCCATGCCGTAGGCGGCCCAGGCGCGGTTGACGCTCATCCCGGCCGCACCTTCTGGGTCGCTCGCGAGCGGGGCGGTCTGCGGGATGCAGTCGAACAGCTGCCACTCCTCGGAGTTCCACGTGGCGGGGCCCGTCGGGTTGCGCTCGGCGCCGGCGTAGCCGGGGTCGTTGGGGCCGCTGATCGAGCTCGTGCACGTGGCGGCGCCGGCTCCCTCCGGCGCCGCCAGCGCGACCAGCAGCAGCAACACACTCATCGCCAATCCGAGACGGACCCGCAACGTCCCCAATGTGTACCCCTCCTGCTTCCCGACGCCGGTCAGACGGCCCGCCGCCGTCTAGGTGCCCCGACGTCGCGCTGGCCATACCCTGCCCGCGAGAAATCCAAACGCGAGCGATGAGTTTCGACACCGCCCGCCGTCTAACCCGTACAACTCACCAACGCGGCGACGCCCGGCAGGTGCTCGCCGAAACCCCCGGCCAGGAATGGAGCCTCCCATGAGCAACACGCAGACCCAAACGAACCTGACGCAGGTCGGCACGTGCATGATCCCGGTCTCCAACCAGGACCAGGCGATCGCCTTCTACACCGAGAAGCTCGGCCTCGAGCTGCGCGCGGATATCCCGTTCGCCGGCACCGAGCGCTGGGTCGAAGTCGCCCCCGCCGGCGCCGCGACGACGCTCGCCCTGGTCTCCCCACGCCCCGGCGAACCGACGGGCATCGAGACGCGGATCGCGCTGTCGAGCAAGGACATCGACGCCGACCACGCCGAGCTGAAAGCGCGCGGCGTCGACGTCGACGCGGAGGTGTCGCGCATGGGCGACCCGGTGCCGCCGATGTTCTGGTTCAACGACCCCGACGGCAACCGCCTGCTGATCGTCCACACGAGCTGACGAGTCACGAGCGAGCCGCTCGGTCGTTGGTTATCAAATCAATTAATTAATCGAAATCCGACCCACACGATTCGGGGAGCGCAGCCATGCTCAAGTTCAGCATCGCGATGTCACTGGACGGCTTCGTCGCCGGCCCCAACCAGAGCGAGCAGGACCCGCTCGGCGAAGGCGGGGAGCAGCTGCACGAGTGGGTGTTCGAGCTGGCGGCGTGGCGTGAGCCCCACGGGCGCGAGGGCGGCGTCGTCAACGAGAGCACGCCGATCGTCGAGGGGGCGATGACGAACGTAGGCGCGACCCTGATGGGCCGCAACATGTTCGGCGGCGGCCCCGGCCCGTGGGGGACGGATCCGTGGCAGGGCTGGTGGGGCGACGACCCGCCCTTCCACACGCCCGTGTTCGTGCTCACCCACCACGCGCGCGAGCCGCTGCAGCTACAGGGCGGCACGACGTTTCACTTCGTCACCGACGGCATCTCCTCGGCGCTCGCGCAGGCCGAGCGGGCGGCCGCCGGAAAGGACGTGGCACTCGGCGGGGGCGCCGACGTCGCCCAGCAGTACCTCGCGGCGGGACTGATCGATGAGATGCGCCTCAGCGTCGTGCCGCTGCTGCTCGGATCCGGCACGCGCCTGTTCGAGGACGGCGCCGGCGCCGGGCTCGCCCTCGAGCAGGTGCAAGCGGCGCAGGCGCCGGGCGTGACCCATCTGGTCTATCGCAAGCGCTGAGCTGCCCGGGCCGGCGAGCGTGGCGCCTGCTCACCCCTGCACGGCCACGCGCGCGGGCTCGGCGATGACCTCCTGCAGCCTGCGCACCGCGTCCAGCTGGTCCCCCGTCCAGATCATCCGCACCGCCGTCGCCGTGCCCCTGCCGTCGGCCGTGCGCAGATCGTGGCGCACGGCCTCGATCAGCCTGCCCTCGGCGGCCTCGTCGCGCACGAGCGGCGGGCTCGGCGGGCGACCGTCGCGCAGCCGGGCCGCCAGGTTGTCGTACCAGCCCTCGACGAGCGCACTCGATCTGAGCAGCTCCGCACGTGCCGCGGCGCGGTCGAGCGGCGCGGCGCCGTCCTCGCGCTGCCACAGGTCGAGCACGGCGTCTGCCGCGATCCGCAGGCCGCCGACGCCGCTGACGAGCCCGCTGATCTCGGCGAGCGGCGTGGGCTTGGACCCGCGCTCGGCCAGGTAGCCGCGGAAGGTGTCATCGAGGCGGCGCGCCGACGCAGCCGCGCGAGCGGCGTCTTCAGCCGGCTCCGAGGCAGCGGCGGCTGCGCCCGCGTCGCACCGCCGCATACCGAAGTCGACGGCGCTCGCCAGGTAGCCCGCGCTGTCGATGTAGGCCTGCGAGAGCGCCCGCCGCAACGCGGCGCCGGCGCCGCGCGGCCAGAACAGCACGCCCACGAGCAGGCTCACGCCGCAGCCGATCGCGATGTCCTCGACGCGCACCAGCCCGACCTCCCAGCCTGCGGGCTGGATGATGTTGAAGAGGAACACGAGCGTCAGCGTGAACGCCGCCTGCCCGGCTGCGAAGCCGATCGCCGCCGGCGCCACGCCCGCGAGCAGGATCGCGACGGGCAGCAACGCCCACAGCAGCGACGTGCTGTCGCCGATCAGCGTCAGCAGCAGGCCCCCGACGACAAAGCCGACGACCGTGCCGAGCATGCCGCGGATGATGTTCTGCCCCGTGCTGAGGGCATTCGAGCGCAACACCGAGAGCGCGCCGAGCACGACCCAGAAGGAGTGCTGCACGCCCGTCTCGTTGGCCACGAGCACGGCCAACCCGAGCGCGACGGCGCCGCGCACGCTGTTGTGCAGCCAAACCGAGCCGAGGTCGATGTGGGCGGCCGCGCGCTGCTGGGCAGCCGAGACGGTGCCGGCGAGCCCCTGCGGTTGGCGCCCGAGCACGCGGTCGGTCCAGCTGCGACGCTCGGCCGCGGCCGTCAGGTCGATGTTCCCGGCGATCACCGAGACGACATAGGCGAGCTCCTGCGCGCGAAAGGCCGGGTCGAGCGCGCTGATCAGCTCGCCCGCCGCCGGCTCGTCATGGCCTGCGTCGGGCGCCGAGCGCGCTGGCAGCTCGGCGATCGCGCTCGTCTCGATCGCGCGCATCGACTCCCTCAGCTCGGCGACGGCCTCGCGCAGGCTGCGCGGGTCGCCCCGCATCACCCCGAGCAGCTCGGCGCCACGTTCGAGCGCGTCGGCGGCGGCGAGCTTGACGGCGCTCGCCCGTCGGTTCACCGGCGTGCCATGTTGCGACAGAGCCGATCTGATCACGATCGCGTCGAGCCAGTTGATCTCATCGACGAGACGCACGACCGTCCGCGCGGACGTGTTCAGGCCGGTCGGGCGAAAGGGCGTCGCCAGGAACACGCGGCGCATCGCCGTCACTGCCTGCTCGGCAGCGGCGGTGGCGCGTTCGTGATGGCCGGCCAGCGACGGATCCTCGCCGCTGATCCTGAAGGCCACGTCGGCACGCAGGCGGAGCGCCAGCGCGCGGCAGGCAGCGGCTGCCGCGTCGCGCAGCGGGCCGCGCGCCGGCGTCGGCCACAGCAGAACGATCGCCAGCAGCGCCGCGCCCGAGGCCATCCCCCAGCCGGCCACGCGGTCGGGCACCGCCGCGGCGGACCCGGGCAGCGTGACGGGCAGGATGAACGCGAGCAGCAGCGAGGTCGTGGCACCGGCGAGCACCGAGCTGACGACGCCCGCGAAGAGCACGGCGAAGCCGAGCACGGTCATCGCGGCGGCCGAGAGCCAGACGCTGCGTGAGGCCAACGTGCCCAGGCAGACGAACGCGCACCCGGTCACCGACAGGGCGATCTGCGCCTCCAACCGCGCCCGCATCGGACCGCCGAAGTCGATCAGCAGCAGCATCGCGAACGAGCCGAACGCGGCGAAGGTGGCCACGGCGGGGTTCCCGATGACCTCCTTGCCGAGCGCGAACATGCCCGGCATCACGATCGCGGTGCGTCCCGCCCGTCGCAGCGCCGCGAGGTCGCGATCGCGCTGGGCCAGCCACTGGAGCGGGTGCTGCAAGATCCTCCGCCTTCTTCCTCCGCCTTCTTCAGGTGCGCGCTGCTACCCGGCGCATGCTAGTCCGCCGGCGCGAGCCGCCAACTCTCGCGCTAGCCCTGCCGGCGGGGCGCCTCGTCGGGCCAGTGCCCGTGCGCATCGAAGTACAGGCGCGCGGCCTCCTCGCGGTCACGCTCGCGGTCGCCGTCCACGCCGACGCGGAAGAGCCAGTTGACGGCGTAGACGGCGAGCGATGCGCCGACGATGCCCGCCCCGCCCTCGAGCTCGGCTTCGCTGCCGAGTGCCATCACGATCAGCCCTGCGATCACGCCCGCGGCCGGGAGCAGGTAGCGCACGGCGAAGATCAGCGGCGAGGTCACATCCTCAAGGTAGCGCCGGCAGTGCGAGCGCCGGCTCGATCGGCACCGTCGTGTCGGCGGCGAGCGGGGCCTGGTCGGGACCCGGCCTGCCCGTGCTCACGGAGGCCGCCGGAGTGCCGGATCGACGGCGCTCGACCGTCAGCAGTGCGGTGCCGTCGCGGTCGGCCAGCTCGCCGGCGCGGGCGAGCAACGATGCGACGCTCGCCGGGTCCAGGCCGCAGGCCTCCAGGAACGCGCGCACGCGCGGCTCGGCGAGCATCTGCCGATCGACTTCAAGCTCCTCGAGCTGGCTCTCCGCTGCGGGGGCATCGCCGACGGGGGCGATCACGCAGGCGACCATGTCGTCGGGCGTCTCCGAGGCCTCGCCTCGTACCTGCTCCAGCAGCGCTGGAGCGCTTATGTCGGCGCCGAGCCCGCCGGCGAGCTCGCTCAGCCGGCCACGCCCGAGCAGCTCCTCCCCCGCCCGCGCCTCGAGCAGCCCGTCGCTGAAGAAGCAGACGCGGCCTCCGGCCGGCAGCGAGAGGGTCGTCTGCCGCAGACCCGTCGGCAGGTCGCAGCAGATCGGCGCCGAGCAGCACACGGATAGAGGCTCGGGTGCGTCGAAGCCGAGCGCGATCGGCGCGGGGTGACCGGCGCATGCATAGGTCAAGCGACCGCTCGCACTGTCGTGGACGGCGACGACGACGGTCGCGAAGCGCTTCTCGCCGGGCGCCGCGAGCACGGAGCTGGCGAGCGCGAGCGCTGCGCGAGGTTCCAGGCCGGCCTGCAGGTAGGCCCGCAGGGTGTAGCGAGTGAGCGCCGCCTGCGTCAGCGCCGGCCGGCCATGGCCGACGACGTCGCCCACGACGATCGCGACCCTGCCGGACTCGAGCTCGAACAGGTCGTAGAAGTCTCCCCCCGCCGCCGGCCCGTCGGCCGGCTCGTATGCGACAGATACCGCCAGGCCGCCGAGCGGCGTTGGAATCGCAGGCACGAGCGCGGCCTGGAGGTCGTCGAGATCGCTCAGCATGCTCGCGCGCTGGCGCTCGAGCCGTCGCGCGCGGAGGGTTGCGCGCCGCGAGCGCACGGCGAACCCCACCGCGAGCGCGAGCAGCACCAGGATGATCGGCTTGCTCCAGTCCGGCACGGGGACGGGGAACGGGATCTGCCGGCCGATCGCCGTGAGCGGGTCGCTTGCGCCGTGCTCGTGGCGCGCGCCGGAGGCTCCGACGAGCGCGACAGGCGCGGATGGCGTGACTGCACTCTTCGCAGCGATGACGGTCGCGGAGCCTTTCACGCCGGCGCGCTTTGTGGCGACATGCGTGGCCGCTGTCGGGCGACCCACGCGGGAGCTGGCGGACAGGTGCCGGCGCTTCGGCGCCGGCGTGCTCTTGGTGCCGGCGCCGGATGGGGCGCCCGCCGCAGCCGTGCGCGCGTCGTTGCCGGACGAACCGCCCCCCCGGTTAGCCGGTGAGCCCGACGAGCTCGTCGGAGCCGGTATTGGAGTCGTGGCGATCGGCGGAGTCGGCACTTCGACCGGAGTCGTCGGCGTTTCGATCGGCGGCGTCGGTGGGAGTTCGACTTTCGGGACTTCGACTTTCGGAAGCGATGGCGCTTCGATCGTCGGCAGGCCGGCCACGTCGACCTTCGGCAGCGGGTTGGCTTCGACGTTCAGGATCGGGCCGACCTGCACCTGAACGGTCGGCAGCGCCGCGGCTCTCGACGCACCCGCGAGGCTGGCGTAGGCCGGCGCGCCGACCACCAACGCCAGGACGAGCGCGCACGCGATCGCCCGCGCAGTCAGGCCTGGTGTTCGAGACGGCCGCATACTCATTCCCTGTGACCTCCACCTAGGCTGGAAGCCTGCCGGTCATGATCCCACAGGGAGTCGGGGCTGTGGCCGTGTGTTGGACGGATTCCGCGGCGCGCCATCTTGTGTACGAAGTCGGCGCAAAGGCGCCGACTGGCCTGCGCTGCAATGCGGCTCCCGACAGCCACGGTTCACCGTGTGCCTGGCATGATCCGCTCGGTGCGCGCGATCGTCGCAACGGCGCCCGTCCTTGCGGCTGCTTCCTCGGGACGGGTAGAGATTGCGCTGACGGACTACCACGGACCCCGCGCCGCTCCGATCGAGACGGAGCGACGGTTGTTGGCGCTGCTCTCTCGCCGCGCCAAGGCGCACAGGCTCTAGGCCTTTCGAGGCCCCTCGCGAGGAGCGAAGGTGCTCAGACCGCTGCTCCCGCGGCAGCTGCTGCCTCGGTGTCGGCCGGGTCCATGATGCGGCCGCCGAGCGCGAGCGCGAGCAAGACTCCAAGGACTGCCCAGCCCACAAGCACGAGAATCGGCCCCGCGATCCGCGCCCCGTCGAAGAACAGCGCCGACCGCGCCAGTTCGACGCTGGCGCCCGGCGGCAACACGCCGCCGATCGTCCTCCACAGCCCTGGCAGCAGTGGTCGGGCGAACGGGCCGCCCGACGCCGAGTTGCCGAGGATGACGAACACGAGAATGACGAGTGCGGTCCCCGCCGGGCCGGCCGCCGCCTGGATGCCTGCTGTGGCGGCGCCGCTGGCGAAGATGGTCAGCGCGGCGATCCCGCACAGCGCGACCACGTGGCCCGAGAACACCCCAAAGCTCGCGCGCAGCATGACCACACTGAGAATCCCGGCCACGATGGCAAACGCCCCGAGCGCTCCGATCCGCGCTCCAGCCCGCCGCCTGCTGCTGCTGCGAGCGCTCCCGACCAACCCGATCAGCGTTGCGCCGATGTAGCCGCCGAACACCCAGGCGATCACCGCATAAAACGCCGCGGTGCCGTTGGGGTCCGTACGGGGCAGTGGCTTGACGTCGGTGACGCGGACGGCTGGCCGGCCCTGCGCAGCGGCCGCGCGGTTGAACGTCTCTTCCAGCGCGATGGCGGTCGCCCGATTGGCAGCCGACGCAACGAACAGGCGGTTCGTGGCGGCCTCGTAGGCGCCGTAGACCTCGCGATCGTCGATCTGCGACAGCGCATCGGAGTCGGACGAGGCTTGGCGCGCATCGAGCGGATCGCGGGGCAGACGGTTGAGCTGCGCCGTGACCGGGGTCGGGCCGACGACGGCCACCCGCACGCGATGTGGTCTGGGTTCGTGCAAGGCTCCGACGTAGGAGAACGCGAACGCGAGCATCAGGACAAGCGCGGGAACGAATACGAGCGCGACCGCCTTCGCGGTCGGGGCGGTGTCCGCCATCGAGGTCTCAGGAGCTCCTTCGGCGGGCGCATGTCGATAGGGATGCTTTCCGGGTCCCACGGTCTCTTAGCGCGGTGGCGTTCCCATCTCGATCAGGCCCGGATCTGAACGGCGCCTTCGACCCCTTGCACCTCGTACATGGTGACGGGCGTTGCCAGTGCCGAGCTCACGTGCGCAGCGACCTGAAGGCGGTGCGGAGCTCTTCGGTGAAGAGCTGGGGCTGTTCCCAGGCTGCGAAGTGGCCGCCGCGGTCGACCTGGTTGAAGTGGATGAGGTTGTCCGGGTAGGCGTGCTCGGCCCAGCTCCGCGGCGCTTGGTACAGCTCGTCCGGGAACACGCTGATGGCGAACGGGACCGAGATCTCCTTGGCGTCGAAGAAGTCGGCCTTGTTCTCCCAGTAGAGACGGGCCGCGGATACCCCGGTGTTGGTCAGCCAGTAGAGCGTGATGTTGTCAAGCAGGTCGTCTCGCGTCAGGTCGCTGTCGAGTCGTCCCTCGAGCGCCTGCTTGACCAGGCCGGGCTGTCCGGTCCCGTCGCCGTGGTCCAGCGCGAACGCCGCGAGATCGACGGGCGAGTCGGCCAGCCCGTAAAGCGTCTGCGGACGCGTGGCCATGATCAGCGCGTAGGCGACGTGGCTCGAATAGAAGTTGCTCAGCCGGTCGTAGGCACGTCGCTCCTCCTCCGAGAGACCTGCCGGCGGCGGGTCCCCTTGCTCGAACCCCTTGACGACCTCGGCCGGCGCTGTGCCGGGCATGTTGGAGTGGATGCCGAGCAGCCCAGTAGGCGCCTGGATGCCCATCGCCTGTGTCACGGCTGCGCCCCAGTCCCCGCCCTGCGCCACGAACTCGGCGTAGCCGAGGCGGTTCATCAGCACCACCCAGGCGCGTGCGATGCGCACCGGATCCCAGCCGGTGGTGGCGGGCTTGCCGGAGAACCCGTGGCCCGGCAGCGAGGGGATGACGAGGTGGAAGGCATCCGCCTCGCTGCCGCCGTGCGCCGTCGGATCCGAGAGCGGCTCGATGATCTTCAGCTGCTCGACGATCGAGCCGGGCCAGCCGTGCGTGACGATCAGCGGGAGCGCGTCCTCGTGCCGCGAGCGGACGTGGATGAAGTGGATGTCCAGCCCGTCGATCTCGGTCAGGAAGTTCGGCAGGGCGTTCAGCCGCGCCTCGCATCTGCGCCAGTCGTAGTCAGTCGACCAGTAGCGCGCGAGCTCGCGCATCGTCGCCAGCGGCACGCCCTGCGAGTCGTCGTCAACCGTCTCGCGCTCGGGCCACCGGGTTGCGCTGATGCGCCGGCGCATCTCCGTAATCTCCGACTCATCGAAGCCGACCTCGAACTCGCGAACCGCCGCGTTGGCTTCCGTAGCGCACATCTGCTCCTCCTGTTACGTAGTCGAGCCTCCGCGAGCGGGGGCGAAGAAGTCGATGAGCAGCTGGTTGACGCGCTCGGCCTCGTCGTGATGCACCCAGTGCGAGGCCTGGGGCAGGCGCTCGACCCGGTCGAGGTTGGGCACGTCCTCGTCGTGGGGCTCGGCGAGCGTAGGACCGAGGAAGCGGTCGCGCTCGCCCCAGATAACGAGCGTTGGCGCCGCGATGGGACGGAGCTCCCCTGACCCGTGCCGCACCGCGAAGCGGTAGTAGTTGATCATCGCCGACGCCGCCCCGGGCTGCGACCACGCCTCGATGTAGCGCCGGATCTCCTCGGGCGTGTACGGGGGTTGCGCGTCCTCCAGGAAGTGCTGGAAAAACTCCCAGTCGTTGGCCTGCACGTGGTGCTCGGGCAGCCCCGGAAGCTGGAAGTAAAAGAAGTACCACGACCGCCGCAGCTGGCTGGGGTGCCGCAGCCCCTCGTTGAGCTTGCGCGGATGGGCGGCATCGAGGATCGCGAGCCGGTCGACGACCTCGGGGTGGTTCATCGCGAGCGTCCAAGCCGCTGTTCCACCCCAGTCGTGGCCGGCCACGAGCGCGGACTCGGCGCCGCGCTCCTGGATGAGACCGCGGACGTCATCGGCCAGGTTGGCGGCGCTGTAGGCGCCGATGCCGTCCGGCTTGGACGACAGGTTGTATCCCCGCAGGTCGGGCGCGACGACGCGGAAGTCCGCTGCCGCGAGCGGCGCGATCTGTCCCCGCCAGCCGTACCAGAACTCAGGGAACCCATGCAGCAGGACGACCAGCGGCCCGTCGCCGGCCTCGACGTAGTGCAAGTTCACATCGCCGACCTCGGCGTAACCCTCCCGAAGCTCGATACCGACGTCAGGGAGCACGCTGGTGGTCATGAGGGCCTCCGTGGGTGGGGGACTTGGGCACGACCCTAACGCCTGCGGGCCTGGAGAAGCAAGGGGTCACCATGTCGCCGCGACAGAATTGGTCAAGGCGGTCACGCGCCACTCCCGAAGACTTGCCCAAGCGAGGGACCTTCACCGAGGAGGCCTAGTACCTGAACGCGCCCGTTGACGGTCCTTGGGCGCGCGTGGAGGTATCTGAGACTCCGATCGCGGACGGGGACTCCTAGCGCGCAGATGGGGTGGCGGGGTCTTGCTCGCCTCCACGTCGGGACTACGACCCCGCTAAGTTCGGGCCGCGCAGCCCATGAGCGAAGGCCTCGGCGGGGTTCCGGCTCCCACCGAGGCCCAGGCTCAGGGGTCGCTGTGTCAGCTGCCGGCGGTCGCCCCGGCGAGCTCGTTCGCTTCGAGCCTCGCGAGGCCTGCGTCGAGCGTGGCAGACTCGGCCTCCTCGACTGCCGCGAAGGCCCATTCGATCGCGAGCAGCGCTTCAGTTTCAGCGTCGTCGGCGTTTCGCTCGGCTCTGTTCGTATCGATCTCCGCCTTCTTCGCGGCGAGTTTCTCGTGGGCGCTGGCAATGTGGCGACTCCATGCCTCCTGCGCGTCGTTCCACGAAGCCGAGACCTTCCCCTGCTCAGCGTCGGCCTTGTCGCGCAGCTTGTCCACCTGGCTCTGCGCCGAGGCTCGGGCGGTCTCGACCTCCTGCTGTAGCTCGGCCTTCTCCTTCACCTGCGCTTCCGCGGCATGTTCTTCGGCCTGCTTTGCGCGGATCGCGAGCTTCGCGAGCTGATCTGATACGGCCATGTCAGGTCTCCCCTCTAGGTGTTGATGGGGAGACTCACCCGCGAGCACCGCTCGCGAGCGGTCTCGATTCGCGGCCGATTATATGCCCCGGCCTGCGAGCGAGCGGACCTCCTTCGTCAGCGCCAAGATCTGCCTCGAGAGGTCGAGGAGCTCGACGTTTTGCTTGTCCTCCTCCTTCACCGTGGTCCACTGCTGGTCGGCGATCACCTGGCGCTTGGCGTCGGCGCGATTCTGGGAGATCATCACGAAGGTCGAGAGGAAGATCGCCTCCAGCGAGACGATCATCGTGAGCAGGCCGAACGGATAGGACTCCACCCCGAAGCCGATCCAGCAGCCGAACCAGACGATATGTAGATACACGAAATGCATCGAGCCAGCGAAGGTGGTGATCGCGTCCGCGACCCGGTTCTGTCTCGCTGCGGCGCGTTCCTCGGCGTGCTTCAGCAGAGCCGGATTGATTGGCTGCGGTAGCTCGTTTGGAACCAAGAACCGGCGGACGGGCTTGTGCGCGGATGAGCCGTTATGTGTCGGCTCGGCCACAGCGTCAGGTGGGTGATCGCTTGGCATTATGCCTCCTTCCAGTTGGACCTCGCAGGCTATTCCGCAGTTGGCCGC
The DNA here is from genome assembly GCA_035553095.1 of Solirubrobacteraceae bacterium. Classification (GTDB taxonomy): domain Bacteria; phylum Actinomycetota; class Thermoleophilia; order Solirubrobacterales; family Solirubrobacteraceae; genus Palsa-744. The sequence continues at coordinate 93,242 of DATNDZ010000012.1, read as the reverse complement.
ATGGAGACCTCCTCGGCCGATGGCTCGGAGGCCCCGGGGCGGCGGCGTTACGGGCTCAGGTAGGCGGCAGAAATCCCGCAACGACGAAGGCCGCCCTCACGGACGGCCTTCGCTCTCAGTCGGCCGGTTTGCAGGGCTCTTGCAAGTCCTACGCCCTGGTCGGCCTCGATAGCGGGGGCGGGATTCGAACCCGCGACCTTCGGGTTATGAGCCCGACGAGCTACCAGACTGCTCCACCCCGCGTCGCTCTCAATGTTGTAGCAAAGATCGCAGCTTCCGCAAGGGCTCGACAGCGCCCGCTCGGGGGACATCCGCGAGCGCTCTGCGTACCTCTAGCATCACGCGCATGCGCGTCGCGGTGGTCGACATCGGCAGCAACTCCACGCGGCTGCTGATCGCGGATGTCGACCCGGCCGGCGGATCGTTACGGGAGCTCACGCGCGACTCGCGCGTGACGCGCCTGGGCGAGGGCGTGGACGCCAACGGCTCGCTTACCGATGCCGCGATCGGTCGGGTGGCGGACGTGCTCGCCGAGTACCGCCGCAGGATCGAGGAGCAGGACTGCGAGGCCAACCTTGCGGTGCTGACCTCGGCCGTCCGCGACGCGGACAACGGCGCCGAGTTCGCTGAGCGCGTGCGCGCCGATTACGGGCTCGACGCGCGCGTGCTCAGCGGCGACGAAGAGGCGCAGCTCACGTTCCTCGGGGCGATGTCTACGCGTCCCGCCGACGATGCCCCGGCCACAAGCGCGGGCGGCGCAACGGTCGTGATCGACATCGGCGGCGGATCGACGGAGTTCGTCATCGGCAGTGGCCGCAAGGCGGGCTTTCACGTGTCGCTCCACGTCGGCGTCGTGCGCATGAGTGAGCGCCACATCCACTCCGACCCGCCCCAGCCGCCTGAGCTGCAGAACCTCGCCGCCGATGTGCGCGGGACCTTCGCGGAGGGGCTACCGCAGTCACAGCGCGACCCCGTGCAGCGAGCGATCGCGGTGGCAGGCACGGCGACTTCGGCAGCGGCGATGGATCAGCAGCTCGACCCCTACGACCCGGACCGCGTCAACGGTTACGTGCTCACGCTCGGCACCGTGGAAATGCTGCTGGCCAGGCTCGCCGACATGGACGAAGCCAGGCGTCGCGATGTCCTCGGGCTCGACCCCGCCCGCGCGCCGACGATCGTGGCAGGCATGATCGTGCTCAGCGAAGCCATGCGAGCGTTCGAGCTCGATCAGGTCGAGGTCTCAGAGCACGACATCCTCTACGGTGGCGCGCTGCGGCTGGCCGGCGTTGGCTGACCGGCGATCGACTCAGCCACGGCGGCGCTGCCGGAGCCGGCCGGGTGGTTGCGCCTCAGGCCAGGTTCGACTTGCGCGGGTAGACGACGCTCGGGTCTGTGAGCACGTTGACGAGCGCCGGCTTGCCCGCCTCGAAGGCGCGGGCCAGCGCCGGCTTCAGATCCGCGGCGCGCTCGACCAGCTCTCCGTGGCCACCGAGCGCGGCGACGACCTCGTCGTAGCGGGTCCCCGGACGCAGCTCGGCCGCGACGGAATAGCCGTAGAGGAACTCCATTGGGTGCTTCTCGAGCGCCCAGATGCCGTTGTTGCCCATCACAGCGACCACGTTCACGCCGTGGCGCGCGAGCGTGTCGAACTCCATCCCCGAGAAGCCGAAGGCGCCGTCGCCGAGCATCAGCACGACCTGGCGCTGCGGGTGGGCGAGCTTGGCGGCGAGGGCATAGCCGGGCCCCGTGCCGAGGCACCCGAACGGCCCCGGGTCGAGCCAGCAGCCGGGCTGGTAGCTGTCGATCACGCGCCCGGCATAGGAGACGAAGTCGCCGCCGTCGCCGATCACGATCGCGTCGCGGTCGAGCACGTCGCCGAGCTCGGCATACAGCCGCATCGGATGAAGCGGCGCGCGGTCATCCTCGCGCTCGGCCCGCTCACCCTCGCGCCGTTCGCTCTCGACGGAGCGCAGCTCGCCGATCCAGCTCTCGCTCGAGAGCGCGCGCGAGCCCGCCGCCGAGCGCAGGTCGGTGAGCGTGTCCGTCAGCGAGCCGTAACACTCGGCCGCCACCGCGCGCGGGTGCGCCCGCTCGGGTTCGGCGACGTCGATCGCGACGATCTCGGTCTCCTCGCCGAAGGCGGCGCCGAAGGCCAGGCGGAAGTCCATCGGCACGCCGATCACGAGTGCCACATCGGCGCCCTTCAGCCCTTGCGAGCGCGCGCGAGAGAAGAACAGCTCGTGGTCGGCCGGAACGCAGCCGCGCGCCAGGCCGTTGAGGAACACGGGGATGCGCAGCGCCTCGGCGAGCTCCAGCAGGGCGCCCTCGCCGTGGCCCCAATACAGGTCGGTGCCGGCCATGATCACCGGCCGCTCGGCTTCGCGCAACAGCTCGCCTGCGCGCTCGATCGCCTGCGCCGAAGCCCTCTGCGCACTCGCCACGATCGGCTCGACGTCGTGCTCGGAGGCCTCCATGAACACGTAATCGAGCGGGTAGTCGACGAAAGTCGGTCCTCCATGCGGTGCAAGCGCCGCCTGAAAGGCGAGGTCGGTCAAGCCCGTGATCTCCTCCGTCCCGCCGGCCGTCGCCGCCAGCTTCGTCAGCGGCCGCACGAACGGGACGTGGTCGATCTCCTGCAGCGAGCCCTGCCCCCAGCGCAGCGCCGGGGCGCGCCCGCCGAGCACGACGATCGGCGAGTGGTTGGCTTGCGCCGAGGCGATCGCGCTCATCCCGTTGGTCACGCCCGGTCCGGCCGTCAGCGCGCAGACGCCGACCTCGCGCGTCACCTTCGCCCAGCCCTCGGCCGCGAACGCGGCGGTTGACTCGTGGCGCACGTCCACGATCTCGATCCCCTCCTCGCGGCAGCCATCGTAGATGGAGAAGAGATGACCACCGGAGAGCGTGAACAGCTTGCTCACGCCGTGCGCCTTCAGACGCCGTGCGATCAGCCGCCCGCCGTGGAAGCTCTCGCCCTGCGTGGCCTCCGCCTCCTGCGTGCGCTCGCTCGACATGCGCGCGACTCTACCCGCTCGGCGCAGCGTCCGCCTGCGCTGCCGAGAGCGCCGCGCGGGCGCCTCGGGATCGGCGCGCCTCGATCAAGCGTCCAGCCGTCGTACGGCGGGCGCGAGGAGTGCCCGGGGTGGGAGTCGAACCCACAACTGCCGTCAAGGCCATCGATTTTAAGTCGATTGCGTCTACCGTTCCGCCACCCGGGCGAGCCCCGCTGCGAGCGCTCCCGAGCCAGTCTATGGGAGCCGCAATCGGCTCCACAAGGCCGCAACTCGGGCGTTGTTAGCGTGTATTTAGGTCTGGATGAGGTAATGGACTCCGGATGGAGGCTTCCGCTCTCTCACATTCGCGCGTCGTCGCCCCCGCCCTGCGCGGGCCGACGCCCCTGTTGCGACTCCAGTCCGACGAGCGCCTGATCGCGCTGACGCGTCGCGGTCAGCCGGCCGCGTTCGAGGCGCTCTGTTCCCGCTACCAATCGCGCCTGCTGTCCTTCTGCAGGCACATGCTCGGCTCGCGCGAGGACGCCGAGGACGTGCTGCAGGAGGTCTTCGCCGCCGCCTTCAACGCCGTGCTGGCGGACGAACGCGAGATCAACGTCAGGCCGTGGCTCTACCGCATCGCCCGCAACCGCTCGCTCAACCACCTGCGCCGTGCGACGGCCGTCGGCGTCGACTCGATGGACGTCCACTTCGCCGACCACGGCATGTCGACCGGCGACCGCGCGATCCGTCGCGAGAGCTTCCGCGAGCTGCTCTCAGACGTGCACGACCTGCCCGAGACCCAGCGCACCGCGCTTCTGCTGCGCGAGATCGACGCGCTCTCCTACGAGCAGATCGCGCACGCGATGGAGACGACCGTGCCCTCGGTCAAGTCGCTGCTCGTGCGGGCGCGCATCTCCCTGGCCGAGGCCGCCGAGGCGCGCAAGCTCAGCTGCGAGGAAGTCCGGCTGGAGCTCGGAGAGGTCGCCGAGGGGCTGATCAAGTTGAGTGCGCCCGCCCGACGCCACGTGCGCGGCTGCGAGCGCTGTCGCTCTTTCAAGAAGCAGCTCAAGGAGACCAACCACGCGCTCGCCGCGATCCTGCCGGTCGGCCCGCTGTTCCTCTTCAAAAAGGTGCTGATCGCCAAATTCGGGCTGGCCAAGCTCGGCTCGGCCTCGGCCGGCAGCGCGCAGCTCGCCGGAGGGGCCGGCGCAACCGTGGGCGCGGCCGCCGGTGCGGCGGGCGGAGCCGGCGCCGGCGGGATCTTCACGGTCGGCGCAGGTGCGCTCGCCACCAAGGCCGTCGCCGGCCTCGCCGCGGCGGCGATCGTCGGCGCCGGCGTCGCGGCCGACCAGTCCTCGCACCGCCACCGCGCCGCGCGCAGCGCCTCCTCCACGCAGGTTGCGAGCACGGTGGCCGAGCCCGTGATCGCCGAGGAACGCGCCCAGCCGACCAGCGTCGCGCACCACCATCGCTCCGCAGCCGCGGCGCGAGCCCACCGGAGCGCCCTCGCCAAGAGCGCTTCGGCGGCGGAGGAGAGCGTGCCGGCGCCGGCGCCCGTCGCGCCCGCGACCCCCACCACGACGCCGCCCGCAGCCGAACCGCCGGTCACCCAGGTCACCTCCGAGTCGACGCAGCTCCCGAGCGCGGCCACGGCCGATCCCCAGCCGAGCGAACTGACGGCGACGACGACCGCGACGACGACGCCCGCCCCCTCGGAAGGCACGCCGCCCGCCGGCACGCCGCCGCCGAGCAGCGGCACGACCAGCGGCCCGGTCGCGACGGAAACGCCCGCTCAAGCCCCGGCGCAGAGCCCGGAAGGCGCGGCCCCCACGGCGCCGGCGCCCGCCACGACCACCACCAGCACCGTTGAAACGGCGCCGCCTGCGCCGCCGCAGGACCAGGCGCCCGCCCCGCAGGAGACGACCGCCACCGGCGGCACCCCGGCCCATCACGGAGGCTCGGTCAGCCGGCGCTGGGGCGCTCGCATTCGCCTGCGCTGAGCGATCGCGCCGCGACGCGACGCCGCGGCTCGGCGGGCGCTAGCCGAGCGTGAAAGTCTTCACGGCCCGCAGGAGCACGCCCTCGGAGGCGACTTCCATCGGCGAGGTGACCTGCGCGTTGGCCGTGGGCGAGGTCAGCATCACGATATTCACGCCGCGACGCGCCCGCGGGCGCTGGCGCAGCAGCAGCACGTTGCGCCCGTACATTTCCTGCCCGCCGACCGTGGTCGTGTAGACGACCTGGTAGGCCGGGACCGTGTTGACGCGCGTCTTGCCCTCGCCGCGGAGCACGAAGTCGCGGTCGCTGGCACGCAGGTGCTGTATGTATGCGGCCGAGTAGAGCGCCAGCTCGCCGGTCTGCCCGCCCGTGTAGGGCGGCAGCGTCAGGGGCTCGACGGCGAACGAGTCCAGCAGCGGGCCGTCGGCGCTGTGACGCTCGAGCTTGACGTAGCCGCCGCGGTCGGGCGCCACCCGGTAGAGGCCGCGGTAGCTGAAGCTGAACGGCAGGCTGCCGTCGTGGGAGTAGTGGGCGTTCTCGAGCGTCAGGAAGACGCCCACGAGCAGGGCGATCAAGCCCACCGCGCCAGCCCGCACGAGCCAGCGCGTGAACGGCGAGGCCGCATTCCAGCGCGGCGACAGCAGCCGCCCGAGCGTGGGCCCGTACTCGGGCTTGATCGGCACGGAGGCCATCGCTGTGGGCGTCTACTCCCCGATCGAGAACAGCGCTTCGAGGTCGTGCCGCGAGAATGCGGCGAACGCGACCATCGTCTGCGTGCGGGTCACGCCGGGTAGTCCGCCGATCGCCGCCGTCACGACATCCGCCAGCTGCTCGTGGTCGGGGACGCGCACGATCGCCACGAAATCCCATTCGCCCGTGACCGAGTAAGCCTCCGCAACGCCCTCTATGTCCGCGAGTTCGCTCCCGAGCGTCGAGAACGCGTCGCGCCCGGCCTCGATCAGAACCACCGCGTTGGTCATCGACATGACTGCTCCATCATCACATCCTGGCGTGCTCGACGCGCGGCAGCCCCAGCCCGACGAGCAGCCCGATCGCGCCGCCCACGACGCCCGCCAGCCAGCTCGCTTCGCCGCGGGCGAACGGGATCGCAAGCAGCAGCGCCGCAAGTGCGCCGGCGCCGAGCAGGTCGCCCTCGTAGTAGCGCCCGGCGCGCGCGTCGGTCAGATCGGGCGCGGCCCAGGCCGCCAGCAGTGCGAGGGCGCCGGCGTTGCCGCCGACGACGACCGCGCCGGGGTGGACGGCGAGCGCGCCGGCGGGGTAGGCGGCGAGCGCGACCAGCGCGCCGGCGGCGCCGGCGCCGAAGAACAGCGCGAGCACCACGGCCGGACCGTAGCGGCGCTCGACCAACCAGCCGAAGATGGCGATCACGAGCAGCGTGAAGAAGGCGTACCAGCCGTTGAGGTAGGAGACCTGCGTGCTGAACAGCTTCCACCAATCGCCGTTCAGAGGGCCGGCGATGACGAATTTGTCGGCCGCCACGTAGCCCGCCCGCAGCAGCACCCACACCACGCAACTGGCGACGATCACGCCGATCGTCGCGTACGGGCGGGCGGCGAGCGCACCCGTGAGCGCCGGCACGCGGCGCCGGCGAGGCTTGCGCACCGGCATCGGCGCTTCGCCCTCCCCTTCGCCGGACGACCGCGGGCCGAGCCGGCCGAGCACGCCGCGCCGCGGCCGCACCGAGCCGCCCTCTCGCGGCAGCTTCGGCGCGCGTTTGCGCAGCCGGTGCCCGCAGTATGGGCACTCGGTGATGTACGGGCTCACCTCCGATCCGCAGTGCTTGCAGACGATGAACAGATCCGCGCCCGGAGACATCCCAGCCCATTCTAAGTGGCTCCCGGCCCCGGCCGAGGCGCCTTTGCGATACTCACCCGCATGACTCTCGGATACGACCAGAAGCTCTACATCCTCGCCTTCGACCACCGCGGCTCCTTCCAGAAGAAGTTCTTCGGCATCCAGGGGGAGCCCGACGCGGAGCAGACCGCGATCATCGCCGACGCCAAGCACCTGATCTTCGAGGGAGTCCTGCAGGCGGTCGCCTCCGGCGCAGACGCCTCGGTCACCGGCGTGCTCGTCGACGAGCAGTTCGGCTCAACCGTGCCCGAGGAGGCGCGCGGGCGCGGTCTGAAGCTCGCGATGCCCGCCGAGCGCTCGGGTCAGAACATGTTCGACTTCCAGTACGGCGACGAGTTCGGCGAGCACATCCTCGAGTTCGACCCCGACTTCACGAAGGTGCTCGTGCGCTACAACCCCGACGGCGACGAGGGCGAAAACGCCACGCAGCTCGGCAAGCTCAAGCGCTTGAGCGACTGGCTCAAGGAGCACGACCGCAAGTTCCTGTTCGAGCTGCTCGTGCCGGCCGAGGAGGCGCAGCTGCAGTCGGTCGACGGCGACAGCGACCGCTACGACGCCGAGCTGCGCCCGCAGCTGATGCGCCGCACGATCGCCGAGATCCAGGACGCCGGGATCGAGGTCGACATCTGGAAGATCGAGGGCGTCGACGAGCGCTCCGACTGCGAGATGCTCGCCAAGCAGGCCCGCGTCGGTGGGCGCGACGGCGTCGTCTGCGTCGTGCTCGGCCGCGGCGCCGACGACGACAAGGTCGACCAGTGGCTGGCGGCGGCCGCCCCCGTCGAGGGGTTCGTCGGCTTCGCGATCGGGCGCTCGATCTGGTGGGACCCGCTCAAGGCTTACGTCGACGGCAAGATCGAGCGCGCCGCCGGCGCCGCAAAGATCGCCGAGAACTACCTGCGCTTCGTCAAGGTCTACGAGCGCGCCGAGGGCAAGACCCCAGTCGCGTCTTGAGGTCGACCCCGTTGTTGAAAGCGCGATCGGCCATCGACGGATGGATCGCCGTCACTGGCAAGGACGCAGGGAGCGTGGCGTGCTGACCGAAACGGGGATGCGAGCGGAGCGAGTGTCTCCCGGCTTCGGTACGCGAGCGACTGAGGATGCAGCCAGAGGCGGCGAGGCGCCGTCGGTGTCATGAAAATGAAACAGAGCCTGGCCGAGCTCGAGCAGGCGTTCATCAAAGAGATCTCGCTCGACCGGCATCGACGCGATTCGCTGCGTCGCACCGCCGAGCAGCGAACGCTCAAGCGCGAGGTCGACCGCCGCCACAAGCGCGGGTCGATGCGCTTCGCGCTGCTGGTGCTCACGCTGATCCTGACCGCCGCGATCGTCACGGTCGTGATGTTCCGCACGTTGTATCTGCTGCTCGGGTAGGGCGTGGGCGCTACCCAGGCCCAAGAGATACCCAGGCCCTAGCGAAAGCCTCGTAGGCGGTCGCCCAGCCCTAGACGACTGATGATCAAGTCTCGCAAGGACGCAGGGAGCGTGGCGTGCTTTGCACGCGAGCGACCGAGGACGCTGCGAGACGCAGGTCAGCAGTCGTCTAGCGGTCGTCTACGCCGAGTTCGCCCAGCGCGTCGTTGACCTCGGCGCGCGCCGCGTCCTCGGTGCCGGTTTCGTCGAGCGTGCCGTCCTCGCGATGGATCTCGAGGTAGATCTCCTTGCGGAACACAGGGATCTCCTGTGGCGCCTGGATGCCGATACGCACCTTCTCGCCCATGACCGAAAGCACCGAGATCTCAACATCGTCGCCGATCATGATGCTCTGGTTGGACTTGCGCGTCAGAACCAGCATTCAGTGCACCTTCCTGTTGGCCTCTCACCCGGCACGACCCCCCGGACCACCGGTGCGCCAAGCATAGTCCGAGCACCGGGGGAAAGCGAGGGGCGATCCAGCTCTTCGCGGACATTTGGCGCTCGCCTTCGGCCCGTCGCCGGGCGCTCGCCTCATGCGGCTCGTCGCTCGCCCCATGCGCTAGTCTCCCGGGCCGTCGATGCCTCGTAAATCACTGCGCCCCAACCTCAACCAGATCCGCGCCTGGGTGCGCCAAGGTCGTACCGACGCCTGGGTCGCCCACCAGCTCGAGGTCAGCGTGCGAGACATCGAACAGTTCAAGCGCCAGAACGACCTGATCGAGGAGGACGCCACTGAGTCCGCCGCGGCCTCCGACTATCCGGACGAGATCGACCTGCGCGCCGAGGACGACGCGCTGATCGCCGCCGAGCTCGAGGCGGCCGAAGTCGAGGCCGAGCGCGCCCGGGCCGAAGCCGACGAGAAGGCCGATCGCGACACCGAGGCGGGTGCCGAGGAGGATGAGGACGCGCCGCGCCCACGCACCCGCCGCCGGCGCGCGGGCCGCGGGCGCAGGGTCCTCGGATCGCGCTCCACCGCCGCCAACGCGGGCCCGCTGGAGGGAACGTTCGACCACGGCGAGGAGGGCTACGGCCTGTGGCTGGACCCGGCGATCCAGGACAACCCGATCTACGCCGAGCATTGGGCCGGACACCGGCCCGTCGAGGTCGCCGTCGAGGAGGACTGCATCATCATCCGCCGCATCGGCGAGGACGCCTAGGCCTTCCTCCGGCCGCGCCTGCCGGTGCGGCTAGGCGCGGATCTCCCTGCGCCCGCCGGCATAGTCGGCCGCCTCGCGCAGATAGCGAGCAAAGGCGGCATCGACGACGACACCCGCGTTCCAGGCCCAGGGATCCTCAGGCGCGACCTTCATCGCGATCTGCAGGCACCAGGAGGTGCCGGCTTCATACAGGGCCACGAGCTCGGCCGAGGAGAAGCGCCCACCGAGCCGGCGTCGCAGCTCGGCCACGAGCGCCTCGGTGACTCGATCCAGAAGCGGCCGGCGCTCGGCCGGCTCTGAACGCAGCCGACGCTCGCCCTGCTGCCACTGGTAGTTGGCCGTCTCGAACGACATCGCGCCGAGGCTAGCAGCGGCGCCCGGCTCAGTTGGACGGCAGTCCCGAGATGATGTATTGGCGCTCGTTCGGCCGCTTCATGCCGAGCTGGTACGCCTGCGTTTCGGTCGTTCCGCGCCTGCCGAGCGCTTCGCGCTGGCGCACGAGCGCCCGGTGTTCGTGTTCCATCGCGGCAACCGTGGCCTTGTCGTGCCGCGACTGCTGCCAGGTCGAGAGCATGCGAATGCCGGCGCTCAGATAGAGGTACAGCAGCGCCGCCAGCACGAACAGCATCGCAAGGCGCCCCAGCCGGTCCCAACGCACGCGCGGAAGCGAGGCGCCGGCGCCCGAGCGGGTCCGAGCACGGGCGCTCGCGCGGGCTCGCGGCGCCGCCGAGGCGCGGGCACGGGCCGAGGGGGCGAAGGCTCCTGGCATACCAACCGCATTCGCGGCCGGCGCGCTGGCTCCTGCCCGAGCTAGCGGAAGACCGAGCGGCCGGGAAATTCGGCGTCTGCGCCCAGTTGCTCCTCGATCCGCAGCAGCTGGTTGTACTTGGCGACGCGATCCGAGCGCGACGGGGCGCCGGTCTTGATCTGGCCGCAGCCGGTTGCCACCGCCAGATCGGCGATCGTGACGTCCTCGGTCTCGCCCGAGCGATGGCTCATCACCGCGGTGTATCCGGCCTCGCGCGCCAGCGCGATCGCCTCGAGCGTCTCCGAGAGCGTTCCGATCTGGTTGACCTTCAGCAGGATCGAGTTGGCCACGCCGGCTTCGATACCACGGCGCAGCCGCCCCGTGTTGGTCACGAACAGGTCGTCGCCGACCAGCTGCACCTCAGCGCCCACGCGGTCGGTGAGCGTCTTCCAGCCGTCCCAGTCCTCCTCGTCCATGCCGTCCTCGATCGACACGATCGGGTAGCGCCCTACGAGGTCGGCCCAGTAGTCGGCGAGCTCCTGGGGGCTGAGCGTGCGGCCCTCGTGCTCGAGCACGTAGGCGCCCCCTTCAAAGAGCTCGCTCGAGGCCGGGTCGAGCGCGATCGCGACGTCCGTGCCGGGCTCGTAGCCGGCGGCCTCGATGCCTGCGACGAGCATCTTCAGCGCCTCCTCGTTTGAGCCGAGATCGGGGGCGAAGCCACCCTCGTCGCCGACCGCCGTGCTCAGCCCGCGCTGATGCAGCGTGCGCTTGAGCGCGTGGAAGACCTCCGCACCCATGCGCAGGCACTCCGAGAAGCTGCTCGCGCCGCAGGGAACGACCATGAACTCCTGAAAGTCGACCTTGTTGTCCGCGTGGGCGCCCCCGTTGAGCACGTTCATCATCGGCACGGGCAGGACGTGGGCGGCCTCACCGCCGAGATAGCGCCACAGCGCCATCCCCTCCTCGGCGGCCTGCGCGTGTGCCGCCGCCAGGGAGACGCCCAGGATCGCGTTGGCGCCAAGTCGCGACTTGTTCGGTGTGCCGTCGAGCGCGATCAGCGCCTCGTCGAGGCCCTGCTGGTCGGCCGCGTCGCGGCCGGCGACGGCGGCTGTGATCTCGCCGTTGACGTTCGCCACGGCGCGCGTGACGCCCTTGCCGTCCCACGCCTCGCCGCCGTCGCGCAGCTCGGTGGCCTCGAACTCGCCGGTCGAGGCCCCCGATGGCACCGCCGCATGACCGTGTGCTCCGGAGCGCAGCCCGACCTCGACCTCGACCGTGGGGTTGCCGCGACTGTCGAGGATCTGGCGCGCGTGCACGCGCTCGATCTCACCCATGCCACGCGCCCCCTGACGCTCCCTCACCCTCTGCGCGGAGCCCCGCCCCGATCCGCGTTGCCGGCACCGCTCCGGCCGGGCCTATTTGGTCGTGGTGGGCGTCGTCGACGGGGTCGTGGCCGCCGGCGAGGACGTGGTCTTCGGCGCTTTGTAGCCCTTGCAGTCGGCGACCGTGTAGCCAGCGCGGCATTCCGTTTTCGCGGTCCACTTCTTTTTGAATTCTTTGACGAACTTGCTCAGCGCAGCCTGCTGCTGGGTCGCGGTCAGCTGCGATTTGATCGACGCTTCGGCCTGCTTCAGCGACTGCTGGCTGCCGGCCGTGATCTTCACGACCTGGAAGATGTAGTAGCCGAACGGCGTCTTGACCGGGCCGACCAGCACGCCCTTCTTGGCGGTGAAGACGGCCGCGTCGAGCGACTTCTCCTCCTGGCCTTTGACCACGCCCGTGAGCTTGCCGCCGTTGGCCTTGCTCGTCGGATCGATCGAGACGCGCTTTGCGACGCTTTCGAAGCTCTTGCCCGATTCGATTTCCTGCTTGGCCTTCTTCGCCTGCGCTTCCGTCTTGGTGAGGATGATCAGGAGGTCGCGCTTTTCAGCGACGCCAAACCGTTTGGGGTTGTTCTTGTAATACGTTTCAATCTGCTTGTGGCTGACTTTCGACTTCTCTTTGACGATCTTCTGCTGGATTTTCGAAGAGAGCAGGTTCAGCTTCACGCGGAGCAGCAGGTCTGACACCGTCTGGCCCGACGTTTTCAGGAATTTTTCGAATTCCGCTGCCTTCGGGAACTGCTGGCTCTTGATTTTTTCGAACTGCTTCTTGACTTCCTTGTCGGAGACCTTCACGCCGAGCGAGTCCGCTTCGCCGATCACCCAGGACGAGGAGATGAGGAAGCCGAGCACCTCCTGCTGCAGCGTTTTGTACTGCTGTTCGCACTGGGACTTGAGCGCTGCTTCGGTCGGCGGCGCCTGGCCCTTGGCCGGTTTCGACTGAGCTTTCAAGCGCGCTATGCACTGCGTGTACTTCGGCGGATCGGGGATCGCCGGCTTGGCCCCTGCGGTGGTCGCACTCGAAGCCGCGGCCACAGCCATCCAGTGGTTGAAGGTGTCCTTCTTGATCGATTTGCCGTCGACCGAGACGACCGCGTCGCCGGGAATGCCGCCGCACGCGGCGAGGCCGACGAAGGCAAACAAAACGGCGCCAAGCGCCGTGGTGATTCGGAAAGCTCTGGGCACGACGCGGGCACTCTAGCGGAACGCACAAAGCCGTGCTTAACGAGCCAATAAACTGAATCTTAAGCCGTCGCGCCGGTGGCGGACGGCCTCAGGCGGCCTCGCGCATCACCGCGAGCAGCACATCGGCGGCGCGCACGACCGATGGGAATCGCTCGTTTGCATCCTCGGCCACGCGCATCGACATCTGCGAGCGGCCCGACTCGTACAGCGCTTCCGGCAGCTCCTCGCGCAGGCGCTTGGCCCGGCGCGAGTCGAGCTGGATCGGCACGACCGCGAGGCGGTCGCCGCGAAAGCTCACCGTGCGCGCTCCCGCCTGCCCGAACTTGATCCGCGCGCGCTGCAGCGCGAGCAGGTTCTCGAGCGGCTCGGGCACCGGTCCGAAACGGTCCTCCAGCTCCTCGCGCAGCTGCTCGACATCGGCCACCTCCAGCGCGCCCGCGACGCGGCGGTGCACATCGATCTTGGCCTGCTCGTAGTGGATGTAGTCGGCGGGTACGTAGGCATCGACGTTCACGTCCAGGCGCACCGGGTCGGGTCGCTCGAGCTCGCCGCCGGCACCGTCGTGAGCGGCGCCGGCGTCGCGTTCGGCCGTGCGCACCGCTTCATCGAGCATCTGCATGTACAGCTCGAAGCCGAGCGCCGCCACGTGCCCCGACTGCTCGTCACCGAGCAGATTGCCGGCGCCGCGGATCTCCAGGTCGCGCATCGCGATCTGAAAGCCCGCGCCGAGCTCGGTGTAGTCCGACAGCGCCGACAGCCGCTGGGCGGCCTCCTCGGTCAGCGCCGCCGCCGAGTCGTAGAGCAGGTACGCATATGCGCGCTCGCGGCTACGACCCACGCGACCGCGGATCTGGTAGAGCTGGGCGAGGCCGAAGCCGTCGGCGTGCTCGACGATCAGCGTGTTCGCCTGGGGAATGTCGATGCCCGACTCGATGATCGACGTGCACACGAGCACCTCGGCGCCGCCACGCAGGTAGTCGAGCATCACCGCCTCGAGCTCGCCCTCGCCCATCTGCCCGTGGGCGACGGCGAAGCGCACGCCCGGACACAGCGCGCGCAGGCGCTCGGCCGTCTCCTCGATCGACTCAACGCGGTTGTGCAGGAAGAACGCCTGTCCCCCACGCGCGTGCTCGCGCATGATCGCGCGCCTGACGAGCTCCTCCTCGTACTCGCCGACGTACGTCTTCACCGGGCGCCGCCCCTCCGGCGGCGTCTCGATCACCGAGATGTCGCGCAGCCCGGCCAGCGACATCTGCAGCGTGCGCGGGATCGGCGTGGCCGACATCGCGATCACGTCCACGCGCAGCTTCAGCTGTCGCAAGAGCTCCTTCTGCTTTACGCCGAAGCGCTGCTCCTCGTCGACGATCAGCAGACCGAGGTCCTTCGCGCGCACGTCGCGCGAGAGCACCCGGTGGGTCCCGATCAGGATGTCGACACGGCCCTCGGCAAAGCCCCTGACCGCCTCTTTCTGCTCCGCTGCCGTGCGGAAGCGCGAGACCTGGTCGATCGTTATCGGGTAGTCCGCCAGGCGCTCGGAGAAGGTGCCGAAGTGCTGCAGCGCGAGGATCGTCGTCGGTACGAGCATCAGCACCTGCTTGCCGTCCTGCGCCGCCTTGAACGCGGCGCGCAGCGCGACCTCGGTCTTGCCGTAGCCCACGTCGCCGCAGATCAAGCGGTCCATCGGGCGCGGGGTCTCCATGTCGGCCTTGACCAGCTCGATCGCATCGCGCTGATCGGGCGTCTCGGTGAACGCGAACGCCTGCTCGAACTCGCGCTGCCAGTCGGAGTCCTCCGCGAACGCGTGGCCCGTGCGCCGGCGGCGCTCGGCATAGAGTCCGAGCAGCTCGCCCGAGAGCTCCTGCGCCGCCCGCCGCGCACGCGCCTTCATCGTCTCCCAACGCGTGCCGCCGAGTTTCGACAGCGACGGGCTATCGCCCCCGGCTCCGACGTAGCGCGAGATCTTCGCCAGCTGATCGACTGGGACGAAGACACGGTCGTCGCCCTGGTATTCGAGGTAGAGATAGTCCCGCGTGACGCTCGCCACCGTGCGAGTCTCAAAGCCGGCGAAGCGCGCGACGCCGTGGTCCTCGTGCACGACCACATCGCCCGCGCGCAGGTCCGCGAACGTGCGCAGCGCACCGCGGCGCGGGCCGCCGCGGCCGCCCGCGCCGGCGCGATCGGCGCCGCCCCGCTCGGCCCGGCGGCGGCGCAGCAGGCGGTGCTCGGGGAACACCGCCAGCTTCAACGACGGCGCGACGAAGCCCTCGCGCAGCGACGCCGCCGCGAAGCGCAGCGAGGGCTCCTGCGGGGTGATCCCGGCGTCGACGCCCTCCCCCAGCCAGCTCGCTTTCACGCGGGCGAGGTTGTAGGCGGCGCGCTCGCCCTCGCCGCGGCGGGGAAACGCAACGACCGTGCGATAGCCGGAGCGCACCAGCTTCTCGAGCTCCGGCTCAGCCTCGGCCAGCGAGCGAGCCATCGTGTCGGCCGCCTGCGCGCGCAGCTCGATCGGCTGGTCGGCCGAGATCGCCGACAGCCAGATGCGGGCCCGCTGCTCGAGCGCCGAGTGCACGGTCTCGGGGCTGACGTAGAGGTGGTGCGCATCGTCGTCGCCGAAGGCCGCGCACACGTCGCTCCAATGGTCGCTCAGCGCCGGCGCCAGCTCCTCCTCCGCCGCCACGAGTAGCTCCGTGTCGTCTCCGATCAACTCCAGCAGCGCGCCGAAACGCTCGACCGGAAGCAGCTCTGCGATGTCCGGGCGCGCCACCGCGCCGTCGCCGTCAGCCGCTGAGCTCGCCCCGCCTCGGCCGGCGGCCAGCTCCTCGCCCGCGATCTCCGCCAGCGCCCGGTGCTCTTCGGCCAGCTCGGCCGCCGGCGCGATCTCGACCTCGCTCACCTCGCCCAACGAACGCTGGGTGAACGTCGAGAACCACCGCAGGGACTCGACCTCGACGTCGAACATGTCGACGCGCACGGCGCGCTCCTCCGTCGCCGGGTAGACGTCGAGCAGGCCGCCGCGCATCGCGAACTGCCCGCGCTCCTCGACCTGGTCGACGCGCTCGTAACCCGCTGCGACCAGCTCGGCCGCGCACTCATCCAGGTCGAGCAGCTCGCCCACGCGCAGCTTGAACGAGTGTGGGCGCAGCGCCGGGTCGGGCACCTTCTCCGACAGCGCCACGGCGCTGACGACGACGACCGGGCCACCCCCGCCGTCCACCCCGCCGCCATCCACGCCGCCTGCCCCACCCGCGCCCGCGCCCGCCCCATCGTCGAGCAGTGCATCGAGCGCCGCCATCCGCAGTCCGACGAGGTGCGCAGGAGGCGTCAGGTGGGACTCGTAGGTGACGCCGCGCGTCGGGTAGTAGCGCACGCGGCGAGGCGCAAGCCACGCGCGCAGATCCGCCGCGAGATCGCGCGCCGCGCGGTCGTCGCCGACGACGACCAGGTGCCCGCGCGAGCGTGAGCGCTCGTCGGCGTCGGCGAGCGCCGCGATCGCGTACGGCCGCAGCGAGGAGGAGACGAACGCGCGGCCGCCATCGCGGGCGAGCGCCTGCGCGGCGGGGTCTTCTTGCAGATGGGCGAGAAGCGGTCGGAGCGGCATGCGTGGCGCTCACACAATAGAGGCGGACAACGGCCGCTCAGGCGGCTGCGGGCGTGCCGCGGCCCGGCGCGGGCCCCCGCCTCTCAGCCGTCTACGTCCCCGGTCAGGATGAGCCGCTCGACCTCCTCGACAGCACGCTCGACGAGCTCAGCGACTGCCAGTTGGCCCTCGCCAAAGCGACCGAGCACCCAGGCCGAGACGATCTCGGGGTCGGTGCTGTCGGGCCGGCCCACCCCCACGCGCACGCGCGTGAACTCGCCGCTGCCGAGCTCGCGCTTGATCGACTTCAGGCCGTTGTGCCCGGCCAACCCGCCTCCCGTGCGCGAGCGCACCTCGCCAAAGGGCAGGTCGATCTCATCGTGCACGACCAGCACACGCTCGAGCGGCAGCTTGTAGGAGCCGCGCGCCGGGCCGACCGAGCGCCCCGCGTCGTTCATGTACGTCTGCGGGCACAGCACGGCGACCCGCGCCGGGTCGCGCGGGCCCGGCTCGCCCAGCGCAGCGCCTGGCTCGCCGCCGCCCACGCGCCCCTCGACGATGCGCCCGCGGAAGCGATCCCTGCCGCGCCCCAACTCCCAACGGCGCACGAGCTCCTCGGCGACCATGAAGCCGACGTTGTGACGCGTCTTCGCGTGCTCCGGCCCGGGGTTGCCCAGGCCAACGATCAGCCAGTCGATCGAGCCGCCGCCGCGGTCCTCGCCGCGACCACGGCCGGCGCGCCCGCCAAACGGACGTCGCAGCGGCTACTCCTCGCCGCCGCCGGACTCGTCGCCGCCCCCGGACTCCTCGCCCTCGGCGACCGCCGCCTCGGCGCCCTCCTCGCCCTCCTCGCCCTCGCCGACGAGCTCCGTCTCGGCTTCGAGCTCCTCCGCTTCGGCCTGCAGTTTCGGGGGGGAGAGCGTGGCCACGACCGTGTCCTCGACCTCGTCGAGCAGCGTCACGCCGTCGGGCATGACGACCGCCTCGAGCCCGATCGTGTCGCCGATCTCCATCTCGCCGACCTCGTGCAGGATCGACTCGGGGATCGCGGTCGGCAGCGCTTCGACGTTCAGCTCGCGGACGATCTGCTCGAGGATGCCTCCTTCCTTGACACCCGGGGCATCGTCGACACCGGTGAGCTCGAGCGGCACGACCGCGTGGATCGCCTGATCCAGTCGCACGCGCAGGAGATCGACGTGCACCGTCTCGCCGCGCACGGGATCGCGCTGGGCCTCCTTGAGCACGACCGGCGTGGCTTTGGCGCCGTCGACGCTCAGGTCGAGCACGGCGCCCGAACGAGCCAGCGCCAAGCGCAGCTCGCGCGCGTCGACGTCGAAGCCGACGGCATCGTCGTTGCCGCCGTAGAGCACGCCCGGCACGCGGCCCGTGCGGCGCAGGCGCCTTGCCGCTCGCGAACCCTGTGCGTCGCGGCTGCGAACCTCGAGTTTTGTGCTGTCATTGGCCATCGGAAGCCTGTGGACTCTAGCAATCCGACGGCGATCGATCGGCCGGCGATAGGGCGGCTAGCAATCGCCTTCGTTGTCGATCGGCTTGCTCAAACCCAGCAAGGTCACGTCGACGCCGGTGAGCACGTTGCCCGTGCGGCGCACGTCGATGCACTGCACGACCGGGAGCTCGCCGATCACCGTCCAGGCCACGCGCGTGCGGCCGGTGGCGTCCGTCGGCGCGTTGGCCGTGGCCGAGGTCAGCGAGAGGATCTTCACCTCCCCCGTCCGGCGCAGACGCGGGTTGGCGGCATTTGCGCGCTGGGTCGCCACGCAGGCCGGATTGCTCGCGCACCCGTGCAGCTGGCGGATCATGCTCGCCGCGTCGCCTCTCGCCTCGGCTTTGATCAGCGCGACGTCCTTTTCGCGTTCGAGGTTGTCCGTCGTGAGGTAGCGCGCCAGGCCCGCGCTGATCGCAAGGAACACCAGCAGCCCCAAGACGATCAGGACGGTTCGTTTCAGGGGCAAGCGGCGCCGTCGCGTCGGGCCGAGCACGGGCATCTCGCTCACGACGCCGGGAGGCCGCTCGCCGCGTGCTCGGGCGGCACGGCTCCCATCAGCCGGTAGGCGAACAGCTCCTCGTAGCCGAGCCTGCGATAGAGCGCCTCCCCCATCGGCGAGGCCTGCAGCGAGGCGAGCTGCGCGCCGAGCTCGAATGCCTTGTTCGTGGCGGCGACGATGCACGCCGCCGCCAGCCCGCGTCCGCGCGTTTCGGGCAGCGCGGCGACCCACCCGACAAACCCCACCGTCGAGCCCCCGCCCGAGGTGAGCCAGAGTGAGGCGCATGCCACCGGGCGGCCGTCCTCGCGCGCGATGCAAGCCCACACGCGGTCGCCGTCGAGCAGCAGCTCCGGCGCGAAGATCTCGCTGAACATGCCTCGTGGGAACCCGATCGAGGGGTAGGCCTCGTCGCATACGCGCCAGTCGGCCGCCGCATCCTCCTCGTCGCCGACCGCGCGCAGCTCGCCGGCGACCGGCTCGAGCGGCGACCGGCAGACCATCTCGGGGTAGCGCTCGAGCACGGGGAACATCCCGGCGGCGAGCGTCGCTCGCTCGAGCCCGGGATCCCCAGGCCACGTGTACACGACGAAGCCGCGTCCGCGCTCGAAGAAGAAGTCCCGCGCGCGCTCCAGCAGCTCGTCCGCGCCCCCGTCGCGAGCCTCGCGCATGAGCGCGTTGAGGAACTGCAGCGAGGCCGGGCTGGCGATCAGCAGCTCACCGTCCGATTCCTCGACCCTCGCCTGCGATCCTTCCGCCCCCCAGCGCGTGACGTCCATCAGATTGCGGTGCACGAGCCGAGCCGGCGATCCCTCCATCGCGTCTATAGATACATCAACCGACGCGCCGCAGCGGAGGCTCGTTTCGTGGCGAGCCGATCAGAACAGCTGGTTCTCGCCGCCGAACACTTCGCTGACGGAGTCGTCGACGAAGATGCGGCGAATCGAGTCGGTCAGCAGCTCCGCGCAGGGCAGCACGCGCACGTTGGCCGGAGCGCCGGGGCCCACCGGGATCGTGTCGGTGACGACGATCTGCTCGAGCGGCGAGGAGCTCAGGTTCTCGTAGGCTGCGCCCGAGAAGACGGCGTGGGTGGCGGCGGCGTAGACGGTCGCGGCGCCCTCCTCCTTGACCGTTCGCGCGGCGGCGCAGAGCGTGCCGGCGGTATCGATCATGTCATCGACGATCACGGCGTTACGGCCTTTGACGTCGCCGATCACGTAGCCGATCTCGGCGACCTGCTGCGCCGGGCGCTCCTTGTCGAGGATCGCCAGCTCGGCGCCCACCTTGGAGGCGAAGTTCTTGTTCAGCTTCACGCGGCCCGCGTCGGGCGCGACCACGACGAGGTCGGGCAGGCCGAGGTCGGAGAAGTACTGCGTGAGCATGAACAGCGCCGTCATGTGATCGACCGGCTTCTGGAAGAAGCCCTGGATCTGGCCGGCGTGCAGGTCCATCGTGAGCACGCGATCGGCGCCCGCGGCCTCGAGCATGCGCGCGACCAGGCGCGCGGAGATCGGCTCGCGCGGAGCCGACTTCTTGTCCTGGCGCGAGTATCCGAACCACGGCGTCACGGCGATCACGCGATGCGCCGAGGCCCCGACGGCGGCATCGATCATGAACAGCAGCTCCATCAACGAGTCGTTGGCCGTGATGCCCGTGTGCGGGTTGCCGCAGATCGACTGCACGATGAACACGTCAGCGCCGCGAATCGACTCCTCGTAGCGGCAGTAGACCTCGCCGCTGGAGAACGTCTTCAAGGTGACGGGCCCGAGGTCGACGCCGAGCTTGCCGGCTATGTCGATCGCCAGCTGCGGGTTGGCCCGCCCGCTGAACAGCATCAGGCGCTTGTTGTAATCGAACGGGAGGCTCGCCCGCGAGGCGGCGCTCGTGTCGATCGCGCTGCTCATGTCTCCTCCGAGTGTAAAGGTGCTCCCCGTCGCTCAGCGTATCCCTCGACGTTGCTCTGGCGGGCTCGGGCGATCGCCAGCGCGCCGTCCGGCACGTCGTCGGTCACGACCGAGCCGGCCGCCGTCCAGGCGTCGTCGCCGACGGTCACGGGTGCGATGAAGGAGGTGTCGACGCCGCCCTTGACGCGCTTTCCGATCTTGGTGCGATGCTTCTCGCGACCGTCGTAGTTGGCCGTGATGCTCGCCGCGCCGAGGTTCGTTTGCTCGCCCACGTCCGCGTCGCCGATGTAGGAGAGGTGCGGGACTTTGGCGCGCGCGCCGATGTCGGAGTTCTTGATCTCGACGAACGTGCCGACCTTGGCGCCGGCGCGGAGCACCGTCCCGGGGCGCAGGTAGCCGAACGGGCCCACGCTCGCCCCGTCCTCCAGCACGCAGTCGATCAGGTAGGAGTGCCTGATCGTGCAGCCTTCGCCGATCCGCGTGCTGCCGCGGATCGAGGTGAACGGCTCGATCGTCGTGTCGCGACCGATCTGGACGTCGACGTCGATCACGGTCGCCTCGGGGTCGACGATGCCGACGCCCGCGAGCATGTGACGGTGGTTGATCGCGTGCTGCGCCAGCCGCCGTGCGCGAGCCAACGCCGCGCGGTCGTTGACCCCGAGCATCGCCGCCGGATCATCCAGCCGGTGGGCGGCCACCGCGCCTCCGTCGGCGCGCAGCTCGTCGAGCACCTGCGGCAGGTACAGCTCGCCCTGGGCGTTGTCAACGCTCAGGCGCGGCAGCGCGTCCCGCAGCGAGTCGGCCGCGAACGCGTAGATGCCCGCGTTGACCTCCTGGATCTCGAGCTCCTCGGCGCTTGCATCGCCGTCCCGCTTGGTCTCGACGACCCGCAGAACGGCGCCGTCTGAGTCACGCACGACACGCCCGTAGCCGCTCGGGTCGGCGAGGACGCTGGTGACCATCGTCGCCTGGGCCCCGCTGCGCTCGTGCGCCTCTGCCAGTCCGCGCACGGCGTCCGCTCCGAGCAGCGGGACGTCGCCGCTGAGCACGAGCACCGTGCCGTCCACCGGCGCCTGGACCGCGTCGAGGTGGGCGATCGCCGCGGCCACCGCGCCGCCCGTCCCGTCCGACTGCTCCTGCACGGCGAGCTCGACCCCGTCCGGCAGCACCGACTCGATCGCTCGCGCCGGAGAGTCGACCACGACCACGCGCCCAGCGCCCGCAGCGAGCGCGGCGCGCACCGGCCACAGCACCATCGGCAGGCCGCACAGATCGTGCAGCACCTTCGGCGTCACCGAGCGCATGCGCGTGCCCTGGCCGGCGGCGAGGATGAGGACCGTCGGCGCGGAGGTCACCCTGCGGATGCTAGCTCGATCGAAGCTGGGGGGCAGGGATTCGAACCCCGATTCTCAGGACCAAAACCTGATGTCCTGCCATTGGACGACCCCCCAAAGGGGTCGCTGAAGGATAGAGGCCGGCCGGTCGTCTGCGAATGCGCAAAACCCGTGAATAAATGGCCCGGAACGGGTATGTAGCACCGCGATCTGGTCCGTTTGCAACGATTCTTGCACTTGCCGAGGGGAGCCGAAACAGCGCGCAGGCATCCCGGCGTACCCCTCGTGGCGGCGCTGCTGCTTGCGCTGAGCGCATTCGGGCTCCCCTCCGCCGGCGCCGCCGAAGGCACTCGGTCGGGCGCGCGCGCGGCCGTGTCGAGCGCGGCCTGCGCCGGCGCCGGCTCCTCCCCCAACGGCCGCAACGCCGCCCTGATCGACCGCGCCACGCTGTGCCTGATGAATCGGATACGGATCGCCCACGGTCTCGTTCCGCTGCGCTTCAACTCCTCGCTCGGGCGGATCGCCTCGGGCCAGGCCAGCGACATGGTCGGCGGGCACTACTTCGGCGACCAGAGCAGCTCCGGGAAGTCGCCGCTCGCCCGGATCATGGCCTCCAGCTACGTAGCGCACCACCCCGGCCTGCACCTGCATGCTGCTCAGAACATCGGCTGGGGCACCGGGCACGCCGCGACGCCCGCCGGCATCGTGACCGCCTGGATGCACTCGCCGCCGCACCGCGCGATCATCCTCACCGGCAGCTACCGCGACGCCGGCGTGGGCGTGGCCCCGTCGGTGCCCTCGGGCTTCGATGGGCAGTGGCACGGCGGCACCTACGCCGCCGAGTTCGGCACGCGCTCGCGCTAGGGGGATCGCTCAGGGCGTACGGCCCGAGCGACGGGGAACGCGTCCCCCTTCGGCGCCCGCCTCCGAGGCGGGGCCGTCGGCGGAGGAGATGCCGAGCACGCGCATCGCCTTGAGCCCGAGACTGAGCTTCTCGCGCCCGTCACTCGAGCCGACGTCGTGGCCCGAGAGCTCGCGCACCCGCTCCAGGCGGTAGTAGATCGTGTGGCGGTGGGTGAACAGTCGCT
The DNA here is from genome assembly GCA_035553095.1 of Solirubrobacteraceae bacterium. Lineage (GTDB taxonomy): Bacteria > Actinomycetota > Thermoleophilia > Solirubrobacterales > Solirubrobacteraceae > Palsa-744. The sequence goes on along the minus strand of DATNDZ010000012.1, from coordinate 70,588 downwards.
GGGCCGTACCGGCGACGTTGCCGTCGGCCTCGAGGAACGCCTCGAGCGTGCGCACGAGGTCGGTCTCGTACTGCTCGTCGTAGGCGACCAGCGGCTCGACCGTCTCCTCGTAGAAGCGCTGCAGCTCGGCCGGGTTCTCGCTCATGGCGCTCAGCAGCAGGCGGTAGGCGCCGGTCTGCTCGAACGCCAGCGCGGCGCCGTCGGGCGAGCCGTGCGCGACGTTGGCCGCGAGCAGCGCCTCGCTGGCCGCGCGCGGCAGCTCGGCCGGGTCCTGGGCGATGCGGCTGCGCCCGAGCGCGAACGTGTACCCGGACAAGGACGCCTCCATCTCGCGCAGGATCCCGTCGGCGGCGCGCGCCGCCGTCGCCTCCTCGCCCCCGGGCACCAGCAGCAGCACCTCGGCGCCGGCGACCCCGTCGCGCTCGGACAGCGCCGCGATCGAGCGGCTCGCCACGGCGCGGGCGCCGCGCTCTGCGACGACCCGCACGCGCCCGCGCCAACCCTCGTCGGTGGGGGCCTGCGGATGGGCGCGGGCCACGATCATGCTCGCACCCTCCTGCACCTCCAGCGAGAGCTCGCCCGCGCGCGCCAGCAGCTCCTCGCGATCGGTCAGCTTGCGTGCGAGCAGTGCGCGCAGGAAGTCGGCCGCCGCCGTCTCCGACGCACGTTCGGGCGCGCGCACGCGCTCCACCTCCGAGGCGATCATGGTCGCCAGCAGGCGCCTCATCGACGCGCTCGGCTCGGTCTTGGCGCGCATGTGCAGAGCACCCACGACCGTGTCGGCGACGCGCAGCGGGATGCTCGTGACGCCCTTACCCTGGGACAGCAACGCGCGCTCCTCGGCCGGCGAGCGTGCTGCGACGGCGAGCGTGGCGCCCCATGCGTCGCTCACGGCCAGGCTCGCCTCGAGCGCCTTGGCGGCGGCGCGCACGACCTCAGGCAGCCCTGCGCCGGACTCGACCGCCTCGGTGATCGCATCGAGCGCCGCGTAGTCCGGCACGCTAGACCCAGAGGTAGATGACGGCGGCGGCCGCGCCGACGCCGACGCCGACGAGCGCGCCCAGCACGTACAGCGAGAGGACGGTCGCCGCGACGCGCTGCCACAGGCGGGTGTAGGCGGTCCAGGCGGGCACCAGGATCAACCCGACATACAGGGCCAGCGCAAACGTGCCGGCGCCGATCGCGACCAGCTCGTTGACCGTCGTGCGGCTCACGCGATGCTCATCTCGTTGCGTGCCAAGCCGTGATTGTGACGCATGCGCGGGCCGTCACATCTCGACGACCGCGCCGAAGGCCGCGCCAACCGAGCTGGCGGCGAGCGGCGCCGGGTCGCGGTCGGACAGGTCGAGCAGCGCGCGGCGGACGCGCCCGGCGGCGTTGGCGTGGGCGAACAGGCCGATCACGGTCGGCCCGGAGCCGCTCACGAGCGCGAGCTCGGCGCCGGCGTCGGCGACCGCCGCGAGCGCTCGGCCGACACCGGGCAGGAGCGAGAGCGCGGCGGGCTGCAGATCGTTGTGCAGCAGCTCGCGCGCCGCCGGCAGCGGCGCGCCGAGCTCGAGCGAGCGCGCCAGCTGGGCGCGAACGTGGTCGAGTTCCCGCATCCCGCGGGCGAGGCCGAGATCGTCGGCCGCCCGATAGACCGCCGCCGTCGAGAGCTGCGCCGCGAAGGGGAGGACGAGCAGCTCCAGCGTCGGCAGCGGGTCGGGCAGCTGCGCGAGCCGCTCGCCCGCGCCGCTCGCAAGCCATCGTCCCGGCGCTATCTGGGCGGGCACATCAGCGCCCAGCGCCGCGCCCAACTCGCGCAGCAGCGCCTCGTCGCCGAGGCCGGAGGCATGTCGCGCCAGGCGCAGTGCCGCCGCGGCGTCGGCCGAGCCGCCGCCGAGCCCCGCCGCAACCGGGATCCGCTTGTGCACGCTCAGGCGCAGGGGCGGGGAGTCCCAGCCGGTGGCCTCGCGGAAGGCGGCGAGCGCACGCGCGGCCAGGTTCTCCTGCGGCGGTCCGGCGAGCCCAGGGCAGAGGAGCTCGTCGGCGAGCGCCTCCGGCGGCGCCGGCTCGAGCGTGAGCTCATCGGCGAGCGAGATCGATTGCATCACGCTCACCAGCTCGTGGCGCCCATCGGCGGCTCGAGGCGGGCCGAGGAAGAGGCCGAGGTTGACCTTGGCCGGCGCGAGGGCGCGATAGGCGCCGGACGCGCTCACCGCTGCAGCGCGGCCGCCAGCGCGCGGAAGTCCTCGGGAGAGAGCCGCTCGGCGCGCACGTCCGCCGGGTGGCCCTGCGCCAGCAGCGCGGCGCGGACCCGCTCGCGCGTCCCCTCCGCCGCGCCGGCGGCCAGCGCGAGCGAACCGGCGAGCGTCTTGCGCCGGTGCGCGAAGGCGTCGCGTACGAGCACGCGCAGCTCGTGCGAAACGTCGTCGGCGTCGCGGCGCGCGAGCAGCAGCAGCACCGAGTCGACGTTCGGCACCGGCTGGAAGACGCTGCGCGAGACCGAGCGCAGCACGCGCACCTCGCACGAGAGCTGAGCCAGCACCGAGGGCGCGCCGTAGGCCGACGTGCCAGGCGCTGCCGCGAAGCGCTCGCCCACCTCCCGCTGCACCATCGCCACCCAGCGCGTCATCGTCGGGTATATCCCGATCGTGCGCAGGATCCCCCCAGCGGCGATGTCGTAGGGAAGATTGGCGACGAGCTTGTTCGGCGTGGGCTGCAGCGCCCCGAGGTCGAGCTGCATCGCATCGCCCCAATGCACGCTCACGTTGGCGTGGGCCGAGGTCGCGTCGAGCAGCGCCTCGCGCAGGCGCTCGTCGATCTCCACTACGTGAACGTGCGCAACGCGCTCGGCCAGATGCTCGCTGAGGACGCCCAGGCCGCCGCCGATCTCCAGCACGACGTCCCCGCGGCCGAGCTCGGCGGCGCGCTCGATCACGCCGAGGATGTTCGAGTCGATCAGGAAGTTCTGCCCGAGGTCGCGGTCGGGACGCACGCCGAAGCGCCGCAGCCGGCGCAGGCTGGCCTGCGACGGGGCCTCGCCCGGCTCGCCGCCGGCGCCACCCCCCCGGCGCGGTCTCGCTCCCACCGCCGCGCGCCCCCTGCTCACCAGCCGAAGAGGCGCGCCGCGTTGCGCTCGACCGTGGCGTCGAGCTCGGCCACCGAGACGCCCCGCAGCTCGGCGATGAAGGCGAGCGTGTGCGCGACGTACGCCGGCTGGTTGCGATGCTTGCGCACCGCCTGCGGCGTCAGATAGGGGGCATCGGTCTCGACCAGCAGGCGGTCCTCCGGGACGGCGCTCGCCGCCTGCGCGAGCTCGCCGGCGCTCTTGTACGTCACGTTGCCGGCGAACGAGATCGCATAGCCGCGCCGCAGGCACTCCCCGAGCTGCTCGGGCATCGAGAAGCAGTGCAGCACGACGACCACGTCATCTGCTTCGGCGGCGAGCAGGTCGAGCGTCGGACCCTCGGCCGCGCGCGTGTGGATCACGAGCGGCTTGCCCGTCTCGCGCGCGAGTGCGATCTGCGCGGCGAAGGCCCGCTCCTGGTCCTCGCGCGGCGCGCCCTCCCGGTAGAAGTCGAGCCCGGTCTCGCCGATCGCCACGCAGCGCTCGTGCGCGGCGAGCGCCCGCAGGTCGGCCAGATCGGCGCCGTCGAAGCCCTTGGCCGCATTCGGGTGGCGGCCGATCGCCGCGTACACCTGGGGAAAGGCCTCGGCGGCGGCAAGCGCGGAGCGACAGGAGGAGCCGTCGATCCCGACGGTGAGGATGCGCGTTACACCGACCGCAGCGGCGCCCGCCACGAGCTCGGCATCCGGCGGCTCGCACAGGTCCAGATGGGTGTGCGAGTCGATCAAGCCGCGCCGTCCCGCTCCGCGCGCGGCGGCGAGGCGGGCGCGCCCTGGTCCTTCGGGAACAGCGGCTGCAATGGGCCGACCTGCTCGATCCCGCCGGTGCCGAGCGCGGCGCCGGCGAGCGACACGCCAGGAGCGCCGAGCGCCGCGAGCAGCCGCTCGGCGCTCCTCGGAAGGTACGGCCACAGCAGCACGGTCACGCAGCGAAGGCCCTCGGCGAGGGTGCGCAGAACGCGATCGAGATCGGCCGCCCGCGCCGGCTCCTTGGCGAGGTGCCACGGCGCCTGTTCCTCGACGTAGCGATTCAGCCGGCGCACGCGCTGCCAGATCTCGTCGAGCGCCAGCGTCAGCTCCGCGCGGTCGAGGCACTCCGAGACTCGCTCCGACAGGCCGAGGAAGTCCTCGCGCAGCGCTGCGTCGACCTCGCCCGGCGCGAGCGCTCCGTCCCGGTAGCGCTCGATCATCGCGATCGTGCGGCTCGCGAGGTTGCCGAGCTCGTTGGCCAGCTCGCTCTCGTAGCGCTGTTCGAATGAGGCCGTCGAGACGGAGCCGTCCTGGCCGAGCGGCACCTCGCGCAGCAGGTAGTAGCGCAGCGCGTCGGCGCCGAAGCGCTCGATCACCTCGAACGGGTCGAGCACGTTGCCGAGCGACTTGCTCATCTTCTCGCCATCCATCAGCAGGAAGCCGTGAACGAGCACGTGCTCGGGCAGCTCGAGCTCGGCCGCCATCAGCAGCGCCGGCCAGTAGACGGCGTGAAAGCGCAGGATGTCCTTGCCGATCAGGTGGTAGTTGGCCGGCCAGAACGTGCGCGTGAGATCGGCCGCACCGTCGACCGAGCTGCTGCCCGCGAGCCCCGACGGGGCGGGCGCGTAGGAGAGCGCGCTGTAGTAGTTGAGCAGCGCGTCGAACCACACGTAGAAGACGTGCTCGGGGTCCCACGGCACCGGCACGCCCCATGTCAGCTTGTGCCGCGTGAGCGGCACATCGCGCAGCCCCGAGCGGATGAACGAGAGCGCCTCGTTGTATCGCGTGCGCGGCAGCACGAATTCCTCGCGCTCGGCGTACAGCTCCTCCAGGCGGCCCTGGAAGGCGGAGAGCTTGAAGAAGTAGCTGTCCTCCTGCTCGCGCGTGAGCTCGATGTGGTGGATCGGACAGAGGTTGCCCTCGTCGATTTCGTTCTCGGCCTTGAAGTCGGCACAGCGCGGGCAGTACCAGCCCTCGTATATGCCCTCCTCGACAAAGCCGTTCTCGCGCACGCGCGCGAGCACCTCCTGCACCGTCGCCATGTGCTGCGGGTCGGTCGTGCGGATGAAGAAGTCGTTGCTCGCCTCGATCTGCGGCGCCAGCGCCTTGAAGCGCTCGGCGTTGCGGTCGGCGAGCTCCTGCGGCGAGACACCGAGCGCATGTGCGGCGTCGGCGACCGGCTCGCCGTGCTCGTCGGTGCCCGTCAGGAAGAACACCGGCTCGCCGCGCTGGCGGTGGTGGCGGGCCATCACGTCGGCCGCGATCGTCGTATAGGCGTGGCCCAGGTGGGGCGCCGCGTTGACGTAGTAGATCGGGGTCGTGACGTAGAAGGACATCGCCGCGCCCAGGCTACTGGCCCGCGCCGCTCAGCCGCCGGCGCGCTCGCGCGTGAGCTCGCGATAGAGCTCGTTGGCGCTGAGGCCGGTCAGGCCGGCGAGGACGCCCGCGGCGGCGCGGGCGCGTGCGCCGGCGGCGACGAGCTCCCGCAGAGCCGTCAGCACCTGCTCGCGCGAGGCCGACCCGGGCTCGGCCGCTCCGATCACGAGCACGATCTCACCGCGCGCAGCCTCGGCCCGATAGTGAGCGGCGAGCTCGGCGGCGCGACCGCGGCGCACCTCCTCGTGCAGCTTGGTCAGCTCGCGGCAGACGGCCGCCGGACGATCGGGGTCGAGCTCCGCTAGCGCGAGGAGCGTGGCGGCCAGCCGGCGCGGCGACTCGAAGGCGACCAGCGTCTCCTGCGCTTGCGCAAGCAGGCGCGCGAGCTCCGAGCGCTTGCGCGGCAGAAAGCCGACGAAGCACCAGCGCTCGGCCGGCAGGCCGGAGGCCACGAGCGCCGTCGTCACGGCGCTCGGCCCGGGCAGCACCTCCACGTGCACGCCCGCGGCGAGGGACTCGCGCACGAGCGCGAACCCCGGATCGGACACGAGCGGCGTGCCGGCATCCGAGACGAGCGCGACCACCGCCCCGTCTCGCATGCGCGCCACGAGCTCGCCGGCGCGCGCTCTTTCGTTGTGCTCGTGGAGGCTCAGGAGACGCGCGGAGATGCCGTGGCGCTCGAGCAGCACACGCGTGTGGCGCGTGTCCTCGCAGGCGATCGCATCCGCGCCGCGCAGCGCGTCGAGCACGCGCAGCGTGACGTCCTGCAGGTTGCCGATCGGCGTCGGGCAGACGAGCAGCCGGCCGCCGGCAACCTCCGCGGGGGTCATGTGGCAAATATAGGGTCCAGTCGATGTCCCCCGAGCAAGACCCTGGGCCTGGCGAGCCACGGCCCAGGTACACGCGCTACCGCGCGCGCCGCCGCCTGTTCGGCGAGCGCGAGGTCCAGCAGGGCTTGCCGACGCGCGAGCGCGCGGGCGATCGAGCGGCGCAGCCGCCCGAGCGCGGCGGCAAGAGCGCCCGGCTCGCGAGTCGCCGGCGTGGCAGTGCCCCTGGCCAGATCCTCGCGCCGGGTCGAAGCAGAGCGCAGCGCTTTGCCGACTGGTGGCGCCGGCTCACGCCCAAACGGGTTGTGCTGCTCCTGATCGGGTTGATCGTCGCCTGGCTGCTGCTTTCGCTCGCGCTGTTCCTGATCAGCTCTCACTTCGAGCGCACGGACCCCCCGAAGGACGTCGCCGGCGTGCTCGACCCGGCTGGCTATCCACTCACCTCGGCCAACAACATCCTCGTGCTCGGCTCGGACCGGCGCCCGAAGGGGAGCAAGGAACCGGGCGCCAACACGTCAGGGCCGAGCCGCTCGGACTCGATCATGCTGATCCGCATCGGCGGCGGGCACGACGCGCGCCTGTCGATCCCGCGCGACACGGTGATCGAAATCCCGGGTCACGGCCTGCAGAAGATCAACGCGGCGTACGCCTTCGGCGGCCCGGCGCTGTCGATCTCGGTGATCAAGCGCTACCTAGACATTCCGATCAACCACGTGGTCGAAGTCAACTTCGAAGACTTCCCACAGCTGATCGACGCGATGGGGGGCGTCGACTACACGGGCGACTGCGTCGTCTCGCGCATCGACGGCGGCTTTCGCAACGGCGGCTACACGCTGCGGCTCGCCAAGGGCACGCACCACATCGACGGCAAGCAGGCGCTCGCGCTGGCGCGCACGCGCGAGAACCTGTGCGCGCCCAACGAGACCGACCTGCAACGCGAGGAACACCAGCAGGCGCTGTTCAGCGCGATGAAGGATCGCCTGCTCTCCCCTTCGAGCTTCCTGCGGCTGCCCTGGATCGCCTGGGACGCGCCGCCGGCGATCATCTCCGACATGAGCGGCCCCACACTGCTCGGCCTGTTCGGGGCGATGGCGGTCTCGGGCACCCCGCCGACGCGGGTGCTCAAGCCCGAAGGGGTGCAGACGCTGCCCGACGGCGAGAGCGGCCTGCGCGTCTCCGAAGCCGAGCGCCGCGCGGCGGTCGCGCGGTTCATGTCGGGCTGAGGCTCAGCCCTTCTTGGCCGCGGCGGGCTTGGCGTCCTTGGCCTTGCCGGGCGCCTTCGCGCCCGAGCCCTTCTCGGGCTTGGCGCCGTCGCCGGATGACGCGGTGCCGGCGCCGTCGCCCGAGGACGATCCGTCCTTGGCCGAGGAGTCGCCGCCGGAGGGGCCCTCGGCTGCTGCGGCCGTCTCGCGCTGGCGCTTGCGCGTGCCGTAGTCGGTGTTGTAGAAGCCCTTGCCCTTGAAGTGCACCGCGGGCGGGTGCAGCACCCGTTCGACGGGCACGCCGCTCTCGGGGTCGACCGTCAAGGCCTCGTCGCTGAAGGACTGCTGGATCTCGAACGTCGTCCCGTCGGGGCGACGGTACTCGTAGATGGGCATGCGTTGAAGCTAGCCGGTCGGCAGGCGCGATTCGGGTCGCTAGTCGGTCAGCAGGGCGCGGACGGCGACGATCCCGGCCTGGATGGTCGCGTCGAAATCGCGCTCCGGCTCGGCCAACATACGCAGGGCGAGCCCGTCGCCGAGTGAGAAGAGCACCTCGGCCACGGCGTCCGGCTCGGCGTGCAGGCGCAGGATGCCCTCGCCCTGTGCGGCGGCGAGCATCGCGGCGACCTGCCCGCGCATGCGGCGCATCAGCCGGCCGTACTCGGCCGCGATGTCCTCGTTGCGGCGCGAGAGCATGAAGAGTTCGAAGACGAGCGTGACGAAGTCCGGGTCGTCGTGCACGGTCTCCTGCAGGTTCTGCGCCATCAGGTCGATGAAGTCATCGGCCGTCTGCGCGCCCGCGAGCTGGTGCTCGAGCACCTCCATGCGCAGCTCGCAGTCGCGGCGAGCGGCCTCGACGAGCAGCTGCTCCTTGGTGCCGAAGTAGTAGTGCAAGAGGCCCCTGGAGACGCCGGCCTCGCGCGAGACGTGGTCGAAGGTGGAGCCGGCCGTGCCGCGGCGCGCGACGCTGCGCCGCATCGCCTCGACGATGCGCTGGGCCTTCTCGCCCGAGAGCGAGCGCCCGCCCGGGCCGACCGAAGTCGACTCGGCCGAGCCGTCCGTCGCGGAGCCGGGCTCCGCGACGTCCGTCTCGATCACTGCGTCCGCTGCGCTCATCCTTGCGGCGGCTTCGGGCTAGGCGGCGGGCGCGCCTGCGGGCGCGGGCTCCGCCGGAGCGGTGGTCGAGCTGTAGTCGAACTCCTCCTCGGCGCCGAACAGCAGGTCGAGCACCTTCGAGCGCAGGCCCTCGCTGAGCGCGATCGCGAGCACGCCGGCGACGCCGATCAGCAGCAGCGAGCGACCGATGCCACCTTTGCGCCTGCGCCTCGGGGGCTCGCGCAGCGCGCTGGAGGCTTCGCGCAGCGCGCCGGCCGCCTCCTTCAGCTCGCGCTGGAGCTTCTTGTCCTCGAACAGCGCCTCCGTGGCGGGCTTGCCGTTGGTCATGCGCCCGTACGCGCTGCGCGCAGCGCCATACGCGGTGAGCAGGGAGCCACGCAGCTCCTCGTCCTCGAGCAGACGCTGCAGGTACCGGTTGCGCTGCGCCGCCCGCGCAGCTTCGCCGGCCTTGTTGATCCTGTCCTTCGCTGCCATCACCGAACCTCGTCTCTGCCGAAGCTTTGCTGGGTCTGTCGGCAAATATACCCCGATGCGGGCGAGCCGTAGCGGCCGATCGGCCGCCACGCGGGGCGCGCCGGGCCGACATGCGAGGCTTGCGCGCGATGCCCACCTTCGAGGCCACGCTCACCGTGCTCGGCGTGCTGCTGATGCTGGGGGCGCTCGCCTCGGGGCTGGCGCGCCGCTCGATGCTCTCGCTGGCGGCGCTGTTCGTGCTCGCCGGCTTCGTGCTCGGCAACGGCGGCTTGGACTGGATCGATTTCCGCGCGCGTTCCGGCTTCGTCGAGGATCTGGCCTTCGCCGCCTTGATCGTGATCCTGTTCCGCGACGGTCTGGAGGTCGAGGGCGAGATGCTCCAGCGCGCCTGGCACCTGCCGCTGCGCAAGCTCGTGCTGGCGATGCCGCTGACGACGGTGATCGTGGCGGCGGCCGGGCGCGTCCTGATCGGCCTCTCCTGGACCGAGTCGTTCCTGCTCGGCGCGCTGCTGGCGCCGACCGATCCGGTGCTCACCTCGAGCATCGTCACCAACCCGCGCGTGCCGCGGCTGGTGCGCCATTCGTTGAACCTCGAGTCGGGGCTCAACGACGGCCTGGCGCTGCCCGCGGTGCTCGCCTTCCTGGCGGCCCTGAGCGCCGACTCGGGCCACTTCGTGTGGTGGCGCTTCGTGCTGCAGGACATCGGCCTCGGCCTCCTCTTCGGCCTCGCCTGCGGCTGGATCGCCTCGCTGCTGATGCCGCGCGAGACGGGCATGCCGCCGTCACTGTCGATCCCCCTACATCAGAAGTCGCTGTTCGCGCTCGGCGTGGCCTTCGCCACCTACGGCGTGACCGTGCTCTCGCCCAAAGGCAACGGCTTCATCGCCGTGTTCGTGGCAGCGATCGTGCTCGGCATCCGCCGTCCGGACGCGCGCGTGCACTTCGAGCGCAACGCGGAAGAGATGGTCGAAATCGTCAAGCTCGGGATCTTCTTCGTGTTCGGCTCGCTGCTCACCGTCCACGCATTCACGCGCGAGGGCTGGGCGGCGCTCGCGCTCGTCGCCGTCGTGTTCTTGATCGCCCGCCCGGTGGCGGTTTGGGTGGCGCTCGCCGGCACCCGCACCGACGCGGCCACGCGGCTGTTCATGGGCTGGTTCGGGCCCAAGGGCGTCGCATCGATGACGTTCGCCCTGATCGTCCTCGACCAGGGCATCCCGAGCGGCCAGCGCATCTTCGACCTCACCGCGCTCGTGGTGTTCTGCTCGATCTTCCTGCACGGCATTACCGACACTCCCGGCGCGAACTGGATCGCGCGGCGCAGCGAACGGCGGGTCGCCGAGCACTCGGCCTAGACGTGCAGCGCGGCCTGCTCCTGAGCGGACGGGAACGACCAGGCCGCGCGCGAGCGGCGCTCCTGGCGAAAGACGAAGCGCAGCTGCTGCGGCGGGCGCAGTTGCGCCTCGTTGGGACGGAACGTGGCGCAGGGCTCGCTCAACTCGAGCGCACAGAGCAGGTTGCAGCGAAAGAAGCATTCCTCGCAGGTGACCTTCCGCGTCGCGCGCTTGCCCTGCGTTCTCGTAGCCACCCGCTGCCTCCCGGACCCATCTGATTGAACGGACGGGAGGCATCAAAGCACCACGGGGGGGCGCCGTCACGCGGGCACTCCGCAAATCGCAGACAAAAGAAATTGCTACCCGTAAAGAGCCAGAAACGAGTCACTTGGATGTGACAATCCGGGGATCGCGCCTGCACTTTGCGGACGATCGCCTGCCCGTGCCGGGCATCCGCGGGCGGGCTCGCCGCGGCCCTCGTCGGCCTTGCCGGCGTGGCGGCGCCACCCGCCATCAGACCGGCCGCCATCATGTGTCTGGATGCGCGTTCTCCTGACCGGCGCCAGCGGCTTCATCGGCGCCCTGCTCGCGCCGCGCCTGCAGTCGCGCGGACACGAAGTGGTCGCGCTCGCGCGCGAGCCCTCGCGTGTGCAGGCCGAGGTGCCTGTGCTGCGCGGCGATGCGATCAACGGCGAGGGGCTGCTCGAGGCGCTCGAGCAGGTGCAGGTCGCCTATTACCTGATCCACTCGATGGAGCGGGCAGGCACGGGGCAGGCTCCGTTCCAGGAGCGCGAGCGCCTCGCGGCGGCGAACTTCGCGGCCGCCGCGGCCGATCGCGGCGTGAGTCGAATCGTCTACCTCGGCGGCCTGCTCGGTGACGGGGGCCATGCTCGCTCGCGCCATCTGGCCAGCCGCGCCGAGGTCGAGCAGGTGCTGCTGTGTGCTGTGCCCGACTCCGTCGCGCTGCGTGCCTCGATCGTGATCGGCGCGCGCTCGCGCTCGTTCCGCCTGCTCGTGCACCTGGTCGAGCGCATGCGCGTGCTCGCGCTCCCGGCATGGCGGCGCTACCGCACGCAGCCGATCGACGAGCGCGACATTGCCGAGATGCTCGTCTCGGCCGCCGACGCCGACGTCGGCGGCCGCTCGCTCGACGTCGGTGGGCCGGACGTGCTGTCCTACGGCGGGATGATCGAGCGGATCGCCGATCTGATGATGGTCCACCGCCCGGCGCTGGGGATCGGCGTGAACGCGACCGGTTTCACCGCGCGCGTGGCCGCGGCGATCGCGAGCGAGGACCCGGACCTGGTGGTCCCGCTGATGGAGAGCCTGCATGGCGATCTGCTGCCCGCAGAGGACCATGCGGCGGAGCTGCTGGACGTTCGCCTGCATCGGTTCGACGCGGCTGTCGAACACGCGCTCGCCGAGTGGGAAGCCTCCGAGCCGCTGGCTGCGCGCTGATCGGCGAGCACCCGCGGGCAGATGAGCGTCGTCACCGCATCCATCGAGATCGCTGCGCCGCGCGAGCGCGTTTGGCGGGTTGTGATGGACCCCGCGCGGTTGCCCGACTGGGTGACGATTCACCGCAAGCTCATCCATGCCGACGAGGGGCCGCCGCGCGTGGGCTACGAGATGGATCAGCAGATACACCTGCGCGGCGTGAGCCTCGAGGTTCACTGGCGACTGGTCGAGTGCGAGCCGTGCGCGAAGGCCGTCTGGGAGGGTCGCGGCCCAGCCCGCGCACGTGCGCATACCGAATATGTGTTGAGCGACGAGAACGGTGCGATGCGGTTTGACTACCGCAACGAGTTCCGCCCTCCGCTCGGCCCGATCGGCGCGCTCGTCAGTCGCGCGCTCGTGGGAGGCATGCCCAAGCGCGAGGCCGAGCGCACGCTCGCTCGCCTGCGTTCATACGTGGAGGACTAGCTCACCAGTGAAGAACTAGTAAGGTGAGCGCCTATCAGTCTTGCCTGAGGCGAACCGCCTTACATGCCTTAGGCCATTTTTACCTAGTGAAGAGGATTAAACCGTGACCGACTTCCTTGATGAGAAGCGCAAAGAGATCTCTGACCGACTGAAGGAGCTGAAGCCGGCGGTGGACGAGTACAACCGCCTCGAGGCAGCCGCGTCGGCGCTGGAGGGTGTCGGTGGCAGGGCGGCTGCGAGCGCAACCGCAGCCCCACGGCGCCGCGGCCCTGGTCGCCCCCGTGGCTCGGTCAGCCGCAAACGCGCCGGCGCCGCCGCGCCCGTCAAAGCCGGGCGCAAAAAAGCGGCCCGGACGACCGGGCGGCGCGCGGGACGCCGTAAAGGCAGCGGCACGCGCGCGGCCGAGGCGCTCTCGTTCGTCCAGGGCCAGCCCGGCATCACGATCCCCGAGCTGGCCGCCAAGATGGGGATCAAGCAGAACTACCTATACCGCGTGCTGCCGGGGCTCGAGCAGGAAAAGAAGGTAACCAAGAAAGGCCGCGGCTGGCACCCGAAGGCGTAGTCTCGTCCGCCTTCCAGCTTGTGAGGTCCGCCTGGGCGGGGCCGCTGCGTAGCGGCTTCGTCTAGGCCTACCAACCCACCTGTACCCTAGTCCTCGTGAGCAACGACGAGCACGCCAGGCCTGTCGTAGCAGCCAGCGGATTTCAGTGAATGGAAAGGGCGCGGCTTCGGTCGCGCCCTTTTTGTTTCCCATTGACGACACGGGTTCGCAGCGCTCGAATTTCTGTGAGCGCGCAGGGCGTGCCCGCCGTCTCACGGCGTGTCAGGGCTGCAGCAGCCGGCTGGCGCTCTGCTGGAGGGTGCTCGTCAGCTCGCGGTCTGAGAAACCGGCGTTGCGAAGCTCTCGATAAGTCTCAAAGGCTGTGAGCATCATCAGCAGGCCGAGCGCGCGGCGCTCGCTCAGGCCGGGCTGCAGGCGCCCGGCGCCGCGCAGGTGGCGAATCAGCCTGCTCATCTCGCCGCGACGGTCGGCGCGCTGGCGGTCGACGAGGTCCTGCGCGGCCGGATCGATCGCGGCGACGCCGTAGAGCTGAACGAGGATCGCCTGCTCGGAGGACCAGAAGCGAACGCACTGCTCGACCGTCTCGGCAAGCGCTGCGTCGGCGTCGTCGAGGGCGACCGTTTCCCTCACCCTCAGCAGCGCAGGATTTGCGTCGAAGGTGTCACAGATTGGGTCGATGAGATCGAGCCGCGAGCGGAAATGCTGATAGAGCGTCGCGCGGGCGATGCCGGCGCGATCGGCCACCTCCTCGACGGTCGCTTCGTGGAACGCCCCCTCGGCCAGCAGCGTGCGCACGGCATCGACGATCTTCTGACGCGTCTGGACCGAGCGGTTCGAGCGGCGGCGTCCGCGATATGCGCGCGCGGCGGGCATTGACGGACAGTCTAGACATCGTGTCTGACATTTGCTAGCGTCCAGACGCCTTGTATAGATGGATCGTCTACTTTCAGGAAGGAGCGGACTCATGCCAAGTACGTCTCGCGAGACCGCCTCGCGCGTCGAGGACATGGGAGTGATGGAGGGCCGCTACGAGGAGCTCGGCGGCTACACGGTCGGCTTCGAGCACTTTCGCGAGGACGCCGATGCGACGCCTCTGTTCAAGGGGCTGCCAGACGACCGCTGCCAGAGCCCGCACTGGGGTTATCTGATGCGCGGCAAGGTGACGTTTCGCTACGCCGACCGCGACGAGGTCTACGAAGCGGGCGATGCGTACTACGCGCCGCCCGGCCACATTCCGATCGTGACCGCCGGCACCGAGATCGTCGAGTTCAGTCCGACCGAGCAGTACGCGCAGACGATGGCCGTGCTGTCGGGCAACCTCGCAGCGATGCAGGGCAGCTGAGATGCCTCAGGCGAGCGCTTCGGCGATCGACACCGCTGCCATCCGGTTGCGCGACGCTGCGCGGATCGAGCTGGCCGAGGCGCGCGCCTGGGCTGACCTCTACGCAGCGGCGCCGCCCACCTTCGCGGCGTCGGCCGGCGTCACCTCGCGCTGGGTCGGCGCCACGCTCGTCCTCGAGTGGGCCGCGTCGGGCCGGCGCTACTTCAGCCGCACGATCGGACTCGGCGTCGCCGAGCCGGCGACCGCGCAGGGGCTCGAGCAGATCCTCAGGCTCTATCGCGACGCGGGCATCTCGATGTTCCTCGTGCAATCGCTGCCGCACTGCCGCCCGGCCGGCTTCGAGGACCGCCTGCGAGAGCACGGCCTGGAGGCGTTCGACTCCCAGGACCGGATCGTTCGCGACGGCGCGCCTTCGCCGAGCCCGCCCAGCTTGGACGCGCGCGGGCTCGCCGTCGAGCGCGTCGAGCGCGAGCGGGCGGAGGAGTGGTCGGAGTTCCTGCAGCGGACGTACCGGCTCGACACGGGACCATGGCTCGGGCGCCTGATCGGACGCCCCGGCTGGCACCAGTACGTCGCGCGCGAAGACGGCCGGATCGTCGCCGCGCGCGCGATGTACATAGGCACGGACGCCACGGCGTGGCTCGGGATGGACGGTCCCGTGCCCGGGCTTGGCACCCAGGACTACGAGCCCGACGCGGCAATCTGCGCGCGTATCGTCGGCGACGGATTGGCCTTGGGCGTGCGCCGCTTCATCGCCGACATCGAGGCGCCCTCAGCCGAGCTCGACACGCCCGCATACGAGCATTTCGGCAAACTCGGCTTCAAGCGCCCCTACGTGCGCACCCATTTCGCGCGCCCGCGCTGAGCGGTCCTCCCGCCTCAGATCAGCCCCTGCTCTTTGACTGTGTCGCGCTCGTCGGTCAGCTCGAGCACCGACGCGTCGATCTTCTCGCGCGAGAAGGCATCCAGCTCGAGCCCCTCGACGATCTTGTACTCGCCGCCGTCGCATGTGCAGGGGAAACCGCTGATCAGGCCCTCCGGGATGTCGTATGAGCCGTCTGAGGGGATGCCCATCGAGACCCAACCGCCGTTTGTGCCATTGATCCAGTCGGCGACGTGGTCGATCGCCGCGCTCGCCGCCGACGCCGCGCTCGAGGCGCCGCGCGCCTCGATGATCGCTGCGCCGCGTTTGCCCACATTCGGCAGGAAGTCGTTTTCGATCCACGCCTGGTCGTCCACGACGCCGGCCGCCAGATGACCGCGCACCTCTGCGTGGAACAGGTCCGGGTACATGGTCGGCGAGTGATTGCCCCACACGCCCATCTGGCTGACGTCCGTGACCGGGCACTCCACCTTGTTGGCCAGCTGCGCGATCGCGCGGTTGTGGTCGAGGCGCATCATCGAGGTGAAGCGCTCGCGCGGGATGTCCGGGGCGTTGTTCATCGCGATCAGGCAGTTCGTGTTGGCCGGGTTGCCGACGACGAGGATCTTCACGTCCGGGGCCGCCTTCGCGTTCAGCGCCTTGCCCTGGCCCGTGAAGATCTTGCCGTTCTCGGAGAGCAGCTCGGCGCGCTCCATCCCCTTGGTGCGCGGCCGCGAGCCGACCAGCAGCGCGATGTTGACACCGTCGAATGCGTCCTCGGCGCTGTCGTGCAGGTCGAGCGCGCTCAGCAGCGGGAAGGCGCAATCGACGAGCTCCATGGCGACGCCCTCGAGCGCACCCATCGCCTGCGGGATCTCCAGCAGGCGCAGGTCGACCGGCTGGTTGGGCCCCAGCAGCTGGCCACTGGCGATGCGGAAGACGATGCTGTAGCCGATCTGCCCGGCGGCGCCGGTGACCGTGACTTTGACGGGATTGCTCATGTCATCTCCTGGTGCGGTTCTCGGGCAACTGCGTTGCCGGGATTTTTTATCTATTTATCCATCGATGGCTTCGTGGTGCCATCGCACGGCGCGCTCGCGGTCCGGAGCGATCTCGGCTCAAGCCATCGCCGCTTTCAGGTTCTCGTCGATGGCGGCGAGGAACTCCTCGGTCGTCTGCCAGGGCTGATCGGGGCCGATCAGCAGGGCCAGATCCTTGGTCATCTTGCCCTCTTCGACCGTTTGCACGCACACCCGCTCGAGCGTCTGCGCGAACGCGCCGACCTCGGGGGTGTCGTCCATTCGCCCGCGCGCCTCCAGACCTCGCGTCCACGCGAAGATCGAGGCGATCGGGTTGGTCGAGGTCGGCTTGCCCTGCTGATGCAGGCGGTAGTGGCGCGTGACCGTGCCGTGCGCCGCCTCGGCCTCGACCGTCTTGCCGTCGGCCGTCATCAGCACGCTCGTCATCAGCCCGAGCGAGCCGAAGCCCTGCGCAACCGTGTCCGACTGCACGTCGCCGTCGTAGTTCTTGCAGGCCCACACGTAGCCGCCCTCCCACTTCAGCGCCGCCGCGACCATGTCGTCGATCAGGCGGTGTTCGTAGGTGATTCCGGCCGCCTCGAAGTCTTCTTTGAATTCAGCCTCGAAGACTTCCTGGAAGATGTCTTTGAAGCGTCCGTCGTAGCGCTTGAGGATCGTGTTCTTGGTCGAGAGGTAGACCGGGTAACCGCGGTCCAGGCCGTATCGCATCGAGGCGCGGGCGAAGTCGCGGATCGAGTCGTCGAGGTTGTACATGGCCATCGCGATGCCGCTGCCCGGGAAGTCGTACACGTCGAGCTCGATCGGGTCGACGCCGTTCTTGGGCGTGAACGTGAGCGTCAACGAGCCCTCGCCCGGGACGACCAGGTCGGTCGCGCGGTACTGGTCGCCGAAGGCGTGGCGGCCGATCACGATCGGCTTGGTCCAGCCCGGCACCAGCCGCGGCACGTTGGAGATCACGATCGGCTCGCGGAAGATCACGCCGCCGAGGATGTTGCGGATCGTGCCGTTGGGGGAGCGGTACATCTCCTTCAGGCCGAACTCCTTCACGCGCGCCTCGTCGGGGGTGATCGTCGCGCACTTGACACCCACGCCCAGCTCCTTGATCGCCTCGGCCGCCTCCACCGTGACGCGGTCTTCGCTCGCATCGCGGCTCTCTATGCCCAGGTCGAAGTACCTCAGGTCCATGTCGAGGTAGGGCAGGATCAGCTTGTCCTTGATGAACGACCAGATGATCCGCGTCATCTCGTCGCCGTCCAGCTCGACGACCGGGTTCTTCACCTTGATCTTGGCCATGTCTCGTCCTCGGGGGTTTGCGGGGCGGGCCGCCGATGCTATCTACCGCGCCGATCTCTGCTTGACTGTCCGCATGGCCAGCACGCTGCCGCGAGCCGCTCACGGGGATGCGCCATGGAAGACACACACCGTCTTCAACCAGGCGCCGCCGCTGGAGGGCGTGGACGTGTTCGAGAGCAACACGCCGCTAGTCGAGGCGACCGAGCGCGAGGGCGCCGCATGGGTGCGCGAGCGGGCGTCCGCCCTTGGCCGCTTCGTCGGCGGTGAGCCGCAACAGGAGTGGGGCCGCCTCGCCAACGAGAACAAGCCGGTCCTGCGGACGTTCGACCGCTACGGCAACCGCATCGACGAGGTCGAGTTCCACCCGGCCTGGCACGAGCTGATGCGGATGGGCGTCGAGAACGAGTTGCATTCGCTGCCGTGGACGAGCGATCAGCCCTCGCCTCACACCGCGCGCGCGGCGCTCTACGCGACCGCGATGCAGGCCGAGGCCGGCTTCTGCTGCCCGATCACGATGACCTTCGCCGTGATCCCCGCGCTGCGCGCTCAGCCCGAGCTCGCGGCCGAGTGGGAGCCGCTGTTGATGTCCACGAGCTATGACCCGCGCCTCGTCCCGGCCACCGAGAAGGGCAGCGCGATCTCGGGCATGGCGATGACCGAGAAGCAGGGCGGCTCGGACGTCCGCGCCAACACGACCATCGCGCGCGCCCTGAACGGCGGCGGCGCGGGCGCCGAGTACGAGATCGTCGGGCACAAGTGGTTCTGCTCGGCGCCGATGTCCGACATGTTCCTCGTGCTTGCGCAGACCGACGAGGGCCTCTCGTGCTTCTTGATGCCGCGCATCCTGCCCGACGGCAGCCGCAACGCATTCCACATCCAGCGCCTGAAGGACAAGCTCGGCAACCACTCCAACGCCTCCTCGGAGGTCGAGTTCCACGGCGCCTGGGCGCGCATGGTCGGCGAGCCCGGCCGCGGCGTGCCGACGATCATCGAGATGGTCGGCCACACGCGCCTGGACTGCGTGATCGGCGCCGCGGCGGGGATGCGCAGCGGCGTCGCCTCGGCCACCCACCACGCGGCCCACCGCAGCACCTTTGGAAAGACGCTGATCGACCAGCCGCTCATGCAGAACGTGCTCGCCGACCTGTGCGTGGAGTCCGAGGCCACGACAGCGCTCGCGATGAGGCTCGCGCGCGCTTACGACGAGGCTCAGGCCGATGCGGACGCCGGCGAGAACGAGACCGACGCGCAGCTGTTCAAGCGCCTGGCCACGGCCGTGGGCAAGTACTGGAGCTGCAAGCGCGCTCCCAACCACGCGTTCGAGTCGCTCGAGTGCCTCGGCGGCGCCGGCTACATCGAGGAGTCGGGCATGCCGCGCCTGTACCGGGAGGCGCCGCTGGCGTCGATCTGGGAGGGGTCGGGCAACGTCATGAGCCTCGACGTGCTGCGCGCGCTGACCCGCTCGCCCCGCTCACTCGAGGTGTTCCTGCACGAGGTCGAGCAGGCACAAGGTGCCGACGCCCGGCTCGACGCGCGCGTCGAGGGCTTGAAGCGGCGCTTCACTGACCCGGCCACGCTGGAGAGCCGCGCGCGCCGCGTCGTCGAAGAGATGGCGCTGTGCCTACAGGGCTCCCTGCTCGTGCGCCATGCCCCGGCTGCCGTCGCCGATGCATTCTGCGCCTCGCGCCTGGACGCGGACGGCGGCCTCGAGTACGGCACGCTGCCCGCCGGCAGCGATTTCGAGGCGATCGTCTCGCGCGCGCTCCCAGACGTCGACCGCTAGACGACCGCTGACCGGCGCCTCGCTGCGTCCTCAGTCGCTCGCGTACCGAAGCCGGAAGACACTCGCTCCGCTCGCATCCCCGTTTCGGCCAGCACGCCACGCTCCCTGCGTCCTTGCGAGTCTTGGTCATCGGCCGTCTACAGGGCACGCGCTATACGTCCGCGACCATGCGGCCGCCTACCATGGGCCTTGATGGCTCCGCGCACGAACTTCCAGCTCGCCCGCATCTTCGGTATCCGCGTCGGTGTCGGCGTGAGCTGGTTCGTCGTGCTGTTCGTGTTCATCATCTTCATCACGCCGATCTTCCACGACCAGCTGGGCGGCTCGCGCACGACCGCCTATCTGGTCGCCGTCGCCTCGGTGCTGTCGTTCTTCGCCTCGCTGGTTCTGCACGAGCTCGGGCACGCCCTCGCGGCTCGGCGCAGCGGCCTGCAGGTCGCCGGCATCGATCTGTGGGCGCTCGGGGGCATCACGCGCACGGAGGAGTCCAAGGACCCCGCCACCGAGTTTCGCGTCGCCGTGGCCGGTCCGCTCATGACGCTCGGCGTAATCGCGGCGTGCGTGCTCGCCGGGGTCCTGATCACGGACAGCAAGACCTTCTTCGAACTTGCGGTGGGCGAAGCGGGCCCGCAAGCGACGCCGGCGCTGGTGTGGCTGACCTGGCTGGCGACGATCAACGTCCTCGTGCTCGCGTTCAACCTGGTCCCCGCGTTCCCGCTCGACGGCGGGCGCATCGCGCACGCCGCGATCTGGTGGCGCACGGGCGACCGCAACCGCGCCACGCACGCGACCGGCCGCGCCGGGCAGGGCTTCGCCCTCGTGCTCGGGGCGCTTGGGCTGTGGTGGCTCGCAAACGGCTCCGGCACGGCCGGCGTCTGGTCGATCCTGCTCGCCTACTTCCTCTACCAGGCGGCCGGGGCGGCCGTCGTTCAGGGCGTGCTCGGCAAGCGCATCCAGAGCATCACGGTCGCCGACATCATGGACCGCGAGCCGGTGACGATCCCGGCCAGCGCGACGCTGCTCGACGCGCACGAGCAGTTCTTCCTGCGCTACCACTGGCCCTGGTTCGCGGTCGTCGACCCGGCGCGCCATTTCCTCGGCGTGGTGGCGGCTGCGCGCGTGGACGCCGAAATCTCAGCCGGGCGTCCGGCGCTGCCGGTCGTGGACGTGCTCGAGGACGACATGCACGTGCGCATCGACGAGGCCGAGCCGCTGGAATCGCTGCTCGGATCGGAGGGCCTCGGGCGGCTGGGGGCGATGGTCGCCGTCGATCGCGACGGCGTGCTCCAGGGCGTCGTCACGCTGGCCGAGGTGCGCAAGGCGCTGCGCCTGGCCACGTAGTCGCGTTTCCGCGCCCGGCGAGCGGCGACCCGCCGGCCCGTGATGACGGGCGCGATGGAGGCCGTTATAGAGTCTCTGGCGAACGCCCCCTCTTCCCGGAAGCCCTGCCCACACACACATGCCAGCACACGACGTACTGATAATCGGCGCCGGCCTGGCCGGCCAGCGCGCGGCGCTCGCCGCCGCCCAGAGCGGCGCGAGCGTGGCGATCATGAGCAAGGTCCACCCCGTGCGCTCGCACTCGGTCGCAGCCGCCGGCGGCATCAACGCCGCCATCAGCGTCGATGACGACTGGCACTCCCACGCCTACGACACGGTCAAGGGCTCGGACTTCCTCGGCGACCAGGACGCGATCGAAGTGATGTGCTCGGAGGCGCCTGGCGAGGTGATGCACCTCGAGCACATGGGCGTGACGTTCCACCGCAACGAGAAGGGCGAGATGGACCTGCGCGCGTTCGGCGGGGCCTCGATGAAGCGCACGGCCTACGTCGCCGACATCACCGGCCAGGCGCTCCTGCACGTGCTCTACGAGCAGCTGATGAAGCACCACGAGACGGTGGAGCGCTACGAGGAGTGGTTCACGACGTCGCTTCTGCAGGACGAGCAGGGACGCTGCGCAGGCGTGATCGCGCGCGACGTGCGCAGCGGGCGGATGGAGGCGTTCCGGGCCAAGAACGTGATCCTCGCCTGCGGCGGCGCCGGCCAGGCCTACAAGCCGACGACCAACGGGCTGATCGTGACGGGCGACGGCATCGCGATGGCCTATCGGGCGGGCGCGCCGCTGATGGACATGGAGATGGTCCAGTACCACCCGACATGCCTGGTCGAGACGGGCATCCTGATCACCGAGGGCGCTCGCGGCGAGGGAGCGCACCTGCTCAACTCCGAGGGCGAGCGCTTCATGGAGAAATCGGCCCCGAACAAGATGGAGCTGGCCTCGCGCGACGTCGTCTCGCGCGCCGAGCAGATCGAGATCAACGAGGGCCGCGGCGTCGGGCCGGGCGGGCGCGGCCTCTACCTCGACGTGACCGTCGTGCCGCGCAAGCGCACGCTCGAGGCGCTGCGGGAGATCGTCAACCTCGGCAAGGACTTCGCGGGCGTGGACATCACGCGCGAACCGATCACGATCCGCCCCGGCCAGCACTACATCATGGGAGGCGTGAAGACGGACATCGACGGGCTGACCCCGATCGAGGGCCTGTACGCGGCGGGCGAGGTGGCCTGCGTGTCGGTCCACGGCGGCAACCGGCTCGGCGCCAACTCGCTGTTGGACACGCTGATCTTCGGGCGCCGCGCGGGCGAGCACGCGGCGGCGCGCGCCGCGAGCATGGCGATGCCCGAGGTGGACACGGGCGTGCAGCTGCGCCGCGACGCCGAGCACATCGACGCGATCGTTGCACGCGAGCGCGACGGCCGGCGTGTGTCGGAGATCAAGAACGAGCTGGGCGAGCTGATGAACGAGTACGCCGCGGTGTTCCGCGACGAGCAGGGCCTGCAGACGGCGCGCGAGACGATCGCGCGCCTGAAGGAGGAGGCCGGCAAGGCGTGGATCGACGACCGCGGCACGATCTTCAACCAGGACGTGCTCGGCGCGATCGAGCTCGGCTACATGATCGACTGCGCCGAGACGACCGTGCTTGGCGCGATCGAGCGCAAGGAGTCGCGCGGCGCGCAGTTCCGCACCGACTACCCCGAGCGCAACGACGAGGAGTGGCTGAAGCACATCGACATCACGCTGGGCGAGGACGGGCCGCAGGTCAGCTACTCGCCGGTGACGATCACCCAGTGGCAGCCCGAGGAGAGGAAGTACTGATGGCCGAGACGCAAGCCGCAGCGGCAGCCCCGCACACGGCCGGACCCGAGCAGTTCAAGCTGCGCCTGCGCCGCTACGACCCGGAGTCGGGCGAGGCCCCCTACTGGGACGAGCACACGATCGAGCTCGAGCCGCACCGCTCGGTGCTCGAGGCGATCCTGCAGGCGAAAGACCGCTTTGACGGCTCGATCGGCGTCCGCTGCTCCTGCCGCCAGGCAATCTGCGGCTCCTGCGGAGTGCGGGTGAACGGCGAACCGGCGCTTGCCTGTCACACGCACCTCGACGCCGCGCTCGAGGGCGCGCGCGACGGCGTGATCGAGATCGAGCCGATGGGCAACATGCCGGTGCTGAAGGACCTGATCGTCGACATGGACGCTGTGCACTGGAAGAAGATCCAGCGCGTCACGCCCTGGCTGATCGCCAAGCAGCCGGTGCCCGAACGCGAGTACATCGTGCCGCGCGAGTCGATGATCGACGTCACGCAGTCGATGGCCTGCATCCAGTGCGGCGCGTGCGTATCGGACTGCCTGGCGATGGAGGTCGACCCCGGCTTCATCGGCCCGGCGGCGCTCGCCAAGGCCTACCGCTTCGTCGGCGACCCGCGCGACGACCAGCAGTTCGAGCGCCTCAACGACCTCGCGCAGGACCCGCAGGGCATCTTCGACTGCACCCACTGCTTCAAGTGCGTGGAGGCGTGCCCGAAGGACGTCAACCCGATGGGTCAGATCATGCGCCTGCGGCGGATCGCCACGAACGACCAGCACATCCGCGACCGCAACAACGGCAAGCGCCACGAGGCGGCATTCACGACGCTGATCAAGGACAACGGCCTGCTGTGGGAGGCCGAGCTGTTGCCGCGCTCCTACGGCGGCAACTCGTGGTTCGGCAAATTCGCGCCGCGCGCGGGCAAAGAGCTGCTCAGCTCGTTGCCGTCGATCGTCAAGGCGCTGCTGCGCCGCAAGGTCACACCGATGGGCGCGCTCAAACCACACAAGCTCCCGGCGGCCGACCTGAAGGGCGTGCAGGGGATCTACGACAAGGTCGAGAGCCGCGAGCAGCGCTACGAGCTCAACCTCTACATCACGGGCGAGGACGAGGCGCCGGCGGAGGGCAGCGAGAGCTCCGCGCGTGTGAGCGATCCGGTCGCGGCCGGCGTCGCGGCGGAGCCCGGCGGCAAAGAGCCCGACACGGTTCCGGGTGCCGAGCCTGCCGACACGCCGACCGAGCTGCGCGACACCGAGGAGGGCTTGGGCCAATGAAGGTTGCCTACTGGCCGGGCTGCGTCAGCCGCGGCTTCACGCCGGAGCTGCACGGCTCGATGGGCAAGGTCGCGCCGCTGCTCGACATCGAGCTGGTCGAGCTCGACCGCGCGTGCTGCACGGGCGCGGGCGTGATCGCCGAGCACAACCAGGAGCTGGCGGACACGCTCAACGCACGCACGTTCGCGCTCGCCCAGCAGGTCGACGGCGCCGAGCTGATGATGAACATCTGCTCCACCTGCCAGGGCGCCCAGAGCGAGTGCCAGGAACGGCTCGACGCAAACGCCGAGTACCGAGCCCACGTCAACGAGACGCTCGCCGGCGAGGGGCTCAGCTACGAGGCCGGCCTGACCAACAAGAACTTCCTCTGGCTGCTGGTCGAGGAGCTCGGCCTCGACGAGCTGCGCTCGCGCGTCAAGCGGCCGCTCACGAACCTCAAGGTCGGGCCCTTCTACGGTTGCTACATCGTCCGCCCGCGCGACCGCCTGGGCATCGACGCCGAGCGCCCGCGCGACCACTACCTGCACCAGGTGATCGAGGCGCTGGGCGGCACCGTGATCGACTACGCCGGCATGCGCAAGTGCTGTGGCTTCCCGATCATCACGATGAACAAGGAGGCCTCGCTCAAGCAGGCCGGCCGCCACCTCGGCGACGCCGTCGACGCCGAGGCCGACTGCCTGGTGACGCCGTGCCCGCTGTGCCACCTCAACCTCGACCTGCAGCAGCCGCTGGCCGAGAAAACGGTCGGGCGCGAGCTCGACATGCCGGTGCTGCACCTGCCCCAGCTCGTCGGCCTGGCGCTCGGTCTCGAGCCGAACGAGCTCGGCATGGGTCGGCACGTCGTGCATCCGACCTCGGTGATCGACTGGTCGACGTCGGTAGTCGGTGCAGCAGCGCCCACCGCGGCCGGCTGGTAGCCGCTGCAAGCGCATAGGCTGCGCCCGTGCGGATCCTCACCGTCGTCGGCAACCGCCCCCAGTTCATCAAGGCGGCGGCCGTCTCAGGGCTGCTGCGGGAGCGCCACGAAGAGGTGCTGGTGCACACGGGCCAGCACTACGATGAGGAGCTCTCGCGCGTGTTCTTCAGCGAGCTGGGGCTGGCGCGCCCGGACCGCGAGCTCGGTATCGGCGGCGGCAGCAACACCGCGCAGACGGCGCGCATGCTGGCGGCGCTCGAGCCGCTCCTGGTCGAGCTCGAGCCGGACGCGGCGCTCGTCTACGGCGACACCAACTCGACGCTCGCCGGCGCGCTGGCGGCGGCGCAGGCGGGCGTCCCGGTCGTGCACGTCGAGGCCGGCATGCGCTCGTTCGATCGCACCATGCCGGAGGAGCGCAACCGCGTGCTGAGCGATCACCTCGGTGAGCTGTTGCTGTGCTCCTCTGAGACGGCCGTCGAGAACCTGCGCGCCGAGTCCGTGGCCGCTCGCGTCGAGCTCGTCGGCGACGTGATGGTCGACGTCGCCCTGCGCCGCCAGCCCTCGGCGCGCTCGGACACGCAGACGCTGGCGCGATACGGGGTGAAGCGCGGCGAGTATCTGCTGCTGACCGCGCATCGGGCGGGCAACGTCGACGACCCCGACCGCCTGCGTGCGCTGCTCGCGCTGATCGAGGCGCTGCCGGCGCCGCTGGTGCTGCCGCTGCACCCCCGCACGGCGGCGCGCCTGGCCGAGTTCGGTCTGGGTGAGCGGCTGGCGGCGATCGAGGGCGTGCGCGTGAGCGACCCGCTCGGCTACGTCGAGTTCGGCGCGCTGCTGTGCCAGGCGCGCGCAGTGCTGACCGACTCCGGCGGCGTCCAGAAGGAGGCGTACCTTGCCGGGGTGCCCTGTGTGACGCTGCGCGCCAACACGGAGTGGGTCGAGACGGTGCAGGCCGGCTGGAACACGCTCGTCGACCTCGACGCGAAGGCCGCGCTCAGCGCTCTCGCGGCCGCGCCGCCCGCCGAGCGCCCGCAGCTCTACGGCGACGGGCACGCGGCCGAGCGCTGCGTGCAGGCGATCGGGGCGCTGTGAGCGACGCCTCGATCGAGCCCGTAGGCGAGCGGACGGTGCGCGTCGGCGTCGTCGGCCTCGGCTACTGGGGCCCCAACATCGCGCGCAACCTGGCCGCGCTGGAGGGCTGCGAGCTGCGCTGGCTGTGCGACGCCGACGAGGCCGCGCGCAGCCGGCTCGCCGGCACGTTCCCCGGGGCGCGCGTCACGGGCGAGCTGCAAGACCTGCTCCAGGACCCCGAGCTCGACGCGGTCGTGCTGGCGACGCCCGTGCCGACGCATGCGGAGCTGGCGATCGCGGTCGTGCGCGCCGGCAAGCACTGCTTCGTGGAGAAGCCGCTGGCGACCAACGCCGCCGATGCCGAGGCCGCCGTCGAGGCGGCCGCGGCGGCCGGGCGGGTGCTGATGGTTGGCCACCTGCTCGAGTACCACCCGGCCGTGAAGCGCCTGAAGCAGCTGATCGAGGCCGACGAGCTCGGGCCGCTGTACTACCTGTACGGCAACCGCCTCAACCTCGGCGTGCTGCGCTCGGACGAGAACGCCCTCTGGAGCCTCGGCGCGCACGACGTGTCGGTCGCCCTGCACCTGATCGGCGAGGAGCCCAGTGAGTGCCTCGCGCAGGGCGCCTCATACGTGCGCGACGGCGTGGAGGACGTGGTCTTCTGCTTCCTGCGCTTCCCCTCGGGGGTCGTCGCCCACCTGCATCTGTCGTGGCTCGACCCGCACAAGGAGCGGCGCCTGACCGTCGTCGGCGCCAGGCGCATGGCCACGTTCGACGACATGCTCGTCGAGCGCAAGGTGTCCGTGTACGACAAGGGCTTCGACGAGGACACGCGCTCGTGGGGCGAGTACATCACCCGCTCGGGCGATGTGTTCTCGCCGCGGATCGCCAACGCCGAGCCGCTGCGCCTGGAGTGCGAGCACTTCCTCGAGTGCGTACGCAGCGGCAGGCGGCCGCGCTCGGACGGGCACAGCGGGCTGCGGGTCGTGCGCGTGCTCGAGCGCCTGCAGCGCTCGCTCGAGCTTGGGCCGGGCGCGGGCGCGTAGTCCGAGCGGGCGCCTGAGCCGGTCGGGCGCGTAGGCCGAGCCGGGGCGTAGGCCGAGCGGGCGCCTAGGCCGGGCGGGCGTGGCTGCGTTCGACGCGTTCGCGGCGTTCCAGGCGCGGTGAGAGCTGCGGGCCGGGGCGGTCGGCCCAGGGGCGGCGGTCGCGTTCGCGGTGGGTGCGCCGGTCGACCCTCAGCACGGGGCCCCAACGCCTGCCGACGAAGCGCAGCAGGTAGGCATTGCGCGCGTAGTTGTAGGAGAACACCGGGCGCAGCAGCGCCAGCCAGTACCTGGCCACGTATTTGCGGGGTCTCTTGATCGTGCGCAACTCGTCATCCGTGACCGTGGGACGCACGCAGTTTTGCACATTCAGCGTCTTTTTTGCGCAAATAGCGCGAACTTCTCGCACGTCCCGGGCGCCTTGCTCAGGTGTGCGCAGGTTTGCCCAGCTACAGCGCTTGGCGCGCCTTGAACGGCTCTTCCTCGCCGACCGTTCCCGGTCCGGAGAGCTCGAACGCGCTGTGGAGCGCCTGCACCGCCTGGGGCACACGCTCGCGATCGATCACGCACGAGATCTTGATCGGCGAGGTCGAGATCATCTCGATGTTGACCTGCTCGTGGGCGAGCACGTTGAAGACCTTGGCGGCCACGCCCGGGTGCGAGCGCATGCCGGCGCCCACGATCGAGACCTTGCCCATCTCCTCGTGCGCCGTCAGCTCGAGGAAGGACTCGCCCGTGAGCGGCTCGAGCGCTGCCTTCGACGTGCGCAGGTCCTCGCGCGGCACTGTGAAGGAGATCTCGGCCCTGCCCCCCGCCGAGGCGGGCTCGTTCTGGACGATCATGTCGACGTTGACGTTGACGTCGGCGAGGGCGTCGAAGATGCGCGCCGCCGCGCCGAGCTCGTCGGGCACGCCGACGAGCGTCACCCGCGCCTCGGCGGTGGAATGCGTGACGGCTGTGATCAACGGATGCTCCATCGTCTCTTCCTCTGCCACGACAACGGTACCGGGCGCGTCCTCGAACGAGGAGCGGCAGTGGATGCGCACGCCGTGGTTGCGCGCGTACTCGACCGAGCGCAGCTGCAGCACGCCGGCGCCCGAGGCGGCCATCTCCAGCATCTCCTCGAAGGAGATCGTCGGCAGCTTGCGCGCGTCGGGCACGATGCGCGGGTCGGCCGTGTAGACGCCCGAGACATCTGTGTAGATCTCGCACACCTCGGCATCGAGCGCCGCGGCGACGGCGACGGCCGTCGTGTCCGAGCCGCCGCGGCCGAGCGTCGTGACGTTGCGCGCCGTGTCGGAGACGCCCTGGAAGCCGGCCACGAGCACGACGTTGTCCTGGTCGAGCGCCGCCTTGATGCGGTCGGCGCGCACGTCGATGATCCGCGCCTTCGTGTGCGACTCGTCCGTGACGATCCCCGCCTGGGATCCGGTCAACGAGATCGCGCGGTGCCCGAGGTCGTTGATGGCCATCGCACAGAGCGCGCACGAGATCCGCTCGCCCGTGGAGAGCAGCATGTCCATCTCGCGCGGATCGGGCTCCTCGGAGACCTCGTCGGCCATCGCGATCAGCTCATCGGTCGTCTTGCCGCGCGCGGAGAGGACGGCCACCACACGGTGGCCGAGCTCGCGCTTGTCGACGATCCGCCGGGCCGCGCGCTTGATCCGCTCGGCGTCGGCGACAGAGGTGCCGCCGAACTTCATCACGATCACGCTGGACATGAGTCCGCAGGATATTGGCGATCAGAGCGAGCGGCGACCGGCGAACGCCTTGCCCAGCGTCACCTCGTCGGCGTACTCGAGGTCCGAGCCGACCGGGAGGCCGCTGGCCAGCCGCGTGACCGCCAGCTGCGGCGCGCGCGTGCGCAGCTGCTCGGCGATGTGCAGCGCCGTCGCCTCGCCCGTCGTCGTCGGGTTGGTCGCGAGCACGACCTCGCGCACCTCGGGCGTGTCTCCGTCCGCCCCCTCCACACGCGCGAACAGCTCGGCGATCTTCAGGTCCTCGGGGTCGATCCCCTCGATCGGCGAGAGCGCGCCGCCGAGCACGTGGTAGACGCCCTGGTACTCGTGCGTGCGCTCCATCGGGATCACGTCGCTCGGCTCCTCCACCACGCAGATCACGCCGTGGTCGCGGCGCGGGTCCTGGCAGATTCGGCAGCGCGGCTCGTCGGTCAGGTTGAAGCAGGTCTCGCACAGGCCGATCCGCTCCTTGACTTCGCGGATCGCGTCGGCCAGCGCGAACGCGTCCTCGCCCGAGGCGCGCAGGATGTGAAAGGCCAGGCGCTGGGCCGTGCGGTTGCCGATGCCCGGCAGCTTCGAGAGCTCGCTGACCAGGCGCTGCACGGGCGGTGCGTAGGAGGTGCTCACGGCATCGGTCCTGGAAGCGCGTTGCTCGCCCGCTACAGACCCGGCAGGCCGAGGCCGCCGAGGTTGCCCAGGTCGAGCCCGCCCGAGGCGCCGCCGAGCTTCTTCGCCGCGAGGTCCTGGGCCATGCGCAGCCCCTCGTTGACCGCCGCCAGCACCATGTCCGAGAGGATCTCGAGATCCTCCGGGTCGACCGCCTCCGGGTCGATCTGAATCGACTTCAGCTCGAGGTCGCCGGAGACCTTCACCGTGACCATGCCGCCCCCGGCCGAGGCCTCGACGACCTCGTGCTTGAGCTGCTCCTGGGCGAGCTCCATGTCCTGCTGCATCTTCTGCACCTGCGCCAGCATCTGCTGCATGTTCGGCATGCGCGGCTGCTTGGGCATCTCAGGGCCCCTCCCGCTCGTTGGTCACTGCCTCGCCCTCGGCCACCGGCGCCGCCGCGCGGTTCTCAGGCCGGTCGCGCTCGTCCTCGACGTCTCCCGGCAGCTCCTCCGCGTCGAACTCTTCGATGAAGCGCTTCAGCCATTCCTCCTCGCTGAGCGCTCCCGCACCCTGCCCCTCGGCGCCCGCAAGCCCGTCGTGCAGCTCGTAGGAGAGTCGCCAGCGCCGGCCCGTGACGTCGCGCAGCGCCGCCGTCACGGCTGCGCGGTTGTCCGGGTTCTCGGCCTTCTTCTTCAGGAACGGCGCCGTCGCCGAGAAGGCCACCGTCAGCTCCTCGCCTGTGACCTCCACCGGCCGCGCCTCCTCGATGCAGGCGCCGAGCAGCGCGTTGTCCGTGCGCACGAGCTCCACCACCGCCGGCCACCACGAGAGCAGCGGCGCGAGATCCTCCGCGATCGCCTGCGCCGCAGGCGAAGCGGGCTCGCCCTGGGCGGGCTGCCCAGGCCCCCCCGACCCGGGTGCTGCCGGTGCGGCAGCTTCTTGGACCCGCTCGGGCACAGCCGCGATCGACGCGACCGTCACCTCGACGGCCGCCTCGGACGGGGGCGTTGGCGCAGGCTCGGGCGATGGCGCGGTCGCCGGCGCGGGCGGCGAGGGCGCGGCGGCGGCGGGCCCATCGACTTGCTCCCGCGGCGACTCGGACCGGTCGGGCTCGCCCGCGCGCGGGCCGCCGCCCTCGCCGGGCGGCGTCGGCGCCTCGCGCTGGGCGGCCACGGCGCGCACGACGCCGCCGTCCGTCTCCAGTCGCTCGATCCGCGCGAGCAGCGCGCGCATCGAGGCGTCCACCTCGGGCCGTGCCGCCTTGACCAGCGCGAGCTCCAGCCGCGTGCGCGCGTCGGCGCCGGCGCGAACGGCCTCCATCGCGCCGCCGAGCGCCTCGAGCAGCGACACCACGACTGCCCCCGGCACGCGCTCGGCCTGCGCCAGGAGGGCGGCGTCGGCCTCGGGCGTGAGCGACAGCTCGCCGGGAACCTCCCCGAGCGTCTGCACGACCAAGAGCTCGCGCGCGCGCACCTCGAGGTCGCCGGCGAAGGAGGCCGCGTCGCGGCCCTGCTCGGCGCACTCGGCGAGCACCGTCAGCGCGCCCCGCGCGTCGCCCGCGGCGACGGCGTCGACCGTCGCTTCGAGTAGGCGCGCGTCGGCGACGCCGAGCACGGCGAGCACGTCCTCGAGCGCGATCCGGCTGCCGCTGTAGGTGACGAGCTGCTCGAGCGTGCCGAGCGCGTCGCGGAAGCTGCCCGTCGCCGAGCGCGCCAGCGCCGAGACTGCCTCCGCCGGAATCTCGATCTCCTCGGCCTGCGCGGCGCGGCGCACGACGCTCGCGATCTGCTCGACCGTCGGCCGGTGGAAGTCGAAGCGGTGGCAGCGGTCGACGACCGTCGCCGGCACCTTCTGGGCCTCGGTCGTGGCGAGCACGAAGACCGTGTTCGGCGGCGGCTCCTCGAGCGTCTTCAGGAACGCGTTCCAGGCAGCCGTCGAGAGCATGTGCGCCTCGTCGAGGATGTACACCTTGCGCCCCCCGCTGACCGGCGCGTAGGCGACGCTCTCGCGCAGTTCGCGGATGTCGTCGACCGAGTTGTTCGAGGCCGCGTCCATCTCGATCACGTCGAGCGAGGAGGCGCGCGCGATCGACAGGCACGACTCGCACTCGCCGCACGGCTCCACCGTCGGGCCGCGCACGCAGTTCAGGCAGGCCGCGAGGATCTTCGCCATCGAGGTCTTGCCGGTGCCGCGCGAGCCGACGAACAGGTAGGCGTGGTGGACCTTGTCGCGTTCGAGGGCGTGGCGCAGGGTGCGCACGACCGGCTCCTGACCGACCACGTCGGCGAACGTCCGCGGCCGGTGCCTGCGGTAAAGCGAGGGCTGCTGCAGATGGGGCTGCTCCTGGGCGGACACCTGTGGCTGAGTCTACCCACGGCCACGAGCGCCGCGTGACCCACCCGGCGCGGCGCGCAGCGCACGCGGCGCCGGCCGCGCGTCCTCGACGGGGCACCCGCGCCAGCGGATAGCGTGCGCGCTCGTGAGAGCCCGGATCGAGCGCCGCGCGAGCAGTCTCCGCACCCTCGCCGCGCTCGCCCTGGGGGCGGCTGCGCTGTGGCTCGTCTGCGGCGTCGGCTTCGCCAACTACGACACGCTCTACGCGCTCTCCTGGGGCGGGCAGCTCGCGCGCGGCGAAACCCCTGCCTACGAAGTCGCGATCGCCCCCACGCCCCACCCGCTCGTGGAGGTGCTGGGCGTCGTGCTCTCTCCGCTGTCGCCGCGCGCGATCGAGGACGTCGCCGTGGCGCTCGGCTTCCTCGCGCTCGCCGGCTGCGCCTGGCTCGTGTACAGGCTCGGCGAGCTGTGGTTCGGCCGCGCCGCCGGGATCGTGGCGGCGCTGATCCTGCTCACGCGCGTGCCGATCCTCTCCTACGGCGTACGCGCCTACATCGACATCCCCTACCTGCTGCTCGTGCTCGCCGCCGTGCTCGTCGAGGCGCGCCGGCGCGCGCGCGAGCAGGCTCCCGCCGGGGCGAGCGTGCTCGCGCTGCTGGCGCTCGCCGGGCTGTTGCGACCGGAGGCGTGGGCGTTCTCGGCGCTGTACTGGCTGTACCTGCTGCTCGAAGCGCGGCGCTCCCCGGGCGTCGACGCGCGCGCACGCTCGCCGCGCGCGCTGGCCGGCCTGGCGCTGCTCGCCGCGGCCGCGCCGCTCGTCTGGATCCTCAGCGACCTCGCCATCACGGGCGACCCCCTGTGGTCGCTGACCAACACGCGCCACACCGCGCACGCGCTCCAGCGCGTGACTGGGATCGCCAACGTGCCCGAGTACGTGCCGCGAAGGATCGGCGAGATCCTGCGGGCGCCCGTGCTCGTCGGGGCGGCCCTCGGCGGCGTGCTCGCGCTGCTGTGGCTGCGGCGCCGCGCGTTGACGGCGGCCACCGTCGGCGTGCTGGCCGTGCTCGTGTTCGTGGCCGTCGCCGCGGCCGGGCTGCCGATCAACACGCGCTACGCCTTCCTCGCGGCGGCCGTGCTGTGCGTGTTCTGCGGCGCCGGCGCCTTCGGCTGGACGCGCCTGGACGTCGGCGACCCGCGCCGGCGCTGGTGGATGGCCGGTGGCGTGCTCGTGCTCGTCGCGCTGATCGCCTTCACGCCCGCGCAGGTCAAAAGCGCACACCGCGAAATGGACAAACTCGCGCGCCAGCAGAGCATCCAGGACGACCTCGTGGCGCTCGTCGAAGACGGCTCCGTCAACCTCCGCTGCGGCCCGGTGGGCGTGCCCAACCACGCGCCCGTGCCGCTGCTCGCGCTGTACCTGAAGACGAGCCCGGCCAACGTCCCGAGCGCCGAGGTCGGCGCCATCTCGGCCGGGCAGTACGTCGATCCGGCCAGCAAAGAGGTCGAAGAGGACTACGTGCTCGACCCGCACGACCCCCACCGCCCGGTCAACGTGCCGCCGGGCTTCCTCGAGGTGCACGCCAACCGGACGTGGCTGATCTTCCAGCGCTGCTCATAGCGGACCGTGCACCCCTCGTCGACGCACCGCCTGCCGATCGCCGATCGTCGCCCGCGACTCCGGTCCGGGAACGCCCGCTGCGCCTGCCGGGGATCGCTTAAGGCTGCTTCCTTCCGGACCTGACCTGGTTCACAAGCCGACACCGCGCGGGACCCGGACCATCGACGCCCCGGACGGCGGAGCGACCGGAGCGGAACCCCTCGGAGGGGAGTTCAGCCCCGCTAGAGCGGATTGCGGATACAGGGCACCGCTACCTCCCCGCCTAGCACGGTCCGCTTCGGATGCTAGCGCCGCCACGGAAAAACGCCCTGCACACGCGGCGAGCATCTCCGTTAGTCTGCGCGACCGTGAACTACATCAACGCTCTTCCTCCACGACTGATGCGCGCCCGCTCGCGCACCCTGCTCCTGCTCGCCGCGCTCGCCGTGAGCGCGCTGATCGCCGGCTGCGGCGGCGGCTCCGAAAGCAGCTCGATCGGCGTCGGCGTCGAGAACAAGTCCGACGAAGCGCTCATCAGAGCCGGCGAGGTCAAGGCCGCCACCACCCCGACCAGCGGCCCGCTGGCGACCGAACCGAAGGTGACGCCGCCCAAGGGCACCGCCCCGACCACGCTCGTGAAGAAGGACCTGGTCATCGGCACCGGCAAGGAAGCGAAAGCGGGCGAAACCGTCACGGTCAACTACGTGGGCGTCCTCTACAAGGGCGGCAAGGAGTTCGACGCGTCGTGGAAGCGCAAAGAACCGTTCCAGTTCAAGCTCGGCCAGGGCCAGGTCATCAAGGGCTGGGACCAGGGCGTCGCCGGGATGAAGGTTGGCGGCCGGCGCGAGCTGGTGATCCCGGCCGACCTGGCCTACGGCAAAACCGGCTCGCCGCCGACGATCCCGCCGAACGCGACGCTCGTGTTCGTCGTCGACCTGCTCGGCACCGGCTCCTAGGGCCCGCGCTGGCGCTCGACGAGCTCGCGCGTGCGATGCGCCCGGCGCCGCGGCGCCGGCAGGGTCGATGCGCGGATTGAGGGCGGCCGCCGCCGGCGCGGTCGCCTGCCTGCTGGCCGCCGGGTCGCTCGGCTGCGGCGGTGGTGGCACGGCCTCGACGCCGGCCGCGCTGAAGCTGCAGCGCGAAGACCTCGTCGCGACCGTTCGCGCACTCGAGCGTCTGCACGCGCCGATCGCGCGCGAGGTCGCTGCCACCAAGGGGGCGTGGCCGCTGATCGCCAACGGTCTTCCCGAGCAGATCGCGCCCGTCTCCCGCTCCCCGCAGGCGCAGGCGGCCGCCCTCGCCGCCGCGCGGCTGCGCCTGCCGGCGCTGCTCGGCGAAGCGCAGGCGCGCAACCTGGCCGGCCCGGCCGCGCAGATATCCGGGCTCGTGCGCAGCTACGCGCTGCTGAGCGCGCGCGGCTGGAAGCTGCTCGACGCGACCCTCACGCAGATCGAATCCGCGCCCGCCGCCAACGCGCGCTTCGCGCGCGCCAATGCGCCGCTGTACATCGAGAGCATCTACGACGCCCACTTCGCGCTGGCCCAGGTCGGCAAGAAGCTGCTCGCCGGCTATGAGAAGCTCGGTGGACCGGACGGCTTCGGCGCGGAGCTGAGCAAGGCCGAGGTCAACGCCCTGGCGCGTGTCTACTCCGAAGCCAGCGACCGGCTGCACCCGCACGTCGGCGCGCGGCTCGGCTCCTAGCACGAGCCGCCGGACGCCCCCACGCGAGGTGTTCCGTTCAGCCGGCGCATGCGCCGGCTGTCCGGCCGTGCATGCACGGCCGGTGGGAGCCGCACACGTGCGGCTCCCGGCCACGCCGCATGCGGCGTGGCTCCTGGAGAAGAAAGAACGACTGCCGCCATAAGATGACCGCCAGGCGCCGTCCGACGCCGCACAGCGAGCTCACAGAGGGAGAGCAAGATGGCCGATCGAAACCGCCGCATGGTCCTGGCAGAGCGTCCGACCGGGATGGTCGACGCGAGCACCGTTCGCCTCGAGGAGGGCGAGTTGCCCGAGCCCGGAGAGGGAGAGGCGCTCGCGCGCGTGCGCTACATCTCGATCGACCCGACCATCCGCACCTGGATGGACGACGCGCCCGGCTATCTGCCGCCGATCGCGATCGACGAAGTCGTGCGCGCCGGCGGGATCGCCGAGATCGTGCAGAGCAACAGCGACGACCTGGAGCCCGGCGAGCTCGTGTTCGGCTTCACCGGCTGGCAGGACTATGTGATCGCAAGCCAGGCCGGCGGCTACCAGCCGCTGCCCGACGGCGTGCCCCCCACGCTCGCGCTGAGCCTGTTCGGCATCACCGGCATGACCGCCTACTTCGGGCTGCTCGACGTCGGTCGCATGCAGGAGGGTGACGTGGTCGTCGTCAGCGGCGCCGCCGGCGCCACCGGGTCCACCGTCGGGCAGATCGCCAAGATCAAGAACGCCGGCAAGGTGATCGGCATCGCCGGCGGTCCCGAGAAGTGCACTCACATCGCCGAGAACCTCGGCTTCGACGCCACCATCGACTACAAGGGCGAGGACGTGGGCGCGCGGCTGCGCGAGCTCGCTCCGGAGGGCATCGACCTCTACTTCGACAACGTCGGTGGCGAGATCCTCGACGCCTGCCTCGCGCAGCTGGCCATGCGCGGGCGGATCGTGCTGTGCGGCGCCATCGCCACCTACAACGACCGGGGCGGGCTGACCGGGCCGGCCAACTACCGCAACCTGATCGTCAAGCGCGGGCGCATGGAGGGCTTCCTGATCCTCGACTACTTCGACCGCCTCCCCGCCGCGCGCGAAGAGATGGCACGGTGGCTCGGCGAAGGGAAGATCCAGTCCTCCGAGCACATCGTCGAGGGGCTCGAGCACGCGCCCGACGCGCTCAACCTGCTGTTCACCGGCGGTAACACCGGCAAGGTGATCGTCAAGGTCTGAGCGGACGGCTGGCCGGCGCTCGCCTGCGTCCTCGGTCGCTCACGTACAACTCGCACGCTTCGCTCCCTGCGTCCTTGGCGTGCTTGGCCAGCCGCCCGCTCAGTCTGAATCCTGGACCGCTGGGGCCGGGTGGAGCGCCGCCGGCGCGCAGCGCCCAAAGCCCAATAGAATCGGCCGCTCAGGGCGCGTAGCTCAGTGGGAGAGCGCTCGCTTCACACGCGAGAGGTCGCAGGTTCGAAACCCGCCGCGCCCATAGCAGTTCCCTCGACGATCCGTCCAGCAGCGCTCATTCCGGCGACAGACTCGTGCTATTCAGGCTCCTTCTGGTTCACGGGTGAGTGCGCGAAGGCGCTCCACCGACGAGAAGGGGGCGAAGGTGAGAGCGTTTCTGATGACAGGCGGCAAGTGCCGCGCTCTGGCCGTGGTGGCGGGGTTGGGCGCCGCCCTGTACGCGGTCGCGCCGGCTGTTGCGAGCGGCGATCCCGTCCATGGGACCAGGCGCGCGCTCGTCCCTGCGGGGGTCGGCCGGACGGACGCGCCGCAACCGGCGGCCACCAAAGCGGGGCCGGCCTTCGTCTGCGCCGTGACCATCACCGGGTCGGTCAATGGCGGACTCGTCGTGCCGTCCGGCGAGCGCTACTGCCTGAAAGGCGCGCGCGTCAACGGCACCGCGTCAGTGCGCGGCGGCGGCGATGTGATCATCGAAGACTCCACCATCAACGGTGGCCTCAGGTCCACCGAAGGGGCTGCCGGGGTGCGGATCTGCAGCAGCCGCGTCAACGGGACGACCACGATCCAGAATGGGCAGAACAGGATCCTGATCGGTGCCGACATCGACGACGGCAGCACCGAATGCCCGGGCAACACGCTGCACGGGGCAGTCACGATCACCTCGAACCGCGGAGTCATCGAGCTCGAGGCAAACTGGATCACGGGCGGCTTGACACTCATCGGCAACGAAGGCGTGGCATTCGAAGGATCGGACGAGGGCGCGGAGATCGAGCTCAACCGCATTGCCGGGCCGCTGATATGCCAGTCGAACTCGCCCGCGCCCGTCAACGACGGACTGCCGAACAAGGTGACTGGGCCCGAGCTGGGCCAGTGCGCGGGGTTCTGATCGAGCTTGCCTGACCCGGAGCACGGCCGTCGGCGCGATCCTGAGCTTCGACCGCTCGGTCGACCGCGTCTGGACCGTCAGACGCCAAGCGCCGTAGACCCAGGGTCCAACGGCGATTCGCCGAGCCTGATCACGGGTACTGGTCGCGCGGGAGGCCATCGCGGCAGGAGTCGCCTCGTAGATGACCACAGTGTCCGTAGAGCAGAGCACCGCTGACCTGATCGTCTCGCTACCGCTGGACGAGGATGCCCCTCGCGCCGCACGCCACTACGTGGCCCAGGTCGACCACCCCTCGCCGGACCTGCGCGACGTGGTGATGCTGCTTACCAGCGAGCTGATCTGGCAGGCCTTCGACCGCTGTGGCTTCGCCGGCGTCACGTTCGAGCTGTGTGCGTGGATGCCGCCCGAGGTGGTGCGCGTCGAAATCCGCCTCCCCAAGACGTTCTTCGATCTCGGCTGGGAGGAGTACGAGCGCGACCTCGGCACGATCGTCATGCGCAACGTGGCCGATCGGCTCTGGGTGGGCGCGCATGACGAGCTCGCGCGCATGTGGTTCGAGATCGACCGCCATTGACCGCCGACCGGCCATTGACCGCCGGCCTGTGTTCGGGTTCGCCCGACGGCGCGGCCGCGCTCAGCGGGCCGGTGGCGCGACGCTGATCAGGATCGCGCCGGCGGCAGGCAGCCGCGTCGAGATCGCGCCGCCGCTGGCCCTCACGCGGCCGTAACGGCTTGCCGTCCACGTCCCGTCGGCGGCGACTTCGCTTCCTCCGAGTTCCACGCCCGAGAGGGCGTGCAACGACTGCCCGGTCAGCGCGAGCGTGCTGGCGCTCGCAAATCCGCCGCCGAGCTTCAGTCGCAGCGCCAGCGCGCGCCTGCCGGGCGGGTCGTCGTTGACGGCGAGCACGCGCAGGCCGCCATCGGGCGCGGCGAAGCCGAGTGCGTGCACGTTGGCCTGCGCGCCGCGCACCTTGGCGGCGGTCGGCAGTGGCCGCGTGCCCACCAGTTCGCGGGCCATCAGCAGCGCGTACCACTCGGGCTGCGCCTGCAGTTCGCCGGTCGAGAGCTCCTGCGCACCGAGGGCGCACACGGGCGAGTAGCCCTTGCAGTTGGCCACGTTGCCGTGCATGTTCACGCCGACCGCGCCCGAGCCCATCAGCTTGGGCAGGTAGCCGGCGGCCCACAGCGCCGAGGCGAAGGTGTTGCTGATGCCGGCCACGCCGCCGCAGGAGACGGAGTTGGTCTCGTCCATCCGAAACGGCAGGCCGGCGCGCTGCGAGAGCGTCACATAGCGGCGCACCGAGCGGACCTCGCGGCGCCAGATCGGCGAGCTCAGCAGGCTGGTGACCGACGGCACGGGTTTGCGCTGCGCACAGCCGAGCGGGTAGTGGTGGCCGGTGAGCGTGCTCGGCCGTTGGTTGACGACCGCGCCTGGGCCCCACGTTTCGAAGGCGCTCGACCCGGATACGTCCGGTCCCCACAGCGGGACGCCGGGCGCGACCGCTTCGACGCCGGCTCGGTACTGGGCGACCTGCGCGTCGTATTGCGCCAGCCCCCACGGTTCTTCGCGCATCCCGTGCAGGGCGTAGGAGTTGGGCTCGTTGCCGTACTCGAAGGCCTGGAGCCAGGGCCCGAGCGCGGCCCGGGCGGCGGCGGCCTCGCGCGCGGCGGCCTGCGGTTCGAAGTGCACGATGCCGAGCGTCAGCACGATGTGCCAGCCGCTCTGCGCGGCCAGCGCGGCGAGCTGGCGGAAGTCGTCGGCGTCGACCACGCCCGAGGCCCATGCCGGCCGCGGCGTGCGCGCGTCGGTCCAGGCGATGCGGGTATCGGCGGATACGCCGCCGAAGCGCAGCACGCCGGGTCCGAGCGAGCGCAGCAGCGTTGCCAGATTGCCGCGATTGCCGTATCTGGCGACCTGCGGCAGGCTCGACATCTCCAGGGAGAGTCCAAGGAAGTCCGCGGGCACGGCCGCACCGGGGTGTGCCTGGTCGAGCGAGACCGTCAGGCTCGGCCCGCGCGGTTGGGTCCGAGGCTTGGGCGTGGGCTTGGGCTTAGGCTTGGGCTTGGCGACCTTCGAGCCGCCTGCGGCCGGCGAGGCCGGCGCCAGGGCGGTTGCGGGCGGCGGCGAGGCGGCGAGGGAGGCGCAGAGCAGGACGAGCGCCGCCGCGGACGCGGCCCAGCCCAGCCGAGGATTGCGCCGCCGTGACGCTGGGGCGTGGCCTGGCATCGAGCAAGTAAACACGTCGCGGCGCCGGTTTGTGCCGGTCTGCGCCGGCCCGCGTGCGTGAATGTCTCGACGCCGGTGCCCCGCAGGCGGCGCGGACTAGCCGTGCAGCCGCACGGGCAGCGTCTTCAACTGGTTGAGGAACAGCGATTCGACGTGCGTGGGCGCGTCGAGGATGGCGATGTCAGGGAAGCGCTTGAAGGTCTCCTCGATCAGGATCCGCAGCTCCAGGCGGGCGAGCGCGGTGCCGAGGCAGAAGTGGCGCCCGCCGGCGCCGAAGGCCTGGTGCTCGGCTTTGCGCCGCAGGTCGAAGCGGTCGGGGTCCTCGAAGCGCGTCTCGTCGCGGTTGGAGGAGGCGTACCACATCACGACCTTGTCGCCGGCGTGGATCTTGGTCCCGTGCAGCTCGGCGTCGCGCGTGGCCGTGCGCCGGAAGTGGGCGAAGGCTGGGAACATGCGCAGCGACTCCTCGACGGCGTCGGGGATGAGAGAGGGGTCATCGAGCACGAGCTGGCGCTGCTCGGGGTCTTCCATCAACGCGCGCATGCCGCTGCAGTAGGTCGCCTTGGTGCTGTCGTTGCCGGCGGCCATCAGCAGGAAGAAGCCCATCACGATCTCGTGTTCCTCGAGCTTCTGCCCGTCGACTTCGGCGTGCACGAGCACCGACGTCAGATCGTCGGTCGGGTGCTCCTGGCGCTCGGCGATCAGCTTGCGGCACAGCTCGAAGATCTCGGGGATGTCCTTGTTGACGGCGCCCTCGAAGCCGTCGGGGTTGAGGTCGGGGTCACCGGCGCCGAGCGTCGAGTTCATCAGCCGCGCCCAGATCAGATCTTCCTCCTCGGAGATGCCCATGAAGCTGCCGATCACGCGCGAGACGACCGGCTGGGCGACGTCGGCGACGAGGTCGCACTCCTCGCGTCCCTCCAGGCGATCGAGCACGCGGATCGTGATCGCGCGGATGGCGTCCTCGTGGTCGGCGATCCGCTTGGGCGTGAAGCCGCGCTGGAACAGCGCCTTGAGCCGATCGTGCTTGGGCGGGTCCATGCCGATGAACATCGCCCGCGCCAGCTCGATCGGGAAGCCGGCGGCGGCGGCGACGACGCCACCCAGTTCGGAGGAGTAGGTCTCCCAGTCGCGGCTGACCGCGTGGATGTCCTCGGCAGTCGTGACCGACCAGAAACCGGCCTCCTCGGGCAGTTCTTCAAAGCTCTCGGTCCAGTGCACGGGGCACTTGCCGCGCATCTCCTTGAACGCCTCCTGCGGCGGACCGTTCAACCACAGCTCGCGCTGCGTCAGTTCCAAGCTCTCGATGTCGCGCCCGACCGTTGCCATGGGGACCCCTTAGTTCGCCGATCTCGACTGCTCGCCGATCATACTGGCTGCGCAGCCAGTTTTCACGATGATGATCTAAGGATGCGACCCGTGGGTGTGTGAGTCTGGACACACGGCGCGCCCAGCCGTCGCCCGCGGCGGGCGCCCTACGGAGGGCGGACGGCGCAGTGCTGCGAGCGCCACGGAACGCCCCCGGCTGGCCGGCAACTCTTCTCACTCGGCGTCGGCTTCGGTGCCCGCACGCTCCGGGCTCGACTCGGCGAAGCGCTTGAAGGAGGCGAGGTTGGCAGCGATCACCCGGCGCATACGGAACCCGGCGATCAGGTAGAGCAGGCGCTGTGCGCGCCCGCCGCGCAGCGCGATTCGCCAGGCGACGCGCGTGCCGGAGAGGCCGGGCGTCGGCTCGAGCTCGATCGTCCACAGGCAGTTGCCGATCGGGTTGCGCTCGGTGTATGAGTAGTAGCGCTGCGGCCGCCAGTCGACGATCTCCTGCGTGATCGCGTTCTTGCCGTGCACGCAGTGCGTGCGGGTGCCCACGCCCGGCTCGCCGTCGGGCTCGACGCGTGTTGCGCCGACGCGCCAGCGCAGCTGCTCGCCGGCGTCGGTCAACGCGCTCCACACGCGTTCGGCGGGCGCGGCCACGTCGGCGCGCATCAAGACGTCCGCCTGACCGTCATTCAGGCGAACGGGCGCTGCTCGCCGCCAGCGCTCGGCGAGGTCGACGACGACCCCGTGCACCTCGCCGATCCCCTCGTAGCTCTCGACGTGCTCGCGCAGGCCGGCCGGGTCCAGACGCAGCGCGCTCACGCAGGCGTCGCTGAGCAGGGCGTAGCCGTGCAGCGAGAGGCGCTCGCCGACGGTGTTCTTCAGCAGCCTGTGCACCGTGATCACGTCGGCGCCGACGAGCTCGCGCCGTCCCGCCACCTCGTGCTCGACGAACGAGCCGTGGTGGGCGACGAACTTCAGGTCGAGGTCGGGGATGCGCCGGCAGGCCTCGCACTCGCAGCTCGTGTTCTGCGCGATCGTCCGCTGGCGCGTCGCAAATGCCGCATAGGTGTCGTGGAGGCGCTCGAGCAGTGCCGCGTCCTGTCCGCTGCAGAAGACCGCATCGCCCTCCAGCTTCGCGACTCGCAGCGACGCTCCCAGCGACTCGGCGACGACGCCGATCAGGTCGGCCAGGATGTCATGCGAGTGCTCGAGCTCGACGCCACCGAGATACCGCGTGTAGCCGCTGATGTCGGCGACGACGAGCAGTCCCTCCTCGACGGCCATCTCAGAACCGCTCGAGCACGCGCCCGATCGCGCGCGTGCCGAACTCGACGGCGTCGGCGGGCAGCCGCTCGTCGGGCGCGTGGATCAGCTGCATGAACGGCAGCCCGGCGGGCAGCTGCATCGGCAGGAAGCCGTAGGTCTGGATGCCCAGGCGCGAGAAGAAGCGGCCGTCGGTCACACCGGGCAGCAGCATCGGGATGGGTTTGGCGCTCGGGTCGAGCTCGCGCAGCGCGCCGGCGAGCGTGTCGAACATCGTCATGTCGGGCTCGACGGCGACGGGGTCGTACCGCACCACCTCGAACTCCAGCTCGACGCCGGACAGTGCACGCAGCTCGGCGAACACCTGCTCGGGCCCGTAGCCCGGCAGCAGCCGGCAGTCGAGCTCGAGCGAGACGATTTCGGGGATCACGTTGATCTTCTCGCCGCCCTGCACGATCGTGGCGCTGGCGGTGTTGTGCAGCAGCGGGTCGAACAGGCGGCCGCGCTCGCCGAACGCGTCGAGGAGCCGGTCGCTCAGCGCCGGCACGAGCAGCCCGCGCAGCGGCAGCGCGAGCGACGGCGGCACGTCCTTCGCGATCGCCTCGACCATCGCGCGCGCGACGGGCGTCACGTGGACGGGCAGCCGGCGGCGGTCGAGCGCGTGCAGCAGCTTGCCGAGACCGCCCATCGCGCCGCCGCGCACGGGCATCGAGGCGTGCCCCGCCGGCCCGCGCAGCGTCGCGCGCGTCCAGCAGACCTGCTTCTCGGCGACCATGATCGGGTAGAAGCGGCGGCCGGCGACGTCCATCGTGAAGCCGCCGAACTCACCGATCGAGTAGCGCACGCCGTCGAACAGCTCGGGGTGCTCGCGCACGAGCAGCTCGGCGCCGAGCGCGCTGCCGGCCTCCTCGTCGGCGAGCAGGCACAGGATCACGTCGCCCGGCGGCTGCGCGCCGCTGGCCTTGGCGCGCATGAAGGCGGCCAGCATCATCGCCACGCCGCCCTTCATGTCGAGCGCGCCGCGCCCCCACACGTGGCCGTCGTCCAGCTCCCCGTCGAACGGGCCGTGCCGCCACTCACCGCGGGCGGCGACGACGTCGACGTGTCCCTGCAGCAGCAGCGGCGGGCTCTCGCCGCGTCCGCCGATGCGCGCGATCAGGTTCGGACGCTCGGGCTCCTGCGCCACGATCCGCACCTCGCAGCCGAGCGCCTCGAGCAGGCCCCTGACCCACTCGATGCATTCGCGCTCGTTGCCTGGCGGGTTGCTCGTGTCGAAGCGCAGCAGCCGCTGCAGCAGCTCGACCGGGCGGTCCTGCAGAGCGTCCTCGGGCATCGAGGAAGTGTCGCCGATCGCACACACCGGCGCATGAATTGGCCTACCATCGAAGCCATGGAGCCGGTCGTCACTGCCAACGAGGAGGCGATCGAGGCTTGGGACGGTCCGCTCTTTGACCGCTTCGTCCAGTTTCGCCACCTGCTGGTCGACAGCCTCGGCGTGCATGGCGACGAAGGTCTGCGCGTACTAGCTCCGGCGCTGGGCGAGCGAGCGCTGGACATCGGCTGCGGCTTCGGCGACACGGCGCAGCAACTGGCCGAGCTGGTCGGCCGGGACGGCAGCGTGCTCGGCGTCGATGCGGCTCCACGCTTCATCGAGACCGCCCGCGAGGAGGCCGCGCAGGCCGGTGTGCGCAACGTTCGCTTCGAGGCCGTCGACGTCGAGGCGCACTCCTTCGAGGAGCAGTTCGACCTGGCCTTCTCGCGCATGGGGACGATGTTCTTCGCCAACCCAGTCGCCGCGCTGCGCAACGTGCGCAAGGCGCTCGTGCCCGGCGGGCGGCTGGCGATGGTCGTGTGGCGCTCGAAGGTCGAGAACGAGGGCTTCTACCGCAGCCAGCTCATCACCGAGCGGTTCGTCACCAAGCCGGAGGAGTACGACGAGCCGACCTGCGGTCCGGGTCCCTTCTCGATGGGCAACGCCGACACGGCCAGCGGCATCCTCGTGAGCGCCGGCTTCGAGGAGATCTCGTTGCTGCGTTGCGACCAGCCGATCCGGATCGGCGACGATCTCGACGAGGCGGTCGAGTTCGTGATGAGCATCGGCCCTGCCGGCGAGATCCTGCGGCTGGCCGGCGAGCGCGCTGCGCACCTGCACGAGCCGGTCGCGGCGGCACTGCGGGAGGACATGGCCGCGTGGGTCGATCCCGACGGGTCCGTCAGAGGCCCGGCGTCGACCTGGATCGTGACCGCGCGCGTCCCTGCGGCCGCTTAGAGGGCTTACCGCCCGGCCGGGCTGGACGCGCCGACCGGTCGATTCGTGCGGGAGGCTCGTGGCAGGACCGACGCCGCCCGCCGATACGATGCGCCGATGCGAAGGGGGGGTGGAGCGGTCGGCGGCGCGCTGCTTGCGGCGGTCCTCGCCCTGTCCGCACTCGCTGCCGGCGGCTCGCTCGCCACCGGCGCCTCTACCCCGTCCGGCACGACCGCGGGTCGTGACTGTCACAGGCACGCTCCGCCGCTTCTGCACGATGGCTTCCCCGAGCCGCCGGCGC
Source organism: Solirubrobacteraceae bacterium (assembly GCA_035553095.1). Taxonomy (GTDB): domain Bacteria; phylum Actinomycetota; class Thermoleophilia; order Solirubrobacterales; family Solirubrobacteraceae; genus Palsa-744. The sequence continues at coordinate 26,259 of DATNDZ010000012.1, read as the reverse complement.
GCTACAGCCGCAACGGCCGGCTCGACGTCCCGCTGACGGCGGCGCTCGGCCGCGTGCCGCTCGACGGCAGGCCGGTCACGGCGCTCAGCTACGACGGCAGCATCCCGGGCCCGACGCTCGTGATCTGCGCCGGCGACCACGTGACGGTGCACCTGAAGAACGACCTCACCGAACCGACCAACCTGCACACGCACGGCTTCCACGTCTCGCCCGAAGCCAACCACGACAACATCTTCGAGCGGATCGAACCTGGGCAGAGCTTCACCTACGAATACGACATCCCGCGGGACATGCCGGCGGGCTCCTACTGGTACCACCCGCACCTGCACATGTTCGTGGAGCCGCAGATCTTCGCCGGCCTCGCCGGCGCGATCGTGCAGGAGGGCGGGCTCGACGCGCTGCCCTCGCTTCGTCACGTGCCGCAGCGCTGGATCGTGATCCAGAACATGCAGGTGGCGGCGGGCAAGGTCGTGCCGGTCGCGCAATCGAGCGAAACCGACGCGCGGCTCTACGTGAACGGCGTAAGAGACCCGACCGCCAAGATCCGGCCAGGCGAACTGCAGCGCTGGCGCATCTTCAACGCCGACGCAGATCGCTTCGTCGTGCTCCGGCTCGCCCACGGCCAGCGCTTCCAGGTGCTGGCCGAGGACGGGCACACCCTGGCCAGGCCGCTCAGCGTGAGCACGCTGCAGATCGCCCCCGGCTCGCGCCGCGAGGTGCTCGTGCGCGGCGGCAGGCCGGGCGCCTATCGGCTGAAGGCGATCCCATTCGCCGCGTTTCCGGGCGGTGAGAAGGCGGTCAACGGCGGACCGGTCCCCAACGAAACGCTGCTGACGCTGCGCTCCTCGGGCAGGCCCGCGCACATGGACTTTGCCCCCCACGCGCGGCTGGGCCACCCGCAGGATCTGCGCGGCAAGCCGATCGATCGCAAGCGCACGATCGTGTTCAACGAAATGCCCGAACCGTCGGGCGCCGCCGCGTTCACCCTCAACGGGATGAAGTTCGACCCCAACCGGATCGACGTGACGATGAAGCTCGACTCGATCGAGCAGTGGACGCTCGTCAACGAAACGGTCGAATGGCACACGTTCCACATCCACATCAACGACTTCCAGGTGGTCAGCGTCGCCGGCAAGGCTGTCCCCTACGTGCTCGAAGCGGACAACGTCGCGCTCCCGCCCAAGTCAAGGACCGCCGTGCTGATGCGCCCGACCGATTTCACCGGCAAGTTCGTGTTCCACTGTCACGTGACCTTCCACGAGGACCACGGCATGATGGCCACCGTGCAGGTCGTGCGCGAACCGACGGCGACGCAGATGCGACGCGGCGTCGTGCGCGAGAGCGGCCTCGCGATCGCCTCCGGCGCCTACGGCTCGCCCGCGGCGCCGCCCTCGGTGCGGGCGCTGCTGTTCTTCTGCCGCGCGCTCGGCATCGCGCCGCCGCGTCTCGGCCGCGGCCGCAGCGCCTGAGCTGCGGGCCGCCGTCGAGCCGGGGCAGCCGGCCCGTCAGCGCCTCGGTGCGAGCGCCCTGCTGATCAACGGCGGCGCCCCGCTCACGCTTGGGACGACGACTCGCAGCTTGGCGTGGACGCCCGCCGCGAGCCGCAGCGTGGCGCTGCCGAGCGAGCTGAGGCGCGCGTGCTCGACCGTGCTCCATCTCCCGCGCGGCGAGCGCAGCTGCAACAGCACGGTCGCCCCAGGCCGCGGCGCCAGCACCCGAACGAGCGTGAGCTCTCCGCGCGCCGTGCGCGCCTTCGCGAGCGTCAGTTGCAGCGACGTGGGCAGCGGCGGCGAGCCGGGCGGCCGCGCCGGGAGCACGGTGACCTCGCCTTTCATGCTCGGGTGGATCGTGCACGCGTACGCGAACGTGCCGGGTGTGTTGAACGTGACCGCGAAGCTCTCCCCCGGGCTGAGCGGTCCCGAGTCGAATTCGCCGCCGGCCGCCGTGACCGTGTGCTGCGAGAACGCGTCGTTTCGCCACGTGACGGTGTGACCCGCTTCGACCGTGAGCTCCGCAGGCTGATACGCGCGCGCCACGATCGACACCGGCATCTGCGTCGAAGCGGCGCCCGCGCCGGCAAGCCCGAGCGCGAGCGCGCCTGCGAGCGCGAGCACGAGCGCAGCCGTCCTCGGTCCGTGGAGTCCCCTCACCGGCCGGACACTAGCCGCGGCGAAAAGCGCCGTCAAACCGCGCAGGCCGCTCTCCGCGTGCCGACCCGGCGCCCGGCCGGCGCCGCGCCAAGACGTGGCCGTCCCCGCCGGCCGCGGGAAGCCGGCGGGGACGGTGCAAGCGCGCGAAGGGAGGGGGGTGCGCGCGCCTGGGCGTGCTCGCGCACGCCTTTGGACATGCCGCATGGCCGCGAACCTGGGCCTACCGGCGGCCTTCAGGAGATACCCGTCGCCCCCAGCGCCCACGCACGCCTACGACAGACGTCCACGCTCGCGGAGGGCACGAGGCGATGTGCACGGGCGAGCGCGCCAACGGCGCGACCGGCATCCCCGGCGTGCGCGCGGCTCGCGCCGCCGTCGTATCCCGCTGCTAGCTTGGCGGCGCATTCCCGCTGACGCCCGACCGTCGCCCCAGGGGCGGCACTGGAAGGAGCCGATGACCTCGATCGCAAATGAGTTCAAGGCGTTCCTGCTCCGCGGCAACGTCGTCGATCTGGCGGTCGGCATCGTCGTGGGCGCCGCCTTCGGCGCCGTCGTGACCGCGCTCGTGCGCGACCTGCTGACGCCGATCATCGGCGTGATCGTCGGCCGCCACGATTTCTCGGCGCTGGCATTCACGATCAACAGGAGCACCTTCCACTACGGCGACTTCCTCAACTACCTGATCGCCTTCCTCTCGATCGCGGCCGCCGTGTTCTTCTTCGTGGTCAAGCCCGTCAACGTGCTGATGGAGCGGCGCAGGACGGGACTCGACGTCGAGTCCGAGACGCGGCCCTGCAGCGAGTGCCTGTCGGAGATCCCGCGCCAGGCGCGCAAGTGCGCCTTCTGCGCCTCCACGCAGCAGCCCGCGCCCGCCTGAGGAAGCGCGCCGAACCGCGCCGCTTGCGCCCGCGATCTTGCAGCGGGGGGTCGATCTGCGCGTACGTGGTACTAAATAACCATGCCACGCTCGATCTGGACGGGCGCGATCAGCTTTGGCCTGGTCACAGTGCCGGTCAAGCTCTACAGCGCCGTCAACCGCAAGACGGTGCGCTTCCACCAGCTCTCGGGCAAGAGCGGCGTGCGCATCGCGCAGAAGCGCGTCGACCCGCAGAGCGGCGAGGAGGTCGCCTACGAGGACATCGTCAAGGGCTATGAGCTCTCGCCCGACCGCTACGTCGTCGTCGAGCCGGGCGAGCTCGACGCGCTGCAGCCGAAGAAGACCAAGACGATCGAGATCGAGGACTTCGTCGAGCTCACCCAGATCGACCCGATCTTCTACGACCACCCCTACTACCTCGCCCCCGGCCCGGGCGGGGCCAAGCCCTACCGCCTCCTGCTCGAGGCGATGCACGAGAGCGAGAAGGTCGCGATCGCACGCGTCGTGATCCGCTCCAAGGAACAGCTCGTGGCGATCCGCGCTATGGGCGACGTGCTCGAGATGGCGACGATGCTGTTCGCCGACGAAATCCTCCCGCCGGAACGCCTCGATGAGCTGCCGGACCCGGCCGAGGTCAAGACGACCAAGCGCGAGGTCGAGATCGCGATGCAGCTGATCGGCTCGCTCGCGGGCGACTTCGAGCCGGACAAGTACCGCGACAGCTATCGCGAGGAGGTGCTCGACCTGATCGAGCGCAAGGCCGAGGGCAAGGAGATCGCCGTCCAGCCCGAGGCCGAGGAGGTGCCCGAGCCGGCTCCCGATCTGATGAGCGCGCTGAAGGCGAGCCTCGAGGCCGTGCGCGAGCACGGCGAGCGCGAGGGCGACGGCGCCGCCAAGCCGCCCAAGGCTGCGAAGAAGCGGCCGGCCAAGAAAGCCGCCGCCAAAGCGTCCGCGGCCAAGGTCTCCGCCAAGAAACCGGCGGCCAAGAAAGCGCCGGCCAAAAAGGCGTCCGGCAAACGCGCCGCCGCCAAGCGGTAGGTGTCACCGAGCCGCGCGAGCAGGTCCGGCGGCGGCGACGGCGAGAAACCCGCGCGCGGCGGCGGCGCGCGCCTGAAGGAGTACCGCGCCAAACGCGACTTCGAAGCGACCAGCGAGCCGAGCGGCGGCAACGCGGAGAAGCTCAAGGCGAAGAGGCAGCCCCAGCCCGGCCACAAGCAGCCTGCGAAGAAGAAGCCGCGTGCGAGGAAGCGGGGCGATCCGGCGCCCCGCTTCGTCGTGCACGAGCACTCGGCGACGCGCCTGCACTGGGACCTGCGCCTGGAGCGCGACGGCGTGCTGGCCTCGTGGGCCGTGCCCAAGGGCCTGCCGCAGGCGCCCAAGGAAAACCACCTGGCCGTGTGGACGGAGGACCATCCGCTCGAGTACGTGGACTTCCATGGCGAGATACCCAAGGGCCAGTACGGCGCGGGGACGATGAAGATCTGGGACCGGGGCACCTACGAGGTGCTCGAGTGGCAGCCGCGCAAGATCGAGGTCGCGCTGCACGGCGAGCGCGTCGACGCGCGCTACGCGCTGTTCCCGATCTCCTCGGCCCCCTCATCGGACGAGCGCCCGAAGGAGTGGATGATCCACCGCATGGACCCGGCGGCGGATCTCGCCCGCGAGCCGATGCCGGAGCACGTCAAGCCGATGCTCGCGCGAGCTGGTGCGCTGCCGCGCAACGACGACGGCTGGGTGTATGAGATCAAGTGGGACGGGGTGCGTGCGATCGCCTACTCGACGCCCGGCGAGCTGCGCCTGGAGAGCCGCAACCTGAAAGAGATCACCGGCTCCTACCCGGAGCTCGGCCGGCTGGGGCGCGCGCTCAGCTCGCACCAAGCGATCCTCGACGGCGAGATCGTCGCGTTCGACGAGCACGGCCGCCCGAGCTTCGCGGCGCTGCAGCGTCGCATGCACGTCGGCTCGAGCGCGCAGGCCAAACGGCTGGCGAAGGCCACGCCCGTGACGTACATGATCTTCGACCTGCTGTGGCTCGACGGCCACTCGCTGATGGGGCTGCGCTACGAAGAGCGGCGGGAGCTGCTGCAGGCGCTCGCGCTGAGCGGCGATGCGTGGCGGACCCCGGAGCACCTCTCAGGGCGCGGTCGCGACGTGCTGAAGGCGACCGCCGACCAGCAGCTGGAGGGCATCGTGGCCAAGCGGCTCGATTCGCCCTACGAGCCCGGGGCGCGCACCGCGGCCTGGATCAAGGTCAAGAACGTGGGCCGCCAGGAGCTCGCGATCGGCGGCTGGCTCCCCGGCGAGGGGCGGCGCGAGCGCCGCATCGGCGCGCTGCTCCTCGGCGTCTACGACGCCGGCGGCGACTTCCACTACGCGGGGCGCGTCGGCACCGGCTTCAGCGACGCAGAGCTCGACCGCCTGGGCAAGCTGCTCAAACCGCTCGAGCGCGAGGACTCACCCTTCAATGCCGGCGAGCCTCCGCCGCGAGGCGCCGTGTTCGTCGAGCCCGAGCTCGTGGCCGAGGTCGAGTTCAGCGAGTGGACCTCCGCGGGCATCCTGCGCCACCCCTCCTACAAGGGCCTGCGCGAGGACAAGGCCGCAGGCGAGGTCGTGCGCGAGCAGCGAGCGGGTCCGGGCGCGAGCGACGCGCTGGACCCGCCACTCGTGTTGCAGGAGCAGGGCGCGAACAAGGCGACGGCGACCGTGGAGGGACGCGAGCTCAAGCTGAGCAACCTCGACAAGCCGCTCTACCCGACTGCCGGCTTCCTCAAGCGCGACGTGATCGATTTCTATTCCGCTGTCGCGACGACGATCATCGCGCACCTGCGGGGTCGCGCGTTGACGATCAAGCGCTGGCCGGACGGCGTCGACGGCAAGGCCTTCTTCCAGAAGCAGGCGCCGCCGCACAGGCCCGAGTGGGTGAGGACGGTCACGCTGCCGAGCGGGAAGAAGCCGATCGACTACCTGCTCGCCGAGGACCGCGCAACGGTCGTGTGGCTGGCGAACCTGGCCGCGCTCGAACTGCACGTACCGCTCGCGCGCGCGGCGGCGCCCGATCGCCCGACCATGCTCGTCTTCGACCTCGATCCAGGCGCGCCGGCGACGGCGATCGAGTGCTGTCTGCTCGCGCTCACGCTGAAGGGCATGTTCGAGAACCTCGGGCTCGAGAGCTTCGTCAAGACGTCGGGCAAAAAGGGCCTGCAGCTGTACGTGCCGCTGAACGACCCGGATGTCACGTTCGCGCAGACCAAGCCCTTCGCGAAGGCCGTCGCCGAGCTGCTCGAGCAGGCCGAGCCGGAGCTCGTCGTCTCGCGCATGACCAAGGCAGAGCGGCCGGGCAGGGTCCTGATCGACTGGAGCCAGAACGACCGCAACAAGACGACCGTGTCCGTCTACTCGCTGCGTGCAGTCGAGCACCCCACCGTCTCGACGCCGCTGGAATGGGAGGAGGTGCGCGCCGCGCTCGATCGCGGCGATCCCGCGGCGCTGCGCTTCGAGGCGGCCGCGGTGCTCGAGCGGATCGCCGAGCGCGGCGACCTGTTCGCACCCGTGCTCTCGCTCACGCAGAAGCTGCCGTCGGTCTAGGGACCGGCCAGGTCCGGCTCAGCGAGGTCGGCGGCGGTGAGCTGGCGCTCGTATGGGCCGTGGCCGGTGAGGCAGAACGCGCCGCAGCGCGCCCCCAACGCGAGCGCCCGATCAAGCTCCATCCCCGCCCCCAGGCCATATGCGAGCCCAGCCGCGAACGAGTCGCCGCAACCGTAGGAGTCGACCGGCGCTCCCGGCGGGCTGGCTGCGGCCCAGCTGCCGGTGTGCCCGTCACGCGCGTAGTAGGTGCCCCCGCGCGCGCCGTCGGTGAGCACGACCACGTCGGCCTCCGCTTCGGCGCGAGCAGCCTCCCGGCGCTCGATCGCATCGTCCGCGCTGAGCACGAGCGCGTCTAGCCGGACCCCGTGCCCGAGCGCGTGGCGCGCACGCGGGCTGGCGACGAGCACGGCCGCCGCGCGGGCGGCGCGCAGCGCGGCGAGGTCCCCGGCGGTGAAGTAGACCGCGTCCATCCGGCCGAGCTCGTCCCACCCCAGCGGCTCTTCCCCGAGCGGTTCCAGGCGCTCGCCGAACGTGGTGATCGTGCGCTCGCCGCGATCGTCGACGAGCGTGACCGCGCGCCGCGTGGGGGCGTCACGCGCAGCCGCCCGCACGTCGACGCCGAACTGAGCGAGGCGGGCGTGCGAGCGCCTGCCCGCTTCGTCCTCGCCGAGCGCGGTCAGCAGCAGCGCGTCGCCGGCCAGGCGCGCGAGCTGCACGGCGGCGACGGCGCCGCCGCCCGCCGGCTCCTCGAAGGCGTCCTTTGCATGGGCGACCTCTCCCGGACGCGGGACGTGCTCGACGCGCGCGAACTGGACCCACTCGATGTGGCCGACCGAGGCGACCCGCGGCCGGCCTTCGTGCGCTCCCGGCTCCCCTCTCACCTGCACGCGCGCCAGTCTCACACACCCATATGATCGCGCGATGAGCGACTCGACCGATGCGGCGCCGACTGCCACCCCGCAGCAGTTCCGCGACTCGATGCCGTTGTTCGCGCTGCTCGGGGTCGAGCTGCTGGACGCAACGCCCGAGCTGGTCGTGGCCGAGCTCGCCTACAGGCCCGACCTGTGCACCGCCGGCGGTCTCCTGCACGGCGGCGCGCTGATGGCGCTCGCGGACGGCTGCGGTGGCGTGTGCGCGTTCCTGAACCTGCCCGACGGGGCGATCGGCACGGCCACGATCGAGTCGAAGACGAACTTCCTTCGCGGCGTCCGCGAGGGCGCGATCACCGCGAGCACGCGGCCGCTGCACGCGGGGCGCAGCACGATCGTGATCGAGACGGAGATCGCGCGCGCAGACGGCGCGCTCGCGGCCAAGGTCACGCAGACTCAGGCGTTCCACTACCCACGCGGCTGAGCGATGCAGCTGAAGGTGGTCGGAGCGGGGCTGGGGCGCACGGGCACCGCGTCGCTGAAGAACGCGCTCGAGCGTTTGACCGGGGGACCCTGCTACCACATGCTCGAGGTGGCTCCGGAGTCGGTCGCCGCGTGGGATGCGGCGGCGCGCGGCGAGTCGGTCGACTGGGAAGCGTTGATGCGCGGGTACACCGCCAGCGTCGACTGGCCCGCGGCCGCGTTCTGGCCCGAGCTGTCCGCGGCCAACCCCGATGCGGTCGTCCTGCTCTCAACGCGCGCCACGCCCCAGCAGTGGTGGGCCAGCATGGAACGTACGATCGTCGGCGTCCTCAGCGCCGAGGTCCCGCCCGAGGATGTGAGCTTGACCGCGCACCGCGCGATGGTGCGGGAGGTCTTCGCCCGGCGCTTCACGCCCGACTGGCGCGACCCCGAGGCGGCGATGGCGGCCTACACGCGCCACAACGAGCGCGTCCGCAGCGAGGTGCCCGCGCAGCAGCTGGTCGAGTGGCAGCCGGGCGACGGCTGGGAGCCGATCTGCGCCGCCCTGGGCGTGGCCGTCCCATCGGACCCGTTCCCGCACGAGAACAGCACGGCCGAGTTCCGAGCCCGAATGGCGGACAGCCTCGGCGCCGAGACGGCCTCCTGACGGCCTGCGAGCGCGCCGGTCGAGCCGGGGAGCATAGGATGGCGCCAGCCATGGACACGCTCGTGCTCGTCGACTCGCCGACCCCGCGCGTTCGTCAGCTGACGCTCAACCGGCCCGATCAGCTCAACGCGATGACGGCCGAGCTGTGCGAGCAGTTGCACGAGCAGCTGCGCTCGATCGCGTACGACCGCTCCTGTCGCGCCGTGATCCTGACGGGCGCGGGGCGTGGCTTCTGCGCGGGCGTGGACCTTCGCGGCTACGGTGCCGCGCCCGGCAACGACGGCAGCGACGAGCCGCGCGACCGCCTGCTCAACCAGCAGCACATGTCGACGCTCGTCCTCGGCCTGCGCGAGCTGCCCCAGCCGGTGATCGCGGCGGTGAACGGACCGGCGGCGGGTCTGGGCTTCGCGCTGACGCTCGGCTGCGACATTCGCTACGCCGCGCCCGAGGCCGTCTTCCGAGCGGCGTTCATCAACATCGGCGTGTCCAACTGCGACATGGGCACCAGCTGGCTGCTGCCCCGCCTGATCGGCGCCTCGCGCGCGCACGAGCTGATGCTGACCGGCCGACGCGTGGACGCCGAGGAGGCGCTTGCAATCGGGCTGCTCGCGGACGTGGTCGATCAGCCGCGGCTGCTCGAGCGCGCCGTCGAGGCGGCCGAGCAGATCGCCTCGCTCGCGCCGTGGGGAGTGCGCCTGACCAAGCAGGGCATGTGGGCGGCATTGGAGATCCCCTCCGAGCAGGCGTCGGTCGAGTACGAGGACCGTCAGCAGATCATGGCGACGTTCAGCCGCGGGCTGCCCGAGGCGGTCGGCGCCTTCCTCGAGAAGCGCCCGGCCGAGTTCTCAGACTGACGATGAGCGACGGCCTCTTCGACGTATCCGGCAAGAGCGCGCTCGTGACCGGCGGCTCGCGCGGGATCGGGCTGATGATCGCGCGCGGCCTCGTGCAGGCGGGCGCGCGCGTGATCGTCTCCTCGCGCAAGGCCGCTGAGGTCGATGCCACCGCGCAGGAGCTCGCCAAGCTGGGCGACTGCGAGGCGATTCCGGGCGACATCTCCACGCCCGAGGGCGCGCAGGCGCTCGCGACCGCCGTGCAGGAGCGCTTCCCGGCGCTCGACATCCTCGTCAACAATGCCGGGGTCGTGTGGGGCGCCCCGCTCGAGGAGTTCCCGTCGAGCGGCTGGGACAAGGTTCAGCACACCAACGTCGAGGGCGTCTTCCACCTGACCGTCGCGCTCCTGGGTGCGCTCCGCGCGGCCGCCGACGCCGAGGACCCGGCACGCGTCATCAACATCGGCTCGATCGACGGGCTGCGCACGCCGTTGCTCGAGAACTACAGCTACAGCGCGAGCAAGGCGGCCGTCCACATGCTCACGCGCCACCTCGCCAAGCGCCTGGCGAGCGAGCACATCACGGTCAACGCGATCGCGCCCGGGCCCTTCGAAAGCAAGATGATGGCGTGGGCGCTCGACGATCCGGGGCGCCGCGAGGCGATCGAGCACGGCGTCCCGCTGGGGCGGATCGGCCGCCCCGACGACGTGGCCGGCCTGACGCTGATGCTGGCCTCACGCGCAGGCGCCTACCTGACCGGCACCGTGATCCCGCTCGACGGCGGCATCACGGGCTGCGGGTAGCTGGGGCTTGGGCGGACGGTGCCTGCGATGATCCCCGCGATGGGGCCTGCGAACGTCTTCGACGACGAGCTCGAGTTCGACGAGAACGACCCGGAGGGCTTTCACGCGGGGATGGCCCGGGTCGGCAAGACCGCGGGCGGCGCGGAACTGGCGGTCAAGGCGTTCTCGCTCCCGCCCGATCAGAGCATCTGCCCGTATCACTACGAGTACGTCGAGGAGTGGCTGCTCGTGCTCGAGGGCGAGGTCGTGCTGCGCTCGCCCGACGGCGAGCAGCAGCTTGCGAGGGGCGATCTGGTCTGCTTCGCGCCCGGGCCGGCGGGCGCGCACAAGGTCGGCAACCGCAGCGAGCAGCCGGCGCGCGTGCTGATGTTCTCGAGCGCACACGAGCCGGCCGTGGCCGTCTATCCCGACAGCGACAAGATCGGCGTGTGGCCGGGCAACGACGAGGACCGCGTGATGCTGCATCGCTCGGACGGCCACGTCGAGTACTACGACGGCGAGCGCTGAGCGGCAGGCGGGGCCCGCCCGTCCCTACGTCAAGCTGCGCGGATGAGCAACCTCGCCCGCCAGCTGCGCGTGCTGCGCCACCGCGACTTCCGCTACCTGTGGCTGGCGCAGTCGGCGAGTGTCGTGGGCGACTGCATCGTGATCGTCGCGCTCGCGCTGTTCGTGATCGAACTGACCGGCAGCGCGACCGATCTCGGGCTCGTGCTCGCCGCGGCGAGCCTGCCCCTGGTCGCCTTCCTGCTGATCGGCGGCGTGTGGGCCGACCGCCTGCCGCGCCACCGCGTGATGGTCGTGACCGACCTCGTCCGCTTCGCGCTGCACGCGCTGCTGGCGACGCTGATCTTCACCGGCATCGTGGCGATTTGGCACCTGGTCGTGATCGAGGCCGTGTTCGGAGGCGCCGAGGCGTTCTTCCGCCCGGCAGCCAACGGCCTGTTGCCGCAGACGGTGCCCGAGGCGGAGATCCAGCAGGCCAACGGCCTGAGCACGCTGTCGAACAACATCGGTGAGTTCGCCGGCCCGGCGCTGGCAACGGCGCTCGTGCTCGGTCTCGGCGCGGGCTGGGCGTTCGCGCTGGACGCGGCGACGTTCCTGGCCAGCGCAGCACTGCTCTCGCGCGTGCGACCTCGACGTCGCGAGAGGACCCACCTGGCGGGCGCGCTACTCGAGGCGCCCGCGCCGGTGGCGATGGCCGCTCAGCTTCCGCAGCCGGCCGCAGCGCCCGCCCCGGCGACGCACGAGGACTCAGCGCACGTGCGCGTGGGCGTCTGGCACGAGATCCGTGAGGGCTATCGGGAGGTGCGTTCGCGCAGCTGGGTATGGGCGACGTTGGCCGCCTTCTGCGCGGCGCTCTTCACCGGGCTCGCGCCGTGGTTCGTGCTCGGCCCGGTCGTGGCGCGCGCGCAGTACGGAGAGATCGGCGTCTACGGGCTCGTCTCGGCGGTGCTCGGCATCGGCACGATCCTCGGCTCGCTCCTCGGCATCGGCTGGCGGCCGCGCTTTCCGATGCGTGCGGCGATGCTCGCGATCCTGCTGTGGCCAAGCGTGGCGGTGCTCTACGCGGCTGGGGTCACCCTGTACCTCGTCGTCCCCGCGATGTTGCTCGGCGGGGCAGGCATCGCGCTGTTCGACGTGTGGTGGATGACGGCGCTCGCCGAGCGGATCCCACCCGAGAAGCTCTCGCGCGTGAGCTCGTATGACTGGATGGTCTCGCTCGCGCTGCTGCCGCTCGGCTACGCGCTCGCGGGGCCGCTCGCGGGCGCGCTCGGCGCCGTCGAGGTGCTGCTCGGCGGCTCCGTGATCGCGGCGATCGCGCTCGCGCTCGGCCTGCTGCCGCGCCAGACGCGGATGCTCCGGCGCTTCGCGGCGTAGGCTTGCGGTCATGGACTTCCTGATCGCAAGAGACGACCTGCACCGATGCCGCTTCGCCGAGGACCCGGCGCCGGCGCTCGAGCCCGGCGAGGCGCGCCTGCGCGTCGAGCGCTTCGGTCTCAGCGCGAACAACATCACCTACGCCAACTTCGGCGAGGCGATGTCCTACTGGAGCTTCTTCCCGGCCGAGGACGGGTGGGGGCGGATGCCGGTATGGGGCTTCGGCGAGGTCGTCGAGAGCCAGGCCGAGGCGCTTGAACCGGGCGCGCGCGTGTATGGGTACCTGCCGCCGTCGAGCGAGCTGGTGGTGAGGCCGGCGCGCATCGACGAGCGCGGCTTCCTCGATGCCTCGCCGCATCGCGCGAGCCTGCCGGCCGCGTACAACAGCTACGCGCGCGTCGAGGCCGACCCCATCTACGCGGCCGATACCGAGGAGCTGCAGATGCTCCTGCGCCCGCTGTTCTTCACCTCCTTCTTGATCGACGACTTCCTCGATGACGCGTCGCTCTTCGGCGCGAACACGGTCGTGCTCTCGAGCGCCTCGAGCAAGACGGCCAACGGGCTCGCCTTCCTGCTCTCGCGCCGCGACAGCGTCGAGGTCGTCGGCCTGACGTCCCCTCGCGCCGCGGCCTTCACCGAGTCGCTCGGCGTATACGACCGCGTCGTCAGCTACGGGGAGGTCGAATCGCTCGCCGATGATCCGGCGGTGTACGTCGACATGGCCGGCGACGCGCAGGTGCGCAACGACGTGCACACCCACTTCGGCGAGGCGCTGAGACATTCGGCGGTCGTCGGCGCGACGCACCACGACCGCATGGGCGCCGCGCCGGAGTCGCTCCCGGGCGCTCCGCCGACGTTCTTCTTCGCCCCCGATCGCGTTGCCAAGCGCATGACCGAGTGGGGCCGCGACGGATTCGAGACGCGCGTCGGCGATGCCTGGCGTCCGTACGTCGAGTGGTGCGGCGGCTGGCTGGAGGTCATCCCCGGCGAGGGTCGCGCGCCGCTCGAGCAGGCCTACCTCGACCTGCTCGACGGCAACATCGACCCGGCCAGGGCGCACGTGCTCTCCCTGCCGGCCTAGGCGCGGCCGAGCCACGCTCGGATCACCACCGAGGGGCATCCGCGCGGGTGCGCACGGGTGATCCGCAGTCGCTGCTCGCGCGTACAGTCAGGGCATGCCCCGCCTGCTGCGTCCGAGCGTCAACTCCAAGGAAGAGCTGCGACGGCTCGCCGACGAGGAGCTGATGGAACTGGTGGCGGGCAATGACGCCGACGCGTTCGAGGTGGTGCTCGAGCGCCACGCCGATGCGGCCTTCTCGCTGGCGTACCGCATCTGCGGCCGACGCTCGCTCGCGGAGGACATCGCGCAGGAGGCGTTTCTCTCGTTGTGGCGCAGCGGCGAGCGCTACGACCGAGCGCGCGGGAGCGTACGGACGTGGACGCTGGGGATCGTTCACAACCGCGCCGTCGACGCGCTGCGGCGCAGCGGCGTTCACGAGCGCCGCCGTGTCAGCGACGAGGGCATCGAGGACACGCTCGAGGCGGCCGAGCGGACCGACGTGCAGGCCGTCGAGAACGCCGTCTCGGACGAGATCCGGGGCGCGCTCTGGGGGCTGCCTTCCGAGCAGCGCCGCGTGATCGAGCTCGCCTACTTCGGCGGCTTCACGCACACGGAGATCGCCTCGATGCTGGGTGCTCCCGTGGGCACCGTGAAGGGCCGCATGCGCCTGGGCCTGCAGAAGCTTCGCGGCGAGCTCCAGGGCTGGCAGGCGGTGGGCGGATGAGTCCGCGCGGGTCTGACTGGAGCTGCCCGCGCGCAGACGACGCGGCGGCCCACGTGCTCGGCGCGCTCGAGCACGACGAGCTCGAGCGCTTCCGCGAGCATCTCGCCGGGTGCGCGCAGTGCCGCTCGGAAGTGGCCGAGCTGCAACCGATCGTCGACGAGCTTCCCGCGGGCGTGCCGCCGGTGCGCGCGCCGGCGCAGATGCGTGAGCGAATCCTCGCGACCGTGCGCTCCGAGGCCGAGCTGCTCCACGCCGCGGGCATCGGCGCCGACCGTCCGCCGAGACGCGCCGGCTTCACGCGGGTGCCCCGCCTCGCGCTGACCGGCGCCGGGCTCGCGCTGGCTGCGATCGCGGCCGTGCTGATCGCCGTCACGATCGGCTCCTCGTCGCATTCGGTCGTGACGCGTGGCACGGCGCCGGCGGGCGCGACGGCCGCGCTGCACCAGCGCGACGGGCACGCCGAGCTGGTTCTCAGGCGTATGCCGCGACCTGCGCTCGGCCGGATCTACGAGGTCTGGCTCAAACGCGGCTCGGGCGAACCGCAGCCGACGGACGCGCTGTTCAGCGTCACCCGGGCGGGAAGCGCCGCCGTTCACGTACCGAACCTGGACGGCGTCAGGGAAGTGCTCGTGACGAGCGAGCCCGCCGGGGGCAGCGCGCGCCCGACGTCGGCGCCGCTGATCCGGGTCGCGCTCGGCACGGCATAGCGGCCTCAGCTCCCGGCAACGCTCGTGGCGCGCAGTCGGCGCCCGGCTTCGGCGCGACGCTCGGCTACTCGGCGGCCGCGCGCGCATTGCGCACGAGCTTGCGCATGCCGGCGATCCAGCGCGGTGGGTCCGAGCCCTTGAGCGCCATGAAGCGCGCGACCTCCTCGTGCGGCAGGATCAGCAGTCGCTCCTCGTCGATCCCGGCGACGACGGCGTCGGCGACCTCCTCGGGCTCGATCACGCCGCCGGCCCGCAGCGCGGCCGCGCCGGCGGGCTCGTCCATCGCCATTTCGAGCATCGGCGTGCGCACGCCCTGGGGGCAGATGCAGGAGATGCTGATGCCCGCGTCGCCGTACTCGATCGCCAGCCACTCGGCGAGCGCGACGGCTGCGTGCTTGGTGACGCTGTAGCCGACCGAGGAGACCTGCGTGAGCAGGCCGGCGGCGGAGGCCGTGTTGATCAGGTACCCCTCCCCCCGCTCGAGCATCGGCGGCAGCAGCGCGCGCGCGGCCCACACGTGCGCCATCACGTTCACGCGCCAGGCTTCGTCCCAGGTCTCGTCGGGCGTCTCGATCGGCCCGCCGCCGCCGCCGGGAACGCCTGCGTTGGAGATGAAGATGTCGATCTGCCCGTTCGCCTCGACGGCCTGCTCGATCAGCGATCTGACGCCGCTCTCGCGCCCCGCGTCGAACTCGACGGCCAGGCCGCCGAACTCCTCGGCGACCTCCTGCGCTTTGGCCATGTCGCGATCGGCGACGACCACGGCTCGCGTCCCCTCCTCGGCAAGGCGCCGCGCGAGCGCGCTGCCGATGCCCCCGCCGCCACCGGTCACCACCACGTGCCTTCCTGAAAGCCGCATCGGGGCGTACTCTATGTATTCATGGGGGGACGGGCGGGTGTGATCGAGGGGGAGCCCGCGGCCGGGCAGGCGACGGTGGCGCCGCTGTTCGGGGAGCTGCGCTACGGGCGCGAACTCGCCCTGCTGCTGTCCAGCCGCCTGTTCCGCTCGGTCGAGCGCCGCGCGGACGCGCCGCCGGTCCTGCTCATACCGGGCTTCATGGCGGGCGACGCCTCGCTGACGGTGCTGCGCCAGTGGCTCTCGCGCCGCGGCCACCGAGTCCACATGAGCGGCATGCGCGCGAACGTCGATTGCGCGGAGGAGCTGGTGGGCAGGCTCGCCGAGCAGCTGCGCGCGCTCGCCTCAGAGACGGAGCGGCCTGTGTTCCTCGTCGGCCAGAGCCGCGGCGGCGTCCTGGCGCGTTCGTTGGCGGTGCGCGAGCCCGACGCGGTCGCGGGGCTGGCGATGCTCGGCTCGCCGGTCAAAGACGGCCTCGCGGTCTCCTCGCACGTGTTGCGCGCGGCGCGGCTTGTCGCCACGCTCGGCGACCTCGGCGTGCCGGGCGTGCTCTCGAGGAGCTGCAGGGACGGCGCCTGCTGCGCGGAGTTCCGGCGTGAGCTGGCGGCACCGCTGCCGGGGCACGTGCACGCCACCTCGATCTACTCCTACAGCGACGGGATCGTCGATTGGCGTGCGTGCGTCGACCCCTACGCCCAGCCGGTCGCGATCGACTGCAGCCACTGCGGCATGTCGGTCAACGTCAACGTCTACAGGGTGCTCGACAAAGCGCTCGACGCGGCGCCGACGGGGGGGTAGCGGACCCGCATGGAATGGATGAGCCCGATGGACTCGTCGTTCCTGCACATCGAGAACGACACGACCCCGATGCACATCGGCGGCGTGAGCATCTTCGAGGGGCCGCCGCCGCCGTTTGAGGAGCTGCGCGCGATGGTCGCCGGCAAGCTCGCGCTGGTCCCGCGCTACCGGCAGAAGGTGCGCGCCGTGCCGCTCGCCGCCGGGCCGCCGGTCTGGATCGACGATCCGCACTTCAGCATCGACTACCACCTGCGCCGAACGGCGATCCCGGCGCCGGGCGAGGACGCGCAGGTGCGCCAGATGGCGGCGCGCGTGTTCTCCCAGCACCTCGACCGCAACAAGCCGCTGTGGGAGCTGTGGATGGTCGAGGGCATGACGGGCGGGCGCTGGGCGCTGCTCTCCAAGGTCCACCACTGCATGGTCGACGGCGTCGCCGCCACCGACCTGATGTCGGTGATGTTCTCCGACGAGACCGCCGCCGACGGCGCGGCTGCAGCGGACGCGGCCCCGTCCTGGTCTGCGCCGCCGGAGCCGTCCCGAATCGACGTGCTCGTACGCACGCTCGTGCGCCGGGCGAGCCCCTCCGGCCAGCTCGAAACGGTCCGGCAGGCGCTGCGGGCGCCGCGCGAAACGATGCGCACCGTCGCCGAGGTGGCGCGCGGTGCGCTCGCCGCCGGCCCGAGCCTGCGGCCGGTCGCCGCCTCCTCGCTGACCGGGCCGATCGGGCCCCACCGGCGCTGGAGCTGGGCGACGGTCCGGCTCGCCGACGTGAAGACCGTGCGCGCGGCGATCGGCGGCACGGTGAACGACGTCGTGCTGACCGTGATCACGAATGGTTTTCGCGCCCTGCTGGAGGAGCGCGGCGAGGAGATCGCGCCCGAGCGCATGGTGCGCACGATGGTGCCCGTGTCGGTCCGGCGCCGCGGCGAGCGCGGCGTCTACAACAACCGCGTCTCGGCCGTGTTCGCCGGGCTGCCGGTCGGGCTGGACGATCCGGCGCAGCGACTCGATCGGATCCGCGCCGAGATGGACGGCGTCAAGCAGTCCAAGCAGGCCGTCGCCGGCGACGTGCTGACGTCGCTGTCGGGCTTCGCGCCACCACTGCTGCTGGCCCTCGGCAGCCGCCTCGTGACGGTCTCCCCACGCCTGAACATGCACACGGCGACGACCAACGTGCCAGGCCCGCAGCAGCCGGTGCAGACGCTGGGCCGGCGCATGGTCGAGTCCTATCCGTTCGTGCCGGTCGTCGGCTCGATCCGCATCGTCGTGGCGATCTTCTCCTACGACGGCGGGCTCTACTTCGGCATCACGGGCGACTACGACGGCGCACCCGACATCGACGTGCTGAGCGCGGGGATCGAGCGGGGCATGAAGGACCTGCTGGCGCTTGCCGAACCGCCCAAGCGCGCCCGAGGAAAATCTGCCGGCCGGCGCAAACCGCGCCGCGATCGGGCGCCGGCAGGCCGCTAGCCCTCAGCGCGTCTCAGCGAGATGTGGGCGCCGGCGACGGCGGCGACCGGCCGTGCTCCTCAGAGCGTCGGGAGCGAGACCGTCAGGTTGCTGACTTCGACGCTGAAGACGCCGTTGCTCGCGCGGTAATACGGAGCGTCGCGCCCGAGCAGCTCGAGCTTGACCGTGTCGCCGGCCGCGAATTCATAGCCGTTGCCGTGCAGCTGGAAGGTGATCGGGCCTTCCTGGTTGTCGTTCAGGCGGTAGACACCGCGCGTGATCAGGCGTTGTTCGCCGCTGGGCAGGACGTCCCATAGCCGCGCGGCGATCTCGCCGAACGGGCCGATCGTTTTCACGTTGGCCGTGATCGTCGGCAGCCCCATCAGCGTGAAACCGGCGCTCGTCATCGTGTAGTTGGCGGTGTTCGGCTCGGTTTCGGCTTTCACTTCCTTGCAGGCGTCCGAATTGGCGATCGGGTCGAATTCAGCCGCGATCGTGGCGTTGCCACCGGCGGAGGTGAACAGCTGGCCCGGCGCCGACCCGAAGGTGACCGTGTGCGGGTGCAGTTTCGACCATTTCCTCGCGGTGAACGGGCCTCCGCCGGGTGCGCCCTGCGGACACGTCTGCGTGTATGCGGTGACGGCCCCGTTCGCCGGTTTCGTGCCGGCGTGTTTCAGACGAAGGTCGAAGAAGCTCGCGGCCTGTTCCTGGAAGTAGTGATCGGTGTTTTCCTTGTTCGAGCCGCGGCTGTGTCCGAGGTCGCCGAACTGGAGTGCCGCGTAGCCTTTGACCGCGTGCGCGGCGTTGTAGACGCGCAGCGACTGCGACGGCGGGAACAGGTCGTCGGTCCAGCCGCTCTGCAGGATCATCGGGGCAGGCGTGCCGGAGAGGCCGTATCCCTGGTGGTAGGTGTAGATCTGTTTCGCGATCGCTTCGTCTTCGGGGTTGACGGGCTCGCCGGCGTTGGTCGCAGCGAACCATTTCGTCAGGTCGGCTTCGGGGTCGGCCCCGGCCGGGGCGATGAACCCGCTCGCGTTGCCGAGCGCGTAGAGGCCGGACACGTAGCTCTGAATCTCCACGCCGTACGGTTCATAGCTCTGGGCGAAGGGTGCGACTTCGGTGTCGAGAAACCGCCCGTTGGGCGTCAGCGCGTCGACCAGGTCAGACCAGGGCCAGCGCGGATAGGCCGCGGCGATCTGCATCGTTTTGCCTTTGGGGCTGGTCCACGGAGCGAATTCGCCGCTGGGCAGGCGAACGCGGTTCTTCAAATATGCGAGCTCGATGCTCTGGCCGCCGCCGTAGGAGATGCCGGTCGTGCCGATCGCGCGCGGCTTGGTGATCTTCTCGTCGGCGAGCAGGCCGAGCAGGTACTGCGAGTCGCGCGCCTCGTAGCGCTGGTCGGCGAGGCGGATCCAGCCTTCTTTGCAGCCTGGATCTTCGCGCGATGAGACCGAACCGCACGAGTTCCCCCAACCGCGCGCGGAGTAGGTGAGCACCGCGTAGCCGTGCTGGGCGTAGTAGACGTTGTTGTAGTCGAAGGTCTCGTTGCCGTCGCCGTTGGGCGAGCTCGACTCGAACGAAGTCTTGTCGCCGCCCCAGCCGTGAATCATCACGATCGTGGGGAAGGGTCCGTTTCCTTCCGGGGGGAGCGTGACGTCGGCGTCGAGCGGCACGCCGTCGAACGTGGGCACGCGCTGTTCGAGGCCTTCGGTCGGGCAGAAGCGCACACCGTCCTGCGCTTTGCAGGCGTGGCCGAAGGGCGCCGGTTCGGCGCTCGCCGTCGCGGCGGTCGCTCCGAAGGCGCCGAGAGCGGCCACGACCGTGGCGACGATCGTCGCCGGCATCCCCAAAGTGCGCCCCGCGCGCATTCCCCTCACGAGCCATTTCGTACCCGCGGGTTACGGTTTGTAAACCCAATCTCCCGGCCCGCTTCTGCCACGTCTCGGCGCGAGGTCTCTCCGCGCCGCCCGCCGGGTCGCTCGTGAGAGGATGCGCGAGCGCTCTCCAGCGAGCGCCTCGCAGTTGCAGCGGCCTGCTCAGACCACGACACGTCCAAGGAGCCATTCATGCCCGAGATCGAGTTCCCCACGAGCGCCGGCCCGACCTCCGGCTACCTCGCGACACCGGCCGGCGGCCGCGGCCCGGCCGCGATCGTCCTGCAGGAGTGGTGGGGCGTTGAAGAGCACATCCGCTCCGTCTGCGACCGCCTCGCGGCGGAGGGCTTCTTCGCGCTCGCGCCGGACCTGTTCGAGGGCGAGGCGACGACGCAGCCGAGCGAGGCCGAACAGAAAATGATGGCGCTGTCGATGGCCAGGGTCGAGCCGCAGATGTGCGGCGCCGCCGACTTCCTCAGCGCACAGGAGGGCTTTCAGGGCTCGGGCGTGGGCTCGCTCGGCTTCTGCCTCGGCGGCGGGCTGTCGGTGTGGGCGGCCGCGACGTGCCCAAAGATCACGGCGACGGTCTCCTACTACTACGTGATGCCCCACGGCAAGCCCGACTTCGGCGACATCAAAGGCCCGGTGCTCGGACACTTCGGCACGGCCGACCAGTTCATCCCGCTCGAGCAGGCGCAGGCGCTCGAGACCGAGATGAGCGACGCGGGCGTCGAGGTCACCTTCCACTACTACGACGACGCCGGGCACGCGTTCTTCAACGAGGTCGACCGCCTCGGAACCCACGATCCGGCACTGGCGCAGCTCTCGTGGGAGCGGACGATCAGCTTCCTGCGCGAGGCGCTCGCCTAGCCGCCGGGCGCGTCCGAGCCCAGGCCGCAACACCCAGTTGAGAAAGCCGCCATTTCGCGCGCTGGCCCCGGCGCTGGCCGCGACGCTGACCGTCCTGCCCGGAGCGGCCGCACAGGCGGCCGCGCCGGCATCGTGGTCGGTGCCTGCGACGCTCGGCGCCTGCCCGGCGCTTGGCGCGGCGCGCGCGGTCTTTCCCCGCGACAGGCCCACGCACGCGACCGGCGCCGGCGCGGTGGTCTGGAGCGGCGCACCCACCTGCCCGCAGGGCGGCGGCACGTTCGTCGCGCGCATCGGCGCGGGCGACGTGCCGGGCCGGCCGGCCTACGCGCTCGGCCCCGGCGGCGGCAGGCTCGCGCTGCGTCCGCCGCTGGCGGTGACGGCCGCCCCGCACGGAGCGCTCGTGATCGCCGGTTCGGGCGGCGCTCGCGGTGGGACGCGCTGCTGAGTGACCTGCAGCCGGGACCGGACGGCGAGGCGATCGCCCTCTGGACCGAACCGCAGCGCACGCAGGAAGGCGGGCTCGACCTCGCAAGTCAGGCGCTCGTGGCGGCGCGCGGCATCGATGCGCGGTCGGGCACAACGATCCTTGGCGGCCCGGAGCAGGTCGTGCCGGCCGGCCCTACCGGCGTGCCGGCGTTCGCGGCCGAACGGAGGAGTGAGGCGACGCTGGCCACCGATCCGAGCAGCGACCGGGCGCTCGCGCTGTGGCGCGGCAACGGCAAGAGGATCCATTACTCGATCCGCACGCCGGCGACCCGCTGAGAGATTGCGGGGCGGGCCTGTGGCGGCCGCGAGCTGCCCCCGGTCGGCGCGCGGCACGCCGCTCAGAGCAGCTGCTTGTAGAGCAGGTAGATGTTCAGCGACGTGATCAATGCCGCCAGCACGACGCCGACGACGGTCGTGAGCGGCCGGTTGACGTGCACGCCCATCACGTCCTTGCGCATGGTCAGCATCACGAGCGGGATCAGCGCGGCCGGGATGCCGAAGGAGAGCACGACCTGGCTGAGCACGAGCGCCTCGGTCGGGCTCACGCCTATGGCGAGCACGATCAGGGCGGGCACCATCGTCACGGCGCGTCGCAGCAGCACCGAGATGCGGACGTTGATGAAGCCGCTCATCACGACCTGCCCGGCGTACGTGCCGACGCTCGAGGAGGAGGCGCCGGAGGCGAACAGGGCGACTGCGAAGGCGAGCGCCGCGAAGCCCCCGACCTGGTTGGCGAAGCCGTGGTAGGCGGCCTGTACGCCGTCGACGTCGGTGTGCCCGGTCGCGTGGAACAGCTTCGCCGAGACGGCGAGCATCGCCATGTTGACCAGGCCGGCGCAGGTCAGCGCGATCACGATGTCGAGGCGCTCGAAGCGCAGCACGCGGGAGCGCTCGCGATCGTCTCGCATCGGCACGCGATTCTTGGTCAGCGCCGAGTGCAGGTAGATCGCGTGCGGCATCACGGTGGCGCCGATGATGCCGACGGCGACGTACAGCGACTCGGAGTCGCCGAGGTGCGGCACGAGCCCGGAGAGCGAGCCATGCACGGTCGGCCCGATCTTGAGCGTCTCGTACAGGAAGCCGAGGAAGATGATCCCGAGAAGCGCGGTGATCGCGAGCTCGAAGCGACGAAAGCCATGCGTCTGCAGCTCGAGGATGCCGAAGGCGATGAAACCGGTCATCACGCCGGCCCACAGCAGCGGCACGCCGAAAAGCAGGTTCAGTCCGAGCGCGGCGCCGACGAACTCGGCGACGTCGGTCGACATCGCCATGATCTCCGCCTGCACCCACATTCCCCTGCTCGCCGCGCGCGGGTAGTTTTCGCGAAACAGCTCGGGGAAGGTGCGGTCGGTGGCGATGCCGACCTTCGCGGACAGGTACTGGATCAGCATCGCCATCAGGTTGGCCGCGAGCACGACCCACAGCAGCAGGTAGCCGAACTTGGCGCCGCCGGAGATGTTGGTGGCGAAGTTGCCCGGGTCGACGTAGGCGATGGCGGCGACGAAGGCCGGGCCGAGCATGGCCAGGGTGGCGCGGAAGCGCCCCTTGGCGAGCAGGCGCTCGAGCTGGCTCGTGCCGAGGCCGATCGGCGCGCCGGTCGCGGCGCCGACGCCGCCGGTCGCCGCGATGCCGGCCCCTTCGAGCGCGGGGTCGGGGCGCACGGGCGTCAAGCGGAGTCCCCCAAGCTTTGCGGATCGCGGTCGAGCTGAACGCGCATGGCGCCGGCGAGGCGGCCGCCGATGGCGTGCTCGCGGGCGTCTTCGCCCTCGCCGAAGGCGACGAGCAGCGGCCCACCGAAGGGCTGGCGTTCGCGCACGTACAGCCGATCGCCCGGCGCGATCCCGTGCCGCGAGAGGTATCGGAGCATCTCGGGATCGGCGTCGGATACCCGCACGAACACGCCGCGGTCGCCCTCGTGGAGGCGCTCGAGCGGCAGCGTCTCGAGCTCGTGCAGCTCGAGCTCGGCGCTGGGGATCGGGTCACCGTGCGGATCGATCGTGGGATGACCGAGCGACTCGGCGATCAGCTGCTCGAGCTCCTCGGAGATCACGTGCTCGAGCACCTCGGCCTCGGCGTGCACGCGATCCCACGGCATCCGCAGCGACTTCGCCAGGAACAGCTCGAGCAGGCGGTGGTGGCGGATCACCTCGAGCGCGACCCTGCGGCCGTCGTCTGTGAGGCGCACCCCGCGGTAGGGGTGGTGCTCGATCAGGCCGTGCTCGCCGAGGCGCTTGAGCATGGCCGAGACCGACCCGGGCGTGAGCCCGAGCCGTTCGGCGAGGGGGTTCGTCGCGACCGGCTCGGGGGTGCGCGATTCGAGCGTGAAGATCGCCTTGCAGTAGTCCTCGACGGCCGGCGAATGGGGCAGCTCTCTAGTGGCCATGAAGATATATTATGGCGTGCCAAGATTTCTGTCAAGGCAGTGCTGGACCTCCATCCAACCGGCCTTTAGGACAGGATGCACCCCGGATGGACCGCGACTACGAGCTGCAGACGCACCAGGCGGAGGACCGCCATTGGTGGTACCGAGGACGCCGTGTGGTGATCGAGCGCGTGGTCGCCGATCTGCGCCTGCCGGCGCGTGCGCGGATCCTCGACGCGGGCTGCGGCAGCGGGCGCAACATGGTCGAGTTCGCCCGCCACGGCACGGTCACGGGCGTCGAGCTCTCGAACACGAGCGTGCGCCTGGCGCGCGAGCGCGGCGCGGGCGAGGTGATCGAGGGCTCGGTGCTGGAGATGCCGTTCGAGGCAGACAGCTTCGACATGGCGGCGTCGCTGGACGTGATCGAGCACCTCGAGGACGACCACGGCGCGTTGCGCGAGCTGCGTCGCGTGGTCGCGCCGGGCGGCTCCCTGCTCGTCACGGTGCCGGCCTACCAATGGCTGTGGAGCGGTCACGACGAGATCAACCACCACTTCCGCCGCTACACGCGCAACTCGCTGATGCGGGCCGGAGAAGAGGCCGGCTGGCGACAGGTGCGCACGACGTACTTCAACTCGCTGCTGTTGCCGGCGGCGATCCTGCTGCGCGTGCTCGACCGCTTCAGCCGCAAGCCGACCGAGTCGAGCCTCGACCTGTGGGTGCCGCCGCAGCCGCTGAACTGGCTGCTCGAGCGCCCGCTGCAGTTCGAGGCGGCGCTGATCGGCCGCGGCGGGCGCATCCCGGCCGGGCTGTCGCTGCTCGCGGTCTTCCGCTAGACGCCGGGATCCATTTTGATGGGCCCCTTGCGGGGCCGATATGGCGGCGCGCGGCCCGCGACGAGACTTCGCACGTCGGCCGCTACTGGCAGACCGCCCCTCAGGCGTCGAGGTCGGCGGCGGGCACCGGGTGATGGTGCATGCGAAACGTCCAGGCGCGATTGGCGAGGAACGTGACGACGGTGACGATCACGGTCGCCAAGGCCTGGCTGAGCAGCTTCTCGACGCCGGCGTCGTTGACGAACAGGTAGAGCAGTCCCAAGTTGAGCGCGAGGCCACAGCCCTGCACGATGCCCCAGCGTACGGGCGTGAGCGAGTCGCCCACGTGGCCGGCGAACGTCCAGCGGCGGTTGAGCAGGAAGCCGTTGACGGCGCCGACGACGAAGCCGATGGCGGACGCCGCGAGGTACCAGACCCCGAACACCTTCAGCAGCAGCGTGTAGATGGCGAAGGTGAGCAGCGTGTTCGAGACGCCGACGATGCCGAACTTGACGAACTGGACGATGACGGGCGCGCTCAGGTGCCGGGCCGCGGCCGGTAGTCTGAGGGGCGTCCTCTCGGGTGCGGGGCCGTCGGAGGGCATTCCTAGAGAGGATGAACGATAAATTCATCGTCGGCTTAGGCGCTTCTCCGAAGATAGTCAGCAGATGGACTCTTCCCGCGATCACATCCCCGTGAGACAGCAGATGCCCGAAACAGCACTCCGCACCCCCAAGCTGCTCAGCATCGTGGCGCCGGTCTACGACGAGCAGGATCTGATCGAGCGGTTCGTCGAGCGCGCGTGCGCGGCGGCGGCCGACTACGAGTTCGAGCTGGTGCTCGTCAACGACGGCTCCAGCGACGGAACGCCGCAGCTGCTCGACCGAATCGCGGCGGCGGATCGTCGGGTGCGCGTAATTCATCTTTCGAGAAACTTCGGCCACCAGGCGGCCTTGACGGCCGGCCTGGAGCACGCGAGCGGGGACGTGGTCGCGATGATCGACGCCGACCTGCAGGACCCCCCGGAGCTGATCCCGGACATGATCGCGCAGTGGAGCCAGGGCGCCGACGTGGTCTACGCGGTGCGCAGGCAGCGCGAGGGCGAGACGGCCTTCAAGCTCGCCACGGCCTCGTGGTTCTACAAGCTGTTCGACAAGCTCGCGCAAGTCGACCTCGAGCCCAACTCGGGCGACTTCCGTCTGCTCGACCGCCGCGCGCTCGACGCGCTGCTGGCGATGACCGAGCGCTCGCGCTTCCTGCGCGGGATGACCGTGTGGGTCGGCTTCCGCCAGACCGCCGTGCCCTACGAGCGCGACGCGCGCACCGCCGGCGAGACCAAGTACACGGTGCGCAAGATGCTGCGCTTCTCGCTGGACGCGATCGCCTCCTTCTCGCACCTGCCGCTGCAGCTGGCCACCTACGCCGGGCTGCTCTCGGCGGGAGTCGCCTTCATCGCGATCCCCGTCGTCGTCGGCCTGCACTTCGCCGACTCCTACCTGCCCGGCTTCGGCACGATCACGATCCTGATCCTGCTGATCGGCGGCATCCAGCTGATCGCGCTCGGCGTGATCGGCGAGTACATCGGCCGCATCTACGAGGAGGTCAAGCACCGCCCGCTGTACATCGTGCGCGAGGAGCGCAACCGCCCTGTCGAGGGCCCGGTGCGGGTCGCCTCGGTGCGGGCGGGACTGCCCGCGCGCGAGCCCGAGCACGTCGGCTGAGGAAGCAACACCGCTCCTTCGAGCGATCTCGCCGGTTACCGTTAGCAGGGCCGCACAACCGCTACCGGGAGGCATCGAGACCATGCGCCGCCGCACATTGACGCTACTGGCCACACCCGCCGCGCTCGCCGCGATGACAGTCGCCGTGCCGGCGCTGGCGGGAATCTCGCTCGAGCCCGCACACACGTCTTCGAGCAAATGCTTCATCGCTCACATCGCCAAACGCCGCGTGCGCGAGTGCCTGGTACGGGGACCGCGGGGCTTGCGGGGCTTGCCGGGTCCCGCCGGGCCGCGCGGGTTCACTGGGGCGACGGGAAAAACCGGGAAAGCAGGCCCGCCCGGGAAAACGGGTCCGATCGGGAAAACCGGGTCGCAGGGGATTCAGGGGATCCAGGGGCCGCAAGGCAACCCTG
>DATNDZ010000011.1:0-63213 GCA_035553095.1 Solirubrobacteraceae bacterium | reverse complement strand
CGGAGGCCGCCGAGGCCGCCGTCGAGGCGATCGCCGGCTCGGCCGGTCAGGACGTGACCTTCTCGCTCGCGCTCAGCCAGGACCAGAAGGACATTCGCGACTGGGTGCACGGCTTCGCCGCCGATGTGATGCGACCGGCCGCCCACGAGTGGGACGAGCGCGAGGAGACACCGTGGCCGATCATCCAGGAGGCCGCCAAGATCGGGCTCTATGGCTTCGAAGGGATCGCCCAGTTCTTCGCCGACCCGACCGGTCTCGGCCTGCCGCTCGTCAACGAGGAGCTGTTCTGGGGCGACGCCGGCATCGGCATGTCGATCATGGGCACCTCACTGGCCGTCGCCGCGATCTTCGGCCAGGGCTCGGGCGAGCAGATCGGCGAGTGGATCCCGCGCTGCTTCGGCACCGCCGATGACGTCAAGGTGGCGGCGTTCTGCGCCTCCGAGCCAAATGCGGGCTCGGATGTCTCGGGCGTGCGCACGAGTGCCAAGTTCGATGAGGCCGCCGGCGAGTGGGTGCTCAACGGCCAGAAGGCATGGGCCACCAACGGCGGCATCTCCGATGTCCACATCGTGATCGCCTCGGTCGACCGCGAGCTCGGCTCGCGCGGCCATGCTGCGTTCGTGGTGCCGATGAGTGAAGCCAAGGGCATCTCCCAGGGCACGAAGGTCTCAAAGCACGGGCTGCGCGCCTCGCACACGGCCGACGTGTTCCTCGATGACTGTCGCATCCCCGTGGGCCACGTGCTCGGCGGCAAGGACAAGCTCGACGAGCGCCTTGCCCGGGTGCGCGAGGGAAAGAAAGCCCAGTCCCAGGCGGCGATGCAGACGTTCGAGGCCTCGCGCCCGACGGTCGGCGCGCAGGCGCTCGGGATCGCAAGAGCAGCCTACGAGTACGCGCTGGAGTACGCCAAGGACCGCGAGCAGTTCGGCCGCAAGATCATCGAGAACCAGTCGATCGCGTTCACGCTCGCGCGGATGAAGCTCGAGATCGACGCAGCCCGCCTGCTCGTCTGGCGCGCCTCCTGGATGGGGCGCAACGGCCACCGCTTCGAAAACGCCGAGGGCTCGATGTCGAAGCTGAAGGCCGGCGAGGTGGCTGTGTGGAGCACCGAGCGCGCGATCCAGATCCTCGGCGGCAACGGCTACACGCGCGAGTTCCCGGTCGAGCGCTGGCACCGCGACGCCAAGATCTACGACATCTTCGAGGGCACGGCCGAGATCCAGCAGCTGGTGATCTCGCGTGCGATCTCGGGGATGCACATCAAGTAGGGCTGTAGGAGCCGGGGTTCGCGTAGTGACACCTCCTGACCATGACGCGCGCTCCCGCGACGGCCCAGCGCCGGCGCCGGTCCTCGTGCCTGGCCGCCGCTTTCCCGCTTATTCATGTCTTGTGTGCGACCCCCGATCCTCCCGTGTCGCACATGAGGGCAGTCGCTCGCGTTCCTCAGTCCCCTCGAGCGTGGGCGGCTCAACCTGGCGGGTGCCGCGGTCATGGTCGCGGCACCCGCTCCTTAGTTCTTCGCCGACGCGCGAGAGGCGTCTCCTGGACGACACAGGAGAAGGCAGGCCACCGGCCGCCAACGCTCTGGCGCCTGACCGCGGCCGGAGAGGCGCTGCTAGGGGCTACGAAGACTGGAGATGTCGCTGAGCCGCGCGCGCCACACGCGCGCTCGAGGCCTCCCGGCTCCGGAGCAGTCGAGCCCCGAGATCCAGCGCCTGTGGCGCCTCGCCGCCATCGAGCAAGCGGTTCGCTCCCAGCAGTTGCAGTTCGACCCGCTCACCGGTGCCGGAGAGAGCCTTGGCCCCGGCCTGGAGGAGCTGTTCGAGACGGGCAAGCGCTCTCTGCACAAGAGCCTGGCCGAGGCCGTCGCGGACGCCTCGGCAGAAGTCGCACGACGCTACCGACACGCCGGGCGCGCTGCTCGCGGCGAGCGGATACGCGAGCGCGTCCGCGCGATCCTCGACTCCCACAACGAAGCGGCCGAAGGTTCGCTGGCACGCCGCACGCTACTGCCGCCGCCCACCCCCGACGTGACCCTGAGCGTCTGGGAGCTGCCGCGCGCTCAGCGCGCTCGACCGTCCAGGCATCTGCTCGAGGGACGGCAGGTGCTGGTCGTACTGGAGGGGCGGGTGGCGCTGCGAGCGAACGCAGGGGCGCGCAACGTTCACCGCGATCAGGCCGTCGTGGTTCCTCCCTCCGGCGGCGAACTGCTGAACGACAGCGCGAAGCCCGTGCGCTTCCTCGCGCTGCGCTCGGTCATCCGCTGAGTCCGCATGGCCGAGCCAACAACAGCTCTGAGGATCGGCGGCGCTTGAGGGGCCGCGGGACGCAGGCTCCTCTCAGTGCCGCTGTAGAGGTCGAGGCCCAGCAAGCTTCCACGTGAGAGCTGGCGCGCTTCGCGCGCTCCCTGAAGCCGACGAGCTCCGCGTTGCCTCTGTTCACAGGAGGCCAATTAAACGAGCCCCGACCCTTCATCACTTCAGAGCCGGGGCCCGGGTTCCTCGGCTCCCTGGAGACCGCCGAGGGGAACCGGTGTGGAACGCCCATCATGCCGGACTGTTTCACCCGCGCGCAAGATGATCTTTAGCCGCGCCCTTTCACTCGAATGTCAAGTCGAGCCGCGCCTCGCGCGTCGTCTCGCGCAGTTCCCTGCGCCCCTCGGCAGCCGGCGGTTCGGTAGCCCGTAGATCCCGAGGCGGCTCATGATCAGCGCGGCGTGTTCTCACCCGACATGGATGCCGCGTCCGTAGCGCAGCTCCGCCGTGATCCGCAGCCTGCCGTAGGTGCCGGTCGAATCTTTGTGACGCGGCCCGAGTTCATTGATTCAAGGCGCAGAACGTTTCATGCCGTGACTTACCAGTGCGCGCGTCGCCGCGCGATGATGACGGCGTGGCGGGTTCGTCGCCCAGTTGTCTCGGGGTACCCTCCGTCCGCCACGGCGCCCGTGTCGACTCCCGTGGCACCGGCGCCTGCAGCAGTCAGGTCCATCGACTCCCTCCCCGATGGGCCCGAGCGCGCGCCGCGGCCGCATGCCGGGCCGCGGCGTCCGTGCTCCTTTATCCGGCTCGCCGGTCGGTCACGTGAATTGCCGTTCAAGGGTCTGGTCCAACATACGGAATCACGGCAGCCGAGATACTTTGGCCATGCGCCGAGCACGCGCGAGCGATGAGCTGCGATCGAGTCCCCAACGAGGAGGATCTGCCGAGCCACCGGCGCGTAGCGGCTTACGAGGCCCACCTGACCAGCTTGGAGCGCGAGCTACCCGGGCTCGAGCGCGAGCTCAGGCGCATACAGCAGAAGAGTGCCGGCAAGACGCCGGCGGGGGACGACTTAACGTGCTGACGTGCCGTCATAAGCGACCCCACGCAAGCGGAGGGCTTCGATCTCGACGTGGCAGAAGTCCGGCGCCCAGGTGAACGGGTCGCTGGGCACGCTGACGTCGCCGCGCGTCGTGGCGGTACTCGACCGGATTCATGCCGCGGCGGCGCGCGAGGATGATGCAGCGAAGGCTCGTGTTCGGGCGCGCGAGGCCGAAGTCGGCGCTCGGCTCTCACAGGCACAGCGCTACGCGCTGTACGGCGATGCGCCGCAAGCGATCACGCGAGCGGTCGGCGAGCTCGTATACGTCCTCACGCTCGGCCAGGCCGGCAAGTGCGTGGTCGAGTTCGGCGCTTCGCACGCAGCATCGACGATCTATCTCGCGGCGGCGCTACGCGACTCCGGCGGAGGCACGCTCATCACGACCGAGAGCCGTTTGGGAAAGGTGCACCTCGCCCGTCGCAATCTGGCCGACGCGGGCCTTAGCGATCTCGTCGAGTTGCGAGTCGGGGACGCTCGGCAGACGCTCAGGGTTCTCGCGGAACCCGTCGATCTTCTGTTCCTCGACGGCAGGAACGATCTCTACACCGACGTTCTCGAGCTCGTCGAGCCGCGCTTGCGCTGCAAAGCATTGGCCGTCGCCGACCTGAGCGCGGACGATCCCGACCTCCTGTCGTACCTGCGCTACGTGCGCACGGCGAGCAACGGCTACCTCTCGATCGAAGTCCCGTTGGGGAGCGGCGTTGAGGTCTCGGTACGCACCGTCGCCTCAGGACCGCGACTCATCGGTCCAGACGATCCTCGCGGGCTCTCCCTCTCAACATCGACAACGGAGCGGCGAATAAGCTGCAGTCCAATGCCCGCACCTCCCGCAGAGCTTGGCGAGCGCATCTACGCGCGTGCCCGCCTCACGGGCGAGTTCCGGCTGCGCTCGGGAGCAACGAGCAACGAATACTTCGACAAGTACCAATTCGAGTCCGACCCTCGACTGCTGCGCGAGATCGCCGAGGAGTTGGTCAGCCTGTTGCCCGCTGGGGTGGAACTGCTTGCTGGTCTTGAGCTTGGGGGCGTGCCGCTGGCCGTCGTTGTCTCCCAGGTGTCGGGGCTGCCGAGCGTGTTCGTGCGCAAGGCCGCCAAGACCTACGGAACCTGTCGTTTGGCCGAGGGCGGCGAGGTTGCCGGACGCCGGATCGCTGTTATTGAGGACGTCGTGACATCCGGCGGCCAGGTGATCGAATCCTGCCGTCAGCTCCACGACGGCGGAGCAGATATCGCGGCGGTGCTGTGCGTGATCGACCGGGAAGCCGGCGGCCGAGAGAACGTCGCTGCCGAGGGTCTTGACCTGCGCACCCTGTTCACGATGAGCCAGCTTCGAGAGAGCCGTGTGACCGATCCCGCCCGTCCGTGACCACGGAAAGCGCTCCCGCCTACGACCGCATCGGTGTCAGCTACAGCGACGTTCGGCGCGCCGATCCGCGCTTCGAGGCGGCGATACGGGAAGCGCTCGGTGACGCACAAACGGTCTTGAACATCGGAGCGGGCGCCGGTTCCTATGAGCCGTGGGATCGCAATGTGATCGCGGTTGAGCCATCCCCGGTGATGATCTCCCAGCGCCGCGCGGACGCTGCCCCGGCGATCCAGGGAGTCGCCGAGGCCATCCCGCTCGCGGACAAGAGCGTAGACGCCACGATGGGCGTCTTCACGATGCAACACTGGCATGACGTCGACCACGGACTCATGGAAGTTCTCCGCGTCACCCGCAAGCGGATCGCCTTCCTCACCCTCGACCTCGACGTGACCGCGCAGATGTGGCTCTGCTGCGACTACCTACCGGAGATCATCGAGCACGACCGCAGGGCCTTCCCTACGATCGCGCACCTCCAAACCGTCCTTCGTCACGTCGAGGTCGAGACGCTCCCTGTGCCCGCCGACTGCACGGATGGATTCCTGGTCGCACTCTGGAGCCGGCCCGAGGCTCACCTCGACCCAACCGTCCGCCGCGCCTCCTCCACCTGGCACCAACTGCAATCAGTAGTCATCCAGAACGGCTTGGACCGACTACGCCACGACCTTGACAGCGGCGAGTGGGATCGCCGCTACGGACACCTACGCACGCTTGACACGCTCGACGTAGGGCTGCGCCTTGTCAAGGCAGAGCTGCCCTGATTGGGCGCATAGAGGGCGGTCAGTCGATCGCGGGACGATCTTGCTTCAGGCACGCCACGCTCCCGTGGATCACTCGACGTTGCGCACGAACCGGGCTCGGTTTTGTTGGTGCTCGTATCCAGTCGCCGTCCACAAGCTCATCGCATCAAGATAGTCGTCGGTGACTATCGCTGTGAACCTGGCGGCGCCGCGTGCCAACAGACGACGCTCACCCTCACGCAGCAAGGCGGTCGCGATCCCTTCTCGCCGCTGGTCGGGATGAACGGCAAGCCGGTAGAAGCTGCCCCGCCACCCATCCCACGCCGCGATCAGCGATCCGACAACGGCGCCATCGCACTCCGCGAGGATCAGCGCTTCGGGGTCGCTCGCCAACAGACCGAGCAGTCCCTCGTGCGTGTCCGTGACGCTCGGCGTACCGCCAGCTGCCTCCCACAGGGAGAGCACCGGCTCGATTTCTCGCTCGCT
This sequence comes from Solirubrobacteraceae bacterium, assembly GCA_035553095.1. Classification (GTDB taxonomy): domain Bacteria; phylum Actinomycetota; class Thermoleophilia; order Solirubrobacterales; family Solirubrobacteraceae; genus Palsa-744. The sequence continues at coordinate 57,264 of DATNDZ010000011.1, read as the reverse complement.
CGCGCTCCGGATCGTGAGACCAGACAAGCACCAGACGAATGCCAGTAGTGGACCCGAGCAGCCGGCTGATTCCCGCGAGTGCACAAGCTGCGTGCGACCCCATCGCAAAAACCCGAGCAGACTATACGCACCGATGGTGCCCATCTCGTCGGAGTGTGCTGGTGCGGTGCAGACGACCCACAAGATCTCCGGCGACCAGGCTCAGGGCTACGCGACCTATCTGACGAGCACCTCCTCGCGCGGCGATTACTACACGGGCGACGGGGAGGTGCAAGCCGGCAGCCGCTGGCATGGGTCGCAGACGATGCTCGCCTCGCTCGGGCTGGAACCGGATGGTCACGTCGGGCGTGACGAGCTGCGGGCGCTGATGCAGGGCGTCTCGCCGCTCGACGGCGCCGAGCTGCGCCGCGCGGGCGGCAACGGCACGCGGGTGGCGGGAATCGACCTGACGTTCAGCGCGCCGAAGTCGGTCTCGGCATTGTGGGCGGTCTCATCGCCCGATGACCGCGCGCAGATCGAGGCCGCCCACAGCCGCGCGGTGGCCGGCGCCGTGGCGAGGGCAGAGCGCGAGGTCGAGTTGGTACGCAGGCGCCGCGACGGAAAGCTCCAATGGCAGAAGGCGGACAGGCTGCTCGCCGCCGAGTTCGTCCATACCGCGAGCCGCCTTACACGCGATCAGGAGCGTGGGGGAGTGCCCGACCCGCAGCTGCACTCCCACGTGGTCGTCCTCGGCGCCGAGCGGGGAGACGGTCGTCTGGTCGCGGTCGACTCGCGCGAGCTGTTCCGCTCGGCGCGGGCGAACGGGGCCTGGTACAGGGCCGAGCTCGCGCATCATCTGCAGGGACTTGGCCTGGAGGTGCGGGGCCGCACGGGCCGCGGCGAGCGCTACTTCGAGCTGGGCGGCGTGCCTCCCGCGCTGAGCGAGCGCTGGTCCGGGCGCAGCAGCGAGATCGAGCGGGCAGCGAGGCGGTTTCGGACCCGCTACGGACGCGACCCGCGCGGCGGCGAGCTCGGCTCGCTGACGCAGGCCACCCGCGGTGGCAAGACAGTCACCGCGGCCGTCGACGTCGATGCGGCCTGGCGAGCGGTGGGGGAGGAGTACGGGCTCACGCGCGAGGCGCTTGAGCGGATGCGCACCGAACGATCTCCACAAAACGATCACGCGGCCCTCGCGGGCGAGCTGCTGCGCGACGTGGCCAAGGATCATGCGGTCGTCAGTGACCGCGACCTGAAGGCGCGCGCCTACGAGCTCGCCGCCGGTATGTGTCACCCGGAGCAGGGCGACCGTGTGCTCGCCGAGCTGTCCCGCTCGGGCGAGCTGATCGCACTCGAGGGAGGGCTGTGGACAACGCGCGAGCTGCGCGCGCTCGAGCGCACGACGCTCGCGAGCGCGGCCGCGCGCGCGGGCGAACAGGCGGCGCCAGTAAAGCCCGAGACGCTCCGCGAAGCGCGGCTGCAAACACAGCGACAGCTCGGCGCCCCGCTCAGTCGGGAGCAGCGCGACGCGCTGACGCGCATCACGGGCGCGGGCGGCGTGAGCGTGCTCGTCGGTCAGGCGGGTACCGGCAAGGGCACCGTGATCGCCACGGCCTCCCATGCCTGGCGGGCCGAGGGCTACAACGTAATCGGCACCGCCGTGGCGGGCGCCACCGCGAAGCGGCTACAGGCCGATGCCGAGTTGCGCTCGTCTGTCACGACCGACGCGCTGCTGCACCGCGTCGGCAGCGGGCAGATCACGCTCGACAAGAAGACCGTCGTCGTGATGGACGAGGCCGGGATGGCAGACACGCGGCGTCTCGCGGCGGTGACTGAGCTGACCGACCGCAACGGCAGCAAGCTGCTCCTGGTCGGCGATCACGCGCAGCTGCCGTCGATCGGGGCGGGCGGCATCTTCGCCGCGCTTCAGCAGCAGGTGCCCAAGGCGGAGCTCACTGAGGTGCACCGCGCCCGCAACGAGTGGGAGCGACACGCCTGGGGACAGGTCAGATCCGGCGAAGCGACGCGCGCGCTTGCCGCCTACGCAGCGCACGATCGCCTCCATCTCTCAGAGTCGCGTGAGCAGGCGGCGCGGCACATGATCGATGCGTGGGAGTGCGCGCGGCGCGAACGCCCGGAGCAGCAGAGGGTGATGCTGACGGACGCGTCCAATGCCGAGCTAGAGGCGATCAACGCGCTGGCGCAGGAGCGCCGCGCGCAGGCCGGCGAGCTGGGCAGCCACCATGCGCAGTTGCCGGGCCGTCCGTATCGCCTCGCGGCGGGGGACGAGGTGATGCTGACGGCGGCGCTCTACCCGCGCGGGGAGCAGCGCCTTGAGAACGGCACCGTCGCCGATATCATCGACACCCGCGGCGAGAACGGGGTCACGATCAGGACGAACGAGGCGCCCCCGCGCGAGGTCGCCCTCGACACGCGCGAGTTCTCAGAGCTGCGCCTCGCCTACGCCCAGCACGTCTACAAGGCGCAGGGCCGCACGGTCGATCAGGCGTTCGTCTTGATGGGCGGCTGGCAATCGGACCGCGAGAACGCCTACGTCGCGTTGACACGCGCGCGCGAGCAGACCGACATCTACGTGTGCCGCGACGAGCTCGGCGAGCAGGGGATGGAAGCCGGCGCGATCGAGCGCCTCTCCGAGAGGATCGAGATGTCGAACGCCCAACAGCCGTCGATCGCCTTCGAACGACGCAAGCGAGGGCACGAGCGCGAAATGCACCGCGAGCAAGAACGCGACGAGCGTGAGCACGACCGCGACCCCGGCATCGAACTCTAGGCGTTCTCTGAGCGCCTTCACGGGTGTGCACAAACGCTAGAGCGCTCGTCGGGAGCGACGCTCTCCACCGCAGAGCGGATTGCCTCGCAAGCGACCCCACAAGCGCCCGGCTCCGCCACGACACGCGCACCCCTCGCCGCTCAGCCCTCGGGGACAGCTCCTCATTTGGCCCATCCTGGGAGACGGAGATCGACCAGGTCACGCCTGCGGACGTGAGGTAGCTCCGGTCTCGGAACCTGTCAAGGCCGCCCTCTTTAGGCATGGGCCCGCAGATCTTCCACACGACCAAATGATCGGGAGAGGCAGGCGGGGTCGGTGCCGCGATCGGTTCGTGTCCGGCTAGTCTCGCCGCCGACTGCGAAGCCGCTTTCGCAGGTGCGCTCGCGCCGCCGGCCACTCGCGGTCGGTGATCGAGAACATCGCGGAGTCGCGGAGGAGGAGCCCCTCGCCGGGCGCATACGAGGGCTGCCAGTTGCGCAGCACTCCCTCGAAGGTGGCGCCAATCCTCTCGATTGCAGCTCGGGAGCCTGCGTTGCGAGCGTCGGTCTTCAGTTCGACACGCTGGACGCCCCAGAGCTCGAACGCCTGCTCGAGCAGGAGCAGCTTGGCCTCAACGTTGATGCCGGTGCGCTGCGCGGACGCGGCGAGCCAGGTTCCGCCGATCTCAACGCGGTAGGGACCAGGTTTTCCAGGGATGACCCGTGGCTCGTGGTAGCCGGTCACGCCCACCGCTACGCCGTCGCCGGCGCGGAGCTGCGCGAAGGCGATAAGTTCCTGGCGCCGTTGAGCTTCGAGCGCCCCCGCGATGTAGCCGATGAGCGCCTCGCGCGTGTCGGGTACATAGGTGAAGGAATAGGTCTGCCGCTCCTCGGTCGCCGCGGCGAGGAGGTCGTCCAGGTGCTGCAGGCCAAGCGGCTCCAGCTTGACGACCTCCCCGATCAGCGCATCGACGTTGGTCGAGAACGAGTCCATCAGCTCGCGCCCCGTCAGCCCTCTCCCCGCCGTCGGCGCGGGAAGCCGGCGCCTCGACGCCCTGCGCCGAGCTGTGACCCGCGCTCCGGAGCTTCGCGAATCGCGCGTCCGGTGTACATGTCACGTAGATCGACGACGTCTGAGGCAAGGCGTTCGGCAACCGCGTCGGTCAGCGCCGCGACGGTGGCCGCTGTTCCACTGCTCGCCGGCCTCGACTCAATCGGCGCCAGGGCGCCGCGGATCTCACAGAACAGATTGTGCTCTTCCTCGTGCGTGAAGTCCGCTGGCGCGAGCTGGTCGAGCAGAACGCCGGAGGCGGCACGGATTCGCTCCTGCAGGGTTCCGCTACCAATCGCCAGCGAGCGGATTGTGCTGTCGAGCGAGTCTCGAATTAGTGAATCCGCTCGTCTCGTCATGGATCCGAATCGCTCTGGACTCGGCTCGGGCTCATCGAGCGTGACCCTAGTTCGTAACGGCGCGTTCCAGCAGGCAACGCTTGGAACGTTCTAGGAGGTGAGACCGCAGGTCTGCGATTGCCAGTCCTGGCCCGGCTAGACTCGCGTCGCGTGGGAAAGGTCTTCGACGGCATCGACGAGCAGCTGCGGACGTGGATCGGGAGTCAGTCGCTGTTCTTCGTCGCAACCGCGCCGACCGGCGCTGCCGGGCGCGTGAACGTATCGCCTAAGGGCCCAATCGGGACCCTGCAGGTGATCGACGCCTCCACCGTCGCCTACCTGGACACGGTCGGCAGCGGCGCCGAGACGATCGCCCACCTGCGCGAGAACGGGCGGATCGTGATCATGCTCTGCGCCTTCTCGGGACCGCCGCGGATCCTGCGCCTACACGGGCGCGGCGAAGTCGCACTTGCCCGCGACCCGCGCTTTGAGGAACTGATCGCGACCTTTGATTTTCAAAAGCCGGCGTTCTCCGAGGCGCGGCGCTCGATCGTGGTCGTCGACGTCGAGCGCGTAGCCGACTCGTGCGGATATGGCGTGCCGTTGATGAGCTACGAGGGCGAACGTCCGCACGCCGACGCCTGGGCGAGCAAGAAGCTGCGCGTCGGCGGACCGAGCGCATTGCTCGATTATCAGCGGGAGAAGAACGCCCGCAGCATCGACGGCCTCCCGGCAGTCGAGCTCGGGCCACGCCGCGCGCGCTGACAGCTTCACCGCGGTCGTCAGCCAACGCGCGGGCGCTCGCCGGCCGCCATTGCTCCGGTCGCCGCGTCGATCTGCGCGATCGACCGCCAAGGCTCATGTCGATACCAGGGTGCGAGCTGCAGGAGTTCCCAGCGCGTTCCGCGCAGCAGTAGCCCGCGCCCGGCGGGTAGGCGCGCGATCTCGCCGGGGGAGAGCACGCGCTGGCGCGAGGTCGAGTAGCTGACGCTCTCGTTCGACGTCGCCGGATCCCCGGAGAAGAACCGATCGGTCGCGTTACGGCCGATCGAGTGCGACACGACCCGGCGGTCGTACTCGCCGAGCGAGAGCGACAGCGCCTCGAGCGTGCGGCTGTCGGCGATCCCGTCGAGCACCAGCTTTGTCTGAAACAGCGAGAGCAGGCCGTCGGCGGAGGACTCGCCCCAGCGCTTGCGGGCTTGTGAGAGGTCCTGCAGGCAGGCGAGCACGTGCAACCCCTGGCCGCCGGCTTCGGAGACGAGCGCCGGCAGGTCGTGGATCGGGGCGATGTTGGCGAGCTCGTCCAGGCACATCAGCACGGGGGGTGACCCGGCAGGCGCGGCGCGGGCGTAGGCGGCATGGCGGATCTGCTCCAGCAGGCCGACGACGAGCGGCGCGGCGAGCGCCTGCCGGTGGGCGGGCGCGGTGATGTACACGGTGTCGGTTCCGTGCACGAATCGCGCCGGATCGAAGTTCGGAGTCGCGGCCGCGTCCCTCGCGGAGCGCGCGTTGTAGGCGGACAACACGCCGGCGCTCGCGGACAGGATCGATGAGCGCTCGCGCCCCTCGGTGTTGAGGATCCCGGCGAGCACGTCACACGCGACGGGCTCGTCCGCGTCCTCGAGCACCGCGCGGGCCGGGTCGAGCTCGTGACGCAGCACCCAGCGCAGCACGTCTGAGACCGTCAGCCCCCCGAGGTTGGCGGCGAGCAGCAACGGTGCCAGCAGTGCGCTCGAGCGCTCGCGCCAGTGACTCTCATGACTCGTGCCCTGCCCTGGCGGAGCGTTCCCCATCGCGCGCGCGATCGTTAGCGCCTCGTCCCAGCTAGGCGCAGCCGCGACCGGTGACCACGACAGGCGCCTCGCGCCCGGCGGCGGCTGCTGCAGCGCGCCGGCCGGATCGAACAGCCACACCTGGCCAAGTTGCGCACGAGCGCCCAACGTCGCATCGAGCACGTCGCGCTTGGTCGAAGTCGACACAGCGGCACCCGAAGCCGCGAGCATTGCGGGGATCACGATCGCGCTCGTCTTGCCCGAGCGCGGCGGCCCGAGCACGAGCACGGCGTGCTCGGGGTCGGCTGTGACCCAGCCGCCGCCGGAGGCAAAGCCGAGGAACGCGCCGCCTCCCAGGGCGCGGACGTGCTCGCGAACAGCCTGCGCCGGGTCCGGCGAGCCCGCGAGCCGCGCGCCGTGTGTCGGCCTCATCGCGCGCGCCCAGGGGCGTATGTGCGGAGCGACGCGCCAGCCGATCGCGCCGAGCGCGAGCAGCAGCGCGAAGCGCAGCATCGTGTGCAGGGTCGAGCCGGCGGCGCCGAGCGCTCCGTGCGCGGCGAGACGGTGCGTGAACAGCTCAAACGCGATCGTCACGATCGCGATCAGCACGACCAGCACGGGCAAGCCACCGCGCCCCGGCGGCCGGCGATGCTGGTGCGAAGGGCCCCACATGTCCTCTATTCCGACGGCGGTCGGAATAGAGGAGGCAACCCGGCATATCTGGCCGCGCCGCTGCTAAGCCCCACCGACCTCAGGAGGAATGTATGAGCGCCCCCAACATCAACAGCATCACCCTCGTCGGCCAGCTGACCGCAGACCCCGAGCTGCGCTCGATGCCCGACGGCCGCAGCGTCTGCGACCTGCGGCTCGCGGTCAACGACCGAAGCGATCAGCCGCCTACGTTCATCGACGTCGCGACCTTCGGCGATGAAGCCGACGCCTGCGCCAACTACCTCTCCAAGGGCCGACAGGTCGGCGTAATCGGCCGCCTCGCCTACCGCGAGTGGGAGGCGAAGGACGGCACCAAGCGCTCGAAGCACAGTGTCGTCGGGAAGGTTGAGTTCGGCGGGAAGGAGGAGGGTTCCGCCGGCAACGCTGCCGCCGCCGATGAGGGGGCAGGCGATGAGTAGCTGGCCACCGAACAGCGAGGTCGCGGCGGGCGAGATACGCCCGCCGCTACGACCTCTGGACGGGCCGCTACTGCGACCCGAGGAGGCCGCCGCGCTGCTGTCAGTGAAGACCAGCTGGGTCTACGACGCCGCACGCACCGGCAAGCTCCCGTGTATCCGCGTCGGGCGGCACATCCGGTTTACGCGGGGGATGTTGGAGGAGTGGCTGGCCCGCCGGTAAACGCTTTCACTAACGCCTCGATGTCCGGCTTGCATGACGAATCGCCCGCTGCCGCTGGCCTTGTTTCGGTCGGACCCAGCAACCGACTCTAGCTGTCGTTGGGGTCGCCCTGCTCGTGGCGGCTATCGACCGACTTTGTCGGGGACTTCCGCACGCGGGAGGCGAGTGACTCATGGCCCGTCTTAGCAAGCTTTGCCATGCGGCCGTTCACAGAATGACTCTGTAGTCCCTTATACATCGGCAGGCCCTCGGCGGAACGTGCGGTGAAGGAGGCCGGTGTCTCGTTGAGCGAGCTTACGATCTCGGCGTGCTCGCGTTTAACCCGATCCCACTCAGTGGCGGGACGCGTAGCAGCCTCCTTACCCGACAAACCCTGCCGCGGTGGCGGTCCAGACTTCCGACGTGCTGTTGGCTCTCTACCGCTCACGGCATCCCTGCCTTTTCGATCTAGGACCGACCAAGGTGGACAATGTAGCAAATATCACTTGAAGGGCCAAGAGGTCTATGGGAATCAAGGCAGAACCCGAGGGTCGGGCCGTCCTCGAGCGGCGAGTCGCCAGGCCACGAGGAGGATAGCGACCGCCAGCCACGCCGCGATGAGGAGGACTAGTCCGAGGGTGCTCGCCGGGTTGGCAAACACAACCTCGACAGCAGCAATAAAGGCAAGCAGTCCCGGTGTAGAAGCAAGCACACGAAGGCCGAACACCATGCTTGTTGTCAAAGGATGCTCCGCGTCTCTGATACTGAGGAACGTCAGGAGGCCCGGAATGACTACCAATGCCGCCGCGATCGCGTCTCTGTGCCTCCCTTCCTCGCCAATGATTTCTGGCGCAAGCATCCAAAGCAGGGTGAGCGCCACGGCGACGAACGTCGCGCACATAGCCGCCGCTCGAATAATCAGAGACGATTCGGGACGTATGTTGAGATACGCGTTGCCACCGCGGTAGGTGCTCCCGGACGCATAGAGGTCCACGGCACGTAGGGTTCGAGTGCCTCGCAGCGCCTTGTGCCGAACCAGCCGCCCGTTACTGTCAGTGGTCACAAGTTGTGCCCGTCGTATCTGGATGCCGGTCGGGGTAGAGACGTCAAGATGGTAGCTGGCCCCATGTACCACCCCAGGTGTTTCGAACCGCCCGACCCGCGTAGTCCACCCGATTGCTTCGAAGAGCCGTCGGCGCACAGGGTAAGTGCGCGCGTCGCTGGCCGACAGCGCTGGATACCACTCCTCATTCGCCGCTGTCGACGGCGGCAGGCCCTCGAGCCAATCCTCGGTGACGTTCCAGACACGCCCAGCTCTCCCCCCTCCAGCCCATGCCTTAGCGCGCCGCCCGATAATCGTCTGGTCTTCCCCGAGATACTCGCTGTAGCTGTACTTGATGATTCGCCGGCGATCAGGCTCATGCTGGATAGGTGCGTAGACGAGGTAGAGCCGGGCGATATCGAAGGCGAGATCAACAAAACCCGGATCGGCGCCGAGAACTGCCCGCCACTCCTCGCGACTCGTCGTCGTTGTAGTGACAGTGGCTCCTGAGACAAGCCACTCCCACGCCTCGAGCGGCGCCGTTGCGGCCCGTTCTGCCGCAGCTTGATATTCGCGCAAGATGGCGAATGAGCCACGTGTGTGATCCGACCCCTCGGGCTCGAGGAAAGCGAGCTCAAAAAACTCGCTCTCGAGCCATTCTGGGATCAGCACCGAACTTGGATCGACGACCCTGATGGGGGAGTCTCGGTCGGATAGTCGAGCAGCAACGACCGACTGAGTGGCCGCCGTTAGCATGGCCGCCGAGATGGTCGCGTTCTTGCGCTTTGTGATGAGCGGGAGCGCTCGCCCATCCTCATCGCGCAGGTCGAATCGTACGAGGCGCACCTTTCTCAGCTGCGCTAGCGGGACGTAATGGATCTCGTGCTGACCCCATTTCACGACGGGGGCGCCGAAGAAGGACGGCTTCAATCGGAGGTCAACGCTCACGCTACGCCGAATCGACGTCGCTGTCTCATAAGTAATTGACTCAACCCGCCTCTTGGTCCACTCCGCCCAGTTACTAATTAGGCGTAGCGATTGGTAGCCAAGCGCTCGCTCCTCATTATCGAGCCGTGGTTCAGCGGGCACGCCCAATCTCCCCAGTTCGCGGTCAGAACAGCGCAGAACAGTACCGATCATGCGAATAATTGTTGGCGCGAGCGCTTTCGTCTGTTGGACCGAGTGCCAGGCCGTGTTACGGGGCCTTGCTGCCATGATGCTGGCGCCTGCTCGGAGCTTGGCTAGGCGGTTCGAAGGTTCCGCTCGTCATGCTGGCGTCGGATCGTGGGTTTTCGTGCCGCCACGGCTTCCGACAGGACTGAACGCCGCCTCGACCCACTCCGCCTCGCCGGGCGTCGGCGCGTAATCCGCGTAGATCAGCGTCGTCTTGAGTCGCGGTGGCCCATCGTCTCCTGCAGCGCTCGCATAGACACGCCCTGCGCGGCCATACTCCTACCGAAGGTGCGGCGCAGGTCGTGGAGGCGGACTGGGCGCACGCCGGTGGCCTTCAGCGCTGCCATGAAGCGCCTCAAGAGGCGCGAGCGGTCGATCGGCTCGCAAGCTGCGGATGGTCGACGACCAGCTCGTCGTGGCGCGCATATAGGGTCTCGCGGAACCGCACGTCGCGCTCGCCGACAATGATGTCCGCGGGGGGCGCGGCGCGAGCAGCCCGCCCGCCGAAGTCGTGTCCAGAACGTGTCCCGAACCGTGTCCCCGAATCGGCAGATCTGTGCCGCCGCAGCCGACGGCAGCCGGCAGTATTTCCGCTCAACAACGCCACTCCCGACAACTTCTAGGCGACTCGTAATGAAGGGGTCCGGGGTTCGAGTCCCCGCGTCGGCTCTCTAAGGAACCGCCTGCAAGTGGGGGGTTTCTGCGTTCTCGGCCGAGCGCCCTTCGCTCGCGTTGCTTTCGCCCGTCCGATCTATCGGCCCGGATGCCCTCAAATGGCGATTACGGGGGCGCTGGGCTGGGTATATCCGCGAGCGTGCATGACGTTCTTGCGGTCGTAATTGGCACGTTGGTCGTGAATCTCGCGTTCTTGGCCGTCGGCGCGATGGCTAGCCGGATTAGGGCCGGCGGCCCTGCTCAGCCTGCTCCTGCGCCAGCGCCCGGGCCTCGTCGTAGTCGCTGACGATCTTTTCGCCGCCCTGCCAGGACATGTTCGATGGCCCTGCGGAGGTGGGTTTCGGTTACAGCGCCTGTTCGGTCCGCTGGGTGTTCTCAGCGTCGCCGATGGCCCAGCCGAGCCGCTCGATCAGCTGTGCGGCGTTGTGGTCGTTGTCGAGATGTATCGAGTAGACGCTCTCGTCCAGCAGAACTGGAGCGGCGTCATGAGTTGTTGGATCGGTCGTGACGATGATCTTGGCCATGAAATCTCCCTCGTTGATCGTGGGCGATGCTCGACCCTCGTACGCCACCCTGATTGCGGGGTAAAGCGGCAGCTACGAAAGCGTCCGGCCGCGTCGGGCTGCGCGCGCCCGCGCGCGCCTCTTTCCTGACGGTCGGTTCGTGTCGGGCGAACCGACCGCCGTGACACGTTCGCGGGCTACTGTGCGAACCCGGCTGCCGCTTGGCCAATCACGATGATGGCTACCAGAAGCACGAGTGAAAACATCGTCAGGCCGACGATCATCGCAAGCCCGATCCCAAGTCTCTGCAGACTCCAGTTGAGAGCATGTAGTCCGGCTTGCATGGTGACCTCCTCTTGGGCGCCATCCGTCGGCCCAGAGGCTGAGGCGTGACTGCCCTATGGAAGCGGCTTCCGGCTCTTGAAGCCGGTACCACTCAGGCGGAGGCCAATCGTCGGCTGGTCCAGCTAGCGAGAAGTCGGCTAGTTAGCGACCGTCCACTATGAGCATACGCTCATTCTCCGGGAAGTGGAGATTCTTTTTGGCTGAGGACACCTGCGTTGACGGCGAGCGCTGACGCTGCCGGGGCGCGCTGGGTCCACCGAGAGGCGCTCTCGCTGCGGACCTACACCTAGGGCGACGCCGCATGTCGAGCGGCCCGGGGGCCGTTCGTGATGCGAGCGCGAGCGGCTGCACGGTGCGTGAGAATGAGCGGCGATGGTTGCGGGTTTGGCGTTGGCTTTGGGCTCGGCGTTTGCCACGAGCGTCGCGTTCCTGTTCAAGCAGCGCGGTGCCGTGTTGGCGCCCCCGGTGAGAGCGCGTCATCCGCTGCGCAGCGCAGTGGGCCTGTTCCGCTCCCGCTGGTTCTCGCTGGGCTGGGCGGTTGCGGTCGTTGCGTGGGGACTTCATGTAGGCGCGCTTGCCCTGGCGCCCCTGTCGGTTGTGCAGGCCGTGCTCTCGGGAGGGTTGGTCTTCCTCGCCGTACTCGCCGAGCGCTACTTCGGCTTTCGACTCGGCCGCCGGCAATGGGCCGGCGTGATTCTCACCGCGGCCGGGCTCGCCGTGATCGCGATCACGGGGGGATCGCACACAAGCGCGCTGCGTCACTATTCGCTCGCGGCGCTGATTGCGGTGGAGTGCGGTGTGTTCGCACTCGGAGCCGCGCTGATCCGCATATCGATGCGGAGCAGCCTTGGCCCAGCCAAACAGGGATTGCTGCTTGGCGTCGCCGCCGGCGTGCTGTTCGGGGTGTCAGACATCTCGTTGAAGTACCTAACTCAGGCCCTTCACGGAGGACTGCAGGGGATCGTCAGTGAGTGGACATTGGCAGCACTGGCGGCTTCGGTGCTGGCCTTCTACGCGTCGGCTCGCGGGCTTCAGCTCGCTCCGGGCGTGGCGGTCATCGCCTTCACTTCGGTCGCGGCCAACCTCGCCGCGATCTTGGGGGGCATCCTCGTCTTTCGCGACCCGATCGGGATAGGCGCTCCGGCTATCGTCGCGCGCGTCATAGCCTTTGGCCTCGTAATCGCCGGCGCGGCCCTCATGCCCGCGCCGGTCCGAGCCGGCCGGGCGCAGGGGGCTAGCCCAGCTCCCCTTCAGCACCACCAACCCCCATAGAGCCGTCCTAAAATGGGTGGCTGCGGTCAGCGATGTCACGAGGAGGCTTTTTGATGATGTCCGAGCACCAGCAAGACGCAGAGTGGAACGTCGCCGAGTGGCACGGGAAGATGCTGGTCGATCGCGACGGCGAGAGGATCGGAAAGCTGCAGGATGTCTATGTGGATGTCGAGAGCGACGAGCCGCAGTTCGCGACCGTCAAGGAGGGCTTCATCGGCCGCCACCTGACCTTCGTGCCGCTGGGAGGGATCACGGTCGGCCCCGATGAGCTGCAGGTCGCGGTGGCCAAGGAGCAGATCAAGGCCGCGCCCAATATCGAGCAGCATGGCGAGGAGCTCTCGCAGGCGGATGAGTCTGCCCTCTACCACCACTACGAGCTGAACTACACCCCACCCAGCACCGAGAGCGGACGCCGACTCGCCCGGCGCTGACTTCACGGCGCCCCCAACGGGGCACAGCTCCCTCTGAACACGGCAAGCGCATGCCTATCGAACACCTGGACGATCTGCGAGCGAAGGCTAATTACGCCCGCGAGCGCTACCAGCTGTACAGAGCAAAGGCCTACGGACAACAGCCCACCAGCCCCGCACGGTTGCGCGAGCTCCAACGGGACTACGAGCAGGCGGAAGCACGCCTCCGCTTTGCTCAGGCCGAGGAGCAGCGTGCCGCCAGGGCAGACGAGAGCCCGCACGATCCCGGCTGACGGCCAGCAGGCCGCTGCGCCGATCAATTCCGAGTTCATAAGTCGGCTTGCGGTACGCTTGTCGTGCGCCCAGTGAGCTCAGCTCTTCTCGCTTTCCGGGCGCCCGCCGTCGGTCAGAAGGGCAGAGAGGCGGTTGGCGATGGCCACGTCGACCCAGCAGGCTCGCGGTGCTGTTGGGCAACTCGTTCGCGATCCGGGTGACGTGTCAGAGTCCGAGTCGGAGTCGCTGGAGTTCTTCGTCTTCGAGGACAGCGGCGGTGGCTACCATTGGGCGATCGTCACTGGCGAGAGCCTCGCGCAATCAGCGAGCTTCGGGTCTTACGAGGAGGCGGCACACGCAGGACGCTGCATACGCGACGCCGCCGAGTCAGCTCGGTTCGAGCGCCGCGCAGTGGAGGATCGCTTGGCTGATGCGCCCGATTGCGGCGAGCGGGCCGCGAATGACGACTCGGATGTCGGGCGTTGGCTGGATGAGGGCGGCAGCTTCAGGAGCGAGGCCGAGCTACCCCCGGGGCGGCCCGGGAACGCTCCCGCCTCTTGCATCAGTTGAGCTTCGCGGTCGGCCGAGCGCAGCGAGGACCGCCAAGCAGCCTCCCCACACCTGCCCCCGGAACCTACGGCGCGAGGCGGAACGGCGGGTAGCGATCGGTCACCAGCACGTGGGCGTACGCGATCACCCGGTTGGTCCAGCGGCCGACGCCGACGAGGAAGTCGAACATCCCGCGCGGGAAGCAACCGGTGAACAGGATCGCGAACCAGGCGACGATCACGACGAAGATCGCGGCGATGTAGAGGAAGAACAGCACCACGTAGTGCGGGATCGCGAGCAGCCACTTGACCAGCGGCAGCCAGCGGTTGAGATCGTTGCTCGCGTCCGGATAGGGAAACTCGAGATGCACCGCCTGATGCTCGTCCGTGGAGGGATAGCGGTCGTCCATCAACGCCAGGTAGACGCCGACCCGTGCGGAGAAGCGCATCAGCTCGAGGTTCCAGTCAAACCACCAGCGCGGGTACTTCTGCCGGAACAGGATCAACAGCAGCGTGGGCAGCACGACCAGGCCGGCAGCGCCGGCGGCCGCGGCGTAGCCGCCGCCCTCGATCAGGGCGAGCACGATTGCGATCGGGATGACCGTGAACGGGCGGAAGAATGTGGTGAGGCGGTTGAGCGGTCGGTCCGGGTAGTCGACCGAGTACTCGACGGGATAGGGCGCGTCGGGGTTCATGAGTGCCTTTCGGTTCGAGTCCCCCGCGTCGGCTCTACAGACGCGGCGGGCCGTGGAACGGGAGCCGCTTGCGGCAGGTGTGGTACGTCCGCTTGCCGGAGATGATCGAGCCGGTCGACGTGATCACGGTGATCTTCACGGGAAAGGTGCCCGCCGGGAGGCCGCGCAGGTTGATCGGGGCCGAGAACTGACCTTTGCGGCTCTTGACGACTCCAACCTGTTTTCGATTCAGGAACACGATCGCCTCTGTGTAGGAGATCCCGGGGTAGCGGCGGATGTGGATGATGAAGTGACGTTTTGAAAGGCAGCGACGCGCTGAGGGGAGGCCCTGTATCGCGCCTTTGGGACCGAACGCCGGCGGTACCGTCGGCGTCGGCGCCGTCGTCGTCGGGGTGCCGACCTGGATCGCCGCCGCGCTCGGCGGTGCCTCGAGCGAGAAGTAGGTCGACCCGCCCGGCGGGATCGCCGGCGAGAAGTTCACGGTGCCGCTGCTCGTATCGGGCGAGACGCCCGAGAACCACGACGTTGGGCCCTCGTAGCCGTTCTGTCGGTCGCCGTTGGGCCACGGCAATGCACCGGTCGAGCCGGGCTCGGCGTAGTTGGCCGGCTCCCCGGGCGGCGGTGGGAACGAGCAGGCGACGCTTTGAACCCCGCATGTCGTGCCGGCCGGCGAGCCGGGCACCGGCACGCAGCCAGGCGGAAGTGGGGCCATTCCCGGGTTGCAGATCCCGTCCGCCTCGAACCCGAACAGGGACGTCCCCGGCGATGCGATAGGCAGCGACGCGATCGACTTGGACGAGCCGTTCTGCACACCGATCAGGGAGTCGTCGGACGCCTCATATGGCCCCTGCCCCAGGTCCTGTGCGGCCGACTGCCCAGTGTTGGTGATCGTGATCAGGAACTGGCAGCTCGTGTCCGCGTCGACCGCCGGGCACTGTCCAAACGGCTGCGCCTGCGCAGACGGCACGATCGAGAACGCGATCGCAACAGCCACGAGCGTCCCCACCAGCGCGCCACCCGCACGCATCGAACCTCTCACGCCCGCGATCGTACCCCAACATCGGTGACCGCGCTCGCTAGGGCGCCCTCAGTCGTCCGCTTCTGCCCACGTCTTGAGCGGTTTCGTCTCGTGTGAGATAGTTCGCCTCGAAAGGGAGGCCGACCGGGGCGTGTGGGCGCCGGGTGTGCCAGGGACGGAGCACAGCCGTGACGAAGGGATCTTGGCGGGGGGTAGGGCTGGCATGGGCGACGATCGTTGCCCTCGCCGCGTTCGCCGCGCTCGCGCCGCCGCTCAGCGTCGCACAGGCAGGGCCGCTCTCGCCGCGATCGAGCGCGCTCGCGGCGGGCCATCACGCACGCGGCAGCGGCGTGGCGCACCGACGCTCGAGCACTCACGCGCCCCGACGGCGCGTACGCGCACACGCCAGCATCATCGGCGGCTATCTGCCCGACTCCGCTCAATGGCCGTGGATGGCCTACCTCCGCCACAGCGATGGGACGTTCTGCGGCGGGGTGCTGCTCTCGCCCACGCAGGTTCTCACCGCCGCGCACTGCGTCACCGAGGACGACGGCAGCGTCAGCAGCCCGGGCTCGATGCAGATCGTGATCGGGCGTCGCCGCCTCAGCCAGACGGCGACCGGTGAAACGTTCGGTGTCGCAGCGGTGACCAGGAACCCCTCCTTCATCAGGAGAGCGGACGGCTCGCTCGACTACGACACGGCGGTGCTGACGCTGTCGGGGGCATCGTCCGCCTCGCCGGCCGTCCTGGGGACCGCATCCGACTGGGCGAGCGAAGTGACGGTCATGGGTTGGGGTCACACCAACCACGAAACCGACGAATTCTCGGACGACCTCCTAGCCGTCGACCTCCCCACCTGGGGCGACCTGCAGTGTGAGTCCTCGTGGGGGTCGGACTACGACCCGGCCACCAACCTCTGCGCCGGCTATTACTACGGAGAAAAGGCCGTCTGCCACGGCGACAGCGGGGGCCCCGTGATGACGACGCCGGACCATGGAGCAACCTGGAAGCTGATCGGGGTCGTGAGCGTCGTGAAAGCTCCGTGCAACGTGGCGGGGTATCCGGGAATCTTCGCGTGGGTGGCCGGAACGACGCTTCGCGAATGGGTGCTCTCTGCGCTCTCGCCGCCGGCGCCTGGCCCACCTCCGCCCGAGCCGAGCGCCCTCGCCGCCGCGCCCTCGCCGCCGCCCAAGGCAGCCGCGCCGGAGCTGAGGATGTCGCGACGCGATGTCATCCACGCCCTGCGGCGGCTGATCAACGTCAAGACCCATCATGCGGCGCGGCGTCTCTCCGCGAGTTGCAGGCGCAAGAGCGCCGTGTCGTTCTCGTGCAGGGTCAGCTTCTGGGCTGCGGGCCGCCACTACGTCGGCCGCTTCCGCGTCCGCGAGTACGAATCCGGGGGGGTCGTCCATTGGACCGGCGCGTTCAAGGGCGCCCACGAGGGCAGGAGGGTGAGGTGGACATGAAGGCTCATGCGTTGAACCTGGGACTCAGGCGGAGTCTCCGATCCGGTCGATCTCGCGCCGTCCACACGGCGCTCGTCTCCGCGGCGGTCGTTCTCTCGGCCGCGTGTCCGGGCCTCGCGAGCGCCGACACAGCCCGGCACGGCGCGAGCGCGCTCGGCGCGGGCGCAGGCAATGCCGGACTCGCCGCGAGCGCGACGTCGTTCCGACCGTTGTGCGGGTCAGGCTGGCGCCTGAGCGGCAACCGCAGGCGAGGCTATGCGTGCGTCCGCAACGGGCACCGCAAGCGACCGAGCTGCCGCCCGCAGTATCGGCTGAGCGCCCATGCCCGCGGCTACTTGTGCCTGCGCAAGGTGACCGCGAGCCCGCCGCCCCCGGCGCCCCCTGCCGCCCCGACGCAGCCCAGTCAAGCACCGAGCCCGAGCGCCGCGCTGACGATGGAACAGGTCCTCATCAACGGAGCGTTCGAACACGCGAAGGCGCAGGGCGAAAAAGAACTGGCCGAAGCCTTCTACACGCACGTCTACGCCTGGAAAATCGAACCCAACGGCTGCGCGCTGATCGCCCCGAACACGGCCGAGTGCGTGCTGCTCCTGTACAAGGAAGTGGAAGTCATCAGCTACGACCCCTCGTCGGTCGTCAACCCCTGGTACAAGGCGATCTACCTGCTCGGCGTGTACTACGAATACCAGGGACCGGAACTCGGCTACAGGGTCCGCTTCGGCCAGATCGGCGACTGGAGCGTGGGTCCGTGGAGGTGGCTGTGAGCCCGCGCACGGGCCGGCGGGCCAGCGCCGGCTCCTCGCGCGAGCCCGGCGTTGGGCCGGCACGCTAGCCCCCGCGCGTCGAGTCCTCGTAGCTTCGCTCGCTTTCGCGTTCGGGGCTCGCGCCGCGCCGGCGCGGGAAAAATCGCCAGCGACGAGTGCGTTCGCCGCGGTCTGGTTCCCCCGCTCGACGTCCGGCCGCGACCGGTTCGGGTGCAGCCGTTCTCGGCTGCTCGGCGGCGGGTGCCGTCGGGGCGGCCGGAGCTGCGGAGGCGGCCGGCGCCGTTGGAGCGGCTGGCTCCGTGGGCCGCGCCGCCGGCGTCGGAGCGCCCGTTCGCGGGGCAGCGGCTGACGTCGCCGCGGCCGGCGCGGCGGCTGGCACCTCCTCGTCCGCTGGCACCTCCTCGTCGGGCAGCCGTGGGCGCGAGTAGAAGCGTCCCATCGCGAAGGCGCTGAGGCCGACGATCAACACGCCGGCGCCATAGAAGTAGCCGACGAGCTCGAGCATCTGCCGGGTGGAGCCGAACAGCGGCCGACCGATCGGCCCAGGTCCGCTCTCCCACGTCAGGCTCACCGACGGACCGACGCACAGCCACGCGCCGGCTACCAGCGCGAGCCAGCCACCGACGAGGCCGGCGGGCCGCGTGGCGGCGAGCACCAGCAGCAACCCGCCGAGCGCCGCCAGGGCGCCGGGGAGGATGTCGAGCCACAGCCGGTCGGTCGTGTAGTGCCAGGTGCTGTTGGTGCCGAACGAGTAGTCGAAGTAGGGACCCACAAACGGGATCAGAGCCGCCCAGATCCCCAGCGCCGCGATCAGCAGGCCGCTGACCGCGCCGGTCGAACGCGCAACACGCATGTTCATCGCTCCTTGGCTTGCGGTCATAAGTACTGATTCCCGCCGGCGCCGCTACCTAACCGCGAGTTGCCCTCGTCGGCCAGCGTGACGTACGGTGGTGGGCCTACTTCTCTCGGGGTAATGGTTGGTTGATGGTCACGGCTGCTGTAGCCTCCCTCGCCGCCACCGTGCGGGGTCCGGCGGCTCGGTAGCCGGGCGGTGAGGCGGACATGGAGCAGTCACAGAGACAAGCACAGGTGCTGGCGCGAGCTAAGCCGCAACGGCGCAAAGGCGGCGCGCGCGGTGCGCTGGCGCTGCTGCTCGCGTGCGTGTCGCTCGGTTCGGCGCTGATCGCGATCGCGCCCACCGACGCGCTCGCGGCGGAAACTGGGGCGATCTCGGGCGCCGTCACGGCAGCCGACACGAAAGCCCCGCTCGCCGAAATCAGCGTGTGCGTGCTTGCGTTCGGCGGACTCTCGCCCGGGCAGTGCCAGACGACCGGCACGAACGGCGAATACGAAGTGGCAGGACTCGCAGCGGGGCAGTACGAAGTCGAATTCTCCCCGCCCGAGGACTCTGGCCTCAACTACCTGACGCAGTTCTATGAAGGCAGCGCGAGCCGCGCCGACGCGAAGGCGGTGACGGTGACAGAAGGCACGGTCACGACCGCAATTGATGCCGCCATGGTCTCGGGCGGGCGCGTGAAGGGGCTCGTGAGCGGGGTCGAAGGCAAGCCGCTGGCGGCGAGCAGCGTCTGCGCGCTCGACGCTGCGACCGGATCTCCGGTGCGCTGCTCCTCGACCGACCAAGCGGGCGAATACGTACTGCAAAAGCTCGCGACCGGGGAATACGAGATCGAATTCTCACCTCCGAGCGGCAGCGAACTGAGCTATGTGAAGCAGTACTTCAACGGCGCGGCGACGCGCGCCTTCGCCACGCCCCTCTCAGTCACCGCCGGCGCGCCGGACGCCACGGAAGCAAACGCGACTCTCCAGCTCGGCGGCAACATCAGCGGCACGGTGACGTCGGCCGCCACCAAAGGGCCGGTCGGTGGAGTGCTCGTGTGCGCTGCGGACTCCGGCATCGGCATCGAACGCTGCGCAACCACGGCACCCGACGGCACGTACACGGTTGCGCTGCTTCCGCCGGGCAGCTACCGCGTGCACTTCGATCCCTCCGGCGCCGGCACCAGCTATGCGTCGCAGTTCTACAAGGAAGCGGAAACCGAAGGCGGCGCGCAGCTGATCGCGGTTGCTGCGGGGTCGAGCAACCCTGGGATCGACGCGGTGCTCCAAGGAGTGCCCGTTGCGCTGCTGAAACCGGCCATTACCGGCCGCGCGATCGAAGGACAGGCGCTCACGATGGTACGAGGCACGTGGACGAACGCGCCGGCGAGCGTTACCGACGAGTGGGGCAGGTGCGATGGCACCGGCATGATCGAAAGCTGCCACACGGTGGCGACTGGGCCGGTCTACACGTTGACCGCTGCAGACGTCGGTCACACCATCAGGATCAGGGAGAAAGCCAGCAACCTCTTCGGAGAAGGAGCGCCGCTCTTTTCCCCTCCGACGGCCGTCGTTGTTGCGGCTCCGCGACCGCAGCCGGTCGCAGTCCTCTCATCCGTCGCGCGCACGCCGACGACGGCGCAGCTGCGCGCGCTGCTCGCGAGCCTGCTCACGCCGCGCGGGAGGAACGCCAGCATCGGCGCGCTGCTCAAACACCGCGGCTACGCGGTGTCGTTCAGATCGCTGTCGGCCGGCACGCTCTCGATCGCGTGGTATCAGCTGCCCAAGGGCGCCCACCTCAGCGCCACCAAGCCGAAGCCGGTGCTGGTGGCCAAGGGCAGCGTCGCCACGACCGCCGGCGGCTCGGTCAAGTTGAAGATCAGGCTGACGAAGAAGGGACGTTCTGTGCTCTCGCGCAGCGCCAAGCGGGTGACGCTCACCGCCAGGGGCGTGCTGGCGCCGAGCGGTCGCGGAAAGCTCAGCGCGACGCGGGCGTTCAAGTTGAAACGCTGAGGCGTGCACTACCCGGGGCGACTCGCCCCGCCGCTGCAGACGATTCGCGCGATCCGGCGCTGACCGTATCGTGCGCGCATGTCCCACACGCGGCTCTATCGCGGCGGCAAGCTCGTGCTCGAGAACTTCCCGGTCAAGGACATCTCCGAGCACATCGAGGAGCCGGACTCCTGTGTGTGGCTCGACTACTGCGAACCCACACAGGCCGACCTGGCGACGATCAGCGAAGAGCTGCAGCTGCACCCGCTAGCGGTCGAGGACGCGGTCCACGAGCACCAGCGCCCGAAGCTGGACCGCTACGACTCGCACCTGTTCATGAGCGCCTACTCGCTGCGGCTCGACGCCGAGTCGGGCGAGCTGCAGACGAGCGAGGTCGACGTGTTCATCCTGCCCAAGGCGCTGGTCACTGTGCGCAAGGACGAGGGCGTCGACATCGAGGCGGTGCTCGCGCGCTGGGACGAATCGAAGGACCTGGCCGGGAATGGCGTCTCGTTCCTGCTCTGGGGCCTGCTCGACGACATCGTGGACGGCCACTTCGAGGCCGTGCAGTCGCTCGACACGGAGATCGAGTCGCTCGAGGACCTGCTCTTCGCCGAGCGCCCGCAGGAAGCGGTCGTGCAGCGACGCTCGTTCGAGCTGCGCAAGAGCCTGGTCCTGCTGCGCCGGCTGGTCGTGCCGATGCGCGAGGTGGTGAACTCGCTGATGCGCCGCGACCTGGAGATCGTCGACGAGGGGATGAGCCCCTACTACCAGGACGTCTACGACCACGTCATGCGCGCGACGGACTGGACCGAGTCGCTGCGCGACTTGGTGACGACGATCCTCGAGACGAACATCGCGATCCAGGGCAACCGCATGAACCTGGCGATGAAGAAGGTCACGAGCTGGGCGGCGATCATCGCCGTGCCGACCGCCATCACCGGCTTCTACGGCCAGAACCTCCCCTATCCAGGCTTCGCGCAGCACTGGGGCTTCTGGTTCTCCTCGGCGGTGATCGTGGTGATCTCGATCTGCCTCTACTGGTCCTTCCGCCGTAACGACTGGCTCTAGCGCGGCGCGCGTGTGCCGGCTGCGATGATGGTGAGCCATGGATGAGCGCAAGCGCGGTGAGTACACCCATGCCTGATCGGGGCCGGCGCGAGCTCCTCGACGAGTGGCGCGGGGTGATGGAAGCGGTCGTCTCCTCGGCGGCGTCGGCGGCGGGCCGCCCGGAGCTGCCGGGCGAGGTCGTGGGGGCGATGCAGAGCCAGCTGGCATCGATGCAGCGGGTGGTAGATCGCGAGCGCATGCTCGGCAGCGAGCTTGCGGGTCGCATCCTCGGCCCGGTCGACACGGCCTTCGACCTGCTCGAAGAGAGCGGGGCGACGCTTCGCCGGGAGGCGGAAGCGCTGGAGTCGGCAGGGCAGGCGCTTCAGGAGACGGCGCGCCTGATCAAGCGCCAGGCCGAGCTGTTTGAGCAGACGATCGGCGCGCTGCGCGAGCCGGCGGAGCTGGCGAAGGCCGCCGCCGGACTCCAGCGACGCCGCCGCAAGCCGCGAGACAGCGAAGCGCAGGGGCCGAGCGGCGGGGCGGCGCAGAAGAGCGGCGCGGCCAAGAGGGGAAGCGGTGCGTCGAAAGCGCGCAGCGGCAGGGCGAAACCGAGCAGCCGTTCCGCGAAACCCAGCAGCCGTACCGCGAAACCGAGCAGCCGCACCGCTAAGCCGCGCGGCGGTGCGGCGAAGCCAGGCGCCGGCGCGGCCAAGCGCCCGAGCGGCGGCGCCAAGCCCTAGTCGCGGCGCGGACCGTCCTCGGCGAGCCGCTTCAGCTCCCCGGGACGCCCGTTCACGAAGATCGCCCGCGTGGCCGCCTCGACGGGCCCTTTGATCAGCATCCCGAGCAGTCGCCCGGGATCGGCGTCGAGGTTGAACGTCGCGCGCGTGCGCCCGCCGCCGAGGTCCTCGAGCTCCCACGAGCCCTCCACGGACTTCATGTCTCCCTGCTCCTGGTTCCAGGACAGGCGCGTGGGCCCGTCGTAGTTGAAGCGCACGCGCGCCTTGATGCGCCGGACTTTGATGTCGTTCTCGGTCTCGACGAGCAGCGGACGTCCCTCGCTGTCGCGCTCGAGCGCGGTCATCGCGTCGAGGCCGCCCTGCCAGTCGGGCGCGGAGAGCACGTCCTCGACGAGCGCCCACACGTCTTGCAGAGGCGCGTCGATCTCGCTGCTCGCGCTGCCGCCCAGGTGTGCCATCGCGATCCTCTCGGCCGTAGAAGCGTCGATGCTAGCGCGACACGGCCCACGGCTTGAGCGAGAATGTCAGGCGTGGGCGATGCGCCGATTCCGCTGGGGCCCGAGGACCGCGCGATCCTCGGTTTGGAGTGCCGCACGATCGCCGGTCACACGTGCAAGTTGATCCGGCTCGCGCCGGGCGAGCGCGGCGAGCTCGGCCTCGCCGAGCTGCGGGAGCGAATCGCCGAGCGAATCGCCCTCGCGCCGGCGCTGATGCGTCGCCTGGGTGGCGGGGCGCACGAGCCGGCGTGGGTCGACGACGACGATTTCGATCTAGCCGAGCACGTCGTGGCTGCGCCGGTCGAGCGGGCTGTCACGCGGCCCGAGCTGCGGGCGCTCGTGGCACGGCTGTTCGAGCAGCGGCTGGACCGCTCGCGCCCGCTGTGGCAGATCGACCTGGCGCCGCTGCGCGACGGCGGCACGGCGTTGATCTGGCGCATCCACCACGCGCTGGCCGACGGCACGGCGTCGGTCCGCTACGCGCGCGCGCTGCTCTGGGACGAGAGCGTCGAGTCGAGCATGAGCTCGGCGCAGGCGCACGCCGCACACGCCGCCGATGAGGCGCGGCGGCGAGCCCACCTCGCCGGGTTCCTCCGCCGCGAGTATGCGCGCGGCGAGTGTCGCTCGCCCTTCGACGGGAAGATCGGCACGCGCCGCGAGGTCGCCTTTGCGGTCACGCCGCTGTCGGCCCTGCACGAGGCGGCGAAGCTGCTCGACGACGCCACCGTCAACGACGCCGTGCTGGCGATCGTTGCGGGCGCGGTCGGCCGCTGGGTCCGGCGCCGCCACGGCGAGCTCGGCACGATCCGCCTGCGCGTGCCGGTCAGCCTGCACCACGAGGGCGACGCGGCCGCCAACCGCGACTCGTTCTTCTCGATCGGCCTGCCGCTGAACGAGCCCGACCCGGTCGCTCGGCTGCGCCTGGCGCATGCCGAGACGAGCGAGCGCAAGCGCGACCAGGACGCGCAGTACCGCGAGCACCTGCTGCACGAGCTGTCGGGCGCGCCGCCGCTCGAGAACCTGCTCACGCGGATCGAGCGCAGCCCGAGGCGATTCGCGCTGAGCGTGTCCAACGTGCCCGGCCCGCGCGAGTCGGTGAGCGTGCTCGGCAACTCGGTGCTCAGCCTGCACTCGCTGGCGGAGATCGGCGAACACCACGCCCTGCGCGTCTCCGCGATCTCGCTGGCCGGCCTGCTGTGCTTCGGCCTCTGCGCCGACGCCGACCTCGTGGACGAGCTGGACCTCATGGCCGACGGGATCGAGCGCGAGGCGCAGGAGCTGCTCCAGGCAGCCGGAATCGCCGCCGAACCGCGCCCAGGCTAGGCGCTTGCTGCGCTCTCAGACGGGCGCGATCGCGACGGCGTGGTTGGCCCGGATCAGCCCGTCCGGATCCCAGCGACGCTTGACCTCAGCCAGGCGCTCGCAGACCTCGGGCGGGAGGATCGCGTCGAGATCGCAGGGGCGCTCGGCGAAGTTGAAGTACCCGCCGTCGCTGGCCCACGGCCTCATCGCCTCGTCCACGCGATCGAGGTAGCCAGGGATCGCCTCGCCCAGCTCGGGCGTCATCGGCAGTCCGATCGCGAACATCGCAAAGGCGGCGTCGATCGAGGCCAGCGCGCCGGCGTTCTCGCTGGCTCGCCCCAGCGCCCCGCCGAGCTGGCGGAGCTCGGCGAGTAGCAGCGGCGATCCGGCATCGGGACCTGCCACGGACACGAAGGCGTCGATCGCCTCGTCGGGCAGCTCGGCGATCAGGCCGTGATGCCCGATGCCGGGCACCGGCTCCTCGGGGTCCATGTGGATTTTGCAGAGGCCCTCGCCGGGCATCTGCGCGAAGGTGTCCATGATCGGCTCACCGATCTCGCGCAGGGGCGCGATCAGCCTCTCGCCGTCGGCCTGGCTGCCGATGAAGGCGCCATCGATCGTCAGCAGCGGCCGGTCGCGGATCGGCTCGGGCACGTCGGGCAGCGGCGGCGGGCGCAGGAAGCGGACGACCGATGTGACCTCGTCGGGGACCGCAGCGGCCCATTCGCGATACTTGCGGATCGCCTCGCCGCCCAGCTCGGCGGGGAAGAGCAGTGCTCCGGCGTAGACCTCGGAGAACGGCAGCAGCGCCACCTCCAGCGCTGTCACGATCGCGTAGCCGCCGCCCCCTCCGCGCAGCGCCCAGAACAGGTCGCCGTCGTTGTCGGCGTCAACGCGCTTGATCTCACCGTCGGCCGTCACGAGCTCGATCGCCCGCACGCGGTTGCAGGCGAAGCCGTAACGCCGGCCCAGCCATCCCAGTCCGCCGCCGAGCGTGAAGCCGGTGACGCCCACGTCGGGCGCCGAGCCGGGCATCGAGCACAGTCCGGCGGCCTGCGCCGCTTCGGAGAGCTCGAGCATCAGCGCACCCGCCTGCACGCGGGCCGTCTGTGCGGCGGCGTCCACCTCGATCCTGCGCATCCGCTCGGTCTTGATCAGGACCGCGTCGTCCAGTGCCCCGAGCGGAGCCGCGCCGTGGCCGGTCCCCTGAGCGGCCAGGCCCAGCTCGTTGGCGGCGGCGAAGCGCACCACCCGCGCGACGTCCTCGGCGCTCTCGACCAGCGCGACGGCGGCCGGATTCTGATCCGCGGTGAGGTTCCAGGCGGCGCGCGCCGTGTCCCAGTCGGAGTCGCCGGGGCGCACCACGGAACCCGAGATCGAAAGCTCCCCCAAGCTCATTGGCGCGCACTCTACGGAACCCGCGCATCGTGCGTCGGCACGCGACGGCGACGGCGTCGGCGTCGGTCCATCCAGGCGTCTCCCGTTCGTCGTTCCTACGACACTGTCCGAAACCGAAGGAGGAACAAGGCCATGACCTACCTGTTGCAGATCTACTCATCCACTCCGATGTCCGAGTACGAAGCGCTCTCGGAGGAGCAGAAAAGTGCGATCACGGGCGAGTACATGAAGATCGGGCAGACGCCCGGGGTGCTCGGTGGGCACCAGCTGCAGGGCCCCGAGACGGCGACGACCGTGCGCGTGCAGGACGGCCAGACGCTGACGACCGACGGTCCGTTCGCGGAGACCAAGGAGGTCGTGGGCGGCTACTTCCTGTACGAGGCCGACGACCTCGACGCGGCGATCGAGCTGGCCGCGCGCATCCCGGCCGCGCGCATGGGCGGCGCGATCGAGGTGCGACCGGTCGTGGAGCGCTGACGATCACCGGCCAGGCGCACTCACTCGAGCCCGATGGCGGCGTCGAGCTCCTCTTCCGTGAGGAGTGGGGCCGCGTGCTGGCGAACCTGATCGGCTTCCTCGGCGACTTCGACCGCGCCGAGGAAGCTGCCCAGGAAGCGTTCGCCGTGGCCGCCGAGCGCTGGCCGCGCGATGGGACGCCGGCGAACCCGGGCGCCTGGCTGACGACGACGGCGCGCAACCGCGCGATCGACCGCATCCGCCGCGAGCGCACCTTCGCGGCCAAGGCGCAACTGCTCGACGTGCCCGAAACAACGGAGGAGGAGATGCAGGAGACCGAACAGGGCGGCGTGTTTTCCGACGAACGGCTGGAGCTGCTGTTCACGTGCTGTCACCCGGCGCTGTCCACGGAGGCACAGGTGGCGCTGACGCTGCGTACGCTCGGCGGACTGCGGACCGAGCAGATCGCGCGCGCGTTCCTGGTGCCGGAGGCGACGCTCGCAAAGCGGCTGGTGCGGGCCAAGCACAAGATCAAGGCCGCGGGCATCCCGTTCCGCGTGCCGCCCGATCATCTGCTGCCGGATCGGCTGCTGGCCGTGCTCGCCGTCGTGTACCTGATCTTCAACGAGGGCTACGGCGGGCAGGTCGAGCTCGCGGGCGAGGCGATCCGGTTGGGGCGGGCGCTCGCCGAACTGATGCCCGACGAAGCCGAGGTGCATGCGCTGCTGGCGCTGATGCTGCTCCACGACGCCCGTCGTGAGGCGCGCTTCGCCGAGGGCGCCGTCGTGCTGCTCGACGAGCAGGATCGCGCGCTCTGGGACGGCGAGCAGATCGCGCAGGGCCGCGCCGTACTGCAGCGCGCGCTCGCGCTCGGCGGCGGCGGGCCCTACGCGCTGCAGGCCCAGATCGCGGCGCTGCACACCGAAGAGCCGCGCGACTGGTCTGCGATCGCGGCGCTCTACGGCCGGCTGGCCGCGCTGACCGGCTCGCCGGTGGTGGGGCTGAACCGCGCCGTCGCGCTCGCCGAGGCGGGCGACCCGGTGAGCGCGCTCGAGCTCGTCGACGGGCTCGAGCTCGACGACTATCACTACCTTCACGCGACTCGCGCCGAGCTGCTGCGCCGGCTCGGGCGCGTGCCGGACGCGCGCGCCGCCTACGGGCGCGCGCTCGAGCTCGTGCACGCCGAGGCCGAGCGAAGCCTGCTGCGGCGCAAGCTCGCCGAGCTCGACGCACAGCCGGGGTGAGCGCGCCAGGGCTACTCTCCCATCTATGCGAACAGGCGAGCTCGGCTTCTGGTGGCGCAGCCTCGGCGGAGCGCCGGCGCCGCGCGACCCGTTGCCCGACTCGACCGAAGCCGACGTTGCGATCGTCGGCGCCGGCTACACCGGCCTGTGGACGGCCTACTACCTCAAGCGGGCCCAGCCGTCGCTGCACGTTGTCGTGCTCGAGGCCGAGCGTGCCGGGTATGGCGCGTCGGGGCGCAACGGCGGCTGGGCGACGGGCTTCTTCTCCGGCCCCCCACGTCGATACGAGCGCAACGGCGGTCGTGCGGGCTTCCTGGGGCTGCAGCGGGAGATGTTCGAAACCGTCGAGGAGATCGCCCGCGTGCTCGCGCGCGAGGGGATCGAGGCCGACTACGCCAAGGGCGGGCAGCTCACGGTCGCGCTCGACGATGCACAGGCTCGGCGGCGGCGCGAGCACGTGCGCCAGCTGCGCGAGCTGGGCGTGAGCGCCGACGACCTGCACGAGCTTGGAGCCGAGGAGCTCGCCGCGCGGGTGTCGGTGGCGGGAGCGCGGACGGCGACGTTCTCGCCGCACGCCGCGAGACTGCACCCGGCCAAGCTCGTGGTCGGGCTCACCGCGGCTGCGGAGCGCCTGGGCGTGAAGATCTACGAGCAGACGCCCGTGCGTGAGATCGTTGCGGGCGAGGCACGCACGGCGCTGGGCAACGTCCGCGCGCGCTGGATCGTGCGCGCGACCGAGGGCTACACGGCCTCGCTGCGCGGTCAGCGCCGCGTGCTGGTACCGGTGAACAGCTCGATCGTCGTGACCCGGCCGCTGTCGGCCGAGGTCTGGGAGCAGATCGGGTGGAGCGGGGAGGAGCTGCTCGAGGACAACGCGCACGTGTTCGTCTATCTGCAGCGCACGGCCGACGGGCGAATCGCGATCGGTGGGCGCGGGGTTCCCTACCGCTACGGCTCGCGCGCCGGCGGCGCCGGTGCGACGGCGCAGGCGACGGTGGAGCAGCTTCGCAGCAAGCTCGCTGCCATGTTCCCTGCGACGGCTGGCGTGGAGCTGGACCACGCCTGGTCGGGCGTGCTCGGCGTCGCGCGCGACTGGTGCGTGTCGGTCGGCGCCGACGCGAACACTGGCGCCGCATGGGCCGGTGGGTACGTCGGTCAGGGCGTGGCCGCCGCGAACCTGGCCGGGCGCACGTTGCGCGACCTGCTGCTCGGGCAGCCGACGGCGCCGACCCTGGCGCCGTGGGTCGCGCACCCGCCGGCTCGCCGCTGGGAGCCCGAGCCGCTGCGCTGGTGCGGGATCCGCGGGCTCTACTCGCTGTATCGCCGCGCCGACGCGATCGAGCGGCGCAGCGGCCGGCCGTCGGCGCTCGCCGGCCTGGTCGATCGAGCGTCAGGCAGGCACTGAGCCGAGCAGCGCCTCGACCACGCGCTCGGGCGCTTCCAGCTGCGGCCAGTGCGCGACGTCCGGCAGCGCGAGCATCGGCGAGCGCGGGAGGCGCTCAGAGATCCGCTCGGCCATGTGCGCGCCCGAGACCGGGTCGAGCATGCCCCAGATGAACGCCAGCGGCACGTCGGTCTGCTCGAGCGCCGAGATCCAGCGCTGCTCGTGGCGTTCGCGGTCGACGATGTAGCGGATCAGGAGGTGTCCGATTCGCTGGCCCTGCTCGCGCTCCATGCCACGCCACATCTCGGCGCTGTCGGCGGCGGCGTCGAAGCCCTCGGCGAACGTCGGGCCGATGCCCGCGGTGAACAGGTCCTCGTTGATCAGCTCGCCGATGCGGGGGCCCTGCTCGGGATCGAGCAACGCCTCCTGGGTCGGCTGGCGCCGGTGGATGGCGGGATACAGGCCGCCGTTGAGCAGATGCACGGAACGCAGCTCGACCGCGAGCCCGCCCTCGGCGCGGCGCGCGAGCAGCTCCTGCGTGACCGACACCGCGTAGTCGTGCGCCACCAGGATCGTCTCGGCGACGCCTTCACGCGCCCACAGCGCCTGCACGAGGTCGGCCTGCTCGTGCAGCGAGTACTCGTGCTCGGTGGGCTTCTCCGAGGCGCCGAAGCCGAGGAAGTCGGGCATCAGCAGCGAATGGCGCCGCGCCAGCGCGGGCGCGACCCTGGCCCAGTCGTGAGATGAGCTCGGGAAGCCGTGCAGCAGCGTCATCGTCGACCCCTGCCCGAGTCGGCGCACGAAGATCCGGCGCTCGACGCCGCCCAGCCCCAGCGGCACGCGCGCGCCCTCCGACCACCAGCTCTCGATCGTGCCCCGCCCGCCGGCGCTCACAGCGCGGTCATCCGATCACGCGCGCGCACGACGCCGCTTGCGCTGGGCGGCGAGCGCATCGCGCACGGCGGCCGTGGCGCTCGCGCCGGCGATCTCGATCGGCTCGGTGCTGCGCAGCGCGCGCGAGAGCACGAAGGCACCCTCGAGCGAGGCGAGCATCGAGAAGGCGAGCTCGCGCGCTCGCCTGCGCGGAAGGCCGGCTTCGGCGAGCCGCTCGGCGGCGGCGTCGACCCAGCTCTGGAAGACGTCGGCGCAGGCTTCGCGCATCGGCTCGTTCGTGCTCGAGACCTCGAGCGCCACGGTCGCGATCGGGCAGGCGTCGGCGTAGTCGGACTCGCGCACGGTCGCGGCGGCGCCGGCGAAGAAGTTGCGCGTGGCCGCGACCGGGTCCGCGCCGGGCTCGAAGAAGGCGTCGATGAGCTGGCCGTAGATCGCGCCCGACCAGCGGATCACCTCCTCGCCGAGCTGCTCCTTGCCGCCCGGGAAGAAGTGGTAGAGCGAGCCGAACGGCGCGCTCGCTTCAGCGACGATCTGCTTGACGCCGGTGCCGGCGAAGCCCTGCCGCCGGAACAGCTCGGCGCTGCGCTGCACGATCCGCTCCTTGGTCTGCGCCGCCATGCCGGCAATGATACGGTACGGGCTCACTAGAGCGATCTATCTATTACCTGTTCAATGGAGATTGAGGGGAGTGCGACATGCCCGAGATCGAGCTGACGGCCGGAACGATCGAATACGAGGACACGGGCGGCGACGGCCCGGTGCTCGTGCTGCTGGGCGGGCTCGTCATGGACGGATCGGTGTGGGACCCGCTCGTGCAGGATCTGCGCGCCGACCATCGCTGCGTGGTGCCGACGCTGCCGCTGGGGGCGCATCGCAAACCGATGCGCCCGGATGCCGACCTGTCGCTGGCAGGCTACGCGCGGATGGTCGCCGAGCTCCTGCAGCGGCTCGACCTGCGCGAGGTCACGCTCGTGCAGAACGACCACGCCGCGGCCCTCGTCCTGGCGGGCGAAGGCGACGCCCGGCCGGAGCGGGTGGCGCGACTCGTGATCTCCTCGTGCGAGGCCTTCGAGAACTACCCGCCGGGGCTGCCCGGCAAGAACGTGCGCCTGCTGGGGTTCGTGCCGGGCGGGATCTACCTGGCGATGAACGCGATGCGCCTGCGCGCGCTGCGCCGCTCGCCGATCGGGTTGGGCTGGATGGCCAAGCGCCCGCTGCCCGACGAGCTCGTCGATCGCTGGCTGGCGCCGCTGCAGGGTCAGCGTGGCGTGCGCCGGGACTTTCGCAAGTACGTCACCGGCGGACGACGAGCGCAGATGGTGCAGGCGTGCGAGCGCCTGCGCGCGTTCGCACGCCCGACGCTGGTCGTGTGGACGCCCGAGGACAAAGTGCAGCACCCTGAGCACGGCCGCCGCTTCGCCGAGCTCCTGCCCGACGCGCGCCTGGTCGAGATCGCCGACAGCTACACATTGATCATGCGCGACCAGCCGCAGGCCTTCGCCGGCGCGATCCGGGAGTTCGTGGCCGAGCGCGCCGGGACGGCGCAGCGCCTGGCCAGCTGAGGCGGGGCACGACCGGCGGGCGCCGCCGTGGCCAGACAGACCGGCGCGCGCCGGCATGGCAGGATGAGCGGGTGCTGATCCGAGGCGTGCTCGCACACATGCTGATCGCCTGGCTGTCCAACTGCGTCGCGCTGCTCGTGGCGGCGGCCGTGATCCCGGCGATCGGCTACGAGAAGGATCTCGGCACGCTGCTGCTCGCGGGGCTGATCCTGGGCGTCGTCAACGTGCTCGTGCGCCCGTGGATCATCCTGTTCACGCTCCCCGCCGTGATCCTCTCGCTCGGGGTCTTCCTGCTCGCGATCAACGCGCTGATGCTGTGGCTGACGAGCAAGCTCGTCAGCGGCTTCACGATCGGCGGCTTCTGGTCGACGCTCGGCGGCGCTGCGATCGTGTGGCTCGTCAACGCCGCTCTGCGCCGCGCGCAACGCTCCTCGCGCACAGAGCCCGAGTATCGCTGGGAGCGCGGCTGAGACTGTAGGGACGCCGAGCCGTCTGCGCTGGAGCGCGCGCGGCTGGGAGAATCGCCGGTGTGGACCTGCTCCTGGTCAAGCTCCTGCTGGCGCCTGCGCTCGTCGTCGGCTCCTCGCTGGCTGGGCGCCGGTGGGGCCACGAGGTCGCGGGCCTGCTCGTCGCCCTGCCGCTCGTGGCCGGGCCGATCCTGCTGATCACCGAGCTCGAGCACGGCCGGCACTTCGCCGCGGACGCCGCCGCCGCCTCGCTGCTCGGGCTGGTGGCGCTGACGTGCTTCGTCGTCGTCTTCGCGCAGGTCGCGCGCCGGGCGGGCTGGCTCGCGGCCGTGCTAGCGGGATGGGCCGCTTTCCTCGCGGTCGCGCTCGCCTTCGGTCAGGCCTCGATCCCGGCCGGTGTCGGCCTCGTGCTCGCCTTCGGCGCCTTCGCGCTCGCACCGCGACTGCTGCCGGCCGATCCGCACGAGCAGGATCTGCCGCTCGCCGAGCTGCCCGCGTGGGACCTGCCGGCCCGTGCGGTTGCCACCGCACTGCTCGTGCTCGGCTTGACCGGCGCCGCGGCGGGCCTCGGACCGACGCTGACGGGCACGCTCACTCCGTTCCCCGTCTCGAACACCGTGCTGGCGGCGTTCGTGCTCGTGCTCGAGGGCCCCGTGCAGCTCGACGACTTCTTCCGCGGCTTCCTGCGGGGCGCCTACGGCTTCGGGATGTTCTGCTTCCTCGTGGCCGTGCTCGTGATCGGGCTCGGACCGCTCGGCGCCTTCGCGCTGGCCCTGTGCGGTGCGCTCGCCGCGCAATGGGTCGCGCGCGCGCTCGCGCGAGCGGGCGAGCGTCGCGCGCTCGCGGCCGGCGCGAGCGCGCCCGACGCTGGCGCGCGCGCTACTGGTTCAGCCCGAGCAAATCTATGATTTCGCCGAACGTTTCGACTTCGCGGGCTTCGGTTTCGGCGATCGCTTCTTCGTACCGGCGCGCGCGCTGCACGAGCGCGCGCTGCGAGGAGGGCACGTATGCGAGCAGGCTTCTCGGCATGAAGCCGACGCCGACGTAGTTTTCGTAGAAGGTCTTGCGGAAACGCACGGTCGTGGCGGGGAGCGCCTTGTAGCCGCTCGCCCTCCACGCGCGCAGGTCGCCGCAGAGGTCGGGTAGGGGCGTGCGCACCTCGGCGAGGCCCCGGCGCGCATACGAGTGCACGGCGCGCGTGAGCGCTGCGTTGCTCCAGTTCAGGCGCGAGACGGCGCGGGCGAACTTCGCGGCGGCTGCGGCGCCGGGCTCATAGCCCACGATCGTCATCGCCCCGATCACCTCCCAGGTGAGCTTTTCCGAGTCTTCGTTCTGCGGCGAGCCGGCCACGACGTGCGGGCATTCGCGCCGCAGGCGCTCGCGCAGCGCCCGGATCCTCGCTTCGGCCGTCGGCACCAGGCTGTGGCCCGTGCTCACCAGCGCGTAGTTGGCGCGCACGTAGGCTTCGGTGCTCGCCACGTTGGACGCTCCGAACGCCGCCGACGGCGAGATCGCCGCGCACACTCCGAGCGCGGCGGCGAGCGCGGCCGACAGTGCTAGCGCAGCGCCTCTCATCGGATCGAGCGTACCCGCCCGCAGCGCCGCATGTGCCGCCTCTGCATGCATGCCCGACGGCTTGACAACCCCGGCAGAGGAGATCTTTTGAAGCAACTCTTACGTTGCGCGCTGGCGGATGTGGCACCCTTCCCGCCTCGGCACCCGAGGGGCTCGCGCAGTCCCGCACGGGTCGTCGCACTCGCACATGCGCCGCAACGCACTCATCATCCTGGGAGTCGTGGGGGTCGCCGCGCTCGCCTGGGGCGTGCTCGCGCTCGCGCTCGGATCGGCAACGCTCGAGCTCGAGTCGGGATCGAGCGCGCAGAGCGCCACCTCGCCCGCGTGTCTGCCTGCCTCGCTCGCGCACTCGGCCACGCTGGCGGGCACGGGCGTCGACGTCTCGCCGGCGCCCGAAACGGGCTCGGCCAATCCGCATTCGCAGATCAGCTTCCTCGGGGCACCGGTCGAGGAGATCCGCGTGCTCTCGGTCGTGGGCGAGCGCAGCGGCGCTCACGCCGGCAAGCTGCGCGGCTACTCGCAGGGCGACGGCGCGAGCTTCACGCCCGACTCGCCGTTCGACACGGGCGAGCGGGTGACCGTGCGTGCCTCGATCGGCGCCGGGGCGGGCAAGGCGATCTCGTTCGCCTTCCGCGTGGACACGCCCTATTCGACGGCCAACACGACGGACTTCGCCAACCTGCCTGCGGCGCCGGCCGACTATCAGAGCTTCTATACGCTGCCGAACACCCATCCGCCGGTGCTGACGGTCACGACGCCCGATCGCGACCCGGCGGCCGGCTACGTCTTCACCACCAACGGCCCCGGCCCGGGTCAGTACGGGCCTCTGATCTACACGCCGCAGGGACGGCTCGTCTGGTTCCAGCGGCTGCCCGAAGGCGAAGCCGCGGAGAACCTGTCGGTGCAGAGCTACGAAGGCCGCCCGGTACTCACCTGGTGGCGGGGCCACGTGCTCTCGCTCGGCTTCGGCCAGGGCGAAGACGTCGTGATGAACTCGCACTATCAGACCATCGCGAGGATCCCCGGCGGCAACGGCCTGAAGGCCGACCTGCACGAGCTGCAGCTCGCGCCGCACGACGTCGCCTACATCACGGCCTTCAACCCGATCCACTGCGACCTGAGCTCTGTACAGGGCTCGCGCGGCGGCGCGATCGTCGACACCGCCATCCAGCAGATCGACATGAAGACAGGCCTCGTGCGCTGGGAATGGCACAGCCTCGACCACATCGGCGCCGCCGAGTCGGAAGTCGAAGCGCCCAGCGGGGCCACGGCGTGGGACTACTTCCACCTGAACTCGATCGATCGCCAGCCGGGCGGCGATCTGCTGATCTCGGCGCGCAGCACCTGGGCCGGCTACCTGCTGCAGGGCGGAAGCGGCAAGGTGCTTTGGCGGCTCGGCGGCAACAGGAGCTCCTTCAAGATGGGCCCCGGAACGAAGATGGCGTGGCAGCACGACGGCCGCCTGCTCGCAAACGGCGAGCTGACGTTCTTCGACGACGGCTCGAACCCGCCGATCCACAGCCAGTCTCGCGGCCTGCGCATCGAGCTCGACTACAAGGCGCGGGAAGCGCGGCTGGTCAAGGCCTACACGCACGCCGATCCGCCGCTGCTCGCCGCCAGCCAGGGCAACATGCAGACGCTCGCGAACGGCAACGCGCTGATCGGCTACGGAGGTGTTGCCGCGATCAGCGAGTACGCCCCCGACGGCTCACTCGTTTTCGACGCCCACCAGCCGTTCGACATGTCCTTCTATCGGGCCTACCGCTTCCCCTGGGGCGGCCATCCGTCGAGCCCCCCCGCCGTGCTCGCCAGCTTCAACGACACCGAAGAAGAGACGATCGTGCACGCGAGCTGGAACGGCGCCACCGACGTGTCCTCGTGGCGCCTGCTCGCGGGCGAGCAGCCGGGGGCGCTGAAGGCCAAGGCCGTGATCCCGGTGGCGGGCTTCGAGAGCTCGGCGACGCTGCCCAACAAGTACGCCTACGTGGGCGTGCAGGCGCTCGACCCGGCCGGCAAGGTGCTCGGTGCGTCCAAGCCGAGCGCCGTGATCGGCTACTACGCTTCGCTGCGCAGCTCCGGGAAGCCGGGATGAGCGCTCGCAGCAATCCTTGCGAGAGCGCCGCGCGGTCGGGCGGGCCGAGACCGGTCGGGGCGAGCCCTAGTAGGCCGGTTTGGACTTGTGCTTCTTCGTCGTCGTCGTGCTCGTCGGCGTCTTGCTGCTGGTCGGCGTCGCGCTCGTGGACGAGGACGAGGACGAGCCGCTGCTGCCGCATCCCGCCACCGCGACGGTGCTCGCCAGGACGGCCAGGGCCGTTAGCATGGCGGTCAGTGGCGTTCTTCTCATGGGGCGGGCTCCAATCGTCGCTCGGGGAATCGGCGGCCCACCCTACCAAGCCCCTGCGATGGGAATCGCAGTTGGGTAGGCGCCCGTGAGCGTGGAGACGACGGTGACTCCGGGCGCGACGCAGGCGCCTGCGGCCGAGCCCGAGCGCGGCTCCCGCTCGGGATGGCTTCTGGCCGTCTGCTGCGTGGCTCAGTTCATGGTCATCCTCGACCTGAGCATCGTCAACGTGGCGCTGCCCCACATCCAGTCCGCCCTCGGCTTCACGGCGCCGGAGCTGCAGTGGGTGGTCGACGCTTACGCGATCTCCTTTGCCGGCTTTCTGATGCTTGGCGGCCGCGCGGCCGACCACTTCGGTCAGCGCCGCACGTTCGTGTTTGCGCTGGCGATGTTCGGCCTGACGTCGCTGATCGGCGGGCTCGCGCCCGAACAGCTGACCCTGATCGGCGCCCGCGCCGTACAGGGCGTCGCCGGCGCTCTGATGGCGGCGTGCTCGCTGGCGATCATCACGGCGTCGTTCCCGCCCGGCCCCAAGCTCCACCGCGCAATCGGGACGTGGGCGGCGATGAATGGGCTCGGCGGCTCGGCCGGCGTGCTGCTGGGAGGAGTGATCACCGAAGCGCTCAGCTGGCGTTGGGTGCTGCTGATCAACCCGCCGATCGCGATCGCGGCTGCGGTCGTCGCGTATGCGGTCGTCGGCGAACGCCGCCGGGCTCGCGCGGACTCGACGTTCGACCTCGCGGGTGCGCTGACGCTCACGATCGGCCAGGTCGTGCTCGTGTTCGGCATCGTCGAAGCGGGCCTGAAGGGCTGGAGCACGTTCGAGGCGCTGGGCCCGATCGCCGTCGGCGTCCTGCTGCTCCTCTTGTTCGTCTTCATCGAGACGCGGATCGCCACCGAACCGCTGATCCCCTTCAAGGCGCTCTCCAAGCCGCTGCGGATCGCCAACAACATCGTGCTGCTGTTCAGCGCGACGATCTTCCCGATGTGGATCCTGAGCTCCCTCTACCTGCAGCAGGTGCTTGGCCTCTCGCCGCTGCACACCGGACTCATCTTCCTGCCGATGACGCTCGTCATCATGCTGGTGGCCTCACGCGCCGGCAAACTCGTCGGGCAATTCGGGGTGCGGGCGGTGCTCGGCAGCGGACTGATCATGCTGACGGCCGGCATGGTGCTGTTGGCGCGGATCGGGCCGAGCGGCAGCGGCGTCGTCTACATCATGATCCCCGGGCTGCTGACGGCGGCTGGGATCGCGATGTCGATCGTGCCCTCCACGATCGCCGCCACCCAGGGGGCGAAGGAGGGACAGGCCGGTCTCGCCTCCGGCCTCGTGAATACCTCGCGCCAGGTCGGCGGCGGACTCGGTCTGGCCGTGCTGATCACGCTCGCGACGCAGCACACCACGCATCTGATCGCCGCCGGGGAGCAGGTGCCGGACGCGCTCACGCACGGCTTCCGCCTCGGCTTCGAGATCGGCGCCGGCCTGGCGGCGGCCGCGACGCTGCTGACGTTCCTGGCGCTGCCCCGGCAAGCCGGACCCTCGCTGCCGGTGCGGCGGCTGGCGCTGGCGATCGGCGCCGTGCTCGCCCTGTTCGCCGGGTTGACGGCCGCCTTCGCGGGCTCCAAAGCTCCGCCGATCGGCAGGTACACGCTGAAGGATGCGTACAGCTACGTCGCCACGCCGTCGCTGCACCCGCCGATGATCAGGCTCGTCAAGCGCGCGCCGGAGAGCCAGCTCGCGCCCGGCTACATCTTCCTGACCAACTTCCTCGACCTGAACGAACCGCCGATCGTCGGTCAGAGCGGTCCGCTGATCCTCGACGACAACCTGCAGCCGGTCTGGTTCCAGCCGGTGCCGGAGAAGGTGGTCGCCGCCAACCTCTCGCTGCAGAGCTACCAGGGAAAACCGGTGCTCGCCTGGTGGCAGGGCTTCGTCACCAACACCGGCTCGACCGAGTCAGGGGAATACGTGATCGTCAACCAGCACTACCAGACGGTCGCGCGGCTGAAGGCCGCGGACGGCTGGGTGCTGACGCTGCACGAGATCGTGATCGACGGCGACAAGGCGTGGGTCACCGCCAACAAGAACGAGGCGCGCAACCTGTCGAAGTACGGCGGCGCCTACAACGGCGCGCTGATCGACTCGGCGGTGCAGGAGTACGACCTCAGGACGGGCAAGCTCCTGCGCAACTGGGATGCGCTCGAGCACATCCCGCTGCGCGAGTCCGAAGCATCGCTGCCGACCAACGGCTTCCCGTGGGACGCCTACCACGTCAACTCGATCGACCTCGTCGGCAAGGACAAACTGCTGATCTCGATGCGAAACACGTGGGCCGCCTACATGGTCGACGCCACGACCGGCAAGATCGAGTGGACGCTGGGCGGACAGCAGTCGGACTTCCGGTTCGCTCGTGGCGCCGCCTTCCAGTGGCAGCACGACGTGACGATGGCGCCCGATGGGAGGGTGACGCTGTTCGACGACCACTGCTGCCGGCAGACCGGCGGCGGCACCTCCGTTCGCGCGACCGGCCCATCTCGCGGGCTCGTGCTCCAGCTCGATCAGCGCACGCGCACGGCGACGCTCGTCGCCCAGTACGGTCGGGGCGGCGGCTTCGAATCGGAATTCATGGGCAACACTCGCACGCTGCCGAGCGGCGACGTCTTCGTCGGCTGGGGCTCTGAACCGTACTTCTCCGAGTTCGACCACTCCGGCAGAGTGCTCCTGGAAGGAGAGCTCCCCGGCCCGGACCTCTCATACCGTGCGTCGCTCGAGCAGTGGGTCGGCCTGCCGCTCTCCGCGCCCGTGGGCGCTGCCCGCCAAATCTCCGGCAAGACGACCGTCTACGCGAGCTGGAACGGCGCCACGCGGTTGGCCTCTTGGCGGGTCCTGGCCGGGTCGGGAGCCGGCCCGCTCACGGCTGTGGCGACGCGTGCCAAGGAGGGCTTCGAGACGGCGATCCCCGTTCCCGAGGGCTCGCGCAGCTTCAAGCTGCAGGCCCTCGACGGCGCCGGCAAGGTGATCGGCAGTTCGCGCCCGTTCGCGCTCGGAGCCTAGTGCCGCGGTGCCCGGCACGCGGCTCGGGCCGCTCCCGCGCCCGCTACGATCACGCCCGATGACGAGCCCGCCAAGCCCGCTCACCACCGCCGTCCGGCAGGCATAGCGTGCGCACGATCCGCTCGGCCGGGCTCGCCCTCGGCTTGCTCGCGACCGCCGCCGGCGTCTGCGCGTGCGGTGGGGCGACGCCCGCGACATCGGCCACGCTGAGCGCGTCCGTGAGGGCGGCGGCCACCGGCTCGATCGCCGTGTCACCGCAGCCGGGCACCCCCGACGCCTCGGCCTCGACGCAGATCAGCTTCCTCGGCGGCCCCGGCACGAAGGTCTCGAGCGTGCGCGTGTCGGGCTCGCGCACCGGCGCCCACTCGGGCGCCCTGCGCGGGTACTCGACGGGCACCGGCGAAAGCTTCCTGCCGAGCCGCCCGTTTCGCGCGGGAGAGAAGGTCACCGTGCACGCGACCGTCAACGGGGCGGCCGTCAGCACGAGCTTCACGATCGCCCACCAGGCGCCGGTGAGCCAGAAGCAGTTCCCGCTCAACCCGGGCGACGCGAAGGCGGTGCAGCACTACGCCTCGGCGCCGACGCTGACGCCCTCGACGGTTCGGATCACGACCAAGGCCAAGCCGGGCTCCGCGCCGGGCGACCTCTTCCTCGCGCCGTACCAGGGCAAGGGCACCCCCGGGCCGATGATCGCCGAACAGGACGGCAGCCTCGTCTGGTTCAAACCGCTCGCGCACGGGCAGACGGCGACGAACCTGCAGGTCCAGCAGTACCTGGGCAAGCCCGTGCTGACGTGGTGGCAGGGGCGCGTGCTGCAGGTCGGCTTCGGCCAGGGGGCGATCGAGATCTACAACACCTCCTACCAGCACCTCGCCACGGTCAGGGCGGGCAACGGCTACCGCGCCGACCTGCACGAGATCCACCTCACGCCGGAAGGGACGATGTGGAGCGATGACTTCAACCCGATCGGGATGAACCTGTCGAGCGTGCACGGCAAGTCAAACGGCGTGCTGACCGACTCGATCATCCAGGAGATCGACGTCAAGACGGGCCTGGTGATGTGGGAGTGGCACGCGCTCGGGCACATCCCGATCTCGGAGTCGAACAACCCGGCGCCGAAGTCGAGCTACCCGTGGGACTACGTGCACATCAACTCGATCTCGCCGGGGCCCAACGGCGACGTGCTGCTGTCCTCGCGCAACACGTGGGCGCTGTATGACGTCGACATCGCAAGCGGCCAGATCCGCTGGCGCCTCGGCGGCAAGCGCTCGAGCCTCAAGCTCGGGCCGGGCACGCGCGAGTACTGGCAGCACGACGCCCAGTGGCAGCCCGGCGGCCTGATCTCGGTGTTCGACAACGGCTCGACGCCGCCGAAGGAGAAGCAGTCGCGCGGGCTCCTGCTGAAGCCCGACACAGCCGGCCATTCGGTCTCCCTGGTGAGGGCGTTCACCAACCCGTCGAAACGGCTGCTGGCGGCGAGCCAGGGCAACATGCAGAGCCTGCCCGGTGGCGACTGGCTGATGGGCTATGGGGGGCTGCCCAACTTCACCGAGTACGACTCGTCCGGGCACGTGCTGCTCGACGGCACGCTCGGCAAGGACGTGCAGAACTTCCGCACCTACCTGGCGCCGTGGAGCGCGACGGCACCCGGACGACCCGCGATCGCCGCGAAGGCGGCGGGCCGCGCCGCGTTCGACGTCGCCGCGAGCTGGAACGGCGCGACCGAGGTCGCCTCCTGGCGCGTGCTCGCCGGTTCCTCCGCGGGCGCCTTGGCGCCGGTCACAAGCGGCGCGCGGACGGGCTTCGAGACGACGCTGAAGGCGAGCACGGCGGGCCCCTACCTGGCGGTGCAGGCACTCGATGGGTCGGGCAACGTGCTCGGCACCTCGGCCACGGTCAAGGGGTGAGCCGGCGGGCGATCTCGCCACGCGCGCTGCTGGCGGTGCTCGCGCTGCTGTCGCTGCTCGGCGTGGCGATCGCACTGCTTCTCACCTCGCGTGGCGCCGGCGCCGGTCGCAACGCCTCGCCGAGCGCGTTCAAGGAACCGGCGCTCTCGCCGAGCTGCACGCCGCCGCGCCTGAACGTCTCGGCAGCGCTGGCCGAGGGGCGCGTGACGGTGTCGCCGGCCCCCGACTCGCGTGACGCCTCATCCTCGACCCAGCTGAGCATGCTGGGACCGTCGGCCGGGCAGATCTCCCACGTCAGCGTGAGCGGCTCCGAGAGCGGCCGGCACGACGGACGGTTGGTCGCCTACTCGCAGGGAAACGGCGCGAGCTTCGTGCCGAGCACTCCGTTCACCCAGGGCGAGCGCGTCAGCGCGCACGCCCAGCTGCGCGACGGCTCGCGCGAGATCCCGTTCGCGTGGAGCTTCACGGCGGCGGTGCAGGACCACGGCGGCCACGCGGGCGGCAGTCCCAGGCCGGCGCCGCAGCGGGCCGCCTATCAGAGCTTTCGCTCTCGACCGGATCTGCAGCCGCCGACGGTCACCGTCACGGCACACGCCGCCGGCGCGACGCCGGGCGACATCTTCATCGCTCCATACTCCGGGCCGGGTCAGTACGGGCCGATGATCCTCGACGAAGACGGTCGCCTGGTGTGGTTTCAGCCGCTCTCACCCGCCGGCACGCGCGCCGCTGACTTTCGCGTCCAGCAGTACGAGGGCAAACCCGTCCTCACCTGGTGGCAGGACCCGCTGATCGCCGGCGGCTCGAGCAAGGCGGGCGAGGTGATCCTCGACAGCTCCTACCGCCGTATCGCCGTCGTGCGTGCGGGCAACGGCTACCAGCCGGACCTGCACGAATTCCAGATCACCCCGCAGGGGACCGGCCTGATCACGGTCTACGACGCGATCGATTGCGATCTGTCGGCCGTCGGCGGGTCGCGCGACGCGGCTGTGGCCGACACGCTGATACAGCAGATCGACCTGCGCACGGGGCTGGTGATGTACGAGTGGCACAGCCTCGACCACGTGCCGCTGAGCGACTCCTACGCCTCGGCCAAGGGCGCGAGCCGCACGAAGCCCTACGACTACTTCCACATCAACTCGATCGACGTGCAGCCGCAAGGCGACCTGCTGATCGACGCGCGCAACACCTGGGCGGCCTACGACGTCGACGCGCGAACGGGGCAGGTGCGCTGGCGCCTGGGGGGCAGGCGCTCGAGCTTCCACCTCGGCCCGGGTGTGGCCACCGCCTACCAGCACGACGCGCGCCGCCAAGCGGACGGGACGATCACCCTCTTCGACAACGGCGCGACGCCGGCGGTGCACCCGCAGTCGCGCGCGATCGACGTGCGCCTGGACACCGCGACGATGACGGCGACGCTGGTGCGCGAGGTCGCCCACCCGGACAAGCCGCTGGTCGCGGGCAGCCAGGGCAACGTGCAGTCGCTGCCCGACGGCGACTGGATGGTCGGCTGGGGGGAGGTGCCCTACGTCTCGGAATTCGGCCCGTCGGGTGCGCTCCTGTTCGACGCGCACCTGCCGTCCACGTACGAGTCCTACCGCGCCTACCGCCTGCCCTGGAGCGGGCAGCCGAGCGAGCCGCCGGCGCTGGCCGTCGTGCGTCCCAAGGCCGGGCGCGGGGCGAAGGTGTATGCGAGTTGGAACGGCGCTACGCAGGTGGCCTCGTGGCGCGTGCTCGCCGGGCCCTCGCCGTCGAACCTCGTGGCCGTCGCGAGCGCGCCGCGCTCGGGCTTTGAGACGGCCCTCGCGGTGCCCGACCTCGCCGCCGGTGCATACGTGGCCGTTCAGGCGCTCGATGCAGCGGGCGCCGTCATCGGCGCCTCGCCCGCGAAGCGCGCTTGACGCCGCGAAAGCCCGTTTCGCCGGTGGCCGCGCCCGGCGGCTGCAGCCCTTCGAAGATTTTTTCAGCGCGGCGCTCGCGGATCGCCGTCGCGTTGGCCGCCGCCGCCTTGGCAACCAGGAAGTAGTCGCTGAAGCCGCGTGCGTGCGCTGCGTTCAGGCGGGCCGGCAGCGGGCGGCGCAGCTCTCGTTCCAGGGCCTGCTCGAAGGTCTGGCGCAGCGAGGGGCCGAGCGCGCTGTGCCCGGCGCTGTTGTGGAGCTCCAGGCGCCCGGCGTCGGTCGAGTAGTCGTAGAGCTCGTCTTCCTCGCCCTCGGCGAGCAGTTCGATGTCATCGGCGCGCCAGTTCGAGTAGGCGGCGTACTTGGCCTCGGGCGTGCGCACGGCCACGACGTGGCGCGGCGCTTCGGCGGCGTAGGCCTCGACGGCGTACTCGGTCACGGTCTCGTCGGTGGCGTGCACGACGAAGGGTCGCCCAGGTGCGTTCGGGTCGGTCAGCATCGCGGCGAGGTCGGCGCGTTCGGCGAGGTGGCCGTGGCGCGCTTCGCTGCGCCAATCATTCGAGCCGGTCGCGATCGTCAGCAATAGCGGCACGATGTCGACGCTCGAGGTCAGCTGCGTGCGCGGCGTTTCGGTCGCCTGCGCGAGCTGGTTGCGGTAGTCCTTGACCAGCAGTGGCACGTGGATCGCCTCCTCGTACGCGGCGGCGCCCTTGCCGCGGAGCCCGTGCGAGCCGCCGTACTCGCCGTGATCGGAGGTGAAGACGACGACCGTGTTGGCCGCCACCTCGGGCCGGCTCTCGAGCGTGTCGAGCACGCTGCCGATGTGGCGATCGACCTCGCGCTGCAGCTTGGCATAGAGGTTGAGGAACTCGCTCCACAGCGCGACGACTTCTGGGCCTTCGAAGGGAACCGGCCCGAACGACGCCGCCGCCGTTTCCTGCAGGGAGCGCTGCAGCTGCGGCTTGCCCCGCGCGAGGAGCAGCTCGGGCGTCTCGAAGTTCGCGGGCAGCCCTTCGGTCACCCGTTGCGCCCTGGCCTCCGGCATCACGCGATTGCTCCACACGTACCACCAAGCGATGTCGTGCGGGTTCACGAACGAGACCGTCGTGCACCACGGCTCGGCGCGGCGCTCGTGCTTGAACCACTTGGCGAACTGCCGGGCGATGCGGCCGTCCAGGCGCCATCCCTGACCGGGCGCGCCATTGGGCGAGGGGAAGGTGCCGCCGCCGAAGCCGTAGCGCGCGAGCCCCCGCGCGCCGCTCGCGCGCCCCCACTGGCCGTCGTGATGGGTGAGATGCCACTTGCCGTACCAGCGCGTGTGGTAGCCGAGTCGGCGCAGCAGCGACCCCCAGGTCGGGAATCCTGGGTCCAGGGTGCTGCCGCCGGTGATCATGCATCCGGTCTGATGGGTGTAGAGGCCAGTCAGCAGCGTCGAACGCGACGGCGTGCAGTCGTTTGCCGCCGTGTAGTGGCCCGCGAACGAGACCGCCCCCTCGCGCAGGCGCCGCAGGTTGGGCGGCAGCGCCGTGCCGTCGGCCATCGGCGAGAACCACGCCGGGTATCGCAGCTGGTCGACCAGGATCACGAGGATGTTCGGCTGCGCCGGGGTCGACGGCGGCGGGGCGCTGGCGGCGGCCGTCCGTGCCGAGCTGCGGCCCGAGTCTTCGCTGGCGTCGGCCAGCCTGTCGATGCCCACGCCCGCGCCGGCGAGCAGGCCGCCGGCGGCGAGGCTTCCCTTCACGAACGTGCGCCTGTCGATGCGACCGCCCTGCGACGGGTCCTCGTGGACGCCCTGCTTGCTCGGGTCGGTGCTCATGCGATCTGATCGTAGGGAGGTGCGAGGCGCTCACGGCAGTGCCCTCGCCCTTCGAACCGTCGCGGCTGCGACATGACGGCAGGCTCCTCGGGCACCGATGAGCGCGCTCTGCGCTCGAGCGCAATTGAACAGAGTCGCGATAAAGATCGCCTCAGTGCGTCCACACCGGCTGGACGGCGGTCGACGCTCCCTCGGCACCGCCCGGTCAGGCGAGCTCGTATTCGTCGTGGCGACGTATCCACAACGGCGCCGTGGCGCTCTCGTCGCGGCCCTTCGGCGTACGATCGAGCAGGCCGTAGAAGGCCATCGAGACCTCGAGGCCACGCGCTGTCGTCACGTAGGTCCGGTAGACGGTCCCCTCGGACAGCGCATACACGCTCAAGCCAGGCCGCTCGGCGACGTAGCCCGCCGCGTCGGTGCCGCACAGGCGCGCGTTCTCCACGACCGTGGGCGGGATCTCGCCTTCGAGGAACGGCTTCAGCTCCTCCTCGGTGTTCACGTAGCCGAGGTCGCGGTTGAAGCCGTTGTCGTCACTGGAGACCCACGGGATCTCCCAGCCCATCCGCTCCCTGAAGGCGAGGAGCTTCTGCAGCGGCGCGCGCGAGGCGAGCAGCATGGTTGCGTCCTTTGCGTTCAGATGGGGGACCTGGGCGTCGAACGTGTCCGCGATCGAGGAGCACACGGGGCAGCCGGACTCGTAGGGCGGCCCGAACATGAAGTGGTAGACGAGCAGCTGCGAGCGGCCGTCGAAGAGGTCGGCGAGGGAGGAGGTGCCGTCCTCGGTCTCGAAGCGGTAGTCCTTCTCGACCGGGACCCAGGGCAGCTCGCGCCGCTTCCTGGCGAGCTCGTCGCCACGTCGCGTGAGCTCCTTCTCCTCGCTCAACAGCTCGTCTCGCTCCGCCTGCCACTCCTGCTGCGTGCCGATCCTGTGCTCGGTCATCGAAGTGCCACCTCCTGTTTGGTTTCCGGGGCCTGAGGCTATATAGTTAGCAGAATGGCTAACGATGCGTTCCGGGCTCTCTCACATCCGCTCCGACGCGAGATCGTGGAGCGACTCAGCGGCGGGGTCGCGACGGTCGGAGAGGTGACCCGCGACTTCGGCGTCTCCAAGCCGACCATCTCCCGGCACCTGAAGATGCTGGAGGAAGCGG
Source organism: Solirubrobacteraceae bacterium (assembly GCA_035553095.1). Classification (GTDB taxonomy): domain Bacteria; phylum Actinomycetota; class Thermoleophilia; order Solirubrobacterales; family Solirubrobacteraceae; genus Palsa-744. The sequence continues at coordinate 12,282 of DATNDZ010000011.1, read as the reverse complement.
GCGTCGTCAGCCGCGTGATCGACGGCAGGACCCACCGCCTCGCCCTGCGGCCGGAGGCGCTCGCCGAGGCCTCGGATTGGATAGAAAGTCAGCGGGAGCGCTGGGAGCGCCTGTTCGATGTCGTCGGCGGGTACCTGGAGGAACGGAAGGAGGGACCGTGACCGAGCAGTCCGAGCGCGTGGTGCGAATCGAACGGACCTTCGCCGCCTCGGCCGAGGACGTCTTCGACGCCTGGACCAGCCCCGAGGTGATGCGGCGCTGGTTCCACGTGGCCCCCGACTGGGACACGCCCGAGGCCGAGGTCGATCTCGAGGTCGGCGGGAGGGTCCGCGTGGTGATGCGCAGGCCCGACGGCACGGAGGCCGAGGCGCAGGGCCGGTACACGCTGATCGATCGGCCGCACCGGCTGGTGATGACCTGGAGCTTCCAGGACGATCCCTCCAACGAGCAGCTGATCGAGCTGTCCTTCGTCGAGTCCGAGGGCTCGACGACGGTGCTGATGGTCAACAGCGGCATCTCGACGGACGAGCGCCGCGACCGGCAGGACGTGGGATGGCGCGGATGCCTCGACGAGCTCGAGCGGGCACTGGCCGACTGAGGTAGGAGGTCAGACTCGATGAACAACGACTTCCCGATCGAGCGCGTGGAGCGTCGGGCGGCGCCCGATCCGTTGCACCGCCTCGCGCCGGTGATCCTGCTTCTCGTGGCGGCTGCCGTGTCATGGGCGATCACGGCGCGGCGCATGCAGGGCATGGACATGGGGCCCGGCACCGACCTGGGCAGCCTCGGCTGGTTCGCGGTGGTGTGGGCGACGATGATGGCCGCGATGATGCTCCCCTCGCTCGTGCCGATGGCGCTCACCCACGCGAGGGCGGGTCGAGACGCCGGCGCGTCCGCTCCCACGGCCGCGAGCTGCGTCTTCGCCTGCGGCTACCTCCTCATCTGGGTGGGCGCAGGCGTGCTGGCCTACGCCTTGATCCAGGGCGTAGGGTCGCTCGAGATCTCCTGGCTCGCCTGGGATCGCGGAGGGCCTTACATCGCCGGCGCGGTGATCCTGGGAGCCGCGCTGTACGAGCTCACGCCGGCCAAGTCGACGTGCCTGCGCCACTGTCGAAACCCCGAGCTGCTCACCGGGCGCTGGCGGCCGGGTGTCTCGGGCGCGGCGCTGACGGGCCTGGAGCACGGCGGCTTCTGCGTCGGCGCGAGCTGGGCGTTGATGGCCGCTCTGTTCGCCGTCGGCGTGATGAACGTCGCCTGGATGGTCGTGGTGGCGGCGCTCGTCGCGATCGAGAAGCTGCTGCCCTGGGACCGAGCTGCGATCGGGGTGACGGCGCTGTTCATTGCCGCCCTCGGACTGGCCGTCGCCTTCGCGCCCGACCAGGTGCCGGGGCTCACGATCCCCGGCTAGGGCGAGGGCCGGGCGGGGCCGTGCGCCACCCGGCTGGGGTACCGAGTCCGGGGCAGACGCCGTGCTCTACGATCCCACGTCGAGGACGAGGGAACTGCGCGCAGGATGCCGAACATTCACAGCATGAGGCGGGGGACGTGGTCCTGAGGGGGGTGCGGTCATGGCGTGCCTGCGCCCTCGCGGTCGTGCTCGCGGCCGCCCTATCGACGCCGGCGTACGCCACGACGATCACGGCGAGCACCAGCGAAGACGCCGGGTCGACAAGCAGCCCGCCACCGAGCACGACGAGCATGCCGTCGGCGGAATCGACGATCCCGGTCCTCACCGGCCTCGGGGAGAGCTACTCGCGCTTTGCGATCGCCCGCGCTCGAACGCGGCTCACTGGTCAGACTGCCTCCACGCGGCACCATGCCGGCGCGACGTTCGTGCTCACGCTCGACCGCGCCGCCACGGTACGCGTCCTGTTTCAGCTCAGCGTCGCGGGCCGGCGCGCCGGGGGCAGCTGCAAACCCGCCTCGCGCAAGCTGCGCCGCAAGCCCCGCTGCGCGCTGCTGCGGACGGTCGGCGCGCTCGGGCGCTCAGCGCATGAAGGATCCAACGAGATCCCCTTCACCGGGCGCATCGGCGTCAGGGCGCTTCGCCCGGGGCGCTACCTCGCCCTGTTCACGGCGAGCAACGCGGCGGGAACGTCGCCGCGACAGAGCCTCCGTTTCACGATCGTCCCCCGCTGAGCGCTCGCTCGCCCAGCCCTGCAAGCGGAAGGGGGGGGATTCGAACCCCCGAGACGGGGGTTGCCCGTCTAACGGTTTTCAAGACCGCCGCATTCAACCGCTCTGCCACCCTTCCGCGCGGATTCAGATGCTACGCGCTCGCCCGGCCCCGGCCGGGCGCTGGCAGGCGCAAGCCTCGCGTCCCGCCCGCCGAGCGCTCGCTCGACGCCCGCCCGGCAGCCTCTAAACTCTGCCGCTCCGCCCGGAGAGGTGGCCGAGAGGCTGAAGGCACTCGCCTGCTAAGCGAGTATGGGGGTCAAACTCCATCGCGGGTTCGAATCCCGCCCTCTCCGTTTTGGTCGACGCCTGAGCCGCTTGTGGGTTCGCAGAGCCAACCGCTCGGCGAAGCCGTCAGGAGCTAGCCGGGGTCGAATTGGCGATCTCCGTCTTGCAAAAGGCGCGGAGCGGCGCAAGTGTTGCGCACGCGGCGGGCTCCCGCAAAATGGGAGAAATACGTCCCAAAAAGTTCGCAATTTGCGAATATTTTCCAAGGATATGCGTATATTCCGGTTCGATCCGGAAAGCTACCCATCGAGTACGGATGCTCAGCAAACCTCACGATGCCTCGGCTCGGATTGCCGGCAAGCGAACGGTCCTCGGGGCCGCCGTCGCAGGTCTGCTCGGTGCTCTCGTTTTCGCCGGTCAGGCAGGGGCTGACGTTCCGGCGGCCGCCGCACTCAGCGGGGTCACGACGGGGTCAATACAGGCCGTCGCCGCGCCCTCGAGCAAGGACCTTCCGCAGGCCGCCGGCGAGGTCGTCGCCCCAGCAACCAAAGTCCTCACGCAGGGGCCCAGCTCGACCACGCAGGCCGCCGGCGAGGTCGTCGCCCCAGCAACCAAAGTCCTCACGCAGGGGCCCAGCTCGACCACGCAGCCGGCCGGCGCGGCTACGCACGCCGCTCCGGACACCGTCGCCCCCACGCTTTCGGGCCCTTCTTCCTCGCCACCGCTGTCCGCGGCGCCGCCGAGTCTTGGCGTTGAGGAGCCACAGCTGCCACTAGGCGGCGAACAGTCGAGCAAAGGTCCTGGCGGACCCACGATCCTGCCCGGCCCGCGTTCAATCCTGTCGTTCGGCGTAGCTTCCCCGGCGCTCGCATCGCTCGGCAGCCTGGTGGCATACTCCGCCTCGGGCGCCGGCCACAACGGCCCCCCGCCGGCGAGCATTCCCTCGAGCCCCGCTCCGAGTCCGGGCGGCGTCTCCGAGTCAACAGTCGCGGCTTGCGGCATTGCCCTATCGATCTTCCTCACACTTGTGGGCCTCGCAATGCTGGCGGCTCCGCGCGCCACGCGCCGGCTGCGCCTTGCAAGCGAGCCGTGGCGCCTGGCGCCCTTCGTCCTGATTCCCGAGCGCCCGGGCTAGCTCCCCCGGGCTGACTCGCTTGGGGGCTGGATCGTCCTGATCCAGCCGTTTCCTGGAATCAATTCGAAGCTCTCGAAAGGAGCTGTATCTGATGAAACGCCATGGCATGGTGGGCCGGTCGGGCAACGCCACCGCGCATGCTGCGGCGCTCGCTGACCTACGCAGGGTCGAGCGTGCGTTCGCCGGCTACGAGTGGTCGGAGCGCCGCCCGTTCGGGCGGGCTCGCAAGCGCGCGAGGGCACATGCTCTCGAGGTGCTCGAGCGCGGAGGTTCTGGCATCGACAACACTCAGGCCGCGCTACTGATCATCGCGGCGGAGTTGTTCGGCGCCATGAGGGTCGAGCTTGCGGCGTGCCGTCGAGACACCGCGCTGCTGGTGCAGGAGGTCGAGCAGGTGACGGGTCTTTCGAGGCTCGCGCTCGCCAGGGAGGTTCTCAGAGCGCCCGAGCTGTTGACCCTGCTGCCCGCGGTTGCGGTCGAGGTGCAGCTGGCGACGCTTGTGGCCTTCGCGTCGTTGCGCAGTGCGTCGCTGTGGACGCTCGACGACGCGGAGCAGGTGATCTGCGTGCGCCATGTCGGCGAGGGCAGCCCTTCCCGAGGCGCAAAGGAGCTGGCGCGGCGACTGCTCAACGGCGAGACCAGCGAACCGAACCCGCGTCGCCTGCTGCTCGGCCTCCCGGTCGGGCGCTGGCGGCGACCCCTCGCGGCGTTGGTCGCCTGTGCCAGACCCGGGATGCGCGACGGGGCTCAATCCTTCCTTGCAGAGGCCGTACTCATGCTCGGCGTGGTCCTCGAGCGCGGGGCTCTGCTCGCCGGCAACGCGGCTTCCGAGCGCACCCTGGTCCAGTCCAGTGAGCGCAAGCTCACTCGCTTGGGCTTCGATCTGCACGATGGCCCGATCCAGGACGTTGTCCTGCTCGCGGAGGACGTGCGTCTCTTCCGAGGCCAGCTCGAGATCCTCGCCGGTAACCCGCTGCATCGCAAGCGCATGCATGGCCGCCTTGATGACCTCGACGCCCAGCTCGGGGCGCTCGACGTCAAGTTGCGCCGGATGTCTAACGAAGTGCATGCTGCCTCGGTCCCGTTGAACCGGTCGTTCACTAAGGCCTTGCGTGACGTCGCCCAAGCGTTCGCAGCCCGCACGAACATCGAGCCCCGCCTCACGCTCGAGGGCGAGGTGACGATGCTTTCGGTGTCCCAGCAGATAGCTCTGCTGAACATCATCAACGAGGCGCTGACCAACGTCCGTGAGCACAGCAATGCAACGGAGGTGGAGATCGCCGTGTCGGTCAACATGCAGGGCATCGAGGCACAAGTACTCGACAACGGTTGCGGCTTCGACCTCGAGGCCACCCTCGTACGCGCCGCGCGCAAGGGACGCCTCGGCCTGGTCGCTATGCACGAGCGCGTGCGGCTACTCGGTGGGCAGTGCCGGATCGACAGCCGCCCGGGCGGGCCGACGATCATCTCCATCGCGCTGGAGCGCTGGGAGCCGCTCGTCCAAGAGAATCAGCTGAGCCACCTGTCGGCGTAGCCGCGGCTCGACGCTCCACGGGAGCGGACGCGCACTCGGCGGGGCTTTGGGGCTCGCCTTGATGCGCCGGGCTCTGAGGGCTCATTGACCGGCGACGACAGCCGCGCGTGACGTTCGTGCCCGCCGCGCGGGCGCGGCTAGCGACAAGGGACGTAAGCGGCGCGGGCTATGCTCCGTCGGCTCCCGCGATGCACCGCCCCACAGGCATAGCCGCAGACCTCGATCTCGGCGGACTCCCCAACGCGCGGCGCGGCGTCGAGCTCGCTCCGTACACGACCTTCGGGATCGGCGGTCCGGCCGACATCCTCGCCGTGCCGCGGAGCGCCGAGGAGCTCGCCGATGCCGTCCGCTGGGCCGAGCGCGAGCGCGTCGACTGGTTCGTGCTCGGCTGCGGCGCCAACATCCTCGTCGGCGACCTCGGCTTTCGCGGGCTCGTGATCAAGAACGAGGCGAACGGGATGGCGATCGCCGACGGCGTGATGCGGGCCGAGAGCGGTGTGATTGTCGCCGACGCACTGAACGCATCCGTCGAGCTGGGGCTGTCCGGCCTCGAGCACTACATCGAGATCCCCTCGACGGTGGGCGGCGCGCTGTGGCAGAACCTGCACTTTCTCTCTCCCGATCGCAGCAGGACGGTGTTCATCGCCGAGATCGTCCAAGGGGCGCGCGTGCTCAGCGGCGCGGAGGTGCGCGAGGTCGACCGCGACTACTTCCAGTTCGGCTACGACTTCAGCGTGCTGCACACCTGTCGCGACGTCGTGCTCGACGTGACGTTCGAGCTCTCGCCCGCAGACCCGGACGAGCTCCGTCGCACGATCCAGGCAAACGCGGCGTGGCGGCACGAGAAGCATCCGCCCGAAGCCGTGCACATGAGCGCCGGCAGCATCTTCCGCAAGATCGCCGACGTCGGCGCCGGGCGGCTGATCGACGAAGCAGGGCTCAAGGGCGTGCGCGTGGGCGGCGCGGAAGTGTCCCATCGCCACGCCAACTACATACTGAACGCCGCGCACGCCAGCGCGGCCGACGTGCGCGGGCTGATCGCCCGCGTGCAGGCCGAGGTGCTCGAGCGCAGCGGTCAGGCGCTCGAGCCCGAGATCAGCTTCGTCGGCGAGTTCGCGGGCGAGAGCGCCGCCTGAGCCGCATCGGGCTCAGCCGAACAGCAGCTCGAGCATCCGCAGGCCGAGGGCATAGGCGTCCGGCGCCTCGCTCTGCCGCGGCCCGGCCACGTTGAGCGTGCAGCCCGCCGGCAGCTCACCGAGCAGGCGCTCGACGCGCACGTGCGCGTCCGCGCCCTCGCCCGGGCCCACGCGCAGCAGCGCCCGCCCCATCTCGATCGCCGCCCGTTCGGTCGCCTCGACCCCCGGCGAGCCGCTCGTCGGCTCGCCACCGGCGAGGATGAGCAGCGTGGCATCGCTGTCGCGGACGTTCCAGCGCGTGCGCTCGGCAGGGTCGTCGCTGGGGGTCTCACGCAGACCGGGATAGGCCGCGAGCAGGCCCGGCGGGTCGGGCCGATCCTCGGCCCAGCCGCCGCGCGGGCACCAACCGCCGTAGGGGATGCCGTGCGCGATCGCGAAGTCGAGCGCGGCGCGGTCGACGCCGCTCTGCCCGCCCGAGACGATCCGCGCCGGGCTAGGGGCGCGCGCTGTCGCGTGCTCAGCGCGCGAGGTTGAACGCCTTCGTAGCGGTGACGGTGGGTTTGCCCACCGGCGTGAAGCTGCCCTTCGCCGTCAGTGCAATCGTCCTGCGATGGCGCAGCAGGACGCGCCCCCGGCGCGTCAGCTTGAGCACGATCGTCCTCGTGCCCGCCGTCGGGAACGTCAGGCGGCCGGCCGCGCAGAGCACGCGCGCGGAGCTTCGTGCGAGGCGCGTGCCCGGCGGCAGATACCACCACTCGATCGCCAGCGTTCCAGCGGTGAGCGCAGTGAACGCATAGGCGTAGCGACGGCGCTTGCGCAGGCTCGAGATCCGCGCGCTGCGTCCCTTCATCCCCAGCTGCTGGCGCAGGCTCTGGCGGATCTGGGCTTCCGTGAGCGTGGTCGAGAGGAAGGCGCGTGCCGGCGCCGCCGGTGCGATCGTCAGCGCGATCGGCGGGCTCGTCGCAGCCACGCCGAACGCGTCGGTCACGCGCAGGACGACGCTGCTCGTGCTCGCCGCCGAGGGGATTCCCACGATCGCGCCGGTCGCCTGATCGATCGAGAGGCCGGGCGGGAGCCCGCTCGCGCTCCAGCTGTAGCCGCCCACTCCTCCAGCCGCCACGGCGCTCGCCGAGTAGGGGACGCCGACCTGGCCATTCGGCAGCGAGCCCGAGAGCACCGCCAGGTCTGCCACCTGCGCGATCGTGAATTCCGCCGCCGGTCCCCGCCCGACCGCGTCGATCGAGGTGCCTTGTGGCAGCGACGCCGCCGTCGCGGTCGGGTTCGGCGAGCTCGTTCCGCTGTTGTGCGAGCTGCCGAGCTGCCCCCGCCGGTTCGAGCCAAACGCGTAGAGCTGGCCGCTCGCGGTGATCGCCAGGCTGTGCAGGCTGCCCGCGGCCAGCCCGACCGCGGGAGCGCCGGCGCCCGGCAGCGCCACCGCGACCGGCGTCGGGATCGGGCTTTCGCTGCCGCTGCCGGCCGCGCTGCCGAGCTCGCCGTACTGGTTTCGCCCGAACGCGTAGATCGCGCCGCCGGATGTGAGCACGAGGCTGTGGAAGCCACCGGCGGCGATCGCCGTCGGCCTCCCGGCAGCCGCCGGCAGGCCGACCAGCGCCGGCGTCGGGTTCGGCGTCGTCGTCCCGGCGTGCGTGAAGCTGCCGAGCTCGCCGTAGCGGTTGCCCCCGAAGGCGAACAGCTGTCCCGTCGAGGTCAGCGCGAGGCTGTGTTCGCAGCCCGCCGCCACCTGCACCACGGGGCCGCTCGCCCCCGGCAGCGTGACCCTGAACGGCGTCGGGTTGGGGTTGGTCGAGCCCGCGTTCACGGGCGTGCCCAGCTCGCCGTAGCGGTTGCCACCGAAGGCGAACAACTGCCCCGTCGAGCTCAGCGCGAGGCTGTGTTCGCAGCCCGCCGCGACCTGCACGAGCTGACCGACCAGGCCGGGCGCGAGCACCCGCTCGGCCGCCGGATTGTCGTCTTCGGTGCCGCTGCCGCTCGCGCGGCCGAGCTGGCCGAACTGGTTCTCGCCAAACGTGTACAGCTCGCCGGTCGAGGTCAGCGCCAGGCTGTGTGTGAGGCCGGCGGCCAGCGCAGCGACGCGCCCGCCGGCGCCGCTGAGCGTGACGAGCCGCGGCGTCGGGTTCGCCGCCGCGCTGCCGCTGCCCGCCGCCACCCCGAGCTGCCCGTAGCGGTTGCTGCCGAAGGCGAACAGCTGGTTCGTCGAGGTCAGCGCGAGCGTGAAGCGCCCGCCCGCCGCCGTCTCGACGACCGGGCCGGTTGCGCCCGGCAGCGCGATCAGGGCCGGCGTGGGGTTGGCGGCTTCGCTGCCCGTGGCCGTCGTGCCGTCGAGCTGGCCGGCCGCGTTTTCGCCGAACCCGTACAGCTGCCCCGGCGCTGCCGCCGCGCCGCTCACCGGCGCGAGCGCGAGTGCCGGCAGCAGCACGGCCACCAGCCTGGCGATCGCAGCACGTCTTCGCACGAACGCACGATCTTAACGGCGCTGGCCGGCCAGTGGCGCTGGTCGGCGCCGAGTGCGAGAACCGCCGGCAGCCGTCGCCCGGCCCCGCGCCGGGCCACCTACTCCTCGGCCGACTCGGTTCCGGCGACGGCGAAGACGATGTGGCGGCGCGCGAGCGTCAGGAACTGGTGCAGCTCGCGCGGGCCGCCCTCCAAGGGCTCGACCGTGGCCTCGGTCAGCGTGATGAAGTCGCGCTCGGAGGCGTTGAGGACGTCCGAGACGCGGCTGCGGTAGCCGTCGCGCGCGAGCGTCAGGTTGCCTTCGATGCGGTGGCGCTCCGTCTCGACCCGCACCCGCTCGCGCCGGTGGTCCATGCCCGATTGGTCCTCCTGCCAGCGCTGCTCGCTTGCCATGTCTGGCTCGCTTGCCATGTCTGCATTATCGGCAACGCCGGCGGGGGCCGTAGCTCTGTGGCGCGGCGTGGACCGCGCGGCTAGCGCGAGACCGCGTACGTGCGTGTCGCCGTGGTCCTGCGCCCCGTCGGGCCGACCGCCACGATCCGAACGCGAGCGGTCATCGTGCGGCGCTTGCCGAGCGCCCGCTGCAGACGGTGGAGCCCGCGCGAACCGACTCGCAGCCGCACGTGCCCGGCCTTGGCGCGCGGCAGCGCACGCGCGAGGGCGAGCAGCCGCACCGGCGTGCGGCCCCCGCGCGGCGCGAGCGTGCCGCTGGCGAGGATCTTGCAGCCGCGTTCGCAGCCGACGCTCAGCGCCAGCGCGTGTCGGGCAAGCACGCCGCTCGCGCGCGGCAGGCGGATGCGAAGCACCGGCGCGACGTCGAGCGGCGGCGGCCAGGAGCCTGCCGGCAGGCACCCGCTCGGCGCAGGGTTCACCGGGTTGAAGCGCTCGACGCGGTTGTTGTTCGTGTCCGCCACGTACACGCTCCCCGCGCAGTCGGTCGCTATCGCCGACGCCTGGGAGAACTGGCCGAGGCCCGTGCCGCGCGAGCCCCAGCGCGCGAGGAAGCGCCCGTTCGGGTCGAACTCCTGCACGCGGTTGTTTTCGGCGTCCAGTGCGTAGACGTTGCCGGCGCCGTCGACCGCCACCCCGACCGGGGCGCGGAAGCGTCCCTCGCCAACCCCGCGCGAGCCCCAGATGTGAAGGACGTTGCCGTTTGCGTCGAGCTTGACGATGCGATCGTTGCCTTTGTCGGCCACGTATAGGACTTCTTCACCCGCGGCGACACTGCTGACGGCCACGCCCGTGGGCTGCCTGAACGAGCCGGGCGCGTTGCCGGGCGAGCCGTTGCCGCCGCCGGTGCCCCAGCGCGCGAGCAGAGAGCCTTCCGGTCCGTAGACGAGCACGCGGTTGTGGCCGGCGTCGGCCACGTACGTGCGCCCCGAGCGTGGCGCGACCGCGACCGCCGCCACGCCGTTGAGCTGCGCGCCGCCCACGCCATTGGGCCCGCCCAGCTCTGACAGGTACGTGCCGTCGCCCCACATGCGCACGAGCCGTTCGTTGCCCTGGTCGGCCACGTAGACCGAGCCGCGCGGGTCGATGCCGATGCCCGTCGGCTTGAAGAAGCCCGCGCGGTAGCCGCCCGCGACCGTCCACTGCCCCGCGAAAGCGCCTGTCAACGGCGCGAACAGCTCGACGCGGTTGCCGACCGTGTCCGATACCAGCAGCCCGCCCGTGGGGTCGAGCGCGAGCCCGCGCGGACCGGTGAGCTGTCCGAGCCCCCGCGCCGAGGCGCCGATCGTGCGCAGGAAGCGCCCTTCCGGGTCATAGACCTCGATGCGACCGTTGGCCGTGTTGGCCACGTAGTTGTCGCCCGCCGGGTCGCTCGCGATCGCGCGGGGAAACGCGAGCTGCCCCGGTTTCGTGCCGTAGCCGCCCCACGCGCCTAGGAACGACAGGTCGGGCCCCAGCTTGACCACGCGATGGCCGAGGTCGTCGGCCACGTACGCGTTGCCCGCCGCATCGAGCGAGACGCCGTAGGGGAAGGCGAACTGGCCCGGCCCCGTTCCCTGCGATCCCACCGAGCTCTGGTAGGCGCCGTTGGGGTCGAATTTCTCGATGCGGTGGTTGTCGTCGTCTGCCACCAGCACCTCGCTCGCGTTGGCCGCGACGCCGCGCGGGTAGCGGAACTGGCCGGGTCCCGATCCCTTCGTGCCCCATTCCATCGCTTCGCCGCCTTCGAGGCTGAAGCGCTGGATGCGGTTGTTGCCCGAGTCGGCCACGTACACGTAGTTGCCGGCGACCGCGATCCCGCCGCCCGGTGGCTTGGTGTAGTCCTGCGAGGAGCCGAATCTGAACTGGCCCGGTTCCGAGCCCTTGTGCCCCCATTGCAGGATGAACGTCCCGTTCGGATCGAACTTCTGGATCCTGTTGTGGCTGGAATCGACCACGTAGACGTTCCCGGCAGCATCCGTCGCCAGGCCGCCGATCGGGCCGAACTGGCCGCGCCCGCCGCCGTAGGAGCCCCACTCGGCCTCGAACACGCCCGCGTCCGAGAACTTCTGCACGACGTAGCTGAGCTGGTCGGCCACGTAGACGTTGCCCTGCGTGTCCAGGGCGACCGCCTCCGGGAAGCGCAGCACGCCCTCCGCGCGCTGACCTACGATCGAGGCCGAGGCGTACGGGCACGGCGCGGCGCCCGCCCCCGGGCACGACTCGGCGAGCGCCGGCGCGGGTGGCGCGGCCGTGGCGCACGCCAGCGTCGCTGCCAGGCAGGGCAGCGCACGCATGAGCGATCTCATGTGGGCCTCAACACCGCACCCGGCGCGCCGGAGCGGTGTTCTCGGGGTCGGAGGATCGACCGTTTACCGGCCGACGCGCTGCGTCGCGCGCGCCGAGAGACCCGCGCGCGCGGCCGGCGCGGCGGGCGCCCCCGGCGGCAGCGGGCGGTTTCGCTCCTCACGCACGATGTACAGCGGGCGGTGCTTGACCTCGTCGTAGATCCGCCCGACGTACTCGCCGATCACGCCGATGGCGATGAGCTGAATCCCGCCGAGCAGCAGGATCGCGATCGTGATCGAGCCGAATCCCGGCAGGTAGGAGTCGAACGCCCGCAACGCGATCACGACGGGGATCGCCACGAAGGCGAGGCCCGCCGAGAGGATGCCGATGTAGGTGGCGAGCTGCAGCGGCAGGTGCGAGAACGAGGTGATCGCGTCGAGCGAGAAGCGCAGCATCCTGCGCACCGTGTACTTCGTCTCGCCCGCGTGGCGCGCGTCGCGCTCATAGGAGACGGCCGTCTGGTTGAAGCCGACCCACACGGTCATTCCGCGCAAGAAGCGCGAGCGCTCGGTCATCGCCAGCAGCGCGTCCAGCGCGCGCCGGTCGAGCAGGCGGAAGTCGCCCGAGTTCAGCTCCAGGTCGACCTGCGCGAGCTTGTCGAACAGCTTGTAGAACCACGACGCCGTGGCCAGCTTGAAGGCGGTCTCGCCCTCACGCTGCTTGCGCACCGCGTACACGACGTCGGCGCCCTGGCTCCACTGGGCGATCATCTCCGGGATCAGCTCGGGCGGGTCCTGCAGGTCCGCATCGATCATCGCCACCACGTCGCCGGCGGCGTGCTCGAGACCGGCGGTGAGCGCGGCCTGGTGACCGAAGTTGCGCGA
>DATNDZ010000010.1:0-299076 GCA_035553095.1 Solirubrobacteraceae bacterium | reverse complement strand
CGCGGATCGCCACCGCGTTGACCAGCCTGTCCGCGCCGATCTCGCGCGGGTTGTCGTAGCGGATCGCCATGCCCGTCCTCGTGCCCGGGCCGACCACCAGCATCTCGTGGCGCAGGTAGCGGCTCGCCATCGCCGTCCACTCCGGCTCCAGCTGGGGCACCGTCGAGGAGACAACCGACGCCTCCAGGTCGCCGAAGCCGTAGCCGCGCAGCTCCATCAGATTGCGCAGCGCCGCGCCGAGCTGGTCGGCCGTCGACTGACGCACCGTCGCAAAGCGCCAGTGCTCAACCAGTTCCCGATCCCGGAACGCACCGAAGTGCGTCTGCGTGTTGCCCACGTCGACGACGAGCAGCATCGGCGACCATTATGCTCGGCCTGCCGATGTCGACCAGCACGACCACGCTGTACGCACTCCCCGGCTCGCACCCCTGCGCCGCTGTCGAAGTGGCGCTGCGAATGAAGTCGATCGACTTCAGCCGCGTCGATCTGCTGCCGCTGACGCCGCTGGTGGTAGGACCGCTGCGCTACGGCGGCGTCACCGTCCCGGGCATGCGCATCGACGGCGAGCGGCTCGTCGGGTCGCGGACCATCATGCGCCGGCTCGACGAGCTCGTGGCCGAGCCCGCGCTGCTGCCTGCCGCCGGCACCCCCGCCTACGCCCAGGTGCTCGAGGCCGAGCGTTGGGGCGATGCGGTGCTGCAGGGCGCGCCGCGGCGCATCCTCGACCTCGCCTTCCTGCGTGTGCCCGAGGCGATGCTGAGCTACGCCGGCGACGCCAAGCTTCCCCTCCCCAAAGCCCTGCAACGGCCAGCCGCGCCGCTGACGGCGCGGCTGATGGCGTTCAAGAACAAGGCGCGCGAGGACGCAGTGCGCGCCGATCTCGCCGCGCTGCCCTCCCAGCTCGAGCGAATCGACGCCTGGATCGCCGAGGGCCTGCTCGGCGGCGAGCAGCCCAATGCCGCCGATCTGCAGATCGGCAGCACGATCCAGCTGCTGCTCACGATCGCCGACCTGCGTCCGCTGATCGAGGCGCACCCCGCGGCCTCGCTCGCCCGCTACTTCCCCCCCTCCCCGGGCGAAGTACCCGCCGGCGTGCTGCCCGCAGCGTGGGTGCCCGCCACGCCCGCCGGCGTCTAGGCCTCGCCGCGAGGGTCGCTACCGCGCGGGGGCGCGCAGCGCGACGGCGCGCTCGACCCTAGCCGGCGCATGCCATCCCTGGCGCCGCCCGGGGCCAATCCTCCCCGGATCTCCTCAAGACCAGCACGCCGATGCCGCGCGGCGGTACAGTCGCCGTGAGGTCGAGTCCCAGCCCGGGCCGTCGACCACCCGTCCAATGCGCATCCTCGACCCCGAGTCCCTCAGCCAGCACGTCGATCGCCTCTACCGCGCCGCGTGGGGACTGTGCGGCTCGCGCGAGGACGCCGAGGATCTCGTGCAGGAGACCTTCGCACGCGTGCTGTCGCGGCCACGCATGCTGCAAGGAGACGACGAGCTCTACTACCTGATGCGAGTGCTGCGCAACACGTTCCTGACAAGCCGGCGCACGGCGGGCCGCCGCCCGGTCACCGTGGCCACGTTGGAGGACGTCGTGACGGCCGATCCAAAGCCCGTCGGCAGGCCGGAGCAGGCGCTCGAGATCCAGGAGGTCTACGCGACGATCGCCGAGCTGCCCGAGGACTTCCGCATGGCGCTCGTGGCGATCGACGTGCTCGGCCTCTCCTACCGCGAGGCGGCGCGGGCCCTGCGCGTGCGCGAGGCGACCATCACCACGCGATTGTTCCGCGCGCGCAAGCAGGTCGCGCGGCGACTGGGCGATGAGACGGAGTCCGGAGGCGGCAGCGTGAGCGCCGGCGGAGGCGGCGCGCGGCGCACGAGCGGAGGCGGCGACCGCCGCGGCAGCGAGACGACGCTCGGGGCCAAGGGGACGGGCGGCGAGATCGCCCAGGCGCGCCGGGAACAATTGCGTCCCGGCGGAGTCCTTCCGGGTAGGGACCTGCCATGACCGATCCACGTACATCGAACCCGCGTCCGACCGACGAGGCCGAGCTCGTCGAGCTGCTGCACTCGATCGACGAGCGCGCGCCCGAGTCGCTGCACCACAAGGTCGAGGCGATGATCGCCGCGCGCTCTGGCGGGGCGCGGCGGCGAGGAGGGCAGCCCGCTGCGACGCGTCCCTTCGGGCTCGCTCCGCGACTCGCCGCCGTCGGCGCGATCGCGGCCGCCGCGCTGGCGCTCGCGCTCGCCTTCGCCCTCAGCGGCAGCTCGACGACGCTCAGCGTGCGCGACACCGCGGCGTTGACACACCGTCCGGCGACCCAGCCGGCGCCGGCCGAGAACGCGAACGATCGACACGAGCTGGCCGCCGACGTCGAAGGCGTGTCCTTCCCCTACTGGGGCGAGCACTTCGGCTGGCGCTCCACCGGGTCCCGCACCGACCGGGTCGACGGCCGGACCGTCACGACCATCTTCTACGAGAACGGCCGCGGCCAGCGGATCGGCTACTCGATCGTCGCCGGCAGCGCCCCCTCGCAGGGCAGTGGCGGCGTCGTCATGCGACGGGACGGCACGCCCTACCGGCTGCTCACGATCAACGGCGCCCCTGCCGTGGCGTGGCTGCGCCAGGGGCACCTCTGCGTCGTCTCCGGGCGGGGCGTCGGCGGCGCCACGCTGCTGCGCCTGGCCAGCTGGGACGAGCATCGCTCCGTAGCCTCCTGAGCCGGTGATGAGCCGCGCGCGGGAAGATCTGAGGCGAAACGGCATCTGGTCGGTATGAGCACACAGCAGCGGCACCTGAAGATCCCATCCGTTTCCGCCGCGGCGCTCGCGCTGAGCGCGCTTGCCGCGACCGTTCCCGGCGGCGCGCTCGCCGGCGGGCGCGCGACCGTGGCGAGTGCCCGCGCCCACGCCGCAAGCACCCGGGCCGTCGCGCTCTCGGGGTTCAGCTTCCGCCCGAGCACGCTGACGATCAGGCGCGGCGACAGCGTCAGGTGGTCCTGGAACATCCGCGGCAGCGAACACAACGTCACCTTCCGCAGCGTCCACTCGCGCACCGGCTCGCGCGGCTCCTTGACCGTCCGCTTCCCGCGAGCCGGCACCTTCTCCTACATCTGCACCGTGCATGTCAACAAGGGC
The DNA here is from genome assembly GCA_035553095.1 of Solirubrobacteraceae bacterium. GTDB lineage: Bacteria > Actinomycetota > Thermoleophilia > Solirubrobacterales > Solirubrobacteraceae > Palsa-744. Next base: position 295,944 of record DATNDZ010000010.1, on the reverse strand, counting down.
ATGCGGGGCAAGGTGGTCGTGCGCTGATGCGCCGCGCCGAGATCGCCTCCACCCTGACCCGCGCGCTGACCTCGGCTTCCGCGGAGGCGCTTGCCGCGGCCCGGCGCGCGCGTCGCCGCTCAGGGCAGCCGCAGCGGCGGCCCCGCCCAGCGCACGCCCTCGTCGAGCGCCATCGCCGCGAGCGCGTCGGACAGGCGCCGGCCGTCGGGCACGGTCGCGACGAAGTCGAGCTCGAGCGCTGGGATTAGCACGAAGCGGCGGCTCAGCAGCTGCTCGTGTGGCACCGTCATACGCTCGTTGCGCAGCTGCAACTCGCCCAGCAACAGCACGTCGATGTCGATCGAGCGCGGTCCGTGGCGTACCCCGCCCCCACCCCGTCCGCGCTCTCGCTCCACGTGCTTGACCGCGTCGAGCAGCTCCAGCGGCTCGAGCGAGGTGGCCACGCGCAGGCAGGCGTTGAGGAAGCTCGGCTGGTCGGGCACCTCCCCTACCGGGTCCGTGTCGTAGGTCGAGGAGCTCGCCAGCGGCCGGATCCCGGCGCCCGGCAGCGCGTCCACCGCCGCCTGCAGCTCCGCGCGGCGATCGCCCACGTTGGAGCCGAGGCCGAGCAAGCCGAGGCGCTCCGGCACGCCGGCCTCAGGTGCGCGTGGTCTGCAGCCCCGCGGCCTGCGCGCGCTCGCCCATCGCTTGGGCGAACGGCACGAGCGCCGAGAGCGGGCGCAGCATCACGGTGAAGTCGGCGATCAGTCCGTCGGCGTCGAAGCGCAGCAGGTCGATGCCCTCGATCTCGCGGTCGGTGCCGGCGACCCCCGCGCGGAAGATCAGAGCGTGCGCGCCGTCCATCGCGAGCTCGTCGGTGTAGCGGAAGTCCTCGAACACCTGCGCGACCTCGCCGAGCAGCGCGGACACCGTCTCGCGTCCGAGGAACGGCTGGAAGGTGACGGGGCTGTGGAAGACGATGTCCGGCGCGAGCAGCTCGCCCGCCGCGGCGAGGTCTTTGTGCTCGACCGCCGCGCGGAAGCGTTCCGCCGTGCTCATGACGCTTCGATCCGGTGCCCGTGCAGCATCGCCACGAACTCTACGCCTCTCCCTCCCGCCAGACCTCGACAGAGACCTCGTCGACGCTCAGCGGGATCGGCGGCTCGGGCTTGGTCGCCTTCACCCAGACGCCTTCCAGCTGGTAGTCCTCGAGCAGTCGATTGGCGATCGTGCTGCACAGCCGCTCGAGCGTCTTGTGCGAGCGCTGCTGGGCGATCAGCGCGACGAGCTGGCACACCTCGGCGTAGTCGACCGTGTCCTCGATCGAGTCCGTGACCGTCGCGTCGGTCTCGCCGACGTCGAGTCGCAGGTCCAGCACGAGGCGCTGGCCCACCTCGCGCTCGGCGTCGCTGACGCCGTGGTGGGTGTAGAGGGAAAGGCCCGTTATCTCGACCGTGACCGCCTCGGCGGCCTCCTCGCGCTCTTCGGAGTCGCGCGGATCGTCGTCTAGCTCGTCTCCGTCGTCGGGTTCCTCGCCCCGCTGCTCTCCGTCCATCGTCCCGCCAACGTAGCAGTCGCCACCGCGAGCGCCTCGCGCAGCGGAGCCACGTCGTGCACCCGGAACACGCGAGCTCCGCGCTCCAGCGCCATCACGTTGGAGGCGATCGTGCCGCCCAGGCGCGCCGAGCCGGCCTCCCGCCCGCCGATGCGCCCCAGAAAGCTCTTGCGCGAGGTGCCGATCACGATCGGCGGGCCGAGCGCGACGAGCTCCTGCAAGCGCTGCAGCAGGGTGAGGTTGTGCTCGACCGTCTTGCCGAATCCGATGCCGGGATCGAGCAGCAGGCGCTCCTCGGAGATCCCCTCGCGCACCGCGAAGGCCATCCGCTCTTCAAGCGCCGAGCGGACCTCGTCGACGACGTCCTCGTAGCGCGGCTCCGGCCACGGCGCACCGGGGAGGCCGAGCATGTGAACCAGGCAGCAGTCGGCGCCGCTCTCCGCCACGACCGAGGCCATCTCCGGATCGGCGCGCAGCGCGCTCACGTCGTTGACCAGGCTCGCGCCCGACGCCAGCGCCGCGCGGGCGACCGCGGACTTGCTCGTGTCGATCGAGACCTGGATCGGCCCCTTGGCATCGGCGCCCGTTCTCGCCACGATCCCCTCGACCACGGGCAGCACGCGCCGCAGCTCCTCCTCCGCCGTGATCGCGAGTGCTCCCGGGCGCGTCGATTCGCCGCCCACGTCGACGATCTCCGCGCCCTGCTCGATCAGCGCGCATGCGTGATCGACGGCCACCCGCGGCTCCAGGAAGAGCCCGCCGTCGGAGAAGGAGTCCGGCGTGGCGTTGACGATCCCCATCAGGCGGTAGCCGCCGGGATCGCTCATCTATACGACTGTGGGCGGCTCCGGATCGTGCCCGCGCGACTCGGCCGTGCCCCCGGCGAGACCGGGGCGCGGGATCGTACGCGGCGGTTCGCGCTCCGGCGTGCCGCGGTCGGGAACGGGCGGCGCCGGCAGCTCGGGCTTGGTTTCCTCCTCGACGCCGAACACCTCGTCCTCGCTCTTGCCGGCCAGCAGCGCTAGGAACTCCTCCTTCTCGATCGTCTCGCGCTTGACGAGGATCTCGGAGATCTTCGTGAGGTCGTGCTGGTGCTCGGTGAGGATGTCGCGCGCGCGCTGGTGCGCCGCCTCGATGATGCGACGCACCTCGTCGTCGATCTCGCGCGCGATCTCGTCGGAGTAGTCGGGCTCGGTCGAGAACTCACGGCCCAGGAAGGGCTGCCCGTGGTCGTGCCCGAACACGCGCGGGCCGAGCTTCTCGCTCATGCCGAAGCGCATCACCATCTGCTTGGCCGTGGCCGTCACCTTCTCGATGTCGTTCGAGGCGCCCGTCGTGATCTCGCCGAAGATCAGTTCCTCGGCGGCGCGTCCGCCGAGCGTCATCGCCATCGCGTCTCGCAGCTCCGCCCGCGTCGTCAGGAAGCGGTCTTCCTGGGGCATCGAGATCGTGTAGCCGAGCGCCTGACCGCGCGAGATCACGGAGATCTTGTGGACGGGGTCGGAGTGCTCGAGGAAGTGCGCCACGAGCGCGTGACCCATCTCGTGGTAGGCCGTGATCAGTCGCTCTTTCTCGCTCATCACGCGGGTCTTCTTCTCGGGGCCGGCGATCACGCGCATGATCCCCTCCTCGAGCTCGTCCTGGCCGATCTCGCGCTTGCCCGTGCGCGCCGACAGCAGCGCCGCCTCGTTGATCAGGTTCGACAGGTCCGCGCCGGTGAAGCCGGGGGTCTGCCCCGCGAGCGCATCGATGTCGATCACCTTCGCCAGCGGCTTGCCGCGCGTGTGCACCTCGAGGATCTTCGCCCGCCCCTTGCGGTCGGGACGGTCGACGGCGATCTGACGGTCGAAGCGGCCGGGGCGCAGCAGCGCCGGGTCGAGGATGTCGGGCCGGTTGGTGGCCGCGATCATGATGATGTTGTCCTTCGCCTCGAAGCCGTCCATCTCCACCAGCAGCTGGTTGAGCGTCTGCTCGCGCTCGTCGTGCCCGCCGCCGAGACCGGCGCCGCGGTGACGGCCGACCGCGTCGATCTCGTCCATGAAGATGATGCACGGGCTGTTCTGCTTGGCCTGCTCGAACAGGTCACGCACGCGCGAGGCGCCGACGCCGACGAACATCTCGACGAAGTCCGAGCCTGAGATCGAGAAGAACGGCACGCCCGCCTCGCCGGCCACCGCGCGGGCGAGCAGCGTCTTGCCGGTGCCGGGCGGGCCATAGAGCAGCACGCCCGTCGGGATCCGTGCCCCGAGCGCCTGGAACTTCTTCGGGTTCTCGAGGAATTCCTTGATCTCGTGGAGCTCCTCGACCGCCTCGTCGACGCCCGCCACGTCGCGGAAGGTGATCTTGGGCGAGTCCGCCGACAGGCGCTTGGCGCGCGACTTGCCGAACGACATCACTTTCGAGCCGCCGCCCTGCACCTGGTTCATCAGGAAGATCCAGAAGCCGAAGAACAGGACGAACGGGATGATGTACGTGAGCAGGCTCAGCAGCGCGCTGCTCTTTTCCGATTCGACGTTGTACTTCACCCCGGCAGTGCGGAGTTCCTTGATCAGTTCAGGCGCGGCCTGCTCGATGTAGCCGACTTCGTAGTTTTCTTTGTTCTTGAGCTTGACTTCGAGCGACTTGCCCTTGTTCTTGAACTTGACTTCGTTGACTTCGCCCTGGGGCAGCTCCCTCGCGACGAGCGTCTGGTAGCTGTGTGAGCGGTGCTCGCTCGAGCCCGGGTTGACCAGTTTGACGGCGAGGAACGCCAGCACGACCACGATCAGGATCGGAAAAGCGGCGCTCTTGAAGAAACGACTCATGGGCTTGTTTCGAGTGCTCTGGCGCCGTCGGAAAGCGTGGTCACCAGGCTCCTAGCCTACCATGGGGCTGCGATTCGGCCGGCCGCTTGTACGCTTGCGTACATGACCTCGGAGCGCCGTATTCAACCGCCCGCGAGCGGCGCTCCTTGCGCCGCTCAGCGCTCGAGCACTGCCACGAAGGGCAGGTTTCGGTGGCGCTCGTCGTAGTCCAGGCCGTAGCCGACGACGAAGCGATTGGGGATCTCGAAGCCGACGTAGCGTGTAGGCAGGTCGACCTTGCGCCGCTCGGGCTTGGTCAGCAGCGCGCACACCTCGAGCGTGCTCGGGTTGCGCGAGCCGAGGTTGCGCATCAGGTACTGCAGCGTCAGGCCGGAGTCGACGATGTCCTCGACGATCAGCACGTCGCGCCCTTCGATCGAGGCGTCGAGATCCTTGAGGATGCGGACCACGCCCGATGAGTCCGTCGCCGAGCCGTAGGAGGCGACGGCCATGAAGTCGACCTCCACCGGCACGTCGATGTAGCGCATCAGGTCTGAGAGGAAGAAGACGGCGCCCTTCAACACGCCGACCAGGAGCAGCGAGCGGCCCGCGTAGTCGCGCGAGATCTGCTCGCCCAGCTCGGCCACGCGCCGCTGCACCTCCTCGGCGCTCACCAGCACCTCGCCGACCGCGGACTCCTCTGGAGCACTCACCGGACTCGCCACCGGGAGCAGTCTAGTCGCCGCGCGGCGGCCTCTTGCGATCCGCCCGCGGCGGCAGCCGGCGCATGCTCAGGCGCCCGCCCTCGATCACCGCTCCCGCCTGGCCGCCGACGTGCAGCTCGGCGTGGCCGCCACGACGGCCGAGCGCGAGCAGCTCCTGCACGCGCTCGCCGGCCTGCGGCACGTAGGTGCCCGCCGCGCGCTCGGCCAGCCTGATCACGACCAGGCGCGCGAGCGCCGGCGCGATCGCCTCGAGCCGGGCCAGCTCCACGCTGGTGCCGCCCTCGAGCTCGGCCTCGACGAGCGCGTCGAGCAGTTCGCCCTCCTCGCGCAGGAGCCGCGCCGTTCGCAGCACGTTCGACTCGGCCGCCGGGTGGACCGCCCGCAGCGCCGGCACCAGCCGAGCGCGCACACGCGCGCGCGCGAAACGCTCGTCCTCGTTGCTCGGATCTTCGCGCCAGCCGAGGCCGCGCTGCTCGCAGTAGGCCGCCGTCTGCCCGCGCGTCAGCGTCAGCAGCGGGCGCACGAGCCGACCCTCCGCCGCCGGCATCCCCAGCAGCGCGCGCCGGCCCGGCGAAGCCGCCAGCCGGTAGAGGATCGTCTCGACCTGATCGCTCGCCGTGTGCCCGGTCGCGATCAGCGCTTCGCGCTCGCCGGCGAGCCGCTCGGCCGCCTCGTAGCGGAGCTCGCGCGCCCACGCCTGGAGATTGCCCTCGCCCGTCCCCGCCTCGCCTGTATCCCGCGGCGCGGCGCGCACCACCGCGAGCTCGACGCCGAGCTGCGAGCACAGCGCCGCGCAATGCCGCTCATCTGCGTCGGCGTCCGCGCGCAGACCGTAGTTGACGTGCAGCGCGTGCACGGCGCCGGCCCCTCGCAGCGCGACCGCCACGTCGAGCAGGCAGACCGAGTCGCGTCCACCCGAGAGCATCGCCACGAGCGAGGGCGCGCCGTCGAGCAGGCCGCCGTCGCGGACCGCCGCCCGCACCCGCTCGACCTCGCCACCGGCGACGTCCACTGCCGCCCCCTAGGGCTCCCGCGCCGCCGCGAGGAACAGCTCGGTCGGCTCGGAGAAGCCCTTCAGGCCGACCTCGCCGATGCGCTCGAAGTGCACGCCGTCGAGTCCCGAGGCCACGTCCACGACGGGGCGCGTGACGAGCACCTCGCCGCCGCCCGCGCGCGCCACGACGCGCGCAGCCTGGTTGATCTCGCGCCCGTAGTAGTCGCCGTCGCGGTACAGCGCGTCGCCGTAGTGCATGCCGATCCGCGGCGGGGGATCGTCCGGCGAGGTGGCCTGGCGCAGCTCGACCGCCCAGCGCACCAAGCTGCCGGCGTCGGGCCCGACGACCATCACCTCGTCGCCGAGCGTCTTGATCACGCGCGCGTCCGGCGGGAGCGTGTGTTCGACGGCCTCGACGAAGCGCTCGACCGCGGCCAGCGCTTCCTCGTCGCCGCGCTCCACGGTCAGGCGGGCGTAGCCGGCGAGGTCGGCGAACACGATCGCCACGCGCACGCGGCCCTGCTCGGAGGAGCTCTCTGCCAGATCGCTCTCCATGTGGCCGATCACGTCCTGCTCGACGAAATGGCCGAGCAGGCGATCGTGCGTGTAGCGGAGCAGCGGCACCACGAACGGGATCAGCTCGCGCACGAGGCCCTCCATCTCCTCGGCGATCTCCACGTTGGGCATCCCCTCGCGCATCAGCGGCTCGTGCACGTACAGGTGGATCAGGCGCACCTCGGCTTCGGCGATCTGGGCGACCGCTTGCCCATACACGCGCGCGAGCTGCAGGAAGGCGACCGCGGGCAGCCCCGCCTCGAGCACGGCGGCCACGTACTTCATCATTTCCATGTCCTCCTCGGAGAGCAGCTCCCCCGAGGTGGCACCCACTCCCATTGCGGCCAGCAGCCGCTCGATCAGCGCCTCTTCCAGTCCCGTCTCGCGCGCGACCTGGCGGATCGTGTACCGGCCCTCCGAGCCCGACAGCAGGTTCTCCAGCGGCCCGACCGCGAGCTGGCCGTGATCGCTGGCCCGCTTGATCTGCTCGAGCGTGTGCCCGCGCGCGCGCAGTCGCGCGACGACGCGCACGTAGGCGACCGCCGCCGGGGTCCAGCGACCTGCATAGCCCGGCACGAGGCCCTTGCGGATCCAGCGCGCGACGGTCGCGGTCGAGACGCCGGCGTGCGCCGCCACCTGCGCCAGCGTCGGCTCGGCCGGCTCGCTCGCGGGAGCTGCTGCGGGCTCAGCCACGCGGGAGCGACGCCAAGGGCTTTCCCATGCGGCGCAGTCTAAAGTCGCGGCGCGTGATCCACCTGCACCCCACGGCCGAGCTCGCAGAGCGCGTGCTGCTGCCGGGCGACCCCGGCCGCGCGCTGGCGCTCGCGCAGACGCTGCTCGAGCGGCCGTTGATGTTCAACCACAACCGCGGCCTCTGGGGGTACACGGGTGAAGCCCACGACGGCAAGCCGCTGACGATCCAGGCCACCGGTATGGGCGGACCGTCGGCGGCGATCGTCATCTCCGAGCTGATCGCGCTCGGCGCGCGACGAGCGATCCGCGTCGGCACCTGCGGCGCGCTGGCGCCCTCGCTCGAGCTCGGCCGGCTGGTGATCGCGCGCGAGGCCATCTGCGGCGACGGCACCTCGCGCGCGCTCGGCGGCGGCGAGCGCGTGGCGGCCGATGCCGCGCTCACGCAGGCGCTGGCGAGCAGCGACCCGGGCGCGGCCGTCGGCACGGTGCTCAGCGTCGACCTGTTCTACGAGCCCGCCGGCGCGCGCGGCGCGGACGCGCATGCCGACGCCCTCGCTGTCGAGATGGAGGCCGCGACCCTGTTCGCGCTCGGCGCCGCCGAGGCGGTGCCGGTCGCCTGCCTGCTCGCGGTCTCCGACACGTTCGACGACGACGGCGCGCGCACGCGCATCCCGCCCGAGCGGCTGCACGGGGCGGCCGAGCGCATGGGCGCCGCGGCGCTCGCCGCGCTCGCCTGAGCGGCGCGGCGAGGCCGGTTCAGGATCGGCGCGCTTTCGGTTTGGCCCTGCCGGCTTTGCTCGCTGCTTTGCTGCGCCCGGCCGCGGCTTTGGCTTTGCCGGCCGCTTTGACCGTGGCTCTCGCTTTGGCTTTGGCTTTCGCCGGTTTCGCTTTGCGAGCTTTGCTCGCCGCTTTGCTGCGACTCGCCGCAGTTTTCGCTTTGCTCGCCGCTTTGCGGGTCGCTTTCGCTTTGCCGGCGGCTTTCGCTTTGCCGGCTTTCGCCGCTGCTTTGGCTTTGCCTTTTGCCGCGGTCACTTTCCGTTTGGCCGTCGCTTTCCGTTTGGCCCCTGCCGCTTTCCGTTTGGTCGCCGTAGCTTTTCGTTTGGCCGCCGTCGCTTTCGCTTTGGCTTTGCCTTTGGCCGCCGCTTTCGCTTTGCCCGCGGCTTTGGATTTACTCGCGGCTTTGGATTTGCTCGCAGCTTTCGCTTTGCTCGCTGCTTTCGCTTTGGACGGTTTGGCTTTGGCTTTGGTCGATCTGCTGCGCGTCGTTTTCGTCGCCGCAGCCGCTCGCGCGGGACGGGCGGGCTCCGGTTTGAGCCTGCCCGCGAGCTTTGCGAGCTGCTCCTCGATTGCCGACAGGCGTGACTCCACCGCGTTCGGCGAGAGCGCGCGATCGAGGCGCTGTACCCCGTCCTCGATGCCCTCCAGTCGATGCGAAACCGCTCGCAGCCTCCGCGTCAGCCGTTCTATGTCGGCAGCCGACGGGATGTTCAGCGCTCCCATTGCGACCTCCTGTGCTTGAGAAGCCTTCTCGCGGGCGTCGAACGCCCGGCCGATCGCTCCTGTTATCAGAGGGTTTTCCAGTAGATCGGTGAGCGCCTTCCCCAGACGCTCCTCCGTGTTCACGCTCAACCGCTCGCGCAGGTTCTTGGCGACATTGCTCGCATCTGACATCCGGCGCTCCTGGTGTCGTGGTCGAACGGGCGAACAGCCCGTGGCGGCTACCCGGTCACCACCAAAGCGGAAGGATACGGTGCAGCGATGTCCGACCGCTGGTTCCTGTTCACGCAGTTCGAGTTCCCATGGGAGCTCGGGCCCTCGGATGGGCGCTACCTGATGCGTGCCGGGCGCGACGCCGACCCCGAGCGAGTGGTCGTGCTGGGCACGCTCGGCGCGCGCAAACGCCCACCCTCGCGCGGTCAGCTGTGGAGCGCGGCGACACGCTCGGGATCGCGCAGGCGCACGGCCGAGCCCGAGCCGGAGCCCGAGCCGGTGGCGACCGCTCGGGCAACGATCGTCGATCCCGTCTCGCTTTCGGCCGAGCGCCAGGCGAAGGCGTGGCTGTCCGACCTCGACGGCGAGCGCGAGATCGCCGCGGCGATCGGCGCGCTCAACCGCGTGCTGCACTTCCACCGGATCGCCGCCGCCGATCCACAGGTGCGCGAGGTCTTCCCCGAGCAGGCGCTCGTGATCCGAGCCGGCTGGGGCGAGGGCGAGCAGGTCGCCGACGGGCTGTGGACGCACGCGGTCGAGCTGCCCTGGCGCGGCCCGCGCGGCGTGCGACGCAAACGAATCGGTGATCGCGCCGCCGCGCTGCGCCCGCAGGAGCGGCTCGCCGTGCTGCTCGGCGGCCGCGGTGTCGCGCTGCTGTGCGAGGAGCTCGCGCTGCGCGCCCGTGCCGACCTCGACCGGGGTCGCGTCGCTCACGCCGCGATCGAGCTGCAGGGCGCCTACGCCGCCGCGCTCGGCGAGCTGCCGGCCGAGGGACGCGAGGACCTCGCCGTTCGGATCGACGAGCTGCGCAGCCTGCGCGAGGGCGTCGAGCGTCAGGCCCACGCTGCGCTCGCCGGCGTCGGCGGCGTGCCGCGCGGCGCCGGCGGCCGCGCCGCGCGCACGCCTGCGGCGCACGAGCCGGACGCCCAGGGCGAGGCTTCCGGCGAGCAGCCGGAGCTCGACGAGGAGGTCGTGCGTCACGCGCTCGGGCGCCTGGAAGCGACGCTGCGCGCGCGCACCGCGACGGGCTTTTAGGCTGGGCGGCGATGGATCCGACGACCACCGCGATCGGCACCTGGAGCGGCGGGCGCTTCATGCACTTCGGCGAGCCGCTGGCCGAGGATCGCCTGCTCGCACTGCTGGCACCGGGCGATGGGATCGACACGGTGATCACGGCCGACGCCTATGGCGCCGGCGAGGCCGACACCATGCTCGGCCGCGCGCTCGCCGGCTGCCGGCGCGAGGACTACTGCCTGATCGGCGCGATCGGACACGACTTCTACACGGGCCGGCGCGAAGGAGCCAAGGGCTTCCCCCGCTTCACCGATCCGCGGCTGCGCGGCGACGGCGACTACGCCGGCTACATCCGCATGGCCGCCGAGCGCAGCCTGCAGCGGCTCGGGGTCGATCGCTTCGACCTGCTGCTGCTGCACAATCCCGACCGCACCGGCTATACGAGCCCGGCCGTCTGGGAGGGCATGGGCGCGCTGCGCGACGACGGGCTCACGCGCCTGCTCGGGGTCGCGCCGGGGCCCGCCAACGGCTTCACGCTCGACCTGATCGACTGCTTCGAGCGCTTCGGCGAGCTGATCGACTGGGCGATGGTCATCCTCAACCCGCTCGAGCCGTGGCCGGGTGAGCTGGCGCTCGACGCGGCGGCCGCGCACGACGTTCGCCTGATCGCGCGCGTGGTCGACTACGGCGGCCTGTTCCACGACGACGTCGGGCCGGGCCACGTCTTCGCCGAGTACGACCACCGCAAGTTCCGGCCCGATGGCTGGGTCGAGCAGGGCCGCGAGCGGCTCGAGCTGATGCGCCCCTTCGCCGAGCGCCACGGCCTGTCGATGCTCCAGCTCGCGTGCGCCTGGGACCTCGCGCACGCGCCCGTCCACTGTGTCGCGCCGACGCTGATCCAGGAGAGCGGGCCCGGGGCCCGACCGGTCGAGGACAAGCGCGCCGAGCTGGCCGCCGTGCGCGCTCCCTCACCTCTGAGCGACGACGAGGTCGCTCAGATCGCGGCGATCGGCGCTAACCGCGGCTGCATGGCGCTGAAGGGCGCGAGCCCCGAACACGAGGGCGAGGAGCTGGCCGACCGCTGGGGGCTCGACGAGGCGCTGTCGACGCTCGCCGCACGCTGGCGCATCGCCCCTGAGCAGGACCTGGTCAAACAGGCGCGTTGACTGCCGGCGCCCCGGCCGGGGCCGCCTCAGCCGTGCCCGAGCGCGCCGAGCAGCCCCTCGAGCTCCGCCACGACGTCGCCGTGCAGGCGCACGTCGGCGACGCCGTCGAGCGGCGTCGGCCCCTGCGTGATGATGGCCACGGCGCCGCCCGCCTCGCTCGTGAGCAGCGGCAGGCTCGCGACGGGATGGACCTCCAGCGAGGAGCCGACGCACAGAAGCACGTCAGCCCGCTCGCACAGCTCGCGCGCCCGCTCGAGCGCAGCGACGGGCAGCAGCTCTCCGAACAGCACGACGTCGGGCTTCAGCGGTCCGCGACAGCGCTCGCACCGCGGCACGCCCTCGGCGTCCGCGGCCAGTCGGGCGCGGACCTCGGCCAGCTCGACCGCGGCGGCCGCGTCGCCGCAGCGCGGGCAGGAGCCGGTGGCGATGCTGCCGTGCACCTCGACCAGCTCGCGCGTGCCGGCGCGGCGGTGGAGCATGTCGATGTTCTGCGTGATCACCGCGTCGAGCAGCCCGCGCCGCTCCAGTGCCGCGAGCGCCGCGTGGGCGCCGTTGGGCCGCTTTCCGCCGAGCGAGGCGAAGCGCTCGCCGTAGAAGCTCCAGAAGCGCACCGGGTCCTCGCGGAACGCGTCGATGTGCGCGACCTCCATCGGATCGACGCGCTCCCACAGGCCGGTGCGCGGCGTGCGGAAGTCGGGGATGCCGGAGGGCACCGAGATGCCGGCGCACGTGAGCGCGACGACCGAGCGTGCCTGGCGCACGAGCTCGGCCAGGCGCGCCAGCTCGGGAGAAGGCGCAAGCGCGGCCGGCATGGCGTCGCCCGTGCCGGCGCCCACCGGCGCCGGTGTGCTCGCGGCCCCGCTCACCTGCCCTGGAAGCGCGGCGCGCGTTTGCCGAGGAAGGCGGCGATGCCCTCCTTGGCGTCCTCGCTGGCGAAGACCTCGGCGAACGCCCGCTTCTCCGCCTCGATCCCCTCGTCGAGCTCGCCGGCGGCCGAGATGCGCTTGATCTGCGCGGCCGCGAGCGGCGCCTGCTCGGAGAGCCTGCGCGCCCACGCGAGCGCCGTGTCGAACAGTTCGTGGTCCTCCACGACGCGGTTGACGAGGCCGAACTCGAACGCCTCCTCGGCCCCGATCGGATCGCCCACGAGGTTCATCTCGAGCGCCTTGTTGGCGCCGACCAGGCGCGGCAGCCGCTGCGTGCCGCCGAAGCCGGGGATGATCCCGAGCTTGATCTCGGGCTGGCCGAAGAGGGCCGAGCGCGCGGCGATGCGAACGTCGCAGGCCATCGAGAGCTCGCAGCCGCCGCCGAAGGCGAGGCCGTTGACGGCGGCGACCGTCGCGATGCCGTCCTCGCCGAGCTCTTTGAAGAGGGCGTGCGTCTCGTTGATGAGCTGCTCGCCCGCGGCGGCGTCCATCGTCGTGAACGCCTTGATGTCGGCGCCGGCCGAGTAGAGCATCGGATTGGAGGAGGCGATCACGAGCGCGCGCACGCCGGCCGACTTCACCTGCGCCCACACCTTCGCGAGGTCGCCGGCCACCTGGGGCGAGATCGAGTTCATCTGCCCGTTGGCCAGCCAGGCGATGGCGACGCCGTCCGGCAGCGTCTGCAGCTTGATCACCTCGGCCGGCTGCTCTGCGTCGGGCTGCGGGTAGGCGTAGAAGCCCTGGCCGGTCTTCTGACCGAGCCGGCCCTGCGCCACCAGGCGGCGCAGGATCGTCGGCGGCGTGAAGCGCTCGCCATGGCGCTCCTGCGCGTTCTCCATCCGCTCGAGCACCGTGTCGAGACCCTCCGAGTCGGCGCGCATGAACGGCGGCAAGAGGCCGCGGCGCGGGTCCAGGCCCGCCCCGGCCATCATCCCGAAGTCGATGTCGCGGTGGCTGGCGACGCCCTCCTCGAGCACGAGACAGGCCTCCAGGAAGGTCTTCAGCGAGAGCAGCTCGACGAGCTCGTCGATGTCCGGGTCGTTCTCGCCGGGCAGGTTCGGGTTGCCCTGGGGGTCGTAGAAGCCGTCGCCGCCGGTCTTCGCCCCGAGCTTGCCGTCGGCGACGAGCTTCTGCATCCCCTTGGGCACGAAGAAGCGTTCCTCGCCGTAGGACTCGATCAGGTGTTCGGCGACGTGCAGCACCGTGTCGAGCCCGAGCAGGTTGATCAGCGTGTACGGGCCGAGCGGCAGGATCCCGGCCGCGCCGAGGCCCTCGTCGATCTTCTTGATCGAGAGCCCCTTCTCCTCCTGCTCGCGCCAGACCTCGGCGCTCGAGGAGTTGAGGATGCGGTTGACGACGAAGCCGGGCACCTCGGCGCAGGTGATCGGCTGCTTGCGGATCGCCTGCGCGAACGTGACCGCCGCGGAGACGGTCTCGCCCGAGGTCTCCTCGCCTTCGACGATCTCGATCAGGGGCATGATCGACGCCGGGTAGAAGTAGTGGAAGCCGACGACCTTGTCGGGGCGCAGCGTCGCTTCGCCGATCTCCGAGATCGACAGCGAGGAGGTGTTCGAGGCGAGGATCGCGTGCCCGGGGGTGGCGGCGTCGAGCTCGGCGAACACGGCCTGCTTGATCTCCATCCGCTCGGGCACGGCCTCGACGACGAAGTCGACGTCGCCGAACGGCGCGTAGGACGTCGTGCCCTCGATCCGCCCGAGGACCTCGGCGATCTGCTGCTCGGCCTGCTCGGCCGTGAGCTTGCCCTTCTCGACCAGTTTGTTGATCTGACCCGTCGTCACGTTGCGGGCCTCCTCGAGCCCGGCCTGCACGAGCGCGTCGTCGATGTCCTTCAGCACGACTCCGATCCCCGCGGCGGCGATCGTCTGGGCGATCTGACCGCCCATCGTCCCGGCACCGACGACTGCTGCTCTGAACACGAACATGCTTTTCGGTCACTCCTTCTGGCTAGGGTTGCCGGAGCCTAGCGTTCACGGGCCGGCCACCGCACCTCTCGGGGCTCCGGGGGGTTGCGTTGGGTGAGAATGCTGAAAAGCACGACCGGGGGTAGGAGGCAGAAAATGAGCCACTCACAGGAAATCGCCGGCGATTCGCCGGGCGCCGCCAACCTCAGGGCCAGACGGCGGCGTCTCTCGGTGGCGCTGGCGTTGCTGCTGGCCGCACTGGCGATCCCGGCGGTCGCACAGGCGGCGGGCCTGCCGAAAGTGAACACCCACGGCGCGCGCGAAGTGAGCTATGGCTCGGCCGTGCTGGCGGGGTCGGTCAATCCGAACGGGAGCAACACTTCCTACTACTTCCAGTACGGCCTGACCAAAGCCTACGGCTCGCAGACGGCGATCGCCGATGCCGGCTCGGGCACCAAGTCGCTGCCGGTGCGCCTGCCGATCGCCGGGCTGCAACCGATCACGGTCTACCACTTCCGGCTCGTGGCGGTGAACAGCTTCGGTGCGACGATCGGCGACGACGAAAAACTGCTCACGACCAAGGTGCCGCTGTCGCTTGCGATCCTCTCCTCGCCCAACCCGGTGCCGTTCGGAGGCGCCGTGACCGTGCAGGGCACGCTCTCGGGCACGGACAACGCAAAACGGGCTGTGAGCCTCCAGGCCAACGCCTTCCCGTTCACGGGCGGCTTCCAGAACGTGGGCAACACCGAGCTGACGACCGCGACCGGCGGCTTCAGCTTCACGGTGCCGTCGCTGACCGCATCGACGCAGTTCCGCGTGGCCACCTCGACGAACCCGCCGGTGGTGAGCCCCGTCGCGGGCGAGAACGTCGCCGTGCGCGTCTCAAGCCACGTCGCCCGCACCAAGCGCCGCGGCTTCGCCCGCATCTACGGGACGGTCACGCCGGCGGTCAACGGCGCCCAGGTCGGGATGCTGCGGATCGCCCAGGGCCGCGGCATCCTCGCCGGTGGCACCGTGGCCAGGCCGCGGAACGCCTCGAGCTCGCGCTTCAGCCGGGTGGTACGGGTCAAAAAGGGCGCCTACCGCGTGCTCGTCAAGGTCGCTCCGGGGCCGGTCGTCTCGGCCTACGGCACGCCTCTGCTGATCCGCTGAGGCCCGAACGCTCCACGCGTGAGCGCCGCTGCACCGAGGCGGCGGCGCTCACCGTGTCGTTCTCTTTTTTTATTAATTGATCGAAAAAGAGTCCGAGCGCAGGCACTCCGGACTAGACGGCGACCGTTTCGACGCCGCCGACCTCGGCCGGCTCCTCGACGCGCCGCGGCAGCAGCGTTTCGCGCGCGATCACGAGCCGCTGGATCTGCGAGGTGCCCTCGTACAGCTGCATGATCTTGGCGTCGCGGAACAGCTTCTCCACGGGGTACTCCTTGATGAAGCCGTAGCCGCCGTAGACCTGCACGGCTTCGGTGGCCGTCTTCATCGCGGTGTCGGCCGCGAAGCGCTTGGCGTGCGAGGAGACGAGCGTGTTGCGTTCGCCGCGGTCGAGCATCGCCGCCGACTTCCACGTCAACAGTCGCGCCGCTTCGATCTCGGTGGCCATGTCGGCGATGATGAACTGGATCGCCTGGTGCATCGCGATCGGCACGCCGAACTGGACGCGTTCGCGGGCGTAGTCGGTGGCGAACTCGAACGCTGCACGGGCGATGCCCGTCGCCATCGCGGCGACCCCAGGACGGGTGCGGTCGAGCGTCATCATCGCGAGCTTGAAGCCGTGGTTCTCTTCACCCAGCAGGTTCTCGGCGGGGACCTCGACGTCGTTGAAGGAGATCGTCGCCGTGTTGGAGGCGCGCTGACCGAGCTTGTCCTCCTTCTTGTCCACGACCACGCCCCAGTCGCGCTCGACCACGAACGCCGAGATGCCGCGGTGGCCGGCGTCCTTGTCGGTCTTCGCGTAGACCGTGTAGTAGTCGGCGTAGCCGCCGTTGGTGATGAAGCACTTGGAGCCGTTGATGACGTACTTGTCGCCCTTCTTGACAGCCGTCGTGCGCATGCCCGAGACGTCCGAGCCCGCGTCCGGCTCGGTCAGGCAGAAGGAGGCCAGCTTGGGAGCTTCCGTCAGCATCCCCAGGTACTTCTTCTTCGTCTCCTCAGAGCCGCCCAGCGCGATCGGGGCCGTCGCCAGGCCGTTGCAGCCGAGCGAGGTCTGGATACCCGAGCAGCCCCACGAAAGCTCTTCCTCGATCAGGCAGCCGTCGAGGTAGCCGGCGCCGGCGCCGCCGTACTCCTCCTCGATGTGGGAGTTCATCAGGCCGACCTCCCATGCTTTCTCGATGATGTCCTGGGGCCAGGTGCCGTCCTTGTCGTACTCCCAGGCGACCGGACGGATCTCCTTGACGGCGAAGTCGTGCGCCATCTCGCGCAGGTTCTTCTGCTCATCGGTGAGCGTGAAATCGACCATTCTTCGAATTCCCCCTAACAGGTGGCGGACGGCGCCGGGCGCTGGGATTGCGGGGCGCGGTGAACACTGGGCGGTGATTGACTGGTCAGTCAACCCCGGCCGTCCAGGGTAGCGGAGCGCACCCCGATCGGCAACAATCGAGGTAGTGCAGAGCGCATTCCCGATCATCGTGTTCGGTGCCGTGGCGCTGTCGATCGTGATGTCGCTCGTCTTCCTGTTCAGCCGTGGCAGCGTGTTCGACCACATCGGCGACGGCGGCTTGAGCAAAGACAGCGACGCCGGTCCGGAGTTGCCCCCCGCACCACCCGACACGCCGGCCGCCCGCGCCGAGCAGGAGCTCGAGATACGGCAGATGCTCACCGCGCGCAGCGCGCGCATGGTCGACCGCGGCGAGGCGCCGCTCGACGTCGACGCCGAGGTCGCGCGGCTGCTCGCGCCGACGCAGCGCACCGGTCACGACCCCGGGCTGGCCACGGAGGTGCGCCAGCACGTGCTCGCCCGCAACGCACGGCGGGCCCGGCAGGGGCTCGAGCCGCTCGACGTCGAGGCCGAGGTCGAGCGCACGCTCGACGAGCTCGACCCCTGAGCCGGGGCGGGAACCGCCCGTTTGCAACCTTCTTCACACGACGGTCGGCCGGTGGGGTATAACGGCGCCATGAAGGATGCACGCCGCTTCCAGCTCGACGAGCTGACGATCCGCCCCGGGACCTACTTCAACCCGTCCACCGAGGTGCTCGTCGTCGTCGACGACTCGCCCGAGGTCGATCACGAGATCTTCGAGTCGGAGGACTTCGACAGCACCGACTGGGTGTTGATCTCCGACGAAGCGCCGGTCGACGAAGGCAAGCGGGACGACCTGATCGAGGAGTTCCGCTCGACCTATCAGCCCGGCGGCGAGCCGCTCTCCGACGGCGACGACGTCGAGGACGAGGAGGACGAGCTCGAAGGAGACGAGCTCGAGGAGCTCGAGGCCGAGTAGCCCGCCCGCGGCCCGCCCGAGGCGGCCGCAACTCGCACGCCCGCCCGGGTGTTGCTGTGGACGTGCCCGCAAACGCCGTCGAAGGGCCCGCAAACGAGCCCAGTGGGGCTGCAACAGGCGCTGCAGCGGAGCGCGGCGGCACGCCTAGGATGCGCCGCGTGCGCGCCAGGCATCTCCGCTCGCTCTGCTCAGGCGCGCCGACTCGGCGCTCGCTGGTGGGCCTCGCGGTGTGCCTGGCTGCGCTGATGGTGAGCGGCCCCGCGCCCGCGGCCACGCGCGCGCCGGCGCCCGCCGCGAAGAAGGCGTCCTCGACCCAGCTCGCGCGCGCCAGCCGCGGCCAGAGCGTCTCGGGCGCGCTGCAGAGCCTGCGGGCCGGCGGCGGCATCACCTCCGCCCAGTACTCGCAGTACTACAACGCCTACGTCGCCGCCAAACGCTCGCTCGGGCGGCTCAGCGGCACGCGCCGAAGCGAGCTCGGCGCGGTGCTGGCCAACGTCCAGGCGATGGCCGCGAGCGGCTACTTCATCCCCTCGCGACTGCCCGTGATCTTCCTCACGCTGGAACGCAACCGCCGCTGGTGGACGACCGAACCGCTGCTCTCCAGCGGCACCCGCGTCAGTTTCCCGGGCAGCAAGATCGTGTGGCAGTACTACCCCGGGCAAGGGATCGAGATCCAGTGGCTCGGCACCTTCGGCTCTGCGAACGGCTACTACCTCTCGGGCCACGAAAACTCCAACCTGCGCCAGCTGGTCTCCGAAGTGCTGCCGTTGGCCACCAAGCGGGCGGGTGGGATCGCCTGGGAGTACATGTTCCAGTTCGACGGCGGCCGCCCGCCGTGGACGAGCGGGCTCTCCCAGGGCACCGCGCTGCAGGTGCTCGCGCGCTCGTGGTCGCGCTTCAAGGAACCGGCGCTGCTGAGCGCCGCGCAGCAGGCGCTCGGGGTCTTCCAGACGGCGCCGTCGAGCGGCGTGCAAGTGAAGACGTCGGCGGGCGCCCACTACGCCGAGTACACCTATGCCCCGAGCGACCGCATCCTCAACGGCTTCATCCAGGCCGTCGTCGGCCTATACGACTACACGCAGATCACCAAGGACCCGCTCGGGCTGAAGCTGTTCGAAGCGGGCGACGCGGAGGCGCGCGTCGAGACGCCCCGCTACGACACCGGCGCCTGGTCCCTGTACGACCAGTACTCCGAATCCAACCTCAACTACCACGAACTGCTCACCGAATTCCTCCAGCACCTGTGCGAACGCACGCGCAAAGGCCCGCCGATGAGCACCGCGCCGCCCCCACCCCCGCCGAGCACGCAGACGACGACCACGACGCCCCCGCCGACGACGACCTCGACCACCCCGACTACGACCACACCGACTACGCCGGCCGGCGGCACGGCGGCAACGGGCACGACGGCGAGCGCCGCCCGCGCGAGCACGGCGGCCGGCGCCACGCGTGGCCGGGCCGCCGCCACCAGCACGAACCCCTCGGCAACGCAGATCGCCGGCGATCAGATCTACTGCACGACGGCGCAGAAATTCACCACCTACCTGAAGACCCCGCCGGTCGTCTCGCTGATCACCAAGACGCTGAAGGGCGGCACCCGCGCGGGCGTGCAGCTGTCGCTGTCGAAGGTCTCGACGGTGCGCCTGAAGGTGCGCCGGAACGGGCGCACCGTGTGGACCAACAGCGCCTACGTCAGCCGCGGGCGACCCAAGCTGCTGTGGTCGACGCCGGCCGCCGGCGGCACCTTCAGCGTGACGCTCACCGCGACCGACCCGGCGGGCAACTTCTCGACGGCGACCGGCACGATCGTCGTCTCCCGGCGCTAGTGCGCATACACCCGCCGGGCCGCGCCTAGACTGGTCGCATGACGAGGCTGCTGAACGCCTGGGGCGCGCTCGGCCGCGACCAGCGACTGGCGGCGGCGACCTCGTTCGGTCTGTTCGTCTCGATGCTGCTGCCGTGGTACAGCAAGACCGTCGTCGTGCGCACGCGCGGCGGCGTCGCCGGCACGCAGAGCCTCAGCGCCTTCCAGGCGTTCTCGTTCGTCGAGGCCGCCGTGCTGCTCGTCAGCGTCGGCGTGCTCGTGATGCTGTTCGCCCGCGCCGAGCAGCGCGAGTTCCAGCTCCCCGGCGGCGACGGCACGATCGTGATGGTCGCCGGGGCGTGGGTGGCGATCCTGATCTTCTACCGGCTGTTCGACAAGCCCGGGCTGCAGGGCAACGAACAGGTCGTGTCCTCCGTCGGCGTGCAATGGGGCATCTTCGTGGCCCTGCTCGTGGCGATCGGGCTCGCCTACGTCGGCCGGCGCATGCGCGCCACCGCCCACGGCGCGGCGCCGCCGTCGCGGCCGAGGCGAGGCGGCGGGGGCGGGCGCGGGCACGAGCGCGAGCGCGAGCGCGAGCCGACGGTGGTGGTGAGCGCGGGCGAGGGTCGCGAGCACGGGTCGGGCGGCCGCGAGTCGAGACACGCTGAGGGCGGCGCCACGACCGAGACCCCGTCCCCGCGCGCGCGAGGAGGCGAGGCAGCCGTGGGACCGGCGGGGTCGACCGTGCCCGCCGCGCCGGCCGGCGAGCGCCGGTCGCGCCGCGAGCGCCCGCGCTACCCTCCCCCGCCCTCGGAGCAGATGTCCTTCGAGGACGCGCCTCCGCGCGAGCAGGAGTAGCGGGGCTCGGGCCGGGTCCGGCGCGCGGGCAGGCCACCTTGGGGGCCTATCATTGCCCTGACCATGCCGCCCGCCGCCTCAGAAGCCGCCGCTCCCCCGTCTCCGGAGCCGAGCAGCGTGCAGGACGTGGCGGCCGGCCTGCGCGCCGTCGGCTACCTGCCCGGCGAGTCGACCGCGCTCGTCTCGTTCCTCGCGACGAAGCTCGGCAAGCCGGTACTCGTGGAGGGCCCCGCCGGAGTCGGCAAGACGGAGCTGGCCAAGGCAATCGCCAAGTACCTCGGGCGCGAGCTGGTGCGCCTGCAGTGCTACGAGGGCCTGGACGAGGCGAAGGCGCTGTACGAGTGGAACTACCGCAAGCAGCTCTTGCGGATCCAGGCTGAGGCCTCGGGCACGGGCTGGGAGGCGGTGCACGAGGACATCTTCGGCGAGGAGTTCCTGCTGGCCCGCCCGCTCATGACGGCGATCTCCTCCGAGCAGCCGGTCGTGCTGCTGATCGACGAGATCGACAAGACCGACCAGGAGTTCGAGGCGATGCTGCTCGAGGTGCTCTCGGACTTCCAGATCTCGATCCCCGAGCTCGGCCGCGTCGAGTCGCGCACGCATCCGATCGTGCTGCTGACCTCGAACAACTCGCGCGAGCTGACCGAGGCGCTCAAGCGCCGTTGCCTGTACCTGTGGCTCGACTACCCCGAGCTCGAGCACGAGCTCGAGATCGTCCGCCTGCACACGCCCGAGCTGGGCGAGACGGTCGCGCGCCGGCTGGTCGAGGTCGTCGGCATGGTGCGTGCGCTCGACCTGAAGAAGCCGCCGTCCATCGCCGAGTCGATCGACTGGGCGCGCGCGCTGCTGCTGCTCGGCGTCGAGGACATCGACGCGGACACGTTCACCGAGACGATGTCGGTGATCGTCAAGCACCGCACCGACATGGACGTGGTCGCCGATCGCGTCGGCCTGAAGCTCGGCTCGCCGGCCGACGTCGCCTGAGGACCGGGTGGCGGCGGCCGACCCTTCTGCCTCGCCCGTTCCGGCCGCGCGGGGGCTGCCGGCGCGGATCCTCGAGTTCGGCGAGGAGCTGCGCCGCGAGGGCGTGGCCGTCGGTACCTCCGAGCTGCTCGACGCGTTCGCCGTGCTCGCCGAGATCGACTGGACGACGCGGGAGGACTTCCGCGAGGCGCTCGCCGCGACGCTGGCCAAGAGCCAGGAGGACAGGCGCGTCTTCGAGCTCGTGTTCGAGCGCTTCTTCTTCCGCGCCGTCGAGCTGGCGGCGACACGCGAGGGCGTGCGCGAGGAGGACCTGGCGATGCTCGCCGAGCTCTCCGAGGACGAGCTCGACGCGCTGCGCGCCGAGATCGCACAGGCGCTGAGGGACGGCTCGGAGGGGGCCATGCGCGATCTCGCCCGGATGGCGATCGCCGCGTTCGCGCGGCGCCAGGAGGGCTCGGGCGTGATCGGCGTCGACGTGCAGCGGATCCGCCGCGCGCTCGGCCTGCGCGCCGAGCCGCAGCCGGAGCTGCCCGAGGAGGACCCGCGCCACGACGGGCTTCCGCGCGAGGCGTTGCGCCGCTTCGAGGCGCTGCTGCGACGCGAGCTCGAGCGCGCACAGATCGAGCGCACCGGCGAGCTGCCGCCGGCGCGACCGCTGGGCGAGCTCGACCGAGCGCTGCCCTCCGGCCCGCTCGCCGACCTCGCGGCGGTTCACCGCGTCGTCGCGCAGCTGCGCCGGCGGCTGGCGACGCAGGGGCTGCAGCTGCGGGGCCACCGCCGCCACGCCCACGTCGACGTGCGCCGCACGATGCGCGCCTCGCTGCAGACCGGCGGCGTTCCGGTCGAGCTGAAGTTCCGCCCCAAGCGCCCGAAACGGCCCGAGATCTACGTGCTCTGCGACGTCTCGACGAGCGTCACCTCGGCCTCGGTCTTCTTCCTCTCGGTGCTGCACGCGCTGCACGACACGTTTCGCAAGATGCGCTCGTTCGTGTTCATCGAGCGCATCTCCGAGGTCACCGACATCTTCGAACACGAGCGCAACTTCAAAGCGGTCAGCGAGAGGATCGGCTCGGACGCGGGCGTGGCCGACATCTCCGGCTATACCGACTACGGGCGCGTCTGGTCGGAGTTCCTGGTGCAGGTCGAGGACGACCTGCATCCGCGCGCGACCGTGATCGTGCTCGGGGACGCGCGCACGAACGGCCGCGACCCGCGTGCCGACATCTTCGCCCAGATCGCCGCCCGCGCCGGGCGAACGTTCTGGCTGAACCCGGAGCCGCGCCTGTACTGGAACTACGGCGACTCCGTGATCGCCGCCTACGAAGAGTTCTGCACCGCCTTCGAGTGCTGGACGACGGCGCAGCTCGAGGACTTCGTGCGCGCGCTCACGCGCCCGGTCGTCTCGGCCTGAGCACTCGACGCTTCGCGGGCGACGCAACGGGTAGCATCAGCGCAGGAGCAAAAGACACCAGGGGTGCTGGCGGGAAGGCCGGCTGAGATGGCGTCCGGGAAGCGATTCCCCCGGCGCCGACCCTTAGAACCTGTGGGGTAATGCCCGCGAAGGGAGCGAAGTGGCCACCGACCTGCAGTCCCGCACCGAGCCTCCGGTCACGACGAAGCGCGCCCACGGCGAGGAGGAGCCCTCGGCGCGGCGGGATCCGGCGGGCGCCGGCGCTGGGGCCGCCGCGACGGCGAGCGAGGACGCGATCGCGCTGCGCGAGGTGGAGCGCACGTTCGTCGTCCGCCGCGGCGAGCGCGTGCCTGCGCTCGCCGGAGTCTCGCTGCGGGTGGCGCGCGGCGAGCTGCTCGCGATCGTCGGGCCGAGCGGCTGCGGCAAGACGACCCTGCTCGAGCTGATCTGCGGCCTGCAGGCGCCCGACGGCGGTGAGCTTCGGAGCGAGCCTGCCGTGCTGATGCCCCAGCACGACCTGCTGCTGCCGTGGTTGGACGCGCTCGACAACGCGGCGCTCGCGCAGCGCGTGGCGCACGTGGCGCGTGCGCAGGCACGCCGCCGCGCTGCTTCGCTGTTCGAGCAGCTCGGGCTGTCGGGCTTCGAGCGCGCCCGGCCTAGCGAGCTGTCGGGGGGCATGCGCCAGCGCGTCGCGTTCGCGCGCACGCTGCTGGCGGGCAAGCCGGTGCTGTGCCTGGACGAGCCGTTCGGCGCCCTCGACGCGATCACGCGCGCGGAGATGCAGGACTGGCTGTCCAGCGCCCTCGGCCGTGCCCCGCGCACGGTCGTGCTCGTCACCCACGACGTCGAGGAGGCGGTCCTGCTCGCCGACCGCGTGCTCGTGCTCTCGCCCCGTCCGGGGCGTGTGGCGGGCGAGATCGAGGTCGGCCTGCCGCGCCCGCGCGGGCGCACCGACGCCGCGGTCGTCGCGCTGCGCGAGCGGGCGCTCGGCCTGCTCACGGCCTCCTCGGCGGGAGCGCAACCGGCGTGAGGAGTCCGTCGCTGTCGCGACTGCTGCCGCCGCTGCTGCTGGCACTGGCGCTGCTCGGCGCGTGGGAGCTCTACGCGGACCTCGGCACGACCAGCTCGTTCGTGTTGCCCGCGCCGCACGCGGTGGCAGCGGCGCTGTGGGAGAACGCCGGCTTCATCGCCGCCAACCTGCGCCCGACGGCGGTGGAGGTCGCCCTCGGGATCCTGCTCGCGCTGCTGCTCGGCTTCGCGCTGGCCGTCGCCGTCCACCTCTCGAGCCCCCTGCGCCGCGCCGTCTATCCGCTGGCGGTCGGCTCGCAGGCGATCCCGATCGCCGTGATCGCCCCGCTGCTGGTCTTCTGGTGGGGCTTCGGCGTGCTGCCCAAGCTCGCCGTGATCGTGCTGATCTGCTTCTTTCCGGTGCTCGTGACGACGGTCGACGGCCTGCGCGCGATCGAGCCGGAGCAGTTGAAGCTGCTGCGCACGCTCGACGCCTCGCGCTGGCAGGCGTTTCGCTTCGCAGAGCTGCCGGCGGCGCTGCCGGCGGCCCTGAGCGGCGCGCGCATCGCGCTGGCGGTCGCCGTGATCGGGGCATACATCGCCGAGTCGCAGACGGCGACGACCGGCGTCCACGCCGGCCTCGGCCACGAGATCAACGCCGACCTGATCGCGCTGCAGACCCCCCGCGCCTACGCGGCCGCCTTCGTGCTGTTCGCGCTGGCGATCGCCTGCTTCTATGCCCTGTCCCTGGCCGAGCGTGCGCTCGCGCCCTGGGCGCACCACCCACGAACAGGAGAGACGACTTGAACCGATGCGAACCGAGATCGACGATGCACGCGACGCACGCCACACGCGGGCGCGCACGCCGACTCGCCGGCCCGATGATCGTGCTGTTGCTGACGAGCGCGTCGCTGCTCGTGCTGTCGGCATGCGGCTCCAAGCAGGACACGATCTCGGCCTCCGGCGCCAAGCCGTTCACGGTAGTGCTCGACTTCTTCCCCAACGCCGACCACGCCGCGTTGTACGCGGCGATCGCGCACGGCGACTTCCGCGCGGTCGGCCTCGATGTGAGGCCACAGACTCCGGCCGATCCCTCCGAACCGTTGAAGCTGCTCGCGGCGGGCAAGGCGGACATGGCGATCTCATACGAGCCCGAGCTGCTGCTGGCGCGCGACGAAGGCTTCAAGCTCGTCTCGATCGGCGCGCTCGTGCAGCGCCCGCTGACCTCGATCATCGCGCTGCCGCAGGGGCATGTGCGCAAGGTCGCAGACCTCGCCGGCAAGACGGTCGGCACGGCCGGCATTCCCTACCAGGCGGCCGAGCTGAAGACCGCCGTGAAGGCGGCGGGCGCGGATCCGGCGAGCGTCAAGGAAGTCAACGTCGGCTTCAACCTCGTGCAGGCGATGCTCTCGAACAAAGTCGCGGCGACGCTCGGCGGCTTCTGGAACTACGAGGCGATCCAGCTCCAGCAGATGCACAAGCGACCGCTGACGATCCCGGTCGACAGGGCGGGCGTGCCGACGTACGACGAGCTCGTGTTGGTCGTGCGAGAAGACGAGGCGCGCAGGCGCGGGCAGGATCTGCGGGCGTTCCTGCAGGCTCTGACGCGCGGGCAGCGCGAGGTGCGCGCCGACCCGGCCGCGGCGGCGGCGCTCGTCGTCAAGGCCAACCCCTCGCTGCAGCAGAAGCTGCAGCTGGCCTCGATCCAGCAGACGCTGCCGGCGACGGTGCCGCGCGAAGCGGGCAAGCCCTACGGCTGGCAGAGCCCGTCGGCCTGGGCCGCGTTCGGGAGCTGGATGTTCAACCACGCACTGCTCAAGCACAACCCGAACTCGGCCCTGCCTCCGTTCAGCAACGAGTTCCTGCCGGGTCAGGGGATCTAGACCCGGGGAGCCATCTAGGCTGGGCGGATGCGCATCGGAGTGCTCACCGGTGGTGGCGACTGCCCCGGACTGAACGCCGTGATCCGGGCGATCGTGCGCCGGGGGCTGACGGAGCCGGGCAACAGCTTCGTCGGTTTCCGCTCCGGCTGGGACGGGCTGCTCTCAGGCGAGGCAGTCGAGCTGACGCTGGCCAGCACGTCGGGGATCCTGCCGCGCGGCGGCACGATTCTCGGCACCTCGCGCACGAACCCCTACGCCGAGGGTCGCGACGGCACGGCGGCCGTGCGCGAGACGCTCGCCCGGCGCGAGATCGACGCGCTGATCCCGATCGGCGGCGAGGACACGCTCGGGGTGGCGCTGCGCCTGCACGAAGCCGGCGTGCCTGTCGTGGGCGTGCCGAAGACGATCGACAACGACCTCGGCGGGACCGACGTGACGTTCGGCTTCCAGACGGCCGTGCAGATCGTGACCGAGGCGATCGACCGGCTGCACACGACGGCCGAGTCGCACAACCGCGTGATGGTGCTCGAGGTGATGGGACGTCACTCCGGCTGGATCGCCGCCTACTCGGGCATCGCCGGCGGCGCCGACGCGATCCTGGTCCCCGAGCGGCCGTTCGACGTCGAGCAGGTCGCCACGCATCTGCGTGCCCGCCACGCGCGCGGCGCGAACTTCTCGATCGTGGTGGTGGCCGAGGGCGCGACCCCCCACGACGGCACGCTGCAGGTGCGCGCGGGAACGGGAACCGACGCCTTCGGCCACGCCAGGCTCGGGGGGATCGGCGTCGTGCTCGAGGGCGAGCTCGAAAGGCTCACGGGCTACGAGAGCCGCGTCACGATCCTCGGTCACGTGCAGCGCGGCGGCTCCCCTGTCGCCTTCGACCGCGTTCTGGCGACCCGCTTCGGCGTCGCCGCGATGGACGCCGCCCTGGCCGGGCGATTCGGCGCGATGGTGGGACTCCGCGGCACGGCGATCGTCGAGACGCCGCTTGCCGAGGCCCTGCGCGAGCCGAAGCTGCTGGACCCGGCGCTGTACAAGACGGCCGAGCTCTTCTTCGGGTAGCCCGATGCGCGCGATGCTGTTCGAGCGCGTCGGCGACCCCCTGCGGGCGGTCGAGCGCGATTCGCCCTCGCCCGGCCCGGGCGAGCTGCTGATCCGGGTGCACGCGTGCGCCGTGTGCCGCACCGATCTGCACCTGCTCGACGGCGAGGTCGAGATCGACGAGCCGCCGCGCATCCTCGGACACCAGATAGTCGGCACGGTCGAGGCGGTCGGCGCTCCGGTCGAGGCTCCGGGCGCGCAGGTCGACGCGCCGGGCGAGAATGCCTCGCCGGCGCCGGCCGCAATACCGGGCGACCGAGTCGGCGTGCCGTGGCTCGGCTGGACCGACGGGACCTGCGCGTGGTGTCGGAGCGGTCGCGAGAACCTGTGCCCGCGCGCCCGTTTCACCGGCCGGGACATCGACGGCGGCTACGCCGAGTACACGGTCGCGGACGCGCGCTTCTGCTTTCCGATCCCGCACGCGTACCCGGACGAGCAGGCGGCGCCGCTGATGTGCGCCGGTCTGATCGGCTACCGCGCCCTGCGCCTTTGCGGCGACGCGCGGCGGATCGGGCTCTACGGCTTCGGCGCCTCGGCCCACATCCTCGCGCAGGTCTGCGCCGCCCAGGGTCGCGAGGCGTACGCGTTCACGCGCGCCGGGGACGAGCGCACGCAGGCGTTCGCCCGCGAGCTCGGCGCGGTGTGGGCCGGCGCCTCCGAGGAGCGCCCGCCCCACGAGCTGGATGCGGCGATCATCTTCGCGCCGGTCGGCGCGCTCGTCCCGCTAGCGCTCGCGGCGCTCGCCCCGGCCGGAACCGTCGTGTGCGGCGGAATCCACATGAGCGACATCCCCTCCTTCCCCTACGAGCTCCTGTGGCAGGAGCGCGTGCTGCGCTCCGTCGCAAACCTGACGCGAACCGACGCGCGCGAGTTCCTGCCGCTCGCGCCGCAGGTGCCGGTTCGCACGCGTGTGAGCGCCTACCCGCTCGAGCGCGCCAACGAGGCGCTCGACGACCTTCGCCAGGGCCGCTTCACCGGCTCAGCCGTGATCGTGCCCTGAGGCCGCCTGGCGCCGGAGGCCGCGTCGCGTCGGGCGCTGCGCACGTGTCGCGGGAGTGGGCGAGCGAGCCTGAGTGGTTCGGGCCAGCCTAAGCGGGTTCTCATCGGCCGCTCAAGGCCGCTTTAGAGGGCTGGGAGAAGCTGGCACGAGTGTCCGCCGCCTCGCGTGCCGCAAGAAAACGCTCGGCGGCGGCGCTGATCGGCGCCTGCGTAGCGGCAGCCGCCCTGCTCCTCGCCGGCTGCGGTGGCGCGGAGTCCGGCTCGGGCAGCGGCAGCACCGCCGCCGCGCGGGCAGCCGGTTCCTCCCACGGGGCGCGCGCGAACGAAACCGCCCCGACGCACGGCGGAACCTCGAGCGGGCGACCGCCGACGCTCGAGCTCGCCGCCGCGACGAAGCTGCCCGGAGCGGTGCAGTTGCCGGCCGTGACGCCCGGCTCGGGTGGCGTGCTCGCTCTCGGCGGCCTCGATGCGGCCGACTCCTCGCTTGCGAGCGTGACGCTGATCGACGGCCGCTCGGCGAGCACCGTCGCGCGCCTGCCGCAAGCGCTCCACGACGCCGCCGCGGCGAGCATCGGCGGGCGCGCCTACCTGTTCGGCGGCGGCAACGCCGGCACGGCCAGCTCGTCGATCCTCGAAGTCGCCCGAACCGGCGCACGCGTGGCCGCGCGGCTGCCGGCGCCGGCCTCGGATGTGGCGGCGAGCGCGATCGGCGACACGGCCTACGTCGTCGGCGGCTACACCGAGACGGCGCCGCTGCGCACGATCGTCGCCTTCGTGCCCGGCCGGCCGACGCGCGTCGTCGCGCTGCTGCCACGCCCGCTGCGCTACGCCGCGGTGGCGGCCGTCGGCGGGCGCCTGCTGATCGCGGGCGGCACCTCGGGCGAAACGGCCCAGCGGGCGATCCTGTCCTTCGACCCGGCGAGCGGGGCCGTGCGACAGATCGGCGAGTTGCCGCGGGCGTTGACCCACGCGGCCGGTGCGTCGCTCGGAGGATTCATGTACGTGATCGGCGGCCGGGGCGAAGGGCTCTCCGAGCAGACCTCGGCGATTCGCGCGATCGACCCGGCGAGCGGCTCCGTGAGCTCGGCCGGGCGGCTGCCCGAGGCGCTCTCGGACCTGGGCGCGGCGTCGCTGCCCGGCCGCATCGTGGCGGTCGGCGGGCGCGACGCGGCAGGGACCGTGCAGGACCGGGCGCTGACACTGCTGCCCGCCTCGCGATGAGCACGACGCGCCCGCTCGCCACGACGGCGGCGCTCGCCCTGGTGCTCGTGCTTGCGCTGGGCCTCACCGCGTGCGGCAGCGGCTCGGCGAGGCGATCGGACTCGGGCGACATGGCGCCGGGCGCGACCGACGTCACCGGCTCGAGCGCAGGCGTGGAAGTCCCCCGCCGCGGCCGTGTGCCGCCGCCGGTCGGCCGCCGGAACGTCTACGCGGCGGACGCCGCCGGGCGCTTCAGCCCGCTCGCGCGCGGCGCTCGCGCGCTCGTCTACGTGCCCAACAGCGAATCGAACACGGTCGATGTGATCTCGCAGCGGACGTTTCGGGTGATCGACAGCTTTCCCGTGGGGACGCTGCCTCAGCACGTCGTGCCGGCGTGGAACCTGCGCACGCTGTACGTGACCAATGACCTCGGCAACAGCCTCACGCCGATCGACCCCGACACCGGCCTGCCGGGCCGGCCGATCCCGGTGGCGGACCCGTACAACATGTACTTCACGCCGAGCGGGCGCTGGGCGATCGTCGTCGCCGAGGCGCACCGCGAGCTCGACTTCCGCGACCCGCGCACGATGGCCCTCCACCGTGCGCTGCCCACGCCGCAATGCCGCGGCGTCGATCACATGGACTTCACGGCCGGTGGACGTTATGCGCTGGCGTCGTGCGAGTTCGCCGGACGCGTGATCGTCGTCGACCTGCGCACCGAGCGGGTCGTGCGCACGATCTCGCTGGCCCCCGGCGCGATGCCCCAGGACGTCAAGCTCTCGCCCGACGGACGTACGTTCTATGTGGCCGACATGGCCCTCGGGGGCGTGTGGCTGATCGACGTGCGCTCGTTGCGCGTGATCCGCTTCGAGCTGACCGGTGCCGGCGCGCACGGGCTGTATCCAAGCCGCGACGCGAAGCTCGTGTACGTCTCCAACCGCGCCGAGGGCTCGATCAGCGTGATCTCGTTCCAGTCGCGGCGGCCGATCGCCAAGTGGTGGCTGCCGAGCGGCAGCACGCCCGACATGGGTGGGGTCTCCGCCGATGGGAGCATCCTGTGGCTGTCGGGCCGCTCGGACTCAGCGGTGTACGCCATCTCGACGCGCACGGGGCGGCTGCTGCACCGGATCCCGGTCGGCCGCGGACCCCACGGCCTATGCGTGTGGCCCCAGCCGGGCCGCTACTCGCTCGGGCACACCGGCATCCTCCGTTAGCGAAGCCTGCCCGGCGTCCCGCGCGCGAGGCGCGGCGACGGGGACGAAGCCGGCGATCACGAGGTCGAGCCGTGCTCCGCCCTCGGGCGAGCTGCCGGCGCTCACCTCGCCCCCGTGGGCGAGTGCAATCGCGCGCACGATCGACAGCCCGAGGCCGGCGCCGCCGGAGGCACGATCGCGCGCGGGGTCGGTGCGATGGAAGCGATCGAAGACCCGCTCGCGCTGCTCGCGCGGAATGCCGGGGCCGTCGTCTTCGACGAGCAGCCGCAGGCGTCCCCCGGGCAGCGCCTGCGCCCGCATCCGCACCAGGCCGGCTGCCGGCGTCGTGTGCTCGATCGCGTTGGCGAGCAGATTGCGAAGCGCCTGGGCGAGCCGATCGGGATCGGCCGTGAGGACGCCCTCCGGAATCCCGCCGACGAGCTCGAAGCGCCTGTCGGCGAGCAGCCTCGTCCCGTCCCAGAGCTGCTCGAGGAAGGGACGCAGCTCGATCGGCCGCAGGCGCAGGAACTCGGCCTGTTCGCTGCGGGCGAGCAGCAGCAGATCGTCCACCAGGCGGCTGACGCGTCCGATCTCCGCCTGCACGAGCGCCTCGACGCGACGCAGTTCCGTGGCGGAGGGTCGCTCCTGCGCGGCGAGCACTTCGAGCTGTCCGCGGATCACGGTCAACGGCGTGCGCAACTCGTGCGAGGCGTCCGCGACGAACGCTCGTTGCCCGGCGAAGGCCTCTGCGAGTCGGTCGAGCATGTGGTTGAACGCGTCGCTCAGCACCCGCACCTCGCGCGCCTCGCCGCCGGGGTCGTGGATGCGGGGGTGCAGGTCGCCGGCGTCGACGCGCGCGGCTACCGCGGCCATCCGCCGCAGAGGGCGCGAGACGCGCGTGCCGATCAGGTACGCCGCGAGCAGCGCTCCAGCCAGCGCGAGCAGCCCGGCGAGGACGAACGCGCGCGCGACGCTCGCCTGGGCGTGGGCGACACCGGCCAGCGACTCGCCCACGCCGACGGTGACGCTCGTGCCGTCGTGCAGCCGTACCCGGCGCGTCAACAGGCGCAGTTCGCCGGCGTCGCCCAGCGGAACGCTCGAATAGCCGCTCGCGCTGCTCAGCAGCCTGCTCGAGAGCGCGTTCTCACGGGCCTGTTCCTGGGCGCTCTCGCCGTCGTCGAGCCTGCCGGCGTCGGCAAACAGCTCCGGGCGGTTGGTGACGGTGCCGTGGCCTGGCACGTGTGCGAACAGCACGATCGAGCTGGCGGCGAAGGACTGGTCGCGGACGTACTCGCCCGCCTCGGAGTAAGCCCGCGCGCTCGTGGGCGACCCTCCGTGGGCCAGGTCGCGGGTCAGCCCCATCGCGTATCCCGCGATCTCACCGTCGATCTGCCGGCGCAGCTGCGTGCCGGTTCCGCGATAGACCGCGAGGAACGCGACGGCGGTGCAGATCAGCGTCACGAGTGCGATCCATCCGGCCAGCCGCCAGCGCAGGCCGACCCGTCCAAGACGTGCGCCCATTCCCCGCATCGGCCTCAGCCGGCGCGGCCGAGGCGATAGCCGACGGCACGCACCGTGAAGATCGGGGCCGGGTCGCTCTGCGTACCGAGCTTGCGACGCAGGTAGCCGACGTACACATCGACGACGTTGGTCGTCGGATCGTGCTCATAGCCCCAAACGGCGCTGAGGATCTGCTCGCGCGAGAGCACCTGACCGTGATGGCGCATCAGGTACGTCAGCAGTTCGAACTCGGTCGTCGACAACGTCACGGCCCGACCGGCCCGGTTGGCCTTGCGCGTGAGCAGGTCGATCTCGATGTCCTCGGCACGCAGCGTGTTGGCGGAGGCCTGCGCGACGACGCGCAGGTGCGTGCGCACGCGCGCCACGAGCTCGGCGATCGAGAACGGCTTGACCAGGTAGTCGACCGCGCCCGCCTCGAGGCCGGCCACGCGGTCCTCGATCTCCCCGCGCGCCGTCAGCACGATCACGGGCATCGTCGGGCGGGCGCGCCGCAGGCGCTCGAGGATCTCCATGCCCGAGCGGCCGGGGAGCATCAGGTCGAGCACGACCGCGTCGCAGTCGCCGCCCACGGCCAGACGCTCCCCCTCGATCCCGTCGAGCGCGCTCTCCACCGCGAACCCGTTGGCCTCCAGGCCGCGTCGCACGAAATCGACGATGCCCGGCTCGTCCTCGATCAGCAGAACGCGTGCGGCCGTCTGTGACGGGCGCCCCGCTACCGGCTCACGTCCGCCAGGCAACGCCTCGGCGCGCCCTGCGCGCGTGCTCGCCGACATGCCACAAGAATAGGCCGCAAATCGCCGGGATCTCGCACCGGCGGCTTTCGGAGAGCTTTCTCATCGAGCTGTTAGGGCGTTCTTAGGTCCCGCTCGCACACTCGGCTGATGGCAGTCGACCGTCAAGCGTCGTGCCCGCCGTCGACCTGGCCTCGCCTCGGAGACCTCGTCGGCGGCGGGACGACGGGGAACGAGCGGCTCACCTCGGCCGCCGGGGCCTCGCTGATCGTCTTGCTCGCCGTGATCGGCGCGACGATCATCAGCCTCGGTCCGCTCCTCTCCGTGCACCTCTTTGTCGGCGTGGTGCTCGTCGGACCGGTGCTGCTCAAGCTCGCGAGCACGGGCTACCGCTTCGTGCGCTACTACACGGCCAACCCGGACTACCGTCGCAAGGGCCCACCCCCGCTGCCGCTGCGCGTGATCGCGCCCCTCGTCGTGCTGAGCACCCTCGTAGTCTTCGCCAGCGGCATCGCCCTCCTGTTCGCCGGTCCCAGCTCCCGCGCAACGCTGCTGCCGATCCACAAGGCCAGCTTCATCGTCTGGGTCGCGTTCACGGCCCTGCACGTGCTCGCGCATCTGCCGACGATGGTGCGCGGCGTGAGCGCTGATTACGGGCCGGCGGGCAGGGGCCGCGGGGCTTGGCAGCGGTACCTGGAGCGGCGCGAGCGCGTTGACGGACGCGCCGGCCGACTGCTCTCGCTGGCGAGCGCGCTGACGTTCGGCACCGTGCTAGCGATCACGCTGATCCCGCGATTCAGCCCCTGGCTCTCGGCCCACAACGCACACCACTGACATGCACCGCCACCACGTCCACGACCGCGACAACTCGCTGCGTAGGCTCAGCCGCGCCAACCGCTGGCTACTGGCGGGCAGCCTCACGCTCACCGGGCTGCTGACCGACGTCGTCGCTCACGCGTTCCCGGGAAGTGCCCACGCCAGCTCCACCGCGCGAACCGCTCACGACCCCCACTCGAGCGACGCGAGGCACAGGTCGACCCCGAGGCGCACATTGAAGCCACCCGCGCACGCCCCCGAAGCGAGCGAAGGATCGTCGAGCGAAGTGCCCACCGAACCCTCACCCGAAGCGACCCACGAATCCGAGCCGTCCTCCAGCTCCGAGCAGGCGGCGCCGAGAGAAGAACCGGCGCAGAGCGAAGCGGCTCGGGAATCGGCTCCCGAACCGGAAGCCGCGCCCGAACCAAGTCGGCCAGCGGAAGCCCCAGCGCCTGTGGTGTCGGGGGGCTCGTGACGGCCGTGGCGCGTCGGTCGCTGCACACCCGCTGCTGCGCGTCCTGGGAGGCGCTCGGCACAAACGTCGTGCTGCGGACTGTCGATCCCACCGCGCTGCAGCCGGCACGCCGGGCGGTGGAATCGGAGCTGGAGGCGATCGATCGCGCCTGCAGCCGCTTCCGCTCGGACTCCGAGCTCTCGCAGCTGAACGACCGCGCGGGACGCGCGACGCAGGTCAGCATGCTGCTGTTCGAGGCGCTCGCGCTGGCGCTCGACGCCGCCCGCATGACCGACGGCGACGTCCACCCTGCGCTCGGCATCGCGCTCGAGCGCGCGGGCTACGACCGGGACTGGCAGCTGCTGCCGCCGGCGGGTGAGGAGCCCGCGACCGCCGACCCCTGGAGAGGGGTGCTGAAGCTGCGCCGGCGCAGCGGATGGCGCTCGATCTGGCTCGAGCGCCCGACCCGCACGGTCCGGGTTCCCCGCGGCGTGCGACTCGACCTGGGCGCGACCGCGAAGGCGCTCGCCGCTGACCGCTCCGCCGCAGCCGCTCACATGGTGAGCGGCTGCGGCGCGCTCGTCAGCCTCGGCGGCGACATCGCGACCGCCGGACCGGCGCCGGACGGCGGCTGGCGCATACACGTGACCGATGACCATCGCAGCGACGCCTCGGCTCCGGGCCAGACGGTCTCGATCCGCTCGGGCGGCCTCGCGACGTCGAGCACCACCGTGCGGCGCTGGCGCCACGAAGGGCGCACGATGCACCACATCCTCGACCCCGCGACGGGGGCTCCGGCCAACACGTGCTGGCGCACGGTCAGCGTGGCCGCCGAGAGCTGCGCGCACGCGAACATCGCCTGCACCGCCTCGCTCGTGCGTGGGCGGGCCGCCCTGGCGTGGCTGCGCGAGCTCGACCTGCCGGCGAGACTGCAGGAGCCCGACGGCGCGGTGACGACCGTCCGCGGCTGGCCGGCGCAGCAAGCCGCGCCCTGCGCGAGCGCTGCGGCGGTGACGCCCTGAGCCCCCCGCTCGCGATCGTCGGCGGCAGCGCCTCGTGGTATCTGACGCGCTCCACGGGCGTCGTCGGGCTGCTGCTGCTGACGCTCGCCGTTGCCCTCGGAGTCGTCGACGTCGGCCGCTGGAGCAGCCCGCGCTGGCCGCGTTTCGCGCTCGACACGCTCCACCGCAACGTCTCCTTGCTGGCGATGGCGTTCCTGGCGGTCCACGTGCTGACCGCGGTGATCGACACCTTTGCCTCGATCTCGCTGCTCGACGCCGTGGTCCCCTTCGCCGGCAGCTACCGTCCGTTCTGGCTGGGCCTGGGCGCGCTCTCGCTCGACATGCTGCTTGCGGTCACGATCAGCAGTCTGCTGCGGCGCCGGGTCGGCTTCGCCGCCTGGCGCACGATTCACTGGCTCGCGTACGCGAGCTGGCCGATCGCGCTGCTGCACAGCTTCGGCACGGGCAGCGACGTGAAGTCCGGCTGGCTGCTGGCGCTCAGCATCGCGTGCCTGCTGGTCGTGCTGGCCGCCGTGCTCGCCCGCGCGCTGTCGGGCTGGCCCGAGCGACTGCGCGCGCGCACCGCCGCGCTGGGCGGGGCCGGCGCGTTCTCGCTGTTCCTGCTGCTGTGGCTGCCCGGCGGTCCGCTCGGGTCCGAATGGGCACGTCGCTCGGGCACGCCCGGCTCGCTGCTCGCGCACTCGCATGCGAAGCGGCCCAACGCGGGCACGGCACGATGAGCCACGCCTTCAGCACGTCCGACGCCACCACCCGGATGCCCGAAGCGCGGCCGCGAGCGCCCGAGCCGGCGCTGCCGGGGTCGCTGCCGCGCCTGCTCAGCGGTGTCCCGGCGGCGGGCGATGCGCTCGGGCTCGATCGCCACCTCGACGTGCACGGCACCCTCCCCCGCGAGCGCCGGCGCGGGCGCAGGAGCGAGCACGAGCTGATCGCGCAGGTCGAGCGCTCAGGCCTTCGCGGACGCGGCGGCGGCGCATTCCCAACCGGCGCCAAGCTCCGCGCGGTCGCCGCGCGGCGCGGTCGCCCGATCGTCGTCGTCAACGCCGCCGAGGGCGAGCCGGCGAGCAGCAAGGATCGCGTGCTGTGCGAGCTCGCGCCACATCTGATGCTCGACGGAGCCGTCGCGGCCGCACACGCGCTGGGCGCACGTGAGGCGATCGTCGGCGTCTGCGAGTCCTCGTCCGCCGCCGACACGCTCGCGCGCGCGAGCGCCGAACGGGGTTCGGCGGACGCGGTCCAGATCGAGATCTCGGTCGTTCCGCGAGGCTATGTCGCGGGGCAGGAGTCGGCGCTGATCGCACACCTCAACGGAGGCCCGGCGCTGCCCACGTTCACGCCGCCATTGCCGTTCGAACAGGGGGTCCGGCGGCGTCCGAC
Organism: Solirubrobacteraceae bacterium; assembly: GCA_035553095.1. Lineage (GTDB taxonomy): Bacteria > Actinomycetota > Thermoleophilia > Solirubrobacterales > Solirubrobacteraceae > Palsa-744. Next base: position 260,129 of record DATNDZ010000010.1, on the reverse strand, counting down.
GTTGCTGAGCAACGCCGAGACCTTCGCCAACATCGCCCTGATCGCGCGGCACGGGGCCGACTGGTTCCGGGCGCTCGGCACCACCGAGCAGCCCGGATCGACGCTCGTGACGCTGTCCGGGCCGGTCGCCGCCCCGGCCGTCTACGAGATCGAGTACGGCACCTCGCTGCGGGCGCTGATCGACGCTGCCGGCGGCCTGCTGGCGCCCGTTCGGGCCGTGCTGCTGGGCGGATACGCCGGCAGCTTCCTCGACGGCGCGCTGTTGAGCGATCTGGCGCTCTCAGACGCCCAGCTCGCGCCCCACGGGGCGTCGCTCGGAGCCGGCGTCGTCGCCCTGCTCTCCACCGACGCCTGCCCGGTGGCAGAAACCGCCCGCGTAGCGCGGTGGATGGCGGCGCAGAGCGCGGGCCAGTGTGGCCCCTGCAGTCACGGGCTGCCTGCGCTGGCCGGCGCGATCGCCGAGATCGCCGGCGGCGTGGCGGCCGACGATGCTGGGGAGCGCGTACGAGCGCTGGGGCGGATCGTGCGGCGGCGCGGCGCCTGCTCGCACCCGGACGGCGCCGTTCGCCTCCTACTCAGCGCGCTGGAGGTGTTCGGCGAGGAGTTTTCCGACCACGCGCGCCATGGCCCCTGCGAGCGCTGCGCCGTGGGGGCCGAGCTGCCGCTCCCTGCACGGCAGGTGGCACGAGCGTCCTCGCGATCGAACGAGCGCGCCGCCGCGCGCTCGCGCGGTCTGTCCCGCGAGCGTGCCCGGGCGGCGACGAGATGAGCCGTCACCGCCTGATCCTGAATCCGATCGCCTGCGAGGCACACGGCATGTGCGCGGAGCTGTTGCCGGAGCGGATCACGCTCGACGAGTGGGGCTACCCGATGGTCGACGACGAGCCGTTGCCGGCCGCGCTGCTCGGTCACGCCCGGCGCGCGGCGGCCGCCTGTCCGACGTTCGCACTGCTGCTCGAGCGCGACCGCGGCCGCAGTTGAGGCTCGCGACGGCGCCTACAACGCCCAGGCGTGCACGGCCGCCAGCCCGGCCCACTCCTGATAGGGCGCGAAGAAGGCGCGGACCTCGTGCTCCTGCGCGCGGGCGTGGGGATCGCCGCCGCTGAGCAGGCGGCCGACGAGCTTCAGCAGGCCGACGTCCCCTGCGGGCACCTGGTCGTGGCGACCCTGTCCATGCAGGGCGAGCATCTCGACCGTCCAGCTGCCGATGCCGGGAATCGCGCGCAGCCTGCGCCAGGCCCGCTCGTGATCGCCGCTGTGCAGATCGACGCGGCCCGTCGCGACCTCGCGCGCGGCGCGCACGAGCGTGAGCGCCCTGCAGGCGGCCAGGTCGAACGACTCCAGCCGCGCCGGCGCCGTCCCGGCGAGCGCGTCGGGCGTGGGCAGGTCGCGCAACGAGCTGGCGGCGCCGTCCCAGCCGACCCATCGGCGCCCGAGCGCCGAGAGCAGGCGACGCTCGATCGCCGCCGCGCGCTCGTATTCGATCAGCTGCTCGCAGACCGCCCACGCGAGCGCCTCGAACGGCTCGGGCCTTCGCCGCACCCGCAGCCACGGCCGGCGGCTCAGCGAGCGCCCGATCAGCGGGTCGCGCGCGAAGCGGCGGTGAAAGGCGCGCAGATCCTCGTCGACCCCGAGGGCGAAGCGCATCCGCTCGATCCCGTGCTCAGCCGCCTCGCGGCTGCCGGCGCGCGCGCCGAACACGGCCCGGTCGGGGGCCGTCTGTGCCATCCGCACGAGCACAGGCTCGCCGTCGTGGTGCAGGAGCCGCTCGAGCACGCCGCCGCGCCGGCGCAGAGTCCCGTCCATGCCGCCACCGGGCAGGCGAAACGGCCCGGCCGGCCTGACCTCGACGCGCTGCTCGACCGTACGCACCCGAGCGCGCCCGCGACGCTAGTCGCGGCCGCCGAGCAGGTGCACGTCGAGCAGCAGCGAGCGGCTGCCGACGATCTGCACGAGCTCGCCGGCGCCGGCGCCGCCTCCGCGCCTGCCGCGCGCGAGCCGGCGGCCGGCGCGACTGCCCGCGGCGAGCTGCGCCGCGCGGCGCTGGTGGCGCGCGAGCAGGCCGACAACGGCGGCGCCTGCGACGAAACCGCCGGCAGCCACGGCGGCGGCCTGAACGGCCGGCAACGAGGCGGTCGCGGGCGCCGAGGAGACCTCGCCGGAGACGACCTCGGAACGCACGACGCGCGCCTCCTGCGCCAGCACCGGCAGCGAGTCGGCGTCCGCGTCGGCCGGGCTGCCGCCGCCGTCAGGCTCGATCTCGGCGTCGGCGTGCTGTGAGGTGGTCCTCATCTGCAGAAGTCTAGAGGGGCGTGCAGACCCCCACTACAGCTCGCGCTCGTAGACCCGGTAGCGCTTGACGATCCTGCCGCCCATCGCCTCCATGCCGCGGTTCATGGCCGTGTTGGTCTCGAGGATCCAGCCCATCTCGCCGCCGTCCTGCGGCCGCGTTTCGGCGGCGTCGAAGTGCAGCTGGTAGAGGCGCGCGGCGACGCCCGTGTGCTGGAACTCGGGCTTCACGCCGAGGAAACCGACGCGCACGCGGTCGGTCAGCCTGCCCTTGTTCAGGAAGTACCACCACCCGAACGGGAGCAGACGGCCGTTCATTTTGGCCAGCACCTGGTTGATGTCGGGCACGGTGATCGCCATGCCCACGACCTCGCCGTCGGATTCGCGCTCGGCGATCATGAACCAGTGCTTGTCGAAGACGAGGTGCAGCTCCTGCGCGTAGGCGTCTAGGTCCTTCTTCGAGAACGGGACGAAGTCCCAGTTCTTCGACCAGGCCGAGTTGTAGACCTCGGCGAACTTGTCCATGTCTTTGCGCAGCTGCCAGCGGCGCATCGGCCGCACGCGGATGCCGTGCTCGCTCTGCGCCTTCTCGGCGAGCTCCCAGATCACCGGCATCACCTTGTCGCGGCCTGTGACCTCGAGGTTCCACATGTACAGGTCGATCGCCTTGGTCATGCCGGCGGCCTCCATGCGCTCGCGATAGTAGGGCGGGTTCCACATCTGCGCGATCATCGGCCGCAGCTCGTAGCCCTCGATCAACACCCCGCTCTCGTCGTTCATGGCGAAGCTGGCCGGCCCGACCATGCGCTCCTTCCCGCGCTCGCGCAGCCATGCCGCGGCGGCATCGAGCAGCCCCTCGAGCACCTCGAGGTCGTCCTCGAACTCGAGGAACCCGTACCAGCCCCAGTTCTTGCCCTGGTGCTCGTTGAAGGCGTGGTTGACCTGCGCCGTGATCCGCCCGGCCACGCGCCCGTCGCGCCACGCCAGGAAATACTCGGCTTCTCCGTGGGTGAAGAAGGCGTTCAGCCGGCGGTTGAGGAACAGTCGCCGCTCGATCTTCAGCGGGGGCACCCACTGCGGGTGGTTAGCATGCAGGCGGAACGGCAGGTCGATGAAGCGCTTCAGGTCTCGCCTGCCCGCAACCGCTCTGATCTCAACGGCCATTCGCGCGAGCACCTTATATGCCCACCTCGATTGACGTGTTCGCTAAGACCCGCGGTCACGAGCGCGAGCAACTGCTGCGCGCGGCGCGTGAGGCGGACCTGATGCCGTACTTCCGCACGGTCGAGTCCCCTGCGATGCCGGTGGTGGAAATGGAGGGGGCGCCGCGGATCATGCTCGCCTCCAACAACTACCTCGGGCTGACCGGCGACGAGCGCGTGATGAAGGGGGCCGAGGACGCCCTGCACCGCTACGGCACGGGCCTGACGGGCTCGCGCCTGCTCAACGGCACCACGCCGCTGCACCTGGAGCTCGAGCGCGAGCTGGCCGAGTGGATGGGCACCGAGGAGGCGCTCGTCTTCACGACCGGCCATCAGGCCAACGTGGGCACGCTCGGCACGCTGCTCGGGCCGACCGACACGGTGGTGGTCGACTCGGGCGACCACGCCTCGATCCTCGACGGGGTCGCGCTCTCGCGCGCGAAGATGCGCCCCTTCCGCCACGGTCGCCTCGACAAGCTCGAGCGCGCGCTCGCGCGGGCCGAGGAGGATGGCGGCGGCGTGCTGGTCGTCGTGGACGGGGTCTTCTCGATGGAGGGCGACGTCGCGCCCCTGCTCGACATCGTCGAGCTGTGCGAGCGCCACGGCGCCCGCCTGATGGTCGACGAGGCCCATGGCGCGGGCGTGCTCGGCGCGCGGGGCGCCGGTGCCGCCGAGCTGCTGGGCGTCGAGGACCGTGTCGATCTGCGCATGGGCACCTTCTCCAAGTCGCTCGCATCCTGCGGCGGCTTCGTCGCGGGCCCCGCCGAGGTGATCGATTACCTGCGCATCTCCTCGCGCGCCTTCCTGTTCACGGCCTCGGCCGTTCCGGCCGCGCTCGGCGCGGCGCTCGCGGCGCTGCGGATCGTGCGCTCGCAGGAGGGCGCCGAGCTGCTGGCGAGCGTGCTCGAGCGGGCCCGCTACCTGACCGACGGCCTGCGCTCGCTCGGCTACCTGACGCTCAGCGGCGAGCCGGTGCGCCTGGCCGCGCAGGGCGAGGAGCCGCCACGGTCGATCGTGACCCCGATCGTGCCCGTGCTCGTGGGCGACGACTGGCGGGCGGCGCTGCTCTGGCGCGCCCTGTACGACGCCGGCGTCTTCACGAACTGTGCGCTGCACCCGGCCGTGCCACCCGGCGGCGCGCTGCTCCGAACGAGCGTGATGGCCACGCACGACACCGCCACGCTCGACCGCGCGCTGGAGGCGTTCGCGCGGGTGAAGGGCGAGTTCGAGAGTGAGCACGGTCCGCTTCCGGGGCCGTCTGCGGGTTAGTCTCGCCGGCCAGCGCTGGCCGCGCCACTTGTCCAAATCTTCACAAGTCTCAGGCGGGCATAAAAAGGTCGCTTCTAGCGTACGAAGCGCGCGAACCCGGTTGACCCCGCGACCCGCCCTGACGTAGCTTGCGGGAGCGCTCTGCATGACGTCCGGGTTCGCCCCGCATCTTCATCTCCAGGACACCTTTTGATGGGCAGTCAGCCGGCCCTGGGTGGATGCTGGACGTCCTGACGAGCGCGCTGACTCGTCAAATAAACAAGCACGGATTGTTGCGGCTCTGGTGCCCGGGGTCGCAACGGGGAGAGTCCCAAATGAACGCGACAGCGACAGTTGCCCCTGCTCCTCAGTACATGCTCGCGCTGCAGCGCGCCAACGAGGTCCGCCTGGCCCGTGCCGAGCTCAAGCGCAAGGTCTCGATGGACGCGATCGATGCCGCCGAGGTGATCCTCGCGTGCCCCTGGGAGGCACAGAGCATGGCTGTGGCCGACCTGCTGATGAGTCAGCGTCGCTGGGGTCAGACGCGCTGCCGCAAGTTCCTCGCGCAGATCCCGATGTCGGAGAAGAAGACGATCGGCTCGATGACCGACCGTCAGCGCCGCACGCTGGCCGCGTTGCTTCGTTCCTCGGCTGAACGGGGCCGCGCCTGGGGCGCGACCCCTCTGCTAACGGACAGCCTGACGAGAGTGTGAGCTCCCACCAGCCGGCGAGCATGCCGATCAGGCCGAGTCGCGGACGAACCTCCCAGACTCCGCAGCCGCCCTGGCCGAGCTCGCGCACCGGCAGGCGCACGAACTTGTAGCGACCCGGCTCGAGCTTCATGCGCTCGAGCTGCTCCTGGGCGCGCAGCTGGTGCAGGGCACGCTCACGGGCCATCGAGCGAACGTCCTGCACCCGAGCCGCGAGCCGGTCGCGCTGGCGCTCGAGCTGCTCGAGGCTGAGCAGGCGCGGGCCGCCGAAGGCATCCCCGCCGCCGACGCGCGCGGCGTCCGCGGGGATGTGCGGGAACCCGGCGGCGACGATCTGCGAGAGCTCGCGCTCCAGGCGCGTGACCTGGCTGCGCAGCGAGCGACGGGCCGCCGACTCCTGAAGGGCCTCGACGGCCGGAACGAGCGGTGTCCCGCGGTCGATCGTCAGCTGCTCCAGTTGGCTCACGCCCCCGACTCCTCCTCGTCGCGCCGGACGCCGAGATTCTACCAGCGCGGCCGGGTCACCGTTGGCGGTCGCGGGCCCGCTAAGGGGCCTGCAGCGAGGCGCAGCAGCCCCACAGGGCCTCTTCGGCATAGAGCTCGGGGACGCCGGCCACGCGCACGGCGAACAGCTGCAGCCGGCGCGAGTGCGCGCGCGGCGCGTGCGCCGGCGCGAGCTCGCCGAACAGGACGGCCAGCGGCGTCGCGGCATCGGCGATCACGAGGCGGCCCTCGGGCAGCGCGGTCGCGTCCTCGGCGCGCCCCAGCCGCTCGCCCTCCAGGCTCGCGCGGATCCCAAGCGGCCCCTCGACGCGCTCTGCGTCGAGCGCCCAGACGGGCACGCCCGTGTCGAGCAGGCCGATCATCAGAACGTCCTGCAGCATCCCGGCCGAGATGAAGCCGCCACGCATCATCCGCTCGAACACGGCCGCCTCGATCGGGGTGCGGGCGACATCCGGGTCCAGGCCGATGTGGCGGAAGAACACGCGGTACGCGGAGGGGACCGGTTCGCGGCGCACCGCGATCGCGTTGGCGCCGCGCAGGCGATTGGACATTTCGTGCAGTCGCGACAGCAGGTCGGCGGGCGATCTGCCGGTCAGCGAGCCGCGCCGTGCGACCTCGACGGTCGTGCTCAGCAGCGCCAGCCCCGGCAGCTCCTGCTCGACCTCGCGCGCGCACCAGCCGAGCACGAGCTCGCTGTTCGGCGCGCCGCTCACGACGCCGGCTGGTGCCAGCCGCGCGCGCGCGAACCGCCGACGAGCTCTGCGATCCGCCGGCGCAGAAGAGCTCGCGGCGGCCGGTTGATCAGTGCGCGCCCCTGGACGGCGCCGCCAGGGTAGGCGAACGTCAGCTGCGGACAGGTCCCCACCTTGTACAGCGCGGCCAGAGCGCCGTCGTTGTCGATCCCGACGGGGAAGGAGAGGCGATGCCCGCGCACGCGCTTGCGCAGCTTGTCGCGGTCGCCCTTGAGCGCGACCGCAGCGAAACGCACCCCCGGGAAGGACGGCGCAAGCGCCTGCATGTCGTCGAGCACGTCCGCACAGGAGCCGCCGTTCACGAAGATCGCGAGCACGAGCGGCGCCCCTTCGTAGAGCTGGCAGACGTTGAGGATCTGCGGCCCGCGCTCCTGGCAGGCCGGCACGCGCCCGGCGGCCCCCTCGTCGGAGTGCGTCGCGGTGTCGGCGTCGCCTTCGAGCGTCCCGAGCGCCAACGGCACCGCGAACGGCGGCAGCTGTTCCCCGGGGGCCAGCCCCTTGACGCCGTTCGGCTTGGTCACGATCGTGTTGATCGTGATCAGGCCGAGGATCAGCAGCGCGAGCAGCCCCACGTAGCCGCCGTAGCGAGGCGGTGTACGGCGCGGGGTTCCCTGCTCAGGCGTGCTCATGGACGGGCGGCTCGGCAGGTGCGCGCGGGGCCAGCGGGCGAGCCGTCGCGGCGTCGCTCGCGCCCTCGCCGAAGCGGACGAGCGCGGCGGGCAGGGCGACGAGCACGCCCAGCAGCGACACGCTCAGGTCGATCAGCGTGACGAGCCCGAAGTCGCGCAACATGCGGATGTCCGAGAGCGCCAGCACGCCGAAGCCGGCGATCGCGGTCACGCCTGAGGCCGCGACGGCCGCGCCGGTGCGTCGGTAGGCGCGCCTCAGCGCCTCGAGCGTGTCGTGGCCCGCGCGCAGCTCCTGGCGGTGGCGCTCGGACAGCAGCACGCTGAACTCGGTCGAGATCGCGATCACGAGCGCGCCGAGCGTGACCGACATCGGGTTCAGCGGGACGCGCACGGCGAAGAGGATCAGCGCCGACCAGCCGCTTGCAAGGGCGATCGGCACGAGCGGCACGAGCGCGCGTCGCGCGTCGCCGCGGAACACGAGCAGCAGCACCAGCGCGACCACGGCGAGGCTCGCCAGCAGCGTCTCCACGCGCCGCCACGGCGAGGCGACCTCGGTGCCCGACTTGGCCGCCAGCACGGGCAGCCCGACCAGGCGCGCGCTCACGCCGGCCGGCGGGTGAAGGCTCGCGCGCATCTGGTCGATCAGCTGCTGCTGGCGCTGGAGGCTCATCAGCCGGATGCCGAAGGCGAGCGTCGCCACCCGCCGGTCGGGTGTGATCACGTCCTGGGAGAAGTAGGGCGGAATTGCGTCGAGCAGCCCCGTCACCTGCGCCTGCGTCAGCTTGCCCGATTTCGCGGGCGCCGCTTTGCCGGCTTTGCCCGCTTTGCCCGATCGCGCGGAGGGGTTGATCCGTTCTTCGGGAACGATCTGCCCGGCGCTGGCCCCCTGGGTCGAGAACAGGTCGGGCAGCGAGAAGGCCGGGCACAGTCGTGCCTTGCCGCAGCCGCGCGCCGAGCTGTAGCCGAAGCGCCGCAGCACCCTCTTCTCGTAGCTGCTCATCCATTCGATCGTCGCCGGCTTGGTCTGCGCGCTGGAGCTCACCATCAGGTCGATCTCGCCGCCCACGCCGGTCGTGCGCTCGAGCGTGTTGAGCGCTTGCAGCGAGCTCAGGTTCTGTGGCACGAGCTTGGTGATGTCCGTCTCCACGCGCGACTGCGTGTCGAGGCCCCAGCCGAGCGCGGCGAGGGCGAGCCCGGCGAGCAGGACGCGCTCGGGACGACGGAGGGCGCCGACGAGCGCGCCCCGCGAGACGGCCCGCGTCAGCGGGTTCTGCCGCACCAGCTCGCCGGCCTCGCCCCACGCCGCCGCCACGTCGCTGCCGAGGCCACGCAGTGCGCCGGGCAGCCGCAGCCTCCACGACGGAGGACGCGCGGTGCTCGCGAGCACGGCGGCGCCGGCCGTGAGCGCGCACAGGAAGGCGACGACGACGCCGAGCACGAGCAGCACCCCGAATCCGCGCACCATCGGCACGGGCGAGAGCAGCAGCACCAGCATCGCCGCGGCGCTCGCGGCGCCGGCGGTGGCGATCGTCGGCGCCCCGAGCGCGGCCGCTCGCACGACGGCGCTCTCGCGGGCGCCCCCGCGCTCGCGCTTGGACTCCTCCTGCACGCGCGACTGGAACTGGATCGCATAGTCGACGGCGAGCCCGACGAGCACGGGCAGCACGGCGATCGAGGCCACGGTCAGCGACGCGCCGGCCAGCGACAGCGCGCCGAAGGTCAGCGCCGTGGCCAGCATCGCGATCGCCAGCGGCAGCAGACGCGGGCGCCCGGTGAAGACCAGCCCGAGCGAGGCCGCCATCACGAGCAGCACGGCGATCAGCAGCAGCTCGATCGAGTGCGTGATCGAGTCGGTCAGGTCGGAGACGATCACGGGCTGGCCGGTGACCAGATAGCGCCCGCCGTTGCGCAGGTGCCATTGGGGCATGGCGACTGCCTGGCGGATCAGCTCGATCGTGTGCGTGCGCTGAGACTCGCTCAGGCCGGCGCGCATTCGCACGGAGACGAGCGCAGCGTCGCGGCTCGGGAACAGGTATGCGAAGCGCTGCTTGGGCGTGCCGGCGCGCTTGGTCGAGTCGAACACGAGCGAGGTGACGAAGTCGTGGTTGTCGAGGCTCGGCTTCGAGGTCAGCCCGTACTGCAGGGCGAGCGTCACGAGCCCCTCCTGGAACCGCGCCGTCGTGATCTTGCGCGCCTGCTGCCCGAGCGCCTGCGCTTCGGAGGCGCTGAGCCCGCGCCGCAGCGCCGCCCGTGTGACGACGCGTTCGGCCTGCTCGGCCTGGGACTCGGCCTGCCTGGTCTGGCTGGCCAGCTGTTCGTCGATCTGATCGGCGGCCTCGGCGATGAACGTGCCCGGCCCGAACACGACCTTGATCGGGTGCCCACGGGCGAGCTGACCGCACGGTCCGTTGACACCGCCCACCTGTGCGAGCGCCTTTCTGGGGACGTTGCCCGAGAGGCAGCCCTCGAGGCCGATCAGCCGCCCGAGGTCGTCGCTGAGCACGAGCTTCTGCAGGTCGCCCTCGACGACCACCGCGACCGGCTCTTCGCCGAAGTTCCGGTAGAAGGTCTGGGTGTCGCGGTAGTCCGAGCTCGAGCTCGACACGAACGTGCTCGTCGCCGCGGTCGGCTCCAGCCGCAGCGCCAGCGCGGCGCCGCCGAGGCCGAGCACGATCGCGATCCCCACGACGAGGCGCGGTCGCCGGGCGGCGGCCTGGGCCAGCGACGAAAACAAACCTGCTGCGTTCACGGAAGAAGGCTAACTGGGGGTTGCCATCGGAGGCGCAAGCCGAAAGCCGGTAGGGCAGCCGGACGGATGGATCGTCGTTCCTCGCAAGGACGCAGGAGCGTGGTGTGCTTCAGCACACGAGCGACGAGGACGCCGCGAGGGGCGTCGAGCCGCCGTCCCTCGTCTACTCCATCCCCAGGGGTCCGGCGCTCTCGCCGGAGAGGAACTGCCTGACGAAGGGATTTTCAGAGGCGAACAGCTCCTCGGCGGGACCGGACTCGACGATCCGCCCCTTCCACAGCACGGATATGTGTTCGGCCACGCGACGGGCGCTCATGATGTCGTGCGTGATCACCGTGTAGCAGCCGCCGTTCTCGGCGTGGATTTCCTTGATCAGCTCGCACAGCAGCGCGGTGCGCACCGGATCGAGGCCGGAGTCGGGCTCGTCGAAGAGGACGATCTCGGGGTCGAGCACGAGCGCGCGCGCGAAGCCGGCGCGCTTGCGCATGCCGCCGGAGAGCTGGTTCGGCATCTTCTCGCCCTCGCCACCGAGGCCGACCTCGTTCATGCGCCGGTTGACGATCTCGGCGATCTCGTCCTCGCCCTTCTCGGTGTGCTGGCGCAGCGGAAAGGCGACGTTGTCGTACAGCTTGAGCGAGCCGAACAGCGCGCCGTCCTGGAACAGCACGCCGAACTTCTTGCGCGTCTCGAAGAGATCGGCGTCGGACAGGCTCGGGATCGAGACCCCGTGCACCAGCACGTCGCCCTCGTCGGGGTAGAGCAGGCCGACGATGTGCTTGATGCAGACCGACTTGCCCGTTCCCGAGGGGCCGAGGATCATCGAGATCTGGTTCTCCGGCAGGCCCATGTTCAAGCCGCGCAGCACGTGGTTTCGCCCGAAGGACTTGTGCACGTCGATGAACTCGATCGCGTCGGGCTGCTCGGAGGGGCGCAGCGTGCCCGTGTGGAACTCGAACTCTTCGGCCTCCTCGGCGCGCTGGCGTTCGCGCACGCTGAACGAGGTGCCGGCGGGGATGCCGCTGGGCGGCGCCGACTCCGCCTCGGCCTTGCGGGCCTGCTCGCGCTCGGCGGCGGCCGCCGCGAACTCGCTCTCGCCGCCGGCCTCGCGGGGGGCGGTGTGATGCTCGATCGGCGCGTATGACTCCTCGGGCCCCTCGGCGTCGCCGTGAGGCCCGCTCGGCTGCTCGGCCACGGGCTAGCTCACCCCCCGATCGGGGCCCGCGGATTGGCGCCCCAGAACACTTGCGTGCCGAGCATGCCGATCACGTGGACGAGCACGAGGTTGAGCACCATCGACTTCGCGGTGGCTCTCCCCACGCCGACCGGTCCGCCGCTCGCGTTGTAGCCGTAGTAGCACGCGACCAGCACGATAGCGGTGGCCATGAACATGGCCTTGATCAGGCTGTAGAGGAAGTCGGGCGGATTCTGGAATTGCCAGAAGATCAGGAAATAGCCCCCGGAGGAGACGTAGCCGATCTGCTGCACGACGGCTATGTATGAGGCGAGGAAGGCGGCGCCGATGCCGGCGAGGTACATGAACGGGAGCACCAGCCAGGCCGCGAGGAGCCGCGTGGCGCAGAGGAAGGTCATCGAGTTGATGCCCATGACCTCGAGCGCGTCGATCTCCTCGGAGATGCGCATCGCGCCGAGCTCGGCGACGATGCCGGTGCCGACCTTGGCGGCCATCATGTAGCCGAACGCGTAGGGCGTGATCTCGCGCAGGTCGCACCAGGCCGTGAACACGCCCGAGTAGGCCGGCGCGCCCTGCGCGGCCGTGAAGTAGGCGCCCTCGATCCCGCACTGCAGGCCGAGGATGAACATCAGCGTCCAGATGATGGTGGTCGAGCCGACGATCAGGATGCCCGCCTGGCGCAGCGACTCGCCGAAGAAGCGGAACACGCGCAGGCCATAGACGTCGCCGACGATCTGCCCCGTGAACTTGCCGATCTCGCCGCTCGCGGCAAGCCATTCGCGCGGCATTGCAAACAGCTCGCCCATTACGTGCCCACCCCCTCGATCACTTGATCACCAGGATTTGAGGGTGGGTGGCCAGCAGCGTCTGCGTGAAGACATAGTCGAAGGAGAAGATCGCGGTGAAGGCGAGCACGACGGCCTCGTTGACGGCGCGCCCGACGCCCTCGGCGCCGCCGGACGCGCTCATGCCCTTGTAGCAGCAGACGATCGCGATGATGGCGCCGTAGATGGTCGTCTTCAGCACCGAGCCCCACAGGTCGGTGGTGGAGGCGTTGGCGAACAGCGTGTTCCAGAACGGCCCGAGCGGCTGCGCGTTGATCAGCTCGGCGATGATCCCGCCGAAGATGCCGAACAGCAGCGCGTAGATGTCGAACAGCCCGGTCACCACCATCAGCGCCAGGAAACGCGGCACGACGAGGTTCTTGACGGGGTCGACGCCGAGCACCTGCAGCGCGTCGAGCTCCTCGCGCACCTTGCGCGCGCCGAGGTCGGCCGTGATCGCGGTGCCGGCCACGCCGGCGACGACGACGGCGGTCACGCTGGGGCCGATCTCGCGAATCGCGCCGAGCACGAAGAAGCCGCCGAGGCGGTCGAGCGCGCCGAAGATCGTGAGGAAGTTCGCGGCCTGCAGCCCGGGGGCGGCGTAGCAGAGGCAGACGGTCGAGATCAGCAGCGGGAACCAGCACAGCCGCAGCGCGAACAGGAACTGCGAGACGAGCTCCCCCCCGTACGGGTACGGAGGGCGCAGGGCGGACCAGATCGTCCTCCCCGTGAGGATCATCATGTCCCCGAATTCCTCTAGCACGTGCCGCGCCGGGACGAACGCCCGCTCGGCCACGCTGCGCACCATCTCTGCTGCCCCTCCTCGGGTCGCCTTCGCTGGTAGTGAGACTCTACGCGATGGACCGCCGTGACGCCACCGGCACGGGCGTGGCGGCGCTCTAGGACGCCGTTGATATGGTCCCTCGCCGGTGAGGAGCAGGACAGGCATTTGGGCGGGAACGCTGGCCGCGGCCGCGGTGCTGCTCGCGTCCGGCTGCGGTGGCGGCAAGAAGCAGACGGCGAGCGAACCGGCGCGCACGTACAAGCTCGAAACGCTCGGCCTCTCGTTCGCGCCTCACCAGGCCGTCAGCAGACCCACGACGATGCGAATCGAGGTGCGCAATGCGGACACACGCACGGTCCCGAACGTCGCGATCACGGTCGACTCCTTCTCCTACACCGAAAAATACCCCGAACTGGCCGCCAACAAGCGACCGGTGTGGGTCGTCGAAGAGGGTCCCGGCACGCCGCCGCAGCGACCGGTCCAGAGCCAGGCCGTGAGCCCTCCGGGGGGCGGGCAGACGGCCTACGTCAACACCTGGGCGCTGGGTCCGCTCGCGCCGCACTCCACGCGCGCGTTCGAATGGAAGGTGGTGCCCGTGAAGGCGGGGGTGTACAGGGTCCACGTCCTGATCGCGGCCGGCCTCGCCGGACAGGCGAAGGCGACGCTGCCGAGCGGCGGTCCCGTGCGCGCGGCCTTCCGTGCGGATATCGCCCCGGAGCCGCCCCTGACGCACGTCGACCCGAACACGGGCAAGGTCGTGCCGGGACCGTTCCCGACGACGCACTCCTAGGGCCGGCCGGGCCTCACGGACGGCGTCTAACCGCGCGCGCTCTGTTGAGGGGCCGCGCCTCGGAGGAGCCGCGCCGCGCCGCCGCGGGAGCGAGTGGCCACGGCCGTTTGGCCCGCTGTCGAAAGCGCCGGCCCGCCGGTTTCGCCAGGCGGTGATGTCCGTTGGCGCGCTTGGCATTACGATTGCGTTCGGCTCTATGGGCTTCGCCCAACCGCCTTCAAAGACTTCGACCGACCAGGCGAGCGCTCTCAGCTCGGCCAACCCTTTCAGGAGGAATCGATTCCGCTCATGCCCAGGACCCGCCAGCACAACGTCACCGCCGCGCAATGGAGCGCCAACGGCTCAGCCCTCGGCGCGCTCGATCTGACCGTCGCGGACAACCAGGTCTTCGGAGCCAACGTGTTCTCGCCGGCGGTCCAGCGCGCGCGCCTGCCCAAGCACGTCTACAAGGCACTGCAGCGCACACTCGCGCGCGGCGAGGCGCTCGACACGACGCTGGCCGACTCGATCGCGCAGGCGATGAAGGAATGGGCGCTGGAGCGGGGCGCGACGCACTACACGCACTGGTTCCAGCCGCTGACCGGATCCACGGCGGAGAAGCACGACTCCTTCTACGCGCCCGTAGGCGACGGCACGGCGATCGCGGAGTTCTCGGGCAAGGAGCTGATCCAGGGCGAGCCCGACGCCTCCTCGTTCCCCACGGGCGGCATCCGCGCGACCTTCGAGGCGCGCGGCTACACCGCCTGGGACCCCACCTCGCCGGCCTTCATCCTCGAGAACCCGAACGGCGCGCTGCTCTGCATCCCAACCGCGTTCACGTCCTGGACCGGCGAGGCGCTCGACCACAAGATCCCGCTGCTGCGCTCGATGGACGCGCTCTCGGGCGCCGCCGTCCGCGCGCTGGAGCTGCTCGGATCGGCGGAGGGCGCGCAGCGCGTGTTCACGACGGTCGGCCCCGAGCAGGAGTACTTCCTGATCGATGAGCAGTACTACTTCGAACGGCCCGACCTGGTCACGACCGGCCGCACGCTGTACGGCGCCAAGCCGCCGAAGGGACACGAGCTCGACGACCACTACTTCGGCTCGATGCCGGAGCGGATCCTCGCCTGCCTGCTCGAGACCGAGCAGGAGCTGGTGAAGCTCGGAGTGCCGGTCAAGACGCGCCACAACGAGGTCGCGCCCAACCAGTACGAGATCGCGCCGGTGTTCGAGAACTCGAACGTCGGCTCCGACCACCAGCAGCTGACGATGCAGGTGATGCAGAACGTCGCTCGGCGCTACGGGCTCGTGTGCCTGCTGCACGAGAAGCCGTTCGCCGGCGTCAACGGCTCGGGCAAGCACAACAACTGGTCGATGGGCACCGACACGGGCGTGAACCTGCTCGAGCCCGGCGACACGCCGTCGGAGAACCTGCAGTTCCTGTTCTTCTGCACCGCCGTGATCCAGGCGGTCAACCAGCACCAGGCGCTGCTGCGCGCCTCGATCGCCTCGCCCGGACAGGATCACCGTCTCGGCGCGAACGAGGCGCCTCCGGCGATCATCTCGATCTTTCTCGGCGCCGAGCTCGAGAAGATCTACGCGGCGATCGCGTCGGGCAAAGCCGAGCGCTCGAAACCGGGCTCGTTCCTCGGCCTCGGCACGCCGGTGCTGCCGACGCTGCCGCTGCACGGCGGCGACCGCAACCGCACCAGCCCGTTCGCCTTCACCGGCAACAAGTTCGAGTTCCGCGCGCTCGGCTCGAGCCAGTCGCTGGCGCTGCCGAACACGGTGCTCAACACGATCGTCGCCGAGGCGATCGACGAGCTCGCGACCAAGCTGAAGACGGCGTTGAAAGGCAACTCGAACCTCGAGAAAGCCGTCACGAAAGTCGTCAAGGAGAGCTACGCCAAGAACAAGCGGATCGTGTTCGACGGCGACAACTACGCGCCCGAGTGGCACGCCGAGGCGAAGAAACGCGGCCTGTACAACCTCGCCTCCACGCCCGACGCGCTGCCGTGGCTCGTGGAGAAAGGCACGGTCGCGCTGTTCAAGAAATACAAGGTGCTCTCCAAGCGCGAGCTCGAGTCGCGCTACGAGGTCTTCCTCGAGCAGTACGCGGTCAAGATCAACATCGAGGCCGAGACAGCTGCGTCGATGGCGCGCACGCAGATCATGCCGGCGGCGATCCGCTACCTGAACGAGCTGCGGGCATCGGAGCTCGAGGAGCTCGTCGGCGAGTTCGAGCCGGTGATCAAAGAGCTCCACTTCGCGCTCCTGAAGCTGGAGGACGCGAACGACCAGGAGAACCAGGACGACTCGACCCCCGAGCGGTGGGCGAAGTACGTGCACGACAACGTGATCGGAGCGATGGAAGACGTGCGCGAGGTGGCCGACCGGCTCGAGAAGCTCGTGGCGGACGACCTGTGGCCGCTTCCGAAGTACTCGGAGATGCTTTTTATTAAGTAACCCTGACGACCGGGGGCGCTGCGCAGTGCGCCGTCCCCGGTCCTTGCGTCAGCCCGAGGTGACTTGGGAGGAGGACCAGAGCCTCTGGTCCTCCAAGCCGAGCCGCCACAGTCCGGTCCCGAGGCCGTGCTGGCGGCCGATCCGCAGCAGCGAGGCCACCGACTGCGCGTCCATGCTCCAAACCTGGTGGGCGACGCCGGCGGCGTCGGTGTAGTCGAAGGTCAACTCGGCCGAGGCCGGATCGCGACGCACGTGCGCATGCACGGAGTGCGCGAGCGCGACGATGTCGGAGTACTGATATGCCTTCGCGGGGCGCGTTGCGCCGCCGCCGGCGGCCCAGTCGATGCCGTACATCGGGGCGCCGAGCACGAAGCGCGATGCGTTCGGCAGCGAGGCGAGGTAGCGCGCGATCGCCAGCGCCGTGCCCAGGGGAGCGATCGGCCCGGGCGCGGAGCCCTGCCAGTGCGCCCCCCAGGCCATCACGAACACGGTGTCGGCGAGCGCGGCGAGCGCGCGGGGGTCGTAGAAGCCGGTCGAGCGGCGCGGGTCGTCGACGCTCACGCCGGCGGCGACGACGGACAGCTTCTTGTGCATCGCGTGCAGCCGGCTCGCGAGCGCTGCGACGAAGTCGGTCATCGCGCCGCGGTCGGCGGCGCCGTCGTTCTCGAAGTCGAGATTCAGTCCCTGAAAGGCGGGGCTGCGCGCGATCGAAGCGAGCCGCGCGAGCGTCGCGGCGCGCAGCGCCGGGCTGGTCAGGATCCGGTGCACGGTCGCGCCGTCCTGACAATTGAAGCGTGGCATCACGACGATGCGACGCGACCGCGCGAATGCGGTGACTTCGGGCACTTCGGCGCCGACGACGCGACCGCTGGGCACGGCGCAGTCGAAGTAGGTCGGATAGACGACGCCGATCGAGCGGGCGTGCGCGCGCAGGTCGCGCAGCGAGTCGGGCGCGCTCGTGAGCAGGTACGCGTGCAGCGGGCGCGCGCGCAACAGGTTGTACGTGGCACCGAGGGCGCCACCGGGGAGGGCCAGGCAAGCGAGCAGCGCGAGCGCCGGCAGCGCACGGCGAAGCCACACGGTGAGCTGCGGCACGGCGGCGAGCGGGGCCGCGGCGAGCTCGAGCGGCCGCACGGATCGCCCCCGTCGCGTCACCCGGCGGCGAGCTGCGGCAGCGACCAGATCCCCTGATCCTCGCTGCCCAGTCGCCACAGGCCGATTTTCAGGCCGAGGGACTGCGCCAACTGCGCGCGTATGCCGACCGACTGCTGGTTGGTGTACCAGACGTCGTGGCGCACGCCTGCGCCGTCGTGGTAGCTGAAGTGCGGGCTCAGCGCGACCGAGTCCCATTCGGGCAATGCGCCGAAGACGCCGGCGAGCGCGACGATGTTTTCGTACTCGAGCGGGACGCCGGGGTTCCCCGGGCCGCCCCCGTTTGCCCAGTCGATCCCGTACATCGGCATCCCGAGCACGAACTTGTTCCGGTTGGGCATCGTGGCGGTGTATTCGGCGACGCGTTTGAACCATTGGTATTCGTCGATCGAGCCCGGCGAGCCGGTCGTCCAGTGGATGCCCCAGTCGAGCACGAACACGTAGTCGGAGACGAACGACAGGGCGGCGTCGTCGTACATCGCGGCCCGCCCGGTCGGGATGTTGTAGGTCTTCGCCGTGACAACCGTGGAGACCTTGTCGCCCTGGGCGTGCAGCCGTTTCGCCAGCAGCGTGACGAACGTCGTGAACGCGTTGCGCACGCTCGGTTCGGCGCCCTCGAAGTCGACCTGGATGCCCTGGTAGCCGTAGGTGCGGCAGAGCGCGGCGAGGTTTTCGATCAGCCGTTCACGCTGACTCGTGTTGTTGAGCAGCTGGGCCTCGCGCGGCGACCACTGGCAATCCAGGCGCGGCAGCACTTCGATCTTGCGAGCCTCGGCCCAGCCGGTCACGAG
This sequence comes from Solirubrobacteraceae bacterium, assembly GCA_035553095.1. Taxonomy (GTDB): domain Bacteria; phylum Actinomycetota; class Thermoleophilia; order Solirubrobacterales; family Solirubrobacteraceae; genus Palsa-744. Next base: position 242,068 of record DATNDZ010000010.1, on the reverse strand, counting down.
CGGGTCGTCCCTGCCGGTCACTTCGCCGCCGTCGGCGCAGGCGAAGTAGGTCGGGTAGAGGACCCCGATCTGCTGGTAGTGGGCCTGGAGGTCGCGGAAGCTCTGGTCGGTGGAGGCGAGCAGGAACGCGTGCGCGGCGCCCGTGGTGGGCGTGGGGTCGGCCGTGTGCACGGTCAGCGCCGGCGTCGGTTGGCTGATCGCGCCGAGCGAGTCGACGGCGACGACCGTGACGCCGTAGTCGGTCGAGGGCGCGAGGTTTCCGAGCGTCATCGCAGCCGCCGGCGTCTGGCCGACGGGAACGCCGTCCCGGAACACCCTGTAGCCGACGATGTTGCCGCTGACCGCGGTGCTCGGCGCCCAGCTGAGCTGCGCCGACTGGCTCGTGACGCCGCTCGCGGTCAGGCCGGTGGGCGCGGGTGGAGGCGTGTGCGTCGTGACCACGGTCACGGGCGGCGCGGGGGCGCTCAGGTACCCGCCGGAGTCGAGCGCGCGCACGGTGAAGACGTAGGAGCGCCGCGAGGCGAGCCTCACGGTCGCGCTCTGCCCGCGCACGACCCCGGCCGGCACGCCGTCCTTGTAGAGCAGGTAGCCGGTGAGCCTGCCGCCGTTGGCGCTGCCGGGCGCCCAGGCGAGCGTCGCCGAGGTGTCGGTCACGCGTTCGGCGAAGATGCGCGGTGAGCCGTTGGGGGGTGTGTGCGAGGTGGTCAACCTGAGCACCGGGCTGCGCGCGCTTTCGCGTTTGCTCGTGTCGATCGCGCTCACGGCGACCGCGTAGGTGTGCCCGGAGGAGAGGCGAGCGAGGCGCATCGAGCTGCCGTGCGTCTGGCCGACGAGCCGCCCGTCGCGGTAGACGCGGTAGCCCGCGATCCGCGAGCTGCCGGGTTTGCTGGCCACCCACCAGATCGTCGCTCCCAGTTCTGAGACGTCGGACGCGCTGACGCCGGTGGGCGTGCTCGGCCCTCCGGTGCCCGCTCCGACCTGCCGGCCGGCGCCGATCACGAGCGCCCGGCTCGCCGGGCCGAGGTGCCCGCGCGTGTCCACCGCGGCGACGGTCACGCGATGCGCGCGCCCACCGCTTAGCTTCACCACGTAGCTGCGTGTGCGCGTCTGCCCAACGACGGCCGCGTCGCGAACGACGCGATACCCCGCCAGCGGCGCGTCGCCGCGCGCGGCCGTCTTCCAGGACAGCGTGACCCGTCCCGATGCCCTTCGCAGGACCCGCACCCCGGCAACCCGCCCGGGCCCGCGGAAGGGAACCTTGGTGCGTACCTTCGCCCAGCAGCCGGCCCCGCCGGCGGCCCCCATGCGCGCCTGCACCGAGAACGTCGTCAGCCGCCCGGGGGTCACCCGCAGGACCATCGAGCCGCCGGCGGTCGCGCCAACCGTCCGCCCCGACCGCTGGACCAGATAGCTGACCCCCGATGCGCCGGTCGACGGCGCCTTCCACTCCAGGCGCGCACGCCCGGGGCCGACGCGCTTCAGCCGCAACTCGCGCGGCACGCGCCCGGCGCAGGCCGGAGAGCCGCCGGCGGCCGGCGCCTTCGCGGCGGGTGCTGTCGGCGCTGCGGCGAGTCCGCTGGCCGGCACGGCGACGGCGAGCCCGACGAGGCCGGCGGCGACGATCGGCGCGCGCGTCATCGCAGTGGCCCCTTGCGCACGATCCCGACGCGTCCGACCTGAGGGAAGGCCCGCCAATGACCGTAGACTTTGCCGAAGCTCACGCGCGCCAGCGGCCGCCGCTGGGCGACGGGGCGATGGTGGGGCGGCGACAGTTTGCGCTCAAGGCGAACGCCGGCGGCCCAGGCTTGGCGCGCCAGACGGCGCGGCGCGGCCAGCTCGCCGGGACCGAGCAGCGTCACGGGCAGCAGCGACGCGGGCAGCACGAGCATCGCGAGCACGCGCTTGGGCGTGAGCGCGGGCGGGCGCCGACCCGCCGTCGCCGCTGCGGACCTCAGGCGAGCGCTCGCAGCGCCGCTCACAGCTCGCCTCCGCCGGCCAGGCCGACGCCCGGCGCCATCCGCGTGCCCCATTTCGAGGTGCGGCAGGTGAAGATCGCGTAGTAGGTCTGCCACAGCATGATCGCCAGGTAGAAGAAGACGAACAGCACGCCGTAGAGCCAGACGAGGCTGTACTCGTCCTGGAAGAGGACGTAGTAGAGCGAGTAGACCATCGCCAGCGAGTAGATCCCGGCGAGGTAGACGAGCGGCAGCGTGCCGCCCTGTATCAACGGGCCCCAGACGAGCGCGTGCAGCGCCGCGACGGGCGCGATCAGCGGCAGCGCGATGCTCAGGTAGGTGAAGAAGGCGGCGACCGGGTGCTTGCGCCAGATGAAGCGCGCGACCAGCAGCGACTCGCGCGTCCACGAGCGCTTCCAGCGGGTCTGCTGCTTGAGGAAGCCCTGGAACGTGCCCGGGACGATCGTGTGCGAGACGGCCCGCTTCTCGTAGACGATGCGCCAGTCGCGCAGGACGCAGTTGGTGAGCGAGCGATCGTCTCCGAAGGTCGATTCCACGCCGAGGAAGGTCTGGTTCTCCCACCACTCCATCCGCGCCAGCACCGCCTCGCGGCGGTAGGCCGAGTAGCAGCCCGAGCAGCAGGTGACCGCGTTGAACACCGATTCGGCCGCCTTGACGACGCGGAAGGCCACGAAGTAGCGGACGCCCTGCATGCGCGTGAGCCAGTTCTCGCGCAGGTTGAGCACGTCGGCGTGACCGCAGACGGCGCCCACGCGCGGATCGGCGAACGGCTGCACGAGCTTGCGCAGGGAGTCCGGAGCGACGACCGAATCGGAGTCGACGAACACGATCACCTCGGCGTCGCTGCCGCGGATGCCGGCGGCCATCGCGGCGCGCTTGCCCCGGTTCTCGGGGAAGTCGATCACGCGCACCCGGCCCGCGGCCCCGTCGGCGACGCGCCGCATCTCGGCGAGCGTGCCGTCGGTGGAGCCGTCGTTGACGGCGATCAGCTGCAGCTTCTCGACGGGATAGTCGAGCTCGAGCAGCGCGCCGAGCGAGCGCCCGATCGCCTCCTGCTCGTTGAACGAGGGCATCACGATCGCGATCCGCGGCTCCTGACCGGCGTCCGGATGCGACCGGTAGAAGAGGCTCAGCACGAAGCGGCTGATGATGTAGCTGGCAACGCAGATGCTGTAGACGCCGAAGAAGACGTTCGAGAACATCAGGTCGAGAAAGGCCGCCTTGTAGGCCATCACCGAGACGATCAGCGCGACCAGGTAGAGCGCCGCGACCCCCTTCAGTACGCGTACGAGCAGCATCGCTCAGGGCACCATCCGGCGGCGTCCGCCGGGCGTGCGGTAGGTGCAGTCGAGCACAGCCGGGCAGCGGTGCAGCCAGCCGTAGTCGTTGCCGGGGTGCACGGTCACGACGATCGTGAGCTGGTAGTCCTCGGGGCCGAAGCCCGACGCGTCGACGCGCGGGTCGGGGTTGACGCTGCGCAGCACCTCGCCGCCGACCTCGAGCTCCGGCACGAGCGGGTCGTGGTAGTCCACCTCGGCGCCGTCGGCTCGCAGCCGGCGGATGATCTCGCGCGCCGGCGCTTCGCGAGCGTCGGCGACGCCCGGCTTGTAGGAGGCGCCGACGACGAGCACGCGCGCGCCCGAGAGCGACTCGCCCGCTTGCAGGAGCATCTCCTGAGCGCGACAGACGATGTGACGCGGACGGCCGGCCAGCTTGCGCAGTCCATGCTCGGCGACCAGAGCCGGGCGCCCCTGGCTGCGCAGCGGGTGCACCAGGTAGTAGGGGTCGACGCCGATGCAATGTCCGCCGACCCCGGCCGAGGGATGATGCGCCATGAAGCCGTACGGCTTGCTCGCGGCGCCCTCGGTCACCTCGACGGGGTCGAGGCCGTAGGCGTGGCAGGCTTCGGCGATCTCGAAGGCCAGCGCGATGTTGACGGCGCGGAAGGTGTTCTCGTAGAGCTTGACCATCTCGGCGGCCTCCGGCGAGGAGACGCGGTGCAGTCGCTCGCAGGTGTGGCGCAGCAGCTCGGCCGCGCGCCGGAAGCACGTCTCGCTGACGCCGCCGAGAACGCGCGGCGTGCTCGTCTGCGAGTGCTCGCCCACGCCGGGGTCGATCCGCTCAGGGGCGAAGGCGACGAACACGTTCTCGCCCGCGTGCAGCCCCCGCCCGGCCAGCGGCTCGACGAGCAGCTCGCGCGTGCAGCCGACGTAGGTCGTCGAGGTGAGCACGATCGTCTGCTCTGTACGCGCGTGGCGCACGACCGCCGCGCATGCGGCCTGCAGCGCGCGCGGTTGCGGCGCGCGCCACTCGTCGATCGGGGTGGGCACGCAGATCAGCACGAGGTCGGCGGCGTGCAGCGCCTCGCAGCGGTCGGTCAGCACGAAGCCATCGCCCTCCAGGTGCTCGCTGAGGCTGCGGCGCTCGTCGTCCAGGAGCTCGACCTCGCCGACACGGATCTGCTGCAGCCGCTGCCGCGAGCTGTCCAGGCCGACGATGCGACAGCCGGCGTCGCGCAACGCGATCGCCGTGGGCAGCCCGACGTAGCCGAGCCCGACGACGGCGACGACCGCGTGCTCGCCGGCGAGGGGGGGCGCGATCTCGACCGTCGCGCCGTGCCCGCGCAGCCCCCCTGCCGGTTCGACCTCGACCTGCAGCTGCTCGACCGACGACGCGGCCCCCGCGATGTCGCGCAACATGATGCCCCCTTTGGCTCTGCAACGTCTGCTTTGTCGCCCGGCTGCGTCCGTGCGCCGTCGAGCCCTGTCGTCTGTCGCGAGACCTTGCGGAGCGAGTTGTCCTCCGTCCGCTGGCTCGTCGCGGCGCAGTGTGCATGGCCTGAGCTCGAACGCAAACAAGGTTGGACGGCCGTTCGAGCGACGCGCGCCAACGGGCATACGCAGCGTCGTCCGGAAGGGACGATGGCTGCCCGAAAGGTGCGACCTTCAACTCCTTCTGGCCGCAGCTAGCATGGTTTGATGCCTCGCGACTACTCGACAGCCGTTTCAGAGCGCGTCGTCGTCTACGACGGCGGCATGGGCGCGACGCTGGAGCAGTTCGAGCTGACCAGCGAGGACTACGGCGGTCTGGCGGGCAAGTGCCACGAGGCACTGGTGCTGAACCGCCCCGACGTGATCGAGGGCGTGCACTCCTCGATGCTCGAGGCGGGCGCGGAGGTCGTCGAGACCGACACGTTCCAGGGCTCGCGGATCAAGCTCGACGAGTGGGGTCTGGCCGACTACACGGTCGAGATCAACACGAAGGCGGCAGAACTCGCGCGCAGGGCGGCCGGCGAGCACCGCTTCGTGGCGGGCTCGATCGGGCCGACGGGCTACCTCCCGGCCTCCGAAGACCCCGCGCTCGGACAGATCCGCTTCTCGGAGCTGGTCGAGGTCTTCACCGAGCAGGCGGCCGGCCTGATCGACGGCGGCGCGGACCTGATCATCATCGAGACGGCACAGGACATCCTCGAGGTCAAGGCGGCCGTGTTCGGCGCGCGCGAGGCGTTCAAGAGCACGGGGCGCACGCTGCCGATCCACACCTCGGTGTCGCTGCTGCCGAACGGCGGCAAGATGCTGCTGGGCACGGACATCTCCTCGGTGCTGGCCACGCTCGAGGCGCTGAAGGTGGACGTGATCGGCTTGAACTGCTCGACCGGCCCCGAGGACATGCGCGACGCGATCCGTTTCCTCGGCGAGTTCTGCCCGGTGCCGGTGGCGTGCATCCCCAACGCGGGGCTGCCGCTGCAGGGCCCTGACGGCGAGACGATCTTCCCCGAGCAGCCCGAGCCGCTGGCGGACGCGCTGAAGGAGTTCGTGGAGCGGTACGGCGTCGGCGTGGTCGGAGGCTGTTGCGGCACGACGCCCGCGCACATCGCGGCGATCGTGGAGCGCGTGTCCGGACGCGCCGTCGCGCCCCGCCCCGCGCCGCGCCCGCCGCACCTGTCCTCGATGATCGCCGCGACGCCGCTGCAGCAGCAGCCGCCGCCGACGATGGTCGGCGAGCGCGTCAACTCGCAGGGCTCGCGCAAGGCGAAGGAGCTGCTGCTCGCCGACGACTACGACGGGCTCGTGCAGATCGCCGAAGACCAGGTCGAAGGCGGCGCGCACGTGCTCGACCTGTGCGTCGCGCTGACCGAGCGAACGGACGAGGACGAACAGATGCGGCTGCTGGCGAAGAAGGTGTCGCTGACGCAGCCGGCGCCGATCCAGGTCGACTCGACCGAGCCGGAGGTGATCGAGCGCGCGCTCGAGCAGATCCCGGGCCGGGCGATCGTCAACTCGGTCAACCTCGAGGCGGGCCGCGACAAGCTCGACCGGGTCGTGCCGATGGTGCTCGCCCACGGCGCGGCGCTGATCGCGCTGACGATCGACGAGGTCGGCATGGCCAAGACGGCCGAGCGCAAGGTCGAGATCGCCAAGCGCATCCGCGACCTCTGCTGCGAGGAGCACGGCCTCGACCCGCAGCTGTTGATCTTCGACTGTCTCACGTTCACGCTGACGACGGGCGACGAGGAGTGGCGCCCGTCCGCCGTCGAGACGATCGCGGGCATCAGCGCGATCAAGGAGCAGATCCCGGACGTCAAGACCTCCCTTGGCGTCTCGAACGTGTCGTTCGGCGTCTCCCCCGGTGCCCGGGCGGTGCTCAACTCGGTCTTCCTGCACCACTGCGTCGATGCGGGCCTCGACCTGGCGATGGTCAACCCGAATCACATCACGCCGTACTCGGAGATCTCAGAGCAGGAGCGCGCGCTCGCGGACGACCTCGTGTTCAACCGCCGCGAGGACGCGCTCGAGCGCTTCATCGGCCACTTCGAGTCCAAGGGCGAGGAGGAGGGGCCGGCGGGAGCGGCCGACCCGACGGAGGGGATGGAGCCCGAGCAGGCGCTTCACTTCCACATCCTGCGCCGTCGCAAGGACGGCGTCGAGGCGCAGGTCGACCGCAGCGTCGAGAAGATCGGCGCTGTGCCGACGCTCAACGATGTGCTGCTGCCGGCGATGAAGGAGGTCGGCGACAAGTTCGGCGCGGGCGAACTGATCCTGCCGTTCGTGCTGCAGTCGGCGGAGGTGATGAAGAAGGCGGTCGCACAGCTCGAGAAATACCTGGACAAGATCGAGGGCTACACGAAGGGCACGGTCGTGCTGGCGACCGTGTTCGGCGACGTGCACGACATCGGCAAGTCGCTCGTCAACACGATCCTCACGAACAACGGCTACACCGTCGTCGACCTCGGCAAGCAGGTGCCGATCCAGACGATCCTCGACGCCGCCCAGGAGCACGAGGCGACGGCGATCGGGCTGTCGGCGCTGCTCGTCTCGACGTCCAAGCAGATGCCCGCCTGCATCCAGGAGCTGCACGCCAAGGGCCTCTCATACCCGGTGCTGATCGGCGGCGCGGCGATCAACCGCGCGTTCGGCTACCGCGCGCTCTACCCGGGCGGCAAGGAGTCGGAGGAGGTCTACGAGCCGGGCGTCTTCTACTGCAAGGACGCCTTCGAGGGCCTGTCGGTGATGGACCAGCTGGTCGACTCCGACGCGCGCGGCGCGCTCGTGGAGAAGCTGCTCGCCGGCGCGACGGAGTTCCGCGCCAAGGGCGAGGAGCCGCAGGAGGAGCTGAACTACGCGGATGACTCGGTGCGCTCGGCGGCGCGCACCGACGTGCCGATTCCCACCCCTCCCTTCTGGGGCGTGCAGGAGATCGACGTCGACCTCGACGAGGTGTATCGCCACCTCGACACGCACGTGCTGTTCAAGCTGCACTGGGGCGGGCGCGGCGTCAAAGGCGAGGCGTGGCAGAAGCTGCTCGACGAGGACTTCCGCCCGCGCCTGGAGCGGATGTGGCGCGAGCAGACCTATCTGCATCCGCGCGCGCTGCTCGGCTTCTTCCCCTGCTACGCCCTCGGCAACGACATCGTCGTGCTGGACCCCGAGGATCGCGAGGCAGAGCTGACCCGCTTCGTCTGCCCGCGCCAGCCCAAGGGCGACCGCATCTGCCTGGCCGACTTCTTCCGCCCCGCCGTCGATGGCAAGCCGCCCGCGGAGCTCGACGTGATCGCCGTGCAGGCGGTGACGGTCGGCTCGGAGGTCACCGAGCTCATGGCGAAGCTCGAGGCGGAAGGCGAATTCGCCGAGCAGCTGTTCGTGCACGGCCTCGGCGTGCAGACGGCCGAGGGGCTGGCCGAGTGGCTTCACTGGCGCGTGCGCCAGATGCTCGGCATCGGCGAGGCGCAGGGACGCCGCTACTCGTGGGGCTACCCGGCCGTGCCTGAGCAGGCCGAGCATCTCAAGGTCGAGAAGCTGCTCGGACTCGAGCAGATCGGGATGAAGATCACCGACGGCTACGCACCCGAACCGGAGCAGTCGACGCTCGCGCTGGTCGCGCACCACCCGCAGGCGATCTACTTCGGCACCCGCCAGGGCCGGCTGCTGCCGGACGGCTCGCCGGACGACCTGATCCGCGGCTCGAGCCGCGACCCATCGCTGTTCGGCGAGCTCGGCGACGAGGACCCGCCCGAGGGCGCGATCGAAGCCGAGGACGAGCCGGCGCTCACGTAGCGAGCGAGGACGCCGTACGGCGCCGCGCCCACGGCGTCCTAGTCGTCTTCGCGCGGCGGGGGGCGGAAGAGGATCCGCTTGACCTCGGAGGCGGTGCTGCCGCCGAGCCGCAGCGCGGTCTGAAAGCCCTCCTCGCCGAGCTCTCCTGCGTCGAGCGCGCGTCGCAGCGCGTTGAGCGTCGGCAGGTCCTCATCGGCGACCTGGTCGCGCGCGGTCTCGAGCAGGATCAGGTGGCGCGGCCGTTTCAGCGCGGCGGCGATTCGCACGAACGGCTCGCGCTCGGCCGCGTCGACGCCGTCGGCGACCAGCACCACGGTCTCCCTGTTCTCCAGTCGCTTGCCCACGGCCGCCTGCAAGAGCTCCCAGGCGCGCTGCTCGAGCTCCTCCTCGGCGACCTTGCCCCGCAGCAGCCCGCGCACCTTGGCGAGCGAGAGCAGGCTCGCGCGATCCTCGATCAGCCGCGCCACGAAGCCTTCGCGCTCGGCGGCCGAGGCGGAGACGATCACGACGAGGCTGCCCGGCGAGTAGCGCAGCCGGTCGGCCGGCTTGAGCACCTTGCAGTGGACGGCGATGTTGGGCGGGCGCTCCGGCGCACCCTCGCGACGCGGGCGATCCGAGGACCAGCCGGTGCGCTCGTCGGCGCCGATCTTGACGCTGCGCGACGTGGGCCGGCTGGCTGAGGGCTGATCTGCCATACCCCCATCATGCCCTAAGAGCGCTGCCCAGCCCGGCGCTCCGTTGCCGATCCTCGCCGGTCGGCGATCAACGCGAGCTTCTCAGGCCTGCGAAGCGCCTTGATCCGGGCCTCCTCGCGCATCGCAGCCGAGCGGTCCTCCAGGGCGGCCTCGTAGACGAGCTCGACCGGCAGGCGGCTCGCTGTGTAGCGGCTCGCGACGCCCGCCTGGTGGCGCTGCAGACGGCGCGCCACATCCGTGCTCCAGCCGGTGTACAGCGAGCCGTCGGCGCAGCGCAGCATGTAGACCCAGGCGATGCCGCTCGGACTGGCGGTGACCATCGGTGTCGATACGGCGCGGACGGGCAGATGCCTGCCCATTCGGCGTGGCCGCTAGCGCCTGGCCGGCGCGACCTGGCCCTGCGGCAGCGCGGGCAGCGTCACCGGCGCGGCATGTGTCGTGCGCAGCCGCACCTCGCGCCAGGACAGCCCCTCGTTCAGCAGCGCCGGCACGCCCATCAACACGGCCGTGGCGAGCTCGATCACCTGCAGCACGATGCCGTAGGCGATCGCGTCGGCCGTCGAGACGTGGTAGGCGCCGGCGAGCACGGCGACACACGCCGCCTGGAAGACGCCGACGTTGGCTGGCGTCGCCGGCAGGATCGCGGTGACGTTGACCGCGAACAGGACGCCGGCGGCGGCCTCGGGGGCGGGTGCCCCGACGTCGAGGCCGAAGGCGATCAGCAGCAGCCAGCAGGAGAGCCATTGCAGCGCCCACGCCGTCAGCTGTGCAAGAGTCGCCTTGGCGGCCTGCCGCGGCCTGCGAAACAGGCGCAGGCCGTCGCGCAGGCGTGCCACACCGCGGCGAGCGCCTGCGAGCAGGAGCTGTGCGCTGCGCGCTCGCGGCACCGCCGGCGACGGCGCCAGCAGCGGCAACAGCCGCGTGACCACGAGCGCCACGACCGGGGCGAGCGCGACCAGCAGCAGCGCCCGGTCGTGCCCGTCGAGCACGCGCACGCTCGAGAGCGTCACGCCGCAGAGGATCGCGAGCGCGAGCAGGTTGAGCATCGCCTGCGAGATGATCGTGCCGAGCACGAGCGGCAGCGTCTCGCGCGCACGCCCGACGCGCCGGGCGACGATCAGCGCGCGCGAGGACTCGCCGAGTCGGGCGGGAAGCGTCGCCGACATCAGCACGCCGATGAACGTGCCCTGCATCGCGTCTCGTCGTTTCGCGCGTCGCCACGTCGGCGCCGCGCGGAGGATCGCGTGCCAGGAGATCGCCCGCGTGAACATGGCCGCGCACATCAGCGCCAGCGCCGCGAGGATCAGGCCGGGCTTGGACGCCAGCAGCGAGGCGAGGACGCGCGTGACGCCGACGCGCTGCAGCGCGAGCGCGCCGAGCGCGGCGCCGGCGAGCGAGGTCACCGCAAGGCCGGCGCGCCGCACGGTGCGCGCACGCCGCTCGCGGCCGACGAGTGGTGGCGGCACCGGCGCGAGCGAGGGCAGCCGCTGTGCCGGGATGCGCGGCTGCAGGTCGGCCGGCGCGAAGCCGTGACGCAGCGCGAAGCTGGTGGCCGCGCTGCGCTCCCCCCGCCGCGCGCGATCCGCAAGCGCGATCGCCTGCTCGTAGCAGTCGTGGACTTCGCCTGCGACGTGCGGCCAGGCGAAGCGCTCGGCCCGCTCGCGCGCGGCGAGCGCCATCCGCCGCCGCCGCTGAGGATCCAGCGCCAGGCGCCGCAGCGACTCGGCCAGCGCAAGGGGGTCTGCGGCGGGCACGAGCTGACCGTCGACGCCGTCGCGCACGACGTCCCGGTAGCCGGGGATGTCCGAGGCGAGCACGGGCGTCGCCGTGGCGAAGGCCTCGGTCAGGATCATGCCGAAGCTCTCCCCGCCCAGCGACGGTGCGCACAGCAGGTCGGCCCGCCCCAGCTCGGCGAGCTTGCGCGCCTCGGACACCTTCCCCAGGGCGCGCACGCCGCGCCCGTCGAGCATCATGTGCGACACCTCCTCGGCCGAGGCCCCCACGAGCGTGAGCGTTGCCGGCACGTGCTCGCGCAGGGCCTCGAACGCGCGCAGCAGGACCGGCAGGCCCTTGCGCTCGACGGCCGCTCCGATGAAGAGGATGCGCAGCTCCTGCGCGGGTGCGGGCCCGTCGGCGGCCGCCGGCTCGGCCTCGTCGGCGATGCGAACGCCGTTGGGCACGATCCGGTAGCGCCCGCCGTAGAAGCGCCGGGCCGTCCACGCGGCGGCCTCGGAGACCGCGATGCGCACGTGCAGCCGGTTCATCCGCCGCCGCCCGCCGAGGCCGACGGCGGCGATGCCGTTGGTGAGCGCGTTCTCGGAGTAGGTGTGAAAGGTCCCCACGATCGGCAGCTCGCCGGCCGACAGCAGAGCGTCCCAGCCGAGCACGGGCACGACCGGCTCGTGGATGTGCAGCACGTCATAACCACCGTCGCGCAGCTCCCGCCGCAGCGCATAGACCGAGCTCGGCGTGACGGTCATGTTCGAGACGGCGCCGTTCGCCGGAATGCCGACGGTCCGTCCGAGCGAGACGAAGCCGTCCGGCACGGGATGGCGGTGCGGGCGGGCGCCGCGGTGAAGGCGCCGCGTGAGGGCGTCGTCGGGGTCGTATGGCGCGAGCACGCGCGCCTCGTGGCCGCTCTCGGTCAGCTCACGGGCGAGCGCTTCGATGTGGCGCGTGACACCACCCGGGTACGTCCACGAGTACGGCGAGAGCAGCGCGATCCGCACGCGCCCACTCTATCCGGAGCAGGTGTCGTTCGGGGCGCTGGCGAGGACGACGCGGCTGCGATAATCGCTCCGGTGAGCGCGCGCCACTTCGTGAAGTACACGTTCCTCAAGCTCGACCCCGCCTGGCGGCGTCTGGACGCCGAGCAGCGCGAGCAGGACAAGCGCGAGTTCATCGCCGCCTGCGAAGACTTCGCCGACGGCCACCTGCTGCAGAGCTTCTCGCTCGTCGGCACCCGCGGCGACGCCGAGCTGATGCTGCTCGCCGAGGCCGAGAACCTCGATCGCATCCACGAGTTCCACGTCGTGCTCGCGCAGAGCGGCCTGATGAAGTGGGCCGAGATCTCCCACTCGTTCCTGGGCATGCGCAAGAGCTCGGAGTACTCCGAGGACGAGCGCACCGTCCCGCGCGGGTTTCGCGGCAGGTACGTGTTCGTCTATCCGTTCGTGAAGTCGCGCGAGTGGTACGCGCTTCCGGCCGAGGAGCGCTGGCGGATCATGCAGGGCCACATCGAGGTCGGGCGCGAATACGCCGGGGTCGACAACCACACGGCCTACTGCTTCGGTCTGGACGACCAGGAGTTCGTCGTCGCCTTCGACACCGACGACGTCGGCACGTTCCTCGATCTCGTGCAGCGGCTGCGCACGACCGAGGCCTCGCGCTTCACGGTGCGTGACACGCCCAGCTTCACCTGCATAGCCATGTCATTGGAGCGGGCGCTCAATGCCCTCGACGGCGAGCCGATCGCGCTGGACGCGGCGCTGCCGGACGCCTGAGCGGTGGCGCGCAAGGCCGCCGCGGCGAGGACCGCGCCGCCCGCGGCGGCGAAATCCGGGGCGGCCACGGCGCCGCCGGCGACGCCAGCCCGGCGCAGGGTCTCGCTCGCCAAGGCGACCGAGCAGCTGCGCACCGCCGATCCCGTCCTGGCCGGCGTGATCGACGCGGTCGGCAAGCTGCCGAACGCGCGTCAGGGCCGGCCCGAGCGGGACGACCACTATGGCGCGCTCGTGCGCGCGATCGTCGGCCAGCAGCTGTCGGTCTTCGCCGCGCGCGCGATCTACGGGCGCCTGACCGAGCGCTTCGGCGGGCGCCCGCCGACGCCGCAGGAGCTGGTCGCGCAGGAGCCCGAAGAGCTCCGCGCCGCCGCCGGGCTCTCTCGTGCCAAGGTCGGCTTCCTGCGATCGCTCGCCGAGCACGTGCTCTCGGGAGAGCTCGAGCTCGAGCGTCTCGACCGGCTGCCGGACGACGAGGTGATCGCGGAGCTCGTCGCGGTCAAGGGCCTCGGCGAGTGGACTGCGCACATGTTCTTGATGTTCCACCTCGAGCGGCCCGACGTGCTGGCCGTCGGCGATCTCGGCATCAGGCGCGCGATTGAGCGTGCCTATGGGCTCGACGAGCTGCCGGCGCCGGCCGAGGTGGAGCGGATCGGCGAGGCTTGGCGGCCGTTCCGGACGCTCGCGTGCCGATACCTCTGGCGCTCGCTGCAGAACGAGCCCGGTTAGACGGCGCCCGCGCTGCGTCCCGCAGCTCGGCCGCTACTTCTTCTTCTTGCTCTTCTTCTTGGCCTTCTTCGGCCCGTACTTCTTCTTGGCCGCCTTTTCACAGGCAACACGCTTCTTCTTCTTGTGCGCGAACTGCTTGCGGCATTTCTTCAGCGCTTTCTTGAGCTTTTCGGCCTTGCTGATGATCTTTGCTTTGCATCCCGTGACCGGAATCTTGGTTTCCTGTTTGATGACGGCGCCGTTCTGACCGGTGATCGTCGTCGGCATCACGAGCTTGGTGCCGCACAGGCTGAATTTCTTGCTCGCCGCAACGTTCGACGTGAGCGCCGAGTGGGGCCCCTGGGGGAGCGTCGTTTCGAACGTGGTCACGGGCGCGTCGGGCACCGCGTTGAAGGTCGAGGTGGTGATGCCTTTTTTGATGTCGGTCTGACCGTCGAGGATCAGCGTGATGCCTTCGCCCTGGAGCACGAACTCGACGTCGGGGAAGGCGGCGTTCCCGTGGGAGACCAGGTACGCCGGTCCGGTCAGCGGGTTCTTCAGAACCGGTGTGTGCACGACCGCTGAGCCGATGTTCGAGCCTTCATCGCACGCGGCCGGGTTCACTTCGAAGACGGTGTCGCGACATGCTTTCTGAATCGTCGTCAGCCGCGAGGGCAGCGCGATCGGCAGGACCAGCCGTGTTTTGGCGATGTTGGCCTGGCCGGGGGTCGATTCGACCTTGACCGTCAGGCTGGCCCCGTTCAATTTGCTCGCGTTGCCTTTCGTTGACGCGGTCAGCTTCGGTTTGAACGGAAGGGCCCCGCAGTTGGCCACCTGGAAGTTGGAGGACACGGCGGAGGTCGCGCCCTGCGCGCCCGTCAGCGTCCCTTCGACTTTCAGCGGACTGCAGTTCGTCGGGTTGAACTGGAATTCCTGGTTGCCGGGTCGTTCAACGATCACGTGTATGTGCTGCAGCTGCAGCGGCAGCCCTCGCAGCCGCAGCGGCAGCGGATCGCTGTCGACGGTGACCTGCGCGGTCGTGCGATCGATCAGGATCTTCGAGCGCACGATCACGGTGCCGAGGTCGAACGGCGGCGCGACGGCGGGCGAGACGATCGACAGGCCGAACGGGGCGCCCTTGTACGGGCCGGTGATGAAGACCTTGCCTTCGGGCGGCGTGAACGGATCCGGCCCGAGCCCGGCGGTGACGGTCGTGCGGCCGATCTGGCTGTCCGGCGGGCACGCGCCCTGCGAGGCCTGCGGTTCGGGACACAGCGTCACCTTCGAGAGCATCGCCGCGAGGCCCGGCGGCAGCTTCATCGTCACGCCCTGCACCGCCTGATCTGAATCGTGGCGCGTGATGTCGACGGTGAAGGGCGTGAACCCACCGGCCTGGAGGTTCTTCGACTGAGCCACGAATCCGGGGGCGAATGGCTGCGGGTTGGCGCAGCCGCTGCCGCCCGGTCCCGAGGAGATCGCGAAGTTCGACGACGACGGGACGTCGGCGGTGCCCGACCACGGCGTGAACGATGCCGCCGTCGTGTAGCCCCCGCACAGTGGCGGCGAGGACACCGAGGCGCGCGGACCGTCGAAGAAGTCGAGTTTGAAGTCTTCGAAGGGCACCTGCGGCGTGTTCTTGAAGGTCGAGGTGACCTGCCCCGTCTGTTCGTCGACGTGCACTTCGCCGGCGAGCTTCACGAGCACGCGCGACACCGGGTCTTCCGCTTCGATATACAGCGCCACGAGCGATTGGAACGGGTTTTCCGGCGGCGGCCCGGCGAAGTTCTGCGGTGAGGCGAGATAGACAAACCCTTCGAGTTCGTTAGCCAGGTCCGGCGTCTTCACGCGAACGGCGCCGACCTTCGACCCGTCAGGGCAGGTGCCGGGTTTGTTCGTGAATTCGTCCGTCTGCGTTTCCGGGTTGCGCCCGGTGTAGCCGATCTGCGCCTCTGAGCATCCCGCCAAGCCGTTCGCGGCCGAAGGGTTCAGCTGCAGGTCCGTGGGGAGCGTCACCGTCGTCTGTTTCACGGCTGCCTCGCCGAGGCCGGTGGGCGAGAGCGTCGAGTCCTGCGGCACGTGCACGTTGACTTTCAACCCCGTGGGCGTGCTGCCGGCCGAGGTATCGGGTTCGAGCAGGATCGACGGCGAGAACGGAAGCAGGTCACATCCGGCCTGGGCCGGCGAGCTCGTACTCCCGCGCTTCCACCGCGGATCGGTGACGTCGATCGAGCCGTCGGCGAGGCGCGCTCCCGGTTCGTTCCACGAGTCGGCGAACAGAGCGGTCGCCAGCGGCCCTCCACATGCGGTCGGCAGCGTCAAGAACGGCGATTCATTGCGCGACGTCGGCGGAAGACACGGTTCGTTTACGGGGTCCGGCGCATAGATTCCACGTTCCACGCAAGACCAGCCGCGCGACTGGTCATGACGCGCGTCGCCGGGCACGCCCCAGAAAGTAACCTGACTCCGTAGCACCTGCGCGACCTGACTCGCGCTGTGCACAGTGACGACCACGCCGTAGTCCTTGCCCGTTTTGACCGAGGTGTCCAAGACCACGAGGTCGTGGACGACGAAGAAGCCGAAGCGCGCCGGCTCGCCCGGAGCCGGTACGAGATTGAATACCGGCACCGCCTCGGTGACGAAACCTTTGAAGTTCGCCGGTTCGTTGATCGTCAGGACCGCCACACCGACGACCGTGTCCGCGGTGCAGGCATTCGCGACGTTTTCGATCGATGAGAAGTTGACGTCGCTGCACGGTTCGATCGCGTTCGGATTTCCGATCATCCCGGGTGGGAGTTCGACCTGCAGGTCTTTCAGGAGCTGCGGGGCCGCCCGCTGCGGTAGGTGCGTCGCTGCATTTCGTTCGATGACCTCGTTCAGGTCGAGCGTCGTCGTGAGCTGGAACGGGTGGTTTCCCGCCTGCGTGTCCGTGTTCCCGTGTTCGTCTTCCGGCGTCAGCTCAACCTTTTCGATGTCAAACGGCGTCGAGCTGCTGCTCACGTGGAGGGGCGATTCCCGCGATTGGCCTTCCGGCTGAATCCCACTGGGTTCACCGGCCTGCGTCAGGCCTTCGCCTCCGCTGACTTCGGCCTGATTGACGACGGTTCCTTCGGGTCCTTCCACTTTGACCGTGATCACGACCTCGAGCAGTTCGTACGGCGCGAGCTTTTCCGTGTAGGTGCAACTCAGCGTTTCCAGTTTGCAGGTCATTTTCCCGCCGAGTTCCCCGATCGAGTGGACCCCGACGGCGCCGACGATCGCGGTCGCTTTCAGGCCGGGCGGCAGAGCGTCCGTGATCGTGATCGGGTGTTTGCTCCCGTCCACCGTCGCGTCACCGAGATTGCTCGCCGTGACGACGACTTTGTCTTCTGTGTCGCCCGGCTTGAGGTTCGTCGGCGCCGACTTCGAGTCGAGCCGCCACCACGGCTCCACTTCCGCCGCCCGCGCCGGAGCAGCCGCACCTAGGAGCGCAAGGAGCAGACCCACCAGGGCGGCGGCGGCGAACAGACGCCGACTGCTGTACGGGGAGCGGGACAGCGTCATTTCTTCTTCGCCGCCTTCTTCTTGGCTTTGTGGGCGCCGAACTTCTTGCGTGCCTGCTTTTCACAGGCGACGCGCTTCTTCTTCGCGTGCTTGAACTTCTTGCGGCACGACGACAGCGCTTTTGCGAGCTTCTGCGCCTTCGTGAGCGGTTTGGGTTTGACCGTCGTGGGTTTCTGACCGAGCGTTTCTTCTTTGGCGACGTTGCCGGGACCTGAGAAGCCGGCGGTGCCGGAGCCACCGAACACCGGTGGTGCAGGCGCCGGCGGGCGGCACGATGCTTCGTCCGCGCACGGCGCGGGTGGCGGCGGTGGCGGCTTGATGCAGGGCGAGCTGTCGCTGCAGACGCGCGCGTCGTAGAGATCGAAGCTGTGGTCCCGGTCGCTCGAGATCAGCTGCGCAGAGGTGACGAAGAAGACGTCGTTGCCGCTCACACTCGCGTCGATGAACGCCGATTCGTTTTTCGAGATGCCCGAGGAGATCAGCGAGACGCAGCCCGCGGATTCTGCGCAGCCACCCGCTCCGGACGGCTCGAACTGGTACACGTCCATCTTTTCGTTCTTGTCCTGTTCCACGAGCTGGTCGTTTGCGTTGAAGTACAGCCGCCCGCTGTCGTCGAGGTAGCGCGACTGGTAGGGCGCGCTGTTCGGTTCGAGCGGCGTCCAGCCGGGGATCGTGCCGGCCAGCCACCTCGTGCTGACATCACGCCAGCTTCCTTGGCGATCGACGACCAAGCCGAGCCCTTCGCCCGCGCGGATGGTGTCCAGCACGCCGTGTGGTTTGGAGCCCGGGTTGCACGAAGCACACACGAGTCTGCGGGTGTTGGCGTCGTACAGGAAGACCTCCTCGTCGCGCGCACCTTCGGCTGCGGGGCTCACGTCGACGTTGTCGTACCCGGTCAACGACCGGTTCGACATGAACGCCAGGTAACGGCCGTTGGGCGAGACGCGCGAGGTCATCCTACGCAGCGACGCCGTCCCGGTCCGACCCCAGTCGGGAGCGTCTTCCTGCGAGAGCGCGGCGATGAACTGCGGTTCTTCCCACGTTTCCGTTTCGCTGTTGAAGTGCTCGCGGTAGAGGTTGCATTCGGCTCCTTGCGACGCCGTTTGCGCGGTCGTAGGACGAGGGCAATCGCCGTGCTTCGCGCCGCGGGAGATGGCGTCGTCGGAGATGACGCCGTTGGCGACGAAGTAGATCGAGCTGCCGTCCGTGCTGGTCCCGAGCGTGAGCCCGACGACATCCGCGGTCTCGCCGAACTGCGAGGCCGGTGCGACCGTCAGGTCTCTCAGATCGCAGCTAAGTTTGCCTTCGACTTCGCTCAGGTCGCACTCGTACAGGTCAGCCGGCCCTTCGATCGTCGCTTTGAGGCGCGACTGTGGGGTCAACGCCACCGTGTCGGTGAAGAACACGCGCGAACCGTCGGCGCTGGCGCTCTGGAAGCTGACTTCCTCGACTTCTTCCTGTTCGGCTTTGGTGACTTTGACGCCACCGACTGGATCGTTCAGCTTGAGCGTTTCGCCTTTGGCGGTGTCCCGCACGTACAGGCTTTTGATGTTTTCGCTCGGGCCTTCTTCGGTTTCGGTCCAGAACACCCGCGAGCCGTCCGCCGAGATCGCGTTGCGCACGTCGCTGCCGACCGTCAGCGCGTGTCCGAGCGCCGGGCGTTTCGCCGGTTTGCCGTTGGGCAGGACGCTCACTAGCTTGAGCTGTTCCACCGGCGGGCTGGCTGCCGACCACTCGTACAGGCGTGGCACTTCTTCGGAGGGTTTGGGTTTCGGCCCGGTGAGTGCGACTTCGGACTGGAAGACGATGTGATCGAGATTGGCCGTCCCGTTGAGAACCCCGCCGCCGAACAGGTTGCCCGTCCCCACCACGCCGCCGAATTCCGCGTGGGCCGTGTTGTTTTCGGCGGTGATCAGCGGCTGGTAGCAGGTCGCGGGTTCGGAGTCGCACGTGAAATTGCTGCGTCGGTAGATGCCCCGTTCTTCTTCGACGGCCCCCGGCACGAGCGGCGGTTCCTGCATCGGGTTTTCGAATGCGAAGGGCACGACGAGCCCGTAGGTGAGATCGGAGGAGAACAGCTGGTACTCCTGGGGCTTGCCGGCCGGGAAGCCTTCGCCTTTGCGATTCGGGGTGACGATGCTCTTCGAGGACCAAGCGTCCGATCCGCGCCGGGAGAACACCTGCGTGCCTTCCGGGCTGCGGTTGCCTTCCGGTTCCGGTTCGATCGGTCCGTCCGCGACGTAGGTGACCGCGCTGCCGTCTTCGGAGGACTCCATGATCCCCCCGGCCGGGCCGCCCGACCCCCCGATCGCTTCGATTCCCGAGCCGCCCTTTTCCGGCGGCGAGACGAGCTCCCATTCGCGCCCGTCGGGAAGGATGCCTTTGCCATTTGGCAACGTCGTGAATGTGTTGACCGTCTGAGCGCCTTCGGCCTGTTCGCCTTTTTCGTTTTCCGCAACGACGCGGACGAAGTATTCGGTGCCCGGTTCCAGGCCCGTGACGGTCGCTTCGACGTGGACGTCTCCGAAGCCGCTGCCGATGTCCGCGCCCGGCGGAGCTGGCACGCTCGTGCAGGATGCCGGGCTGGCTTTGCAGTCGGCGGTGCCGTACTGGAAGAAGTAGTGGGTGTCGATGCCGTTGGCGTCGACCTCGGCTTCGAGGCGCGTCGAGGTCGGCGTCAGGTTCGTGGCGGTTACGCTGTCCACCTGCGGCGCGCCCGCGGGCGCAGGACCGAACACGACCACCCTGCCTGTGCTCGAGCCCGCGACGAGCACCCTTTCGCGCTGGGCATCGACGGCCACACCGCGCCCTTTCGTGAGTCCGGCTTCGCCGCCGAAGCGCTGGATCAGGGCGCCAGATGACGTGAACGCCGCGATGCTCGTCGCGTTGTCGACGTACACGTCGCCGCTGGCCTGCTGGCCGGTGGACGTGTCGACGGCCACCCCCGTCGAGTTTTCATCGTCGAGGCCTTCGATCAACGGCACCCCGACCGGCGGTTCGCCCTGGAGCTTGAGCTTGGCGATCAGCGCCGGGTTTTTTTCTGACGGCGCCCCTTCGGGGCATTCCGTTTCGAAGTTCAGCTGCTGGTGGTTTATGTACAAGGCTTCGCCGACCGCGTCGACGCCGAAGCCCGGCACGCCGCAGTCGAGGCCGACTTCTTCTTCGAGATGCGCGGCCGGCCGCTGTTTGTTCGGAGCTTTGTTGTCGAAGCTGCCGATCACGCCCGCTTCGTTGTCCCAGACCCAGAGGATCCCCGTCGAGTCGACGGCGAGCCCGCCGACACCGCTCAGCCCTTCGGTGTTCAATCGTCCCAGCGATTCCCCAGTCGAGCTGAACTTCTCGATGAACGCGTTGACCGAGACGCGGTTGCTCGCGACGTACACGTCGCCCTGAGATTCTCCCCCGCCCGAGTTGTCGATCGCGATCGATTCGGGCGATTCGAACTGAGCGAGACCCGACCCGGGCAGCCCCGGTTTGCAGAGGCTCGTGCAGACCTCGTATTCGGGTTTTTCGTCGGTGACGCCCCAGCCCCAGGCGGCGATGAATTCGCCGCTCGCGCTGAAGCGCTCGATGCGGTTGTTGCCGGTGTCGACCACGTAGACCTCGCCGGTGGCTTCGTTGACGGCGACGCCGGAGGGTTTCGAGAGTTTCTCGGTTTTTTCGCCTTCGATCGAGAACGAGAAGACGTGGCCGCGATGGATCAGGGCGCTTGCCGGCGCGCTGGCAAACAGCGCGAGGCCCACCACGAACAGGAACAGCGCGGCCGTCGTTCGGCGGAGTCTCCTCGGAGCGATTCCTCGGCGGCCCGCACCCACGGCGCGGCGCAGCCTCGCGGTTCTGTCGGAGCCATCGTGCACGCCGTCGGCGCGCCCGCGCACGGAGCCAGGCCCCTGGCCGGGGGCCGGCACTGCGCTATGGCATTCGCTACCCCTCACTCGTCCCTCTCTCCACTCGATACCCCGCAACACGGGGTCCGACACCATCCCTCTGTGCGGCCTGCAGGCGCTTGAACTGAGCCTAACCTCTGGCCGCTCGGACTGTCAAGCGAGAACCGACACCGAGCCCCGTCGACCGGCCCTGGCCGCTCGAGACGGTCTGCTTGCGGTCCCTCGCCACGAACAAAGAGGCGCGGAGCCGACCTTCGGCCCCACGCCCCTTGCTCGGCCTCAGCCGATCGTGCCACAAGGACACGATCGGCTGACGCTCAACCAACAATGCTGCTGACTACTTGACGCGTGCCTCGATCTTTTCTTCGTTGGTCACGATCGTCGTGGCAACCTGGCTCGACGGTTCGAGCGGCGCACCGGTGAAGCTCGTTTCGAGGAACATGTTCGGTCCCCCTTCGAATTTCGTCGGTTTCTGCACGCCTTTCGATCCCGTGAATTTGACCGTCGCGATCAACTTCATCGCGTTGGCCGTGATCGGCGAGATCACCGAGTTGTGGACGTCCGCCGTGAGCGCGGCTGCGCAGGCGAAGAACACGAATTTCGCGCCCGAGGTCGGCGTGCCGCCTTTCGGCCAGAGCACGGTGCCGACTTTGTCTTTGGTGTCAGGCACGACTTTGGTGATGATGCCGAGTTCGCCTTCGAGTTCTTTCACTTTGATGACGCCGGCGCCATCGCCTTCGGTGTTGCATTTGATGCCGCCCGATTCACATTCGGAGAAGATCGTTTCGGTGACCTTCTCAGTCGTCAGGCCGGTGTATTCGCCTTTGCTTTTCAGTTTCGAGCAGGTGACTTTGGTGCCCGATTTGTTTTCCAGCGTGGCAAAGGTTCCTTCTTTGAGGACCGCGGTGAATCCTTTTTTGAGGATCGTGTTGGTCCATTCGTAGTTGCCTTTTTTCAGTTTTTCGGCTTCGGTACCAGCGTCTTCACTCGCGAATTTGATGCACTTCGCGCTGTCGTAGTTCGTCAAAGCTTTCGTCGGTGCTTTGATGCAGCGCCCGTATTCCGGGCCCGTGACTGCGGAGGCGCTGGTCGCCATGACCACGCCCATCGCAAACACGGCAACGAGGCAAAGCCCCGCGATCTTGATGCGTCGCATCTAGCTAACTCCTTTTCCCTCTATGTACCTAGCCGGCATCTGAGCCTCGTCCTGCGACGCCCTGACGCCAGTCAAATGCCCCTGTCCCGTGATACCCGGCCAGCGGGCCCTCCAACCTCGACCCGTGCGAAATCTTCACAGGGCCGGATACGACGGTGTTCAGTCCATGCGCATCCCTGTGGCTGCGCAGCCGGCCTCCCTGCCGTTCGCGCGTCCAACCGCCGGCGCTGCGGCCAAGCCGCCGTTACCGAGCGAGTTGGTCACCGAACCCTCCCGCGAGCGAGGCCCCGACACGGTCCGTGCAGGGCGTCCCGCCGCCATGATGATGCTTGACATCATGTCGCGGCGACGGTACCACAGGGCTTGACGTAATGTCAAGTATCTAGGGGCGTTACGGCGTCTACAGGGCTCAACAGACCCTGTTTTCGTGGCCTGTTCGCCGCTAGCCGGCGCGGCGGGCGGCCACCGTGCGGTCGGCCTCCGCGACGATCTCCCAGGGGCCGGAATCGGGACCCCGCAGGCGGCGCGCGACGACGGCCGTCGGCCCGGGCAGGCCGCGTCCCCCTGGGCGATCGGCGCGCGCGTCGTGGAAGACGACATGGCCTCCCACGCGCACGTGTGGGTGCCAGCACAGCCAGTCGCGTTCGCATCCCGCCTCTGAGTGATCGCCGTCGATGAAGACGAGATCGAGCTGCTCGCGCCAGCCTACGGCGACCTCGTGCGAGAGCGCGATGTGCCAGTGAAGGACGGGCGCCCGTGCGCCGAGCCTGCGCTCAGCGCGCGCGAGCTGGCGCCTGGTAGCGCGCTCGCTCGCGCCCCAGCCGCGCGGCAGCGCATCGGGGTGGCGGCCGAACGGGTCGATCAGGTGCAGGTGCGAGTCCGGCCCGAGCGCGCGCTGCAGCTCCAGCGCCGAGGCGCCCTCATATACGCCGATCTCGACGACCTGGCGCGCGCCCTCGGCGGCCCCCAGCAGCACGCGCGCATCGTCGTCCGAGTGCATCGTCCGCGGTGGGATCAGGCCGGAGCCGACGGCCACGGCGCGCAGGCGCACGTCATCGCGCAGCGCTACCGGCGCGAGGCTGCGCACGGCTTGCGGGAGGATCGCCATGCGCCCAGCCTATGCGCAGGCGGCGGCCGGCGCTGCGGGGCCGCCCGCGTCGCTCGCGCTCGTGGCCACGTAGTGGCTCCACAGCCGGTAGGGCGCGTAGACGCGCTGGAGGTCGGCGCTGAGCAGGCCGACCGGGAAGGCCGGATCCTCGCGGAAGCTGTATTGGAAGATGGCGCCCACGCGCGGGTCGCGCGCCCAGCGCGCCAGCTGCCTGGAGAGGGCCACACAACCGGCACGTTGGGCCGCCTGGCCTTCGGGCCGCTTGCGCCCGGGGTGCGGGGCGCCGGCGCCGGCCTCGGTCACCCACACCTGCGCGCCGCGGGCACACGAGCCGCGTGCGTCGAGCGCACGCTCGAGCTCGGCGACGGGGTCGCGGCCGGGTCCGGCTTCACCCCATCTGGCGTAGGCGTGAATCGACCACACCTTGCCCAGGCAGAGCACGCGTTCTGGCAGGCCGGCGACGAAGCTCGCGATGCTCGTGCGGTGCGGTGAATCGGTGGGGAACGCGTTCAGCTCGCCGAGCAGCAGGTGATGCTCGCCACCGTCGGCGGCGAGTGCATCGGCCATCGCTTCGGCGAGCTGTGCGTATACGGCAGGCGCGAGCGAAGGCGAGTCGACCGAGCAGGCGGCCCGCTGTGGGCTCAGGAAGACGGCGTCGTTGGGCTCGTTCCACGGGCTCCACCACCGCAGCGCGACGCCCCCCTCGCGCGCCAGCGCGAGCAGCGATCCGATCAGAGCGCGGTAGCCCGCGAGGCCGCCCTCGTTGAGCGGGCGCGAGAACGGCTGGGTGCCGTCGAGCTCGCAGCCCGACGGTGGCGCGGCCGCCCATGCCGGCACGCCAAGGAGATCAAGCACGACTTCGAAGCCTTCGCGGCCTTCGGCCCGGGCGGCGCGCTGGGAGGCGGCGATCGCGGCGAGCTCCGCGCGAACGCCGCCGTAGCCCGCGCACGGGCCGACCGAGCGCGCGCAGCCGTCGGTCGGCGCCTGCAGGTTCGCCGGGCGATCGCGTTCGGGCTGCAGCGCAGCCCAGTTGATGAGCAGTCGCAGGTAACCCGGATGCAGCGCCGTCAGCCGCGCGCGGGCGGCGTCATAGAGCGATCCCCGCGCGCTGGGTGCGGACCCGGGCGGCCACAGCAGCTCGGCGTTGTCCTCGGTCAGGCCGAACGCCGGGCCGTGCGTCTGCACGGCCAGAGCGGGGGGCGCGGTCGAGCTCGTCGCCCCTCCGCGACCTGACCCGCAGCCCGACGCCAATACAGCCGCGGGCAGCAACAGGCCCGCGAGCAGCCACCTCAGCGTCAGACCGCCGAGACCTGCTCTTCCTCGGCCACGCGGAACGAGGAGCCGCAGCCGCAGGCGGCGACGACGTTGGGGTTGGACACCTTGAACCCGGCGCCCTGCAGGCTTTCCTCGTAGTCGATCACCGAGCCGCGCACGAACGGCAGGCTCTCGTTGTCGACCAGCAGCTTCAGCCCGTGGCTCTCGAACACGAGGTCGTTCTCGCGCTGCTCGTCGAAGGCGAGCTGGTACTGAAAGCCCGAGCAGCCGCCGCCGCGAACGCCCACGCGCAGCCCGGCCATGCTCACGTCGGCCTCCTGCGCAGAGAGGAACTCGCGCACCTTCTCCGCGCCCTTGTCGCTGATCGTGATCATCGCTTTGCTCCTCGTTGCGGCCTCAAGACTTTCCAAAGTATAGCGATGCCCCGGAGCCCCGGCAGGATCCTCTACGCTAGGCGTGCATGCCCTCAGCAGAGGAGATCAGGCAGCGCATCGAGGCGTCGATCCCGGGCGCCTGCGCCGAGGTCGAGGACTACACCGGCGGCGGCGACCACTTCCGCGCGACGGTGACCGCGCCGGCCTTCGCGGGGCGCAGCCGGATCGAGCAGCACCGCCTCGTCTACGAGGTCTTCGGCGCCGAGATCGGCGGTCCGATCCACGCGCTCGCGCTGAAGACGCAGGTCCCGCAGCAGGCCGCCGACGAGGATTCGCCCAGCCGGGACGCCTCCGCGCCGCAGCCCACGACAACCACCTGAGCCAGGAGCCCCCATGTCCAGCACCAATCCCACCAGCGAGCTTCCGATGTCCCCCGCGCAGCCGGCCCCCTCGGCCGCGCCCGCGGGCGAGTCCAACCCGATCCGCGAGGCGATCGCGGAGGCGATCTCCGAGCACAGGGTGATCCTGTTCATGAAGGGCACGCCCGAGGCGCCGGCGTGCGGCTTCTCGGCGCGCACGGTGGCCGCCCTGCAGTCGCTCGACACGCCGTTCGCGGCGGTCGACATCCTGCCCGACCCGCGCATCCGCCAGGAGCTCTCGGCGATCTCGAACTGGCCGACGATCCCTCAGCTCTTCGTCGACGGCGAGCTGCTCGGCGGCTGCGACATCGTCACCGAGATGTACGAGTCGGGGGAGCTCGCCGAGGCGTTGCGGTAGCGTCCCGCGGCGGATGCCCGCCGTCGCAGTCGCCACAGACAGCACCCATTACCTGCCGCGAGAGCTGGCGGCGCGCGAAGGCATCCACCAGATCAGCCTGTACGTGGGCTGGAAGGGGGAATCGGAACGCGAGCTCGAGATGCCGGGCTTCGACGCCTTCTACGAGCGCCTGCGCGACGATCCCGAGCTCCCCACGACCTCCCAGCCCTCGATCGGTGACTTCCTCGCCGTGTGGGAGCCGCTGCTCGAGCAGGGTCACGACATAGTCTCGGTCCACCTCGCCGGCGGCATCTCGGGCACTTGCGAGGCGGCGCGCCAGGCGCACGGGCTGCTCGGCGAGCGCGGGTTGGGCGACCGCGTCGAGGTGCTCGACGCCGAAAGCGGCTGCGGCGGGGCGGGTCTGCTCGCGCTCGCCGCCTGTGCGGCCGTGCGATCGGGAGCCGACAAAGATGCCGTCGTCGCCCGCGTGCGCGAGACGCGCGCAGCGCTGAAGATCTGGTTCTGTCTGGACACGCTCGAGTACCTGCGCCGCGGTGGGCGCATCGGCAAGGCCCAGGCGTGGCTCGGCGGCACGCTCAAGATCAAGCCGATCCTCTCGCTCGAGTACGAAATCATGCCGGTCGAGCGCGTCCGTACGGCCGGGCGCGCGTTCGAGCGGATGGTCGACTACGCCAAGGAGCTGCACGACGCCGGCGCCGACGGCTGGGTCGTGCAGCACATCCAGGCCCCCGACCAGGCCCAGCGGCTGATCGACCGCTGCCGCGAGATCTTCGACTCAGAGCCCGTCTTCAGCTCCGAGGTCGGCCCCGTGATCGGCACCTACACCGGCCCTGGCCTGATCGGCGTCGGCGGCGTCCCACGCGCGCTGCTGGCATGACCGCCCCTTGCACGGGCTGCGACCGACGCGGTCGCTGAGCAAGCGAGGCAAGGACGCAGTGAGCGTAGTGTGCGATAGCACATGAGCGAGCGAGGACGTAGCCTCGCGCCGCTCAGCGGCCGCGTCGGCGGCGGCGCAGCATGCGCACGCCTAGCGCCAGCCCGACGATCGCCGCCCCGGCGGTCAGCTGCTCGCGATGGCGCTCGATGTGCCCGCGCCAGTCGGTGATGTGCGCGACCTCGCCGCGCAGGCGGTCGATCGAGACGGCCAGCTCCATGCGGTTGCTCTCGATCGAGTTGCGGATCTCGGCGGGGGTGCGCTGCGCCATTAGGCCTGCCCCCAAGTGTCCGGAGCCTGCCCGTCGCTGCCCCCGCTGACGGTGTCCCTGATCTTCTTGGCCTCGTCGATCGCCATGTTCGGCACCGGCGGCGAGCCTCGTTTGACGGCTTTGGCCGCCAGCAGGCCGGCGATCGCGCCGAGCAGGAGGAGGATCACGGCCATCGCGAAGAAGCCCCAGAAGTAGGTGAAGTCGCTGCCGGGGAGGTAGTAGTAGAGCAGCCAGGCGCAGCCGACGAGCGCGAAGATCAACGCCATCGCAAAGAAGATCCCGGCGGCGACGCCGACGGCGGCGCCCTTGGCGAGCCTCGTTGCCTTCTCGGTCACCTCGGCCTTGGCGAGCTCGATCTCCTCGCGCACGAGCACGGTCGCGCGATCTGAGACCTCGGCAATCGCCGCGGCGATGTTGTGCGGCGCCTGCGGGCCCTCCGGGCCGGGGGAAGGGGTCGTCGGTGCGCTCACTCGGGCGGCTCCTCGTCGAAGAGGCGGCGCCAGGTCACGGTGGCGGCCCGCTGGGCGGCGATGCTCGCGAGCGCTCCGAACGCCGCCAAGATGCCCGACCAGGCGAGCCGCTTGACCATCTCGTTCTCCATCACCGCGGCAGTGTATTGCCCGAGGTGGTCCCATCGGAAACGGGCGCCACCTCGAGGCCGCCGCAGACGGTCTCGACGACGATCGACTTGGCCTTCTCGAACTCATCCGCCCCCTGCGGCAGCAGGTCGAATATCCAACCGGTCAGGAGCTGCTCGATCACGCCGTAGAAGGCCATCGCGGCGAAGCGCGCTTCGATCTCGGACTTGAACACGCCGTCGTCCTGGGCCTGCTGGACGATCCGCCCGATCAGCTCGTAGGCCTCGCGGATCTGCGCGAGGTGGGTCTGCCCGAACGAGTTGGCGGCCCGCGTGACCTCGACGATGATCACCTTCATCAGGTCGGGGTCGTGTCGGTAGCTGTCGATGATGAACGAGGCGATTGCACGCAGCTTTTCGCGCACGGGCAGCGGCTCGGCGTCGACCTCGCGGATCAGCTCGAGCATCACCCCCCAACGCTCGAGGAAGAGCGTGTCGAGCACCTCGTCCTTGGAGCCGAAGTAGTGGTAGACGAGGCCGTAGGCGACCCCGGCCTCATCGGCGATGTCGGCGACCCGGCATGCGTGAAAGCCCTGGCGCGCGAACACACGCACGGCCGCATCGAGGATCAGGCGGCGCTTGTCCGGCGCCGCCTTCGCCCCGGCCTCGCGCGCTGAGGATCCGGGACGACTCGCGCCGGTCGGCGAGGTCGCCTCGGCGCCGCCGCCGCTCGGTCGGGTGGCGCTCACGCGCCCACCGCCTGCGGCCAGCGATAGGCCTGCGGTCGCCGGTTGGCGAGCGAGGGCAGGCTGGCGCGGACCTCGCGCTGGCGCTCGAGGTCGAGCTCGGCGACGACGTGGCCCTCGCGGTCGGGCGCCTGGGCAAGCACGACCCCCCAGGGGTCGACGATCATCGAGCGTCCGCCCGAGCGGTTGCCACCGGGGTGCTCGCCGATCTGGTTCGCGGCGATCACGAACGCCTGGTTCTCGATCGCCCGCGCGCGGATCAGCGTCTCCCAGTGATCGCGCGTCGTGGCCAGCGTGAACGCGGCGGGGAGCGGGAACGCGCGCGCGCCTCGCACGGCGAGGATCCGGTACAGCTCGGGGAAGCGCAGGTCGTAGCAGATCGACATCCCCAGCTCGAGCCCGTCCGCCGTCTCGGTGAGCACGATCTCCTCGCCCGGCTCCTCGAGGTCCGACTCGCGGTAGGAGCGCCCGCCGACCTCGACGTCGAACATGTGCAGCTTGCGGTACACGGCCTTCACCTCACCATCCGGGCCCACGTGCACCGAGGTGTTGGCGAGCTTCTCCCGATCGGGCACCTGCTCGACGATCGATCCGGCGACCAGCTCGATGCCGAGCTCGGCGGCGAGCGCTCTTGCCCAGCCGGTCGACGCACCGTCGAGCGGCTCGGCTGCCGCGCGCAGCTGCTCGTCGGATCCCATCGCCGTCCACTTCTCGGGGAGTACGATCAGACTCGCGCCGTCGGCGGCAGCCGCGCGCACGAGCCGCTCGGCGACCGCCACGTTGGCCGCCACATCGGCGCTGGCGTTGAGCTGGACTGCGGCGGCCTTCAACTGAGCTCTCCCTGCGGGCGGCGCGCACGCGAGCCGCGTGCACCGATCCCCGAATAGATTGACTGGTCAGTCAACATGCAGAGCATAACGCCCGGACCCCCCGCGACGACGCCGGAGGTGGCGATGCCGCCGCGTCGGATGCCGCTGCTGCGTCGAGGGCGTCCGCTCAAGCGCTGGCGCTACGTCGGCATCTTCGGCGAGGAGCTGATGGCCTGCGCCGCGCTCGTGCAGGTCGGTCCTGCGCGGCAGTCGTTCTGGGCGCTCTACCGCCGCGACGCCGACGAGCTACGCGAGCGCACACGCCTGCTCCCCCAACGCGGCGCCCTGCGCTTGGAGGCAGGCGCAGGAGTTCGGGCGGGCGGCGCAGGCGCCTCGGCCGCACGGACCGGGCGGCTGCGAATCGACGACGGCGGCGTCGCGCTTGACGTCGCCCTAGCCGAAGAGGACGGCTTCAGCGCCTGCTGCCCCCATGGACGGGGAGAGGTGTGGACGCGCAAGCAGGCCGGCGTCGACGCCAGGGGAACGCTCGCGCTCGACGGCCGCGAGCCTGCCCCGTTCAGCGCCCACGCCGTGATCGACGACACGGCCGGCTACCACGCCCGCCGCACCGAGTGGTGGTGGTCGGCGGGCGTCGGGCGCAGCATCGACGGGCGAGCCGTGGCGTGGAACCTGGTGAGCGGCGTGAACGATCCGCCCTCGGGGTCCGAGCGCGCGGTCTGGCTTGACGGCAGGCCCCACGAGGCGCCGCCGGTCCGCTTCACGGACGATCTGAGGGCGATCTCCTCGACAGACGGCGCGACGCTCCGCTTCCGAGCGGAGGCCGAGCGCACACGCCGCGACGATTTCGTGATCTTCAAGAGCGACTACCGCGCCCCGTTCGGCGCCTTCTATGGTGAGCTGCCCGGCGGCGTCGAGCTCGCGCACGGACTCGGCGTCGTCGAGCACCACCGCGCGCTCTGGTAGTTAGACGCGCGAGCTAGACGCGCGAGCGCTGCCTGCGCAGCTCCGCCAGCAGCAGCTTCGAATGCATCGCGCCGAGCAGCTCGCGCAGCGGCTCGACGCCGGCGGCGACGATCTCCATCGCGCGCTCGACCTCGACCTCGCCGGCGAGTCGCTCCAAGAGCGCCCGCACCTCGGCCTGCACGAGCGGCTCGAGCGCCTCGCGGTAGCGCAGCGTGTCGTACACGGTGAAGCCGAGTGCCTCCTCGTAGCCGCCGGCGCGGAAGCTCGCGATCGCCTCGATGATCTTCACGTCGTCCTGGTCATAGCCGCCGCGGTTGGGCGTGAGCACGCCGATCTCGGCGAGCCGGTCGAGCACGTTGCGCGGGATCTCGTAGCGCTCCTGCACGGCCTTGGGCGAGACGCGTCGCGAGTCCTCGGCACTGGCGAGCGCGCGCTCGAGGATGCGGTCCTCGAGCTCGATCAGCGCGCGCACGCGCCCGGGGTCTTCCTCGAGCGTGCCCTTGATCACGCGCAGCGGCATGTAGCGCTTCTCCTGCAGGCGCTTGATCAGCTCGATCCGCTCGACGTACTCGGGCGGGTAGTAGGCCATGTTGCGGCTGGTCCTGACGATGTCCTCTCCCTCCCCCAGCAGCCCCTCGCGCAGGTAGTGACGGATCGTCCCGGCGCTGACGCCCGAGCGCTCGGCGAGCTCGCTCATCTTCAGCAGGCGGCGATCGCCCTGCTCGCCGTTCACCTCGCCTGCGTCGGCACGAGCACGAGCCGCGTTGCGGGCGTCGCCTGCCGTTGCGCTCACCTCGGCCTCCTCACACCTGGAAGGAGATGTCCTGCGCCGCGCCGGCTGCGCCGGCAACCGCCCCATCGGCCAGCAGCTCGGCGACCTCCTGCGCGCTGTAGCCGGCGCCAAGCAGCACCTCCTCGGTGTGCTCGCCCAGCGCCGGTCCGGGCAGGCGCGCGTGATCGCCCGGCGTGCGCTCGAGCTTGACCGGGAGGCCGAGCAGCCGCACGGGGCGCTCGGCGCCGGGCTGGTCGATCTCGACGACCATCTCGCGCTCGCGCACGAGCTCTGAGTTGAGCGCCTCGTCGAGCTCGAGCACGGGCTCCAGGCAACAGTCGTGTTCACGCGCGAACGCCTCCCACTGCGCGCGCGTGCGCGCCTTGAAGATCTCCCTCACCTGCTCGTGCGCGGCCGAGCCGGGGCGCTCGAACTGAGAGGCGATCAGGTCCTCGCGCTCGACGCCGCGACAGAAGCCCTGCCAGAACTTCGGCTCGAGCGCGCCGAGCGTGACCCAGCCGTCGGCGCACTCGTACGGGCGGTAGCAGATCAGCGCGCCCGCGAGCGGGAGGTCGCCGCGGTGCGGCACGTTGCCGTCGGCGAAGTAGGTGGCGGCGACCATCGCCAGCCACGACAGCGCGCCGTCGGCCATCGAGACGTCGACGATCTGACCTTCGCCCGAGCCGGGCTGCCCGGCGCACGCCAGCCGGCCGGGCGCGGCCGGCTGCGGCGCGGCCCCGTCGCGCTCGCGCAGCGCGGCGAGGATGCCGAAGGCCGCCATCAGCGCGCCGCCGCCGAGGTCGGCGATCTGCCCGGCCGCCTGCACCGGCTCGCCGCCGCGCTCGCCGGTCAGCCCGAGCAGGCCGATCAGCCCGAGGTAGTTCATGTCGTGCCCCGAGGCGTCGCGTTTGGATCCGGCCTGGCCGTAGCCGGAGATGGCGCAGTAGACGATCCCCGGGTTCTCCTCGCGCATCCGCTCGTAGCCGACGCCGAGCCGGTCGAGCACGCCCGGACGGAAGGACTCGAGCACGACGTCGTATTCGCGCACGAGCCGCAGCAGCGCCTCGCGCCCGCGCTCGTGCTTGAGGTCGAGGCGGATCGAGCGCTTGTTGCGGTTGAGCGAGAGGAACAGGGCTGAGCGTGCGCTCTCGTGCGCGCCCTCGTAGTAGGGCGGCGACCAGCGGATGTAATCGCCCATGCCGGTGTCCTCGACCTTCAGCACGTCGGCCCCGAGATCGGCGAGCAGAAGCGAGCAGAAGCCGCCCGGCAGCAGGCGCGAGAGGTCGAGCACGCGGATGCCCTGGAGCGGCAGGCTCATGCGGCGCTCGCGACGCGCTGGGGGATGTTGAGCATCGTGCGCGCCTCCTCCACGGTCGCAGGGCGCCGGCCCACGTCTTCGGTGAGCTGACGCGCCTTGGCGATCAGCTCGCCGTTGGAGCCGGCCATCTCGCCGTCGGGCAGGTAGAGGTTGTCCTCCAGGCCGACGCGAATCGAGCCGCCGAGCGTGAGCGCCGCGGTGACGAGCATCCACTGGTCGCGCGAGATGCCGATCACGCCCCAGTGCGAAGCCGGCTCGCCCGGCGCCGTCGCGGGGATGTTCTCGACCATCGCCGCCAGGTTGCGCGCGGTCGGCGGGATCCCGCCGACGACGCCCATCACGCAGTCGACGTGCAGCGGCGTCTTCAGCACGCCCATGTCGATCAGCGGCGCGAGGCTCCCGACGTGACCGACGTCGAAGCACTCGTGCTCGGGTTTGATCTGAAGCTCGTTCATCGCCTCCAGCAGCTCGACGATCTCCTCGAACGGGTTCTGAAAGACCATCTTGAACACGAAGTCCTTGCGCGAGCGCGAGTACTTGGCGTAGTTCATCGAGCCCATGTTGAGCGCGGCCACCTCCGGGCGGCAGGCGCGCAGGTATTCGATCCGCTTCTCCACGGGCACGCCGATCGTGCCGGTCGAGTAGTTGACGATCACCGCGTCGCCGACCTCCGCGCGGATCGCGTCCGTGATCGCCTGGAAGTCCTCGATCTCATAGCTCGGGGTTCCGTCCGGTTTGCGCGCGTGGATGTGGATCATCACGCCGCCCTCGTCGACGATCCGCCGCGCCTCGGCGGCGTACTCGGCCGGCGTGTACGGGATCGCCGGGCACTGCTCGCGATTGGCGATCGCCCCCGAGATCGAGCAGGTGATGACTACTGGATCGTCAAGAGACATAGGCGGCAGGCTCTCCTCTCATACGGGCACCACGCCGTGGCGCTTCCATGGCCGCTCGATCTTCTTGCCCTCGGCCATCTCGAGCGCGCGACAGATCGTCAGGCGCGTCTCGCGCGGGTCGATCACGTCGTCGATCATGTCGTTGCCGGCGGCGATGTAGACGTCGATGATCTTGCGGTAGGCCTCGATCAGCTCGGACTTCTTCGCGGCGGGATCCTCGGCTTCTTCGACCTGTTTGCGCATCACGATCTCCACGGCGCCCTCGGCGCCCATCACGCTGATCTCGGCGCTCGGCCAGGCGACGATCAGGTCGGGCTCGTACGCACGCCCGTTCATCACGTAGTAGCCGGCCCCGTAGGCCTTGCGCGTGATCACGGTGATCTTCGGCACGGTCGCGTTGGCGACGGCGTAGAGCATCTTGGCGCCGTGGCGGATGATGCCCTCGGCCTCGACCTTGGTGCCGACCATGAAGCCAGGCACGTCCATCAGGAACAGGAGCGGGATGCCGAAGGCGTTGCACAGGTTGACGAAGCGGGCGGCCTTGTCGGCTGAGTCGTTGTCGAGGATGCCGCCGAGCTGTTTGGGCTGGTTGGCGACGATCCCCACGGAGCGCCCGCCGAAGTGCGCGAAGCACGTGATGATCGTCTTCGCCCACTGCGGCTTCATGTCGAAGTAGAAGCCGTCGTCGGCGATGCGGCGGATCACCTCGTACATGTCATACGGCTTGCGGTTGGACTCCGGCAGTACGTCGAGCAGCTCCTCGTCGCCGCGCTCGATCGGGTCGTCGGTCGGACGCAGCGGCGGCGTCGATTCGCAGTTCTCGGGCATGAACGAGAGGTACTGCTTGATCCGCAGGATGCACTCCTCGTCGTCGGCGACCTCGAGATCGCCGACACCGGACTTGCGCGTGTGCACGCGCGAGCCGCCCAGTTCCTCCTGAGTGACGTCCTCGCCGACGGCCGCGCGCACGAGGTGCGGGCCGGCGAGCGCCATCGAGCCGCGTCCCTTGACCATCGGCACGAAGTCGGCCAGCCCGGGGATGTACGCCGTGCCGGCTGCGCATGGGCCCATCAGCGCCGCGACCTGGGGGATCACGCCGCTCATCACCACCTCCTCCCGGAACAGGTGACCGGAGCCGGCGAAGAGCGAGCCGACGGCCTCCTGGATGCGCGCACCGGCCGAGTCGAGCAGCCAGATGAAGGGGATCCGCTTGGTCAACGCAAGCTCCCGCAGGCGCCCGACCTTGAGCTCGCCGGTCATGCCCATCGATCCGGCCATCACGGTGAAGTCGTAGGCGCACACGGCCACCAGCCGGCCCTCGACCTTGCCGTAGCCGGTGATGACGCCGTCGGCCGGCGCTTCGACTCCGTCCATCGCGCGCTGCGCCGAATGCGGACGGCCATGGATGCCGAGCTCGGTGAACGTGCCCTCGTCGATCAGGAGCGCCAGCCGCTCGCGCGCGGTGAGCTTCTCGGCGGCGTGCTGGCGCGCGATCTTCTCCTCGCCGCCGCCGAGCTTGATCTGCTCGCGGCGCGCGTGCAGGTCCTCGACGAGTGGTCGCAGCAGAGATGGGCTCGCACCGCTGGCGGCGCTTGCCTTGGCCGGCGGCTTCTGGGTGGCGCTCATCAGCGTCCTTTCCACTGGGGCTCGCGCTTCTCGAAGAAGGCGCTGACGCCCTCGACGATGTCCTCGGTCGACATCGCCAGCGTCAGCTGCGCGCGCAGGTAGTCGAGCGCGTCGTCGAGCGGCATGTCTAGCTGGCGGCGCATGGCCTCCTTGCCGAGGCGCATGATCACGGGCGACTTCGCGGCCAGCTTGACCGCCCACCCGTGCACGGCGCTCTCGAGCTCGGCGGCGGGCACGACGCGGTTGACGATGCCGGCCGAGAGCGCCTCCTGCGCGCTCCAGCGCTCGCCGAGCAGCAGCAGCTCGTTGGCCTTCTTGCGCGGCACGTTGCGATAGATCAGCGCCATGATCATGAACGGGAAGGTGCCGACGTTGATCTCGGGCGTGCCGAAGCTCGCCTCCTCGGAGGCGACGATCAGATCGCACGCCAGCGCGATCCCGAGCGCGCCGGCGAGCACGTGGCCGCCGGCCGCCACGACCGTTGGCTTGCCGAGCTCCCCGATCAGCTTGAACAGGCCCACGAAGCGCTCGGAGCCGAAGTGACGCTCCACGAGCGGAGTCTCGGCTGCGAAGCCGCCGAGGTTGGCGCCCGAGGAGAAGGTCCGCTCGTGCGAGGAGGCGAGCACCACGCAGCGCGCCCCGTCTTCTTGACGGGCGCGCTCGAACGCCTCGATCAGCCCTGCGAGCATCTCGACGGAGAGCGCGTTGCGCGTGTCCGGCTGGTTCATCGTGATCGTCGCCACGCCCTGCGCATCGAGCGCGTACAGAACTGGGTCGGCGGCCATCGCCGCATCCTAACCTGATCGGGGTCAGGTTGGAAGTAGGCAGCTCTACTGTTTACTTTTTCCCTCGCCTGCGTTAGCGTGCGGGGACCGCTGCCGACGTGCGCGACGCTCGCCGGCCCACGTACCGAGACGAAGGAGAGACCCCGACATGGCCGCCACCGCCGAGAGCGTCCTGAAGCCCGACCACCAGACCGCGCGCAAGCACTTCATCTTCACCGATGAGCACGAACAGCTGCGGGAGTCGATCCAGAAGTTCGCCACCAAAGAGCTCGCCCCCCACGCCGACGAGTGGGAGGAGACGACGTTCCCCGACTGGGTCTTCTCGCGCATGGGTGAGCTCGGCTTCCTCGGCCTCGACAAGCCCGAGGAGTACGGCGGGCAGGGCGGCGACTACTTCTCGGCGATCGTCCTCGGCGAGGCGATCGCCCATGCCAACTGCGGAGGCCTGGCGATGGGCGTGGCCGGGCAGACCGACATGGCGATGCCGCCGATCCTCGCGCTCGGCACCGAGGAGCAGAAGCGCGAGTGGGCCGAACCGGCGATCAAGGGCGAGAAGATCCTCTGCCTCGGAATCACCGAGCCCGACGCCGGGTCCGACGTCAAAGGGATCAAGACGCGCGCCGTGCGCGACGGCGAGGACTTCGTGATCAACGGCTCCAAGACGTACATCACCAACGGCCACCGCGCCGACGTGATCGTGCTCGTGACGAAGACCGATCCCGACGCGGGCTATGACGGCTTCAGCCTGTTCCTCGTGCCGATGGACTCGCCCGGCGTGATCCGCGAGAAGAAGCTGCAGAAGATGGGCATGCACGCCTCGGACACGGCATTGCTGGCCTTCCAGGACGTGCGCGTGCCCGCCTCGGCGATGCTCGGCCAGGAGGGCAAGGGCTTCTA
Organism: Solirubrobacteraceae bacterium; assembly: GCA_035553095.1. Taxonomy (GTDB): domain Bacteria; phylum Actinomycetota; class Thermoleophilia; order Solirubrobacterales; family Solirubrobacteraceae; genus Palsa-744. The sequence continues at coordinate 205,903 of DATNDZ010000010.1, read as the reverse complement.
CCACATCATGTGGGAGCTGCAGGGCGAGCGCATGATCGGCGCCGCCGGCAGCGTCGCCGGCGCGCAGCGCACGTTCGAACGCACGCTCGAGTACGCCAAAGAGCGCGAAGCGTTCGGCAAAGCGATCGGCCACTTCCAGGTGATCCGCCACAAGTTCGCCGAGATGGCGACGAAAATCGAGTCGGCGCGCCAGCTCGTGTACGTGACGGCCTGGCGCTTCGCCAACGGCGAGTACCCCGTGCGCGAGATCTCCATGGCCAAGCTGCACGCCTCGCGCGTCGCCGTCGAAGTCGCCGACGAGTGCATCCAGATCCACGGCGGAGCCGGCTACATGAAGGAGTACAACGTCGAGCGCGCCTGGCGCGACGCGCGACTGAACAGGATCGGCGCGGGCACCGACGAGATCATGCTGGAGGTCATAGGCCGCTCCTACGGGCTGTGACCCCGGCCGGCTGAGAACCCGCTTCCCGCGCCGGGCCGCGGCGCCCCGCGCCTATGTGGTCGGCGCGGCGTGCGCCGCCGAAGCGTCGCCCGGCTGAGCCGCGCTCGGCTGCGCATAAACGAGCTGCTCGAAGGCCGCCGCCGTCTCGACGATCCGTGCATCGAAGAACGGCAGCACCTGGGTGAGAACGGCCCCGGCGAGGCCAGAGGCCCCATCGATCCAGTAGTAGCAGTTGAAAAGGCCGGCCCAGTCACCGCTGCCGGCCCGGCGCATCCCGGGCATGTCCTCCAGCACGATGTGGAAGCCCAGCCCGAAGCCCTGCGCGACCGGCAGGGAGAGCACGTCGTTGGTCAGCTCGGGAACGGCCGAGCGCACCACCTCCGGCAGGGGCACGCCGTCGAGGTGGTCGCTGAAGGCGAGCGCCACGGTCTCGGCCTGCAGCACCCGCTCCCCGTCGAGCTCACCGCCGCGCAGCAGGGCGCGCATGAAGCGCAGGTAGTCCGGGGCCGTCGCGTACGCTCCGCCCGCGCCGGACGCGAACTCGGGCTCGGGAAAGTCGAGTGACACCTGCACGAGGCCCCCGTCGGGGGTCCGAGAGTGCATGGCCATCACTCGCGCAGCCTGCTCCTCGCTCGGCCGGAAGGTCGCGTCGCTCATCGCCAAGGGCCCGAAGACGTTCGCCTGGCAGTACGCACCCAACTCTTCGCCGCTGACGGCCTCGATCACCTGGCCGAGCCAATCGGTGCTCGTGCCGTACTCCCAGCGCGTGCCGGGGTCGGCGGCAAGGGGCATGTCGAGCATCGCCAGCCGCCCGCTGGTCGGGTCGGGGATGCCGCTGAACTGGTGATAGCGCAACAGATCGGCGTTCGAGAACCAGTAGCCCAGGCCCGAGGTGTGCGTGAGCAGGTGACGAATCGTCGCCTGCGTGCGCGGCGCTCTCAGACGCGGCTGCTCGCCGTCGAAGCCCTCCAGCACCTGCAGCTCGGCGAACTTGGGCAACACGTCGGCGACCGGTTGCTGCAGCTCGAGCTGTCCCCGCTCCATCAGCTGCAGCGCCGCGACGCTGGTGATCGCCTTGGTCATCGACGCGATCGCGAAGACGGTGTCCGGCTGCACGGAGGCACCACCCTCGACGTTCAGCAGCCCGAAGGCGCCCTCGTAGCGCTCGCCGTCACGATCGCCTGCCACGGCCACCACACCCGGAAGCACGCCGTCGTCCACCGCCCGCTGAAACAACGCATCGATCTCGCTGGCGCTCATCTCGGTCTCCTCCCGCTGGCTCGGACCTCGGCCAAACATAGCTCAGCGGGTTCGCCGCCGCAGCCCCCGCGGGTGGCTGCCGGCGGGGCACTGGGCGACTAGAGTGACCGGCGCCCAGGCGTCGCCCGCCACGGTTCCCGTCACCCTGCAATGCGCAGCCCGATAAGGCCAACACCTTGATCCAGCCTCCTTTCACCGACGAGCACGAAGAGCTGCGCCAATCGGTCCGCGGCTTCATCGAGCGCGAGCTGACGCCGCACGCGGCCGGGTGGGAGCAGGAATGCTGGTTCCCGGACGAGGTCTTTCCGAAGCTCGCGGCGCAGGGCCTGCTCGGGCTGAAGTACCCGACCGAGTACGGCGGCCAGGGTGGCGACTACCTGCACGAGTCGGTGCTGTGCGAGGAGATGGCACGGATCGGCTCGGGCGGCACGGCGGCGGGGATCGGCGCGCATACGAACATCGCCACGCCGCCGATCTGGAAGTTCGGCACCGATGATCAGAAGCAGCGGTATCTCGTGCCGGCGATCGCCGGCGAGAGGATCGCCGCGCTCGGGATCACCGAGCCGGGCGCCGGCTCGGACGTTGCCTCGCTGAGCACGCGCGCCGAGCGCGTCGACGGCGGCTTCGTCGTCAACGGCGAGAAGACGTACATCACCAACGGCGTGCGCGCGCACTTCATCGTCACGGCCGTGAAGACGACGAAGGAGGGCGGCCATCACGGGATCTCCTTCCTGATCGTCGACCGCGGCGAGGGCGTCGAGTCCTCGGCGCTGCACAAGCTCGGCTGGCACGCCTCCGACACGGCCACGATCTCCTTCCAGGACGTGTTCGTGCCCGAGGAGAACCTGCTCGGCGAGCTGAACGAGGGCTTCAAGCTGATCATGGCCAACTTCCAGTGGGAGCGGCTGGCGATGGCGCTCGGCGCGGTCGGGGCGATGACGATCGCGTGGGAGCGCACGGCCGAGTTCGCGCGCGAGCGTCAGGCGTTCGGGCGATCGCTGAGCGGCCACCAGGCGATCCGTCACAAGCTCGCGGACATGGCCACGTCGGTCTACACGTGCCGCTGTGTCACCTACGACGCGCTGCGCCGCTTCGTGGCGGGCGAGGAGCCGCTGAAGGAGGTCACGATGGCCAAGCTGCTGACCCAGCGCGCCTCCTTCGAGCTGATGGACGAATGCCTTCAGATCCACGGCGGCGCGGGCTACATGCGCGAGTACTGGGTCGAGCGCGCCGCGCGCGACGCGCGCCTCGGCCCGATCGGCGGCGGCTCGGACGAGATCATGCGCGAGATCCTCGGTCGCGTGCTCGCGCTCTGAGGCGCTGAGCGCCGGGCGAGCGCGCGCCACTGGGCCAAATGCGACGCCCCGGCGGCCGGGCCGTCACTGCAAAAACTCGTCCAAGCGACGCAAACCCGCTCATGTGAGAGGCCGGGCGCTCCGATACGGGCTCCGTGGCCACTGGACGCCGAGGGCATGACTCACTCCGCCGCCATCTGCTGCACGCGGCGGTCTGCGCGGCGCTGTTCGCGCTGTGCGTGTGCTGCTCCGTGATCGCCTCGACCGCTCCAGCCGCCACGCTGACGAGCCACGAGCAGGCCAAAGGAGCGTCGAGCAACGCGAGTGCCCCCGTCCGGCACAGGCGGCGCCGTGGTTGTGCCAGGCGCGCGAACTTCTACACGCTCGCCAAAGCGCACCCCAAACCCGGCGTGCACCGGCGCCGACGCCCAGCCAACTGCCGTCGCCACCGCCACGGCGCCAAACGCAATGGCCGGCATCACGCGCGGTCGCGGCACGGCCTGGCGCTCGTGCCGGTGCCCCGCGACGGCGTCTGCGCCAACGCGCAGGTGCGCCCGAGCGCGACCGACCTTGCGGTTGTCCGCACGGCGACGTTGTGCCTGGTCAATCGCGAACGGCTCAGCCGCGGCGAGCGCGCGCTGAGAGCGAACCGGCGCCTGCAGCTGGCCGCGCAGGGGCACTCCGAGGACATGTCGGCGGGCGACTACTTCGAACACGACGGCCGCCAGGGCGACACGCCGCTCTCGCGGATGCGCGCGTCGGGCTACATCTTCAGCTCGCACATCGGCTACGCGATCGGCGAGAACATCGCATGGGCGACGCTGTGGATGGCCACGCCGAAGGCGATCGTGGCGAGCTGGATGACCTCCCCGGGGCACCGCGCCAACATCCTCGACGCGACCTTCCGCGAATCGGGCGTGGGCATCTCGCCGCACCCGCTCGCCTCGCTCGCGCACGGCCAAGCCGGCGCGATCTACACGCAGGACTTCGGGCGCATCATCGCTCCTTGACGCAGGCGCTCGGATAACCTCCGGCGCACCTCAACGACAAGGAGACGGAACGAACATGGGAGTACTCGACGGCAAGTCGGCCATCGTCACGGGCTCGGCGCGCGGGATAGGTCGTGCAACGGCCGAGCTGCTCGTCGCGCAGGGCGCGCAATGCCTGATCAACGACCTCGACGGGGACGTCGCCGAGCAGGCATCGTCGGAGATCGACGGTGAGACGGCCGTCTACGCGGGCGACCTGACCAAGCCCGGCGTGCCCGACCAGCTCGTGCAGAAGGCGATCGACTCGTTCGGCAAGATCGACATCATCGTCAACAACGCCGGCTACACGCTCGACGCGCCGATCCACAAGATGTCCGACGAGCACTTCCAGGCGATGCTGGACATCCACACGGTCGTGCCCTTCCGCGTGATCCGCGCCGCCGCGCCGCACCTGCGCGAGCCGGCCAAGAAGGAGAAGGAGGAAGGCAGGGAGGTGTTCCGCAAGATCGTCAACATCTCCTCGACCTCCGGCACGTTCGGCAACGCCGGTCAGGCCAACTACTCGGCCGGCAAGGCCGCCGTGGTGGGCCTGACGAAAACGGTCGCCAAGGAGTGGGGCCAGTTCAAAGTCAACGTCAACGCCGTCGCCTTCGGCTTCATCGACACGCGCCTGACGCAGGCGAAGGTCGACGAGAACACGATGGAAAAGGACGGTGAGAAGATCCAGCTCGGCATCCCCGAGCAGATGCGCGGGATGGCCTCGATGCTGATCCCGCTAGGTCGCCCCGCCTCGCCCGAGGAGGCCGCCGGCGGCGTCTTCTTCCTGTGCTCGCCGTGGTCCAACTACGTGCACGGCCAGACGCTGCACGTCACGGGCGGCATGTTCGGCGGCATGACCGGCTGACGCCTGCGATGCGCCGCGGCGGGCGCCGGCCACGGCCGGCCCGCCGCCGGCGCCGTGAGGCGCCTGGAGCCGTCCCGCGCGGCGCGCCCTCGGGTCTCCGCGCGCTCGGTGCCGCGCCCGCCATGTCATGCCATGCCGCACGCCGCCGCGCCGAACCGCGCCCCGGCACGCCGCACCGTGGCGCGCGCCGGCGCCGCCCTCAGCCGTCCGCGCGCGCGCCGGCGAGATCGAGCAGGCAGCCGGAGAAGTAGGCGCCGGCGGGGGAGGCGAGAAAGGCGACAACGCCGGCGATCTCGCTCGAGCTCGTCCGTGCTCCGGGCGCGATCGCGACGGGCGTGATGCCGTAGCGCGCCCACTCGATCGACAGCGTGCGGGCGAGGTTCTCGAGCCCGGCGCGGGCGGCGTCGGCATGTCGGTCGGCATCCTCCGGGGGCGCCTGCTCGCGGCCCGCGGCCGCGCTGCCGCTGCCCGCCTTCGGCGGCGCGAGGTAGACGATCCGCCCGCCCGCGCCACCGGGGATGAAGGCCACGTTGGCGACGGCGCGCGTCATTCGCCAGCTCGCCTCGAGCGCAGCGATCAGCGCCGTCCCCGGCGCCGGCGCACGATCGCCGGACGCGGCGCCGGCCGGGTCGGACGCGCCCCCGCGATGCGCGAACAGGCCGGCGGCGTCGATGACGAGCATCTCAACGCTCGCGCCGTCCAAGGCGGAGGCAAGGGCGCCCTCGACCGCCGCGTCGTCGTCCTCTGGCGCGCCGCTGCAGACCAGCGCGCATGCGTGCACGGTGGCGCCGAGCGCGGAGCACACGGCGCCGACCTCAGCGGCCGTCCCCGCCGCCGCGCCGCCGGCATGCGCGAGCACGATCGAGACGCCGTCGAGCAGCGCCGGGCGCAGCACCTCGCTCAGATCGATCTCGGCCATCGGCTGGGAGGCACCCTAGTGGGGCGCGATGCTCAGGGCGCGGTCGGTGGCGCGCCCTGAGCGGCGGTGACGGTGGGCGGCGGCGCCTCGCCGGAGGCTGCGCGCAGGTCGAAGTACAGCACCGCCGCGGCGAGGGCCCCGAGCGGCGCGGTCAGCACGCCGAGCACCACGCGCACGATGATGCCGGCCCCGGTGCTCGCCGAGTTGGCGGCGCCGTCGGCGATCCAGACGAGGATGTTGACGAGCACGTACAGCACGAACAGCACGCCGAAGACCTGCCAGCCGTTGCCGCGCACGAGCTCGCGGCTGCGTCCGAGCGAGCCCAGCCCGGGCGTCCGCTCGAGCACGATCACGGGCACGAACACGGCCCACAGCGTGACCAGGATCAGGCCGGGCACGATCAGCAGCGCGAAGCCGACCACGATCGCGACGCTCGCGAGAAGACCGACGAGGATCAGCTGCCCGAGCACGGGCGTCACCGCGCGCAGCAGCTGTCCGGGGCTCGAGTCGCGCCGACCGTCCCGCACGTCGGCGACGAGCTCGACGACCATCCCGGTGAAGAGGATGCCGGCGACGATCGAGACGATCTCGGCGAGCACGAAGCCGATGGCCGTGCCGGTCGAGGCGAGCAGGGCGGCGCCGATTCCCTCGATCACGAACACGACGGCGGCGGCGGGCATCAGCACGGGCGCCTGCTCCACGTAGATCCGCCACACCCTCCCGATCACGCCGCCGACGTCAAGCCGCTGCGGCATTCGTCCTCCCGCCGTCGGCCCGGCGCTGCTCGCGCAGCCGTCGCAGGATCCCCTTGCGCCCGTGCGCCTCGAGGTCCGCGTAGAGCTTGCGGATCTCGACGAGGATCTGGTCGGCGACGTCCTGCTGCTGCTCGCGCGTGGGGTTCGCGACGGGCTCCCAGCGGATCGGCTCGCCGTACTGCACGGTCACGCGCGGGAACTGCAGGCGCTTCCAGTTGCGCACGCGCGAGGAGCCGTAGATCGCGATCGGCACGACCGGCGCACCGGTCTCGAGCGCGAGGCGGCCGATCCCGCGCTTGGCCTGCTCGGCGAGTTTGCCGGTGCGAGAGCGCCCGCCCTCGCAGTACATCGTGATCGCCCCGGCTTTGGCGAGGATGGTCTCGGCGGTGATGAACGTTTCCTCGTCGCGCGCCCCGCGGCGCACGGGGAACACGCCGCCGTGGGTGTAGATGAACTGCATCGGCGGCTTGAACAGCTGCGACTTGGCCATGAAGCGCACCTTGCGCCTGATGGAGCAGCCCATCAAGAAGTGATCCATGAAGGAGAAGTGGTTCGGCGCGAGGATCACCGCGCCGCTGCCCGGCACGTTCGCCGCGCCGATGGAGCGGGCGCGCAGGAACACCCAGGCGTAGATCGAGGTGATCACGCGCACGACGTCGTAGACCCAGTCGGGCTCGCGCGTGCGCGCGCGCGCGTGAAAGCGATCGAAGTACTCCTTCGGGCGCGGGTCTGAGTAGACCTGCTCGCGCATCGGGGCGAGATCGCTCATCTGAGCGCTTTACCTCCCCGGCGCCACAAGGTTACGCGGCTCCTCACGTCGCTCATTCTGATGGTTGCGGCGACGCGGCTCATGCGTGGTTTCGGGCGCGCATTAGCGCGTCGGCCCAGCCGGCCAAGAGGCTCGCGCGCTGGTCCTCCCCCATCCGCGGCTCATACGTGCGCGGCGCGCCGCCGCCGAGCAGTCCGCGCTCGCGGCGCAGGTCCTCGACGGTCCACAGCCCGGCGCCGACGCCGGCGAGATAGGCGGCCCCGAGCGCGGTGATCTCGGCCAGCTCGCCGAGCACGACGGGCACGCCGAGCACGTCGGCCTGGAACTGCATCAGCCAACCGTTGGTGCTCGCGCCGCCGTCGGCGCGAAGCTCTGAGAGCGGTTGCGGCAGCGCGGGCTCCATCGCGCGCACGGCGTCGACCGTCTGGTAGGCGATCGCCTCGAGCGTGGCGCGCGCGAGCTGCGCACGCCCGCTGCCGCGGGTGAGCCCGACGATCGTGCCCCGCGCGTGGGCGTCCCAGTGCGGCGAGCCGAGCCCGGTCAGCGCCGGCACGAAGTAGACGCCGTCGTTGCCGTCCAGCCCGGCCGCGAGCTGCTCGGTCTGCTCGGCGCGCTCGATGATGCCGAGCCCGTCGCGCAGCCACTGCACGGCGGCGCCGGTGACGAAGATCGAGGCCTCGAGCGCGTACGCGCGCGACTCGCCGATGCCGCAGGCCACGGTCGCGAGCAGGCCGGGCGGCGGCTCGGGCGCGGTGAAGCCGGCGTTGACCAGCACGAAGGAGCCGGTGCCGTAGGTGTTCTTGCCCATGCCCGGGTCGACGCATGCGTGGCCGAACAGCGCGGCCTGCTGATCGCCGGCCACGCCGCACACGGGCACGGCGTGCCCGTGCAGGGCCCCGGGGTCGGTCACGCCGAACTGCGCGGCGCTTGGAAGCACCCGCGGGAGCGCCCGCTCGGGGATCTCGAACAGCTCGAGCAGCTCCGGGTCCCAGCGGCCGGCGGCGATGTCGTAGAGCAGCGTGCGCGAGGCGTTGGTGGCGTCGGTCAGGTGCTCGCCGGTCAGCTTGAAGATCAGCCAGGAGTCGACGGTGCCGAACACGGCGCGCCCGCGCTCGGCGCGCTCGCGCAGGCCCTCGACGTGCTCGAGCAGCCACTGCATCTTGGTGGCCGAGAAGTATGGGTCGAGCACGAGCCCGGTGCGGGCGCGCACGAGCGGCTCGTGGCCGGCCCGGCGCAGCTCATCGCAGCGGCCGGCCGTGCGCCTGTCCTGCCAGACGATCGCATTGTGCAGCGGCTCGCCGCTGGCCGGATCCCACACGCACACGGTCTCACGCTGGTTGGTGATGCCGAGCGCGGCGAGGTCGCCGGCGCATACCCCCGCGTCCTCGCATGCGGCCCCGGCGACGGCCGCGGTCACCTCCCAGATCTCGCTCGGGTCGTGTTCGACCCAGCCGGGTCGGGGGAAGTGCTGGGCGAACTCGCGGTAGGCCCTGCCGATCGGCTCGGCGCGCTCGTCGAAGACGATGCAGGTCGTGCCGGTGGTGCCCTGGTCGAGCGCGAGGATCATCGTGTCGCGAGCGTACCCCGCGACACATACACGCGCGCGAAGTGGAGCAGCTGGGCGCCGCGATGGCGAAAGCCGGCGAGCGTGCGACCGCTCGCACGATGGGTGAGGTCGAGCTCGAGCTCGACCACGTTGTGCCCGGCGCGGACGGCGTCGATGGTCATGCCCACCTCCATGCCGAAGCCGTGCGCGAACGGCAGCACATCGGCGAGCGCGGCGGCGCTGACGGCGCGCTGTCCGGAGATCGGGGCGACGGTCTCCAGGCCGCAGCGGCGACGAATCGCCCAGCGGGCGAAGCCGCGTGCGAGCCCGATGCCGCCTCCGACGCGTCGGCTGAAGGCGGCGACGGCGAGGTCGGCCTCGCCGGCGACGACGGCCTCGGCGAGGACGCTCAGCGCGGCGGCGGAGGGACCGAGGTCGCCGTCGCAGAGAACGAACACGGCCTGCTGCTCGACCTGCCGGGCGCGCGCATTGCCGAGCGCCTCGCGCGCGGCGAGCGTGGCGGCCTCGCCCTTGCCGAGCATCCGCTCGCTGCCCACGACCTGGGCGCCGCGTCCCGCCGCGATGCTCGCGGTGGTGTCGGTCGAGCCGTCGTCGGCCAGCAGCACGTCTGCCCCCGGGAACGCCGAGGCGAGCGCGTCGAGCGTCGCGCCGATCAGTTCCGCCTCGTTGTAGGCGGTGACGATTATGAAGATTTGACGATCCATCCCGTGCGGCCCTGTCGTGCCCGGCCCGCCGTGAGCATCGCCTGGCCGTCGTGTGCGAAGGCTATTGTCCCGGCGGTCAGCGACGATCCGCGATCTGGACGGCCTGGAGGTTCTCGAATGTCTGCAGTGGAGGCGCACATCACCGGCACCGTGTGGAAGATCGAGTGCGCGGTCGGCGACCAGATCGAGGAGGGGGACACGGTCGCGATCCTCGAGTCGATGAAGATGGAGATGCCGGTGGAGGCGGAGGACTCGGGCAAGGTCAGGGAGATCCTGTGCGAGGAGGGCCAGGCGGTCAACGAGGGCGACACGCTGGTCGTGCTCGAGTAGGGCGGACGCCCGCGCAGCCCCGACGGCCACCAGGTATACGTCGTCGCGGCGAAGAGCAACGCCATCATGGCCTTCGGCATCGGCGCGGCGGTCACGAGTGCGCGCACGGCGGCGAGCCGCGCAGGGACGGCGAGGGTGTCCGTCGCCTGCCCGCGGGCGCTGCGCCGCGCCTGCGTCGGTCGCGTGCAGCTGACGCGAGCGATCGCCGCGCGCAGCCCTCATCGCGGGCGCCACGTTCGCGTGCGACGCGAGGCGGCCGGGAGCTCGGGCGTCTTCTCGATCGCGCCCGGACGCCGGGCGAGCGTGCGCGTGCGGCTGACGGCGCAGATCCGCGGGCTGCTCGCCCAGCGCAAGCGCCTCGGCCTGATGGCCGTCGTGCGCGCGAAGCCGGCGGCCGGCGGATCGGGCTACGGCCGCCACGTCAGGATGCAGACGGCCCGCCGCTGAGACCCGCCCCGCGCCGGGTCGGCGCGCCGCGCAGCGGGCCGATGCCGGCGCACCTGCGCTCGGGCGCTGCAATAGCCTGTCCGACCGATGCCGGATGACGCCTCCCGCCACGAGCTCGCGACCTCGCCCAGCCCTCTCGCTGACGGCAAGCTGCTCGTCGACGTGCCGGCCGACGGCGTCGTCCGGCTGACGATCTCCAACCCGGCCAAGCGCAATGCGCTGGATCACCCGATCCTCGACGCGATCACGGCCACGCTCGATCGACTGTCGAGCGCGGACGCGTCGGCGGCGGCCGCCCGCTGCCTGCTGATCACGGGCGCGAACGGCATGTTCTCGGCGGGCTACGACATCGGCGAGATCCCGAGCGAGGAATTCGAGGAGCGCGCGGAGAAGCTCGTCGCGCACCCGTTCACGGAAGCGATCGATGCGCTCGAGCGCTTCCCCTACCCGACGCTGGCGATGCTCCCGGGCCATACGATCGGAGGCGGTCTGGAGCTGGCGCTGGCCTGCGATCTGCGCGTCGCCGAGGAGGGGATCAAGCTGGGGATGCCGCCGGCCAAGCTGGGGCTCGTCTACTCGCACACGGGCCTGCGCCGGTTCATCGACGCGATCGGCGCGGCGCGCACGCGCGAGCTGTTCCTGCTGGGCCGCTACATCGACGCGCCGACGGCGCTCGCCTGGGGGCTCGTGACGCGCGTCGCCCCGGCCGAGCGGCTCGAGGCGCTCACGCTCGAGCTGGCGGGCGAGCTGGCCGGCAACGCGCCCCTCTCCCAGCTCGGCAACAAGCGCGTGATCGCGGCCCTGCTCGACGCCGAGGGCGGGCTGGCCCCGGACGTCGAGCAGGAGCTGATCGAGCTGCGTCGCGCCTCGTTCGCGTCGGAGGACATGCGCGAGGGCATGCGGGCGTTCGCCGAGAAACGCCCGCCACGCTGGCAGGGCAGGTAGGAGGAGGCCCGAGGAAGGCCGCGCCGGCGCGACGCGCCCCGGCTCGCCTCATGACCGGGCCTGCTACAGCGGCTCGCCGATCGTCAGCCCGAAGCGCTCCAGCAGGCCGGGGATGCTGTCCGGCTGCATTTCCAGGCCGTAGCGCTCGCTCAGGCCGGCGAGCTGCTCCGGGTCGGCCTGCATCGCGCCGCCGAGCTCGTCGAGCTCTTCGAAGAATTTCTCGAAGCCGGCGGGCGAGATGATCTCGAGGATCCGGCAGGGCTCGTCGCCGGCGTTCCAGAACGTGTGCCATTGGTTGCGCGGCTTGAACACCAGCTCGCCCGGCCCGGCCTCGACGACCTCGTCGCCGAGCAGAGCGCCCATGCGCCCCTCCAGCACATAGCTGTACTCGTCCTCGCGCGTGTGCCGGTGCAGCGGCGCGGCCAGCGCCCGCGGCGACATCGGGTGTTCGATGAGCGAGAAGCGCTGCTGGGGGTGCTCGCCGTCGATCATCCAGCGAACGCCGATGCTGCCGAGGAAGCCCAGCCTCCCGTCCTGCGGTCCGACGATCTTTGCCGTTGTGGTGGTCATGATGTCGTCCTCCAAATTTCGTGGGACAGCGGTGTCTTGCGGAAACTAGCACGACGCCGCGCGATCTGTCAATATTGATTGGACACCTATGACCGATCAACCTCGGAAATACCGCATGAGCCGCCGCGCCGAGTCCCAGCTCGAGACCCGCCGTCGCATCACCGAGAGCGCCGTCGCGCTGCACGGAACGCTCGGACCGGCGCAGACGACCATGAGCGCCGTGGCCGAGCACGCGGGCGTGCGTCGCTCGACGCTCTACCGCCACTTCCCCGACGAGGGCGCGCTGTTCGATGCGTGCTCGGCACATTGGAACGCGGCCAACCCGCCGCCGGACCTGGCCGCGTGGGCGACGATCGACGACCCGGACGAGCGAACGCGCAGCGCGCTCGCCGAGCTCTACGGCTTCTACGGCCGCACCGCGTACATGCTCGAAAACCTGCTGCGCGACGAGCGCACGCACGCCATCGTGCGCGAGCGCTTCGGCGCGTTCCACGGCTACCTCGACGCAGCGCGCGACGAGCTGCTGCGCGGGCGGGGGCTGCGGGGCGCCGCCCGCGGCAGGGTCGCCGCGGCGATCGGCCACGCCCTCGCCCTCTCGACCTGGCGCTCGCTCGTTTCCGAGCAGGGCCTCGCGCCGGACGCGGCCGTCGGGCTGATGTGCGCCCTGATCGCCGAGGCGCAGCGGGGCGCGGGCTCCTCGGCCAAGCGCCGCGCCGCGCCCTCGCGCGCGCTCGTGGCCGGCGCCCGCTGAACGCCACGACACCGCGCGGTCGGCTCGGGCGCCCGCGCCCACGCGGGGCCGTCCGCAACGCTCCATAACCTCATCCCATGCCGCCGTTGATCACCCGCGAGGAGGCCTCCCGGCTGGGCGAGCTCGACGACCACGCGCAGATCGAAGCCCTGATCGAGCGCGCCTGGAAGGCTCGTGTGGAGCGCTTCGCCGACTCGACCGACATGTGCTCGCTGGTCAACGCCAAGTCGGGCGGCTGCGCCGAGGACTGCGGCTTCTGCGCACAGTCGCGCTTCGCCGAGGCCGAGACCCCGCTGCACGCGATGATGGAGCCCGAGCAGATCCTCGAGCACGCCCGCGCCGCCGAAGCGGCGGGAGCCCACCGCTTCTGCATGGTCACGCAGGGCCAGGGCCTGTCGAAGCGCGACTTCCAGAAGTACCTGCAGGGCGTGCGCCTGGTCTCAGAGCACACCAACCTCAAGCGCTGCGCCTCGATCGGCCACATGAGCGTGGCGCGCGCGCAGGAACTGAAGGAGGCTGGGGTGCAGCGCGTGCACCACAACGTCGAGACGGCCGAGTCCTATTACGACGAGGTCACGAGCACGGTCCGCTACGAGGGCCGCCTGCGCACGATCGACGCGGTGCGCGAGGCGGGCCTGGAGACATGCGTGGGCGGCATCCTCAACCTCGGCGAGACGCGCGAGCAGCGCGTGGAGATGGCCTTCGAGCTGGCCGCGATCGACCCCACGAGCGTGCCGATCAACATGCTCAACCCGCGGCCGGGGACGAAGTTCGGCGACCGCGAGTACATGGACCCGTGGGAGGCGGTCAAGTGGATCGCGATCTTCCGCCTGATCCTGCCTGACGCGCTGTTCCGCCTCTGCGGCGGTCGCGTGGAGAACCTCGGCGAGCTGCAGCAGGTGGCGGTCCAGGCCGGGATCAACGGCGTGATGATGGGCAACTTCCTGACGACGCTCGGCAACGAGCCGCAGACGGACCGCGAGATGTTCGAGCAGCTCGGCCTCAACGTGGCGCGCCAGCCCGACAACGCGGCCAACCCGCGCCCGGACAATCGCTCGGGCTGGCTCGAGGGCGAGACCCCCGACGTGGTCGAGCAGCTGCTCGGGGACGCGCCCCCCGAGGTCGCGCCGGCCGCGACGACGGAGACGCTCGAGGTGCGGCTGTGGGACCCCTCCAGCCAGCTGCGCTTCCGCGCCAAGCGCGCGGTCCCCCCGCGTCCGGACGGAGCCCCGAATCGCTCGCCGGCCGGAGCGAGGGCGCGCGGGCCGAGCGTGAGCGAGGGCGCGAAGGGCCCGCCGAGCACGGTGGCGAGCGGCTAGCGACAACAGGGAAGCGAGGGAGCGACGCGATGCACGGGGAGACGGGAACAGCAGAGCTCGAAGACCGCCTGGCCGAGCTGGAGCGTCTCGGCCTGACCCGCCGGCTGCGGTTGGTCTCTGGCCCCCAGGGACCGACGATCCTGCTCGACGGCCAGCCTGTGCTGCTGCTCTGCTCGAACAACTACCTCGGCCTGGCCGACCACCCGCAGGTGCGCGAAGCGGCGGCCGAGGCGGCCATGCGCTGGGGCGTCGGCGCGGGTGCCTCGCGCCTGATCTCGGGGACGATGACGGTCCACCGTCGCCTCGAGGAGCGTCTCGCCGAGTTCGTCGGACGCCGGGCGTGCCTGCTGTTCGGCTCGGGGTACCTCGCCAACCTGGGCGTGATCGGAGCGCTGGCGGGCCGCGGCGACACGGTCTACTCGGACGAGCTCAACCACGCCTCGATCATCGACGGATGCCGCCTCTCGCGGGCCGAGGTCGTCGTCTACCGCCACGGCGACTGCGAACACCTGCTGTGGAGCATGCGCCATCGGGGCGGGCGCCACGACGGGGATGCGCGGCGCGTGATCGTGACCGACTCGATCTTCTCGATGGACGGCGATGTGGCCCCGCTGGAGGAGATCGTCGAACTGGCGCAGGCGGCGGGAGCGCGCACGATCGTGGACGAGGCTCACGCGGTCGGCACCTACGGCCCGGACGGGCGCGGCGCGCTGGCGCAGGCCGGCCTGGAGGGCGAGGTCGACGCGATCGTGGGCACGCTCGGCAAGTCGCTCGGCTCCTACGGCGCATACGTGTGCGGCGAGGAGGACATGATTCGCTACCTGCTGAACACGGCGCGCTCGTTCATCTTCTCGACGGCGCCGTCGCCACCGGCGGTGGCGGGAGCGCTGGCGGCGCTGGAGCTGCTGCGCGAGCGCCCGCACCGCGTCGAGCGGCTTGCGGCCAACGCGCGAGCGCTGCGCCGCTCGCTGTCGGCCGAGGGCTTTCAGGTGGCGCAGTCGGACATGCACATCGTGCCGCTGATCGTGGGCGATGAGCGCGACACCGTGCGCCTGTGTCAGGCGGCGATCGAGCAGGGCGTGTTCGCCCAGGCGATCCGCCCGCCGACGGTCCCGCCCGGCAGCTCGCGCCTGCGCCTGGCGGCGATGGCCTCCCACACGGCGAGCGATATGCGACTGGCGGCGGGGGTGCTGGCGAAGACGGCGCGCAAGCTCGGGCTGGACCCGAGCGAGCTCGGCTCACCGCCCGAGCCCGAGCCGGTGCAGGAGCACGACGAGCCGGAACTCGATGAGCATGCGATCGCCGCGCGGGCGGCGCGCGCGACGGAGAAAGCCCCCTCGGGCGCGCCGTTCGACATCGAGGCTCCGCGGCCGCGCCGGCCGCCGGCGCCAGCCTGCGCCGGGGACGCCGCCCCCGGCGCACCGTTCGACGGCGAGCGCGAAGACGCCGTCGCGCACGCGGCCTGACGCTTCTCGTCGCAGACGCTCGAGTGCGCGGACTGTTCGTCACGGCTACAGACACGGGCGTCGGCAAGACGGCTCTGAGCGCGGCGCTGCTGGCGGCGATATCGGCGGCCGGTGAGCCGGTCGCGGCGCACAAGCCGGCCGTGACCGGGTTGGACGAGCCGCCGCAGGGCGAACCGCCCTGGCCGCCCGACCACGTACTGCTCGCCACCGCGGCGGGCATGGCGGCGGAGCAGGTGGCGCCGCTGCGCTACGGACCCGCGACCTCGCCGCCGCTGGCGGCCGAGCTCGAGGGCGAGCGGCTCGACCGTGAGCTGCTGCTGGCGGCGGGCGCCGAGCTCACGCGGAAGGCCGAGCAGGAGGGCACGACGGTGATCGTCGAGGGCGTGGGCGGCCTGCTCTCGCCGCTTGCCGAGGACTTCACGGTCTGCGACCTGGCTGCCTCGCTGCGGCTCCCGCTCCTGATCGCATCGCGTCCGGGCCTGGGCACCATCAACCACACGCTGCTGACGCTGCAGTCGGCGCGCGCGAACGGGCTGGAGGTGCGCGCGGTCGTGATCACGCCCTGGCCGGAGCGCCCGTCGCGCCTGGAGCAGTCCAACGGCGAGACGATCGCGCGCTTGGGCTCGGTCGAGGTGGAGACGCTGGCGCGGGCCGAGCGCCCGGACATGGCGGAGCTCGCGCGGGTCGGCGGCACGCTTCCCTGGCAGCGTTGGCTGAGCGGCGGCAGCGCGCTGCCCGAGCCGGCTGAACCGGCGCTCTAGACGCGCGCCGGCGCTCGACTTCGACGAAGAGCAAACGGTCGCTCGCAGCTGGGTTGCGCGCGGGGCCTGCGACGGTCTATGGTTGGCGCATGGCAGTCAGCACGCCTGCCAGCGGAGTGCCTCTCGACATGCGCGACTTCACGGCGCGTTACACGGCGGCCTGGAACGAGTGCGACACGCGCGCGATGGCCGAGCTCGTCAGCGAGGACATCGTCTGGGCCGACCCGGCCCTGCCGGAGCCGGCGCGAGGCGTGGCGGAGGTGCAGGAGTTCATGCGCACGAGCTTCCGCGCCTTCCCGGATCTGCACTTCGGCGAACCCGATCCGCCGGCGCTCGCGATCTCGGGCGAGGACGTGCTCTGGTCCTGGTACATGGAGGGCACCCACCGCGGCACGATCGACCCGCCGGGCTTCGCACCGACGGGCAGGCGCATGCACGTCGACGGAGTCGACCGCTGGACGATGCGCGGGGGTCGCATCGCGGTGTACCGCGCGTTCTATGACATGAACGACGTGGCGCGCCAGCTCGGCATCGTGCCGCCACCGGGCAGCCGTGCCGAGCGCGGGATGGTCGCGCTGCAGCGCCTGCAGGCCCGCCTCGGCCGACGATGAGCCCGGGCTCGCTCGACGAGCGATACGACGTCGCCATCGTCGGCGCCAGCACGGCAGGGTGCACGGCCGCGCGCCTGTACGCCCAGCACGGCGCGCGCGTGGCGCTGATCGAGCGAAAGCCCTCGCCCGATGCCTACAAGACGGTCTGCACGCACTACATCCAATCCAGCGCGACGCCGACGATCGAGCGGCTCGGACTCGCTCGGCTGCTCGACGAGCGTGGCGCCGTCCACAACGGGGTCGACCTGTGGACGCCCGTGAGCGGCTGGATCGACATGCCCCGGGACGCCCCGTACGGCTTCAGCGTGACGCGACGAACGCTCGATCCGCTGCTGCGCCGGCTCGCCGCCGAGACCCCCGGCGTGGACCTGCTCGCCGGCTGGAGCGCTGTCGGGCTGCTCGGCGCAGACAGGCCGGCCGGCGTTCGCATCGAAGACCACACGCACGAACGCCGCGAGATCGCGGCCAAGCTCGTCGTCGCCGCCGACGGGCGCGATACGAAGGTGGCTCGCTGGGCACGCGTCCCGGGTCGCGTCAAGCCGCACGGGCGCTTCTTCTACTGGGGCTACTGGCGCGGAGTGCGCCCGGTGACGACGCGTTCGAAGATGTGGCTGATCGACCCGGATGCGGCCTACACGTTCCCCAACGAGGACGGGCTGACGGTCGTGCTCGTCGCGCCCCACCGAGATCGCCTGCCCGAGTTCCAGGCGGACCTGCACGGCGCCTACCGCAGGATGCTGGGCGCCCTGCCCGACGGCCCCGACATGAGCGAGGCGACGCTCGAGGGGAAGCTGCTCGGCAAGCTCGACCTGCCCAACGTCTTCCGCCCGGCGGCGCGGCCGGGCGTGGCCTTCATCGGCGATGCCGCGCTCGCGGGCGACCCGCTGTGGGGCGTCGGCTGCGGCTGGGCCTTCCAGAGCGCGGAGTGGCTCGTGCAGGAGACTGCAGACGCGCTCGAGCAGGGTGAGGCGGCGCTCGATGCTGCGCTGGAGCGCTACCGCAAGCTTCATCGCAAGCGGCTGCTGCCCCACTACCTGCTCATCACCGACATCGCGAGCGGGCGGCCGATCAGCCCGATCGAGCGCCGCCTCTACCGCGCGGCCGCGCGCGACGCCGGCGTGCGCGAGGCGTTCGAGCGAATCGGCAGCCGAGCACGTTCGCCGACGAGCGTGCTCAAGCCCCACCTGATCGCTCGAATCGCGCGCGGCGGATCGGCGCCGCGCAGCGTCGCCCCGCCCCCGATGCCCGACCCTCAGCCCGCCCGCGCGGCGGCGAGCACCGCTGCGCACACCGACTCGAGCTCGGACTCCTCGATCACGTACGGCGGCATCGTGTAGATCAGGTCGCGGAACGGTCGCAGCCAGACGCCATGAGCGACGGCGGCGTCGGTGGCGGCGGCCACATCGACCGGGCGATCGAGCTGAACGACGCCGATCGCCCCGAGCACGCGCACGTCCGCGACGCCCGCCAGCTCGCGTGCCGGCGCGAGGCCCTCACGCAGCCCGCGCTCGATCGTGGCGACCCGACCGCGCCAGTCCCCCGCGCCGGCCCCGCCGATGGCTCCGGCGCCGTCGTCCGGGTCGGCTCGACCCTCGAGCAGATCGAGCGAGGCGAGCGCGACGGCGCAGGCGAGCGGGTTGGCCATGAACGTCGGCCCGTGCATCAGCCCGCCCCCCTCCCCTGCGCAGACGACGTCGGCCACGTGCCGCGTGCAGAGGGTCGCGGCGAGCGTCATGTAGCCGCCGGTGAGCGCCTTGCCCACGCACATGACATCGGGAGCGACGCCGGCGTGCTCGCATGCGAACAGCGCGCCCGTGCGTCCGAAGCCGGTCGCGATCTCGTCGAGCACCAGCAGCAGTTCATGCTCGTCGCAGAGCTCGCGCATCAGCCTCACGCAGGCGGGCGAGTGAAAGCGCATGCCGCCGGCTCCCTGCACGACCGGCTCGACGACGATCGCCGCCAGCTCGTCTGCGTGGCGTGAGGCGAGCCGGCGGACCTGCTCGGCCCATGCCTGGTCGAGCGGCTCCTCGAAGCCGTCGGGCGGGCGCTCGGCGAAGACGTGCTCGGCGAGCACCCCGGCGAACATGCTGTGCATCCCACCGACCGGATCGCACACGGCCATCGCCCCGAACGTGTCGCCGTGGTAGCCGCCCCTGACCGTGAGCAGCCGCGTGCGCCGGTGCTGCCCCTGCGCGCGCTGGAACTGCAGGCTGAGCTTGATCGCGACCTCGACCGAGACCGAGCCCGAGTCGGCGAAGAAGACCGCGTCGAGCGGATCCGGCGCGAGCTCGAGCAGGCGCCGCGCCAGGCGCACCCCCGGCTCGTGCGTCAGCCCGCCGAACATGACATGCGCCATTCGCCCGAGCTGACCCCTCACGGCCTCGTCCAGAGCGGGGTGCCGGTAGCCGTGGATCGCGCACCACCAGGAGGCCATCCCGTCGATCAGCTCACGGCCGTCGGCCAGCTCCAGGCGCACCCCCTGCGCCGAGACGACCGGGAGCGGGTCGATCGCGCCCGGCAGCGCCCCGTACGGATGCCAGACATGCTCGCGGTCGAACGCGAGCAGCTGCTCCCAGTCGGTCATCGACTGTTCGTCGAGCGACGCCCTAGGACGTTCGCTGGTCGAGCGAGGCAAGGACGCAGGGAGCGAAGTGTGCTCTGCACATGAGCGACCGAGGACGCCGCATCGCGAAGTGCCAGCGGGCGTCCTAGTCTTCGTAGGGGACGAACTCGCGCTTACGCGCGCCGCACACAGGGCAGAACCACGTGTCGGGAATGTCCTCGAAGGCGGTGCCGGCCGGAATGCCGCCGTCGGGGTCGCCTTCGTCGGGGTCGTAGATGAAGCCGCAGGACTCGCAGATCCAGCGCTGCAGCGTCTGTGTGGACGTGCTCATGCGCCAAAGACTAGCGCCAGGTAGGGTCCGCGGATGAGCTCGCCCGGGGAGAGCGCCGGCGACGGCGACGGCGCCAACGCCACGCGCAGGGACGCGACCAGCGGCGAGGAGTACAACCCGGGCCCGGTCACGCGCCCGCGCCAGGCGGCCACCGTGATCCTGCTGCGAGGCGAGAGCACGGGCCTCGAGGTGCTGCTCGTCCGGCGCACGCCCAAGGCTCGCTTCATGGGAGGCGTGTGGGTGTTCCCGGGAGGAGCCGTCGACGCGACGGAGGGGGCAGGCGATCAGGCGCATCGCGCCGCCGCGATCCGCGAGCTTCGCGAGGAGGCCGCGATCTCGCTCGACGATCCCGACGGGCTCGTCAAGTTCTCGCGCTGGATCACCCCGGCGCAGGTGAAGATCCGCTTCGACACCCATTTCTTCCTCGCCGAGCTGCCATCCGGGCAGACCCCGCAGGTGGACGGTGAGGAGGTGATCGACCTCGGCTGGTTCGCGCCCCAGGCCGCGCTTGATGCGCACCGCAAGGGTGAGATCGCGCTGGTCTTCCCGACGATCAAGCACCTCGAACAGCTGAGCGGCTTCGCCACCGTGGCCGAGCTGCTCGAGCACGCGCGCGGGCGCGACGTGCAGCCGGTCGAGCCGAAGGTCTTCCTCGAAGGCGAGGTCGCGCGCGTGCTGCTCCCGGGCGACCCCGGCTACTGAGCCGGCGGCCGCGCGGCCGCGCGGCCGCGCTCAGGCCTGCTGTGCCGCGATCACGTGCGTGACCGCGTTGATGAGCGCCAGATGCGTGAATGCCTGCGGGTAGTTGCCGAGGTGGCGGCCGCTCGAGGCCTCGAGCTCCTCGCCGTAGAGCTCGAGCGAGGAGGAGTAGGAGAGCAGCCGCTCGCAGAGGTGTTCGGCCTCGCGGTCCTCGCCGATCTCCGACAGCGCCGAGACCAGCCAGAAGGAGCAGATCAAGAACGTCCCCTCCTTGCCGCTCTGGCCGTCGTCGGTCTCCTCGGTGCGGTACCGCAGCACGAGCCCGTTCTCGGTCAGCTCGTCGCGGACCGCGCACACGGTCGCGCGCACGCGCTCGTCGTCGGGCGGCAGGAAACGCAGGAGCGGGACCAGGAGCGTCGAGGCGTCCAGCGCGTCGGTGTCGTAGTGCTGTCGAAACACTCCACGCGAGTCGACGCCGTGCTCGAGCAGGTCGTCGCGAACTTCGTCGGCGATGGCCTGAAACTCCCTGGCCTGCTCGTCGTGTCCGCGCCGTTCGCCCAGCCGCGCGCCGCGATCCAGCGCGACCCAGCACATCAACTTGGAGGAGACGTAGTGCTGCGGCTCGCCCCGCGCCTCCCAGATCCCCTGATCCGGCTCCCGCCACGCCTCGGCCGCGCAGTTGACCTGATCGATCAGGACCGGCCACAGGCGCTCGGGGATGTGATCGCGCTGCTTGGAGTGCAGGTAGACGGAGTCCAGCACCGCGCCGAACACGTCGTTCTGGCGCTGGTTGTAGGCGCCGTTGCCGATCCGCACCGGACGCGCTCCCTCGTAGCCGTCGAGCCCGTCCAGCGTCGACTCGGCGAGATCCTTCTCGCCGCGGATCCCGTACATGATCTGCAGCGAGCCATCCTCGTTGCGCGGGACGTCGGCGACGAACTGCACGAAGTCGTCCGCCTCCCAGTCGAGCCCAAGCGCGTGCAGCGCCCACAGCGTGAACGAGGCGTCGCGCATCCAGCAGAAGCGATAGTCCCAGTTGCGCTCGCCGCCCGGCGTCTCCGGCAGCGAGGTCGTCGGCGCCGCCACCAGCGCCCCGGTCGGCATGAAGGTCAACCCCTTCAGCACGAGCGCCGAGCGCTGCAGGTGCCGGCGCCACGGATGATCCGGATAGATGCCGTCCGCGAGCCAGCTGCGCCAGAAGTGTCCCGTCCGTTCGAGCACCTGCTCGGCTTCCTCGGCCGTGTGCGGGCCGCCGCGCGACTCCGTCCAGGAGATCGCGCAGAAGCGTTTCTCGCCTTCGACCATCGTGTGGCGCCCGTGCGTGCGGTTTCCCTCGATGCCCATGCGGATGTCGCTGAACAGCCTGAACATCGTGCGGCCGTCGGAGGCGTCCATCGCGATCGCGTCGTGCGCGCTAGGCGGGTCCTGCGCATCCGATTCGAGCTCGACCTTGCGCCACTCAGCCGGCGTGGCGCCGTAGTCGAGCATCGGCTCGCACACGGCCTCCACCTGCACCTGGCCCTGCACGCACTCGATCATGCGCACGAGCAGATGGTCCGCATCGAAATCCGTCGGCGGGCGCGTGTGGCTCGAGCCGTGCTCGTTGTCGTGCCATTCGCCCATCGCCAGGGCGTCGACCACATGAATCCATCCCTGCGGCGTCATCCACGTCGTCTCGATCATGTTCGTACCCGGGATGTAGCGCCGCCCGGCCGGCACGTACAGGCCATATGGGCCCACGCGCCAGGAGCCCGCGCCTCGATCGAGCAGCGCGCCGAAGATCGAGGGCGAGTCGAAGTACGGCAGGCACATCCACTCGATCGATCCGTCGGAAGCGACGAGCGCGCCGGTGTGGCAGTCGGAGAGGAAGCCGTAGTCCGCGATCGGCGGGAACGGGGAGCTGGTCGAGGATTGGCCCCGCACGCTCGTCGGCGACGGTGGGCGCGTGCGCCCGGCCGGACGCCCGTCCTCGCCGCCCTTGCCCGTGCCGGCACCCGTGACGAAGGAGGGGAACGGGGTATCCATGGTGCTCCAACCGTATCGGGGTAGGCTGCGGACCGACGAACGTGAGCGAGACGACCTTCACCCCGCACCCGGCCGAGGCTCGCCTGCTGACCGGTCGCCGCGCCCTCGTCACCGGCGGCGACTCGGGCATCGGTCAGGGCGTCTGCTTCGAGCTCGCCGCGCACGGCGCGGCCGTCGCGATCAACTACCTCGGCGCGCCCGACGAGGCCGAACGGATGGCCGCCGAGATCGGCTCGGGCGGGGGTCGCGCCGTCGCCGTGAAGATGGACGTCTCATCCGAGCAGGACGTGCAGCGCGCCTTCGGCGAAGCCAAGGAGGCCTTCGGCGGCGTCGACCTGCTCGTCAACAACGCCGGTCTCGAGCAGCAGCACCTGCTGCTCGATATGCCCCTCTCGGCCTGGCAGCAGGTGATCGACGTCAACCTCACCGGCGCCTTCCTGTGCGCGCGCGAGGCCGCGCGGATGATGCACGCCGAGGGCTCGGCCGGCACGATCGTGAACATCTCCAGCGTGCACGAGCGGATCGCGTGGGAGCGCTTCTCCCACTACTGCGCCTCCAAGGGCGGGATGATGCTCTTCACGCAGTCGATCGCCAAGGAGCTCGCGCCGCTCGGCATCCGCGTCGTCAGCGTCGGCCCGGGCGCGATCGACACGCCCATCAACAAGTCCGTGCTCGAAGACCCTCAGGAGAGCGCCAAGGTCCTCGGCGAGGTCCCGCTCGGACGCTGGGGCCACGTCGGCGACGTCGCCCACGCCGTCGCCTGGCTCGCCAGCGACGAGGCCTCCTATGTCACCGGCGCCACGCTATTCGTCGACGGCGGCATGACGCTGTACCCGCGCTTCGTCTAAGAGCCCGGCGCGACCACGTGGCGCCGCCCGCGGCGGCCCCTCACCACTCGTCCGGATCGAAGCTCGGGCGCTGGACGCCCCGCGGCAGGGACTGCTCGTCCTCGAGCTTGTCCAGGTGCGCCGCCAGCGTCGCCGTCGCCGCCGGGCGCAGCTCCTCGGGGACCTCCGGCCAGACGGCCGCCAGCAGGTCCGGCACCGTGCGCAGGCCTTCGTTGAGCGCCACGATCAGGCGGTTTTCGCGGTCGATGCGGTGGCCGATGTACTCCTCGAGCTTCTCGCGAGCGTCCCAGACCACCTCGCCGTGACCGGGACAGAGCACGTTGAAGTCCTCGCGCAGCCGCAGGCCGGTGAGCGCCAGCAGGTAGCTGTGCATCGCCCCTGGGTGCGGCGTGATCAGGACGCTGCCGTCGCCGAGCACCGCATCCCCCGTGAAGCAGGCGTCATCGGCGATGAACGCATAGTGGTCCGGCGCGTGACCCGGCGTCTGCACGGCCTCGAACGGGCCCACCCGCATTCCGTCGGCGAGCGTGACGTCGGCGCGGCCGCGGCCCGCCGCCAGCGGCGCCGGGTGCACTTCGAGCAGCATCTCCACCGCCTCTGAGTGGTCTCTGTGGTCGTGCGTGAGCACCACCCCGCCGAGCCCGCCGCGAGCGTCGATCGCCGACATCAGCTTGCGCATGTGATCGTCGATCAGCGGTCCCGGGTCGACCACCCAGGCCGGACGCCTGCCCACCACCCACGTGTTCGTTCCCGTCAGCGTCAGCGGACCCGGGTTGGGAGCGCGCAGGCGCAGGATGTCGTAGTCGCGCAGTAAGCCCGCGTCCGTGCGCTCCTCGTCCTTCGCCCGAGGCTCACCGAGCTCAGAATCCGGCGGAATCGAACCGTTCACAGGCGCGACGTTAGCTGAGACGCCGGGTACTTGAACTGCCGGGCGCCCCCGCCAATCGCGGAAGACCGCCCTCAGCAAGTCTCCGCAACCCTCGTTAAACCTAGTTCTCCGCTTGACGCCCAAGCGCCAAGGCAAGACGCCGTCCACCCGCCCAGGAGTTCGAGGGTCAAGCGGGCACCGACCGCGAAGCGGTTGGTCAAGGACGCAGGGAGCGAAGCGTGCGAGTAGCACGTGAGCGACCGAGGACGCCGCGAGGCGCCGTGCCATCGATCTCCTGGGGCTAGTCGAGACTGGCCATGACGTGCTTGACGATCGTGTAGTCCTCCAATGAGTAGACGCTCAGATCCTTGCCGTAGCCCGACTCCTTGAAGCCGCCATGCGGCATCTCCGAGACGAGCGGGATGTGGTCGTTGATCCAGACGCAGCCGAATCGCAGCGCGCGCGAGACGCGCAGCGCACGACCCACGTCGCGGGTCCACACCGAGGACGCCAGCCCGTAGCGGGTGCTGTTAGCCCATGTGATCGCCTGCTCCTCGTCGGTGAAGCGCTGCACGGTGATCACCGGCCCGAAGATCTCGCGCTGGATCATCTCGTCGTCCTGCTCCAGACCGGCGATGACCGTTGGCTCCAGATAGAAGCCGGGCCGGTCGGGCTCCTTGCCGCCCGTGACGATCTCAGCGCGCTGAGGGCGGCGCTCGAGAAAGCCCTCCACGCGATCGCGCTGGCGCTTTGAGTTGACCGGTCCGAGCGTCGTGTCGGCTGCCAGCGTGTCGCCGATCACCAGGCCCTTCGCCTGCTCGGCCAGACCCGAGACGACGTCGTCGTACACGCCCCCGCCCGCCAGCACGCGCGTCGCCGCCGTGCAGTCCTGGCCGGCGTTGTAGTAGCCCGTGCCCGCGATCGTCTCGAGCGCGCTCTCGAGGCTGACGTCGTCGAAGACGACCACCGGCGCCTTGCCGCCCAGCTCCAGGTGCACGCGCTTGAGTGTGTCCGCCGCCGTGCGAGCGAGGTGCTTGCCCGTGTCGACCGAGCCCGTCAGGCCGAGCATGTCGACGCCCGGGTGCGAGATCAGCGCCTCCCCCGTCGGCTCGCCCGGACCGGTGACGACGTTGAGGACGCCCTTCGGCAGGATCTCGGCCGTCAACTCGGCGAACCTCAGCGTCGTGATCGGCGTCGTCTCGGCCGGCTTGAGCACGACCGTGTTGCCGGCCGCGAGCGCCGGCGCGATTTTCCAGATCGCCATCATCAGCGGGTAGTTCCACGGCGTCACCTGGCCGATCACCCCGACCGGCTCGCGCCTGGTGAACGAGGTGTAGCCCTCCATGTACTCGCCCGCCGCGCGACCCTCGAGCACGCGCGCCGCGCCGGCGAAGAAGCGCAGGTTGTCCGCCATCACGGGAAGCTCGTCGCTCTTGACCGCCTCGATCGGCTTGCCCGCGTTGAGCGCCTCCAGGCGCGCGATCTCCTCGCCGTGCTCCTCGAGCACCGCCGCCATCGCCAGCAGCGCTTCCGAGCGCTGCTGCGGCGTCGTCTGCGACCAGCTCTCGAATGCACGCCGCGCCGCCCCGACCGCGCGGTCGACCTCCTCCGGGGAGGAGCGCGGCGCGCGCGCCATCTCCTCGCCCGTCGCCGGGTTCAGCACCGGTTCGGTATCGCCCTCCGCGCCGAGGAGCTCGCCGTCGATGAAGTTCTTGAGCGTCTCTACCGTCGTTGCCATCTCGCTGCTCTCCTCTGCGTCGATCTTCTCCGGGGCAGTCGCCCGCGCCCCAAGCTACACGGTCGCGAAGGGCTCGCCGAGCGCTTCGGCGACGGCCGGATGGGTTATCTCCCCCGCGCGCACGTTGAGCCCTCCGCGCAGCGCGGGGTTGGCCTGCAGCGCTCCGTCCACGCCCAGCTCCGCCAGTTCGAGCACGTACGGCAGCGTCGCATTCGTGAGGGCGTACGTCGAGGTGATCGGCACCGCGCCGGGCATGTTCGTGACGCAGTAGTGGGTGATCCCGTCGACTTCGTACGTCGGGTCCGAGTGCGTGGTCGGGCGCGAGGTCTCAAAGCACCCGCCCTGGTCGATCGAGACGTCCACGAGCACCGCGTTGCGCTTCATCAGCTTCAGCTGCTCCCGCGTGACCACGTGCGGCGCGCGACCTCCGTGCACGAGCACCGCGCCGATCACGAGGTCGGCGAGCGGCAGCATCTGCTCGATCGCAAGCGCCGAGGAGTACACCGTCGAGGCGCGTCCCCCGAACGCCACTTCGAGCTCGCGCAGGCGGTCGATCGAGCGGTCGAACACGAACACGTCCGACTCCATGCCGATCGCGATGAAGGCGGCGTTCATCCCCACCACGCCGCCGCCGATCACGAGCACCGTGGCCGCCGCCACGCCGGGCACCCCGCCCAGCAGGATGCCGCGCCCGCCGAGCGGCTTCTCGAGCATGAACGCGCCCGCCTGCGTGGCGATCTTCCCTGCCACCTCGCTCATCGGGGCCAGCAGCGGCAGCCGGCCCGCCGCGTCCTCGACCGTCTCGTAGGCGATGCAGGTCGCGCCGGAGCCCTGCAGGCCGCGCGCCAGCTCCGGCTCGGCCGCCAGGTGCAGGTAGGTGAACAGCGTCTGCCCCGCCCGCAGCATCGCGACCTCGGACGCCTGCGGCTCCTTCACCTTCAGCACCAGCTCGGCCTCGGCGAACACCGTCGCCGCGTCGGCCAAGATCAGCGCGCCCTGGGCGACGAACTCCTCGTCGCCCAGCGCGCTGCCCTCGCCCGCTCCCGCCTGCACCATCACCTCGTGGCCGCGCGAGGTCAGCTCGCGCACGCCCGCCGGGGTGATCGCCACGCGGTACTCGTCCGGCTTGATCTCGCTTGGCACGCCGATTCTCATCGCCACAGGCCCCCCTCGACCGTGGTGCGTGGCCACGCAGCGGAGCTCCGGCCGGTCGTGGCCTGGATCGAGTAAATCCTCACCGCGCGAGCTCCCGCCCCCGCAACGCCAGCCAGAACTCGATGCGATCGCGGGCGCTCGAGAAGTCGCGCCCCGTCAGCTGCTCAACGCGGCGCACGCGATAGCGGAGCGTGTGGCGGTGGCAGAACAGGGCCGCCGCCGCCTTCTCCCAGTGCCCGTTGTGTTCGATGAACACGTCGAGCGAGCGCAGGAGCTCCTCGCCGTAGTCGCCCTCGTCCTGCTCCACCGGCCCGAGCACGCCGCGGCAGTAGGAGAGCAGCGCGTCATCGTCCTGCAGCGAGAGCAGGAGCTGGAAGGCGCCCAGGTCGCGGTAGGTGGCGACCTCCGGGCTGCTGCCGTTCTGCAGGCGCACCGCCTCCAGCGCGCAGCGCGCCTCGTGGAAGCTGAGGCGAAGCGAGTGCGCCGGCCCCGCACGGCTCGCCGCCGCGCGGACCTCGCCGAAGCGCGCACACAGCTCGCCGCGCAGCTTGCGCGCCAGCTCGAAGGGCTCGACGCTCGTGGCATCGATCACGGCGCACAACAGGCCCGCCCTGATCGCCACCAGGCTGTGCGTGCGCTCGTGCTCGAGCGCACGTTCCAGCGGCGCCGCCGCCGCCGTCGGGTCCTCCAGCGCGAACGCCAGCACCGCGACCTGATCGCCGATCCCGAACGGGCGCAGGCGCGCCTGCACCTCCTCCGGGTAGAGGTGGCCCGTCAGCGCCTCCGCGAGCACGTCGCCCGCCATGTTGCGCTGGAGCATTTCGTAGCGCTCGTTGACCAGCTGGGCGAAGGCTCGCTCCGTGATCGCGATGAACGGCAGCTCGTAAGGCACCTCGAACAGCGGGAAGCTGCGCTTGCGCGCCGCCGCCACGAGCGCCGCCGGCAGGCGCTTGTGCCTGAAGCCCGTGCCGAAGCCGAGGCCCGCGATGCGATGGTCGGCGAGCCGGTCGATCAGCTCACGTTGGCTCTTGGGCCCGTCCAGCTGCAGCCCGGTGGTCAGCAGCAGCTCGCCGCCGCGCAGCCACGGCGTCGGGTCCTCGAGCTCCGTGCTGTGGACCCAGCGCACGTGGGCGTGCGCCGACTCCTGGCCGCTCGCAAGCTCCAGGCCGAGTTCCGCGATCAGGCTTTCGACTGTGAGCTCCATGACGCCATCCGCTCGCCCGCCTCGCTCAGCACCGGCCGCAGCACCGCCTCGATCTCCTCGAACTGCTCCTCACCCGCGATCAGCGGCGGCGAGAGCTGCACGATCGGGTCGCCGCGATCGTCCGTGCGGCAGATCAGACCGCGCCGGTACAGCTCGCCCGAGAGGAATCCGCGCAGCAGCTGCTCCGATTCCTCGTCGTCGAACGTCTCCTTCGTCTCCTTGTCCTTGACCAGCTCGATCGCCTGGAAGTAGCCCGCCCCGCGCACGTCGCCGACGATCGGCAGGTCGTACAGGCTCTCGAGCATGGCACGAAATCCCTTCTCGTTCTCGCGCACGTTGCCGTTCAGATCCTCGCGCTCCATCAGCTGGAGGTTCGCAAGGCCAACCGCGCACGCCACCGGGTGCCCGCCGAACGTGAAGCCGTGGACGAACGATGCCTTGCCGTGCATGAACGGCTCGGCGATGTGGTCGCCGGCGATCACCGCGCCAAGCGGTGCGTAGGCCGAGCTGATCCCCTTCGCCGTCGTGATCATGTCCGGCTGATAGCCGTAGCGTTCGCAGCCGAACCAGTGGCCGAGCCGGCCCCAGGCGCAGATCACCTCATCCGAGATCAGGAGCACGCCGTGGCGATCGCAGATCTCGCGGACCCGCTGGAAGTAGCCCTCCTGCGGCACGAAGCAGCCGCCGCCGTTCTGGACCGGCTCGAGGATCACCGCCGCCACCGTGTCCGGCCCCTCGAACAGGATCGCCTCCTCGATCGCATCCGCCGCCCACAGCGGGTCGCGGTCCTCGCTCCAGCGATATGAGTTGGTGTTCGGCACGTGCGTGCCGCCCGGAGTCAGCGGTTCGAACGGCTCACGCAGCGGTGGCAGCCCCGTCGCCGTCAGGGCGCCCATCGAGGTGCCGTGGTAGGCGAGGTTGCGGGAGACCAGCTTGTGCCGCGTCGCGTCCCCGCGCGCGCGGTGGTAGGACTTGGCGAGCTTCCACGCCGACTCGACCGCCTCCGAGCCGCCCGAGGTGAAGAACACGCGGTTGAGGTTGCCCGGCGCGAGCTGCGCGATCCGCGCCGCCAGCTCGATCGCCGGCGGGTGCGCGTAGCTCCAGTTCGTGTAGAAGCCGAGCTCCTTCGCCTGTGCCGCCGCCGCGTCGCCGAGCTCGGCGCGGCCGTGGCCGGCGTTGACGCAGTACAGCGCCGAGAGCCCGTCCAGGTAACGCCTGCCGTGCTCGTCGTAGACGTAGCAGCCCTCGCCGCGCACGATCACCGGCACCGCGTGGTGCTCGTCGTAGGAGCCCATCCGCGTGAAGTGCATCCAGAGATTGCGCCGCGCCAGCCGCTGCAGCCGGTCCGGGTCTTCCGCCACCGCCGTGCCGGCCGGTCCGGGCGCCCACGGCGTCCCGGTCGATTCGCTCGCCGTCCCGCTCGCGCCGGCCATCTGATCGAGATCTGCGGAGTCGCTCATTGCATCCACCCCCTATCGAGGCGCCTGCGCGCCCGGCTATCGCCGATAGACACTACGGACAACAATACTGCCGCCCGATGCCTGCCTCAATGACCCCTCTCGACAAAGAGGCCGGATGGCATTTGTACAGGATGTACAGCGCGTCTTCTGCTTTTTGGGACGCTCGCACCTTGTTTCGCCGCCGCCGTGTCTCGTAACTTTCATCACCAGGCGAGAGCCACCAACCCAAACGAGGGAGAGGAGCAAACACGATGGCGAGCGAAGGTGCCGTCGCAGCGGGCGTCCCGGCAACGGGGCGGGTCGAGAGCAAGGGTCTCAAGAGCAACGCGATCGGCTACGTCTCGAACGTCGTCATCGGTGTGGCCTCGGTCGCGCCTGCGTACTCGCTCGCCGCGACGCTCGGGTTCATCGTCGCCGAACCGGGGATAGGCGTACACGCCCCCGGCGTGCTGCTCGCGGCATTCGTGCCGATGCTCCTGGTCGCCCTCGCCTACCGCTACCTGAACAAGGCGGATCCCGACGCCGGCACCACCTTCGCGTGGACGACGCGGGCGTTCGGGCCGGGCACCGGCTGGGTCAACGGGTGGGCGATCTTCCTCGCCGACGTGCTCGTGATGGCGTCGCTGGGGCTCATCGCCGCGACGTACACCTACAAGCTGTTCGGCTGGCATTGGGCGGAAACCCACAAGGGCGCGGGCCTGGCGGGATGCGCCCTGTGGATCCTGCTGATGACGTGGATCTGCCACCGCGGGATCGAGTTGTCCGCACGGCTCCAGCAAGTGCTGCTCAGCTTCGAGGTCACGATGCTGGCGATCTTCGCGGTCGTCGCGCTCGTCGACGTGTACACGGGCAGCCCGTCGCACTCGATCGAACCGCAGGCCTCGTGGTTCAACCCGTTCGCGATACCTTTCCACGACCTCGTCATCGCCCTGCTGCTCGGAATCTTCATCTACTGGGGTTGGGATTCCGGCGTCGCCGTCAACGAGGAGTCCGAGGACTCCAACGAGGGGCCCGGACGCGCGGCGGTCGTCTCGACACTGCTGCTGGTCGCGATCTACCTGGTCGTCTCGGCCGGCGCGCAGGCGTACCACGGCACCGCCTTCATCGCCAACGAAGAAAACGCCGAAGACGTGCTCAACGCCCTCGGCAAGGGCG
The DNA here is from genome assembly GCA_035553095.1 of Solirubrobacteraceae bacterium. Lineage (GTDB taxonomy): Bacteria > Actinomycetota > Thermoleophilia > Solirubrobacterales > Solirubrobacteraceae > Palsa-744. The sequence continues at coordinate 175,053 of DATNDZ010000010.1, read as the reverse complement.
TACTCGGGGCCGTCGGCGTGAAGTTCCTGATCGTCGCCGTGCTCACCTCGGCCGCGGCCTCCACGCAGACGACAATCCTGCCTACGGCGCGCACGACGCTGTCGATGGCGCACTGGGGGGCGATCCCGAAGGCGATCGGCAAGATCCATCCGCGCTTTCTGACGCCAACCGTCTCGACGTGGGGCTTCGGCCTGATCTCGATCGCCATCGCTTTCCCGCTGATCCTCGCCTCCGAAACGGCGCTCGAACTCGCCGTCGTCGCGCTGGGGATTCCGGTGTGTCTGTACTACGGCACAACCGGCTTCGCCTCCGCCTGGTACTACCGGCGCGAGCTGTTCGACAGCGCCCGCAAGTTCATCCTCGTCGGGCTCGCGCCGGTCGTCGGCGGGCTGATGTTCTACGGCATCGGCGGTTACGCGATCTACTACTACGGCAAAGCGGCCAACGTCGAAGGCAGTGAGACTTTCCTGAGCCTCACGCTGCCGCTGTGGTTCGGTGTCATCGGCATGGTGTTTGGCGCGATCCTGATGCTCGTCTCGCGCTTCTACTTCCGCCGGTTCTTCTCCCGCAAGACCGAAACGGCGCCGCCCGGCCTGCTCGACGCGCCCGTCGAGCGCGCGCCGGCGCACCTGATGGGACCCGAACACGTCACCACTGCCGCCCACCTGCTCACGCCGGAGGCAGGCGAGAATCCACCGCAGCGGCCGCCCGGCGCCTGAGCCCGGGCGGCTCGTCGAGCCGCCGGCCGGGCCGCCTACGCGCGGGGAGGAACCTCGACGACGCCGTGCGGCGAGCCCAGCTCGGCGAGCCGCTCCAGGAACGGCTGCGGCGGAAACGCCTCGGGGCCGAGCACGCCGCTGCCAGTCCACGCGCCCTCGTCGATCAGCTCGAGCGCGACCACGGGGTTGACGGCGGTCTGCCAGACGACGGCCTGGCTGCCGTATTCGCGCATCGTCTCCTCGTTGTCGACCACGTGGTAGAGGTAGGTCGAGCGCGGCTGACCGTCCTCGCCCGTCCCGCGTACCCAGGTCCCCGCGCACGTGCGTCCCGTCATCCGCTCGCCCAGCCTGGCCGGGTCGGGCAGCACGGCGGCGAGGAGATCGCGCGGTGCGACCTGCGCATCGCGCACCCGCACAGGCTCGGTCGAGTCGAGTCCCAGTTTGTGCAGGGTGCGCAGCACGTCGATGAACTCGGCGCCCAACCCGTACTTGAACGTGACGCGCCCGCAGTCGATGGCCCGCGGGATCAGCACGACCTCCTCGTGCTCCACGTTGACGCACTCGACCGTGCCGATGCCCTCGGGAAACTCGAACGCCTCGGGCTCGGAGAAGGGTGCGGTCGTGTAGAAGCCGCACTCGCGCTCCCAGATCAGGGGCGGGTTCAGGCACTCCTCGATCGTCGTCCAGATCGAGAAGGTAGGGGCGAAGTCATAGCCTTCGACGACCAGATCGGAGCCGTCGCGCACGCCGATCTCATCGACGCTCGAGAACAGCTCCTGCGCGGCGTAGGCGGCGAACACGTCGGACAGGCCCGGCTCGACGCCGATGCCCACGAGCGCCAGGATGCCCGCCTGCTCCCACGCCTCGTGCGCAGCGAGCTGCTGCTCGCCGAGCAGCCTGCCCGGCAGCTCATATGGCCGCTTCGGGTGCGGGCGCGACAGCGTCATCGCCATGTCCAGGTAGGGCACCTTGGCCTCGAAGCAGGCGCCGAAGATCGGCTCGTTGAAGCGCGGATCGCACGCGTTCAGGACGGCGTCCGGCCGCACGCGACCGATCAGGTCGACCACGCTCTGCTGCTCGGACGCGTCGACCCGCTCCGCCGAGAAGCGACCCGGCTCTCCGCGCGCCGCCACCGCCGCCTTCACCCGCTCCGGCGCGACGTCCGCCAGCACGATCTGATCGAAGGATGGGCGTCGTTGCGCGATGGCCGCGAACGCCGCACCGACGCCGCCGGCGCCAACAACCAGGATCTTCATCGAGCGCAGTGTGACGCAATCGGGGATGCCCCACCGGCAGATCGAGCGGCCGGCGATGCGCCGTTGTGTCGCAGGCGGCTCCCGTATGCTGCCCCGATCCCTCTTGTCGCGAACACGAGCAGACGATGAGCGCCGGGGTCCCCGCCCCCTCGCACACGCCGGCTGAGTCGCCCCCGCGTGCCGGCGGCGGGTCGCACCCGGCCGAGCGCAACGGGCGCGCCGACGGCGCTGCCTCCAAGCGGCTCGGCGTGGGTCGCTGGGCGCCCTCGCCCGAGCTCGCGCGCGCCGAGGTCCTGTGGGCGGTCCTCGCCGGGGTCGCCCTCGCCGTGCTCGTCACCTGGCCACTCGTGCTGCACCTGCCGAGCCGCATCTCGCCCGACCTCGGCGACCCCGTTCGCACTGCCTGGCAGGTGGCCTGGGTCGGCCACGCGCTCCTGCACGACCCGCTGCACCTGTTCAACTCGAACGCCTTCTATCCGCACCCGCTCAGCCTCGCCTTCTCGGACTCGCTGCTCGGGTACGGGCCGGCCGGGTTCTTCGGCTCCGGTACGGTCGCCGCGCTCGTCCGTTACAACCTTCTGTTCCTCTTCGCCTGGTCGCTGGCCTTCGTCGGCTGCTACCTGCTCGCGCGCGAGCTCGGCCTGCGCAAGCTCGGGGCTGCCGCGGCCGCTGCCGCCTTCGCCTACGCGCCCTACCGCGTGACGGAGGCCGGTCACCTGCACGTGATCTCCTCCGGCGGGATCGGGCTCGCGCTGTTCCTGCTGCTGCGCGGCTATCGGCGCTCCTCACACGGCCTCGTGATCGCCGGCTGGCTCGTGTCGGCCTGGCAGATCTCGCTCGGCTTCACGCTGGGGCTGCAGTTCGCGTATCTGCTGGCGGTGCTCGCCGTGCTCGCCGCACTCTGGTGGTTGCTCGCCGGGCGCCCCTCGCTCAGACGCGATCTGATCGCGATCACTTGCATCGGCATGCTCATCGTCGGCGCCGTCACCGTGTACGAGGCGCGCCCGTACGTGAAGGTCTCCCACGAGTACCCCACCGCCAAGCGCACGATCAGGGAAGTCGAGAACTACTCCGCCGGGCCGGCAGCCTGGCTGTCGGCCTCCTCGGAGAACCGCGTATGGGGCGACTTGACCTCCGGCGCGCGCGAGCAGGTGCACTCGAAGAACGAGCAGGTGCTGTTCCCCGGCGGCTTCATCCTGCTGCTCGGGCTGATCGGGCTGGCCGCTCCCTTCTACACGCGCCGATTGCGGATCGGGCTGGCGGCGGGGGTCGTCGTCTGCGCCGTGCTCGCGGTCGGACTCGGGCTCACCGGTTACGGCTATCCCTATCGCCTGCTGTTCAACTACGCCCCCGGCTGGGACGGCGTGCGCGTGCCGGGCCGTGTGTTCACGCTGGCCACGCTGTTCCTCGCCCTGCTCGCCGGAGCAGGAGCGCAGTTGCTCGCAGGCAAGCTCGGCGCGTTCGCCACTCGCCGCTTCAGCCGCGCGGGCCGCGGCTCGGGCGAGGGCGGCGGCCTGGGCGCGAGCGAGCCCGCCGGCGATCGATCGGGCTCGCGGCTGGCGTCGCTCACGGCCGTCGTCGGCGTGGTGATCGTGATCGGGATCGTCGGCGAAGGCGCGGGCCACATGGCCCACCCGGTCGTGCCGCAGCCGGCGCGCGCCGAGATCGGTCTGCCCGGCCCGCGCCTGGACCTGCCCACCGACGGTCCCTACGACCGCATATGGCAGTACTTCTCGACCGACGGCTTCTACAAGATCCCGATCGGCAACTCGACCTTCGACATACCCGCGGTGGACGACATTCGCGGCGGGGTTCACAACTTCCCAGACAAGGCGAGCGTCGAGAAGCTCCGCTACTACGGGGTCCGAACCGCCGTGCTCCACGTGGCGCCATTCAAGGAACTGCCCCCCTCCCATGGCTTTGCGCAGCTAGAGCCACGGAACCCGGCGGCGGCGGCTGCCAAGCCGATCGCGGGCCTGGGCATCACGCGCAGACGCGTCGGCTCGCTCGTGATCTATGAGATCGGGCCCGGGCCGGCGGCGCTGCACGGAAGCAACTGATGCGCGGGCATCTGCGCAGCAATCGCCTCGCGCTCGTCGCGATCGTGCTCGTCAGCGTCGCCTACGCGACCATGATCCAGAGCTTCTCCTGGAACCAGACGTCCCACTACGACCTGATCCGCTCGCTCAACGTCGAACGGACGAACATCGACTCCTACCAGGAGAACACGGGCGACAAGGTCTTCTACAAGGGCCACTGGTACTCGGCGCGCGCGCCCGGCCTTGCGCTGTTCGCGCTGCCCTTCTACGACACGCTCAAAGGCCTCGACGCCGAACGCTGGACGCGCAGCTCCGAAGCACTGCGCGGGGAAGACGAGATGATCTACCTGATCGGCCTATGGGGCAACGTGCTGCCCGGTCTGCTGCTGCTGCTGCTCGTCTGGCGCGTGGCCGATCGCTTCGAGCCGGGCTACGGCGCCGCCGCCGCCGTCGCGCTCGGGCTGGGCACGATGGTGCTGCCGCTGTCGACGCTGCTGTTCTCGCACGTGTTCGCGGCCTTCCTCGGCTTCGGCGCCTTCGCGCTGATGCTGCGCGAGCGCGACGGGCCGCCTGCCCCCTCGCTGCTGGCGCTCGCCGGCGTGGCGATGGGCTACGCCGTCGGCTCCGAGTACCCCGTCTTCTTCGTCGGGGCCGTGCTCGGGCTGTATCTGCTCTCGCGCCGCGACACGCTCAACGTGCGCGGCGTACTCACGCGCGCCGGTGCGTACATCGGCGGCGGCATCGTCGGCATCGTGCCGCTGCTGCTCTACAACCACTACGCCTTCCATTCCTGGACGCACCTGGCCTACTCCGACGTGCCGCGCCAGCAGAAAGGCTTCTTCGGCATCGACGTGCCGAGCCTGAAGGTGCTCGCCACGCTGCTGTTCGACTCGCGCGGCCTGCTCACGATCTCGCCCGTGCTGATCATGGGCGCGGTCGGCGCCGTGCTGCTCTACCGCCGCGGCAAGCGCGCCGAGGCCCTGACGATCGGCGGCATCTGCCTCTGCTACGTCGGCTACAACTCGGGCTACTACCTGCCCTTCGGCGGCGGCTTCATGGGTCCGCGCTTCCTGACCACGATGCTGCCGTTCCTGGCCGTCCCGCTCGGCCTCGCCTTCAAGCGCTACCCCGGTCCGACGATCGCGCTCGCCGCCGTCTCGATCGCGACCACGGTGATCGCCACTATCACTCACCCGCTCGTCGGCTACGAGAACGAGACGGTCGTGTGGACGCGCTTCCTCAGCCGCGGGTTCTTCCAGCCGACGATCGCGAGCTCTTTCGGCGCCGGCCGCGGCTGGGGCGGGATCTGGCCGTTTCTGCTCGCCGCCGGCGCCGGCGTGGCGCTCGCCGGCTTCGCCACGGCCCGTGTGCGCCTGAGCGCGCGCTCGCTCGGTGCGGGCGCGCTCGCCCTGCTCGCCTGGGGGCTGTTCGCCGCGCTCGCCCCGACCGCGCTGGGGATCGACCACGAGGGGCTGCTGAGCATCGTCGGGGCGGGCGACCACACGGCGCTCAACCTGAAGCTGCACGACGGCGCCACCTATCCGCTGACCAAGCTCGTGCTGATCGCCGCCGGCGCGGGACTGCTGGCGCTCGCTGCTGCGCGGCTGCTGCGCAACGAGCCCTCGCCGCCGGTGGCAGCGGAGCGCGGGAGCGCCGGGGACGAGCCCGAGGACCGGACCGACCGTCGCGCCACGGCCGGTCCGTCGGGCCGGCCGGCCGTCAGTGGCTACTGATGCGCGAGACGTTGCACTTGGCTCCATGCAGCCGCTTGCATACGGTCACGTAGCCGGGGCGCGGAATGTGGTGGTTGTCGGTGAGGCCGGCGTCGAAGCGCGTCGTCGTGTTGCCGCCCGTCCAGTCGTAGATGTACAGGCGCTTGATCCTCGAGTTCGCGGCGGCCACGTTGAACATGTAGTTGAGCACCTTCGAGGCGCGCCTCAGACCTGAGCCGAACCTGTTCGGGAAGGCACCGCCGAATTTGACGATGCCGCCGGTCTCGCTCAGCCACGTCTGCCCGCCCAGGGCCCTCACGAGTTCCCGGGTGCGCCAGCTCTGCATGCGGTTGATGTCCGAGTAGTTGTGCAGCCCCCAGATCCTCGGCATCACCGTGCGAATTTTGCCGACTTCACGCTTGAATTCGGAGATGTAGCGAAGCGTCGGCCCGATTTTGTTGGCGTCGAGCACGTCCAGCCCGATCGCGGTGCACCCTTTGCACACGCGGATCAGTGCCTGGTAGTACCTCGCCGCCGCCGACGCGGAGGGGCTCGCGAGCACGCCGCGGATGTTGCCGCGGTTGGCCTCGTTCCACGACTGGTACTGCCTGACCTTCGGGAACAGCTTCACGAATTTCTGCACGTAGTGCCGGTAGAGGGCGACGCTGGGCAGCTTCGTCGGCGTGTACTCGGAGTGGTAGAAGGCGATCAGGACCTGCACGTGCGCCGCTTCGGCGGCCTTGATCCAGATCTTCGCCTTGTCGAGCGAGTACGAGTGCGCGACCGCGTCGTAGGGGACGATGTAGCGCGCGATTTTCGTGTGCAGCTGGAGCCAGTTGGGATCCGTGAACATCTGCACCTTCTGATCGCCAAGCCCCGTGAAGTACCTCGAGGCGGCGTGGGCGCGTGGACCGGCCTTGGTCGCGTGCCCCGCCTTGGTCGCGCCTGCAGGGCCGGGGTGGCCCAGCGCGAGCGCCGCGAACAGGGCGGCGACGGAGACGAGGGTCGCGAGCAGGACGGGGCGTCGGGGGAGGTGGTGATGAAGATTGGGCATATGCACGCGGGAACAGGGTCGGGGGGACGAGAGTTGCGCAGTTGCGCAGGGCCGCAACGAGTCTTACGCACCCTTTAGCCCGCACCCTGCAATCCCACTCGATATTTAGGGCAGATTTAGCTAGCGCCGCTCACTGGCCGCGGGCACGCGCGGCCGCGGCCAAGGTGAATCGGCTCCTGTCGAACGCGTCCGCCGCCGCAGATGGGGTCCGCGCCCCATTCAAGGCCCCCCGAGCACATGCGAACGTCCCGGCACGCGACGAACGAGGAGACCGATGCCCAACGCAATGCAAGCCAGTCGGCAGCGATACGCAGGCCGCAGGCCCGACATCTACTCGACGGCGGGACTGATCCGCGTGCAGGTGGTCGATGACCACCCGGCGGTTCGGCGTGGGCTCGTGCAGCTGCTCGAAGAACAGCCCGATCTGCTCGTCACGGCCGTGGCCGCCGATGCGACGGGCGCCCTGGCTCAAGTCAAACGCGAGTCGATAGACATCGCAGTGGTCGACTACCACCTCGATGGTCTCAACGGCCTGTGGCTGAGCCAGCAGATGCAGCGGCTGCGGGACCCGCCGCGGCTGGTCATGTACTCGGCCTACGCGAACGACCACCTCGCGGCGAGCTGCGTCGTCGCCGACGTCGACGCGGTCCTCAACAAGGGCGGCCTCGGCTCGGAGCTTTGCGACGCGATCCGCGCGGTCGCGCACGGCCGGCGTCTGCTACCGAGCCTGCCCCAGCCGCTCGCCGACCTGCTGAGCCGCCGCCTGGACGATGGCGAGCTGCCGATCTTCGGCATGCTCCTGGCCGGGATCTCCCGGGCGGAGATCTGCCAGACGATGCGCATCTCGGAAGCCGAGCTCGCATCTCGCAAGGTGTCGATGCTGCGCAAGCTCGAGGCCCTGCCCGGGGAGGCCGACGGTCGCAGACCAGGGCGGAGGCGCATCGGACTCGAACGCCGGCGCCCTCAGCCCCGCGCGGACGCCGGGCTGAGCATGTGAGCGAACGAACTCGAGGAGAACGCCGATGGCACGCCTGATCGTGATAGCCGACATCCCCCAAGCAACCAAGATCAATGGCCCGATCCTGATGGACGAGGAGGTCAATCCGGCCCACCTGGCCAATGAGCACACCTCGCAGCAGATCATCGAGCGCGTGGCCTGGGCCGTTCTCGACGCGGATGAGGATCGGGAACGATGCGCCTCCTGACACGGCGCCAGCTCGCGTGCCTGGCGGAACTCCCCGACGACTACCGTGTCCTCGGCGAGCGAGCGGGCACGCCCATCGTCGAAGGGCCCCACGGCGAGACTCTGCGCGTCCAGCCGAACGGCCGCATGGTCGCGACATCGGTGCAGAAGGTTCAGTCCTATCTCGAGATGGAGCGGTGCTGAAGGGGAAGCGGCCGGTTCGCGCAAGAATCGTGAGGTGAGCGCGTCCGCCGAGTCCAGCTCCCGCCACCCCAGGCGCCGGCACTACAGACCGCTGTTTCAGCGGGTCGTGGCAGCCAACGCCCTGCTCCTGATCGCGGCATGCCTCGTGACCGTGCTGGTTCTCTCGCCGGGCAAGATCTCATCCTTCGCGGCAGGTGAGGCGGTCGTGCTCGTGACCGCGCTCGCCATGGTCGCGCTGATCAACCTCGTGCTCGTCCGCCGAGCGGTCGCTCCGCTGCAGGCGGTGAACGAGCTCGCGCGACGCGTCAACCTGTCGAACCCGGGCCAGCGCATTCCCGGAGCCCAGCCCACCTCGGAGGCGGGGGAGCTCGCGCTCACGTTCAACGAAATGCTCAGCCGGCTCGAACAGGAGCGCCGCGAGTCGACGCGCCGCGTGCTCGCCGCCCACGAGTCCGAGCGGCTGCGGATCGCGCAGGAGCTCCACGACGAGGTGGGGCAGACCCTGACGGCCGTGCTGCTCCAGTTGAGCCGCCTCGAAGCGCGACTGCCCGTGGACCTTCGCGGCGAGCTTCGCGAGGCACAGGAAGCCGCGCGCGAGAGCCTCGAGGATGTGAGACGGATCGCGGCCGATCTCCGCCCCGAGACGCTCAACGACCTCGGTTTGGCGAGTGCGCTGGCAGCGCTCGCAAACGGGTTCGGCCAACGCGCCGGCGTGGATGTTGCGCTGCGCATCGACAAGGCGTTGCCACAGCTCAGCGCCGAAGCGGAGCTCGTCGTCTACAGGGTGGCCCAGGAGGCGCTCACCAACGTCGCGCGTCACGCCGGCAGCGCGACGGCGGATCTGACGTTGGTAAGCGAGGGACACCGACTCAAGCTGACCGTGCGCGATCACGGCCGTGGCCTTCCGCGCGAGGGCGACGTCGAAGGCAATGGCGTGCGCGGCATGCGCGAGCGGGCCGGCCTGATCGGGGCGAGCCTGAAACTCGAACCTCCGCCGCAGGGCGCAGGAGCCCAGACGGTCCTCGACGTGCCGCTGGCGGGTGCGCGATGAGCGGCTTGACCACCAGGATCCTGCTCGCCGACGATCACGCGCTGGTGCGGCGTGGGCTGCGTCTGATCCTCGATGCCCACCCCGATCTCGAAGTGGTCGCCGAGGCGAGCGACGGCGCCGAGGCGGTCAGGCTGGCGCTCGAGGACCACATCGACCTGGTCATCCTCGACGTCTCGATGCCGCGCATGACCGGCCTGCAGGCCGTCAGGGAGCTCCACCAGCGCCGCCCGGAGCTGCCCGCGCTGATCCTCTCGATGCACGAGAACGAGCAGTACCTGTTCGAGGCGCTTCGCGCCGGCGCAGCCGGATACGTCGTCAAGAAGGTCGCCGACCGCGACCTCGTCGAGGCCTGCCGCGCCACGATCCGGGGCGAGCCGTTTCTGTATCCGGGCGAGGTGACGAGCCTCGTCAAGGACTATCTCAGCCGCGTACGCAACGGCGAGACGCCGCGCAATCCGCTCACGCCGCGTGAGACCGAAGTGATCAAGCTCGTGGCCGAGAGCTACACGAACCGGCAGATCGCGGAGGCGCTCGTGATCAGCGAGAGCACCGTCGAGCGCCATCGGGCCAACATCCTCGAGAAGCTCGGCATGCGCGACCGTGTCGAGCTCACGCGCTACGCGATCCGCAACGGCCTGGTCGAGCCCTAGCGGACCCTCACAGCGAGAATCGGTAGCCCACGCCCGGATCGGTCACGATGTAACGCGGCCCGGTCGTCCCGTCCGGCTCGATCTTCGCCCGCAGCCGCGCGATGTGCGTGCGCAGCGGCTGGACGTCGTCCACGTACTCCGGCCCCCAGACCTCGGCGATCAGCTTGCGGTGGGTCATCAGGCGCCCGCGGTTGCGCAACAGCGCGCGCAGCAGCTCGAACTCGATCGGCGTCAGATGGACTGGCTCGCCGCCGCGCAGCACGACGCGGCCGGCGAGGTCGACCTCGAGGCCCTCGACCACGATCCGGGGCTCCTCCTCCGCCGGGGCGGCGCGCCGCAGCGCCGCCTGCAGACGCGCCACCAGCTCGCGCGCCCCGAACGGCTTGGTTATGTAGTCGTCGGCCCCAGCCTCCAGAGCCCGCACCTTCTGCTCCTCTTCGCCCAGCGCCGAGAGGACGAGGATCGGCATCTCGCTCCACTCGCGCAGGCTGCGTGTCACCTCGACGCCGTCGCCGTCGGGGAGCACGAGATCGATGATCGCCGCATCCGGTGGACGCACTGCGGCGAGGTCGAGTGCCTCGGACGCCGTCGCCGCCGGTACCGCCTCGAAGCCGGCCTCGCGCAGCACCACCTTCAGCGCGCGCACGATCTGCGACTCGTCGTCGACGACCAGCACGCGCACGGGCGGCGCTGGGGCGGTCTGCCCCTCCGCGCTCACGCCCGCGCCACCGTCTGCTCGGCCCCGCCAGCTCGGCTCGTTGCTCCCGCCTCGGTCAGCGGCAGTTCGAACACGAACGACGCGCCCTGACCGGGCAGCGACTCGACGTGCAGCGCGCCGGCGCTCGCCTCGGTGAACCCGCGCGCGATCGCCAGGCCGAGGCCGGAACCCCGGTGGCCGCTCGCGGCGGTGCCCGCGCGGTAGAACGGCTCGAACACGCGCTCGAGCTGGGCCGGCGGAATGCCCGGACCCCGGTCGACGATCCGGACGATGACGCGATCGGCGCCCGGCCTGAGGGCTTCGCCGGGCTCGCCGACGACGTCTGTGGCCGAGGCGGTTGCGGGCGAATTGCTCGGCGCCCGTGCCAGACCGCGCACCGCGCGAGCGCGCACAGAGACCGGGTGTCCGCCCGAGTGGCGCCTGGCGTTCTCCAGCACGTTCACGAAGGCGCGCTCCATCTGCACCGGGTCGACGCTCACGAGCGGCAGCTCGCGATCGATCGACAGGCTGAAGTCCTCCGGGCCCGGGCCGAGCTCGGCAACGGCTGCACGTATCAGCTCCTCCACCGAGGTCCAATCCCTTCGCGGCTCGGCCGCCCCGGCTTCCAGCCGCGAGAGATCGAGCAGGTTGTCGACCAGCCGTGACAGCCGCTTCGCCTCCTCGACGATCACCGCCGCCAGCTCCGCGCGCTCGGGCTGCGACAGCGACGGCGAGCCGAGCGCCTCGCCGGCCGCCGAGATCGCCGTCAGCGGCGAGCGCAGATCGTGGGAGACCGCGCGCAGGAGCGCCGTCTTGACCGTGTCGGCGCGCCGCAGGGCGGCCGTCTCGACGACGTCTTCGAGCAGCCCCTCGCGCTCCAGCGCCGCGCTCAGCAGCGACTCGAGCGCGGGCACGACACGCTCCTGCAGCCTGCGCAGGCTCGCCTCCGGGGTATCCGCGCCGACGAGCAGCGTTCCCAGGCGACGGGTGCCGTCGCGCAGCGGGAAGGCGACCGTACGCTCATCGCCTTCGACCGCGTCCATCTCGATCGCGGCCGAGGAGAGCTCGAGCGCCTGCGCCAGTCGCGCCGCCGCCGTCGGCAGCGCCGTGGCCAGATCGTCCCCCCGCAGCAACAGGCGCGCCATCTCGGCCGCCAGGTCGGCCTCGCGTCGCCGCGCCTCCGCATCGCGCGCTCGGGCGCGCGTCACCTCCGCCACCGAGCTCGCCAGCCCGGCGACCGCGAGGAAGGCGATCAGCGCGACCCAGTTGCTCGAATCCCTGATCGCGAATTCCCCGACCGGCTCGAGGTGGAAGAAGCTCCAGGCGGCAGCGCTGAGAACGGCGGTCGCGCCGCCGAGCCACCCGCCCCAGATGACCGACACGACCAGCACCGCGGGGAGGTACACGACCGACAGCGAGACGACCGGTGCGATGTGCTTGAGCGGGTAGACGATCAGCGTGCACAGCGCGACCGCGGCCGCAACCGTGAGCAGTCCGGCCCGTCGCGAAGGCGGTTCTGGCGCGAGCAGGAAGCCGAACGGCGAGGACATCGCGCGACCAGCCTAGCCCCAGCGTGTGGCGGCTACAACGAACGTCTGGCCGCTGACGGCCATGCGGGCCGGCCTGCAGCGGATCGCCCGGCGCTTGTGATGTCGTGGATGCCTGGCTAGCTTGGCCGTCCATGTCGAGCAATCGCCATCGCTCGCCGCTGCGGCCTGCGCGGCGCCGCCGGCGCCATGCCCGCCGCGGCTCGCCCCTGCTCGCGCCGGGCCGCGCACGCGCCGCGCTCGTCGCGGCGCTCGTGCTCGTGCTCGCCGCGGGCGCGACGCTCGGATCGGTCGTCGTGGCCTCCGGAGCGTCCTCGGGTGCGCTTGAAGAAAAGATCGCGGCCTCGAGGGCCAAGGAAGGGCAGGTGCGCGCGGGGATCGGCGCTGACACACACCAGATCGCGGGCTTCCAGGGCAACATCGCCGACCTGCAGGAGCGCCTCTCGGCGCTCGAATCGAGCCTCGCGGTGGAGCGCAGCCTGCTCGAGAGCATCCGCTCGCAGCTGAGCGTCGCGCGCACGCGCCTGGCCGCACTGCAGGTCCAGCTCGACCACGACCGCCGCATCCTTGTGGCGCAGGTGGTCGCCGCCTACGAGGCGCCGCCGCCGGACATCGCGACCGTGATCCTCGAAGCGCATGGCTTTGCCGACCTGATCGAGCGCGTCGACAACCTGCGCGCGATCTCGCGCGAGAACGCCGCCGCAACGACCCACGTGATGCAGACGCAGAAGGAAGTCACCGCGCAGGCCAAGCACCTCGCGCAGCTCGAGAGCACGCACGCATCGGAGACGCGCGCCGTGGAGGTGCAGCGCAACGAGGTCGCCCTGCTGCACCTGGCGCTCGTCAACCGCCAGCTCGAGTTCATTCGCGCACGCGATGAAAAGAGCTCCGAGCTGGACGAACTGCGGTCGCACAAGCGCTCACTCGAACACGAGCTCGCGCACGTTCAAGCGCATGAGCTGGCCGCCGCCGGCGTCACCTACTCGGGCCCCATCGGCGAATTCAACGGCACACCGGAAGGCGACTACGGCTTCTTCCCCGCCGCCGGCACCAACTACAGCGTGGGCGAGGAGCCGACGCTCGCGGAACACCTCAACACGCTGGGCAAGGCGTTGCACCTGCACCTGATCGGAATCTCCGGCTACCGCTCCCCGCAGCACTCGGTCGAGGTCGGTGGCTTCGCCAACGACCCGCACACGCGCGGCGAAGCGTCCGACACGCCCGGCGTGGAGGGTGTGCCCGAGGCGACGCTGAATCAGTTCGGGCTGACGCGGCCGTTCCCGGGAGCGGCCGAGGCTGACCACATTCAGCTGCTCGGCAGCGCCTAGAGCCGCCAGGGCGCTGCGCGCGCCGGCGTCCTCGGTCGCTTACGTACGAAGTACGCCGCGCTCCCCTGCGTCCTTGGCGCGCTTGGCCCTGGCGGCTCTAGGAGGTGGTGGCGGGCTCGAGCCGCGGAGGCGCGCCATAGGGCACGAGCACCTCGGGCAGCTCGACCGAGCCGTCCTCGAGCTGCCCGTTCTCGAGCAGGGCGACGATCGTTCGCCCGACGGCCACGGCGGTCCCGTTGAGCGTGTGCGGCGTCTGGGTGCGCCCACCCTGTCCACCGCCGCCCGCTCCGGCGCGCATGCGAATGTCCAGCCGGCGCGCCTGGTAGTCGGTCGTGTTCGAGCACGACGTCAGCTCGCGGTAGCGCTGCTGGCTGGGCAGCCACGCCTCGCAGTCGTACTTCTTGGCGGCCGAGTTGCCGAGGTCGTTCACGGCGATGTTGACGACGCGGTAGGGCAGCGCGAGCTCGCCCAGGATCTCCTCCTCGATCGCGAGGATGCGCTCGTGCTCATCGGCGGAGTCCTCGGGCGCGACGAAGCTGAACATCTCGACCTTCTCGAACTGGTGCACGCGGAAGATGCCGCGCGTGTCCTTCCCGGCCGCACCGGCCTCGCGGCGGAAGCACGAGGAGAAGCCGGCGTAGCGCAGCGGCAGCTGCTCGCCCTGCAGGATCTCGCCGTCGTGCAGTGAGGCCAGCGCCACCTCCGAGGTGCCGACGAGGAAGAGCTCGTCCTCGGGCAGGGCGTAGAGCTGCTGCTCGGTGTCCGGCAGGAAGCCGGTGCCGTAGAGCGCGCGCTCGCGCACGAGCACTGGTGGGATCACCGGTTCGAAACCCTTTCCGCGCAGCTTCTGCAGCACCCAGCCGACGAGCGCCAGCTCGACCATCACGAGCTCGCCGCGCAGGTAGGCGAAGCGCGCGCCGGAGAGCTTGGCCGCATGGTCCATGTCGATCATCGACCCGGCCAACTCGAGATGGTCCCTCGCTTGAAAGGAGAACGACGGCGGCTCCCCCACCGTGCGCAGCTCCTCGTCGTCGGGGCCGCTCGCCGCCGTCGCGTCGGGCAGATTGGGCAGTCGCGCGAGCAGCTCGTCGAGCCGCTCCTTGGCACTCGCCGCCTGCTCGCCGAAGCGCTTGACCTGTGCGCTCAGCTCCTGCATCGCCCCGCGCAGCTCGGGCGCATCCTCGCCGCGCGACTTGGCCGCGCCGAACTCCTGCGAGCGCGCCTTCTGCTCCGCACGCAGACCCTCCGCCGACGTGGTCGCGCCGCGCCACTGCTCGTCGGCCTGCAGGAGCTCCTCGACGAGCCCTCTCAGCGACTCCTCGCGCCGAGCGAGGGCGTCGGCGACGCCCTCCGGGTCCTCCCTGATCCGCTTGAGGTCGAGCATGGCTCGCCGCCCGGCGGGCGCCCTATTTCGTGGACAGCGTGATCGGCGTGGACGGCGCTTTCTGCGCCTGGCTGCCGGAGTACTTGGCGAGGAAGTCGGCGACCGCCTTGGCGTCGTCACCGACGACGACGTTCTCCGGCATGACCGCCCCCGAGAAGCCCCCGTTGCGGATCGCGTAGAGAACCTGTTCGGGGTCCTCCTTGCGGATGTTGAAGTTGGGGCCGTTGACGCGGATCCGGTCCTTGATGCTGGTGGCCGAGCCCTGTGCGCCCACCACCGAGAGCGTGTGGCAGCCGGAGCAGTGTTCGCGGAACAGGACGGCGCCGCGGTAGTAGGAGCTCGTCTTGGCGACGCCCACTTCCTGCGAGCCGCACGCGCTCAGCGCGAGCGCCGCGAGGAGCAGGGCCACGAGCGGTGCGGCGATCTTCGCGCTAAGCCTCATGCAGGGGCGGAATATATAGGTCGGCGGGGCATCCAGCCCCGCCATCTGATGGGCATCGCCGCCCTCCAGGCGGCGTTGACCGGGACTTCGTCCCTCCTGCTCGCGCCGGCATCCGGTGCGCACCCACGCGCCCGGTCAGAACCCGTGAGCCGTGCCAGCGGCGCGCAGCGCGAGGAACGCGACGACGAGCGCGGAGAGGGCCATGATCCCGATCTCGCGGCGGACGATCTCGCGCACGACCACGCGCTGCTCGTCCTCGGGGAGGGCGCCGACCGCCTGGGGGTCGGCGAGCTGTCGCTGGTCGAGCACGGTCTGGGCGGCGGCGATGCGCAACTGCTCGGCCACGAAGCCGACGGCGAGCGGCAGCAGCGCATACAGGTAGAAGAGGTCGTCGCTCGAGTAGTGGCCGGCGGCTGCGAGCGAGCCGACGGCGAGCGCGAGCACCAGCGCCGATCCCTGTCCGGCGCGCAGCAGCAGCCAGAAGCAGCGGGCGGCGCGCTCGCTCGGATCGCCGTCGTGCCAGAGCCAGGCACCGAGCAGCCCGGCGAGCCCGTTGAGCGCGGCGACGGCGATCGAGCAGGCGACGACGGCCTGCGTCATGCGGGCGCCGAACGCCGGTCGGAAGACGTCTCGCAGACGCCGCCCGCCGGCCTCCCCGCGCCCCTCCTCGCACCCTTTTGAAGCCGCGATTTCGAGCCGATTGCCACTATGTAACAGATTGCCACAAGCGGTGATATAACAGCGTCCGGTGCTGCGCAGCTATCTCCCGGCGATCGTTTTCCTGATACTCGGCGGCGCCGTGGGCGGAGCGTTTGCGGCGCTCAATTCTTACATCGGGCCGCGGCGCTCGACGCCGCACAAGCAGGACCCATACGAGTGCGGCCTGCCGTCTGAGGTCAAGCGCGGAATGCGCTTCGGGATCAGCTTCTATCTGATCGCGATGCTGTTCATCCTGTTCGACATCGAGGTCGCCTTCCTCTACCCGATCGCGGTCGAGCTGCGCGCGTTCGGCACGTTCGCGCTGGCGGAGACGATCGTCTTCATCGTGCTGCTGTTCGTGGCGTTCGTCTACGTGTGGCGCAGAGGGGCGCTCGAGTGGAAGTGAAGCGCGAGCCAGCGCTGCGCGTTCGCGAGCTGAACGCGCACCAACTCCTGCGCGGCAACGAGCTCGAGGGTGCGAACCGGCCCGCGCGGCTGGAGGGCGAGGAGCTCGAACAGTACGTCGAAGAGCGCGTGCTGCTGACGACGCTTGACAAAACGGTCGCCTGGGCGCGGTCCAACTCGTTCTTTCCACTCGGGTTCGGACTGGCGTGCTGCGCGATGGAGCAGTTCCACGCCGCCGGCCCGCGCATGGACATCGCGCGGTTCGGCTACGAGGCGTTCCGCGCCTCGCCACGTCAGGCAGACCTGATCATCCTCGCGGGACGGGTCTCGATCAAGATGGCGCCGATCATCCGCAAGCTCTACGACCAGATGCTCGAGCCCAAGTGGGCGATCTCGATGGGCGCGTGCTGCAGCTCGATGGGTGTGTTCAACAACTACGCACTCGTGCCTGCGGACAAGTTCATGCCCGTCGATCTCCACGTACCCGGGTGTCCGCCCCGCCCCGAGGCGTTGATGCACGGGATCCTCAAGCTCCGCAAGCTGGTGCAGGACGACCCGGACATGGGCTGGCGCGAGCGCTATGACGCCGTCGGCACCGAGGAGGCTCCCTCGGATGTGTAGTCGCCGCCTGCCGGCGACTCCAAGGCGATTGAATGCCTGACGCCACCGGGCTGGAGCTGCTCGCCCAGGAGCTCGGCGACGCGACGCTCGAGACCGTGTACTTCCGTGAACGGGCGACGCTGGTGGTCGATTCGGCGCAGATTCGCAGCGTCCTGACGACACTGCGCGCGAAGGGATACGCGTTCCTGGCGAGCGTCCACGGCGTGGACCACTATCCGGACGAGCCGCGCCTGGGCGTCGTCTACGAGCTGCTCGACATGAGCCGGGTCGACCGTGTCACGGTCAAGCTCCGCGTCCCCACCGATGCGCCGAGCGTCGATTCGGTCACCCCCGACTGGCCCACGGCCGATCACCAGGAGCGGGAGGTGTACGACATGTTCGGGGTGCTCTTCGACGGACACCCCGACCTGCGCAGGATCCTGATGCCCGAGGACTACGAGGGATACCCTCAGCGCCGCGATTTCCCGGTCGGCGGCGAACCGGTGATCTTCACGCGCAACGAGGCGAAATGGCTGGAGGGACGCGAGTGAGCGCCGGCGAGCAGCCGCCGTTGTCGGCGTACCGCAGGCGCGAGCAGAGCATCACGCTCTCTCCCCTGGACGAGCCGATCGAGCCCGAGGAGGGCGGTCCGGACACCACGCAGGAGCTGCTGACGCTCAACTTCGGCCCGCACCATCCCGCGACGCATGGCGTGCTGCGTCTGCTGGTGACGCTGCAGGGCGAGGTCGTGCGCGACGTCAAACCGATCATCGGCTACGTCCACACGGGAATCGAGAAGACCGCCGAGGACAAGGCCTACTGGAAGGTCATCCCGATCGTCGAGCGGATGGACTACCTGTCCTACTACTTCAACGCGATGGCCTACTGCGGCGCCGTCGAGAGCCTTCTCGAGGTAGAGGTGCCCGCGCGCGGACAGTACCTGCGAGTGATCCATCTCGAGCTCAACCGGATCGCCTCGCATCTGATCTGGCTCGGTACGAGCGCGCTCGATCTCGGCGCGGTCTCGATCTTCCTCTACTGCCTGCGCGAGCGCGAACTGATCCTCGACCTGTTCGAGCTGTCCTCGGGTGCGCGGATGCACACGCGCTACTTCCAGGTCGGCGGCGTGATCGAGGACATCCCCTCCGGGTTCGAGCGGCGCCTGCGTGAGTTCCTGAAGGTCATGCCAGAGCGCGCCGACGAGTACGGGGCGATCCTGAACTCCAACCAGATCGTGCTCGAGCGCCTGCGCGGCACGTGCCCGCTCGATGTGGACACGCTGCTGTCGCTGGGCGTCACCGGTCCCCTGCTGCGCGCCGCCGGAAATCCGTGGGATCTGCGCAAGGCCACGCCGTACAGCTCATACGAGGACTTCGAGTTCAAGATCCCGGTCGGCACGGTCGGCGACAACTACGACCGCTTCGCCGTGCGGCTGGCCGAGATCTACGAGTCGGTGCGCATCATCGAGCAGGCGCTCGACGGCCTGCCGGAAGGACCGCACATCACCGAGGACCGCAAGGTGGCGCTGCCTCCCCGCCACGAGCTCGCGACCTCGATGGAGGCGCTGATCCACCACTTCAAGCTCGTCACCGAGGGGTTCCGGGTCCCGCCGGGCGAGCTCTACTACCCGATCGAGTCGCCTCGCGGCGAGCTCGCCTGCTTCGTCCGATCCGACGGCAGCTCCAAGCCGGTGCGCGTCCACATGCGCGACCCGAGCTTCGTCAACCTGCAGGCGCTCTCCCACATGGTCGAGGGCGCCTACATCGCCGACATGATCGCCACCGTCGCGATGCTCGATCCGATCCTCGGAGGAATCGACCGTTGAGCCCGATGCCAGAGCGCGCAAGCGGCTGGGACCGGGCGAGCGATCCGGAGAAGGATCCAGCGCTGATCCCGGACCCCGCGACGACCGAGGTCCCGCCGGAGCTGCGCAAGCGGATCGAGGACGCGATGACGCTCTACCCCGAGCGCCATTCGGCGGCGATCCCGGCGCTGCACGCCGCGCAGGAGCTGCACGGCTGGTGCTCGCCCGAGGCGATCGAGCAGGTGGCGTGCGTGATGAGAGTGACACCCGCGTACCTGGACTCGGTGGCGAGCTTCTACGACATGCTCGAGAAGCGGCCGGTCGGCAAGCACAGCGTGTACGTGTGCACGAACATCTCCTGCTCGCTGCGCGGCGCCGACGCGCTGCTCGCGATGGTGCGCGAGCACGCCGACGATGACGCCGACTTCAACGTGCGCTCGTTCGAGTGCCTCGGGGCATGCGACATCGCGCCGATGGCCTCCGTGGACGGCGTCTACGTGGGGCCGCTCGAGCCCTCTGACGTTCCGCAGCTGCTCGACGACGCCCGCGCCGGGCGCCCGGTGCTGCCGCAGAAGCAGCTCGCCACACGGCTGGTGGCCGACCCGAACGCGAACTCGCAGGAGTTTCCGGCGCACGCGCCCGAGGAGGCTCGCCGATGACCGACATGCTCCTGTTCAAGGACATCGACGAGCCGGGGCTGAAGACGCTGGCCGTTTATGAGGCGCGTGGCGGCTACGACTCGCTGCGCAAGGCGCTGGCGCTGACGCCGGCGCAGGTGCTCGAGCAGCTCGAAGCCTCCGGTCTGCGCGGCCGCGGCGGCGCCGGTTTCCAGATGGGCAAGAAGGTCTCCTTCCTGCCGCAGGGCTCGATGGAGAAGTACCTGGTCTGCAACGCCGACGAGTCCGAGCCGGGCACGTTCAAGGATCGGGAACTGCTGCAGAAGAACCCACACGTCTTGATCGAGGGGATCGCGATCGCCGCCTACGCGGCGGGGACCGATCGCTCGTTCATCTACATACGCGGCGAGTACGTACTGCAGGCCGACGTGCTCGACGCGGCGCTCGCCGAAGCGCGCGAGGCAGGCTACATCGGCGAGCGCGTGCTCGACTCAGATCACTCGCTCACGCTCGTCGTCCATCGTGGGGCAGGCGCCTACATCTGTGGCGAGGAGACGGCCCTGCTCGACTCGCTGGAAGGCAAGCGTGGGAACCCGCGCCTGAAGCCGCCGTTCCCGGCCAACCAGGGCCTGTATCAGGGCCCGACGCTCATCAACAACGTCGAGACGCTGTCGACCGTGCCGTCGATCATCGCGCTCGGCGGCGAGCAGTACGCGAAGATCGGCGTGGAGACCTCGACCGGCACCAAGCTGGTCAGCGTCTCCGGCCACGTCCAGAAGCCGGGCAACTACGAGATCGAGCTCGGCATCCCCTCCCGGGAGATCATCTATGGCTTGGCCGGGGGACCTCCGGAGGGGCGCGAGATCAAGTGCTGGTTCCCCGGCGGCTCCTCCGCGCCGGTGCTGACTCCGGACGACCTCGACGTTCCCTACGACTTCGACTCGGTCGCCAAAGCGGGCTCGATGCTCGGCTCGGGCGCGATCATCGTCGTCGACGACTCGACGCCGATCGTCGACCTCGCACTGAAGGTGGCCAAGTTCTATCGCCACGAGTCCTGCGGCAAGTGCACGCCCTGCCGCGAGGGCACGAACTGGACGGTCAAGATGCTCGAGCGGATCGACTCGGGCGAGGCCACGCCGATGGACCTCGACATCATGGCCTCGGTCCAGGAGCACATCATCGGCAACTGCCTGTGCGTGCTGGGCGACGCGATGGCGATGCCCATCGGCTCGATGATCGCCAAGTTCCGCGAGGAGTTCGAGGAGCACATCGAGCAGGCTCGCGTCCGCCAGGAGCTGGCTGCACATGCCTAGGCCACAGCACAACACCATCACGTTCACCATCGACGGCCGCGAGGTGCAGGCGCCGGAGAACGCGATGCTCGTCGACGCGGCCAAGCACGGCGACGTCGAGATTCCGGTGTTCTGCTACGAGCCCAAGCTCGGCAACCCGGTCGGGGCCTGCCGCATGTGCCTGGTGGAAATCGAGGGCATCGGCAAGCTGCAGACCGGCTGCTCGACGCCCGTCAAGGACGGCATGGTCGTGCACACGCAGAGCGAGCGCGTCAAGGAGGCGCAGCGCTCGGTCGTGGAGTTCCTGCTGATCAACCATCCCCTGGACTGCCCCGTATGCGACAAGGGCGGCGAGTGCCCGTTGCAGGACATCAGCTTCGGCTGGGGCGACGGCATCTCGCGCTTCATCGAGCCCAAGCGCCATTTCGTCAAGCCGCTGGAGCTCTCGCCGAAGATCGCGATCGACCGCGAGCGCTGCATCCTCTGCTACCGCTGCGTGCGCTTCTCGCAGGAGGTCTCCGAGGACTACCAACTGGTGCTGCTCGAGCGCGGTGCGCACTCGTTCGTGTCGACCTTCGACGGACACCCGTACGTCGCGCCGTTCAGCGGCAACATCATCGAGCTGTGCCCGGTGGGCGCGCTGACCTCGCGCTCCTACCGCTTCCGCGCCCGCCCATGGGACATCGAGGACGCCGGCAGCGTCTGCACGCTCTGCCCGGCACAGTGCAACGTCAGCCTGACCGTGCGAGACGAGCGCGTCATGCGCGTGCTCGCGCGTGAGAACGACGAGGTCGACGACGGATGGCTGTGCGACCACGGCCGTTTCGCCTACCCGGCGTTGGCGCGCGGGACGAGCTCGGCTGAGGCCGGCGGCGATCGGGCGAGCCAGGTGCTCGAGCAAGCGTCGGCCGCCGGCAACGGCCACCCTCCGTCCGCCGAGCCGCCGACCGCGCCAAACGCAAACCCGCACGGCGTGCACGTCGGGATGCGCGTGAGCGAGCCGCTGCTGCGCGATGGTGGCGAGCTGCGCCCGGTCAGCTGGGAGCGCGCGCTGGAGGAGGTTGCCGCGATGCTCGAGCGCGCCGGCGCCCGGACGGCGGCGCTCGCGGGCAGCGGTGCCACCAACGAGGAGGGCTTTCTGCTGTCGCGGCTCATGCGCGAGACGCTCGGCTCGCCGCACGTGGACTCGCGCGCGAACGGCGCGCTGGCACTGGAGCTGCAGCGCGCGCTCGCCGAGCCGCGCCTGCAGGCGAAGGTGTCGGACCTCGAGTTCGCCCACGGCGTGCTCGTGCTCGACTGCGATCCGCTGCTCGACGCGCCGATCCTGGACCTTCGCCTGCGCAAGGGCGCCCGCCGCCATGGCCTCGAGATCGAGCGGGTTGCCGGCGAGAATCTGCGGGCCATGCGCGAGGCGGCGCTGCGACTGTCCGAGGCCGGCGCGGAGCTCGTGATCCTGTGGGGCGAGCGCTTCGGCGCCGGCAGCGACGGCGAGGAGCGCGTTCGAGCGCTGCTGGCGCTCGCCGAGGAGCTGTCGCTCGGCGAGATCGACGGAGCCGGGCTGCTCGAAATCCCGGCGACGAGCAACGGGCGCGGGTTGCGCGAGTCCGGGGTGCTGCCGAATTGCGGCCCCGGCCTGAGCGAAGGCGAGCAGGACGGCCTCGACACACACGCGATCGCAGCCGCGCTGGCGAGCGGAGAGCTCAGCGCGCTGTACCTGCTGGAGGTCGACCCGCTCGGCCGCGACGATCCTTTCGCTGCTGCGGCGGCGTCGGGCTCGTGGGCGGACGCACTGGCGCGAGCGAGCGCCGTCGTGGCGCACGCCACGCTGCTGTCACAGGGCCTGGCCGAGCACGCCAACGTGATCTTCCCCGCGGGCCCCTATGCCGAGAAGGAGGGCACGGTCACGCACCCTGACGGACGCGTGCAGCGCGTGCGCCGGGCCGCCGCGGAGGCCGGTCTCACGCGCTCCGGCTGGCGCGTGATCGTCGAGCTGTCGCTGCGTCTCGGCACCGACCTCGACGTGCGCACCGAGAAGGAGGCCTCGAGGCAGCTCTTCGAGGCGGTCCCGTTCTACGCGGGCCTGACGCTCGAGGAGATCGGTGGGCGCGGCGTGCGCTGGCAGGAGCGCGAGCTCGTCGCGGTGAGCGGCGAGCCGCCCGCGCGAGGAGATGAGCGCGCGTGAGTGCGGGACCGTTGGCGCTTGTCGGCTACTACGAACCGTGGTGGATCCAGATCATCAAGGCGATCGTCATCTTCGCCGTGGGCCTGCAGCTCGTGCCGGTCGTGCTGCTCGCCGAGCGTAAGCTGCTCGGTCGCTTCCAGAGCCGCTACGGACCGAACCGCGTCGGTCCGTACGGAGCGTTGCAGCCGCTCGCCGACATCCTCAAGCTGCTGACCAAGGAGCAGTTCCGCCCGCGGACGTCGATCGGCTTTCTGTTCGCGCTCGCCCCGACGATCTCGATCCTCACGGCCGTCGCGGCGTTCGCGCTGATCCCGTTCGGCAACGTGCAGGACATCTTCGGTACCAAGGTTGGGCTGTACGGGCTCGACGTCTCGATCGGACCGCTGTACCTGTTCGCGTTCGGCGCGATCGCCTTCTACGGGATCATGCTCGGTGGCTGGTCGTCCGGGTCGAAGTACTCGTTCCTGGGCGCGATGCGCGGCGCGGCGCAGCTGATCTCCTACGAGGTCTCCCAGGGATTGGCGCTGCTCGGCGTGATCTTCTCCGCACAGACGCTCTCGCTGACCGGCATCGTCACGGCCCAGAAAGGCATGTGGTACGTCGTGCCCCAGTTCCTCGGCTTCCTGATCTTCCTCACAGCCAGCTTCGCCGAGACGAACCGTGCTCCGTTCGATCTGACCGAGGCCGACGCCGAGTTGGTCGGCGGCTACAACACGGAGTACGGGGGCGGTCGCTTCGCCTCCTATTACTTCGCCGAGTACCTCAACGTGCTCGTCGTCTCGGGCATCGTCACGACCGTCTTCCTCGGCGGCTGGCTGCTCCCCTTCGGCATCCATCCGCCGGGCTTCCTCGACCCCTTCATCGTGCTGTTCAAGATGGGCCTGTTCACGTTCCTGTTCATCTGGGTGCGCGCGACCCTGCCGCGCCTGCGCTACGACCAGCTGATGAGCTTCGGCTGGAAGATCCTGCTGCCCCTGGCGACGCTCAACGCTCTCGTCACGGCCGTGCTCGTGGTGGTGACGCACTGATGGCGTGGAGCCCCGGCGAGGACGTCATCGAGGTCCGGCGGGCCCCCGCGCCCGGTCCCGCGCGCGGCGTCTGGCGCACCTTCGCCGAGACCGCGCGCGGGCTGATGACGACGTTCGGCCGCTTCCGGGAAACGCCCGTGACGGTGCAGTACCCGGAGGAGAAGACCCCCGTCTTTCCGCGCTTCCGCGGTCGTCACAAGCTGCACCGCTTCGAGGACAGCGGCCTGGAGAAGTGCGTGGGCTGCTCGCTGTGCGCCGCGGCCTGCCCGGCGGACTGCATTCGCGTGGTCGCCGCCGAGAACACCCCCGAGAACCGCGTCTCCGCCGGCGAGCGCTACGCAGCGGTGTATGAGATCAACCTGTCGCGCTGCATCTTCTGCGGCTACTGCGAGATCGCCTGCCCATTCGACGCGATCACGATGGGGCACGACTACGAGCTCTCCGACTACGACCGGACCGACCTGATCTTCACCAAGGAGATGCTGCTCGCCGAGCCGCTCGAGCGCACGCCGCTGAGGAACGAGGACGAGTGAGGGGCGCGCCGACGGGATGAGCTCGGTTCTGTTCTTCATCGCCGCGATCGGCGTGATCTCGGGCGCGGTCGGCGTGGTCCTGCTTCGCAACCCCTTCTACAGCGTGCTCGCGCTCGTCAGTCACCTGCTGTCGTTGGCCGTCCTGTTCCTGCTGCTGCGATCCGAGTTCGTGGCCGCCATCCAGGTCGTCATCTATGCGGGGGCCGTGATGGTCCTGTACGTGTTCGTCGTCGCCTACGTCGGCGATCAGACCGAGCCGCTGGGTGAGCGACTGCGCAGCCCCGGCGCGATCGGCTCGCAGCTGCGCCTCGGCGGCGCGGTGCTCGCCGGTGCCCTGCTCGTCGAGTTGCTGATCGCGCTGCTCGGCACCGGCCTTCAGGCGGTCGACGGCAAGGGCGCGGGCTACAGCCCAGGGCCGGAGACCTTCGGCACCCCCGCCTACATCGGCAAGCTGCTGCTCACGCGCTTCCTGCTCGCGTTCGAGGCTGCCTCGTTCCTGCTCTTGATCGCCGCCGTGGGGGGCGTGGTGCTGGCCCGCCGTCGCCACGGCCTCGACGAGGAAGAGGAGGAGCACGTGCTCACGCCGATGGACCTGCTGCGGCCGCGGGCAACCGGCACGATGGCCGAGGGGGTCGGGAGACGCCCGGAGGGCGTCCATCAAAATCAGACGACCCGGCCGAGTGCCGCCTCGAGGTTCAACCCGTGAGCATCGCCTGGTACCTCGCCGTCTCCGCGATCGTCTTCTCGCTGGGCGCGATCGGCGTGATCACCCGCCGCAACCCGCTCGTCGTGCTGCTCTGCCTCGAGCTGATGCTCAACGGCGCCAACCTCGCGCTGATTGCCTTCTCGCGCATGTGGGGCAACGGCGACGGTCAGATCCTCGCGATCGTCGTGATGACCGTCGCCGCCTGCGAGGTCTGCATCGGCCTCGGCATGATCGTCGCGCTGTACCGCCGCCGCCTGCCGATCGATGTGGACGAGCTGCGGGAGCTCCAGGGATGACCCTGAACGCGTATGGCGGCGCTGGATCGGCGTCCTCGGTCGCTCACGTGCACAGCACGTCACGCTCCCTGCGTCCTTGTCCAGCTTGCCCTACCCGTCCAGGGCGGGTGCCTGCGGAGATCGGCCCATGAGCCAAACGACGTACGGGTGGTTGGTGATCGCGTTCCCGCTGCTGGGCACGATCACGATCGGCCTGGGCTGGCGCAAGCTCCCCGGGCGCAGCGCGGGCTGGATCGGCACGGCCGCGATCTTCCTCTCGTTCCTCGCCGCGCTGGGGGCGCTGATCGTGATGCAGGGCCACGGCGAGCACCACCGCCAGATGGTGTCCTCGCTTTGGAGCTATGCCTCGACCGTCGGCGTCGACGCGCAGATGTCGATCCTGGTCGACCCGCTGTCGGTGTTCATGATCCTCGTCGTAAGCGGCGTCTCGACGCTGATCCACCTCTACTCGATCACCTACATGACCGAGGACCGTGGCTTCGCGCGCTACTTCGCCTACCTCAACTTCTTCGTGTTCTCGATGCTGCTGCTCGTGCTCGCCGGCAACTTCGTGATCCTGATCGTCGGTTGGGCGTTCGTCGGCGCGGCGTCCTACCTGCTGATCTCCTTCTGGTACCGGCGCAGCACCGCCACGAGGGCCGGGATCAAGGCGTTCGTGATCAACGTGGTCGGCGACGTCGGGCTCGTGCTCGGCACGTACTTCATCTTCAAGCACACCGGCACGCTCGACCTGCTGGGCTCCTTCCACGCGGCGAGCAGCGGCGCGTTCGGCGCGAGCGGCGACGGCGATCTGGTCGCCGGCTGCCTGCTGCTGCTCGTCGGCGCCTTCGCCAAGTCGGCGCAGATCCCGCTGCACACGTGGCTGCCGGACGCGATGGAGGGACCGACGCCCGTGAGCGCGCTGATCCACGCGGCGACGATGGTCACGGCCGGCGTCTATCTGATCGCGCGCATGCACCCGCTGTTCGAACTCGCTCCGGCCGCCGAGGACGTGGGCGCGATCACCGGCGCCGCGACATTGCTGATCGCCGCCACCATCGCGCTGACGCAGACCGACATCAAGCGCGTGATCGCCTATTCGACGATGTCGCAGATCGGCTACATGATCATGGGCGTCTCCGTCGGCGCCTACGCGGCGGGCCTCTTCCACCTGATGACGCACGCCTTCTTCAAGGCGCTGCTGTTCATGGGCGCCGGATCGCTGATCGGTGCGATGGCCGGCGAGCAGTCGCTGGAGAAGATGGGCGGCTTCCGTCGGGCGCTGCCCTTCACGTACGGCTGCTTCATCGTCGGCGGTCTGGCGCTGGCGGGCGTGCCGCCGTTCTCGGGCTTCTTCTCCAAGGACGAGATCCTGCTGATCACCGGCGAGCGCGGCGGCTGGCACTGGGCGCTGTACGTGGCCGGCTACATCGGCGCGTTCATGACCGCGATCTACACGTTCCGCATGATCTTCCGCGCCTTCCACGGCAAGCCGGTGCCGGAGGCCGTCGAGCTCGAAGAAGGCCACCTGCACCACGCCGAGGTGCCGCGCAACCCGGCCGACGGCGAGGTCGAGGACACCGAAGTCGGCTTCCCCGGGCCGTTCCACACGATCGCCGAGCGCGCGCTGGCGATGCGCGTGTCGATGACCCTGCTGGCGGTGGGCGCGATCGGCGCCGGATTCGTGCAGATCCCGCAGGTGGACTTCGTGATCGACGACTTCCTCAAGCCGAGCTTCTTCGGCTCCAAGCTCTACGAAACGCGTACGCGGGACGGCCTGCTCGTGTTCGGCCTGGTGCTCGGCACGGTGCTCGCGCTTACGGGCATCGCGATCGCGTACCGCATCTGGGTGCAGCGTCCGGGAATCGCCGTGCGCGCGCGCGAGCGGCTGCGACCGGCGTACGAGCTGTTCGTCAACAAGTGGTACTTCGACGAGCTGATCGGCGACTTCGTCGTGCGCCCGTTCGCGGCGATCGGCGGCTTCGCCAAGAACACCTTTGAGCGTGTCTTCGTCGACGAGGCGCTGATCGGCGGTACGACCGGCCTGGTGCGGATCGGCTCGGCCGCCGTGCGCGCAGTCCAGAGCGGATTCGTGCGCTACTACGCGGCGCTGCTCGTGCTCGGCCTGGCCGGCGTCGGCTTCTACTTCCTCTTGCAGACGTGAGCGAGGGCTGAGCCGATGCCACCACTCTCGATAATCCTCTGGCTGCCGGCCGCGTCGGGTTTGATCGGCGCCGTCGTGTCGCTGCTCGCCCGCCGAACCGGCGTCGCCCGGCCGGTCCAGGTGGCGGAGGGCGAGGCCAGCAGGGGGGGCGCGCCGTTCTCGCGCCCCAGCATCTCCGGCGGCCTGGCCCTGCTCGGCGCGCTCGCGACCCTCGGGCTCGCAATCGGCTACATCGCCGATTACTCCCCGGCCTCTCATGGCCTCACACACGTCACCGATGTCGTGTGGATCTCCGAGCTGGGCATCCACTACAAGCTCGGCGTCGACGGGCTCAACGTCTTCATGGTCGGGCTGACGGCGCTGCTCTTCACGGGTGCCGTGATCGCGGCCAACCTGCGCGAATGGGAGCGCCCGCGCCTCTTCTACTTCAGCTTCATGCTCGCCGAGTCGGCGGTGCTCGGCGCGCTACTCGCCCAGGACCTCGCGCTGTTCGTGGCGTTCTTCGATCTGATGATGATCCCGTTCTATTTCTTGATCGGTATCTGGGGCGCCGACCCTGGTCGCTTGAAGGCGACGATCAAGGTCCTCATCTACACGTTCGTGGGCTCGCTGCTGATGCTCGCCGCAGCGGTCGCCACGGGCGTGCTCGCCTCCCAGCAGGGCGGTGGGCACATCACGTTCGTGCTGTCCTCGCTGCAACAGCTCCCGCTCAGCCGTGGCTCGCAGGAGTGGATCTTCCTGTGCTTCGCGGCCGCCTTCCTCGTGAAGATGCCGGCATTCCCGCTGCACGGCTGGCTGCCCGACGGCTACAAGGCGATGCCGATCGAGGTGCTGATGGTCTTCTCGGGCGTGCTCGCGAAGATCGGCACCTACGGATTCCTGCGCATCGTCCTGCCGCTGTACCCGCAGGCCGCCGCCCATTTCCAGACGCTGATGCTGCTGATCGCGCTCGCCTCGATCCTGTACGGGTCGGTGGTCGCGTTCACCCAGACCGACGCGCGGCTGATCGTCGGGTACTCATCGGTCGCCCAGCTCGGCTTCATCACGCTCGGGATCTTCTCGCTGAACCCGCAGGGCGCTCAGGGGGCGCTGCTGCAGATGGTCAACCACGGCCTCGTCGTGGCGCCGCTGATGTTCATCGTCGCGCTGCTGGCGCAGCGCGCGGGCGGCTCGGAGGACCTGCGCGAGATGGGCGGCATCGCCTTCCGCGCACCCTTGCTGGCCACGATCTTCCTGATCGTCGCGCTCGCCACGCTCGCGATGCCCGGCTCGTCGAACTTCGTCGGCGAGTTCCTGATCCTGCTGGGCGTCTTCAACGCGAAGCTGACGATCGCGATCATCGCCTTCACGGGCGTCGTGATGGCAAGCGTCTACGCGCTGCGCCTGTTCATCAGGGCCATGCACAACCGCGCTGGCGCGCACGTCGAGTCGCGCGAGATCAGCCTCAACGATGGCATCGTGCTCGTGCCCGTGATCGCAGTGATCATCTTCATGGCCGTCTACCCGCAGCTCGCGCTGCACCGCAGCGAACGGTCGGTGAAGGCGGCGGTGGCCACCGCGCACGCCGACTCGACAGCCCATGTCGAAAGGCTCGCGAGCGCCGGCGGCCGACCGCCGGCCACGCCCGTCGTCACGGAGTCCGGCACGTTGGGGGTCAGTAGATGACCGCCACTCTCACGCTCGCCACCGCCCACCTCAAAGGGCCGCACATCGACTTCGCGGCGCTCTCGCCGCTGATCGCCCTGCTCGGCGGCGTCACGATCGTGCTGCTGGTGGGGCTGATCCGCGCGCGCTTCGTGCGCGCCCACGTCGTGCCTGCGCTGAGCCTGATCGCGCTCGCCGCCGCGGCCGGCCTGACGATCTGGCAGTGGAACGCGGAGAAGTCGATCGTCTCGGGGGCGCTGCGGATCGACGACCTGTCGCTGATGCTCAACCTGACCCTCGCGGCGGGCGGCGCCCTGGCGGTGCTGCTCGCGTGGCGCTCGCACGCGGCCGACGAAGCCGGGCATGGCGAGCTCTTCGCCCTGCTGCTGGGCTCGATCGGCGGCATGTCGCTGCTCGCGGCCGCGCAGAACACGATTGCGCTCTTCATCGGGCTCGAGCTCCTGTCGATCCCGCTCTACGTGCTGTGCGCGAGCGAGCTGCGCCGCGAGCACTCGCTCGAGTCGGGGCTGAAGTACCTGATCGTCGGCGCCGTCGGCGCGGCGACGCTGCTGTACGGGCTGGCCATGATCTATGGCGCTACCGGAGCAACCGACTTTGGCGCGATCGCGGCCGCGCTGTCGAACGGCAACCTTGCGACCGACCCGCTGACGCTGACGGGGATCGCACTGTGCGTGGTCGGCCTCAGCTTCAAGGCGTCCGTGGCCCCCTTCCACCAGTGGACGCCCGATGTCTACGAGGGGGCGCCGACGCCGATCACCGCGTTCATGGCGGTGGCGACCAAGGTTGCCGCGTTCGGCGTGTTCCTGCGCTTCTTCGACGTCGCGCTCGTCGATGCGCAGAGCGCCTGGAGTCCGGCCCTCGCGGCGCTCGCCACGATCACGATCGTCGTCGGCAACGTGGGCGCGCTCGGGCAGTCCTCATTGAAGCGGATGCTCGCCTACTCCTCGGTGGCGCAGGCCGGCTACATGCTCGCCGGCGTCGTAGTCGCGACGCAGCTCGGCGTGCGCGCGACCGTCTTCTACCTGGCCGTCTATCTGTTCATGAACATGGCCGCCTTCGCCGTGATCGTCGCGCGCGAGCGCGAAACCGCACTCGGCGACTCGATCCAGGGCCTCGCCGGCCTCGGCCGCGAGCGTCCGTGGCTGGCTGCTCCGATGACCGTCTCGATGCTCGCGCTTGCAGGCATTCCGGCGACGGCGGGGTTCACGGGCAAGTTCTACTTGATCGACGCGGCCGTGTCGGGTGGCTACACGTGGCTTGGCGTCGTGATCGTGATCGGCTCGATGATCTCCCTCGGCTACTACCTGCCCGTGATCGCGGCGATGTGGATGCGCAGGGCGCCCGAGCCGGACGCCGGCTTCGCGGCGACGGCGCCACCCCCAGGCCTGCCGGCGCCCGCGGGCGCCGCGCTGCCGGCGCTCGCTGGTGGCTCGCCCGAGCTCGACGAGCCCGGCTCGCCACCCTCAGGTCCCGTCCGGCGCGGCCAGCTGGAGGTGCTCTTCGTGGCCTTGCTGGCCGGCGCCGCCACGCTCGTCTTCGGGATCGTGCCGCAGCCGCTGTTCGACCTCGTGCGCCACGCTGGCAGCGCGCTGGGCGGACTCTTCTGAGCCCATGAGCACGCCCGGGGACAGCTTCGGCGTGCTGCTCGACATCGACGGCGTGCTGTATGTCGGCGACGAGCCGATCGCCGGCGCCCACGAGGCGCTCGCCCGGCTGCGCGCGCAGAGCGCCGGGTTGCGTCTGGTGACGAACACGACCTCGCGCTCGCGGCGGCAGGTCGCCGAGCACCTCGAGCGGCTCGGCTTCGACACGTCGATCGAGGAGGTCCTCACACCTGCCGCGATGGCCGTGCGCCACTGCGAAGAGCGCGGGCACTCCTCGGTCGAGCTGATCGTCAGCGACGGGCTGCGCGAGGACCTCGCGCCGCTCGGCAGCGCTCCGGCGAGCGAGCGCGGCGGCGGCGAGCCGGGCGCACCGGTCGATGCGGTCATTCTCGGCGACGTCGGCGACCGCTTCGACGCACAGCTGCTCAACCACGCCTTCCGGCTGCTGATGGACGGCGCCGAGCTGATCGCGCTGCAGCACAACCGTTATTGGCGGCGCAGCGACGGGCTGGCGCTGGATGTCGGCGCCTATGCGGCCGCGCTCGAGTACGCGACCCGCAACGAGGCCGTCGTCGTGGGCAAGCCCGCACCGGAGTTCTTCGCGGCGGCGCTCGCCGACATGGATCTGGAGCAGGCCGTGATGATCGGCGACGATGTCGAGGCCGACGTCGGCGGCGCGATGGCCGCCGGGCTGGCGGGCGTGCTCGTGCGCACGGGCAAGTTCCGCCAGGACGCGCTGCCCGAAGTGACGCCGACCGCGGTCGCCGACTCGATCGCAGACGTGCCCGAACTGCTGGCGCGGATCCTTCCGAGCTGACCCCGTCGACGGGTCGCGCCCCCTTCCTACTGCTCAGACGGCCTTCGCCTGAAACAGGTCCTGGTCGGGAATGCGGCGCACCCGCGTGCGCTTGGGCGAGCTGAATCCGGCCTCGACCAGCTGAGCGGAGAGCTCCTCGCGGCTCGGCAGGTCGGCAGCCGAGGTGAGATGGAAGAGCAGGCCGAGCGCCGCGGCGGAGGAGCGCTGTCGTCCGCCCTCGGAGCGGAACATGTCGAGCACGGCGATCGTCCCTCCGGGCTTCAGCGCGGCGCGCACGCGCCGCAGCAGGGTCAGCACCTGCTCGCCGGAGAGGTGGTGGACGATGTCGAACACCAGCGCACCGTCGTAGGGCCCGCCCAGCTCGGCCTCGAACATGTTGCCGTCGCGATGCTCGACGCGATCGGACATGCCCGCGCCGGCGATGATCTCGCGCCCCACACGGGCGCTGCCGGGCAGATCGAGCACGGTCGCCCGGAGCGTGTCGTGACGCTTGCACAGCTCCGCCGAGAACCAGCCGTGTGCCCCGGCGACGTCGAGCAGCGCCGTCGGCTTGGCCGGCAGCTCGATCGTCTTGGCGACTTCGGCCGCCGACAGCCGCGCGATCTCGTACTGCCCGGTGATGTACACGCGCCAGTACTCCTCGTCCTCGGCCGGCTCGCGGTGGATCTCGAAGCTGCCGCCCTCGCGCACGATCCGCTCGAGCCCGCCGTACCACTCCCAGTAGGTCGCGCTGTGCTCGAGCCACGTGCCGATGTAGCTGTCGGAGGCCGGATCCAGCCACTTGCGCGAGCGCTTCGCCAGTGAGAACGTGTGGCCGTCCTGGTCGAGCACGCCAAACCCGGCCAGGTTCTCGCAGAGCAGCCGCGTGCCGGCCACCTGCAGCTCGAGCGCCTCGGCGATTCTTCCCGCCGTGGCCGGCCCGGCCAGCAGCTGGCGAAAGACGCCGACGCGCTGCGCGACGCCGAGCACGCGCCCCGCGGTGAGCCCGTACAGCGCGTAGCCCACCGGCACCGGGACCAGGTTCGCCGCGAGCGCAGTTCGCTCCAGCAGATCGTCAGCGGCTGGCTTGATGCGCATCTCCGCGGCGCAGCCTACCTCGGGGACACGCGCGCGTAAATGGGCCGGATGCGCGGCGCCGCGCGGCGCCCGGTCGCGGCGCGTAGACCGCCCGCGGCCTCGCTGGCCGCGCCGCCGCGCAGCGCCCTACACGCGCCCCGACGCCTCCGCGGCCTGCTCGGCCTGTGCGAGCTGGCGCTCGACGAGCTCGAGGCCGGCGTCCCAGAAGCCGGGGTCGGCGAGATCGATGCCGACGATCCGCCCGAGCTCCTCGGGACTTTTCGAGCCGCCGGCGGCGAGCAGCTCGAGGTACCGCGGCACGAGCGCGGCGCCCTCCTGCTCGTAGCGCTCGTACACCGACAGCGCGAGCAGCTGGCCGTAGGCGTATGCGTACACGTAGCCGGGGCTGCCGACGAAGTGTGGAATGTAGGACCACCACGAGCGATAGCCCTCCGTCAGCTCGACGGAGTCGCCGAGCAGCTCGCCCTGGCTCTCCGCCCACAGCCCGCCCAGCCGCTCGACCGACAGCTCCCCCTCCTCGCGGCGCGCGGTGTGCACCAGATCCTCGAAGCGGTTCATCGCGACCTGGCGAAAGACCGTGGCGATCGTGTCCTCGAGGTTCTCGGCGAGCAGCGCCAGGCGCGAGGCCGGCGAGGAGTCCTCGGCGAGCAGCCGCTCGAACACGACCGTCTCGCCGAACACCGAAGCGGTCTCGGCGAGCGTCAGCGGCGTGCTCTGGTGGAAGATGCCCTGGCGCGCGGCGAGCGCGAAGTGCACACCGTGCCCGAGCTCGTGCGCGAGCGTCAGCACGTCGCGGCGCTGGGAGGTGTAGTTGAGCAGCACGTACGGCTTCACCGACGGGACGGCCGAGGCGCAGAAGGCGCCGCCGCGCTTGGCCGGGCGCACGGGGGCGTCGATCCGCTGCTCGCTGAAGAACGCGCCGGCGACCTCGCCCAGCTCTGGCGAGAAGGACGAGTAGCAGTCGAGCACGATCTCGCGCGCCTCGGCGAACGAGAAGCGCTGCTGATCCTCGGTCACCGACGCCATGCGGTCGTAGTCGGCGAGCCGCTCCACGCCCAGCAGGCTCGCCTTCAGCCTGTACCAGCGGCGGGGGATCTCATAGCGCGAGCGCACCGCCTCGATCAGGGCCTGAACGGACTCGTCGCTGGCCTCGTTGGCGAGGTTGCGCGCGGCCAGCCAGTGCGGGTAGCGGCGCAGGCGATCGTCGATGCCCTTGTCGGCGAGCAGCGTGTTGAAGAGGAAGGCGCGCGTGCGCAGTCCCGGGGCGAGCGCCTCGGTGACGGCCTCGGCGGCCGTGCGCCGAACCTCGCGGTCGGGCAGCGCCAGACGGCTCAGGGCGACGTCGAGCGCGACTCGCTCCTGCGGGAGCTCGACCTCGATCGCCGAGGTCAGCTCCTCGAAAAGGCGTGTCCACGCGCTGGCGCCGGTGAGCGACTTCTCGGCGAGGATCTTCTCCTCGGGCTCGGAGAGCAGGTGCTCGCGGTAGCGACGCACGTTGCGCAGGTGGTGGCGGCAGAACTCGAGCCCCTCGTCGGAGAGCAGCTGCTCTGCGCGCTCGTCATCGAGCGCGGCCCACTCGAGGTCGAAGAACAGCAGCGTCGTCTCGATCGCGGTCCCGCGTTCCTGTGCGAGTGCGAGCAGCGCGCCGTTGGCCGGGTCGGCGGTGTCCGTGGCAAAGCACAGGGCGGCGTAGCTGCCCGCGCGCCCGACCAGGTCGTGGATCACTGCGAGCTCGCGCATCGCCTCGCCGAGACCCTCGCCGTCGAGCTCCTCGAGCTTTCCCGCGTAGCGCTCGGCGAAGGCCTCGGCCCGCTCGAGCGCCTCGAGCAAGCGCGGCTCGACGCCCGCGGCGCCCTCGCCGTCGACGAGCGGCTCCAGATCCCAGGCGGTCGCCTGCAGCTGGGGATCGGTCGACTCGGGAGGAGCGGTGGCTGCCATCGCCTCGCAGCTTAGCCGCGCCGCTGGCGAGGACGGCTACTCGGAGGTGACCGCTCTGAGGTAGTCCAGCCGTGCCGCGCGCCGCGCCGGCAGCTGCGCGGCGATCACGCCCGCGAGCGCTGCGACGACGAGCAGGACGATCAATGTGCCGATCGGGATCGCGATCACATAGCCCGATCCCGACAGCGGCCAGACCGCGACGATCAGGGCTCCGACGACGCCGATCACGAGGCCGAGAACGCCACCGATCAGCGAAGTGATGATCGACTCGTAGCGGATCATCTCGCGGAGCTGGCGGCGCGAGGTGCCGATCGCGCGCATCATCCCGAGCTCGCGCGTGCGCTCGTAGATCGACAGGATCAGCGTGTTGACGATCCCGAACAGCGACACGATCACTGAGAGCGCGAGCAGCACGTAGATCAGCGTCAGCAGCGTGTTGACCTGCTTGGCCTGATCGTGCTTGAACTGCTCCGCCGTGCGGGAACGCGCCTGCGGGAACTGGCCGGCCAGGAGGCGATTGACCGCCGGCTGCACCTGTGCGTTCTCGGCGCCGGGCGCGTAGGCGACGAAATCGAACGCGTCTTCGCGCAGACCGAACGCGGAGCGCGCGAGCGGCAGCCCGATCGTCATGTCCAGCAGGACGCCGAATTCTTCGTCGACCACGCCGAGCACCCTCAACGGCACGTGCTGGTTGGCCGGCGTCAGCACCGAGATCGTCTGCCCGATCCGCAGGTGGTGCGATTCGGCGTAGTTCTTGCCCACGATCGTGCCGTCGCCACGCAGGCCGGCGAGCGTCGCGTTCGAGCCCTTCTCCCACTCGATCCGGTAGACGCGACCGAACGTGCTCGCGTCGATCGCCGTGATCGTGGCGTTGCTCTTGACGCCGCGCTGTCGTCCGACGGTGAACGCGACCGGCGTCACGCGGGCGACTCCCGACACCTGTCCGACCGCGCCGGCGACGGATGCCGGTATCCCCTGCTGTTCGCCGTTGCCCTGCGAGTTCTCGACGATCAGGTTGCCGGCGAACGAGCGGCTGATCGTGTGGTCGATCGTCGCCTTCAGGCCGTCGGCGAACACGGCGACGAACGTCACGAGGGCAATGCCCACGGTGAGCGCGGCCGCCGTCACCATCGTGCGGCCAGGCTGGCGCATCGAGTTCTCCTTCGCCAGGCGACCGGTGATCCCGCGCCATGCGACGAGCACGCCGAGCGCTCGCGCGAGCGCCGGAACGACCCGGTAGCGAGGAGGGCGGTCGCCTCGCCGCATGCGCACGACCAGGCGAACGGCGCGCAGCACGACCACGACCACGACGACGCCGAGCACGGCGCTGTGATCGAGGCTCGCCACGATCACGACGATCGCCAGATACAGGGCGAACCTCGCGATCACGGCGCGCCGGCTGAAGGCTCGCGGTGGGATCTCCACCCCCTCCCGCATGGCCGCCAGCGGGGAGACGCGCGTGGCCCGAAGCGCCGGCTGCAGACCTGCCAGCACGGTCACGATCGTGCCGACGAGCAGCGACACGACGATCGTGCGGGTCTCGAGCACGGTGCCGCTGTCGGGAAGGTCCGCGCCAAAGGCCTTGAACAGCTGATTGAGGGCGGGCGCCAGGCCGATCCCGGCGAACAGCCCGACGACCGCGCCGCCGACGCCCAGCATCAGGCCTTCGGCGACGACCTCCCGCATGATCTGCCGGCGCGAGGCGCCGAGCGTGCGCAGGAGCCCGAACTCGCGCGCGCGCTGCGCCACCGTGATCGAGAACGTGTTGAAGATGATGAAGGCGCCGACCACGAGTGAGACGTAGGCGAACACCAGCAGGAACGTCCGCAGGAAGCTGAGGTTTTCTTCCAGGTCGGAGGTGTTCTTCGCGGCCTGCTGCTCGCCCGTGCGCACCGCCACCGTCCGCGGCAGCGCGGCGCGGATGCGCGCGCGCAGCTCAGCCGGCCCCACGCCGGGAGCGGCGGCGACATCGATCTGGTCGAAGCGACCCGGTTCTCCGACCACGCGCTGCGCCTCGGTCGGGGTCAGCACGGCCGCGCCCGCGCCGCCGAACGATTCTCCGCCGCCGAACTCGACGACGCCGACGATCGTGTAGCGCTTGGACGGCGCGCGACCGGCGATCAGCATCGCATCGCCGACCTTCAGATTCGAGCGTTCCGAGGTGGCCTGGTCGATCGCGACTTCGCCCGGCCCTTGCGGAAACCTGCCCTCGATCGGCTTGAACGACTCGAACGGCTCCGGCACGAGCCCGGCGACGAATGCCGGCGCGCCGCCCTTCGTCAGGCGTTTGCGGTGCACGTCGAGGAACGTCGCCGGGGTGAAGATCCCGCCGGCCGCCTTCGCGACTCCGGGGGTCGCCCGCACCTGCGCCAGCATCTGCTCGGTGATCGGCGAGGTCTGCGAGCGCGTCTGGTTGCCGAGCGTCTCGGTCGGCGTCACGACCACCGCGTCGCCCTTGGCCGCGGTCTTGAAGATCCCGGCGAACGACTGGTTGATCGTGTCGGTGAGGATGTAGGTGCCGGCCATCAACGCCACGCCGAGCGCGATCGCGATGCCGGTCAGTGCGACGCGCAGCTTGCGCTGCAGGAAGCCTCGTAGGATCAGCCGCGCCACTCAGCGGCTCCGCGCGAAAGCCTGCTCTCCGGCGGCGCGTGCCCGCTGCGCACGCGCGCCCGCGCGCGTCATCCGATCGCCTTCATCAGGTCGAGCGCCTCGGCGGTCGTGACCGACGGGCTGTCGTGCACGATGCGCCCGTCCGCGAGCACGAGCAGGCGATCGGCGAACGACGCGGCGTGCGCGTCGTGCGTGACCATCACGACCGTCTGATCGAAGTCATCGACGGCGTGGCGCAGCAGTTCGAGCACGTCGTCGGACGCTTTGGAGTCGAGGTTGCCTGTGGGCTCGTCGGCGAACACGACCGCCGGACGCGAGACGAGTGCGCGGGCGATCGCGACGCGCTGCTGCTGGCCCCCGGAGAGCTCGGCGGGGCGGTGCTCGAGACGATCGCCGATGCCGACGGTCTCGATGAGCCGCTCGAGCCACTCGCGGTCGGGGTGGCGCCCCGCGATCGAGAGCGGCAGCAGGATGTTCTCTTCGGCGCTGAGCACCGGCAGCAGGTTGAAGGTCTGGAAGATGAAGCCGATCTTGTCCCGGCGCAGCTCGGTCAGTCGCTTGTCGTCGAGACCGGTCAGCTCGACGTCGCCGAGGCGCACGTTGCCCCTGGTCGGCTGGTCGAGGCCGGCGAGGATGTGCATCAGCGTCGACTTGCCCGAGCCCGACGGGCCCATGATCGCCGCAAAGCGCGACGCCGGGAAGCCGACGCTCACGTCGCTGAGCGCGTCGACGGCCGCTTCGCCCTCGCCGTAGCGACGGCTCAGGTCCTCGGCTTGGACCAGTGGGTCAGAGCCGTTTCCGGGGAGCGCGGAGTTCACGGTGCGGGAGACTACAACGGCCGTCCGAGAGACGGCTTAGCATCGTCGCCCCCATGCACGAGACGACACCGCAGGTCTTCCTGATCGCCCGACCGTCGATCGACGTGGACGGTATGCGCGGGTATCTGGCGGACGTCGGCGGGGAGTCCTGGCTCGAGCGTCGCCTGGAGGAGGCCGACGCCGCCCCGAACGGTGGCGAGCTGCTCGTCGAGTTCGGCGGACGCGCGTGCTACCGCAGCTGGGAGCCGGGGCTGAACCCGAACGTCTCGCGGGTGCGGACCGACCAGCGCGAGTACTTCGCCAACATCCTGCGCTCGGCGCACGGGAGCGTGTTGGAGCATGCGAATTACTCGTTCGTTATTCGGGATTGTTCGAGAGTCTTTACGCATGAGCTCGTCAGACATCGCGCCGGCTCGGCCTTCAGCCAGGAGAGCCTGCGCTACGTCCGCCTCGCCGACATCGGCTTCCGCGTTCCGCCGGCGCTCGAGCCGGTGCGCGAGCGCGTGCTCGCGATCGTCGAGCAGCTCGAGGAGTTCCAGGTGAGTGCCGCCGCCGAGCTGGGGATCGACGAGGAGGGCGTCCCGTTCCACGTCAAGAAGGAGGTCACCTCGGCACTGCGGCGCCTCGCGCCGATCGGCCTGAGCACCGACATCGTGTGGACGGCCAACGCGCGCACGCTGCGTCACGTGATCGAGATGCGCACGGCGGCAGGCGCTGAGGAGGAGCTGCGGATCGTGTTCGACCGGGTCGCGCGGATGATGCAGGCCGAGGCGCCGGGGCTGTTCCAGGACTTCACCCGGGCCGACGACGGTTCCTGGGTGCCCGAGCACCACAAGGTCTAGCTCAGGACGACGGGGCGAGGACCCGGCGGCCCGAGAGTCCGGTCGGCCGCGATCGGGCGATCCTCGCTCCCCCGGCTCAGTCCTCCTGCGCCTGCATCTCCCTGACGCGCTCCTCCAGCTCGGCGGTGACCGCCGGGTCCCGCAGCGTCGTCACATCGCCCAGCGCCCGCCCCTCGGCGATGTCGCGCAGGAGCCGACGCATGATCTTGCCCGAGCGCGTCTTCGGCAGGTCGTCGGCCCAGATCACGCGCTTGGGGCGGGCGAACTTGCCGATCCGTGTGGCGACCGTCTCGCGAATGCCATCGATCGTGCCCTCGTCGCCGGTGAGCTCGCCCTGAAGAGTCACGAAGGCGACGATGGCCTGCCCTGTGTCGTCGTCGTGCTGCCCGATCACGGCGGCCTCGGCGACGTCCGCGTGGGCGACGATCGCCGACTCGACCTCGGCCGTCGAGAGCCTGTGCCCGGAGACGTTGACGACATCGTCGATGCGGCCGATCACCCAGAGGTAGCCGTCGGCGTCGCGGCGCGCCGCATCGCCGACGAGGTAGGTCTCCTTGCCGAAGCGCTTGAAGTAGGTGTCGATGAAGCGCTCGCGCTCCTTGTACAGCGTGCGCAGCATCGAGGGCCACGGTCTTGTCAGGACGAGCAGGCCCTGCCCCTGCTCGATCGGCTCCCCGGTCGACTCGTCCCGGACCTCGGCGGCGACGCCGGGGAACGGGAACGTCGCCGAGCCGGGCTTGGTCGCTGTGATGCCGGGGAGCGGCGTGATCATGATCGCCCCGGTCTCGGTCTGCCACCAGGTGTCGACGATCGGGCAGCGCCCACCGCCGACGACCTTGTGGTACCAGAGCCAGGCCTTCGGATTGATCGGCTCGCCGACCGATCCGAGCAGGCGCAGGCTCGAGAGGTCGTGCTTGGCCGGCCACTCGGCGCCCCACTTGATGCACGCACGGATCGCGGTCGGCGCGCAGTAGAGGATCGTCACGCCGTAGCGCTCGACGATCTCCCACCAGATTCCCTTGTGGGGGTAGTCGGGCGCACCCTCCCACATCACCGAGGTGGCGCCGTTGGCGAGCGGGCCGTAGACGATGTAGGAGTGCCCGGTGACCCAACCGACGTCGGCGGCGCACCAATACACGTCGGACTCCGGGCGCAGGTCGAAAACGTAGCGGTGGGTGGCCGAGACGCCGGTGAGATAGCCGCCGGTCGTGTGCAGGATCCCCTTCGGCTTGGCCGTCGAGCCCGACGTGTAAAGGATGTAGAGCGGGTGCTCGGCGTCGAGCGGCTCGGGCGGGCAGGCCGGATCGGCGGCCGCGCAGATCTCGTCGTAGTAGACGTCGCGTCCCGCCTTCATCTGGCAGGGAGTGCCCGAGCTGCGCACGACGACGATCGACTCGAGCGTGTCCAGGTCGCCCATGACCTCATCGACGCGGTCCTTGACGGGCGCCGTCTTGCCCTTTCGCGCGGCGCCGTCGACCGTCACCAGGAGCTTCGCCTCCGAGAACTCCATGCGCTCGCGCACCGCCTCGGCCGAGAAGCCGCCGAAGACGACGTTGTGGGGCGCCCCGATCCGCGCGCATGCGAGCATCGCGACGACCACCTCGGGGATCATCGGCAGGTAGATGCCGACCACGTCGCCCTTCTGGACGCCCTGATCCTTCAGCGCGCTCGCGAAGCGCTCGACCTCGGCGAGCAGCTCGGCGTAGGTGATGGCGCGCTCCCCGCCCCCCTCGCCGCGCCAGTGCAGGGCGATTCGCTCGCCGCTGCCGGCGATCACGTGCCGGTCGAGGCAGTTGTAGGACACGTTCAGGATGCCGCCCGTGAACCACCTGTAGAAGGGCGGATCGTCGTCGTCGAGCACGCGCGTCCACTTCTGAAACCAGTCGAGCCGGTCGGCCTGCGCCGCCCACCACGCCTGCGGATCGGCGGCGGCCTGCTCGTACACGGCCGGGTCGTTCAGGAGGGCGCGATCGCGAAACTCCGGGGGTGGATCGAACGTCTCGACCTTCAACAGCTCAGCGAGCTCCGCGTCGAGGACCTCGCCCGTCTCGACCGCGTCCGGCTCGCTCGACATCGCTCAGCGCCGGGGCCCGCGCGTGCGCTTGCGCGAGGCGCGACCGCCGGAGACGTTCTTGGGCTTGGCGGCAGCCGGCGTGACGTCGCCGGAGCCGGTGGCGAGCGCGGGCTTACCGCCGGCGGCCTGTTCGCGCATCTGCGCGCGTGAGGGCCACGGCCGCGCTTCCCCGGACTCCCAGGCGGGCGGCTGCCCGTTGGGCCATTTGCCGATGTAGAGGATCCCCATCGCGACGATCCAGAAGGAGGGGATGACCTCGAGCGTGGCGCCGCCGATCGGCAGGAAGAGGAGGATGCCGCTGAAGATCCCCAGCACGCCCATCCAGCGCGTGATCAGCCCCACCCGCATGGCATTGATCATCGTCACGATCATGCCGACGGCGAGGGACAGCCCTCCGACGAGCGAGAGGTAGTCGATCGTGAGATTGGCGGCGCCCTTGGTCAGTGCATTGTCGACGGCGTGGTTGGAGAGGTCGTGCCCGACGGCGAATTTGTGCGTCTCGATCGCCGCCACGACCTGGTGGGCGACGCTGATCACGGCGAGCCCGATGCCGCCGGCGATCACGAGCATGCGCGCCGGCCCCCACGTCTCGGGACGGCGGAAGCGGGTGGCGTCGACGAGCAGCAGCAGCACGAGCGTGAGCACGCCGATGGCGATTGCGGCGAGCACGCTTCCGGCGATCAGCGGCCCGGCGTGGTGGCTGATGAATTTGACCTCGGGGGCGCGTGGGCTCGTGGCGGGATTGGCCACGCCTTCGAGCGCCGGTTGGAGCCCCTGCAGGATGCCGACGGTCGGCGCGCCGTTCAGCGTGGCCTGCGTGATGATGCCGCTCAGCAGGTAGAGCACGCCACCGGCGAAGGCGGGCACGGCCAGCCGCGTCCGCCGCGCGGTCTCCCAGGCGACCTGCTGCTTGATCTCGCTCGAACTCGGCATCGGGGGCAGTCTATGATGAGCGCATGGAGGGCGGTGGCCTGGGCGACCTGTTCGGAGATCCTGAGGAGCTGCAGCGGCGGCTTGCGGAGTTCGCCGAGCAGATGCAGGGCCAGCAGCGCCTGGCATGGGCCGACAACGCGATCAAGCTCGCCGTCGACATGACGGTGGCGGCGGTCGAGCGGGTGAACCTGCAGGGAAACGCCGAGGCTCAGGCCGAACAGATCCGCACGGTGATGGCGCTCGTCTTCCCCGAGGCCGTCACGCTCGTGCGCGAGGCGCGCGCCGGACTGCAGTAGCGTCGTCCTCGTCGCTCTCGACCGGCCCCGGCCCGTCGAGCCCGAGCTCAGCGGCCCGCTGCTGCTCGCGCTCGGCCTCGCGTGAGGCCCGACCGGCCGTGACCACCTCCCTGAACGATCGGAAGCGGAAGATGAACACGACGGCGGCGAGGCCGACGGTCGCCGTGAATGCGGCGATCGCGATCTGCTGCCCGACGGAGTAGGCGGCAACGACCGTAGCGGGTGCGCTCTGGGCGAACACCTTCACGAGCAGCGCCTGCTGCACGCCGGCGCCGCCGGGCGTGAACGGGACGGCGCCTGCGACCTGGTTGACCCCGAACACGAGCAGCACGTTTTTGACCGATGCGCCGACACCGAACGCTTCGAGCAGGAACCAGAAGGCGGCGAAGCGGCTGAGCCAGGCCAGCGCCTGCAGCGAAACGACCTCGCGCAGGTAGCGAGGGCGGTCGCTGAGGATCGTGAGGCCCTGGCGCACGCGCGCCCAGAAGGCCTTGACGCGCGATGAGAGAACGGCGAACGCGAGCAGCGCGAGGACGGCGAGGGCGGTGAGCACGAACAGCGTGAAGCGGAAGTGCTCGGCGAAATAGGAGATTTCGAAGGCGTTCAGTTTCGAGAAGTCGGGTGGCTTGGGAAAGACGCCCTGGGTGAAGGCGAAGATCAGCACGAGCACGCCGACGGTGGCGTCGAACACCGACTCGACGAAGAACGCGGCTGCGACCGTCGGATAGGTCGAGCCGGGAATCGCGGAACGCGTGAGAAACAGCTTGATGATGTCCCCACCGCGCGCGGGGACGACGTTGTTGAAGCCGACCGCCGCCCAATAGGCCCCCCAGACGCGCCTCCACTGGAAGGGGACGGACGGGTAGGCGGCGCGCAGGCTGTTGAAGAACGCGCGCGAGCGCAGCGTCAGGTTCAGCGCGAAGAACAGCAGG
Organism: Solirubrobacteraceae bacterium; assembly: GCA_035553095.1. Classification (GTDB taxonomy): domain Bacteria; phylum Actinomycetota; class Thermoleophilia; order Solirubrobacterales; family Solirubrobacteraceae; genus Palsa-744. The sequence goes on along the minus strand of DATNDZ010000010.1, from coordinate 131,873 downwards.
CCGAGCAGCAACAGGCCCCAGTCGACCGCCGCCAGGTCGGAGAAGAACTGCCCGACGGCGTCGAAGAAGGTGGTGAGCGTGTCACCGATCGAGGCGGACGCGAGCAGCGCTGACACCAGTCAAGCGTACGGGTCGGCGGGCCGGCTTCGCGCGCGTACGGCAGGCGTCGCTGGACCGCGCCGGCCACGACGCGCACACGGCGGCTGCGATAGAAACCTTGCATGGCACGAGCTGCCGCCCCGAAACGCGGGTTGACCGTCGCCGTCACCGGGCCGACGGGCGAGATCGGCCAGGCGGTCGTCGGCGCGCTCGAGCGCTCGCGCGACGTGCGTGAGGTGCGCGGCATGGCGCGCCGCCCGTTCGATCCGCAGGCCCGCGGCTGGAAGAAGCTCTCTTACCGACGGGGCGACGTGCTCGACCGCGAGGCCGTCGAGCGGTTAGTGAAGGGCGCCGATGTCGTGGTGCACCTGGCGTTCATCATCATGGGCAGCGCCGAGGAGAGCCGGCGCGTCAACCTCGACGGCTCGCGCAACGTGTTCCAGGCGACCGCGGAGAGCGGGGTGCCGCGGCTGGTCTATGCCTCGTCGGTCGCCGCCTACGGCTTTCACGCGGAGAACCCACAGCCGCTCAGCGAGGACGTGCCGGCGCGCGGCACCTCCTCGCACTACTACTCCGCCCAGAAGGCCGAGGTCGAGGCGCTCCTGCGGGAGACGCTCGCCGCCAGCGCGACGGCGCCGTACGTCTTTCGCCCGTGCATCGTGGCCGGGCCGAACGCGCCGCTGCTGCTCGACAGCCTCCCCTACACGCAGCTGTCCGAGCGCCTGCCGGCGGCCGTCTTGCGGTTGCTCGACGGGGTGCCGATCCTCAGGCCGGTGCTGCCCGATCCCGGCGTGCCCTTCCAGCTCGTTCACCACGACGACGTTGCGAGCGCGATGCGCGCGGCCGTGCTCGGACGCGGCCAGAGCGGCGTCTACAACCTCGCCGGGCCGGGCGAGATGACCGTCAGGCTGCTGGCCGAGGAGCTCGGCTGGTACTCGATACCGGTGCCGGAGCTCGCGGTCGACGCCGTGGCCGAGCTGGTCGGGCGCCTTGGCTTTCTACCGGCGCAGGCGCAGTGGATGAGCGCCTTCCGCGAGCCCGTGATCATGGACACGCGCAAGGCCCGTCGCGAGCTGCGCTGGCGCCCGCGCCACGACGCGCTGCACACGCTGCGCGAGACGATCGCGCGCGCGAGGCTCGATCCGCTGATTCGCTGAGCGCTGCTTGCGGGCGTGAGCGCCGGGGGATGCTCGGCGCGCCTTGTGGCGAAGGGTCGTAGGGTTCCTCGCTCGATGCGGCCGCTCGCAGATCCCGCGACCCCGATGCCACGTGGCGTGGCGCTCGTCACGGACACGACGCCGTATCTGCCCCGCGGTCTGATCGAGCGTTGGCGGATTCACGAGGTCAGCCTGTACGTCGGCTGGGACGGCGATCTCCGTCGCGAGAGCGAGTACGCAGACCTCGACGCGTTCTATGAGCGGCTGCACGGCTCGAAACTGCTCCCCACCACGTCGCAGCCGTCGGTGGGCGATTTCCTCGCGGCCTATCAGCCCCTCATCGACGAGGACCTCGACGTGCTCTCGGTCCACATCGCGGGAGGCCTGTCTGGAACGTGCGAGAGCGCGCGCGGGGCGGCGCGTCTGATCGCGCACGAGACCGGTTCAGAGCGCGTGCACGTGATCGACGCCGAGACCGGCGCGGGTGGGCTCGGCTGCCTTGTGATTACGGCGGCGCGCGCGCTCGAGGAAGGCGCTTCGCTGCGGCGGGCAATCGAGGCGGTGGGCGCTGCTCGCGCAAGCTTGGACATCTGGTTCTGCCTCGACACGCTCGAGTACCTGCGGCGTGGCGGACGCATCGGCGCCGCGCAGGCCTTCGTCGGATCGGCATTGAAGGTGAAGCCGATCCTGACGTTCGGGACCGAGATCGCGCCGGTCGGCCGCGTGCGCACGCGCCGGCGCGCGTTCGAGCAGATGACGGCGTATCTGGCGGAGCTCCACGAACGCGGTGCAACCGATTGGATCGTCCAGCACGCGCAGGCGCCGGGCGACGCCGAGCGGCTCGTCGCGCACGGTGGCGAGATCTTCGGCACGGAGCCGCTCTTCTGCACGCAGGTCGGACCGGTGCTGGGTGCCCATCTCGGTGCGGGGATGCTCGTCGGCGGGATGACGAGCACCCGCGTCGGGAACAACGCCGAAGACACCTGAACGAGCCGAGCCCGCCACGCAGGGCTGCGCGGGACGGGCTCGTGCTCGACGGACGCAGCGGGTGCCGCGCCTTCGGATCGACTACTTGACGATCTTGATGATCCGCTCCATGCCGATCAGCGTGTGTGGCCGCCCGTCCTGGGTGGGCATGAAACACGCCTGCACGTACCAGCCGGGCTTGGCCGTGATCACCTCCTGCTGGAATGCGCCCGGGGAGATCGGGCCAGCGAAGCCGATCGGCGGGCCGGCGGCGAACTTCTGCAGCCCCTTTTCGCGCCCCTTTGCGAGCCCCTTCAAGACCGCCTTAGCGCCCTTCTTGCCCCTCACGGCGAAGGCGATGTTCATGTGCACCAGGTCGCCTTCGTTTTCGAAGCGCACGAGCTGGCCGACGTGCAGCACGGTCGGCCCGCGGAAGCCGAAGTCGATCGTCTTCTCGGTCGCCTGCGCGGCGGGCAGGGCCGCCGGCGAGGGCGATGCGACGACGGTGAAGCTCGAACGCGCCCATTTCGAGGGCTTTTCGCCTTCGGGGTTGAGCGCGACGTACTGGCCCGGCTGCAGGATCGTCTGGGCTTCGAACGGCTTGCCTTTGCCGGCTTCGGTGTCATACACGAGCGCGCCGTACTTGGCGGCCGCGTTGGGGTCGTCGGCGAGCTTGTTGGTGTCGAGGAACGCGTACACTTCGTTCACGCTGACGCCCGGCTTGAGCTGGAAGAACGTGACCTGCGGTTCCTTGCCGCCGGTGGCCGTGCCGGCCACGTTGACGGCGCCCGACTGAAGCGCGCCGGAGACGGCGATCGAGGTCGAGCTGACGGTGACGTTGACCGTCGGCAGAGTCGCCGCCTGCGCGGCGCTTGCCCCGAGCGCGCCCAGCGCGAGCGCCGTGCAGGCGGTCGCGACGGCGACGATCGGACGTACAGCCGGCACAGGGCCGGCGGAGCGGTGTGGCATGTGGTCGATCCTTTCGTGTTGGCAGGCGGGATCGGGCGGCGCCCGGTTCCCCCCGAACTGCTCTGGTCTCCCACCCGGCGATTCGCCGAGAGAGGCGCTCTCCATCCCAGTGGAATCCCCCTCGGCCGTCGGCCGAGCGTCCGCGCTGGCGGGAGTATAAGCACTGGTCAACGATGTGTAAACGACTGCGTCGAAGAGCGTTGCGGGCCAGGTGCAGCTCTCCAAAAAGAGGGCACCGCCCAGCCAGATGTACGCGCCTCGAGGGCGCCTGGGCGGTGCCGAAGGCCGTTGCCCGCTAGCTAACGACCCTGTCCAACAGATACCCGCCGCAAGCACTCGTAAGCGGCGCGGGAAGACCCAGGTCGAACAGTCGTTGATTTCTCGCAAAGTGCGCCAACTTTCGGGTTTGCGCCGTGCGAGCGGAGGTACCCCGGGAGTACAGTCGGATAGCCGACGGCGAAGGAGAGGAACTTATGCCGAGAGTGATCGTGACGAGCGATCCGCCGGAGCCCGACGCACCGGTGATGCTCGATGAGACGGTCGCCACCGTCCACGTGGGCGACAAGCACGCCTGCGACCAGCTGATTCAGCGAATCGTCTGGGCGATAGAGGACGCGGAGCGCGTGGAAGCGCACGTTGGGGATCGTTAGCGCGCCGGCGCGAGGCCTTGCGCCAGCGCGAGGCCTCGCAGCCGGATTTGCCCCGTACGGAATCGAGGAACGTTGAAGACTGAACGACTGACGATCGAGAGGGTACCGACCGGGTGCTGGTCGGTTCGGCGCGGTTCGGTGCAGCTCTCCAGCGGGCTCACACGTCACGCCGCCGAAGCCGAACGGGACCTGTTCGAACGACTCCGCGGCCGATCCGCGAGACGACGGCGACTGGGTCCGGTGGGCCAGTCACGCCCCCAAGAGGAGCGTGGGCCGATCGGTCCGTCCTCGCTGCCGAGCTAGGCGTCCGCGCCTGCTCGCTCGGCGGTGTCCTGAAGCCGCTGCGCGTGCCCGTCGGATGCCTCGTCGGCCAGCTCCTCGGTGCCCTCGGGGTGCAGCACGAACACCTCTGCCTGCAGGTCGTTCTCGGGGTCGTTGGCGCTCATGAAGGAGCGCACTGAGCGATACAGGATCGACTCGACGGCGACCCGGAACTCCTCCTCGACGGAGCGCTGCATGGCAAGGCGGGAGCGGACGACCTCATCGGCGTGCCCGCGGTCCTGCAGCGTCTGCTCGCCGCGCGTGAAGCCACCCTCGAGGATCACGGTCAGGAGCTCTTGGGAGAGGTAGGCTCGCGCCTTCACCGGGCCCTTGCCGTAGAAGCGCTTGTGGATACGAACGATCGCGTTGGATACATCCGCAAGGAGCTGGCCCCGCTCGCTTGCGGCCGCGTCCTCGCCCCTCCCCTGGTCCTGAGGCTCCGTTGGAGCTACGCCCATGAACTCACCTCCTCCTCGCGTGCTGCGTACCGTCGCGCCGGTCGAGCTGCCACTTCACCGACGCGCCAAGCGTCCGTCCAAAGATAGCGTCTGTGCCTGGCGCCTCAGCGCAGTAGCCGCGAAAGGCGACGGTCCTTCAGCACGCGCCCGTCGGTCTGGCAGAACGGGGAGTAGGCGATCACATAGTCCTCGAAGTGGACTGCCTGAAGCGTCTGCCCGCATCGGGGACACGGCTCGCCCTCGTGGCGGTGGATCCGCAGCGGCATCGGCAGCTTGTCGGGGATCGGCAGCTCGACCACCTCCTCGTAGCGCGCGAGCGCGTGGTCGAGCACGGTCACGATCGACTCGCGCAGGCGCGCGCGTTCGTCGGCGTCCAGGTCGGCGCCGCGCTTGAACGGCGACAGCTCGGCGGTCCACAGGATCTCGTCGACCCACGACCGGCCGATGCCGGCGATCGTGCGTTGGTCACGCAGCAGCGAGTGCAGCGGGCGCGGCGTGTCGAGCAGCTCCGCCAGCTCGCCCGCGTCGGGCGGCTCCGGCCACGCTTCCGGGCCGAGCGTGGCAATCGCCTCGTCCTGCTCGAGCTTCTCGGTCGGCAGCAGCTTCACCCACGCGGCCTGCTTTGAGCCGAACTCCCGCAATCGCAGCTCGCGTCCGTCGTTCAGGCGCACGAGCAGCCGCGAGGTGCGGTCGCGCGGGCCCGCTCGCTTCTCGTACAGCTGCAGCCGCCCGGCCGACATCAGGTGGAGCAGCAGCGACACCTCGCCGTCGGTCTCCACGATCAGGTGCTTGCCGCGTCGGCGCACGGCCGCAACGTGGCGACCCTCCAGCGCCGACAACGGCGGATCGAACGTCTTCAGCGCATTGATGCCGGGAGCGGTCGCCGACTCGATCTCAGCGCCGGCCAGCGCGCGGTCGAGCAGCCGCGCCGTGATCTCGACCTCGGGCAACTCGGGCATCGCCCTCCCACTCTAGGAGGACGATGCCCGGCTGCTCAGCCTGCGCCTAGTGGGCGGCGATTGGCGGGCCTTCGTACTTGACGCCGCTGGGGCTGACCCAGCGCACGCGCCAGCGCGCGCCCTTGGTCGAGGAGTGCAGCGTCCAGTAGCCGAGGCTGTTGGTCGTGACGGTCCTCAGCGTCTTGTACTTGCGCGAGCCCTTCTTCTTCACCAGCACGGTCAGCTTGGTCGCCCCGGTCGTCGGCCGCACGAGGCCCCACAGCGAGTAGCCGTGGCCGGACTTCGACACGGTCAATGGCACGGACCAGGCGAAGTACAGCGGCTTGGGCTTGCCGTTGATGTACCGGAGTCCGGTCTGAAAGCCGATCGTGCCGCCGTTGACGCTCGCCCCGGGCTTGCCGCCGACCGGGTCGTCGACGAGCAGGTACTGCGAGAAGGCGGCGACGCGCGCATTGCTCCAGGCGATCTTTTCGGCGATCGCGACGAATTCGGCCTGCTGGGCCGGGGAAACGCCGAGGAAGCGGTTGGGCTTGCTCTGCACGCCGAACTCGGTCAGGTAGATCGGCAGGTTCGACGTCGTGCCATGCGCGCGGAACGCTTTGCTCAGCGCACTGGACAGGCGCGAGAGCACCCCGATCGTGACGTCGTCCCGTTCGCGCGGTTTGTAGAGCGGCCCGGCGGCCGTGGTGTAGGCGTGGTGGGCATAGCCCGCTGACGTCAGCGGCGTGCACGAGCCCGATTTCCTGTACTTGTTGTTGAGGCACAGCGTTTCGCGCAGGAACAGCAGCGGCGCCACGTCGTGCAGCAGCGCGCGCGACTTTTCGCGCTTGTAGTTGACCCGGACGTAGCCGGTCGGCGCCGTCTCGCCGAGCAGCACCTTCGGGCTCGCGATCCCGCCGGCTTTGAGCCCGGCGTAGCCGGCCTGGTAGAGCGCGCGGTAGATGCGCGGCGAGGCGGGCGTTCCGTTCTTGTTCCACTGCGGCTGCAGGAATCCCGGGTGGTTCGGCTCGTTCCAGATCGAGAACAGCGCCACGGTCCCCCCGAACGGGCCGGTGGGGCCGTAGTGGCGGCCCACTGCGGTCATGAATTCTTCGAAGTCTTTGGGATCCGGTTTGGTGACGTAGGGCGCTTTCTTGTTCGACGTCGCCCAGCGCGGCGCGGGCGCGGTGACGGTCAGCAGCACTTTCCAGTGCAGCCGCTGCGCTTCGGCGATCAACCTGTCGTATTCGCCCCAGGCGTAGTTACCGGGGTTGGTGAGTTCGAACGGCGGCTTGCTGGCGCCGGTGGATACGGGCGCGACCGTGTTCCAGTAGAGCTCGACGCGCAGCGCTTTGACGCCGAGCGTTTGCATCTGCGCCAGCGCGTGGGGGCGCGTGCGCGCGTTCAGGAGCTGTGTGGAGCCCTCGAAGTAGTTGGGCTGGCTGTGCGAGGCGAGCGCCGGCGTGACGCCTAAAGCCCCCGATGCGAGGGCGCATGCGAGCGTGGTGAGGAAAGGCTTTCTGAGTGTGGGCATGGTGGCTTGAGACACGGAAAGCACCGCAAGGTTGCGGTCCGACGCGGTCCTTGACGTGTAGCTTTCGCCCTGTGAGTACAGCCATCGCACCGGACGACATCGTCCGCAGCGCTGAGGAAGCGGCGGGCAACGAGCGCCCGCCGCTGCTCGTGCTCGAGCCGCTGGCTGCGTTTCTCGACGCCCACGAGCTCGGCGAGGGCGAGATCGAGGCCTTCCCGATCGGCGAGGGCCACTCGAACGTCACCTACCTGATCCGCCGCGGCGAGACGGAGGTCGTCCTGCGCCGCCCGCCGCGCCCGCCGCTGCCGCCGAGCGCGCACGACGTGCTGCGCGAGGCGCGCCTGTTGCGCGCTCTGGCGGACACCCCCGCGCGGGTGCCGATCGTGCTGGCCGTGGGCGAGGACGAGGGCACGATCGGCAGCCCGTTCTACGTGATGGAGCGAATCGAGGGCGAGGTGATCGTCACGGACATCCCCGCTGCGATCGACACGCCGGATCAGCGGCGCCGCATCAGCGACGAGCTGATCGACGCGCTCGCGGAGATCCACGCGGTCGACTGGCGCGCGGTCGGACTCGAGGGCTTCGGCAAGCCGACCGGGTACCTGGAGCGCCAGTTGCGCCGCTTCACCGGGCTGTGGGAGCTGAACAAGACCCGTGAGATCCCGGCTGTCGAGCGGGTCGGCAGCTGGCTGGCCGAGCACATGCCGGAGTCGGGTCCGGCGACGATCGTGCACGGCGATTTCCGTCTGGGCAACACGATCTTCGCGCCGGGCGCGCCGGCGCGGCTGGAGGGCGTACTGGACTGGGAGATGGCGACGATCGGCGACCCGCTGGCAGATCTCGGCTACCTGTGCATGATGTGGACCGAGCGCGACGACCCGGGGGGCGGCCTGCGCGAGGCGCTGGCGACGGTTACGCGGCGCGAGGGCTTCCCCACGCGCGCAGAGCTGATCGGGCGCTATGAAGAGCGCACCGGCCGCTCGATGCGCGACCTGCGCTGGTATACGGCGCTGGCTGTGTGGAAGTCGGTGGTGTTCATGGAGGGCAACTACAAGCGGGCGATCGCCGGCACGACCGACGACCCCTACCTGAAGACGTTCGGCGAGGGCGTGCTCGAGCTCGCGCGCCAGGCCGAAGCGATCGCACATGGCGGCTGAGCCGGACGGGGCCGCTCGGCGCGGGCTCTTGATCGACTGGGGCGGGGTGCTGACGAGCAACCTGTTCAGCTCGTTCCGCGACTTCTGCGTGCAGGCCGGCGTGGACCCGCAGACGCTGCGCGACCGCTTCAGCTCCGACCCCTCCTTCCGCGAGCTGCTGATCGCGCTGGAGAAGGGCGAGCTGCAGGAGGGCGAGTTCGAGCAGCAGCTGGCGCCGCTGCTCGGCGTGGAGCCGGACGGGCTGATCGACGGGCTGTTTGCTGGGGTCCAGCCGGACGTGGCGATGGTCGAGGCGGTGCGCAGGGCGCGCACGGGCGGCGTGCGCACGGCACTCGTCTCCAACTCGTGGGGCGTTCACCGCTACCCGCACGACCTGTTCGACGAGCTCTTCGACGGCGTCGTGATCTCGGGTGTCGAGGGCACGCGCAAGCCGGCGCGGCGAATGTATGAGCTCGGTGCCGAGCGCGCCGGCGTGTCCCCGGGCGAGTGCGTCTACGTGGACGACCTCCCCTTCAACCTGACGCCGGCCGAGAAGCTCGGCATGGCCACGGTGCACCACACGAGCGCGGCCGAGTCGATCCCCGAGCTGGAACGCCTGCTCGGCATGTCGCTCTCCTAGGTCAGGCGCGTTTGCCGCGGCCGTAGAGGAACTTGAACAAGCCTGCGAGCAGTTTGGACGTGCGGCTCTTGTACGGGTACATGTGCGGTTCCTTCTTCATCGCGAGCCGCGGCGTGACGACGATCGCCTGCTGCGAGCAGTACTTGCGGATGCCACCGGCGCCGTGGCGCGAGCCGAGGCCGGACGCCTTGGCGCCGCCCATCGGAAGCTCGAGCGCGGCGTAGTTGATCATCGCGTCGTTGACGGTGGTCGCGCCGGCTTCGATGCGTCGTGCAAGCGCCTCTCCGCGCTCGGTGTCGCGCGTGAAGACGGACGAGGCAAGCCCGTAGGGCGAGTCGTTGGCAAGGCGCACGGCCTCATCGGCGTCGGCGACCTTCATGATCGGGAGCGTCGGCCCGAAGGTCTCCTCGGTCATGCACTTCATCGTGTGGTCGACGTCGACGAGCACGGTCGGCTCGTAGAACCGGCCACCGCCCTGATTGGAGGCGTGGCCGCCGGCGAGCACGCGCGCGCCCTTGTCGACGGCGTCGGTGACGTGGTCTTCGATCGTCTGCAGCTGCGGCGGGAATGTGATCGCGCCGACCTCGACCGAGCCGGGGCCTTCGGGCTTGCCCACCCGCAGGGCGCGGACTTTCTCGGAGACTTTCTCGACGAACTCGTCGTACACGGGCGCCTCGACGTAGGCGCGCTCGATCGAGATGCAGGTCTGCCCGGCGTTCTGCATCGAGTAGTAGGTGGCGAAGTTGGCTGCGCGCTCGAGGTCGGCATCGGACAGGACGATCATCGGGTCCTTGCCACCGAGCTCCAGCGACACGGGTATCAGCCGGCGGGCCGCGGCCTCGGCAACCTTCTTGCCGGTCCGTGTGGATCCGGTGAACATGATCATGTCCACCTCCTCGATCAGCGCGGCACCCGTCTCACCACGACCGGTCGCGACCTGGAACACGTTCTCGGGCAGGCCGCACTCGAGCAGCCCTTCGGCCATCATCAGCGAGGTCAGCGGGGTGATCTCGGATGGCTTGAGGATCACGCTGTTGCCGGCGGCGAGCGCGGGGATGCAGTCGCCGAAGGAGTTGGTCAGCGGGTAGTTCCACGGGCCGATCACGCCGATCAGCCCGAGCGGGCGGTAGCGCTGGATCAGCTTCTTGCCCTTGACCAGCAGCTGGCTCGACTTGACGCGTTCGTCATCCAGGTAGTCGGGCGCGTGCTTGGCCCAGAAGCCGAACGCGTTGCCGGCGTAGGAGATCTCGGCGAACGTCGCATCCTCGAACGTCTTGCCGGTCTCCGAGATGATCGTCGCGACGACCTGCTCGGCGTTGTCCATCAGCCACTTCTGCGCGCGCAGCAGCACGCGCGCACGTCCGTCGAACCCGTAGGCCTCCCAGCTCGGCTGCGCGGCGCGGCCGCGGCGGGCCATCTCGGCGACCGCCTCGGGCCCGAGGTCGGCGACGGTGGCGACGATCTCGCCGGTGGCGGGGTTCTCGACGGGAATGCCTCCCGCCGACTGCGCCTGGTCGATCGAAGATCGGCCGCCGTTCTCGGTCGGCTGCGGTTGCTCGACGCTGTGGGCCTGCTCGACGGACGCCATCGGTGTCTCCCCTGTTCGCTCGCTCTCAGTGCTCGCTCTGTGCGAACAAGACTACTCCGATGCGAACGCCTGCGAGGGCTACTCGGACAGCTCGATCGACGCGATCCCGATCGGCTCGTTGGGGCGGTCACCGGAGTCGGTGTCGACGTCCTCGAGCCGGTCGACCACGTCCATGCCGTCGGTCACTTGGCCGAAGACGGTGTGCTTGCCGTCGAGCCAGGGAGCGGCGTCGGTGGTGACGATGAAGAACTGCGAGCCGTTGGTGTTGGGACCGGCGTTGGCCATGGCCAGCGCCCCGCGCACGACCTTGTGCGGGTTGATCTCGTCCTCGAAGGTGTAGCCGGGACCGCCGGTGCCGGTGCCCTGGGGGCAGCCCCCCTGGATCATGAAGTCCTTGATCACGCGGTGGAAGGTGAGCCCGTCGTAGAAGCCCTGGCCGGCGAGCTTGCGGAAGTTCTCGACCGTCTTGGGCGCGTCCTCGTCGAACAGCTCGAAGACGATCGGCCCTTCGGTGGTCTGCATGGTGGCTGTGGACATGAAGGCTCTCCCTCGGCGGGCACGGGACCCGCGTTCGTTTTTGATGGTCGCCCTTCGGGCGATGATGCTCGCTCTACTGTCCTCCGACCAGCTGCAGGCTGAGCTTGCGCCCGCGCAGCTCGCGTCCGTCGAGCGATCCGATCACGCGCTGCGCCTCGCCGGCGGGGACGGACAGGAAGGAGAAGCGCTCGAGCACGAGCACGTCGCGCACGGCCTCGCCGTCGAGTCCGGCGGAGGAGGTCACGGCGCCGACGATGTCGGCGACCTGCAGCCCCGAGGAGCGCCCGCCGCCGAGCACGAGCTTGACGTAGGGCTCCTGCTCGTCGCGGCGGGAGATGCGGGGCTTTGAGTGCCGCCGCGGGCGCTCGCGTACGGGCGTGGGCGCGGCCTCTGCTCCCTTCTCCCATTTGGCGATGCTCGTGCCGATGTGCCGTTCGATCGCCTCGAGCTCGCGCTTCTGGCGGTCCTCGACGAACGTGATCGCGCGCCCGGAGCGCCCAACCCTCCCGGTGCGCCCGATCCGGTGGACGTAGGTGTCCGGGCTGGTCGGCACGTCGTAGTTGATCACGTGCGTCACGGTCGAGATGTCGAGGCCGCGCGCGGCGACGTCGGTGGCGACGAGGATCGGCACTCGCCCACCCTTGAACGCCAGCATCACCCCGTCGCGCGATCCCTGCGTCATGTCGCCGTGCAGCGCCCTGACGTTCATGCCGCGGTCCTTGAGCGTGCGAAACAGCTGGTCGGCACGGATCTTGGTGCGCACGAACACGATCGCCTGCTCGGGCGCCTCTGCGCGCAGCACCTCTACGAGCTTGTCGGCCTTGGCCCTCGTCTCGACCGGGAGCTGAAACTGCGCAACCGTATCGATCGTCAGCGTCTCCGCCTCGACCTGAATGATCGTCGGGTCGTACATGTAGCGGTCGGCCAGTTTGCGGATCGGCGGCGGCATGGTCGCGCTGAAAAGCGCCGTCTGCCGGCTGGATGGGGTCAGCGAGATGATCTTCTCGACGTCCTCGAGGAAGCCGAGGTCGAGCATCTCGTCGGCCTCGTCGAGCACGAGAAAGCGGCAGTCGTGCAGCACGAGCGAGTGGCGCGAGATCAGGTCGAGTACGCGGCCGACGGTGCCGACGACGACGTGCCCGCCGGCCCGCAGCTGCGCCTGTTGCGTGCGGATCGGGGCGCCGCCGAAGACGGCGACGACGTCGATCCCGCTGTGCGCCCCGTAGGTGCGCAGCGCCTGCGTGACCTGGATGCAGAGCTCGCGCGTGGGCGTCAGCACGAGCGCCTGGACCTCGGGGTTCTCGGGGTCGACGTACTCCATGATCGGCAGGCCGAAGGCGGCCGTCTTGCCGGTGCCGGTCTGCGCCTGGCCGATCACGTCGCGGCCCTCGAGCAGGGACGGAATCGCCTGTTCCTGGATCGGACTGGGGGACTCGTAGCCCACGTCGGCGAGCGCGTGGAGGGTGGACTCAGAGAGCCCGAGATCGGCGAAGGAGGCGGCCATCGTCAGCAAGCCAGCAGCTTACGCATCGCGACGCGGCGGGCCGGGCCCGGGCCACCGGCGCTCACGCGGCCGGGTCGAGCAGGAGCTTGCCGGTCGTACGCCGCTCGCGCAGGTCGACGTGGGCCTGGGCGGCCTGCTCGAGTGGATAGGTGGCGCCGATCACGGTGCGCAGCTCGCCGCGTGCGGCGCGCGCGAACAGGTCGGCGAGCGCCTCGGCGAACATGCCGGGGCGCTCCAGCGCGTGAAACAGGTAGAAGCCGACGACCGAGCGCGAGTGGCGCAGCAGCGAGCCGGTGCGCACCTCGTTGGCCTGCTCTGAGGCGATCCCGCAGACGACGATCCGCCCAAACGGGGCGAGCGCCCGGTAGGAGGCGTCGAACACGGCGCCGCCTGCCATGTCGAAGACGACGTCGACGGGCCGCCCGCCGTTGGCGTCGAGCAGCCGCTCGGTGAGGCCGTCGGCGTCGGCTGCGACGGCGACGTCCGCGCCGAGCTCGAGTGCGAGCGCGCGCTTCTCCGAGCTCGATGCGGTCGCTATCACGCGCCCAGCGGCGAGCGGATGCCCGAGTTGCACGGCCAGTGAGCCGACCCCGCCGGCGGCGGAGTGCACGACGACGCTCTCGCCGCCGGCCACGTGCGCGGCCGTTCGGTACAGGTGCCACGCGGTCAGCCCCTGGATCAGCAGCCCCAGCGCGGCGCCCTCGTCGAGCTCGGCCGGGATCGGGTGCACGAGCTGGCGCGGCGCGAGCGCGTACTCGGCATAGCCGCCCTCGCCGACCAGCGCGACGACGCGCTCGCCGGTGTCCTCGCGCAGCCCGGCCACCTCCCCGCCCGGGACGAGCGGGAGCGTCGCCTTGCGCACATAGGAGTCGGTGCGCGTGTGCGTGTCGGCGAAGTTCAGTCCGGCCCGCAGGACCCTGATCAGCACCTCCTCGGGACCGGGCTCGGGCGTGGGCAGCTCGACCAGCCTGAGCACCTCCGGGCCACCGAACTCGGTCATCTGAATCGCGCGCATCGGGCGGTCAGGCTAGCGGAGGCTCGGGGGGTGCTCTAAGGTGCGCGCCCATGTCGATCACGGTGGTGGGCTCGATCGCCTATGACACGGTCAAGACGCCGTTCGGGCAGCGCGAGCGGATGCTGGGGGGCGCGGCGACGCACTTCGCGCTGGCGGCGTCGTTCTTCGAGCAGGTGCGCGTGGTCGGGCCGGTGGGTGAGGACTTCGGCGAGCCGCAGCTCGAGGTGATGCGCACGCGCGGCACCGATCTCTCCGACGTCGAGCGGGTGGCGGGCGGCAGCACGTTCTTCTGGCACGGCGAGTACGGCTGGGACCTGAACTCGCGCGAGACGATCGACACGCAGCTCGGCGTCTTCGAGGGCTTCCAGCCGAAGCTCTCGGAGCGCTCGCGCTCGAGCGAGGTGCTGTTCCTGGCCAACATCCAACCGGACCTGCAGCGCGAGGTTCGCGCGCAGCTTCCGCAGGCTCGCTTCGTGGCCCTGGACTCGATGAACCTGTGGATCGAGATCGCGCGCGACTCGCTCGTGGCGGCGGTCGCGGGCGTTGACTGTCTGATCCTCAACGATGCGGAGCTCCGCCAGTTGACGGGCAAGCCCAACCTCGTCTCGGCGGCGCGCGAGATCCTCGGCTGGGGCCCGCGCGTGATCGTCGCCAAGCAGGGCGAGTACGGCGCGGCGCTCGTCACCGGCGAGGGCTTCTTCGCGCTGCCCGCCTATCCGCTCGAGACCGTGATCGATCCAACCGGCGCCGGCGACACGTTCGCGGGTGGCTTCGTCGGCTACATCGCGGCCAACCTGGAGGAGGGGCTCTCCGACGATCTGCTGCGCCGCGCGATGGCCCGTGCGACGGTGCTCGCCTCATTCAACGTCGAGGAGTTCGGCACCGAGCGCGTGGAGCGGTTGACGCGCGAGGAGATCGAGGCGCGCCTGGGCGAGCTGCACACGATCACCCAGTTCAGCGCCGTCAGCGCCTGAGCCGCGCGCAGGCGCCATCGTGCGGTCGCGGGCGCACCGCAGCCGGCCGCCCCGCGTGTCGTCACGCTGTGTTGCGCGTATCCCAACGCAGGGTATGATCGCTGCACGTGACCACCTGGACGTTCATCTGGCTGATGTTCCTCCTGAAGATCCCGATCGTGGCGCTCTTCCTGCTGGTCCGCTGGGCGGTGCGCCAGACGCCGGAGCCGGCGCCGGGAGGCGACGGCGGCATCGGCCCGCGCAGCCGTCCGCCGCACCCGCATCGCCCGCGCTCCCGCGGCCCACGACCCCGCCGGCGCGGGCCGCACGGCGAGGCATCGCCGCCGTCCCCGGCGCGCGTGCGCACGGTCGCCACGGGCACGCGCCTGCCCCAGCACTGACCTGCGCCACTGCCCCGAAACCACCGGGCCACGGACGTCACCTGCGTCGTTGGCCCGGGTCGCGCGCCGACTTGACTCATAATTCGAGGTCGAGATCTCGGCCCCGCCCCACCCGTCGATAGGAGAAGCAGATGAGCACAGAGACCGAGGCTGACGCGAAGGGCCAGGTCGTTGACCCTTCGACGGTCGCAGCCAACCAGTCGGCGGCAGGCGCGGACAGCAGCGAGGCCGGCTCGAAGGACACGTTGACGGTTACGGACAACCGCACGGGAACGTCATATGAGCTGCCGATCACGGACTCGACGGTGCGCGCGAGCGACCTGCGCCAGATCAAGGTGCGCGAGGACGAATTCGGCATGATGTCCTACGACCCGGCCTTCAT
Organism: Solirubrobacteraceae bacterium; assembly: GCA_035553095.1. GTDB lineage: Bacteria > Actinomycetota > Thermoleophilia > Solirubrobacterales > Solirubrobacteraceae > Palsa-744. The sequence continues at coordinate 116,625 of DATNDZ010000010.1, read as the reverse complement.
GAACACGGCCTCGTGCCGCAGCTCGATCACCTACATCGACGGCGACGCGGGCATCCTGCAGCACCGCGGCTATCCGATCGAGCAGCTGTGCGAGCACTCGACCTATCTCGAGGTCGCCTACCTGCTGATCAACGGCAGACTCCCCAGCAGGACCGAGCTCGAGGGATGGGTCGCCGAGATCACGATCCACACGTTCGTGCATGAGAACGTGAAGGACTTCATGCAGGGGTTCCGCTACGACGCGAACCCGATGGGCATGCTCGTGGCCTCGGTCGGCGCGCTCTCGACCTTCTACCCCGACGCCAACCAGATCCGCGACGAGCGCGTTCGTGCGATGCAGATCATTCGCCTGCTCGCGAAGATGCCGACGCTCGCGGCGTTCGCCTTCCGTCACAACATGGGCCAGCCGTACGTGTATCCCGACAACGACCTCGAGTACGCCGGCAACTTCCTCGGGATGATGTACAAGATGACCGAGCTCAAGTACGAGCCCGATCCTCGCTTGGCGCGGGCGCTGGACGTGCTGTTCATCCTCCACGCCGACCACGAACAGAACGCCTCCACGAGCGCCGTGCGCTCGGTCGGCTCGACTCACGTCGATCCCTACACAGCCGTTGCGGCCGGCGTGGCGGCGCTCTACGGGCCGCTGCACGGCGGCGCCAACGAGGCGGCGCTGCGGATGCTCAAACGGATCGAGACGATCGAGAACATTCCGGACTTCCTCGAGGGCGTCAAGGCCGGCGACGAGCGCCTGATGGGCTTCGGCCACCGCGTCTACAAGAACTACGACCCGCGCGCCCGCATCATCCGGAAATACCTCGACGACGTGTTCGAGGTGCGCGGCAAGAGCCCGCTGCTCGACGTGGCCTCAGAGCTCGAGAAGCGGGCGCTCGACGACGACTACTTCACCTCGCGCAAGCTCTACCCCAACGTCGACTTCTACTCGGGCCTGATCTACGAGGCGCTGGGTCTTCCCGTGGCGATGTTCCCGGTGATGTTCGCGATCGGTCGTACCAGCGGCTGGATCGCGCAGTGGAGGGAGATGGTCGAGGACTCAGAGCAGAAGATCGCCCGTCCCCGCCAGATCTACACCGGCGAGCGCGACCTCGACTACGTGCCGATCGACGAGCGGGACTAAAGCACCAGCGTCGCCCCGTTGACCCGCAGCCACTCGCGATCGTCGCGGTAGTCGGGCCACCAGCGCTCGAGCAGCTTCCAGAAGCGCGGCGAGTGGTCGAGCACCTGCAGGTGGCAGACCTCGTGCCAGACGACGTAGTCGAGCACGCGCTCGGGGGCCAGCAGCAGCCGCCAGTTGAAGCTCATCGAGCCGTTGGCGGCGCACGAGGCCCAGCGCGTCTTCTGCGCTCTGATCGAGAGATCGCTGTAGGGAGTGCCGGCGAGCGCGGTGGCGCGATCGAGCCGCGGCCCGATCTCGGCCCGCGCGGCGCGGCGGTAGAAGCGCTCGATCGCCGGGCGCGCGTCGCCGTCGGGCACGAGCAGCTGCGTGCCCTGACGGTGCACGCGGCTGCGCCCGGTCTGGGGCACGAGCTCGAGCGACTCGCCCAGATAGGGCAGCGTGCCGGCACGCGCGGCCACGCGCGCGAGCGCCTCGCGCGCCTCGTCGAGGCGGCGCTCGATCCACGGCCGCAGCTCGCTGATGGCGGCCGCGGCGGCGCGCTCGGGGGCGCGAGCGGGGAGCACGACCTCGACGCCGGCGTGAGCGTGGACGTTCACGCGCACGCGCCGCGCTCGCGAGGAACGGCGGACGGTGTAGGGGATCTCGCTGACGCTCACGCAGCGGAGAGTACGCGTCGGACCGGGTGTCAGAGGCGGCGCCCGTCCGGCCGGCCGAATGCACCCTTCGCTCGGTGCATAATCCGCCTGCGATGGCCAGATCCAGAGTCAGGCTGCCGAGTGACGTGCGCGAGCCCTACCAGGTCTACCTGAACGGCGTGCCGCAGCAGCTGGGCAGGGATTTCTCGGTGCGCGAAGGGGCGCTCGTGTTCGAGCAGGAGCTGCGCAAGGACAGGATCAGCGGCTGGCGCTGGCTGCTGGGCGCCTGGGGCGTCGGCACCTATCGCCAGAACGACTCGGTGGATGTCCGCTACGACGCGCCCGACGGCTCGCCGCGGGTGGCCGAGGGGCTGGAGATCGAAGCCGGGTAGATCGCCCGCTCCCACGGGCACGAGAGCTTCAGCGCGCTCAGGATGGCACGCGTGGCGGGTGAGCGGTTGAGCGTGTAGAAGTGGATGCCCGGCGCGCCTGCGGCGAGCAGTTCGGAGCACTGCAGGGTCGCGTAGGCGACGCCGAAGTCGAGCACCGCCTCGGCGTCGTCGTCGCGGGCGTGCAGCTCCCTGCGCAGCCCGTCGGGAATCGCCGAGCCGCACATGCTCGCCATCCGCTCGACCTGGCCACCGCGGGTGATCGGCATCACGCCGGGGATGATCGGAACCGTGACGCCGGCCGCACGGGCGCGCTTGACGAAGTCGAAGTAGAAGCTGTTGTCGAAGAACATCTGCGTGATCAGGAAGTCCACGCCCGCCTGCACCTTCTCGGCGAGATAGCGCAGATCGGCCTCCGGGCTCTGTGCGTGTATGTGCGTCTCCGGGAAGCACGCGGCGCCGATCGCGAACTCGTAGTCAGAGCCGATCAGCTCGACCAGCTCGCGCGAGTACTCGAGGCCCCCGTCGGTCTTGATCCAGTCCTCCTGGCCCTCCGGGGGGTCGCCGCGCAGCGCGAGCACGTTGTCGATGCCGGCGCGCCGCATCTCGTCGAGCGTCCCGCGAAGCTCGGGCACGGTGGCGCCGACGCAGGTGAAGTGCGCCATCGCCTCCAGCCCGAACTCCTCCTTGATCCGCTTGACGATCTCGATCGTCTTGGAGCGGCTGGATCCGCCGGCGCCGTAGGTGACCGAGACGAACGACGGCTCGAGCGCCTTCAGGTCGTTCAGCGCCGCGTACAGGTTCTGCTCGCCGGCGTCCGTTTTCGGCGGGAAGAACTCGAACGAGAAGACCGGCGTCCGCGAGGAGAGGATCTCGTCGATGCGCATCTATTGATTATGCAGTCCAGCGCTCCGGCTCTCCGGGAATCGCCTGCGCGCGGCCGAGCGCCTGCAGGTGGCGCAGGTAGCTGAGCACCTCCGAGAGCAGCCACTGCGCGTTCTGCTCGGAGAGCGAGCCGCCGTAGAGATGGGGAACCACCTCGAATGCGCTCAGCGGCTCTCCGGCCAGCGCGCCGGCCACGCTGTCGAGCCGTTCGTGCACGAGCTTGCGATTGCCCTCGATGTGGGCGTGCACGTCGGCGAACGTGCGCCCGTGCCCGGGCAGGCACAGGCGCGCTCCGAGGCGCTGCACGACGTCGAGCGAGTGCAGGAACTCGCCGACCGGATCCGGCGAGGTGCCGTACTCGAAGTACAGGGAGATCCTGCCGAGCAGATGGTCCCCCGAGATCAGCAGGCGTCGCTCGGGCTGGAACAGGCACACGTGCGAGGGCGCGTGCCCGGGCGTCTCATAGACCGTCCACGGGCCGAGGTCCGTCTCGATCGTGACGCCCGTGAGCAGCTCGCGCGCGGGCTCGATCACGGCGGCAAAGCCGGTCTCGCGCGGTTTGCGCTCCTCGGCATAGCGCTGCAGGGGCTCGGCGGGCACGCCGCTTTGGCGGGCGACCTCCAGGCGCCGCGCGAACACGGCGACCGGATCCTCGACCATGTTGTCGAGCAGCTCGTGGCTGGGATGCATCCAGATGTCACAGCCTGCGCGTTCGGCGATGATCGGCGCCTGGCCGCAGTGGTCGGAGTGCGCGTGCGTGCACACGATCAGGCTGGTGTCCTCGAGCGCAAGCCCGCACATCTGCAGCGCCCGCTCCAGGTTGGCGATCGAGTCGGGCTGGTGCATGCCGGTGTCGAACAGCACGAACCCCTCCCCTGACCTCACCGCCCAGGCATTGCAGTGCGGGACGCCCGGCCAGGGCAACGGCAGACGCAACCGGAACACCCCCGGGAGCACGCGCTCGCCCCTGCCCAGCTCGCGCTTCTCCGCCCCCGCCTGCCGCCTGCGATCGGCGCCGGGCGACGTCTGCGCGCCGCTGACGTTGCTCGCCTCGACCACCTCGCGGAGACTAGACTACGCACCGAGGGCAGGGTCGGCAGCGGCTTGCGAGAAGGAGGATGCATGGCTGAGCAGGAGAGCGGCGGAGCAGAGGCTGCAACCAAGGTCGAGCAGGCCGCGGCGAATGTGCGCCAGGCGCGCAGGGGCAGGCGCATCACCAAAACCGGGGCCGAGCACGTTGCGCGTCGCTATTTCGAGGCGATCGCGGCCCGCGAGCTGGAGACGGCGGTGGGAATGTGGGCGGATGGCGGCCGCGAGAACGTCCGCGGCCAGGTCGACGTGCTCGCGCCCGACGGCGTGCGCGCGTTCCTCGGCGAGCTGCTCGACGCGGTGCCCGACCTCGACTTCCAGATCGTCACCACCACGACCGAGGAGCCGCGCTGCGCCGTTCAGTGGCGCCTCACGGGCACGTTCGCGGGGCCTGGATCGCTCAACGGCATCGCCCCCACAGGCGATCGGGTGACGATGGAGGGCATCGACCTGCTGACGATCGAAGACGGCTTCATCCAGGCCAACGATGCCTTCCCCGACTCGATCGCCCTACCACGCCAGATCGGCCTGATGCCCGCCCAGGGCTCGGGCGCAGAGGCGCGCCTCGCGGGCGCCTTCAACGCCAAGACACGCCTCGCCGGCAGGCTCACCGCGAGCGACGCCGAGCTGATCGCGGCCGGCGTCTGGGTCGTCCAGGGCCAGCCGGCGCGCTGCAACGTGTACCTGATCGAGGACGAGGGCGGCGTCACCCTGTTCGACGCCGGCGCCCGCACGATGACCCGTGCGCTCGCCACCGCCGGCGCCAAGCTCGGCGGCATCCGCCGGATCGTGCTCGGTCACGGGCACACCGACCACCGCGGCGCCGCGCCGGGGCTGGGGGCTCCCGTCTTCTGCCACCCGGCCGAGGTGGAGGACGCCGAAGGCAGCGGTGGCTTTCGCTACTGGCCGGAGGGGCTCGCGGGGCTGCCCTTCCCCCACCGCCAGGTGCAGCGGCTGATGCACCGCTACGCCTGGGACGGCGGCCCGGTGCAGATCGCCGGCACGGTCGCCGAGGGCGATGAGATCGCGGGCTTCCGCGTCGTCGAGATCCCCGGCCACGCCCCCGGGCAGATCGCCCTCTGGCGCGAGTCCGACCGCCTCGCGCTGAGCAGCGACTGCTTCTACACACTGGACATGTGGGGGCGCGACTCGGCTGCACACCTGCCCTTCCCGGTCTACAACTTCGATACCGAGCAGGCGCGCGCCAGCATGCTCAAGCTGGCAGCGCTCGAGCCGGCCGCCGCCTGGCCGGGCCACGCCAAGCCGATCACCGGCGACGTGCGCTCGCAGCTGCAGCGCGCCGCCGAGCAGCAGTAGCTCTGCCCCGCCGCCGAGCTCCCGCGGACGGCGTCACGCACGAATCGCGCCGGCGCGTGCCGGCGCAGCAGCGCCCCGGCACGCGTCGCGATGGATTTCGGACCCCGGCCGGGTCTATAGGTACATGAACGCAAAGACACGCTGGGTGCTGGCGTTGACGGGCATCGGCTCGCTGATGGCGGCACTCGACACGGTCGTCGTATCGACGGCCCTCACCACGATCCAGCGCGACCTCGGCGCGTCGGTCGAGGAGCTGGAGTGGACGGTCAACGCCTACAACCTCAGCTTCGCCGTGCTGTTGATAACCGGGGCGGCGCTGGGCGATCGCTTCGGGCGCCGGCGCATGTATGCGGCGGGGCTCGCCCTCTTCTCGCTCGCCTCGGCGGCGTGCGCGCTGGCGCCGAGCGTCGGCTGGCTGATCGCCGCCCGCGCCACACAGGGCGCCGGCGCGGCGCTGTTGATGCCGCTCGCGCTTGCGCTGCTCAGCGGAGCCTTCCCACCGGAGCGTCGTGGCGCTGCGATCGGCATGTTCAGCGCGATCACGGGCATCGCCGTGGCCAGCGGCCCGCTCGTGGGAGGAGCGGTGGTGCAGGGCATCGACTGGGAGTGGATCTTCTGGCTCAACGTCCCGATCGGCTTGATCGCGGCGCCGCTCGTGCTCGCGCGGATGCAGGAGAGCCATGGCGGCGACACGGGCGTGGACGTCGGCGGGCTCGCGCTCGTCTCGGCCGGCGTCTTCGGCGTGGTCTGGAGCCTCGTGCGCGGCAACATCGTCGGCTGGGGCAGCTTCGAGGTGCTCGCCGCGCTCGCGGCGGGCCTGATCCTGCTCGGCTGTTTCATCGCCTGGGAGCGCCGCGCTCGCGAGCCGATGCTGCCGCTGCGCTTCTTCCGCTCGCGCGCGTTCTCGGCGGGCAACGCGGCGATCTTCTGCACGTTCGGATCGCTCTTCTCGTGCGTGTTCTTCTTCCCCCAGCTGCTTCAGGTCGTCATCGGCAGCGGACCGCTCGACGCCGGCCTGAAGCTGCTGCCCTGGACCGCAACCTTCATCACGGTCGCGCCGATCGCAGGGACGATGGCCGACCGCATCGGCGAGCGCCCGCTGATGGTCGCCGGCCTGCTGCTGCAGGCCGGCGGGGCCACCTGGCTGGCACTGACGGCCACCACCGACATCGCCTACTCGCAGCTGCTCGGGCCCTTCCTCGTCGCCGGCGTGGGCATCTCGATGGCGATCCCGGCCGCGCAGAACTCGGTCGTCGGCTCGATCGCGGTCGAGCACGTCGGAAAGGCGGCGGGAGCCAACAGCATGATGCGCGAGTTGGGCGGTGTGTTCGGGATCGCCCTGGCCGTCGCCGTCTTCGCCGGCGCCGGCAGCTACGCCTCGCCCCACAGCTTCATCGACGGCTTCGCGCCGGCGATCGTCGTGTCCGCCGCGATCGCGCTCGTCGGCGCCGCGTGCGGCCTGGCGCTGCCCGGACGCCGCGGCAGTCGTGAGATCCCCGCGGTGGCGGACAGGCTGGCCGCGGGCACCCTGGCAAGAGTCGAGCTGGAGGAGGCATGATGAGCGCAGTGATCGTCCGCTACAAGGTCAAGCCGGATCGCGTGGCCGAGAACGAACGGCTTGTGCGGGCCGTGTACGAGGAGCTCGCGCAGATGCGGCCCGACGGGTTCCGCTACGCCACGTTCAGAGCCGAGGACGGCCGCAGCTTCGTGCACTTCGCGATCGTCGCCGACGGCAAGGAGACCCCGCTTCCATCGCTCGACTCCTTCCAGCGCTTTCAGCGCGAGATCGCGCAGCGCTGTGAGGAGCAGCCCGTCGTGAGCAAGCTCAGCGAGGTCGGCTCCTATCGTCTGCTCGAGGCGGTGAGCGCGCCGGCGTGAGCTCGCTCGAGCTGCTCGACTCTGCGCGCGCGGGCGACGAGGACGCCTTCGCCAGGCTGCTCGAGCCGCACCGCGCCGGCCTCTACGTCCACTGCTACCGCATGCTCGGCTCACCGGACGACGCGGAGGACGCTCTTCAGGAGACGCTCCTGCGCGCCTGGCGCGGCCTCTCCGGATTCGAGGGTCGCAGCTCGCCGCGCTCGTGGCTGTACGCGATCGCGACCAACTCCTCGCTGCGGGTGATCGAACGCCGTGCCCGGCGGGTGCTGCCGCTCGATCACGGCCCAGCGGCGGACCCGAACGACGGTCCCGGGCCGCCCCTGAGCGAGTCGGTGTGGGTGCAGCCGCTGCCCGACTCGGCGCTGGAGCCCGAGGACGCGCGCGCGGACCCCGAGGCGCGCTACGAGCAGCGCGAGAGCGTCGAGCTGGCGTTCATCGCCGCCCTGCAGCTGCTGCCGCCGCGCCAGCGCGCGGTCCTGATCCTGCGCGACGTGCTCGGCTTCTCCGCCCGCGAGGTCGCGGGTGCCCTCGACGCGACGCCGGCCTCCGTCGACAGCGCCCTGCAGCGTGCCCACAGGACGCTCGATCAGCGCCTGCCGACCCGCAGCCAGCAGGACACACTGCGCGACCTCGACGACGACCGCCTGCGCGCGCTCGTGCAGCGCTACGTCGAGGCATGGGAGCGGGCCGACGTCGATGCCCTCGCCGCGATGCTGACCGAGGAGGTGACGATGTCGATGCCCCCGCTGACGAGCTGGTTCCGCGGGCGCCGCGACGTCACCGAGTTCCTCTCGGGCTGGCCCCTGGACGGGCGCTTGCGCTGGTCGTGCAAGCCGTTTCGCGCGAACGGGCAGCTCGCCTTCGCGCACTACCTCCTGGATGCCGAGGACGGCAGCGCGAGCGCGCACAGCATCACGGTCGTCGACCTCGACGGCGAGCGAATCGGCGCGATGACGGCCTTCCTGATGCCGGAGCTGTTCGAGCGCTTCGGCCTGCCGCGCGCTCACACGCCCTGAGCGCGGACGCGATAATCGTCGGCGTGGGCAAGCGTGGACGGGAGAAGCGGCGACTGCGCGCGCCGGGCACCGACTACGCCGACGCCGAGGGCAACGTGCTGACGCTGCGTGGCTCGCTGCCACCGGCCGCGCGGCGCGAGTATGCCGAGACGCTCGCGGGCAGCGGCGGGCGCGCGGCCGCCACACAGGAGGACGCCTGGCAGCGCGCCGTCGAGCTCCTGTTCGAGCGTCTCGCCGTGCGCTGGACGATTGCAGGCGCGCCGATCGAGCGCCAGCGCGAGCTGCTGGCGCGCTTTCGCGCGGCGACCGCGGCCGAGCGTGGCTGGGTGCGGGAGACCCTGCGCGAGCACTGCGCCGAGCACTTCCCCGACGTGCGGGCGCCCTAGTCGAGCAGCTCGAGCCGCGGCCCCTGAGCGCTGGCGGCCGAGACGAAGCAAGCGGTGGCTGGACTGAGCACGAACTCGTAGGCCTCCCCGGCCTCGCCGCGAACCTGCAGCCGGCGGCCGTCCTCGGCCACGGCGACGATCGAGCCGCTCTCGAAGTCGCCGCCGAAGTGGGCGATGCGCACGCGTGCGCCGACTTTGGGCACGGGACGTGAGGGTCCGAGCATCCCCCGATGCTAGGGCGCGGCCGAGCCCGGCGTCACGGTGCGTGCAAGACCTCGCGCTCGCCCGGGCAACGAGGGCGGCGCTCGATAGGTTGGGTCGATGCGCCGCACCAAGATCGTCGCCACCATCGGACCGGCCTCGCGCGCGCCGGAGACGCTCTTGCGGATGATCGAGGCGGGGATGGACGTGGCGCGCCTGAACTACTCCCACGGCACCCTCGACGAGCACGCGGAGACGGTGCGGCGCGTACGCGACGCCGCCGGCCGCGTGGGGCGCCCGGTGGCGATCCTGCAGGACCTCCCCGGCCCGAAGCTCCGCATCGGACCGCTGCGCGAGGACATCGTCGAGCTGACGCCGGGCGCGCAGCTCACGTTCTCGGTCAACGGGGAGGAGTTCGAGGGCGATGCGCAGCACATGAGCGTCTCGTGGGGCGGGATGGCGGAGGCGCTCGAGAAGGACGCCGTGCTGTATCTGGCCGACGGCTCCGTGCGCCTGCGCGTGCTGGCCGTGCGCCCGGCCAGCCACGAGGTCGAAGCGACGGTCGAGGTCGGCGGCGCGGTCGCCTCGCGTCAGGGGCTCAACATCCCGGGCGACGTCGAGTCGCTTCCGGCCGTGCCCGAGGAGGACTTCGCGCTGCTGCGCCACGGCGAGTCGATCGGCGTTGACATGGTGGCGCTCTCGTTCGTGCAGCGCCCGGAGGACGTGCAGGCGGTGCGCGAGCACACACGCCTGCCGCTGGTGGCGAAGATGGAGAAGCCACAGGCGGTCCAGCGCGCCGCGGAGATCCTCAAAGTGGCCGACTGCGTGATGGTCGCGCGCGGCGACCTCGGGATCGAGCTGCCGATCGAGCGGGTGCCGATCGTCCAGAAGCAACTGCTCGAGCTGGCGGGCTGGATGGCGCGTCCGTCGATCACCGCCACGCAGATGCTCGACTCGATGGTCGCATCCTCGCGCCCCACGCGTGCCGAGGTGGCCGACGTGGCCAACGCGATCCTCGACGGCACCGACGCGGTCATGCTCTCGCAGGAGACCGCGATCGGCAGCTACCCGGTGGAGGCTGTCGAAATGATGGCCGCAGTGGCGGTGCAGGCCGAGGCGATCGCCCCGTACGAGCGCTGGAACGACTCGCGCGTGCGCCGCACGGAGTCCGACCCGGCGTACACGATCGCGCACAACCTCAGCCTCGCCGCGCGCGAGCTGCGCCTGGACGCGCTGATCGTGCCGACGCTGTCGGGCCGCTCGGCGCGACTGGTCTCGGCGCACCGCCCGACGGTCCCGATCTACGCCCTCTCGCCGGGTAAAGAGACCGTGCGTCGCTGCGCGCTGATGTGGGGGGTTCAGGCCGCCTCGATGCGTCGTCACGAGACGACCGAGAAGCTGATCGCCGACGCCGCGCGGCGGGTCGTCGAGCTCGGCTGGTGCAAGACCGGCCAGCGCGTGGGCATCACGGCCGGGCTGCCCTCGGGCCGCCCGGGGACGACCAGTCTCGTGCAGATCCAGGAGCTCTAGCCCACCGGTGCCCTCGCGGCGCAGTGCGCCCATGGCAGCGTGGCCATGTTTGGGATCGAGGCGAACGGGATAGGATTAGACGGCGGGAGCTTCGAAGCCGGGGTGTCTCGCGCGCATAGCGGAAGGACGTAGACGGCGACATCGAGCGCCGGTAGGTCGGCCCGCGACCCTTGCAAGAAGGGAGCGCGCCATGTCCAACGTCCTGTCCGTCTCTCCGGATCGTCACCAGCAAGTAGGCTGCCGGCCCTCGGAGCAGGGAGCTCTGTTCAGAGCGTGGAAGCTTGACGGCGATGACGCGGCGCGCGATGCGCTGATCGCCGAGTACACGCCGCTCAGCCGCACCTTGGCGCGCCGGTACGGGCGCTCCTCAGAGCCATTCGACGACCTCTTCCAGGTCGCGCAGCTCGGCCTGCTGAAGGCCCTCGACCGCTACGACCACGAGCGGGGCTATCCGTTCAAGGCATTCGCGGTGCCGACGATCCTCGGTGAGATGCGCCGGTACTTCCGCGACTCGGGCTGGGCGCTGCACGTGCCGCGCGGTGCGCAGGAGCGCGCGCTGCAGGTGCGCGAGGCTCAGCGGCTGCTGAGCGAGGACCACGGGCGCGCCGCAACGGTCGCCGAGCTCTCGGAATATCTCGAGCTCAGCACCGAGCAGGTGCTCGACGGGCTTCGGGCGCTGGCCGGGTACGGCACGCTCTCGCTCGACGCGCCTGGTCGCTCCGATGACGAGGAGGGCCGCTCCTATGCGGAGTCGCTCGGCGAGGAGGACGAGCGATTCGAGCTGATCGAGCTCGGGCTCAGCGTCGGCAAGGCGCTCGAGCAGCTCTCGCCCCGCAAGCGCGAGATCCTGCGGTTGCGCTTCGTGGAGGACCTCACGCAGTCACAGATCGCCAAGCGCATCGGCGTCTCCCAGATGCAGGTCTCGCGCCTGCTGCGTCGTTGCCTGGACGAGCTGCGTGCGGCGACCGCGGACTAGCCGTTGCGCGGCAGCTCGAACCAGACTTTGGTGTCTTCCCGCGATTCCACGCCCCAGCGGTCGGCGACTTTCTCGAGCAGGTAGAGCCCGTAGCCGTCGTGCGTGCGTTCCGGGTCGCGCGGGCGCGGCGTGAAGCCGTGGCCGGCGTCGGTGACGGTGACCCGGATCGTGCGCTCGCCGAAGGAGGCCAGCAGCCCGACCGGCTCATCGGGGTGCGCGGGGGAATGGCGCACCGCGTTGCTGACGACCTCGGAGACGAGCAGGATCAGAGACTGGCACAGCGAGGGGTCGAGCTCGAGCTGGCGGGCGCACTCGGCGATCTCCCAGCGGGCCAGCGCCGGCGCCTGCACGTCGCGAGCGAGCTCGAGCTGAACCCGAAGCGTGCGCGTGCGCGTGCCGGCGAACGTTTTCTCGCGGGAGCGCACGGTCATGTCAGGCTCGGCTCCTTCACGAACCGGAGCTCGCGCTCGACGCCGCTCACGCGAAACGAGCGGAGCACCTGCTCGGTGGGGCGGGTCAGGCGCATCGTCCAGCCCTCGGCGGCGGCGCGCTGGTCGAGCGCGAGGAACATGCGCAGCCCCGATGAATCGACGAATGTGAGCCGACTCAGGTCGATCGTCAGCGTCCTTACGTCTGATTTCAACGTCGCATTCACCGCAGCCTCCACGCGCGGCACCGTCGCTATGTCGAGCTCGCCGGAGAGCGCCAATCGCGCGCTTTCACGGTCGCGCTCGTTCTCCAGCTCAAACGGAGTTCGAGACACGTATTGCCACTCCCTACCCGTTTCCTCGAGCGTCCACGCTCGACAGTTGTTCGAGTCGCCCCCCGGTGGGCGACTCCCCGCTGTAGTGCATTATCACCACCGCAGTATCGTCAGCTTCGCCGCCGAGCTGAAATTCGGCCGCTCGGGGGGCCGAGCATGCACACTTTGCTCAGCGCGTGCCGACGCCGGTGTGTCCGTAGAACTCCGCCTCCTGGCGCCCCAGCTCAGTGACGGGGGCATCGCCATACATCCACTCGCGCGCGATCCTGTGCCAGTTGTTGCGCGCGCGCAGCTGCGAGAGCACGGCGAGCGTGAGCATCTCCATGCGCCGGCCGAACAGGTGCTCGGGGCGCATGTCCTGGTGGCGCATCTCGCGAAAGTGGCTCGAGCGCGGGTCGGAGCTCTCGATCATCACCTCCGTGGCGATCTCGGGCGTGAGCTGGACGACCTCGTCGGTCGTGTACCACCAGATCGCCGACTGGATGAAGTCGAGCAGGTGCTCGGGGTCGACGCGCTCGGGGTGCGGCAGGAAGCCCGACTCGGCCAGCAGCCGATGCAGGGCCGTGTCGTTGCCCTCGGCGACGGCGCGCTGAGCGGCGAGCTCGAGGTCGACCGGTCCGCTGTCGAGCCGCTTGAACAGGCCGAAATCGAGGAACGCCACGCGACCGTCGTCGAGCAGCAGGAAGTTGCCGGGGTGCGGGTCGCCGGAGAACTGGCGGTGGCGATACAGGCAGCCGAGGAAGAAGCGGAAGACGATCTCGCCGATGCGATCGCGCTCGGCCTGAGAGCGTCCCTTCAGCTCCTCGAAGCCGACGCCGTGCACGAACTCGCTGACGAGCACGCGCTCGCGCGAGAGCGAGGTGACGACGCCGGGCACGTCGATGAACGGGTGGCCATCGAAGATGCGGGCCAGCGCACGCTGGTTCTGGGCCTCCAGCTCGTAGTCGAGCTCCTCGATGATGCGCTCCCTGACCTCTTTGGTGATCGCCTTCACGTCGAGCCCGGGCGTCATCCGCTTGAGCAGGCGCATGATCATGTCCAGGTTCTGCATGTCGGCGCGCACCGCTGTGGCGACCCCCGGGTACTGCACCTTGACGGCGACGTCGCGGCCGTCGTGGAGCGTCGCGCGGTAGACCTGGCCGATCGAGGCGGCCGCGATCGGCTCCTCCTCGAAGGACGCGAAGACCTCGCCGATCGGCTCTTCCAGGTCGTCCTCGATCACCTTGCGCATCTGCTTGAAGGAGACGGTCGGCGCGGCGTCGCGAAGCTTGGCCAGCTCGCGTTGGAACTCCTCGCGGTGCTGCTCGGGCACGAGGCCGACGTCGAGGAAGGACATCACCTGCCCGAGCTTCATGGCGGCGCCCTTCATCGTCCCGAGCGCGGCGACAATCTGCTTGGCGGTCTCGAGCTGGCGCCTGCCAAGCGCCTCCTCGGAGGCCTCCTCCCCGCGCGTCACGTTCGCTGCGCGCGTGCCGAACTGCTTGACGGCCTCGCCGGCTGCCAGCGAGGCGACGGTCGCGGTGCGGCGCACGCGCGATGTCGGAATCTTCTCGCTTTCGCGCGCCATGCCCCAATCCTAGGGGCCGTCGCCCGGCGCTAGCCGTTTCGCTGGACGCGTGAGCCGGGCACGATGTCATCGGCCCCGTCGGGCCAGCGCACCCATGCCTTGGTGCCGCCGTCGTAGTCCTGGCCGAGCAGCACGAGCGTCGCCGGCTCGCCGAGCGCCGTGCACGGCTCGGACCCTTCGGGGTCGAGCCCGCGCCACACGCGAATGAAGCCGTTGTCCTCCCACTCCTGTGCCACGGTGCTCGCCTCGGAGTGACCGGGGTAGATGACGGTCTGCGGCGGCAGCTCCATCAGCGTGCCCATGATCGAGTCGCGCAGATCGGCGTAGGTGCTGTGGCCGGGCGCTTTGACGCCGCCGACGGAGTTCTTGAAGAGCGTGTCGCCGGTGAACACGACCGCCTCGCCGCCGCTGAAACCGCCGGGCGCGCTCGAGCCGGCGCGCGGGCGACCGCCGCCGGAGCCGGCGTCGGCGCGGTCGCCGACGAGGAACGAGAGCATCCCGGCGGTGTGACCGGGCGTGTGCAGCGGACGCACCTCCAGGGTCCCGAAGCTGAGGGTCTGGCCGGCCTCGATCGGCCGCATCTGAGCCGTCGCAGAACCATCGCCTCCGGCGCCCTCAGCGCCGGAGTCGGCGATCATGTCGCGCTCGGCCGGGCTGATCAGCACCTCGAGCTCGGGCCAGCGCTCGCGCAGCGCGCCGACGTCGCAGATGTGGTCGAAGTGGTGATGTGTGAGCAGCACGTGGGTGGGCGCCAGGCCCAGCCGATCGGCCGCTTCGATCAGAGGCGGCACCGGGCCGCCGGCGTCGATGAAGAAGGCCGGTCCGCCGTTACCGTCGCAGACGAGGTACGTGTTCGACAGGAACTGCGGATGCATCGAGGTCTTGACGATCATGCGCGGGATCCTACGCCTGGTGGACGAGCCGGGCCAGCCCCTGCAGGTAGCGCTCGTCGCCGACCTCGCGCCGCCACTGCAGCACCTCGACCGAGCAGGCGAGCTCGACGATGCGCGCGTGCGCCTCGGCCAGCGTGGGGGCCGTCGTCGTGAGCGCGACGGCACGCGAGGTGCCGACGGTTCTGTACGTATCGCCCGAGACGCGCTCCGCGGAGGAGAAGAACGCCCTGCAGCCGGCGCGCTCGATCGCGTCGACGTCGAGCGTGAACTCGTACGGCTCCACCGCCGCTCCGGCGGCGCGCGGCAGGGCGTAGTCCGGTGATACGAGGTAGAGCACCAACGATGCCCCGCGCTCGAGCGGCACGTCGGCGTCGCTCAGCTCCTGCGCACAGATCCGCTCCATCGCATGCGGCCAGCTGCCCTGGAGCAGGCTCATGATGTTCATGCACTCGGGATCGCCGAAGCGCGCGTTGAACTCGATCACGCGGACGCCGTCGTCGGTGGCGAAGAAGCCGCTGTTCATGACCCCGTTGAAGCGCCTGCCTTCGGCGCCCAGCCGGGCGATCACTCGCTCGATGATCGAGCAGGCGGCGTCGTAGTGCTCGCTCGACATGAACGGGAGGATCGGCCGCTCGGTGCTCAGCGACCCCATCCCGCCGGTGCCGGGGCCCTCGTCGCCGTCGAAGCGGTAGGGGTAGTCGTAGGTCGATGGCGGGAACACGACCGTGCGGCCGTCGCTGATCGCCTGGATCGTGAACTCGGCGCCGACGATCTTCTCCTCGATCAGCACCGAGTCGTGCTTTGCCTGCACGAGCAGGCTGCGCGCGTAGTCGCTCGCCTCGGCGTGGCTCGCCAGGTGCGGCCCCATCACCTTGACGCCCTTGCCGCCGGTCAGCCCGGAGGGCTTGACGACGACCGGCGCCGCGCCGAAAGCCGCGATCGCGGCGTCGAGGTCGGCGACGCTCTCGACCACCCGCAGCATCGGCGTGGCCTCGGGCGCGACCTCGCTCAAGAGCGAGCGTGCGAAGACCTTGTTCCACTCGATCTCGGCGCCGGCCCGGGTCGGACCGACCGCACGGATGCCGTGCGCGAGCAGCTCATCGACGACGCCCGCCTCCAGCGGTTCGTCGGCCGAGACCATCGCGATGTCGATCGCGTGCGCATCGGCGAACTCGGCGATCGCACGCGCGTCGCACACATCGCCCAGCTGAACCTTGCCGCCCGATTGCTCTGCGTAGCGCACGAGCGAGGGGTTCAGATGGCCGGCGAAGGCGTACAGCTCGCTGTGCTCCGCCATCCGGAAGGCCAGGGCGCTCTCTCGCCCGCCGTGACCGACGATCAGGGTTCGCACGCGCGGCGAGTATAGGCTCGGCGGCTCCACGACGGTCTGGACAGCGAGAAGCGCTCACACGCCCCATCCGCCGAGATCCATCCACGGAGCGACGCTCAGTCAGCCCACCAGTCTCGCTGACCCTCCACGTCCTCCCGCGGGTTCTCGCCGAGGTTGGGCGCGCCGAAGACGAGGATCTCGAGGCCCTCCGGCCCGGCCTCGTACCCTCGCCACGTACCGGGGGGAACCCGCACGGCGTCCCACTTCTCGACCTCGACGATGTCGTCGTCGAGCTTCATCCGCCCGCTCCCGCCCACGACCACGAACACCTCCTCCTGCTGCTTGTGCGTGTGGCCGTACGGGAACCGGTAGTCGGGCGGGATGCGCTGATAGCTCAGGCCGGACTGCTCGAGCTCGAGCGCCTTGCTCGCGAGACGGAACTCCAGGTCCGGCGCGCCGTCGAAGTTGGACCCGAGGTCCGCCAGATCCTCTCTGAGGTTCCTGAGCGTGAACGGCATGGCCGCAGCCTAGCCGGGCGCGTAGACTCCGCCGCGTGGCGCTCATCCACACGTGCTACCGCATCACTGACATCGACCGCTCCGTGTCGTTCTACGAGGCGCTCGGCTTCCAAGAGGTCGGTCGGCTGCCGATCAAAGACGAGGCCGTCAACGTCTTCATGAACCAGCCCGGCGACGGCGACATGCCGCGCCTGGAGCTGACCTACAACTTCGGCGTCGACTCATACGAGATCGGAACCGGCTACGGCCACATCGCGATCACCGCCGACGACCTCGACGCAACCCTCGCGCGGCTGGCCGAGCAGGGCATCGAGCCGGAGAAGCCGCCCTACTCGGTCCGTGAGGGCGGCTCGCGGCTGTGCTTCGTGCGCGACCCGGACGGCTACCGGGTCGAGCTGATCGAGCAGCCACGCGTGTGAACCCCGAGACGGAGGGCCCACATTGAAGTAGGGTCGTGGCTCGGAGCGTTCGAACGGAGGGTGGGTCATGAGCGGTCAGAGCGTTGACGTCGTAAAGGGCATCTACGAGGCCTTCGCGCGAGGGGATGTGCCGGGCGTCCTCGGCGCGTTCGCCGACGACATCGAGTGGTACGAGGCGGAGGGCATGCCGTACGGGGGCCTGCACCGGGGCGGCGAGGCCGTGGCGGAGAAGGTGTTTGGCCCGATCACCACGGACGTGGAGGGTTTCGCGGTCACGCCCGAGGAGTTCATGGCGTCGGGTGACGCGGTCGCCGTCGTCACCCGCTACACGGGCACCGGCAAGGGGACGGGCAAGAGATTGGACGAGCCGGTGGTGCATGTGTGGGACATCCGCGACGGCAGGGCCGCTCGCTTTCGCCAGTTCATCGACACGGTCTCCTACGCGGAAGTCGTTCCGGCGGACGTCTCAGTAGCGAATTAGCCCGCGAGCGAGGCCGACGGGCGGAGCCGGGCTCGACGCGTGACGCCGAGCGCCTCCGCCTGGGCCCCCGCGCTACCCTCAGGCAAGCGATGTCGGACACGGCCAAGGTCGCCAAGAACCTCGAGCGCTTCGCGCAGGCGGTGGCGGCGCACGACCGCGAGAACCCGACGCACACGGCGCACGGCATCGGCCTCGCCCACTTCGACATGGAGCGGCTCGGCTTCGAGGAGGGTGAGGAGATCCTGCCGGGCATCACGATCCACGCAGACAGCGGCGTCACGGGCAACTTCCGCGTGCTCTGCGACGGCGAGCACGACGAGCAGGCCGAGGAGGTTGAGCAGGAGGCGGTCGAGGCGATCGCGACCCGCTCGATCCCAGGTGGCGCTCCGGGAGCCGCCCCGTATCCGTTCGAGCAGTAGGCGGCGCGTTCGTTCTCGATATCGATGGCCGCTTTCGCGGCGTAGATTCGGCGCGCGCCTGCGTGTGCGCGAGCTCTAGCTGACCTCGAGTCCCTGCGCGCGCGCGAGGATCATTGCCACGAGCCGCTCGATCGTCGGGCAGCTGAGCCGGTGGCGTGCGGCGGCGCGGAGCACGGACCCGGGGATGGCGTCGACCTCGGGTGTGCGCCCGGCGGCGATGTCCCGCTGCATCGAGCTGCCGAGCGTGTCGTGCGCGCGCTCGAGCTCATCGATTGCCTTCTGCGGATCGACGTCGTCGGCGCCCTCGGCCTGTCCGACGGCGCAGGACTCCTCGATCGCCCCCACGAGGTCTGCCCGCAGCGCAGGCGTGGAGCGGATCTCGCCGAGCAGCTTGTCGTGGGCGCTGGTGGTACAAGCGAGCGCGTTGAGGCGCACGAGCTTGGACCACATCACCTGCGCTTCGGCGCGCTCGGAGATCGGCCAGTCGCCCCGCGCCCTCACGCCGGCGCCCTCGAGCGCCTGCGCGAGCTCGGCCATGCCCTCGCGGGCGGCCTCGAAGCGGCTGGCCATTTCGACGAGCAGGAACGGGCTCGTATGAACGATCACGCCCGGCTCGGGCCGGTCGGCCTCGACCCGGATCGTGCCGGCCAGCACCGTCTCCGGCGCGAAGCGCTCGCGCAGCGTCACGATGTGATCGAGCCCGTTCAGCAGCGGCAGCACGAGCGGCGGCGCAACCGCGATCCGCTGCAGCGCCTCCTCCAGCCCGGCGGCCTTGGTGGCGACGATCAGCGCGTCCACCGGCTCCTGCAGGCTCGACGCAGTGCGCGGGCGCTCGATGAACTCGCCGAGCGTGACGCTCCCGACCCGCAGGCCCTCCTCGGCGATCACCTCGGCGGTGGACTCGCGCGCGATCACGGTCACGTCCTCGCCGGCGCGCTCGAGCGCCCCTGCGAGCAGGCCGCCGACGCCGCCGGGCCCGAGCACGGCGACCCTCATGCGGCGGTTCCCAGACGCGAGCCCGGGTCGATCAGCACGCGCGGATCGACGAGCACGCCCGGGTTCATCACGCCGCGCGGGTCGACGGCGGCCTTGGCGCCGGCGATGGCGAGCGCGAACGGCTCGGGCCGCTGCGCGTCGTACCAGGGCCTGTGGTCGCGACCGACGGCGTGGTGGTGCGTGATCGTGCCGCCCTCGGCCAGGATCGCGTCGGAGACGGCGCGCTTGACAGCGCTCCACTGCTCGACCTCCTCGCCCCGGCGGACCGGGGCGATCGCTGTGAAGTAGACGGCCGGTCCGTCGGGGTAGACGTGCGTGAAGCGCGCAGTAACGCGCCCGCCGTCGCCGCACACCTCGCGCAGCGCCTCCTCGCCGGCACCTTTGACGCGCTCGTGGAAGGCGGCGAAGCGCTCCCAGGTGATGGCGGTCTCGAACGTCTCGGCGAGCACTCCCATCGCGACGAGCACGTCGCGCAGGTAGGGAGCGCCGAGGAACGCCTCGCGCCAGGAGCCGACGGCGTCGTCGCCGTCGCCTGCGCTGGCGGGCTCGGGCACGACGCCTCCGTGCTCGGCGCAGATCTCGGCCGCCCGCGCGAGCGCCGGCTCGACCGGGTGGTCGGTCGACTCGAAGCCGAGCACGAGCAGCGCCTGGCTGCCGTTGCCGGCCATCGTCATGGCTGCCTCGCGCGCGTCGATCAGGCGGCAGTTGGCGGGCTGCAGTCCCGACTGCGCGAGCGCGCGCACGCACTCGGCGCCGGCGGCGAAGCTGGCGAAGCGCACGCCCGCGGAGCGCCTGTGCGCGGGCCGTGGCTGCACGCGCACCCACGCCTCGGTGATCACGCCGAGCGTCCCCTCCGAGCCGGCGAGCATCCGGTCCGGGCTCACGCCCGCGCCCGAGCCGGGCAGCCGGCGCGACTCCCACACGCCGGCCGGGGTGATCGCGCGCGCAGACTCCACGTACTCCTCGATGTGGGTGCGGCCGGTGGCGAAGTGCCCGGCTGCGCGCGTCGCGATCCAGCCTCCGAGCGTCGAGTACTCGAAGGATTGCGGGAAGTGGCGCAGCGTCAACCCGTGCTCGCCGAGCTGGGCCTCCAGCGCCGGGCCGGCCGCGCCCGCCTGGATCCGGGCCGCGCGCGAGACGGCGTCGACCTCGAGCACGCGATCGAGAGCGCGCAGGTCGAGTGTGACGGCGCCGTTGAACGACGCGGGGACGACCGGCGTGACGCCGCCCACGACCGAGGTGCCGCCGCCGTAGGGGATCGCGGCGACGCCTTCGGCGGCGCACCACTCGAGCAGGCGCTCCACCTCGGACTCGCTGCGCGGGCGGGCGACGAAGTCGGGGGGGTGGGCGAAGCGGCCGCGAAAGCCCTCGACGACGTCGACGTAGGACTTGCCCAGCGCGTGCGAGGCTCGAGCGTGGTCGTCGCTCGCGCAGATCTCGGCGAGCTCGGCCGGCGGGCGCAGGCGCGGGAGTGGGAGCTCGACGGCGTCGAGCTCAACCGGCTCCTCCAGGCCTTCGAAGGCGAGCCCGAGATGCTCAGCCGCGACCTCGGCAGTCTGGCGCTGGGCGGCGGCGGAGGGACGCTGATCCTCATAGCCCCAGCCCCAATGCTTGAAGCGACGAATGTTCACGCGCGCGAGTCTATGCTCACTAGCGTTAGGGCAGGCGCGGGCGGCGCGCGCCACAGCAGCCCCACGGTCACGCCGAGCAGCCTGGTTCGTACATGTCCACGCAACAAGATCCCGTCTCCACCGAAGCCCCCGAAGTCCTCGCGCGCGGTCCGTGGGAGCTCGACCGCATCAAGGCGCACTGGCGCAAGGAGGAGTACGAGCCGCCGGCGGCGCACAGCGAGGCGGCCGATGCGGCGATCGAGGGTCTGCGCGAGCGCGGCTCGCCCAGCCACGACGGCTTCGCCGCTCGGCTGGTCGACTTCCGCGCGGACGATCAGGGGATCGCGATCGAGCTGCAGCCGCTGCGCTGGGCGCTGCGCCTGGTGGCGGGCGACGCCTCCTACAGCCTGGCCGCGCTGTGCGTGACGCGCTCGGCCGACGGGCGCTGGCTGGCTGGACGGCGCGCCCCGTGGGTCGCGTCCTGGGCGGGCCGCTGGGCGCTCGGCGCGGGCGGCGCGGTCGACCTCGGCGAGAGCCCGGCCGACACGCTGGTGCGCGAGCTCGGCGAGGAGTGGGCCGTCGCGCCGGAGCGCGTGCGCGGCGAGGCGCTGATCTCGCTGCCGCAGAAGCTGGTCATGTTCGTCGGACAGGCCTGGATCGCGGAGGGCGAGGAGGACTCCGTGCGGCCGGACGAGGAGCACGACGAGTTCGCCTGGTGGCCGCGCGAGATCGACCGCTGGCCGGCCGAGGCCGGCGAGGCGCTTCCGCGCATGGCCCGCTGGCTGTCGCAGTGAACGACGCCGCCCACCCCGGCACGGGCGCTCGCTCGGCCGCCGCCTCCCCGCGTCCCGGCGCCGCCGGCCCACTCACGTTCCCGCGCCTGAAGTGGACCTCGTTCTTTCACTCGTGCGTCTACGTGGCGCTGCTGATCTGCGCGTTCGCGGCGGGCGGCCCCCAACCACTCACGTTCGTGCTGGGTCTCACGCACGGCCTGCTGTGGATCTTCATGTCACTGGCGTGCCTGACGGCGGCGCGGCTGCGTGTCGTCTCGCTTCGCCTGGCCGTCGCCGTCGCCGTGCTCGGCGGGGTGGGACCGTTCTTCGGCAGCTACGAGTTCATCCGTGAACAACGCGAGCGGGCCGCGCTAGAGTAGAGAATCAATGGCCACAGGCACCACGGCTGAGCAGATAATCGACGTCGTGACCCCTGCCGCCGGCGAGTCGGTCACTGAGGGAACAATCCTCGAATGGCATGTCAAGGTCGGCGATGCGATCAAGGCCGATGCGACGATCGTCGAGATCTCGACGGACAAGGTCGACGTGGAGCTGCCATCCCCCGCGAGCGGCGTCGTGACGGAGCTGCTCGTCGAGGAGGGTGACACGGTCACGGTCGGACAGGTGATCGCGCGCATCGCCGTCGGCGATGGCGCCGCCGCGACCGCCGCGACGCCCGATGGAGCCGCAGCGCCGCCGGAGGAGGCCCCGGCGCAGGAGGAGGCCCCAGCCAAGGACGAAGCCCCGGCCAAGGACGAAGCCGAGCAGAAGGCGCCGCCCGCCGACGCCGGCCGATCGGGCAACGGCGCGGGCGCAGGAGGAGCGGCGACAGTCGTTGACGACGCCGCTGCAAGCGGACGGCTGGTCGACGTCGTCACGCCGGCCGCCGGCGAGTCGGTCTCGGAGGGGACGATCCTGGAATGGCGCGCGAAGGTGGGCGAGTTCATCAAGCAGAGCGACACGATCGTCGAGATCTCCACCGACAAGGTCGACGTCGAGCTGCCGGCGCCCGTGAGCGGGACGGTCAACGAGCTGCTCGTGCAGGAGGGCGACACGGTCACGGTCGGCCAGGTGATCGCACGAATAATGGTCGGCGACGCCGAGTCCGCGGCCGCGCCGGCACCGAGCGCTGAGACCCCCGCGAGTGCCCCGACCCAGGCGGAGAGCGGGGCCGCCCCTGCGACGCTGCCGGAGGACGCCAAGGTCTCGCCGGTGGCGGCGCGCGTGGCGGCGGTCGAGGGCGTCGACCTCGCGGGCGTGTCGGGCAGCGGCCCGGCGGGGCGGATCACCAAGTCGGACGTGCTTTCGGCGGCGGGCAGCGGCGCTCAGGCCGCCGTGGCCTCGGGCAACGGCGGGGCGACGACGGCCCGCGCCCCGGAGACGATGCCGATGAGAGGCGGCGCGGCGGCGCTGGCCCGGTACATGGAGCAGTCGCGCTCGATTCCAACGGCGACGAGCTTCCGGACGCTGACCGTGACGGTGCTCGACGCGCGTCGCAAGGAGCTCAAGGCGGCGGAGCGGAAGGTGTCGTTCACGCACCTGATCGCATACGCGATCGCCCGCGCAGCGGACGACATGCCGGTGATGGCCGACCACTTCGTGGAGGTCGACGGCAAGCCCAACCGAGTCCACGACGGCCAGGTCAACCTCGGCCTGGCGGTGGACGTGGAGAAGAAGGACGGCTCACGCACGCTGATGGTGCCGGTGATCCGCGACGCCGGGCGGATGTCGTTCGAGCCCTTCGTCGCGGCCTACGACGCGCTCGTGGAGAAGGCCCGCACGAACACGCTCACGGCGGACGACCTCGTCGGCGGCAACCTCACGCTCACGAACCCGGGCGGCATCGGCACGATCGCTTCGGTGCCGCGCCTGATGACCGGCCAGGGCACGATCGTCGCGACCGGCGCGATCGGCTACCCGCCGGGCATGGCGAGCATCGGCCAGATGATCGGCGCGGAGAAGGTCATGACGATGACCTCGACCTATGACCACCGCATCATCCAGGGCGCCGAGTCGGGACGGTTCCTGGCGCGAATCGAGGAATACCTGCAGGGCGAGCGCGGCTTCTACGAGGGCGTGTTCGTGTCGCTGGGCGTCGAACTGGGACCACCGCCGCCCTCGCCGGCCCCGGCGGCGGCCGCGGCGGCGCCGGCTCGGCAGGACGGCGTCGTGCCAGCAGGTGGCGCGAGCGAAGAGATGCTTCGCGCCGTGCAGGCGGCGAGCACGCTGGTCAGCCGCTACCGCAGCCACGGGCACCTGGCGGCGCGGCTCGACCCGCTGGGCTCCGAGCCGGAGGGCGACCCGGGGCTGGACCCGGAGCCGCTCGGGCTGACGCCGGAGATCCAGGGGCGGATCCCGGCGAAGGTGCTGAACATGTACGTGCCCGGCGCGACGCTCGTCGACGCGTTGCCGCACCTGCGCGAGACCTACTGCGGCACGATCGCCTACGAGATCGAGCACATCGCCTCCCACCGCCAGCGGGTGTGGCTGCGCGAGCACATCGAGTCAGGCGCCTTCCGCGAGCCGCTGACCAACGAGGAGGCACGCTGGCTGTTGCGCCGCCTGGTGAAGGTGGACGCGCTCGAGCGTTTCATGCACAAGGCCTACCTCGGCCAGCACCAGTTCTCGATCGAGGGCCTGGACATGACGGTGCCGATGCTCGACGAACTGATCAAGCTCTCGGCGGCGCACGGCGGCAAGGAGGTCGTGATCGGCATGGCCCACCGCGGCCGGCTGAACGTCCTCGCGCACAACCTCGGCCGCTCCTACGACACGATCTTCGCCGAGTTCGAGGGCGCCTCGACGCTGGAGGCCGTGACGACGATCCCCCAGGGCGGCACGGGCGATGTCAAGTACCACCACGGAACGCAGGGCTCCTACGACCTCGACGAGGGCAGGACGATTCGTGTCAACCTCGAGTCGAACCCGAGCCACCTCGAGTACGTCTATCCGGTCGTCGAGGGCGCCACGCGCGCGGCGCAGACCACGCGCCACGGCTCGCGCGCTCACCAGGACACGGACGCTGCGGTGCCGATCGCGATCCATGGCGACGCCTCGTTCCCGGCGCAGGGGGTCGTCTCGGAGACGCTCAACCTGCAGGCGCTCGACGGCTACAAGGTCGGCGGCACCGTCCACATCATCACCAACAACCAGATCGGCTTCACCACGGACCCGGACGACGCGCGCTCGACGCGCTGGGCCTCGGACCTGGCCAAGGGCTTCGACGTGCCGATCGTGCACGTCAACGCCGACGACGTGCAGGCGTGCATGAGCGCGGTGCGCCTGGCCTTCGCGTTCCGCCAGGAGTTCGGCCACGACGTGCTGATCGACCTGATCGGCTACCGCCGCTTCGGCCACAACGAGTCGGACGAGCCGGCCTACACCCAGCCGGAGATGTACGCGAAGATCAAGAGCAAGAAGCGCGTGTCAGAGCTCTGGGCCGATCGGCTGGTGGCAGAAGGGGTCGTCTCCCAGGAGGAGGTCGACCAACAGGCCCAGGAGGTCTGGGACAAAATGACGCTGCTGCATCAGCGCCTGAAGGCGAAGATCGAAGCGGCCGAGGAGGAGCACGGCGAGCACCCGACGGGCGAGTACGAGCTCGACCGCTCGCCGAGCCCGGAGGTCCAGACGGCCGTTCCGGCCGAGCGCCTGCGCGACCTGGGCGAGCAACTGCTGCGGGTGCCCGACGGCTTCACGGTTCACCCCAAGCTCGTCAAACAGCTCGAGCGCCGCCACGAGGCCCTGACCGCGGAGGGGCACATCGACTGGTCGCACGCCGAGGCGCTGGCGTTCGCATCGCTGCTGACCGAAGGCACGCCGATCCGCCTCACCGGTCAGGACACCGAGCGCGGCACGTTCAGCCAGCGCCACATGGTGCTGCACGACGCCAAGACGGGTCAGACGGTCTGCCCGATCCAGAGCCTGCCGGAGGCGCTGGCGCCGCTGGAGCTGCACAACAGCCCGCTCTCGGAGCTCGCCTGTATGGGCTTCGAGTACGGCTACAGCCAGGAGGCGCCGGAGACGTTCGTGCTGTGGGAGGCGCAGTTCGGCGACTTCGTCAACTCGGCGCAGGTGATCGTCGACCAGTTCATCACCTCGGGTCTGGCCAAGTGGGGCCAGACGTCACGGCTGACGCTGCTGCTCCCGCACGGCTACGAGGGCTCGGGGCCGGAGCACTCCTCGGCCCGGCTGGAGGGCTTCCTGCGCAGCGCCGCCGAGGGCAACATTCGCGTGGCGAGCCCGACCACGCCGGCCCAGTACTTCCACCTCCTGCGCCGCCAGGCCCGTATCGCCAAGCAGCGCCCGCTCGTGGTGATGACCCCGAAGTCGTTGCTGCGCCTGCCGCAGGCGACGAACACGATCGCCGATATGGCCGAGGGCACGCGCTTTCACCCGGTGCTTGCCGAGCCGGGCGTGGACGAGGCGCAGGTCACGCGTCTGTTGCTGTGCACCGGCAAGATCTACTACGACCTCGTCGGCCACCCCGACCGCGCCGCGCATCCGGGCCTTGCGGTTGCGCGCGTGGAGCTGCTCTACCCCTTCCCGGAGGCGCAGATCCTCGAGCTCCTGCGCCGCTACCCGAAGCTCGAGGAGGTCGTCTGGGTGCAGGAGGAGCCGCGCAACGCGGGCGCTCGCGCGCACATGTTCCCGCGCCTGATGCAGATCATGCCGCAGGACATCCGCTTCGGCTTCATCGGCCGTCCCGAGCGGGCCAGCCCGGGCGAGGGCTACCCGGCCGCGCACCTGGCCGAACAGAGCCGCATCGTGACGACGGCGATCGACCTCGAGAAGGCAATCTCCCAGTTCCCGCGCAAGACTCCGGGGCAGCGCTGATGTGGGCCCTGTGGAAGCGCTTCCTGGCGATCCGCCGCCAGCGCAAGCGCAAGAAGCGCCTCGGCCGCTAGCGGGCGCCCAGCGCGCCTAGCGGCCTTTCCAAATCGGCTCGCGCTTCTCCTTGAACGCGCTCGCCCCCTCCTTGGCATCCTCGGAGGTCATCACGGGGCCGGTGATCTCGCCCTGCTTCTGCCACATCTCCTCGCTGCTCCAGTCGAACTGCTCCTGCAGGATCCGCTTGGAGCCGATCAGCGCGAGCGGGCCGCTCTTGGACAGCTGCTCGGCCAGCTCGAGCGCGACATCGACGGCGGCGCCGGGCTCGGCGAGGCGGTTGACCAGGCCGAACTCGTGGAAGCGCTCGGCGGGCATCGGATCGCCGGTTAGCGCTAGCTCCATCACCACGTGGTAGGGCATCCGTCGGGGCAGGCGCAGCAGCGCGCCACCGGCGGCGATGAGCGACCGTTTCGCCTCGGGTATGCCCATTTTGGCGCCCTTGGCCGCGACGATCAGGTCGCATGCGAGCGCGACCTCCATGCCGCCGGCCAGCGCGAAGCCCTCGATCGCCGCGATCAGCGGCTTCTGCGAGGCACGCTGCGCGATGCCGGCGAAACCGCGGTCGCCGAACCAGGGCGACTCGCCCTTGACGAAGGCGCCCAGGTCCATGCCGGCGCTGAAGAAGCCGCCGGTGCCCGTCAGCACGCCCACCGCCAGCCCGTCGTCGCCGTCGAGCTGATCGAGCGCGCCCGCGACCCCCTCGGCGACGGCCCCGTTGACCGCGTTGCGAACCTCCGGGCGGTTGATCGTTATCAGCAGGACGTTCCCGCGAGGCTCGGTCAGGACGGCATCGGTGGACACGGGGGCTTCGGCGCTCATCGGTGGTTGCTCCTTGGTCGGAAAGGAAGCGTCAAGCCTACCCGCGGGCGCTCTCGCCGCCGCGGCCGGCCGTCGCATCGGTGGCCTCTCGCGGTGGCGCCGGAGCCGGCGTTGGTGAGGAGGCGGCCGGGGCCGAGCTGGAGCTGGCGGCCGGGCCGGGCGCCGGCGGAGGTTGCTCCTCGTCCTCGGCGCCGAGGTCGAGCGACTGTCGGAACTCGCGGATCCCCTGGCCTAGCGCCCGCGCGAGACCGGGCAGCCGCTTGGGGCCGAGCACGACCAGCGCCACGACGGCGACGAACAGGAGGTGTACCGGGCTCTCGATGCCCACGATGCAAGGCTAGCCGACGCTGACCGTAGCCTCTGCGGCGTGGCCGGCCAAGACCCGTCTGGCGGAGGACGCGCCTACCCCCCGCCCGGAGATCCGGAGCCGTTCTGGCCCGCGCAGCTGACCGTGCTCGCAGCGATCGTGATTCAGGTCCTGCTGCCGTCGCGGCTGACGGCCGGCCCCGATTGGCTCGTGCCGGGGCTGGAGGGCGTGCTGCTGATCGGCATGTTCGTGGTGACGCCGAACGTGGTCGAGGACGAGCACCCGCGCCGGCGGCACATCTCGCTCGCTCTGACGGCGTTCGTCAGCGTGGCGAACATCGTCTCGCTGGCGCTGCTGGTGCACTTCCTGCTGCACCACACCGTCTCGAGCGGCCGCAGCCTGATCGTCGCGGGCGTGCTGATCTGGCTGACCAACCTGCTCGTGTTCGCGCTCTGGTACTGGGAGATGGACCGCGGCGGCCCCGGCCTGCGCGCGGCCGGCCGCGACGGCGTGCCCGATTTCCTCTTCCCGCAGATGAGCGACGACACGATCGAGCCGGCCAACTGGCGCCCGAAGTTCCTGGACTACTTCTACGTGGCGCTCACGAACAACACGGCGTTCAGCCCGACCGACACGATGCCGCTGACGCAGACGGCGAAGATCGTGATGGGCGTGCAGTCGACCGCATCGTTTCTGACGGTGGGCCTGATCGTCTCGCGCGCCGTGAACATCCTCTAGCGCGCCGGATGGACGACGGCCGCGCGGCGTCAACCGCCTCCGTAGCTCACGATCAGGTCGGTCGCCACTCCCGCCAGGAAGCCGGTCGCCAGCATCAGCAGGCCCAGCGTGCGATGCCCGTAGCGGCGCATGCCCGTCCAGATCTCGCCGATCACATAGAGGATCGCTCCCCCGGCCAGTGCGTAGAAGCAGAGTTCGAGCGCATCCGAGTGGACCTGGTAGCCGACCATCGCGCCGATGAACGTGGGGCCGCCGCCGATCAGCCCGGCCGCTCCGAGCCATTTCCACGATGGCCGCGTGGAGCCGAGTGGGCCGACGATGCCGAAGCCCTCGGTCGCGTTGTGCAGGCTGAAGCCGATCACGAGGACCGTCGCGAGCGCCACCTCGCCCGCCTGCGCAGAGACGCCGATCGCCAGCCCCTCGGCGAAGTTGTGCAGCCCGATCGCGACCGCGATCGTCATGCCCGTCTGCAGCGCTCGCCGGCGAGCGCTCGCGGCGGCCTGCGTCTCGTAGGAGGCGACCTCGGTCGCGCTGAGGACGGCCGTGCCGTCGCCGCCGGCCAGGGGCGGCAGCTCGCTTCGCCTGCGCAGCCTGCGCTCGATCGCCGAGATGCCGGCGGTGCCAAGCGTGAAGCCCGCGGCCAGGAGCGCGAACATCCCGAGCACGCCGGCGAAGTTCGCTTCGTCGTTCTTGAAGGCGTCGAGGCGGGCGCTGACGATCTCCTGCCCGTGTGAGGTCACGTCCATGAAGATGAACGCGAGGATGCCGACGGAGAGCATCGCGAGCGCCACGCGCAAGCGGTCGTCGACCCGTTGCATGCGGCCGACCGGCAGCCCGATGAAGATCGTGAATCCGGCGATGGCACCGAGTGCCGCCGTTTCTGCGAAGCTCACAACACCTCCGACTTAGGGTTCCCTAACTAGGTTACCCGATGCGGTCTCGAAGGAGCGAGCTCAGCTGGCCTCGGCCATGCGCGGTTCGAGTGCGAGCGCCTGCACGATCAGCTCGCGCACGTCCTCGCCGGCGCCGAGCGCCGTCGCCCGGCGCAGCGCTTCCAGCGTCCCCTCGCGATCCATCAGGCGCAGGCGCAGGCGGCCGAGGCGCTCCCAGGCGCCGGCGTCCGCCGGGCCACGCTGGACGGCGCGCGCGGCGGCCTCCTCGGCGAGGTCGACCGCGCCGATGTCCTCGTAGATGCGCGAGGCGAAGCGATGTGCGGCCGGACGGGAGCCGTCGACGCGCGCCCAGTCGCGCACCGCCCGGGCCGCCTCCTCGAGCTTTCCGGCCTGCCAGAAGGCGAGCGTCATCAGACGCAGCACGGCGACGTTGTCGGGCTCGGCGTCGCGCGCGTAGATCAGCCGCTGCGCGGCGAGCTCGTACTCGCCCTCGGCCATCGCGCGCTGGGCGGCGAGCGTGAAGCGTTCGGCGCGCTCCTCGGCCGGGTCAGGATTGGAGAAGTCGACAAAGCGCATGCTGCCGGCGGGGACCGTGCGCACGCCGTGGCTGAATTTCACGCGCGCCCATTGCTGCACGTCCTCGCCGCCGTCGGGGTCCTCGGTGAAGTAGATCCCGGCGACCGTGCCCACGCCCCACTCCGGGTAGGAGAGGCAGCGGGCATAGCGGTGCACGACCGAGTGGTCGGGCACGCGGCTGGCGAACGGATCGTGCTTGGCTTTGTCCGCAGCCTGGGCGCGGGCGCGCTGCTCGGCTTCGTAGGCGCGGCGACCCGCCTCCTCGCGCTCGCGCCTGGCGGCGGCCGCGGAGGCGCGCACGGCGCTCTCGGAGACCCTGCCCCCGCGCGAGCCCTCGGCCAGGCGCTCGAGCTGGTCGGCCGCCTCGTTGATCGCCTTCAGGTGACGCTCGTGCTCGAACTGGCGTCCGGCGGGCGCGATGTCCGGGTGCCAGCGCTTGGCCATGCGCCTGCGCGCGAGCTGAACGTCGCGCTTGTCGAACGGCGCCTTCAGCTCCAAGAGCAGCAGGTGCTGAGCTACGTCGAGGACTGTCGTAGGCATGACCCGACAACGTTAGCGAGCCCGACGAGGTCCTATCCTGCCTGCCAATGTCCTCTCCATACATCTTCACGATGCACCGGCTCTCCAAGCTGCATCCGCCGGACAAGACGGTGCTCGACAACGTCACGCTGGCGTTCTTCCCGGGCGCGAAGATCGTCGTCCTCGGCTACAACGGGGCGGGCAAGTCGACGCTCCTGCGGATCATGGCGGGCGTCGATCAGGAGTACCGCGGCGAGGCCCAGCTCGCGCCGGGGGCGAGCGTGGGGATGCTCGAGCAGGAGCCGCGGCTTGACGAGTCCAAGGACGTCAAGGGCAATGTCGAGGACGGCGTGGCCGAGACGAAGGGCCTGCTCGACCGCTTCAACGAGCTCGCGGCCAACTACTCCGACGACACGGCCGAGGAGTTCGGGCGCATCCAGGCCAAGATCGAAGCGGCCGACGCGTGGAACCTCGACACGCAGCTCGAATACGCGATGGACGCGCTGCGCCTGCCGCCGCCCGACGCCGATGTGAGCGTGCTCTCTGGCGGCGAGCGCCGGCGTGTGGCGCTCTGCCGTCTGCTGCTGAGCGCGCCGGACCTGCTGCTGCTCGACGAGCCCACCAACCACCTCGACGCCGAGTCGGTGGCGTGGCTCGAGCAGCATCTGGCCGAGTACAAGGGTGCGATCGTGGCGGTCACGCACGATCGCTACTTCCTCGACAACGTCGCCGGCTGGATCCTCGAGCTCGATCGCGGCAAGGGCATCCCCTACGAGGGCAACTACTCGAGCTGGCTGGAGCAGAAGCAGGCTCGCCTGGCGCAGGAGGAGCGCTCGGAGAAGGCGCGGGCGCGCACGATCGCCGCCGAGCTCGAATGGGTGCGCACGAACCCGAAGGGCAAACGCGCGAAGTCCAAGGCGCGCCTGGCCCGCTACGAGGAGCTCGTCGCCGAGGAGCGCAACGTCAAGCTCGAGGACGTTCAGATCCACATCCCGCCGGGGCCCCGTCTGGGCGAGAAGGTGCTGACGGCGAGCGAGGTGCGCAAGGGCTTCGGCGAGAAGCTGTTGATCGAGGATCTCAGCTTCGACCTGCCGCGCGCCGGCATCGTCGGCGTGATCGGCGCCAACGGTGCCGGCAAGACCACGTTGTTCCGGATGGTCACGGGCGAGGAGTCGCCGGACGCGGGCACGATCGAGCTCGGCGAGACCGTGCAGCTCGCCTACGTGGACCAGTCGCGCGACGCCCTGGACCCGGCGAAGACGGTGTGGGAGGAGATCTCCGAAGGCTACGAGCACATCAAGGTGGGCGAGCGCGAGGTCAACTCGCGCCAGTACACGGCGGGCTTCAACTTCAAGGGCTCCGGCCAGCAGGCGAAGATCGACTCGCTCTCGGGAGGCGAGCGCAACCGCGTGCACCTCGCCAAGCTGCTGCGCAGCGGCGGCAACCTGCTGCTGCTGGACGAGCCGACCAACGACCTCGACGTGGACACGCTGCGCGCGCTCGAGAACGCGCTGCTCGAATTCCCGGGCTGTGCGGTGATCATCTCGCACGACCGCTGGTTCCTGGACCGCATCGCCACTCACGTCCTCGCGTTCGAGGGCGACTCGCAGGTGAGCTGGTTCGAGGGCAACTTCGAGGCCTACGAGGAGTATCGCCGCGCGCTGCTGGGCGATGCCGCCGACCGCCCCCACCGGATCACCTACAAGCGCCTGGTCCGTGGCTGACGCGAAGGCGCCGCCGCTGACGGCGGTGGGCAGCTTCGACCGTGACACGGCCGTGCACGAGCTGAGCCGCCTGGACGGCGCCCAGACGCCGTTGCGGGTCGAGTTCGCGGCCGACGTCTCCCCCGACTGGCGCGCCGGGCGCGGGCCGCACGGCGGCTACATCGCGGCGATCCTCACGCGGGCGCTGATCGAGACGGTGGACGATCAGAGCCGCGCGCCACGCTCGCTCACGATCCACTACGCGCGCGCACCCGAGCCGGGGCCGGTCACGATCACGACGAGCATCGAGCGCGCCGGGCGCTCGCTGAGCACGCTCTCAGCGCGGATGGAGCAGCGGGGCAAGCTGATCGCGCTGGCATTGGCCGCCTTCTCGGTGCCATGGAGCGCGCCGGAGCTTCGAGAGCTCCCGATGCCCGAGGTGGCCCCGGCCGAGCCTGTGCGCGCGACGGATGCGCCGCTGTTCGAGGGCGCACCGCCGTTCACGCGCCACATCGTCGTGCAGCGCCGCATCGGCGCCGTACCGTTCAAAGGCGAAGATGCGCCGATGGAGGTAGGCGCGTGGCTGGGTCTGGCCGAGCCGCGCGCGATCGACGCGATCTCGCTCGCCTTCTTCAGCGACGCATTGTTCTCGCCGCCGTTCGTGCGCCTGCGCGAGCCGGCCACGACGCCGACCGTCGATTTGACGGTGCATTTTCGCACGCCGCTCCCACCGGCACGCCCCGCCGGCTCGCCCGACGCAGACGCCACCCACGGCGCGCCCGCGCACCAGCTGTGCTTCGCGCGCTTTCGCTCGGGTCTCGTCCAGGACGGCTTCTTCGAGGAGGACGGGGTGATCTGGGCGGCGGACGGAACCGTGCTCGCGCAGTCGCGCCAGCTCGGGATCGTGATGATGCTGCCGATCGGTTAGTGTCGACTAATGAGCGATTACACAGCGAAGCGCATCAAGGAGATGGAGGCCAGCTATGGCGGCGGGTTCGTGAAGGTCCGCGCCGAGCTGGGAGTGACGGCGTTCGGCATGCAGGTGATCCAGCTGCCGCCGGACTTTGCGGACTATCCCGAACACGATCATGCCGAGTCCGCCCAAGAGGAGGTCTTCGCAGTGCTGTCGGGGTCCGGCTGGATGGACGTCGAAGGCGAGCGCGTCGAGCTCGACCCGGAGACGCTCGTGCGCGTCGGCGCGGAGACGAAGCGCAAGGTCTACGCCGGCCCGCAGGGACTGCGGATGCTCGTCACCGGTGGCTGCCCGGGCGAGGCATACAAGATCAACCCGGAAACCGAGCTGGAAGCCGCCGCCTGAGGCAGGGACCTGCCGGTCGCCGCGATGGGCCCCGGCGGCGCTGAGCGGCGGCCGCGCGGAACCCGCTCCGCCGCTCAGCGCGCGAACGAGCTGTCGGCGTTCAAGCGCAGCGTGAAGGCCGCGACGAGCGCAGCCGCGTTCTCGACGTCCTCGAGCTGAACCAGCTCTACCGGCGAGTGCATGTAGCGCAGCGGGATCGAGACGAGCCCGGTCGGCACGCCGCCGCGGCTGAGGTGCACGGCGTCGGCGTCCGTGCCCGTCGCGCGTGCGGAGGCCTCGAGCGTGAACGGGATCTGCTCGGCCTCGGCCGTCTCGAACAGCAGCTCGAAGACCGCGTGGTTCAGCGTCGAGCCGCGGCTGATCACGGGGCCGGAGCCGAGCGGGTGCTTGCCGCTCTCCTTCACGTCGATCCCGGGGGCATCGGTCGCGTGGGTGACGTCGATCACGATCGCCGCGTCCGGCGCGAGCGCGAACGCGCTCGTGCGCGAGCCGCCGAACGTGGTCTCCTCCTGCACCGCCGCGACCGCCGCCAGCTCCCACTCGCCGCCGCCGGCCTCGGCCACGAGCCGGGCGGCCTGCAGCGCGACGTAGGAGCCGAGGCGGTTGTCGAGCGCGCGCGAGGTGATCCGTCCATTCGGCAACGGCGTGGGCTGCGCGTCGATCACGGCGACATCGCCGATCCGCACGAGCTCGCGCGCCTCCTCCCCGTCGCGCGCGCCGATGTCGATGTGCATCTCGCGGATCTCAGCGACCTTCTTGCGCTCCTCCTCGCGCAGCAGGTGGATCGGCTTGCGGCCGACGACGCCCGTGACGGAGCCCTCGCGCGTGTCGATCACCAGGCGCTGGCCGAGCAGAATCTGGGCGTCCCAGCCCCCGACCGGGCGAAACCAGAGATAGCCCTCGTCGTCGATGTGCGTGACGATCAGCCCGATCTCGTCGATGTGACCCATCACCATCAGGCGCCGCGGCGATGACTCGGACCCGCTCTTCGCAGGAACCATCGCGAGCGGCGAGCCGATCAGGTCGGTGCTGACCTGCGCGAAGGCGCCGGCGGCGTCGCTCCAGACGGCAGCCGGGACGCCCTCATACCCGGACGGACCGCGCGCGGCGAGCAGCTCGAGCAGGACGGGCGGCACCGTCGTCGGGGCGCCGCCGTGCCCCTCTGGCTCATCGCCGACTTCCGGCGGGTCCATCCCGGGTACGTCGTTCATCGCCCGAGCAGGGTCCTGAGGACGTACTGCAGGATCCCGCCGTGGCGGAAGTACTCGGCCTCGCGTGGCGTGTCGATGCGCACGCGGGCGTCGAGCTCGACCGGGTCGGCGCCGTCGCGCTCGGCCCTCACGCGCACGGTATGGGCGCCGCCCCCGCCGGCTTCCACCGCCGCCACGGCGTCCGCGATGCCCTCGATCGAGAAGATCTCCTCGCCGCTGAGCCCGAGCGATTCGGCGCTCTGCCCGTCGGGGAACTGCAAAGGGAGCACGCCCATGCCGACGAGGTTGGAGCGATGGATGCGCTCGAAGCTCTCGGCTATGACCGCGCGCACGCCGAGCAGCTTCGTGCCCTTGGCGGCCCAATCGCGCGAGGAGCCCGAGCCGTACTCGCGACCGGCGAGAACGACCAGCTCCACCCCGTCGGCGCCGTAACGCATGGCGGCGTCGTAGATGGACATCTGCTCGCCGGCGCCCGTACCGGCCGCTCCGAAGTAGCGCGTGACGCCGCCCTCGGTGCCCGGGGCGAGCAGGTTGCGCAGGCGGATGTTCGCGAACGTGCCCCGCATCATCACCTCGTGGTTGCCGCGCCGCGCGCCGTATGAGTTGAAGTCGCGCGGTGACACGCCCTGCTCCTGCAGGTAGGCGCCGGCCGGTCCGTCGCGCTTGATCGCGCCGGCCGGGGAGATGTGATCGGTCGTGACGCTGTCGCCGAGCAGCGCCAGCACGCGCGCGCCGGTCAGCTCCGAGACTGCCAGAGGCTCGACGGGCATGTCCTCGAAGTAGGGCGGCTGGCGCACATAGGTCGACTGCTCGTCCCACTGGAAGCGCTCGCCCTCGGGCACGACGAGTCCGTTCCAGCGCTCATCGCCGGCGAACACCTCGCCGTAGCTCTTGCGGAACATGTCGGCGCGCACGGCCTCGCCGACCGTCTCCGCGATCTCCTGCTCGGACGGCCAGATGTCGCGCAGGTAGACGTCCTCGCCGCGCTCGTCCTGGCCGAGCGGGTCGTGCACGAGGTCGACGTCCATCGTGCCCACCAGCGCGTACGCGACGCACAGCGGCGGCGAGGCGAGGTAGTTCATCTTCACGTCCTGGTTGATGCGGCCCTCGAAGTTGCGGTTGCCCGAGAGCACCGAGACGACCGCGAGATTGGCCTCGTCGACGGCATCGGAGATCTCGGGCGCCAGCGGCCCCGAGTTACCGATGCAGGTCGTGCAGCCGTAGCCGACGAGGTTGAACCCGAGTTGCTCGAGCGGCTCGGTCAACCCGGCGCGGTCGAGGTATTCGGTCACGACCTTCGAGCCAGGTGCCAGCGACGTCTTGACCCAGGGCTTGCGCGCAAGCCCGCGCGCGAGCGCGTTGCGCGCGAGGATGCCGGCGCCGACCATCACGGACGGGTTGGACGTGTTCGTGCAGCTCGTGATCGCCGCGATCACGACGTGCCCGTGGTCGAGCTCGAAGGTCTCGCCGTCGACCGTCACGCTCCTGGCCGTGCCGTTGCGCGGGAGCGTCGCGGTGCCGCTCTCGAGCTGCGGTCGCGACGTGCTCGCCAGCGGCTCGTGGCCGGGGGAGCCGTTCGCCGGCGGGTCCGAGGCGGGATAGGACTCGGCGACCGCCTCGTCCTGCGCATCGGCCTGGTCGCCGTCGCTTGGCACGTAGTCGCGCAGCGCCTCGCGGAAGACCGCCTGCGAGGAGCTCAGCGCGACCCGATCCTGCGGGCGCTTGGGGCCGGCCAGGCTCGGTTCGACCGTCGCCAGGTCGAGCTCGATCTCGTCAGAGAAGGTCGGCTGCTCGGAGCTCTCGTCGTGCCAGAGACCCTGTTCCTTGGCATACGCCTCGACCAGCGCGAGCTGCTCGGGCGGACGCCCGGAGAGCTCGAGGTAGGTGAGCGTCTCGGCGTCGATCGGGAAGATCGCGCAGGTCGAGCCGAACTCGGGCGACATGTTGCCGATCGTGGCCCGGTCGGCGAGCGGCAGCCCTGCCAACCCGGCGCCATAGAACTCGACGAACATGCCGACGACGCCGCGGCGGCGCAGCATCTCGGTGACGGTCAGCACGAGGTCGGTGGCCGTGGCGCCCTCGGGCAGCTCGCCGTGCAGGCGGAAGCCGAGCACCTGCGGGATCAGCATCGACATCGGCTGGCCGAGCATGGCCGCCTCGGCCTCGATCCCGCCGACGCCCCAGCCGAGCACGCCCAGCCCGTTGACCATCGTCGTGTGCGAGTCGGTCCCGACGAGCGTGTCGGGGTAGGCCTGCCCGGTCTTCTCGTTGGGAAAGACCACGCGCGCGAGGTACTCGAGGTTGACCTGGTGCACGATGCCCGTGTCAGGCGGCACCACGGCGAAGTCCGCGAAGGCCCCCTGGCCCCAGCGCAGGAACGAGTAGCGCTCCTGATTTCGCTCGAACTCGCGCTCGGCGTTGACGCGAAACGCGTCGCGCGTCCCGAACGCATCGACCTGAACCGAGTGGTCGATCACGAGCTCGGCCGGGACGAGCGGGTTGATCTGAGCCGCGTCGCCTCCCATCGTCGCGATCGCGTCGCGCATGGCGGCGAGGTCCACGACGGCGGGCACGCCGGTGAAGTCCTGCATCAACACCCGCGCGGGCGTGAACGAGATCTCCTTGCTCGGCTGCGCCTTCGCGTCCCACGAGGCGAGCGCCTCGATGTCCTGCGCCTGCACCGAGCCGTTGCCCTCGGTGCGCAGCAGGTTCTCGAGCAGCACCTTCAGCGAGAACGGCAGCCTGGCCACGTCGAAGCGCTCCTGCAGCGCGTCGAGGCGGTAGATCTCCCAGCTGCGCCCGCCCGCCTCGAGCGTGCCCCTGGCGTCAAAGCTGTTCTGCGACATCGGCACCTCCCGGCGATCTGACCTGACCTGCGGACACATCCGCAGTCTCGCAGAGTGCGTTGCGAAGTCAGGCGACGGGAGTGGAGGCCCGCGTGACGCGTCCCTTGCCCTCGCGCTTGGAGCGCAGCAGCGCCTGGTCGCAGGCCTCGAGCAGCTCGTCGACGCCCATCGGCGCGTGCCACTGGGCGACCCCGATCGACGCCTGGATGCCCGTGCGGCCGCCCACCGCCGGCACCGCGCGCATCCGCTCGAGCGCGCGGTTGGCCGCCGCCGCCGCACTGCGCAGGTCGGCATTGGGCAGGATCACGACGAACTCGTCGCCGCCGTAGCGCGCCACGCGATCGAACGCGCGGAACTCGCCCACGAGCGCCTGCACGACCTGGCGCAGCACCGCGTCGCCGGCCTGATGGCCGTGATCGTCGTTGACCCGCTTGAAGTCGTCCAGGTCGATCAGGATGCACGACAGGAGGCTTCCCGCGCGCGAGGCGCGGTCGATCTCCTCCCCCAGGCGCCTGCGCATCGCGCGGTGGTTCATGCAGCCGGCGACGGCGTCCGTGCCCGCCTCGGCCCGGGCGCGCACGAGCGCGAGTGCGGTCGCCGCCTGATCGACCAGCGTGCGCGCGAGGTCGACCGCGCGTTCGTCGAAGGCGGGTGGCGCGCGGCGCACGAGGATCACGACCGCCGTCAGCTCGCCGTGCTCGGAGAGCGGCAAGAGCAGCGCGCTGCTGGCCGCGCCCGTGGCCGTCACGCGTGGCACGTTCTCGGCGAGCTTCTGCTGGTTGGCGATCAGCACGCTGCGCTCCGTGTGCAGCACCCAGCTGATGCCCGGCGGGCGCTCCGCGCGCGGCAGCAGATAGCTCAGGCGGCCGTCGCCGCCGTACATGTAGACGGTCACGAGCTCGTCGAGCGCGTCCTCGCCGGCGAGGTGGTGGACGTGCACCTCCTCGGCGCCCGGAGAGGACATCAGCTCACGTGCGAGCGCGCGGAAGACGGCGTCGACGTCGGTCGCCGAGTCGGCGAGCAGCGTCAGCCGGCGCACACCGGCGAGTACCGACTCCACCCCAGGCGACGTTGTGGCTTCCATACCCGAGACAACGTCCATTCACCAGAAATCTAGGGCATGGACCCCCCGGAGACAAGCGCCCGCGCGAGACGGGGGGCGGGCGCGGCGGTGTCATGCCGGGGGCGATCGGCCGCGGGCGCGGTGCCCGACAACCTCCGGGGGCGGCCGACGGCCGCCCCCGGACACTGCCGTTCCGACGCCCCTACTTGAAGCGGACCGTCACGAACGCCGACGACTTGGCCCCGCCCTTGGCCTTGGGCACGAAGCCGATGCGCACCTTGACCTTGAACGGGCGGTGCCTGTTGGCACCCTTGCGCGAGAGCGGGACCTTGAGCGTCACCTTTTTCTGCGCCTTGGAGAGCTTGCGGAACTTCGTCACGAGACCCTTGCCTTTGCCGCTGATGCGGCCCGGTGCGTAGGTCTGAACCGTGATCCGCGCCGTCTTGCCCACGACCTTGTGGCCGACCACGCGCACGCCACAGCCGTTGACTTTGATTTTGGTGTTCTGTTTGACGACCGTGCCGTTCTGACCGGTCAGCGTGGTCGGCATCGTCAACGGGTTCTTGCACAGGTTCGTGTTGGCTGCCAGCGCGCTGTGCGGGCCGACCGGCAGGTTCACCGTCACGCTCGACACGGGCACGTCCGGAGTCGCCGCGAAGTTCGTCGTGGTGATCCCTTTTTTGATGTCCGTGTTGCCGACCACGATCGTGCGCACGCCATCGGCTTCGAGCACGAGGTCGAGGTCCGGGAACGCCGCCCCGCCGTGCGAGACGAGGATCGCCGGGCCGGTCAGTTTGCTCGGCAGCACCGGCGTGTTGGCGCGCGCGCCGCCCACGAAGGAGCCACTCGGGCATTTGAACGGGTCGGCCGCGAACTGTGCTTCCGTGCACGCTTTCTGCAGCGTCGTCAGACGCGACGGCAGCGCCTTCGGCAACTGCACCTTGACCGACTTGAGGTTCGCGTCGCCGGCCACGTAGTTGATCGTCGTTTCGAGGCTCGCACCGTTGGCTTTCGAGGTCTTCGCGCTGGTGGCCGCCTTGAACGACGGTTTGAACTTGAGCAGGTTGCAGTTGCCGACCTGGAACGGCGTAGAGATGTTCTGGATGACCGAGCCGCTCACGCCCGGAGTGAATCCGGTCAGCGTCGAGTCGGTCGAGAGCGCGCTGCAGTTGGTCGGGTTCAACAGGAAGCCCTGCTTGTTGATCGAGACCGTCACCCCGCGCAGGCGGATCGGTACGCCCTTGACGATCGTCGGCAGGTTCGCCGTAGTCGTCACTCGTGCCGTGTACGGGTCGATGTTGATCTTCGCCCGTGTTGTCACGTTTCCGAGGTTGAACGGACCCGCGACGGCCGGGACGACGATCGAGAGCCCGAACGGGGCGCCCTGGTAGGGGCCGGTCAGATAGACCCTGCCGCCGGTGAACGTGAACGGCGTCGGCCCGGACCCGGCAATCGCCGCGGCGACGCCGATCTGGCTCGAGTCCGGACACTGGTCCGCGCTCGCCTGCGCTTCAGTGCACTGCGTCACCTTCGGGATCAGACCGACGAGGCCCGCAGGCAGCGTCGTCTTCACCTGCGAGAGGTACTGATTGCCTTCCGGTCGCGTGAGGCTGAACGTGTAGTTCGTGGCCGCACCCGCATTCGACGTCTGGTTGGCCGTGCTCTGCGACAGCGCGAACGGCAGCGGGTTCGGACAGCCGGTCGGCGTGAACAGGCTGACGGCGGCCTTCGTCGCCCCTTCGGGGGTCGTGAATGGGACGAACGTGCCGGTCGAGACCGCCGAGCCGCAGCTGAGCGGGTTGGCGATCGGTGTGAGCGCGCCCCGGCTGAAGTGCAGCGACGCCGTGGTGAACGGCTGTTCGGGATTTTCGTCGAACACCGTCGTGACGCGACCGGTGGCTTCGTTCGGAATCGTTTCGCCTTTGATGCGAACGGACACGCCATAACGGTCGGACTCGGCGTCGAGATAGATGATGTACGGAGGACCGGTGATCGGGCCCGATTCCGGACCGCCGAGGTAGATCTTCCCTTTCAGCGAGCCGTCGGGCAGCGTCGGCACGTTCAGGTCGACCGTGCCCAGTTCCGAAGCCGCCGGACAGGCGACGCCTTTTTCGGGGCTGTGGATCCGCGCCTGCGCCGGGGTGCACGCGGCCAGGCCGGCTGCCGCAGACGGGTTCAGC
Organism: Solirubrobacteraceae bacterium; assembly: GCA_035553095.1. Lineage (GTDB taxonomy): Bacteria > Actinomycetota > Thermoleophilia > Solirubrobacterales > Solirubrobacteraceae > Palsa-744. Next base: position 76,356 of record DATNDZ010000010.1, on the reverse strand, counting down.
GTCATACCTTCGGGCAACGTGATCGTTGCCGTTTTCAGCTGCGCGCTGTCGATTTCGGTCGCGCCGGTGTGGCGCGGGATACCGACTTCGGTCGTGACCTCATCCGGTTCGTCGTGGCCCGTGTTGCCGGGGGTGAGGCCGAACGTCGGGTCGAACGGAACGAGGTCGCAGTTTTCGAGTCCCACCGGCGTCGTGTAGTTACGAGTCACCGTCGATTCTTCGGTGCCCGTCAGGGCCAGTCGCGTCGTGTTGTGGCCCGGGCAGCTGGTCGCGTTGGTGATGAACGAGCCGTTGCCGGCGCGACCATTGAAGACCAGGCGCGAGCGGATCAGCGGCAGCGCAGGCGACACGTGCACTTCGAAGTAGTCGTGGTAGTCGCCTTCGTTGGTGCCGTTGGGTTCCTTGCCCCATTCGACGTTGCCTTCGATCAGCGTGTGGGCGAAGTACTGCGCTTTTTCGACGCCCGGATTCGAACCTTTGAAGATCGCGAACAGCTCCGCTTCGGTCAGCGGTTTGGGGAGTTCGAGCGCGACGCCGAACTCGGACGCGAGGCCTTCGCGCTGCACGAGGTTGTAGACCTTGCCCGAGAGCGGCACGTCGCCGGCCGATTCGCCCGCGTAGACGGTCGCTTTGTTCGTGCCGATTTCGGTTTCCGGCGAACACGTCGAGGCCAGGAACAGGCCGCTGCCGGGGAGCGCTTCCGTTTCCCCGAATTCCGCGCCGGAGCATTGGGGGACCGCAGCTGGGCTCGTGGCGAGGCCCGGAGCGACGTCTGTGCGCAGGTGGTTGACGATCCCGGTGGGCGCTTCGGTGGTCGGCAGCGGTTTACCGGTGACTACCGTCGTCACCTTGAAGTCGGTTATGCCGAACGGAACGTGGCCGCCGGCCTGTGTGTAGCCCTGTGCTTCCGCTTCCGCTTTGCTCGGTTCCTTGGGGACTGTGGTCGGCCCGAAGAGGGTTGCCGGTCCAGGTTCTTCCGCGCATTTTTCGAAGCCTTCTTCGCAGTTGACGGCTACGAATTTGTCGATGCCTACGGCCGCCTGGGCGGCGGAGGCCGGCACGACCACGATCGCGCCGACGAGCAGCGCGAGGAGCAAAAAGCGGACGCAAGACCTCATACCGACCTCCCTGGATTGAGTCCGGGCACCTTCACCCATTGAGACTCCGTTGGTCCCCAAAAGTTGCGAGTTTCGGCGGATGTATTAGACGATTCCCGCCGAATTCCTGCGTGAATCCGAATTGGACGGACGGGCATGTGGCCGCGGCCCGACCGGGGGCCGGACGGAAGGTCCGGCCGGTGTGCGAAGGTCGTCGCCGGAGGACGGTCAGGCGCTTTCCAAAGCGCCCGCACGTCCCTGGCAGTCGTAGAGCGAGCTTTCGCTCGCCGAACCCGACGAGCCGCCCCCGCTGCCCGTGCCGGTTGCCGTGCTGGTGGCGGTCGAGGTCGTCGACAGCGTGACCTTGCGGCACGCCTTCTCGACGGCCGTCATCGCCGCTTTGGAGCCCGCGCGGGTGTCGCCCGGCAGGCCTCTGAAGCTCTGCGTCCCCGACCGTTCGGCGAGCACCCAGCGGATCGCGCCCGAACGCACGCGCTGGGCGAGCCAGGCCGCCGTCACATCGCTCTCGCGCCCCGAGAAGCCGCCGATCCCGGCGACCTTGGCGCCGCTCGCGATGATCGCGCTCGCCGCGCCCGACTGACTCGACACCGCGATCGTGCCGCCGCCGTGCTGCTTGACGTAGGCGAGCACCTGTTTCGTCAGCTGGCCGCCGCCCATCGGACCACCGAAGGCGCCCCCACCGGGGGTCGCGGCGCCACCTGCGCCGGGACCGGCCCCGAGACCGCCCGCCGCGGAGCCGCCCGCGGCGCGGCTGGCGCTGCCGTTGCCGGCGAAAGGCGGCAGGGAGCCGGCCGCGCCCGCGGCCGAGCCTTCGCCGCCGGGCGCTCCGGCGGGGGCCACCGCACCCGCGCTCGGGGCACCCAGGCCCGCTGCGGGTCCGCCCGCGCCGAAGCCGGCGCGACCAAAGCGCCCGCCGGCAGCGCCGAACATGCGCCCGCCGCCCGCCGTCTGCACGATGGCCGGTCCGCCTTCTGGGAAGGTGCCGCTGGTCGCGTGCCCGAGCGTGTCGACCGCCCACACCGACGGCGCCAGCAGCAGGGCCGTTAGCGCGACCGTCGCTGCCACGATCCGTGCCCGGCGCGAGGACAGAGCCACGAGCGCCAGGGCCGCCACGGCGCACGCCGCGATCAGCAGCGGCGCCAGCCAGCTCAGCTGGCCCGGGTACTGGTGCAGCACGGCGAGCTCCGTCGCCACCCCCGCGGCCAGCACGAGCGGCGCGAACATGCGCGCATGGCGCCCGCGGCCGAGCAGCTGCGCCACGCCGGCGCCGATCAGGGCGGCCGCGAACGGCGCCAGCAGGGAGACGTAGTAGGGGTGGAAGATCCCGCTCGCCGCGCTGAACAACACGGCCGTGACGGCGAAGGCTCCGCCGACCGCGACCAGCCATCCGCTGCGCGCGTCGCGGCGGCGCAGGCGCGTCGCCACGAGCAGGCCGAGGGCGCTGAGCAGCGCGAAGCCGAGCAGCCAGCCGGCCTGCCCGCCGAGGGCCGAGTTGAGCAGGCGCAGTGGCCCCGCTTCGCCGCCGAACATGTTGCCGCCGCCGCCCATGCGGCCCGCGCCGCCGGGTCCGCCCGCCTGTCCGTCGACCCGGCCGAGGCCGTTGTATTCGAAGATCAGCGAGAGGATGCTGTTGTCGCTCGTGCCCGAGATCCACGGGCGATCGGCCGCCGGTGTCAGGGCCATCAGCGCCGGCCAGGCGCCTCCCACGAGGACCATCGCGGCACCACCCGCCAGCAGCTGGCGCGCCGCGCGCAGCCTGCCGCGCGGCGCGAGGAGCATGTACGCGAGGACGATGCCGGGGACCACGACCAGGGCCACGAGCATCTTCGTCTCGAAGCCGAGGCCGACGCACGCGCCCGCGAGCACGAGCCAGCGCGTGCTCCCGTCCTCGAGCGCGCGCACGGCGAACCACAGCGCTGCCACGCAGCACAGCACGAGCAGCGCATCCGGGTTGTTGTGACGCGAGACCGCCACCGTGATCGGCGTCAGCGCGAGCGCCGCGCCGCCCACGAAGCCGGCCGCGCGGCCGAAGCGCCGGCGGACCAGGTCGTAGATCAGGCCGACGCTGGCCACGCCCATCAGCGCCTGCGGCACGAGCACGCTCAGAGGGTGGTAGCCGAACACGCGCACCGACAGCGCCTGCACCCACAGCGCCAGCGGTGGCTTGTCCACCGTCATCACGCCGCTCGGGTCCGCCGAGGCGAACAGGAAGTTGTGCCAGCTCGAGCTCATCGAGCGCACGGCCGCGCTGTAATAGTCGTTGGCCCAGCCGTTCTTGCTCAGCGACCAGAGGTAGAGCACAGCGCTCAGCACGAGCAGGAGCGCGAGCTCGGGACGGGGCAGGCGCTTGCTCAGCGCCGCCGGCCGCTCGCGCAGTCGCTCGTCCTCGCCCGCCAGCGGGGTGGCCGGAGCCACGGGGGTTGTGGGTGCCGCGGCCGTGCCGCTCTGCAGTGAATAGCTCATGGCGGCAGCATCGAGGCGCCGTGTAGGAGCAACGTGAGAGCGAGCTGAAGGTTGATAAAGCCGCGTCGTCGTCCGGCGCGCGGCCGTGGATCAGTCGATCAGGCGCCGACCGAGCTGGCAGATCGCCAGGCGCCACATCACGAGCGCAAACGCCAGCAGTACGGCCACGTGGCCGAGGTCGGCGAGTTGCAGGTGCCCCAGCGAGGCGTCGCGGACGAGCTGAACGCAGTGGTAGAGCGGGTTCAGCAGCGCGACCTCGCGCACCCCATCGGGCAGCGCCGAGACCGGGAAGAAGGTGCCGGCGACGAGGAACATCGGCGTCAGGACCGCGCTCGTGATGTAGTTGAAGTTGTCGATCGTCTTCGCGATCGCCGCCACGAGCACGCCGAACGCGGCGAAGCCGAAGCCCGTGAGGAAGCCGATCTCCGGGACGAGCAGCATCCCCCATTCCGGCGCGAGCCCGAACGCGAACCCGACCAGCAGCGGCGCCATCCCGTAGACGCCGGCACGCAGCGAGATCCACAGGATCTCGGCCGTGATCAGCTCTTCGACGTCGAGCGGCGTCGCCAGCATCGCGTCGTACGTGCGCTGGAACTGCCAGCGCACGAACGTGTTGAACATGCCCGGGAAGGCCGATGAGAAGAGCACCGCCGTCGCAACGGTGCCCGTCGCGACGTACTCGATCGTCTTGACGTTCCCGATCGTTTTCACGAGCGTGCCGAACCCCAGCCCGAACGCGAGCAGGTAGATCGTCGGCTGCACGACCGATGAGAACGTCGTCGCCCGCCAGTAGCGCCCGAAGATCACCACGTCGCGGCTCATCACCGCCGCCAGCGCCGCAGGTTCCAGCCGCCCCACACGACGAACGCGCGTCTGCGCGCCGACAGCTTCAGCCCGCGCGCTCATCCGAGCAGCCCGGCGATCGTCGTCTCGATCATTCGATCTCCTCACCCGTCAATGCCACGAACGCGTCCTCGAGGTTGGCCGGGCGGCGCACTCCCTCCGGCGCCTCTCCGTCGAGATCCTCGGCGCGCATGATCGCCAGCGCCGGCCCCGAGCGACGGCTCTGCCAGCGCTTGCTCGCCGCCAGCTCGCCTAGCGCGGCCAGCTGCTCGGGCGGACCGTAGACCTCGATCACCTGCTCGCCCGCGTAGGCGCGCACGAGCTCGGCCGGCGTTCCCTGGGCGACGATCTTCCCCTCTGACATGACGGCGACGACGTCCGCCAGCCGCTCGGCCTCCTCGATGTAGTGCGTCGACATCAGCACCGTCACGCCCTGCGCGCGCAGGCCGTCGATCAGCGACCAGAGCTCCTGGCGCACCTGCGGGTCGAGCCCCACCGTCGGCTCGTCCAGGAGCACCAGGCGGGGACGATGGATCAGCCCGCGCGCCACCAGCAGGCGGCGGCGCATCCCACCCGAGAGCTCTCTGACGATCGTGTCCGCCCGCGGCGTCAGGTTGGCCAGCTCGAGCGCCGCATCCACGGCCGCCGCGCGCTCCGACGCCGGTACGCGGTACAGACGCGCGAAGACCGTGAGGATCTGACGACAGGTCAGCTCCACGTCGAGGTTGTCCAGCTGCGGCACGACGCCCATCTCCATCCGCGCCTGCTTGGATTCGCGCGGCAGCTCGTACCCGAGCACCGAGAGCTCGCCCTCGTCGGCCAGCGCCTGCGCCGTCAGCATGCGCATCGTCGTCGACTTGCCCGCGCCGTTCGGTCCGAGCAGGCCAAAGCAGACGCCCGAGGGCACCTGCAGGTCGAGGCCGTCCACCGCCACGATCGGCCCGAAGCGCTTGACCACCCCGCGCAACGAGATCGCCGCGCCCAGCCCCTGCGCCCGCCCGGCGGACCGATCGCTGTCCTCGAACATCGCCACGACACTCTACGGCGCGTCCGTGTGCGTCCTGCCGCGGTCGCATGCGCCGGCGCGCGCACCGGACGCGCGGCCGGCAGCGACCAGGACGCCCTGTCTGTCGAATGTCCAGTCCCGGGCGCTCGAATCTCCGACGCCGGTCCATATCGCGCCCGTCTGTGCCCATGCATCCTTGAGCGAAGCTGTCGAGCCACGCCCAGCGATCAAAGCGAGCGCGAGACGAGAGCATGCGAGCAAGAACACCCCAGATCGTCGCCCTCGGGGGCGGCGGCTTCTCGATGGAGCGCGACAGCTCGCTGCTCGACGACTACGTGCTCTCGCTCACCGACGCCGAACGCCCGCGCGTGTGCTTCCTGCCGACGGCCTCCGGCGACGCCGACCACTACGTCGTGCGCTTCTACAGGCGCTTCGCCGCCACCTGCGACGCCAGCCACGTCTCGCTCTTCAGGCGCGACCAGGGGACGGGGGGCGTCGAGGACGACCTGGCCAGCCATCTGCTCGCGCAGGACCTGATCTACGTGGGCGGCGGCAACGTCGTCAGCATGCTCGGCGCCTGGCGCGCGTACGGACTCGACGAGGTGCTGCGCAAGGCCTGGCGCAGGGGCATCGTGCTGTGCGGGCCCTCCGCCGGCTCGCTGTGCTGGTTCGATGAAGCGCTCAGCGCCTTCCACGGCGCGCCGCGCGGCGTGCGCGGCCTCGGCCTGCTGCCCTATTCCAACTGCGTGCACTACGACGCCGAGCCGGCGCGTCGCGCCGAGTACCACCGCTTCGTCGGCGACGGCATGCGTTGCGGCTTCGCCGCCGAGGACGGCGTCGCGCTGCACTTTCGCCGCACGCGCCTGAAGCGCGCCGTCAGCTCGCGTGCCGACGGCTGTGCGTATCGCGTCGAGCACGCCGGCGACGGCGTCGTCGAGACGCCCCTCGAGGTCACCTATCTCGGCGCCGAGCGCGCGCCGAGCGCGAAGGCGGGGCGCGCCGCGACGCAGGCGACGGCGCTCGCCCCCCGCGAGGCGCCCGCGCAGGCGCGCCGCCCGCGAAGGCGCGGCGCGAGGCGTGCCGCCGCGGCCGTCAAGGCCGAGCGGCTGCCGGCGCCCGAGCCCCTCCCCGCGTGAGCAGTACGCTCGGGGCATGAGCTCCCGGGCCGCGCCGGCCGAGGTGCCGCTCGAGCAGCGGCGCATCTTCGCCATGGGCGGCGGCGGCTTCACGATGGAGCCGAGCAACCCCCTGCTCGATGACTTCGTGCTGTCGCTCACCGGCGCCAAGGAGCCGCGCGTGCTGTTTCTGCCGACCGCCTCCGGCGACACGACCGCGCAGATCAACGCCTTTCAGGCGCGCTTCGCCGACCGCCTGTGCGTGGAGGAGCACCTGTCGCTGTTCCGCCTGCGCGAGGCGCGCCGTCCGCTCGAGCGGATCGTGCTGGAGCAGGACATCATCTACGTCGGCGGCGGCTCGATGCGCAACCTGCTCGCGATCTGGCGAGCGCACGGGCTCGAGCGCCTGCTCGTGCAGGCCTGGCGCGCCGGGACCGTGCTCGCCGGGCTCAGCGCCGGCGCCATGTGCTGGTTTCACGGCGGGGTCACGCGCTCCAGCGGCCCACCCGAGGCGCTCGCAGGGCTCGGGCTGCTCGAGGGCTCGCTGACGGTGCACGCCGATGGCGAGCCCGAGCGGCTGCCCGTGTGGCTGGCCTCCGTGCGCGACGGCTCGCTGCCGGGCGGCTGGGCGCTCGACGACGGCGTAGGGCTGCTGTTCGAGGGCCTGCGCATGACGCGCGCCGTCAGCTCGCGGCCGGGCGCGGGCGCGCAGCGCGTCGACCAGGTCGCCGGCGAGCTCGTTCGCAATCGCCTCGAGCCCGAGCTGCTCGGCGACGGCGGGCCCGTGGTGCTCGGCGGCGTCGACGAGGCCGTGCAGGAGCTCCGACGCGTGCACCGCATGCGGCGCGGCATGGGCGGGGGCTGAGACCGCCGACCCCGCGCGCGCCGAAGGGAGGCAGCGCTCGGATCGGCGGCCGGCTCAGGGCCTCACGAACGTGTTCGGGTCGGGCCCGATCCGCCGCCCCACGTCGAGCGCCGCGAGCGAGTCCAGCTCCTCCTGGCTCAGCTCGAAGTCGAACACGTCGATGTTCTCGTGGATGCGCGAGGGCGTCACCGACTTCGGGATCACGACGTTGCCGATCTGCAGGTGCCAGCGGATGATCGTCTGCGCCGGGGTCTTGCCGTGCGCCCGCGCGATCTCCACGATCGCCCGATCCTCGAGCTCGAGGCCCTGGCCGAGCGGGCTCCACGCCTCGGTGAGGATGCCCAGGCGCTCGTGCTCGCGGCGCAGGCCGGCCTGCTGGAAGTAGGGATGCAGCTCGACCTGGTTGATCGCAGGCGTCACCCCGGTCTCCGCGATCACCCGCTCGAGGTGCTCCGGTTCGAAGTTGGACACGCCGATCGAGCGGACCAGCCCCTCCTGCTGCAGCTCGATGAATGCCCGCCACGTCTCCACGTAGCGGTCGTGAGCGGGCACCGGCCAGTGGATCAGGTAGAGGTCGAGGTGGCTGAGCTCGAGCCGCTCGAGGCTCGCACGGCAGGCGCGCTTGGCCTGCTCGTAGCCCTGGTCGTCGTTCCAGCACTTGGTCGTGATGTAGAGCTCGTCGCGGTCGATGCCCGACGCGTGCAGCGCTTCGCCGACGCCGCCCTCGTTGCGATATGCCGCCGCCGTGTCGATGTGGCGGTAACCCGCCGACAGCGCCTCCGCGACCGCCACCTCGGTCTCGCGCGGCGGCACCAGGAAGACGCCGAAGCCGAGCTGCGGGATGCGCTCGCTCGGCGCCATCGGCAGGTCCGGGATCTGCTGCGCGGGCGTGCTCATGCTCTGCTCAATGCCCAACTATGCCCGATGCAAACGATGGCCGCGGTCGGCGACGAGTCTCTCTGGCCGCTGCGGCCGGACCGCGCGACCGCGCACGCCATATAGTCGCCGCATGGGAGCCGAACGCAGCGCGGTCAATCGCCAGATCCGCCTCGCCGCGCGCCCGTCCGGTCTGCCCGAGCCGTCCGACTGGAGCCTCGTGGAGGAGCCCCTGCCCACGCCGGGCGAGGGTGAGTTCGTCGTGCAGATCTCGCACATCTCACTCGACCCGGCCATGCGCGGCTGGATGAACGCCGGCGCCTCCTACGTCGACCCCGTCGAGGTGGGCGACGTCATGCGCGCCGGCTGCGTCGGACGCGTCAGCGCCTCGGCGCATCCCGGCTTCGCAGTCGGCGAGCACGTCTATGGCACGTTCGGAGTGCAGGAGCACGCGCTGTCGAACGGCAAGGGGGCTATCAAGGTCGACCCGTCGCTGGCGCCACTGCCCACGTACCTCGGCACGCTCGGCATGACGGGGCTGACGGCGTACTTCGGGATGCTCGACGTCGGCAAGGTGCAGCGGGGCGACACCGTCGTCGTCTCCGGCGCCGCCGGCGCCGTCGGCAACGTGGCGGGGCAGATCGGCAAGCTCAAGGGCGCGCGCGTGATCGGCATCGCCGGTGGCCCGGAGAAGTGCCGCTGGCTGGTCGAGGAGCTCGGCTTCGACGCGGCCGTCGACTACAAGAGTGAAGACGTGCGTAGGACGCTGCGCACGCTCGCGCCGGAGGGCGTCGACGTGTTCTTCGACAACGTCGGCGGCGAGATCCTCGACGCCGTGCTGACCCGCCTCGCACGCGGCGCGCGCATCGTCATCTGCGGGGCCGTCTCGCAGTACAACAACACAGGGCCGATGCGGGGGCCGTCCAACTACATGGCGCTGCTCGTGTTCCGGGCCACCATGACCGGGATGGTCGTGTTCGACTACGCCGCCCGGTACGGCGAGGCCACGGCGGAGCTCGCCGGCTGGCTGCGCGACGGGCTGATCCGCTCGCGCGAGGACGTCGTCGAGGGCGGCGTCGAGGACTTCCACGACACGCTCCTGAAGCTGTTCGAGGGCGCCAACGTCGGCAAGCTCGTGCTACGCCTCGGCGAGGACTGAGCGCCCGGCGCCTCGGCAACCGCTGGGCGCCGCGCCTCGGCCGGCCCGGCCGGCACCGCCTCAGCGGGCGGGCACCAGCGCGCGCACCAGATCTCCCCAGCATCGCTTCAGCTGCTCTTGGGACATGCCCAGCTCGCGACGCTGGAACAGCACCAGTTCGCTGACGAGCGCGGCGAGCAGGACATCGGCGACGTAGCCGATCTCACCGTCGCAGTCGCTCTCGCGCAGCAGCGCGGTGACGTGCGCCCGGTAGGCCGCGTAGACGCTGTGGCGCAGGCGCGCACCGGGCGCGCCGTTCTCGGCCGCGACCAGCAGATCGCCCTGGATCTCGATGTGCTCGAGCATGCGCTCGCCGAAGGCGATCAGACGCGCGCGCGCCGGGGCACCCGGCCCGAGCGGCGCCGGGCCGCGAATGAAGCCTTCCTGCAGGCCGCGCTCGCGCTCGTCGAGCAGCGCCCGCATCAGGCCGCAGCGGTCACCGAAGTGGCGGAACAGCGTTCCCTTGCCGACCCCCGCGGCGCGCGCGACCTGGTCCATCGTCACGCACTGGGCCCCGCACTCGGCGACGAGTCCTTCAGCCGCCGCCAGGATCGTCGTTCGGTTGCGGGCAGCGTCCGCTCGCTCGTGCCGAGCAGGTTCCACCATCGGCAACCCCCGTTGCACAACGTTGCCCTCCACATGCTGGATCCTACCTGGCGTGATTAGCGGACTACGGTCCATTTGTGTTAGTATAGCTCCATACGGACCACAGTCCGCTTCCCTGGACATTCGGGAACGGACCGCAGATCACCCACACAGACCCGCAATCCCAACCACGAAACGTCAATCGAGGAGCCCAGAAATGCCAGCCACAGCAACCCAGACCCAGCTTCCCGTCGGCACCTGGAAGCTCGACCCCACCCATTCCTCGGCGAGCTTCGCCGTCAAGCACATGGTCGTCGCGACCTTCCGTGGACGCTTCGAGAACCTCGACGCGACGCTCACGGTAGGCGACGACGGCGCGGCCCAGCTCGTCGGCACGGTCGACGCCGGCTCGATCGCCGTCAAGGACGAGAACCTGCAGGCTCACCTGAGCGCGCCCGACTTCTTCGACACCGAGCGCTACCCGCAGCTGCGTTTCTCCTCCTCCTCGATCCGCCGCGACGGCGAGGAGCTCGTGCTCGACGGCGAGCTGACGATCAAGGACCACACGCACGCGGTGGAGGCGCGCGGAACGATCACCGACCCGCACGAGACGCTCGGCGGGGCCGTCAAGATCGGCGTGACGCTCGAGACCGTGATCGACCGGACCCGGTTCGGCCTGGAGTGGAACGCCCCGCTGCCCAAGGGCGGCTTCGCCCTGGCCGACGACGTCTCCCTGACCGTGGAGCTCGAGCTCGCTCGGGCCGACGCTGCGGAGTAGCGAAGATGCGCGTCCTCGCCATCGCCGGCTCGCTGCGCGCCGGCTCACACAACGGACGCCTGCTTCGGGCGGCGGCTGCCCTGCTGCCGCCCGACGCGGAGCTCGTCCAGTTCGACGGCCTGAAGGCGATCCCCCCGTTCGACGAGGACGACGAGGGCGCGCCGGGCGGCGCCGTCGACCGGTGGCGCGCCGAGCTCGAGCAGGCCGACGCGTTACTGTTCGCGACGCCCGAGTACAACCACTCGCTCCCGGGCACGCTGAAGAACGCGATCGACTGGGCCTCGCGTCCATCCACCGCCGCCGCGCTGCGCAACAAACCGGCGGCCGTGATCGGCGCGAGCACGGGCATGTTCGGCGCCGTCTGGGCGCAGGCCGAGCTGCGCAGGTCGCTCGCCGCCGCGGGCGCGCGCGTGATCGACCGCGAGCTGCCCGTGCCCAACGCCGACGAGGCCTTCGCCGCGGACGGCAGCCTCGCCGAGCACGAGCATGCGCTCGCGCTCGGCGACATCCTCGCGGAGCTTCTGGCCGAGGCGCGGATCCGATCGGCGCCCACGCTCGCCACGGCAGCCTGAGCGCGCAGCGGACGGCACGCGTCCCGCTGGCCGGTTCTCCGCTGCGCCCCGTATCCGCGGGGCGCCGGAGGACCGGATCGGCCGCCGGACGGCGCTCGGCGCGCGTCGGCCGCCGCAAGGCGGAGAATGCAGCATGGCCGGAACCGAGCAGCGCAGTGCGGAGCCGCGTGTCAGCGACGAGCTGGAGCAGTGGCTTCGGGGCGATCAGCCAAAGACGCTCGGCACCCTGATCGACGTCTTCGGTGAGCGCAGCTTCGCGATCCTGTTCGTGCTGCTGATGGCCGTGCCCGCGCTCCCGCTGCCGACCGGTGGCGTGACGCACGTGTTCGAGGTGATCACGATGCTGCTGGCGCTCGAGCTGATCGTCGGTCGTCGCACGATCTGGTTGCCCGACCGCTGGCGGGGGGTGCAGATCGGTGGAGAGAGCAAAGAGAAGTTCATCGACGCGCTGCTGCGGCGGATCAGGTCGCTCGAACGGATATCTCGCCCGCGCGGGCAGTGGCTGTTCGGCCATCGCCTGAGCGGGAGCCTGTTCGGCCTGGCCGTCCTCGGCCTGGCCTTGACCGCGTTCCTCGCCCCGCCGTTCTCCGGCCTGGACACGCTGCCGTCGATCGGCCTGGTCGTGCTGTCGCTCGGCTACCTGATGACCGATGTCGTGCTGAGCGCCGCCGGCGCCGCCGTCGGCGTGATCGGCGTCGCCTCGGTGATCTTCCTCGGGAGCATCGCCGTGAAATTCTTCAAGAGCATCTTCTGAATACCGATAACCGCGCGAGCCAATCTTGTTAATCCGATCGGCGCTCGCGCTCTGCACCGGCCACTCAGCTGCTAGAGCTCCTCCTCCAGGTCTTCGACTTCGGCCGCCAGGTCGGCCACGCTCACCTCGAGCGCGTCTGCGATCCGCCTCACCGTCGTCCAGCCCGGGCTGTTCAGCCCGCGCTCTATCCGAGACAGCGCCGAGGAGGTGATGCCGGCGTGGAACGCGAGCTGCTCTTGTGTCAGCTCCCGTTCCTCGCGAAGTCGTTTGAGCTGGGTCGCCAGGAACGGGTCCGCCGGTTCATGCACATAAGAAACATCGCCGACTACTGGGGTCATTGTCCAGGGACTTCAGTCCTAGGATGAAATGCCGGGTATTCTCCATCGCTGCACAAATCATCCCCACAGATGGTCATGTGCAACGGCCGTGCAAGGCGCCCGACATGTGAGTGCCCGGCGCCGAGCCGGCCCCGCCACGGGTCCCCGGGAGCTTGCCCCCCGGGGGCCTGGGCGCGGCGTGGCCGACCGGACCCGGGCCGCGGCGCGCGGCGCGCGGCGCGGCCGAGCCTCGCTTGGATCCCGCCTCCGAGACGCGGGGCCGCCAAAGCTTGCTTTTCGCCTCGGATTGGAGAAGAGTGGGCGCAACCCGACGGAACGTCCTCACCACCCCGATGGAGGCCGAGATGAGCAGTGTCGAGCTGGGCAGCGAGAGCGCGGCGGGCACGCCGCCGGTGCAGGCGGGAGAGCTGAAGCTCGAGGTCGTGGTCCTACCGGTCTCCGATGTCGATCGGGCGAAGGAGTTCTATGAAGGCCTCGGCTGGAGACTCGACGCCGACATCGCCCCCGATGACGAGTTCCGCGTGGTCCAGTTCACGCCGCCGGGCTCTGGTTGCTCGATCCAGTTCGGCACAGGCGTCACGTCGGCCGCGCCGGGCTCGGTCCAGGCGCTGTACCTGATCGTCGCCGACATCGAGGCCACGCGCGAGCAGCTGCTCGCGCGTGGAGTGCAGGTGAGCGAGGTGTTCCACGAAGGGGCGCCGGGCGCTCGATTCCACGACGCGGGCCGTGCAGCCGGGCCGGCGCCCGACCGCGACACGTATGGCTCGTTCGCCTCGTTCAGCGACCCCGACGGCAACGGTTGGCTGCTGCAGGAGATCACGACGCGGCTTCCGGGCCGCTGAAAGGACAGGCCATGACGACGACTTACGAGTCTGTGGACGAACTGGCGGAGGCGCTCAGGCGCGCGGAGGAGGCGCACGGCAAGCACGAGCAGCGAACAGGGCAGCCCGACCCGGACTGGCCCGCCTGGTACGCGCTCTACATGGTGCGCGAGCGCGCCGGCGAAGAGCTGCCGACATGAGCAGCGACTACGACGTGATCGTGCTCGGCGCCGGGTCGCCGGGCGAGCACTGCGCGGGCGCGCTGGCGGAGGGCGGAATGCGCGTGGCCGTCGTCGAGCGTGAGCTCGTCGGGGGCGAGTGCTCGTACTGGGCGTGCATCCCGTCGAAGACCCTGCTGCGACCCGGCGAGGCCGTCCAGGAGGCACGCGAGGCGGCTGCCAGCGCCGAGGTGGATGTCGAGGAGGCGCTTGCCTGGCGTGACTTCATGGTCTCCGATCATTCCGACGCCGGACAGGAGCGCTGGCTGGCCGACAACGGCATCGACCTGCTGCGTGGCAGCGGCCGGCTCGCCGGCCCCGGAGTGGTCGAGGTCGACGGCGTGCGCCACACCGCCGACCACGTGGTCCTCGCGAATGGTGCCGACCCGGTGATCCCGCCCGTGCCGGGCCTGCGCGAGCTCGACGGCGTCTGGACCAACCGCGAGGCGACGGCGATGAAGGCGATCCCTCGACGCCTGCTGATCCTCGGCGGGGGACCGGTGGGGGTCGAGATGGCGCAGACCGTCCGTCGACTCGGCGGCGAGGCGGTCGTCATCGACATGGCCGAGCACGTGCTCGCGCGCGAGCCCGCGCCGCTGGGTGAGGCCCTCGGCGAGGCATTGCGCAGCGATGGGATCGAGCTCGCGCTCTCCGCAAACGCGACAGCGGCGAGGCGCGATCGCAGGGACTACGTGCTCGAGTTCGACGACGGGCGCGAGCTGCGCGGCGACCGCCTGCTCGTCGCCACCGGGCGGCGCCCTCGCGTGAATGGGATCGGACTCGAGACGGTCGGCGTGGAGCCGGACGCGCACGGCGTTCCGGTCGACGCCCACCTGCGCGCGGCCGAGCGTCTGTGGGCGATCGGCGACGTCAACGGCCTCTGGCCGCTGACCCACGTCGGCAAGTACCAGGGCGAGGTCGTCGCGGCGAACATCCTCGGCGAGCCGCGCAAGGCCCACTACGAGGCCGTGCCGCGTGTGGTCTACACCGATCCGCAAGCGGCGTCGGTCGGGGCCTCGGCCGGCCGCTGGAGCGCGATGGTGCCGCTCTCGGACGTGCCGAAGACGGCGACCTTCACGCGCGCATACGCGGAGCAGCACGGCTTCCTCACGCTCCTCAGCGACGGCGAGCGGCTGACTGGCGCCTACGCGCTCGGGCCGGAGGCGGGCGAGTGGCTGCAGCAGGCCACGCTCGCGATCCGCGGGCACGTCCCGCTCGACGTCATGGCCGACACGATCCAGCCGTTCCCGACGTTCTCGGAGATCTATGTCGCCGCCCTGAAGGCACTCCGCGCCGAGATCGCGGCGGCGTCCAAGGCGGTCGGCACCGGACCGCCGATGGCGAGCTAGGAAAGCGGCACGCGCTCGCTGTGCACATCATGTCCAGTACGGCGCCGACCGGCGCGAGCTACGGCAGCGACGGCGGGCGGCAGCTCGCGGTCGCTCGCTCCCGACAGTGAAGGAGGTCCAAACGATGCGCTCCGACATCGTCCCCGGCGGCACGTTCCCCGACTACGAGCTGCCCGATCACACGAAAACCCCCCGCAAGCTCAGCGAGCTGCAGGGTGAAGACCCGCTGATCCTGACGCTCGCGCGCGGTCACTACTGCCCGAAGGAGCATCATCAGCACCTCGAACTGGCGGCCTTCTACCCGAAGGTCGCCGTGGCCTACACCCAGATGGCCACGATCGCGACCGACCCCGACCACACGCTCAAAGAGTTCCGAGCGTCGGTCGGCGCGCAGTGGCCGTTCCTCTCCGATCCCGACCGCATCGTCCAGAAGGACCTGGACATCCAGGAGTACACGGACCCCGAGAACGACCCGATGATCCCGCACACGCTGGTTCTGAAGCCGGGGCTGGTCATCCACAGCATCTACAACGGCTACTGGTTCTGGGGGCGCCCCTCGGTCGATGAGCTCCGCCGCGACCTGCGCGCCGCCTCGCGCGAGATCCGCCCCGACTGGGACCTCAGCACGCCCGGGCTGCGCGAGGCGTGGGACGCGGGCGAGCGTTCCCCGTTCCACGGTTTCGAGAACGAGGACGCCGCAGCGGGCTCGCCCGCCGGCTGATGCCGGGCGCCGCCCATCCGGCGGCACGCGCGGCTACATCGACGGGCCGAGCGGAGGGTCGGCGTCGTCGTAGATGCGGGCCGCGGCGAGCCTGCCGCTCGGACCCCGTTCGTAGACGGCGACCCCGGCCTGGGGCGGCAGCTCTGTCCTGCCCCAACGCACCACGTTGTACTCGAGCACGCACGAGCCGCCATCGTCGATCGCGGCGCAGTGCTCCAGCGGGATGCCGCCGCCATTCGAGAAGAGCAGCTCGTAGAAGGAGCGCAGGCCCAGCTCGCCGCTGTGGACGTGCTCACCACCCGCGGGCTCGCGCGCGTAGCCATCGGGCTCGAACGCCGCCACGACCGCGTCGACGTCGCCGGCGGCGAGCGCCCGCTGGTAGTCGCCGACGACGTCTGACTCGCGCAGGTCCGGGTCGCGCTGCAACAGCGGTGGGCGGATGGCGTGGCGGCCGTCGAGCGGCCAGCTGCTGAAGTAGACCCGCAGCTCTTCGATGCGACCGTCGGAGCGGCGCTCGGCGACGATCGCGACCGGAAGCTCGACGCGCCCGTTCTCGGTGTCGAGATGGAGAACAACCTCCTCGAAGCCGCGTCGCTCGCCGATGCGGCGCGCGACGTCCTCGACCGAGGCGTTGCGCTCGCGCAGCCACGAACCCATGTACGACGCGAACGCCATGAACGCCCGCGCCCCCTTCACGCGCCCCCGCATGGGGTCGTGCAGCTCGGGCACGACGGCGAACGAGTTCAGCAGCGCGTCCGGCTCTCGCGCCATCAGGCCGTCGAAGTAGGGAACGCTCACGAGCTCGTGCCCGTGCGGCCGCACTCCCAGCCGACGCATCTGTTCCACTTGCTCGAGGACCGGCGCGGAGAAGAGCTCAGGCGTCCAGGGCATCGGCGAAGCGTCTCACATCGCCATCGGCGTGAACCACCGAGACGCGTGGAAACAGCGGCGTCGCCCCACCTCGACGGGCTGAGGGCTTCGCGCCACGACCGGCTCGATGATTAGAAGGAGGGTACGTGGGTATATACGCCCGCATCCGAGCTGGCCCGACCGCCGGGCCACGCGATCGAAGGAAACGGGGACTGAATCTTGTTGCGAGTGGGACGGGGCACGGGGTCGCTGCATGCCGGACGAGCGAACGGGGACGGCCGGGCCGTGAGCTCCGCAGGAGCAACGGGCTACGCGCCGGCCGGGTCCGCCCGGCGCGGTCGCGCGCGGATCGGTCTCCTCTCGGCGCTGGTTGCGCTTGCCGTCTTCTTGGTGGCGGCAGCGAGCGCGTCTGCCTTCACCGCCAACGGCAGCGTCAAGCAGGTGTACGTCACCGGTCTGCCGGCGAACGCTGAAGCATCGCTTTTGAAATCGACTGGCACGACCGTGGCCACACAGAACGCGGACGCGCAGGGAGGGCTCCTCTTCCGCAACGTGAAACCGGGCTCCGGCTACAAAGTTCGCCAGATTTCGAACGGCGAAACGTCGGGACCGCTCACGGTCCACACGGAAGCCGCGGCGCCGTGGGACCCCAGCGTCTACGACCAGGAAATCCCCGATAACGGCTACACGTATCTGAAGACACGCGACGGCACCGAACTTGCGATCTCGGTGCACCCGCCGACGAGTCCGGCGGGCGAGCCGGGGGCGCCGTCGATGTTCCACTTCCCGACGCTGCCGATACCGGGCGTGCCGACGCCGAGCTACACGGCGCCGTACCCGACGCTGATCGAGTACTCGGGCTACGGGTACGCGAACCCGGCCGGCCCGGAAAGCGGCATCGCCGTGCTGGCCAACCTGATGGGCTTCGCCGTGGTCGACGTGAACATGCGCGGAACCGGTTGCTCGGGCGGCGCCTTCGACTTCTTCGAACCGCTGCAGAACCTCGACGGCTACGACGTGATCGAAACGATCGCCAAACAGCCGTGGGTGCTCCACAACAAAGTCGGCATGCTCGGCATCTCCTACGGCGGCATCAGCCAGCTGTTCACCGCCCAGGAGCAGCCGGCTGGCCTGGCCGCGATCGCGCCGCTGTCGGTGATCGACGCAACCGCGACGACGCTATACCCCGGTGGCATCCGCAACGACGGCTTCGCCGTGGCCTGGGCCGAACAGCGCCAGCAGAACGCCGAACCGGCCAGCCCCGGCCACGGGCAGGCGTGGGCAACCACACGGATCGAAGAAGGCGATGAAACGTGCGCGGCCAACCAGGCTCTGCACGGCCAAGCGGCCAACCTGCTGCAGAAGATCAACGAAAACGCGACCTACAACCCGAAGGTGGCCGATCCGCTCGACCCGGTCACGTTCGTTCACAAGATCAACGTTCCCACGTTCATGGCCTGCCAATGGGAGGACGAGCAGACCGGCGGTCACTGCGCCAACCTGGTCCAGCACTTCACCGGTACGAGCCGCAAGTGGTTCACGTTCACGAACGGCGCGCATATCGACTCGCTCGATCCGACGACGTACAACAGGATGTACGACTTCCTGGAGCTGTACGTCGCCAAACAGGCGCCAATCGTCAACTCGGCGCCCGTGAAAGCCGCGGCGCCGGTCGTCTACAAGGAAGCGATGGGGCTGCCCGAAGGCGATGTGGTCACGCTGCCGCCGGACCCGATCCAAACGCAGCCGACGTACGAACTGGCCCTTTCTGAATTCGAAAAAATCCCGCCGATACGTGTGCTGTTCGACAACGGCGCAGGTGAAGCACCGCCCGGCGGAACGAACGCGGCCGGCAACCCCTACCCCGGGTTCGAACAGTCCTTCTCCGACTTCCCGATCCCGGGCACGACGGCGAAGTCGTGGTACCTGGGGGCGGGCGGCACCCTCAACGAAGGGCCGTCGAGCGTCAAAGGCGTCAACTCCTACACCTCCGACGCACATGCCACGCCGCTGACGGACTACGGCTCCAACACGGGCACCGGCGGTCTCTGGGGCAACGCGTCGCAGTGGGAATACAACTGGGTCCAGCCGCCGGCCGGCGACCTCGTGTCCTACGTGTCGGCTCCGCTCCCGGAAGACGCCGTCGCGATCGGTGCAGGCGCGATCAAGCTCTGGGTCGAGTCATCCACTCCGGATGTCGATCTCCAGGCGACCGTCAGTGAAGTGAGCTCCGAAGGCAACGAGACGTTCGTGCAGAACGGCTGGATGCGAGCGAGCGAGCGGAAACTGACGACGACGGCGAGCAACATCTTCAAGCAGACGCCGACGGTGCTCGAACCGATCCCCAGCTTCCGCAAGATGGTGCCGATGCCGGCGGGCAAGTTCGTCCCGGTCACGATCCCGCTGTACTTCCAGGGACACGCCTACCGTGCGGGCTCGCGCATCAGGATCACGATCGCGGCGCCCAACGGATCCCAGCCGATCTGGTCGTTCAGCCAGCCGCAGCCGGAAGGGACCACGGCGAACGTGTCGATCGCGTTCTCGCCCACCAAAACATCGAATCTGGTGCTGCCGATCGTGCCGGGCGTGAGCGTGCCCACGGCGCAGCCTCCGTGCCCGAGCCTGCGCAACGAGCCCTGCCGCCCCTACCAGGCGATCGCGAACAACGGTTCCTGAGGGCGGCGGTTCCTGAGGGCGGCTGCTGCCGCCCTGCCGCCCGCCCGGACCGGTCAGGTCCGGGCGGCGGTCCCCCGGCCCCGTGCGCCCTTCGCGCTGTCGTTCGCTTGCTCGACGAACGCAGCCAGCTCGTCGTTGAATCGCGCCGCGTCCTCGACGAACGGCATGTGGCCGACACCGTCGTACCACGAGAAGGTGGCGGTCACGCAGTGCTCCTGCGCGTATTCGGCCATGGCGGGCAGCACGATCCGGTCCTCGCGCCCGTGGCTCAGCAGCACGGGGACCGCGAGGCTCGCGAGCACGTCCGCGCCGTCGATCTCGCGAGCGATCAGAGCGCCCCTGACGGCGGGTGGCACGACCATGTTCCAGCAGAGAGCCGCCGTCCACAGCTCATCGTCGAGGGGCTGAGCGGTGCACGCCCGCAGGAAGCGGCGGATCGCCCGGATGTTCGCAGCGAGGTCGGGTTGGCAGGCATCCGATGCGTTCTCGAGCATTCCCGGGCCCAGGTGGGTGAACGACGGCGGCTGCAGCAGCACACCGCCGCCGACCAGGTCGATGCCGGCGATGTCCGCGTCTCCGTGCACGCTCACGTAGTCCGTGGCGATGAAGCCGCCGTATGACCACGCGACCAGCACGGGGCGGTCGAGGCCGGTCTGATCGATGACCGCGGCGAGATCGTCCGCCCACAGCCTCTCATCGGCATAGCGGCTCGGTTCCTGCGGCTTCTCCGACATGCCGTGGCCGCGATTGTCGAATGTGACCATGCGGAAGCTCTCCGCGAGCGGACTGTCGACCTGGGCGGTCCAGCACAGCTCGCATTGCGACCAGCCGTGGATGAAGATAATCGCGGCGCCCGCAGGGTTGCCCCATTCACACGCGTGGAGCGTCGTGCCACCGCCGCCGCGTATCTCGTATTCGCGGATCGGCTGTGGCCGTGCCCGCCCGGCGTCGAGGGTGAGTTCATCGGCCATGTGCATCTCCTCGCTCGTAGGCGCCACTCGAAACGGCCGTCCGAACGTAGAGCGCGACGACGGCGCGGGCATCGGCGCCAGCACGCAACCAGCCGAGCGCCGTCTGGCGGCATACACGTAGTCGCTAGCCGTCGCGGCTCGGTGATTTGCGCGACTCCACGAACGACACGGCGGCGGCCGCTCGCGCCGCCTTGCCCGACAGCGCCAGCTTGGCGTAGACGTTCGACAGGTGGCGCTCGACGGTGCGGACGCTCAACACCAGGCGCTCCGCGATAGCGGCATTCGTCAGACCCGCGGCGACCAGCTCCAGCACGTCCCGCTCGCGGGCGCTGAGCTCATCGACGGCCGCCGCCGGGGTGGGCGCTCCCGGGGAGCCGAGGAACGAATCTAGCTCGGAGACGAACCGCTCCCAGGCGGGCTCGTCCGCAAGCAGGATGTGATTGGCGGAGTCGAGCACGACGAAGCCCGCATCCGGGATCAGCGACGCCAGCAGCCGGCCCTCCTCGATCGGCACCACGCGGTCGTCGCGAGCATGCATGACCAGCGTGCGCATCCGTACGTCCGGGGCGGTCTCGACGACGTCGACGGCCCCCCGCGCACGAAACAGCCTCACCGCCGTGTCCGGCGAGGTCGTGTTGCGCAGCAGCTCGTCGTACCAGGCCATCTGGTCTGGCGTAGCGTGCGGAAGGAACAGCAGGCTGAACACGTGGCGGAAGGCGGGGTCCTCGCCCGACCAACCGGCCCTGATCGCCGCTATCAGCGCGTCCTCCTGCCGGCGCTGCCCGCGCCGCCGCCGCCCGCGGGCATACCCGCCGTAGAGCACCAGCTCGGACACGCGGTCCGGGTGCCGGGCGGCGTAGGCGACCGCGATTGCCGCTCCCTGCGAGATGCCGAGCAACGCGAAGCGCCCGAGGCCGGCGGCGTCAACGACCGACTCCAGATCGCCGAGCCAGGTCTCCACCGAGGGCTCGCTGGCTCCGATCTCCGACAGGCCGCAGCCGCGCTCGTCGTAGCGCAGCAGCGCGTATCGATCACCGAGCCGCTCCAGCCAGTGACCCCAGATCGGGCTCCGCGAGTCCAGCTCGAGATGCGTCAGCCAAGTCGCGACGCGCACCAATGGAGGCCCATGGCCCCGCAGCGAGTAGGCGAGGCGCGTTCCGTCAGAAGCGGTGCAAAACCGTATCTCGGTCACAACCCATCCCCAGGTGAGCCCGCGAGCCACCGGCAGGACGCCGTCCGGGCCCAACGCCGAGGCTAGCGCCACCTGCGCTCTCGATGCACCGCGAAAAACGGAGGGGGAGGGATTCGAACCCTCGTCGGAGGAATCTCCCCCGAAACGGTTTTCGAGACCGCCGCATTCAACCGCTCTGCCACCCCTCCACGCCTCGGCGGAGGATGAGCCGGTGATCTTAGTCGAGCCGAGGCCGACTCCAGCCGCCCGGAGCGCGCAGGCGCCCGGCGGAGCGGAGCTACGCTCCGGCTCCTAGCGACGCGCGGCGAAGAAGGAGCTCAGCAGCTCGCCGCACTCGTGCGCGAGCACTCCACCGGTGACCAGCGGGCGGTGGTTGAGCGCGGGATTGGCGAGGATGTCGAGCACGCTTCCGCACGCGCCGGCCTTGGGGTCCTCGGCGCCATAGACGACGCGCGGGACGCGCGCGAGCACGATCGCCCCGGCGCACATGGCGCACGGCTCGAGCGTCACGTACAGCGTGGCCTCGAGCACTCGCCAGCTGCCGAGCGCATGCGCGGCTTGTCGAAGCGCCAGGATCTCGGCGTGCGCCGTCGGGTCCTGACGCAGCTCGCGCTCGTTGTGAGCCGCCGCGAGCAGCTCCCCGTCCTCACGAACGACGACGGCGCCGATCGGGACGTCCCCGTGCGCGCTCGCCAGCTCGGCCTGGCGCAGCGCGAGGCGCATGCCCTCGTCCTCCGCGAGTTGCCGGTCGCTCATCGATCTCGCCGGAGCTCCTGCGACAGTGCCTGCCGCCTGCAGCGCTTCTGCACATCATCATTATCCGAGAACCGGCCGATGAGTCCACGAATGAACCCGCGCCCCACCACTGCCGCTGCGCAAGCACGAAGGCTCGTCCTCGCCTGTGCGGCCGCGCTCGCCGTGCTGCCGGTCGCCTCGGCGCAGGCCGGCGCCGCCGCCTACGCCCCCGATCGGATCCTCGTCAAGTACGTGACGGCCACGCCCGCGCGCGCCCGCGCGGCCGCTGCGCGCGTGGCCGGTGCGGGCGACGCGCTCGTGACGGCTCCGCACACGCGCCTGCTGCGGCTGGCGCGCGGGGTCAGCTTCGGCGCCGCCCTGCGCGCGCTTCGGCGGCGAGCCGATGTGGCATGGGCCGTCCCCGACTACCGAGCGCACGCCGCCGGCCTGATCCCAAACGACCTCGGCAGCGGCGCGCAACCCGGCGACTGGCAGCAGCTGCAGTGGAACTTCTCGGGCCCGTTCGGCGTGAACGGCCCGCAGGCGTGGTCCAACGTTGCGGCCGATGGCGCGCCCGGAGGGAGGGGCGTGGTCGTCGCCGTGCTCGACACCGGCATCGCCTACGCAACGCGCGGACGCTTCGTGCGCTCCCCCGACTTCTCGCGCTACGGCTTCACCGGCGGCTATGACTTCATCGCCCACAACCGCTTTCCCGACGATCGCAACGGCCACGGCACGTTCGTAGCGGGCACGATCGCCGAGGCGACCGACAACCACTACGGGCTGACCGGTCTCGCGTTCGCCGCGCGGATCATGCCCGTGCGCGTGCTCGACAGCCAGGGCGAAGGCGAAGCCTCGACGATCGCCGAAGGCGTGCGCTACGCCGTCAAGCACGGCGCGCAGGTGATCAACCTGAGCCTCGAGTTCTCGAGCAGCGTCACTGCGGCGGACATCCCGGAGCTGATCGAAGCGCTGCGCTACGCGCGGCGTCACGGCGTGCTCGTGGTCGCCGCGGCGGGCAACGAGGCACACACGGCGATCGCCTATCCGGCGCGCGCGCCCAACGTGGTCGCCGTCGGGGCGACGACCGAACACGGCTGCCTCGCCGACTACTCCAACGACGGGTCGGGCCTGACGCTGGTCGCACCCGGCGGCGGCGCCGATGCCAACCTGCCCGGGGATCCGAACTGCCACACCGAAGGGCCATCCGGGCGCGACATCTACCAGGTGACCTTCACGGGCGCCTCGCCCAGGCGCTTCGGCATGCCCTCGGGCTATGAAGGGACCTCGATGGCCGCTCCGCACGTCGCGGCGACGGCGGCTCTGATCATCGCCAGCGGCGTGCTCGGGCGTCATCCGACGCCCGCCGCCATCATCGCGCGCCTGCGCGCGACCGCGCGCAAGCTCGGCGGCGGCGGCGACGAAGCGCTCTACGGCGCCGGGCTGGTCGATGCGGCGGCCGCCACGGCGCCCGGCGGGCCCGGCGCGGTGCCGCGCTAGCCGCGGGCGTTCGGTGTCGGACGCCGCACCGGCGAGCTGCGATCTGGCCGTGGTCGGAGGCGGGATCGTCGGCTTGGCGGTCGCGCGCGAGCTGAAGCGCCGCAACCCGGGCGCCTCGGTGTGCGTGCTCGAGCGCGAGCGCGAGCCGGCGATGCATCAGACCGGCCACAGCTCGGGCGTGATCCACGCCGGGCTCTACTACCGTCCCGGCTCGCTGAAGGCGCAGCTGTGCGTGCGGGGCGCGCGCGAGCTGTACGAGTACTGCGAGCAGCGGGCGATCGCGCACGAGCGCTGTGGCAAGCTCGTCCTCGCGACCGACCAGTCGCAGCTGGCGCAGCTGGCGCAGCTGCAACGGCGCGGAGTGGCCAACGGAGTGCGCGGCCTGCGTCGGCTCGAGGGCGAGGAGATCGAGCGGGTCGAGCCCCACGCCCGCGGGCTGGCCGCGCTGCACTCGCCCGACACGGGCATCGTCGACTTCGCCGCGGTCGCGCGCTCGCTCGCGCGCGAGGTCCGCGAGGACGGCGGGCACATCGCATGCGGTTGCGAGGTCGCGGGCGTGCGGGTCGGCGCTCGCTCGCTGCGTGTGTGCCACGCCCACGGCCAAACCCAGGCCAGGCACGCGATCTTCTGCGCCGGCGCATGGTCGGACCGGTTGGCCGTGGCGTGCGGCGCCGAGGCCGACCCTCGGATCGTGCCCTTCCGCGGGTCCTACATGCGCCTGCGCGAGGAGCGCCGCCCTCTCGTTCGCTCGCTGATCTATCCGACGCCCGATCCGTCGTTGCCGTTTCTCGGCGTTCACCTCACGCGCCGGCTCGACGGGGAGGTCCTGATCGGTCCGACCGCGCTGATCGTCGGGGCGCGCGACGCGTACGAGCTGCGCAAGCTGCGCGCCGCCGACGTGCGCGACACGCTCGCCTGGCCCGGAACCTGGAGGATGCTGCGGCGCTTCTGGCCGGTCGGCGTCGGCGAGCTGCGCCGCGCCGCCTCCCCCGCGGCGCTCGTGGCGGCCGCCGCGAGGATGGTGCCGGAGCTGAGGGTGGCCGACGTCGAGCCCGGCTTCGCCGGCGTGCGGGCGCAGGCGCTCGGACGGGACGGGCGTCTGCTCGATGACTTCGCCTTCTCGGCGAGCGAGCGAGCGCTGCACGTGCGCAACGCCCCCTCGCCCGCGGCAACGGCGTCGCTCGCGATCGCTCGACACGTTTGCGAGCAGGCCGAGCGTGCCTTCGCGCTGACGCCCTAGGCCGAGCCGAGGCGAGCGATCGCATCGGCCACGCCCGCGCGCGCCGTCGCGAAGCGCGGTCGCCAGTCGAGCTCGCGCTTGATCTTCTCGTTGGACGAACGCGCCGAGCGAACGGCCGCTGCGACGGCGTTGCGCCCGGCGAGCAGGCGCGCGAGCGCGGCCGGGACCCGCCGAGGAGGGCCGAGCCCGAGCTCGCCGGCCGTCAGCGCCATGAAGTCGTAGAACGTGATCGGCTGATCGTCGACGACGTGATAGATCGAGCCCGGGGCGGCGCGCTCGACGCCGAGCACGAGCGCCGAGACGACGTCGTCCACGTGTACGACATCCCACAGATTCTCGCCCGTTCCGATCACCGCGAAGCGCCCGGGCTGGCGCAGGTGGGCGATCAACTCACTCTCATACCAGCCACCGGGGCCGTAGACGTGCGACGGGCGCAGCACCACCGCAGGCAGGCCCGACCCGAGTATGAGCCGCTCACCCTCCTGCTTGGAGCGCCCGTACGGCGTCTGCACCGGCAGCGGCTGCTCCTCGGTGAGCTCAGCGCCGCCTGCATCCCCCGTGACGACGGTCGAGGCGAACACCAGCCGCGGCCCGGCCGCAGCGTCGCCGTCGGCGAGCGCCGAGCATGCCGCCACGAGCCGTGCGGTCCCGTCCACGTTGACCTCGCGAAGCTTTCGCTCGCTGCGCTGGGAGGCGATCTCGGCGGCGAGATGCACCACACAGCCCGGCCGCTCGGCGGCGAGCACCTGGCGCAGATGCTCGCCGTCGGCGAGATCGCCCTGGAGCGGGCGTGTCCCGTCGGGGTGCGACCCGGGGCGACGCACGAGCGCCGCAACCTCGTGTCCGCGCTCGAGCAGCCCCCGGCACAGGGCACGGCCGATGAAGCCGCTCGCGCCGGTGACGAGGGTGCGCACGGGCGCTAGGTCGTGCGGATTATCAGCACCGAGCAGGGCGCGTGGTGTGACACCTTGTTCGGCACCGAGCCGAGCAGGAAGCGCTTCGCGCCGGTCATCCCCTTGTTGCCCACGACGATCAGGTCGGCCTCCTGCTCCTCGGCGACATCGAGGATCGCGTCGGCGGGGTCGCCCTGACGCGGGTAGACCTGGACCTCCACGCCCGCCTCAGCGGCGATCGCGGCGGCCGCCTCGAGCGTCGCGTCCACATCCTCGCGCGGGTTGATCGCCCATTGAAGATCCTCGGGGGCCTGGCGACGTTCCTCGCTCAGGCGCTGCTCGGAGACCGGGGCATACGCGCTGACGAGTTCCAGCTTCGCCCCCACCGCGCCCGCCAGCTCGGCCGCCTGGCGCACTGCCTGCGTGGCTGTTTCAGAGCCGTCGGTGCCTACCACGATCGATCTGAACATGACCCTCCTCCGTTGCCTGTGAGCTTGCCGGCCGCCGCCGTGGCCGATCATATCCCGCGGGCGTGTGGGCGCGAGCGCCGGCTCAGGCGAGCTTCGTGATCGCCACGATCATCCCGATCGCGACGACCACGACGATCGCGACCTGCATCCAGATCCAGGTGCGTGGCATCGGCTCCGACAGCGTACTGCGGCGGACGCACCAGCC
The DNA here is from genome assembly GCA_035553095.1 of Solirubrobacteraceae bacterium. GTDB lineage: Bacteria > Actinomycetota > Thermoleophilia > Solirubrobacterales > Solirubrobacteraceae > Palsa-744. The sequence goes on along the minus strand of DATNDZ010000010.1, from coordinate 49,984 downwards.
GAGCCGGAGGCTGCGCGACGGCTGCTCGATCTCGCCGCCGCGACACGTGCGGGACCTAGTTGACTATCTTTTGCGGATGCGCAGGCGCCTCCGCCCTTCGGTCTTCGCCTTCGCGCTTGCGCTCTGCTGCCTGACCAGCGCCGCTTCGGCCTACGCCGCAAAGGGGGCGCGCAGGCCGCCGGCGCCGCTCGGCGGGGTCAACGTGATCGGCCTCGGCTATGGCTCCGAACCGGCGGAAGCCGACAGGGCGATCGCGGTCGCACGCAAACTGCACGCCAAGGTTGTTCGCACCGAGCTGCTGTGGGCCGTGATGGAGCCTCACGGCGCCGGCCAGATCGATCCGAAGGCGCTGGCCTTCACCGATCGGCTGATGGCGGATGCCGCGGCCGCCAAGATCAAGGTGATAGTGACAGTGCGTGGCACGCCGTGCTGGGACTCCTCGGCCCCCGCGTCGCTCTTGAGCGAGTGCTCGCCCACCCGCCTCACCCCGGCCAACCGCTGGCCGCCCAGCGACGTGGGCGCATACGCCTCGTTCGTCTCCTACGTCGCGCATCGGTACGGTCAGCAGCTCGCCGCGATCGAGGTCTGGAACGAGCCCGACCAGGCCAACGAACTGTATTTCGCCGGACCGAACAAGGCGAAGCTCTACGCGGCCCTGTTGCGGGCCGCCTACCCCGCGATCAAGCAGGCGAACCCGAAGGTGCTCGTGCTCGGAGGCTCGCTCGTCGGCTCCAACGGCCTGTTCCTGCGCACGCTCTACGAAAACGGGATCAAGGGGTACTACGACGCCCTGGCCGTGCACTTCTACACGCTGACCGTCGATGCACTGCGCACTTTCCGCCACACCCAGCTCGAAAACGGCGACACGAAGCCGCTGTGGCTCGACGAGCTCGGCTGGAGCAGCTGCTGGCCGCGCCGGAGCATCGAGCAGGAACAGGCGTGTGTGACCGCGCGCGTCCAGGCGGCCAACATCCGCGACATCTTCCGCTCGCTCGCGCGAGTCCCCTATCTAGGCGCCGAGGTCATCTACACGGAGCGGGACTTCCCCGAAGAAGAATTCGGCGTCGTCACCTCCCGCGGCGCGCGCAAGCCCGCCTTCTCGGCGCTCGCCGGGGTGCTCTCCTCGCCCTTCGGCCCGACCAGCCCGGTCAAGGTGAGCCTGCGCCGGCGCGGCGGGCAGGTGCTGGCCAGCGGCTCGGCGCCCGTCGGCGACTACATGACCCTCGAAGCGTTCAAGGGGAAGGTGCTCCGCTTCCGCGCCGTGTTCGCGCTCAACCGCTTCAACCGCTACTCGATCGCGCTCCCCCGGGTCCTCGGCACGAGCGGCCTGACGGTGCGCGTCTACCAGGTCCGGACAGGGCCGCGCAGGGCGACGCAGAAGCAGATCTGAGCGCCGCCTGAAGCCTCCGCCACCGGGCCCCGGCGGTGAAAAGCTCCGACCTATACTCAGGCGTCGTGCCGGAATCTCCGCCCCGCGCCGGCGCCGGCGCCGAGCTCGACCGCGAGACCACGCAGGCCCCGCAGGCGGCCGTCGCGATCGTCGGCGCCACCGGCGCGCTCGGGTTCGGCCTGGCGCTCCGACTCGGGCGCACCGGTGTCCCCGTCGTGATCGGCTCCCGCGACCGCGAGCGCATGGAGCAGGCGGTGCAGCGCGCGTGCGAGGTCGTGCCCGATGGCGTCTTCTCGGGACACCCGAACGAGCTCGCCGTGCGCGAGGCCGAGACGGTGATCCTCAGCGTGCCCTTCCTCAGTCAGTGCGAGACGCTCGCGAGCATTGCGCAGGGCATGCGGGCGGGGCAGCTGCTGATCGACGCGAGCGTGCCGCTCGCGGCGGCGGTCAGCGGCGAGGCGACGCGCCTGCTCGGCGTCTGGCAAGGCTCCGCCGCGGAGCAGGCCAGGGAGATCGTCCCCCCGGGGGTGCGCGTGGTCTCGGCGCTGCACACCGTAAGCGCCGCCTCGCTCACCAACCTCGACCACCCGCTCGATCAGGACGTGCTCCTGTGCGGAGATGGACGCGATGAGAAGCTCGCCGCGGCGAGCCTGCTCCAGCGCATCGCGGGCCTGCGCTGCATCGACTGCGGCGCCCTGGAGATGGCGCGCGTGACCGAGTCGCTGACCGCTCTGATGATCGCGGTGAAGATCCGCTACACAGATCATGCCGGCGTTCACCTGACCGGCCTGCCGGAGGGCCTGTGGGGCGACGGGCTAGTGCAACGGGGGTCCTCGAACTGTGGGAGCATTCGCTGAGATGGCACTGCGCGTCGGGACCGACCTGGTTTTGATCGAGACCGTTCGCGACTCGCTCGACGCGCACGCCGAGCACTACCTGGAGCGCGTGTTCACCGAGCGCGAGGTCGAGGACTGCACCATGCCCGACGGGATCGACCCCGAGCGTCTCGCCGCCCGCTTCGCCGCCAAGGAGGCGACGCTCAAGGTGCTGCGCCCGCGCGATGAGGGGATCCCGTGGAGCGCGATCGAGGTCCGCCGCAATCCGAACGGGTGGGTAGAGGTCGAGCTGAGCGGTCCGGCACAGGCGCTGGCGGCCGACGGCGGCGTCACCGACCTCTCGCTGAGCATCTCCCACGAAGGCGACTTTGCGACCGCCGTCGTCGTGGCGTCCTGCTCTCAAGGAATGCCGACGTCCGTCCGATAAAACGCCCGTGCACGACGAGATCCGACAGATCCTCGCCCAACACGGGCGGCTCCCGGTCGACGTTCAGACGCTGTCCGACGACGCCGACCTATACGAGGCGGGCATGACCTCGCACGCGAGCGTCAACGTGATGCTCGGCCTCGAGGACCACTTCGACATCGAGTTCCCCGATCGGATGCTCAAGCGCAGCGTGTTCGAGAGCATCAACGCGATCGCAGCCGCGCTGAGCGAGCTGCGCGAGGAGGCAGCCGTATGAGCGTCACCGTCGACCAGGACCAGGCCTTGATCGACGACGTGCGTTGGGTCGCCGAGGAGGTGGCCGCCAAGCACGCCGACTCGGTCGATCGCGACGCGCGCTTCCCCGAGGAGACGATCGCGGCGCTGCGCGAGCGCCAGGCGCTGTCGGCCTTCGTCCCCCGCGAGCTCGGCGGTGCCGGCGTCTCCTTCGAGGCTCTCGCGTCCGCCTGCTACGAGCTTGGGCGTCGCTGCGGCGCCAGCGCGATGGTGTTCGCGATGCACCAGATCCAGGTCGCCACGATCGTGCGTCACCTCGACGACGCGCCCTGGTTCGAAGAGTATCTGCGCGAGCTCGTCGCCGAGCAGCGACTGATCGCCTCGGTCACCTCCGAGGTCGGCACCGGCGGCGACATGGGTCGTTCGATCGCGAGCGTCGAGCCGTCCGGCGACGGCACCGGCCGCTTCGAGAAGCAGGCGCCGACCGTCAGCTACGGCGCCCACGCCGACGACCTGCTCACGACGCTGCGGCGCTCACCCGAGGCCGAGCCGGGCGATCAGGTCTGCGTGCTCACCCGCAAGGACCAGCACACGCTCGAGCCGACCGGCTCTTGGGACCCGCTCGGCATGCGCGGCACCTGCTCCCCCGGCAACGTCGTCCGCGCCGAGTTCCCCCTCGAGCAGGTCCTCCCGACCCAGTTCGCAGCCGTCATGAACGAGTCGATGGTGCCGATCTCGCATATCCTGTGGTCTCACCTCTGGCTGGGCATCGCCACCGACGCCTTCGACCGCGCTCGCACGTTCGTGCGCGCAGCGGCGAAGCGTAAGCCCGGCGAGCAGCCACCGACCGCACTTCGTCTGTCGGTGCTGATGAGCGAGCTCTCGCTCCTGCGTGCCGAGGTGTACTCCGGCCTGCGCGAGTTCGTCGAGGCCTCGGCCGACGATCGTGCGCGGCTGTCTGAGATGGCGACGATCCTGCGCTTCAACAACCTCAAGATCGCCGCCTCCGAACAGGCGCCCCGCGTGTGCCAGGGCGCGCTCGGCGTCTGCGGAATCGTCGGCTTCAAGAACGACACCCCGTTCAGCGTGGGACGTCATCTGCGCGACACCATGTCGGCCTGCCTGATGGTCGCCAACGAGCGCATTCACCAGACGAACGCGAGCCTGCTGCTGATCGCCAAGGAAGTCTAAGCCCGTGGCCGAGTTCCGCCCTGGAACCCCCGAGCAGACCGCGTTCCTGCAGGAGCTGCTCGCCAACGGCCTGCTGGTCGAGAGCGGCGTGCCCGGCGTGTATGGGCGTGCCGGCGCGTTCGAGCGGGTGCGCAACGCCTTCGACGCGCTCGTCACCCGAGCGGGCGCCGGCGACGCACCGGAGCGGATGGCATTCCCGCCGCTGCTGCCCCGTCGGCAGCTCGAGCAGATCGGCTACCTGAAGTCGTTTCCCCACCTCGCCGGCTCGATCTTCGCGTTCGAGGGCGACGAGGAGCAGGCCGCCGAGCAGGAGGAGCGGGCCGGACGCCACGAGGACTGGAGCGAGTACCAGGCGATGACCGACCTGGTGCTCACGCCGGCGGCGTGCTACCCCGTCTATCCGGCCGTCGCGGCGCGCGGGCCGCTGAAGCCGGGCGGCATCACGGTCGACGCCGGCGGCTCCTACGTGTTCCGCCACGAGCCCTCCGGTGATCCAGCGCGCCTGCAGATGTTCCATCAACGCGAGATCGTCAGGATCGGCGAGCCCGAAACGGTGGCGAGCTGGCGCGACGCGTGGCGGGACCGCTCGGTCGAGCTGCTGCGCGCGGTCGGCCTGGACGTGCGCCTCGACGTCGCCAACGATCCCTTCTTCGGGCGCAGCGGGCGTCTGCTCGCACGCAGCCAGCGGGCGCAGGCGTTGAAGTTCGAGGTGCTGGTCCAGATCGCCGGCCCCGAGCCGACCGCGGTGGCCTCCTTCAACTACCACCAGGACCACTTCTCCTCGACCTACGGAATCGAGATGGAGAACGGCGGCGGCCCGGCCCACACCGCCTGCCTCGGGTTCGGACTCGAGCGGATCACCCTGGCGCTGATGCGCACGCATGGACTGGACCCCGATGCGTGGCCGACGCCGGTGCGCGAGGAGCTGGCGCTCAAATGACCGCCACCAGCACCGGCCTCGTCAGCCTGCTCGGCCTGGACCCGGCCACATACCGCGCGCATCAGCTGCACTCGCTCGAGCGCTCCTACACCGAGACCAACTGCTACACGGACATCCTGATCGAGTTCCTGCACGCGCGCGGGGACGAGCCTCTGGCGATGATGGGCTGCGTGCTGCGCGTGGACTTCGAGGGGGACCAATGGACCTTCTTCAAGCCCGTGCCCGAGCAGATCGAGCTGCTGTACGGCGTCGACATCCATGAGATGCAGCCGTACCGTCCGCTGCCCGAGCAGATCGCCGAGCAGATCGCACGCGAGCGCACGATCATCGTCGAGCTGGACTCCTTCTACCTGCCCGACACCGAGTCGACCAGCTATCGGCACGAGCACGTCAAGAGCTCGGTCGTGGCCGAGTCGATCGATCGCGAGAACGAGCGTCTCCGCTACTTCCATGGTCCTGGCTACTACGAGCTCGAGGGCGAGGACTACCGCGGCGTGTTCAGGCTCGGCCGCCCGTTCTCCGACGATGTGCTCCCGCCCTACACCGAGCTCGTGCGCCTCGACGTGCACGCGCCGCTCCGCGGCGAGGAGCTGCGCGCGGCCGCCCGCGAGCTCCTGGTCGAGCACGTAGCACGCCGACCACGGCCGAATCCGTTCGTACGCTTCGGCCACCAGCTCGCGGCTGACCTGCCGCGCCTGCTCGAGGGCGACCACGCCGCCTACCACGACTACGCCTTCGCCACCGTGCGGATGGTGGGCTCGGCATTCGAGGTCGGCGCCTCCCACGTGAGCTGGCTGCTCGGGGCGGACGCCGATGCGGCTGCCGCGGCGATGGGGCGGATAGTCGAGGGCTCCAAGGCGCTCTCCTTCAAGCTCGCACGGCGGCGCGTCTTCGATCCCGAGCCTGCGATCGCCGAGCTCGCGTCCGCGTGGGACGAGTCCTTCGCCGCACTCGACGGTGCGCTCGCCTGAGCTGCTCGCGCGCGCGACGGCGCCGCGAATTCACCCGCGCGAGCACGTCGTCGTCGCGCTCGAGGAGGATTGGGAGCTCGCGGCGTGTCCGCCGGACGCTCATGCCGATCCGAGCAAGCTCGAGCAGCTGGATTGGATGCCGGCGCGCGTCCCCGGCACGGTCGCCGGGGCGCTGCGTGACGCGGGCCGTTGGCGGCCCGGCGACGGGCGCGACCTCGACGCCGAGGACTGGTGGTTTCGAACGCGCTTTCGCTCCTCGCCGGCCGGCCCCGACGAGCAGGTGGTGCTCGCGCTCGATGGCCTGGCCACCGTCAGCGAGGTCTTCCTCAACGGCGTCCAAGTCCTCGGCAGCCAATCGATGTTCGCCGCGCACGAGGTCGACGTCGGCGCGCGCCTGCAGGAGCAGAACGAGCTCGCGATCCACTGCCGGGCGCTCGCGCCGCTGCTCGCCGTGCGCCGCAAGCCGCGCGCTCGCTGGCGAACCAAGCTGGCCGATGGGAACCTGCGTTTTTTCCGCACGATGCTGCTCGGCCGCGCGCCCGGCTTCGCGGCCGAACCGGCCGCGGTCGGCCCGTGGCGCCCCGTTCGCCTCGTGCGCCGGCGAGCGCTGGCCCTGCGCGAGCTCGAGCTGCGACCGCGGCTGGATGGAGATCGCGCGGACGCCGACGGGCTGCTGTCCGCGAGCGTCCTGCTTGCGCCGATCGACGGGCGCGAGATCGAAGCCGTGGAGCTCGAGCTCGACGGCCCATCGGGCGCCGTACGCACGCCGCTCGCGCTGAGCGACGAGGACGGCCTCGTCCGGGCGGACGGCACGGCCCGCGTGCCGTCCGTCGCCCGCTGGTGGCCGCACACGCACGGAGAGCCGACCCTGCACGAGCTGTCGCTGCGGATCGCCACGTCCGCCGGGGCGGTGACCGTCGACGCCGGGTGCATCGGCTTTCGCACCCTCGCGCCCGGCGCTGCGGTCGCCCACGACGCCGAAGCGGATGGCCTCGATCTCCACGTCAACGGCGTTCGCGTGTTCGCCCGAGGCGCGGTCTGGACGCCGTCGGACATCGTCTCGCTCGCCGGCGAGGAAGCGACGCTCAGAGCCACGCTCGAGCTGGCGCGCGACGCCGGCATGAACATGCTCCGGATCCCGGGCACCGGCGCATACGAGGGCGCGTCCTTCCACGACCTCTGCGACGAGCTGGGGCTGCTGGTCTGGCAGGACTTCATGTTCGCCAACCTCGACTACCCGATCGCCGATGAGGACTTCCGCGAGACCGTCGAGCGGGAGGCGAGCGCTGTGCTCGCCGACCTGGCCGGGCGTCCCAGCCTGGCCGTGCTCTGCGGCAACAGCGAGATCGAGCAGCAGGTGGCGATGCTCGGCCTCGACCCGGCGCTCGGGCGGGGGGAGCTGTTCGGAGAGCTGCTGCCCGGCCTGGTCGAGCGGGCCGGTATCGACGCCGTGTACCTGCCCTCGGCGCCGTGCGGCGGCACGCTGCCGTTCCGGCCCGATCGCGGCGTGGCCAACTACTACGGGGTCGGCGGCTACCGGCGGCCGCTGGAGGATGCACGTCGCGCCGAAGTGCGCTTCGCGGCCGAGTGCCTGGCCTTCTCCAACGTGCCCGACGAGGCCGGCGTCGAGGCGGTGCTACCCGGCGCACCGGGCGACGTCGTCGTTCACCATCCCGCGTGGAAGGCGGGCGTTCCACGCGACGTGGGCACCGGCTGGGACTTCGAAGACGTGCGCGACCACTACCTACAGAGCCTGCTCGACGTGAACCCCGGCGAATTGCGCCGGGTCGATCACGAGCGCTATCTCGAGCTCTCCCGCGCCGTGACGGGCGAGGCGATGGCCGAGGTCTTCGGCGAGTGGCGGCGCGAGGCCTCACCCTGCGGCGGCGGCCTGGTGTTGTGGTTCGGCGACCTGGCCCCCGGGGCCGGCTGGGGCGTGCTGGACGCGTCGGGCAGGCCCAAGCCCGCATACCACCACCTACGCCGGGCGCTCGCTCCCGTTGCCGTCTGGATGACCGACGAGGGGCTGGGCGGGATCCGCGTCCACGTCGCCAACGACGCCGGCACGGCGCTGAGGGCGCGACTGCGCGTGACCCTCTACCGCGACGGCGAGCAGCGCGTGGCCGATGCGCACGAGCCGTTGCGACTGCCCGCGCACGGGATCTGCGATCGAGACGTCGAGGAGATCCTCGGGCACTTCGCCGATGCGGCGTGGGCCTACAGGTTCGGCCCGCCCGCTCACGACGTGGTCGTGGCCAGCCTCGAGCCGGACGCCGACGGGGCCGAGCCGCTTGCCCAGGCCTTCCGGTTTCCGGCGGGGCGTCCGCTGCGCCAACAGACGGCGCAGGAGCTCGGTCTCACCGGCTCGCTGAGCCCCCTCGACGACGGCGCGCTCGCGCTGGTGCTGCGGAGCGCGCGCCTTGCGTATGGCGTGCGCGTCCACGTGCCCGGATTCCGGGGGCGCGAGGACGCGCTCACGCTCGAGCCCGGCGTCGCGCGAACGCTGACGCTGCTGCCGGCCGCGGGGCGCTCCCCGACCGAGCAGGACGCGACCGGCGCGCTGACCGCGCTGAATCTACGGGGGCGCGTGCGCATTACGCCGATCGAGGCAGTTTCATGAACGCCATCGGAGCAACCGCCGCGACCGCCTTCTACCTGCCCTCCGGCGCGGAGAGCGTCTTTGCGCTGTTCGAGCCCCCGCAGGGCGGCGAGCAACGATCGGCGGTCGGTGTGCTGATCTGCCCGCAGTTCGGCAACGACGACCTGTGCTCCTACCGAGCGCGCCTGGAGTGGGCCAGGGCGCTGGCGGCGGCCGGCCACGCGACGGTTCGCTTCGATCTGCCCGGCACTGGCGACAGCATCGGCGGGCCGTATGACCCGGGACGTGTCCAGGCGTGGGTCGGGGCCGTTGCCACGGCGGCCGCATGGCTGCGCGAGCAGCCCGGCTGCGCCCACGTTTGCGCGATCGGCATCGGGCTCGGCGGGTTGCTCGCCACGTGCGCCGCAGCCGAAGGCGCCGCGATCGACGATCTCGTGCTGTGGGCGGTGCCCGCCCGAGGGCGGGTGTTCGTGCGCCAGCTGCGCGTGCTCTCGCAGATGGAGGCCTCGCGCGCGACCGCTGTTGAGCCGGAATCGGCGGCGTTGCCGGAGGGGGCGATCGCGAGCGCGGGCTTCATGCTCAGCGCGGAGACGGTCGCGGCGCTCGAGGCGATCGATCTGACGAAGCTTCAGCTGCCCGACGCGCCCAGACGTCGCGTGCTGCTGCTCGAGCGCGACGGGCTCGACGTCGACGCGCGCCTGCGCGAGGCGCTCTCGGGCGCCGGCGCCGAGGTCGAGGTCGCGCCCGGACCGGGCTACGGCGCGATGGTGATCCCACCACAGCAATCGCGTCCCCCGACGGAGGTCTTCGCCACCGTCGGCGCCTGGCTCGCTCAGAGCCCGCCGGAGCCGGCGAGCGCCGCGCCGGAGCGCCCCGCGCGCAGAGGCGCCACGACGGCGCTCGAGCTGACCGTCGATGGCGCGCGGGTGCGCGAGACCCCGATCGCGATCTCCAGGGGCGAGGGCCGCCTGCTCGGCGTGCTGGCCGAAGGCGAGTCGCCCGCGCCGCTCTGCGCCGTGCTGCTCAACGCCGGTGCGCTGCGGCGCATCGGACCGAACCGCATGTGGGTGGAGACGGCGAGGCGCTGGGCGGCGTGCGGCGTGTCGACGCTGCGCGTCGACCTCGCCGGGATCGGCGACTCCGACGGTGACGCCGGGTCGCTCGAACGCGACGAAGGCCTGTACGTGCCGCGCTACGTCGGCCAGACCATCGAGGTGCTCGACGCGCTCGGCGAGCGCGGGCTGCCGCAGCGCTTCGTTCTCGCCGGACTCTGCTCGGGGGCCTACTGGTCCTTCCAGGCTGCGCTCGAGGACGACCGTGTCGCGGCGGCCTACATGATCAACCCGCGCGCATTGTTCTGGGACTGGGACGTCGGCGCCGTGCGCGACGCCCGCAACGTGCGCAAGGCGCTCTTGCCGGCGACCTGGGGCAAGCTGCTGCGCGGCCAGATCACGCGCGAGCGGGTCGCCACGATCTCGCGCGGCGTAGGGGTGTCGCTGGGGTCGCTGCCTGCCCGCGCGCGAACGCTGAGGGCCGGGCACGAGGGGGCCGGCGGCCGCCTCGCCGACGCGCTCGAGCTGCTCGAACGCAACGGCACCGACCTGGTCGGCCTCTTCACGGCCGGGGAGCCGTTGTACGCAGAGCTGATGCGGGACGGCGGACTCGGGCGGATGCGCGCGAGGGCCAACGTACGGATCGAGTCGATCCCCGGTCCGCTCACCTCGCACACGCTCGAGCCGCTGCCGCTGCAGCGGGCGATCGCGAGCCTGCTCGACGAAGCGCTCCAGCGAACGCTTCGCCACAGCTCGCCGGAGGCGGAGATCACGCAGCCCGGCCTGTCGGCGCGCGCGGGTTGAGGGGACCGCGCTGTGCCATCATCGCGGCCAATGCACGCCGAACCCGCGCCCGCGCCGGCCGAAGCGCAGGCGGAGATCAACGAGCAGCTGTGGGCGGGCGAGGATCTCGTCGAGCACTACACCGGGCGCACGCTGCGCCCCCCCGAGGTGATGATGCTCGTGCGCTATCGCGACGCCCTCTCCGGGCGGGTGCTCGAGCTCGGCTGCGGCGGCGGTCGGCTGAGCGGCTATCTGAACGAGCTCGCGCGCGACTTCCATGGCCTGGATATCTCGCCGCTGATGGTCGCGCACTGCCGAGGGCTCTACCCGGAGGGCACGTTCGAGCTCGGCGACCTGCGCGAGCTCTCGCGCTACGAGAGCGCGTCCTTCGACGTCGTGTTCGCCTCCTTCAACGTGATCGACGTGCTGGATGACGCCGAACGGCGTGAGGTGCTCGCGCAGATCCACCGCATGCTCGCCCCGGACGGCCTGCTGATGATGTCCTCGCACAACCTTGCGCACGCCCCGTCGATACCGAGGCCGACGCACATCGGCACGCGCAACCCGGTGCGAATCGCGCGTGAGCTGCTGCGAATGCCACGGCGGGAGCGCAACCGTCGCCGCCTGCTGCCGCTCCAGCGCGAGCACGGCGACTACGCGATCCTCACCGACGAGGCCCACGAATACGGGATCCTCCACTACTACATCGGCCGCGACGCGCAGGCACGGCAGCTCGTCGAGACCGGGTTCGCGCTGCTGGAGTGCCTCGACCTCGACGCGCGGCCGGTCGCGGCCGGAGAGGCGGCGCCCTCGCACCCTGAGCTGCACTACGTGGCGAGACGAGTCGAGCCTTCGAGGAGGTAGGCACGTGGACGTGAGCGTGCTCGTACCGATCCGCAACGAGGCCGCCGTGATCCGGGAGACGGCGCGCAAGATCGTCGATCAGCGCTTCTCCGGTGCGGCCGAGTTCCTGATGATCGACGGGGCCTCCGAGGACGGCACGCGCCCGATCCTCGAGCGGCTCGCCGCGGAGGACGAGCGCGTCCGCGTGATCGACAACCCCGCGGGCGACCTCGCCTCGGCGCTGAACCTGGGCCTGGAAGCGGCGCGCGGGGAGTTCGTGGTGAAGATGGACGCGCACACCTACTTCCCGCCCGACTACGTCCAGATCGGCGTCGATCGGATGCGAAAGGGCGACGTCGGCTGGGTCAGCGGGCCACAGGTGCCGTTCGGGGTCGATCCCTGGTCGCGGAGGGTCGCGCTGGCGCTCGGCACGCGGCTCGGCGTCGGCGGCTCGGGCAAGTGGGCGGCCACGTTCGGCCGCGACGGCGAGGACGCCGAGAAGGAGCTCGACACGGGCGTGTTCTCGGGCGTGTGGAGGCGCTCGACGCTCGAAGCGCTCGGCGGCTGGGAGCCGGACTGGCCGGTGAACGAGGACAGCGAGCTGGCATCGCGCTACCTCGCCGCCGGCGAGCGACTCGTGTGCGTAGCTTCGATGGGTGCCCGCTACGTGCCCCGCGGCAGCCTCCGCGGGCTCGCGCGCCAGTACTCGCGCTATGGCTTCTATCGCGCTAAGACGGCCAGGCGCCATCCGGCCAGCGTCCGGCCCTACCACCTCGTACCGGCGGCGGTGGTGTGCGTCGTGATCCTCGCGCTGATCGGTCCCCGCGACCTGCGCCGGCTGGCAAGGCTCGCGCTGGTGCCATACGCGGCGGCCCAGGCGCTCGAATCGGTCAGGGCCGCCCGCGGGGCCGAGCGCTCGGACGCTGCGCTGCTGCCGGCCGTCTTCACGACGATGCACATGAGCTACGGCTCCGGCTACCTGGCGGGCTGCCTGCGCTTCGGCATGCCGCTGGCGGCGTTGGCACGTCGGCTCGTGCGGCGCCTGGGCCTCTCCCCGGGCCGCTAGGACCCGCGCGCCGCGCCAGGGAAGGCGATCGCGTGCAGGGCACGCAGCTGCTCTCCGGCGAACAGCCAGAGCCCGCCGAGGTAGACGGCCGCGCCGAGCGGAACGCCGAGCAGCAGCGCCGGCAGCGGCGTCGTGATCAGCTGGTTGAAGCCGAGCAGGGCCGCGGCCATCGCTGCGGCTGCCAGCACGGTCGGGATCAGCACGCGCACCGATTCCCACAGCCGCATTCCGAGCTGCCGCGAGACGACGGTGGCCTGCATCGGCGCGATCGTCGCCTGCAGAGCCGTCGTGGCAAGCGCGACCGCGAGTATCCCCTCGGGGGTGAAGATCACGAGCAGGACCGCCAGAACGACGGTCACGGGAACCGAGAAGATCACCATCAGCCACGCGCGGCGGGTCACCTTGAGGATCGTGCCGGGTGGGATCGCGAGCGTCGCGAACAGCGTGTATGCGGCGATCGCACGCGTGACGGGGATCGAGTCGACCCACTGGTGCCCGAACACGACCAGGATCACCGGGCGGGCGAGCAGAATCAGGCCGACGGCGAGCGGCACGGTCAGCATCGCCAGATAGCGCAGCGAGGTCAAGTAGCCTTCGCGCAGGCGATCGCGGTCGATAGCCGAGTACGCCGGGAACAGGACGTCGCCCGCGACGTGCGCGACGTTGAGGATCGCCAGTTCGGGAATCCGAAAGCCGATCGTGTAGAGCCCGAGCGACGCCGCGCCGAGCACCCGTCCGATGAACAGGTAGTCGAGGTTGTAGAAGATTACGGCGCCGATGTCGACGATCGTGAGAACGCCGCCGAAGCGCAGCAGGTCGCCCAGATGCCTGCGACTCAGCTCGGCGCGCGGACGGAATGGGACCTGCAGCCACAGCGCGATCGTGCTCGCGGCAACCCCGGCGACGAAGCCGAGCACGAGGCTCCAAGCGCCGGCCCCGCTCAGCGCCAGCGCGATGCCGACGATCCCCCGGACGGTCACCTCGCAGATCTCGCTGACCGTCCTGACGCGGTAGTTCAGATGTTTGCGCGCGAGCGTGTAGTGGGTCGTACCGAGCCCACGGAGGATGAAGTTCAAGCCGAGGACCGGCAGCAGCGCCTTCAGCTGGGACTGGTGGAAGAACCCGGCGATCGCCGGCGAGAGCGCTGCCGTGAGCAACGTCAGGCCGATCCCGATCACGACGCTCCAGGAGAACACGGTCTGCGCGCGATCGGCTTCCTCCTCTGGGCTTGCGACGATCAGCGCCTGGCTCAGGCCGAGATCCTTGATCGCTTCGAAGAAGACCGTGAACACGAGCGCGAGCGCGACCACGCCGAAGTCGCGTGGCGTCAGCAGCCGCGCGAGGATCGCGGTCGAGATCAGTACGAGCACGCGACCGCCCACGTACGCGCCGTACGCCCAGGCCATGCCGCGCACCGTGCGCGTGCCGACTCCGTGGCGCGGCTCGCTCATGCGACGCAGAGGCTAGCTCATGGCGCGTACCCCAAAGGCGCAACGGGGACGGGCTCGGAGCCCCGTCGAGGCCGCCGATTGGCGATGATTGCCGGCATGTCCGCGATCCCCGGCAGCGTCCACCGCAACCCAGGCGCCGCGCTCCAGGGCGGACGCGGGGGGCGCGGATGAGCGCGGGTCGGCGCGAACGCGCGGCCGCCCTCGTGGGCACGCCCCTGCTGAGCCGTCTCACGCGCCGTGCGGCACGCTGGCGCGGGGTTGTCGTGCTCAACTACCACCGCGTCGGCGACCGCAGCGGCCAACCGTGGGACCACACGCTCTGGAACGCCGGCGCCGAGGAATTCGACGCGCAGCTCGAGGTCCTCGCCTCCGACGCGGATGTGATCGGGCCCGACGATCTCCTGCGGGTGGCGGCCGAGCGCCGGCCGGGCCGTCACGTCCTGCTCACGTTCGACGACGGCTACCGCGACAACTACCTGACCGCCTATCCGCTCCTTGCTCGGCACGGGTTGACGGCGACGTTCTTCCCGTGCGCCGGGTTCCTCGACGACGCCCGCGTCGCCTGGTGGGACGAGATCGCATGGATGGTGCGCAACGCGCGAGCCGATCGCATCGTGCTCGAGGAGGGAATCAGCGCGGGCGGGAAGGCCGCTCAGCCGCTCGCCCTCGGGCCCGAGCAGGACGAGACGATCGCGGTGCTGGTCGGCGAGTACAAGGCGCTCGGGCCGGCGCAGGCCGAGCGCCTGCTCGAGTTCGTCGCCGACGCCGGCGGCGCCGGACGCTGCGACGGCGCCGCGGCCTCCGAGCTGTGGATGAGCTGGGAGATGGCGCGCGAGATGCGCTCGGCGGGCATGAGCTTCGGTGGACACACCGTCACGCATCCGATCCTCGCCCATCTGTCGCCGGCGCTCCAGGCCGGGGAGATCTCGGGCTGCGCGATGCGACTGCAGGCCGAGCTCGGCGAGCCAATGAGATGGTTCGCATACCCGGTCGGGGCCAGGGAGTCGTTCACCGCCGACACGCGCCGGCTGCTGGCCGATGCCGGCGTCGAGCTGGCGTTCAGCTTCTACGGCGGATTTGGACGCTTCGCCGACTGGGATCCGTACGACGTGCCGCGGGTGCACGTGAGCGCGGCTCACGGCCCCGAGCTGCTGCGAGCGACGATGATGCTGCCGCAGCTGTTCGCCCGCTGGTGAAGAGCCGGTCGCTCGACTATCTTGTGGCGATGCTTGGCGCCGCGCGAGCAAGGATGCCCGCCCCGGACGTCCCCTTGAGCGGCCTCGGTCCGCCGCTGCGCGTCCGCACGCGGCGCGACTACTACGTCCCCTTCGACGTCAACTACGGGCAGCGCAACGCCGTCTTCCTCGAACGCCCGTGGGCGCCCCTGCGGCGAGTCGTCCACTGGGGCGATGCGGTCACCTTCCTGCCCGAACCCGATTACGACATCGTGCACGCGGTCAACGCGGTGCCGGTGCTCTCGCGCAAGCCATACGTGATGACCTTCTCGGACTACATGCCGCGCGTGCCCGAGGACCGCTACGTCGGCTGGCTCGAGCATTGGTTGCGGCGGGAGCTGCTCAGCCCGCGCTGCGTGGCGCTGCTGGCGCTGTCGGAGTACGCGGTACGTCAGTTCCGCCACCAGAACCGCGACTTTCCCGGCCTGCCGACGCTGGAAGAGAAGCTCGAGGTGCGCTATCCGGCGGTCGCCGCCCGCCGCAGCGAGCCCAAGCCAGCACCGGAGAAGGAGCTGAAGCTCCTGTTCGTGGGGCGCGACTTCATGCGCAAGGGAGGCCCGGCGCTGGTCAGCGCGCACGAGCAGCTGCGCGCCCGCGGCGTCCCCGTGACGACGACGATCGTCTCCTCGCTCGGTTGGAAGCCGAACGACACCTACGTCGACCCGCCGTCGCCCGAGCTGGTGGCGCGCGAACACGCCCGGATCGAGCAGGACGGGATCGTGCACATCCGCAATGCCCCCAACACCGAGGTCTACGCGCTGATGGAGGATGCCGACTTCTTCATCTTCCCGACGCTGCACGACATCTTCGGCTACGTGACGCTGGAGGCACTCGCCTGCGCCACCCCGGTGATCGCGACGGCCACGAATTCGATGCCGGAGGTGATCGAGGAGGGCCGCAGCGGCTATCTGCTGCCGCTCGAACAGGACGGGGAGATCGGGCGCTGGGCGTGGACGTACAGAACCCGCGAGCCGGGCTTCGTCGAGGCGTACGAAGCGGCCAACCGCTCGATCGCAGATGCCCTGACCGAGCGGCTGTCGCAGTGCTGGGAGGCCCGCGCCGACTACCCTGCGCTCAGCGCCGGGGCGCTCGAGCGCGCGCGCACGCGCTTCAGCAGTGAGATCGCGCGCGAGCGTCTCGAGCAGCTGTACGAGCGCTGCCGAGAACGCCTTCCAATGGGCCGGCGCTTGCTTCGGCGCCTGCGCCGGGACCCGCAAACAACCGCTTAGGGGGCGCCGGCCGGAGGCCGGCCGCGCTCGATCAGAACGGCGTCGTAGACCTCGCGCAGGCGCGCGGCCCAGCGCGCGGCGGTGAAGCACTCCAGGAAGCGCTGCTCGGCGCGCTCGCCGATGCGGCTGCGGAGTGACGGATCCTCGAGCAGCCGCGCCAGCTCCGCGGCGATCGCCTGCCCCGTCGGCGGGAACTCGAGCAGGACGCCCGTCTCCCGGTCCTGCACGATCTCGGGCACGCCACCGACGTTCGTCGCGATCACCGGCACGCGCGACGCCGCCGCCTCGAGCAGGGCGGTCGGAAATGCGTCCATCAGCGTCGGGTGCACGAGCACGTCGGTCGCCGCCAGGACCGCCATCGGGTCGCCGCGATGGCCGGTGAAGATCACCGCATCGCCGAGCGGCTCCGCGAGCCGCCGGATCTGCTCGCGGGCCGAGCCGTCGCCGAGCACGACCAGGCGCAGCTTCGGGAAGTCGGGAAGCAGCCGCGCGACCGCCTCGATCGCGACGTCGTGCCCCTTGCCCTGACGCAGAACGGTCACCGTGCTGAGTACGAGCGCATCCGGTGCGATGCCGAGCTCGGCGCGGACCGCCGCGCCGGCGTCCGCTCGCAGCTCCCGCGCGATGCCGTTGTGGACGGTGACGACGCGGCGCGGGCGATCCCAACGCTGCAGCAGGTATGCCTCGCGCGCAGCCTCGGAGACGGCGATCACGCGGTCGCCGGCGCGGCGGCGCACGAGCGCCGCCAGGCGCATGCGCGCTCGCGCACGGCGCGTCTGATCCGAGGGCCGGCCGGTCGACTGCCCGGCCACGAGGTGGATCGTGGAGACGGTCGGCATCCCGAGCGAGCGCGCCGCGAGCGTTCCGAGCACGTCGGCGAGACCGAGGTGAGTGTGCACGACGTCCGCGTTCACCCGGCGCAGGTGACGCCGCAGCCTCGCCAGCGCCGCGGGATCGCGCATCCGGTCGACGGCCACGAGCTCGGGCTCGACGCCGTGGCGGCGCAGCCCGGCCGCGGCCGGGCTGCCGTCGATCTCTTTCAGGTATCCGACCGAGAGCTCGATGCCGGCCGACGGCGCGCCCGCGGCGAGGTCGCCGAGCAGGGTCTCGGCGCCGCCCCACGTCAACGAGTCGATCAGCGTGAGGACGCGGAGCGGGGCGGCTAGTGGCGGCACAGGGGCGAAATCGTATGCAACGGGCGCGGCGGAGCTGTTGCGCATGCGTAGTCGAGCCGATAATGCAGCGTCGGGCTCCAGTCCCCACCGCCCATGCGAATCGCCATCATCGAACCGCTCCCGCTCGGGGGCCTGCTCCACTACGCCACGCAGCTCGGTGACGCGCTCGCCGAGCGCGGCAACGCCGTCGACCTCGTGCTGGCCCGGGACAACGAGCTGAGCGCACGCCCAGGCCCTGCGAACCGCCGCGAGGTGCTGCCGCCGGACGCGCGCCCGGCGCCGGCCGACCCGACCACGATGCAGAGGAGCCTGCGACGGGCGAGGACGGCGGCGCGGCTGGTCGCGACCTGGACTCGGATCGCGCGCGAGGTCCGCTTCGGCGGCTATGACGTCGTGCTGCTCGCCGGCAGCTTCGACATGGCGCTGACCGCCGGAGCCGGTCTGCTGGTGACAAGGCTGAAGGGGCACGTGCCGCTCGCGCACGTGTGCCACAACGTGCGTCCGCTGAACCGGTGGGGCGGCGAGGAGCTGTACGTGAGCTCGGGACCCACGATCGGCCTGCTGCGCCGTCTGTACCCGAGCTTCGACCTCGTGTTCGTGCACGGCGAGCGCAGCATGCGCGAGTTCCAGGCCACCTGGCCGCCGACCAACCTGGCCGTCGTCCCTCACGGCGACGAGCGGCTGTTCTCGGAGGAGCCGCCGGCGGCGGCGAGCGAGCCGCACATCCTGTTCTTCGGCGCCTGGAGCAAAATGAAGGGGCTGCCGGTGCTGATGGAGGCGTTCGATGAGCTCGCCCGGCGACGTCCGGAGGTCAGGCTCACGATCGCCGGGCCGCCTGTGCCCGAGGAGGGCGAGTCCAGGCGCGTGCTGGCGTGGGCGGCCGAGCGCCCGCAGCAGGTGGAGGCGCTCGCCGGCTACGTGCCGGTCGAGGAGGTCAGGGCGTTGTTCGCCCGCGCGCGCGTCGTCGTGCTGCCCTACCTGACCGGCTACCAGAGCGGCGTGGTTCACCTTGCCATGACGATGCGGCGCGCGGTCGTGGCAAGCGACGTCGGCGATCTGCCCGAGGCGGTCGCCGACGGCGCGAGCGGCCTGATCGTTCCCTCGCGCGACCCGCAGGCGCTGGCGGCGGCGCTCGAGCGCGTGGTCACCGACGCGGATCTGGCCGAGCGCCTCGGTGCCGTCGGGCATGAACGCATGCTCGGCGGCTCGGGTTGGCCTGCGGTCGCCGAGCAGTTCGAGAGCGCCATGCTCACGCTCGTTTCCGAGCGAGCGGCGACGCGCCCCGCCTCAGCCCGCTGAAGGCGCCGAGGACGCCGTCGAGGGAGCGGCCTCCTGGGCGCGCCGCGCGCCGAACAGCTCGAGCATGCGGTCTGCCGAGCGCTCGATGTCGAACTCCTGCTCGATCAATCGTCGGCCGGCGCGCGCCCGCCTGATCGCCGCCCCCGGATCGCCGAGGACCTCGCACAGCGCACGCGCCAGATCCTCGGCGTCTCCCGGTTCTGCGAGCACGCCGGTCTCGCCGTCGCGGACGAGCTCGGGGATGCCCGACAGGTGCGAGGCGACTACCGGGAGCCCGGCGGCCAGGGCCTCCATCAGCGCCACCGGAATGCCGTCCATGCGGCCGTTCTGCGCCACGACGCTGGCAAGCACGAACAGATCGGCGCGGTCGAGCAGCTCCGCGACCTCGACCTCCGAGCGTGTCCCGTGAAAGCGCACGCGCCCGTCCAACCCGAGCCGCGCGACCTGCTCGCGCAGCGCCGCCTCGAGCGGCCCGCTGCCGACGAGATCGAGCTCCAGGCGCTCGAGCTCGCTGCCGCCGCGGGCGAGCGCGTCGAGCAGCACGGTGTGCCCCTTCAGCTCGTTGAGCGTGGCCACGCAGATCGCGCGCACCGGGCCCTCGCTCGGCAGCGCGCGCTCGCGGAAGGCGTATGCCGACGGCACCACGCCGCAGCGCACGAGCTCGACCGGCGTCCCGGCGTCGCCCACGTATGGGGCCAGGAAGGCGCGGTTGAACTCGGAGATCGCGGCGATCCCGTCGGCCTCGCGGGCGAGCGTGCGCAGGTGCAGCTGGTCCACGTAGATGTCGTGCGCGTGTGCCGTGAAGCTGTAGGGAACGTCGATCAGCCGGCCGGCGAGCCACGCCGCGAGCGCCGGGTACGTCGCGAAGTGGGCGTGAACGCGATCGATCCGAACGCGGCGCATTGTGCGGGCATGCGCCGCCGCCGCCGTGCAGGCCACGAGCGCGCGCAGCAGGCGCTCCGGCTTGCGCCAATGCCCCGCGACCACCGACGCCAGGCTGCGGCCCATCCGCAGCGGGCGCCGAGCCAGCCACCACAGCGTGCCGCCGAGCGCGGCCGCCGGTGAGGCGCGGTGAGCGCAGCCCACCCAGCGCTCGGCGTCCGGGTGCACGAACGGGTGCTTCGGCGGGAACAGCACGAACAGCTCGACCTCGACGCCGGCTCGGCGCTCGACCGCATTGAGCTCGCGCAGCACGAACGTCTCCGACGGATCGGGGAAACGGGAGACGACATAGGCGATCCGCACGGTCGCGCGCAGGGTAGCGGACGCGACGCGTCGTGCGGTTCGCCTCGACTTATTAGCTTGGCGGCACCAGCACGCGCAGGTTTTTGGTCCAGTCCACGCCGCTCGAGATGTTGAAGACGTACTTGCCGTTCCAGTACGGAACGCCGTTGAGCGCGCCGAACAGCATCAGCGGGTCGGGCAGGCCGAGGCTCGTGTACCCCGCGCTCGATTCGAACATCAGGCCGAAGCCAGGCCCGCCGGTGTCGCCGACATAACCGCCGTAGCGCGCCAGCGCCGTCAGGATCGTCTTCTTCCAGTTCGGTACCGCCAGCGCCTGGATCTGCGCGTTCGACATCGCCAGCACGAAGTGCGCGCCCATAGGCGGCAGGTTTGCGTTGGCGCAGCCGGCGCCACCGTGGGTCGCCGGGTACACGTAGCTCGAGCCGTAGCTCGTCGCTTTCGTGCCGTAGCCGAAGCTCGTGCCGTTGGCCACACATTTCAGCACGATGAACAGCGCGTGGTTGATGTGACCGGCTTCCAGCTCGGGCTCGCGGATCATGCCGGCGAGGCTGCCGAAATCGGCCGCCGTGGCTCCGCTGCGCAGCCCGTCGCCGTCGATGCGCGTGCGCCCGCCCCAGGTGAATTTGAGCGTCCCGCCACCCGCCGGCGGAGCCTGCGCCTGCCACAGGTCGTACTCCCAGCCATCGGGCGTGACGATCGTCATGTGACCGTCACCGCCGCCCGCCGGGCGCGCGCTTTCCGGAACATGGATCTTCATCCCCTCGAGCGAGTTGACTCCCCACGGTGCCGTCGCGTGGAGTTTGTAGAGGGGGTCGCTCGCAAGCGAGTAGTAGGCGGGGTGGCTCCAATCTTCGGCCGTGCCGGCGTTGCCCGCGATCAGGTTTGCCGGGGGGCCCCACGACAGCGACTGTTCGACGATCGCCTGCGAATTGGGGTGAACCGCTTCGCCGCCTACCGTCGTGTTGAAGGGCGAGTCAGGCGAGTAAGGTCGCCAGTTGGCGCCCGGCATCACGCCTCCGCCGAAGCCTTCCCAACCGCCCCCGTCTTCCTGCGCCGGAGGTTCTTCTTCGGGTTCGGGTTCGGGTTCTGGTTCCGGTTCCGGTTCAGGTTCGGGTTCAGGTTCGGCGTTTTGGTCAGGCGGATCGATCACGCGCAGGCGTTGCTGCCAGTTCACGCCGCTCGCCATCTGGAAGACGTACTGTCCGTTCCAGGTGGGGACGTTGCTTTCCTCCGCGAATTCGGCGAGCGGGTCGCTGAAGCCGAGCGACGTGTACATCGTGCTGTCCTCGAGCAGGAACCCGAAGCCGCCACCGCCGGTGCCGCCGACGTAGCCGCCGAAGTGGGCGAGCGCACGCAGGATCGTCTTCTTCCACGGCGGGACCGATAGCGCAGCGATTTCGGTGTTGCTCATCGCGAGCTTGAAGCGCGCGCCCAGCGGCGGCAGATCCGGATCGTGCTGGCCGCATTCGCTGCCGCCGGCGCTCGCCGGATACACGTAGCTTCCGACCCCTTCGCGCGGGTCTTCTTTGACGCCATTGCCGTAGCTGGTGCCGGTGCCGGTGCATTTGAGCAGGATGAACAGCGCGTGATGGATGTGGCCGGCGGCCAGTTCCTGTGCGCGAATCGCTCCGGCGAGGTTGCCGAACCCCGACGGCAGCCCGCCGCTTTCAAGGCCGGAGCCGTCGATGCGCGTGCGCCCACCTTTGGCGAACCTCAGCACGCCGCCGCCGGCCGGCTTCGATTCGACGTCCCAGAAGTCGTACTCCCAGCCGTCCGGTGTGACCACTGTCATCTGAGCGTCCCCGCCCCCCGCCGGCGTGGCCGCGTCGGGGATCGGGATTTTCATGCCGTCGACGGCTGACCCGCCGGGGTCGTTCGCGTTGAGCGTGAACACCGGGTCGCCCGGCTGGGCGTAGTAGGTCGGGCGAGCCCAGTCGTTGGCGGCACCCGCCGTGTCGGTCATGTTCGCAGGCAGGCCCCACTGCAACGCCGCTGCGACCATCGTGGCCGAACGCGCGTTGACGTCGGCGCCCGTCGTCGTCCGGTTGAACGGGGAGGCGTTGGAGTATGGCCGCCAGCTCTGCGCCGGCCAGTTGCCCGGACCGAGTTCTTCCCACCCCGCGTTCTGGCTGGCGGGAGCCCCCCGCAGCGAGATTGTTGTTTCGGCGTGCGGCGCGGTCGCGAGCAGCGCGCCGGCCAGCGCGAGCACGGTGAGCAGCGTGGCGCTCAGCGCGGCCCTGCGGCGGCCATTCCTACGCGCCCTGGGGCGGCTTGCTCGTGGGGTGTCAGTCGCTGGCCGTGTCTTCCTTGCTCGCTTCACGCATCGCCCTCCGTGGTTGCTGGTACCGGGACAGTCCACACCGGCCCACGCCAAAACGCTGGAGCCCGCAGATTACCCAAAGTCTGCGCAAGTATTCATAACTTTGTTAAGAGATGTTAAGAGATATGAAGGCTTAGGAAGGTTTGAGCACTTCGAATCGCGTGGCCCGACCCACGCACCTTGCGGCTGGTTCGAATGCTGCGTACAGTCGGAAGGCCGAGCGGGTTGGAGACGATCGCCGTCGATCTCCCTCCGGATGGGGGCCTGACGGCTGGGTCCGTGGGAAGGCTGGTGCTCCTGTCAGCCTCGCGCTGAGCCTGAGCCTTGTGTTGCGCCCGATCCCCTCTTCGGGCGGGAGCCGGCCGCTGCTGGCGAGCCGACCCCCGGACGCGAGGTCGGGCCGCGTCGCTCAAGTGTCGCGAACGGCGACCCGGTGCGTCCGGTCGCGCGGGGCCACCGCGGCCGGCGGGCGCCCGGTCGGCGAGCGCCCCGGCTATCGCCCACTTATCGCTTGACCTACTGCGGGGGCGGCGTCAGCGCGCGCAGGTACTTGGCCCATTCGACCCCGGAGGCCATGTTGAACGCGTAGCTGCCGTTCCAGGGCGACAGGCCGTTGGCGGTGGCGAACGAGACGAGCGGGTCGGCCATCCCCAGCGCGGTGTAGGTGCTGCCGGATTCGAACATGAACGCGAAGCCCGGTCCGCCGGTGTCGCCGACGTATCCACCGTAGTGCGCGAGCGCCGTGAGGATCGTCTTCTTCCACGTCGGGACCGCCAGCGCTTGGATCTGGGCGTCGCTCATCGCGAGCATGAAGCGCGTGCCGAGCGGCGGCAGGTTTGGTTCGTCGGTCGCGCAGGGCGTGCCGCCGTGCATCGCCGGGTAGACGTAGCTCGAGCCATAGCTCGTCGTGGTCGTGCCGTAGCCGAAGCCCGTTCCCTTGGCGACGCATTTGACCACGATGAACAGCGCGTGGTCGATGTGGCCGGCGGCCAGCTCCGGTGCGCGGATCATCCCGGCGAGGTTGCCGAAGTTGGCGGCCGTGGCGCCGCTTCCGAGCCCGTTGCCGTCGATGCGGGTGCGCCCGCCCCAGGCGAAGCTGAGCGTGCCACCGCCGGCCGGCGGCGTCTGCGAGCGCCAGAAGTCGTACTCCCAGCCGTCGGGCGTCACGATCGCCATGTGCCCGTCGTCACCGCCCGCGGGCCGAGCGCCCGCGGGGATCGGGATCTTCATACCCTCGAGCGAGTTGCGCCCCCACGGTTCGGTGGCGTGCAGCGTGTAGATCGGGTCGGTCGGCTGCGCGTAGTACGTGGGGTGGCTCCAGTCACTCGTCGTTCCGGAGTTGCCGGCGACGAGGTTCCCCGGGGGTCCCCACGACAGCGCCTTTTCGACGATGCCGGCGGAGTTGGGGTGCACGGTCGCGGCTGACGTCGTCTGGTTGAAGGGCGAGCTCGCCGCATACGGGCGCCAGTCGGGGCCGGGGAGCGAACCGCCGCCGAAGCCGTTCCAGCCGCTGCCGGTGCCGCTGGTCGGTTCGGGCGCGGGTTCGGGCGCGGGCGCGGGCGTCGGTTCCGGGGGCGGTACCGGGGCCGGGTTCGCGGCCGGTTCTTCGGTTGGGGCGGGTTCAGGCGCGGGCGCGGGTTCAGGAGCCGGCGTGGGTTCAGGCGTCGGCGTGGGTTCGGGCGCGGGCGCGGGCTTCGGACCGGGCGTCGATTTTTTGTGCGCCTGCGTTTCGCCTTTGGAGCCCTGGCGGGCGGCGGCCGTCGTCACGCGCGAGCCTGACTTGACGCGCGAGAACGGTGTGCTCACGCAGCGGATCGCCTTGACCTGCCTGTCCTGGCCACGGCGGTGCCGGCGAGCGACGCGGACGGCGCCCTCGCGACCGCCCTCGCGACAGGAGGCGTGGGCGCGCGCGCGGTTCGCCGAGGCGACGTGCGCGGAGCGGTGGTGCTTGGCGTGCGTGCCGGCGGACGCCGCCGGCACGACCGAGAGCAGCCCCATCGAAACGGCGGAAACCGTCGCCGCGATGACTGCCGTAGTCGAGCGTGCCGCAACAAATCGGGTGAACCGTCTGCGCATCCGAGCGCCTCCTTCGGCTTACTTGCCTGCCGGAGACCCCCTGCCTCCGGTCTGCCTGCCTCTGGGGCGGATCCCACGTGCCGCCTCAGATTCCCAACCGGTATCGGCGGTGGCGGAAGTAGGCCGACTCAGGCGTCGCCGGAGCGGACACTCGTTCTAGTCCGCGTTTGAGCGCGCGTTCGATGGGTATGGCGCCGCGTCGCGCTGTGGCGGGCCGGGGGCGTGACGACGCGCAGATAACGCCGCCAATCCACGCCACCGGCGAGATCGAGTGCGTAGAGACCACCCGATGCGCGGATCCCGGCGCCCTGGGCCACCTGCACGAGCCGGTCGGGCACGCCGAAGCTCGTGTACGTGACGCCCGATTGCACGGACACGGCAAAGCCGGGGCCTCCGCTGTCGCCGGCATAGCCGCCGTAGCGTGCGAGCGCGGTGAGGATGGCCCGCTTCCAAGCCGGGACGTGCAGCGCGGCGATCTGAGCGCGGGACATGGCCAGTTGGAAGCGCGCGCCGAGCGGAGGCAGCTTGGGGTCCTGCTGGCCGCACGTGCCGGCACCGGCCTGCGCGGGATAGACGAAGCCGCCGGTCCAGCGCGATGAGCTCTGGTGCGCGCCGTAGCCGAAGCCAGCTCCCGAGCCCGTGCATTTGAGCACGATGAACAGCGCGTGGTCTATGCGACCGGCCGCGAGCTCCTCCGGGCGGATCACGCCGGCGAGGCTCGCGAAGCGCGCGGCCGTGGCGCCGCTCCCGAGCCCGCTTCCGAGGATTCGCACGCGACCGCCCCAGGCGAAGTCGAACTCTCCCCCGCCGGCCGGCGGAGCCTTGGCGCGCCAGAAGTCGTACTCCCAGCCGTCCGGCGTCACGACGGTCATGTGGCCGTCGCCGCCGCCCGCCGGGCGCGCCTGCGCCGGGATCCGGATGCGCATGCCCGTGAGCGCGTTTCGGCCCCACGATTCGGTCGCGCGCAGGACGTAGACGTGGTCGCTGGGCTGGGCGAAGTAGACCGGGTGCCCCCAATCTTCGGAGGAGCCTGCGGTCCCGGCCGTGATGTCCGAGGGCCCGCCCCATTGCAGGACGCCCGCCACGAGCGCGGCCGAGTTGGGATGGACCGTGGCCTTGCCGATCGGCTGGTTGAACGGCGAGCCGTCGGCGTACGGGCGCCATCCCGCCCCAGGCCAGTTGCCCGCTCCAAACCCGTTCCAGCCTGCACCGTTGCCGCGCGTGCTGCTGCCACTCCGGAGTGACGCGCACGCGACCGCCGCCGCGCCCAAGAGCAGCGCGCCCAGCGCCAGCGCCAGCGCCGCGCGCCCCTTGACCCGCGCAGCCCGGTCCGCCATCGCCGGGCCCGAGCGACGCAGCTTCGGCAGGCGCATCCTCAACGGCTCACCCCGAGCAGCGGCGAGGTCCGCGACTTCCGCTGGGAGATGCCCCACAGCACCGGGCCGAGCGCGAGCAGCACCCACAGCTGGCCGGCTTCGATGTTCGAGAGGAAGAACGACGCCGTCAGCATCCCGATCAGGGCGAGTATGGCGGCTCGGGTCAGGGCCGACATCTCCGCATCGCGCTGACGATCGAAGCTCCGCAGGGCGCGCACCGCCGCCGTGAGCGACGCGCCGATCACGCTGAGGAACAGCAGCAGCCCAACGATCCCCGTCTCGACCCACAGCTGGAGATAGAGGTTGTGCACGACGATGTGCTTTTCGACGATCAGCCCGACGAAGCGCAGCGCTCCGGGTTGCAGCGTGTAATGCGGCGAGACCTGCGGGAACTGCGCGATGCCCACGCCGACGATCGGGTTGTCGTCGACCACACGCCAGGCGACTGTCCAGATGTCCACGCGACCGCTGCCCTGGTTTGATTCCTGGATTCGCGCCCACGCACCGGGGTTTGCAACGAAGAAGCTGACCAGCGCCAGCAGCGCGAGCCCGATCAGCCCCAGGATCAGGGCACGCCGCCCGCGCCAGATGAAGAGCGCCACGCACGCGCAAACGGCTGCGCCGATCAGCCCGCCGCGCGACTGCGTCGCGGCGAGGCCGACGGCGATGATGGCGGTCGCCAGCGCCAGCAGCGTCCGGCGCGTGGCCGAGCGCCAGACCGCGAGCCCTCCGGCCAGCATGATCGCCGGGACGAGCACGGCCGCGAGGTAGTTCGGGTCACCCGACCCGCCCTGGAAGCGCCCCTCGGCATTGGCGACTTCACCGCCGCCGGAGCGCACGCTGAGGCCCCCCTTGGCGGCTCCCCAGAGGACCGACAGGGCCGCGCCGAGAACGAACGCCATCATCACCCAGCGCACGTGGCGACGCTCGAGGATCGCGCCGAGACACAGCGTCAGGCCGAGACCGGCGTACACGAGTTCCTTGACCGCGCGTTCGGCGGCACCCGGCGCGGGCGCCCAGGCGAGGCTCAGGATCGTCCAGACCAGGAACGCCAGCGCACACACGATGATCGCGCGGTTCTGAGCAAAGGCTTCCCGGGTGACGGTGCGCTTGCCGCCGAGCAGCATCGCCACCCACGCGATCACGATCAGCAGCAGCAGTTTGTTCGGCACCGATTCGAGCGCCGCCGTGCGCGAGAAGAACAGCAGCACGATCCACACGCAGATCGCGACGCGCAGCCGGAAGAACGCGAGCGGGATCACACACACGGCGAGCAGGATCTCGACCCCGACCTTCGTGTCGTAGGCCAGCGCGGCGGCGAGCACGATCGAGGCGGTCAGGGCGGCCGCCCACAGCGCCGCGGACCCGCTCGTGCGTGCGTCGGCGTCGCGCACGGGGCGTGCAACCGGCAGCGGGCGCGTCACCACGTCGGGCTCCTAGGGGTAGGGAACGGGCTTCGTTTTCTTGCCCCGCCGGGGCTCGCCCCCTTTGCGACCCTCGCGCTCGCCGGAGGCGCGCGCGCGGGGCGCCGGCGACTCGGGCGCTACCCGCCCGTTGGGCTGCTCGACGATCAGGTCCGAGCCGTACGTCGCGTACGCGTCGCCGGCCCCGGCCTCCCCGATCACGACCACGCCGGTGGGGGTGTGACCCATTCGATCGAGCAGCTCGCGGGTGTGCTGGAGCTCCGTGCGGTCGGTGTTGCCCGGCCGCGAGACGAGCACGATGTCATCGACGATCATCGCGGCCCGCAGTGCGTCGCTGACCTGCCCCACCGGCGGGGTGTCGATGATCACGTAGTCGGCGCTCTCCCGTGCGCTGCGCAGGAGGTCCGGCAGGCGACGCCCGACAGCTTCCAGGAGCGGCGTGACGTCGTTCTGGGGAGTGGCGCTGATCACGCGGAGCCCTGGCGCGGAGCGAGGTTCGACGAGCAGCTCCTCGAGCGTCGTGTCCATGCGGAAGAGATCCATGAAGTCGGCATGGACGTTCAGCCGCCTGCCCACGTCGGGCCGGCGCAGGTCGAAGTCGAACAGGATCACGCGGTAGTCGGCCGCCGCCAGCACGAGCGCGAAGTTGACCGCCGAGGAGGTCTTGCCGTCGCGGGGCGACGCGCTCGTGAACATGATCGAGCGCCCCGGCCCCGGCGGGAGCTGCACCTGCAGCGTCCGGAACGCCTCGCGCACCCTCGGCGGCATCAGCTCCGAGGCGCCGACCTCCCGGGCGCCGCGAGGCAGCGACGGTACGCGCGTCAGCACCGGCAGGGGGTAGATCGCGAGCAGCTCGTCCTCGTCGCGGACGCGGCGGTTGAGGTACTCGATCGCGACCGCCGCGCCCACGCCGATCACGAGGCCGGCCAGCAACGCGAGTGCCACGATCAGCTTCTTGGAGGATCCGGCCTGCGCGGTCGGGATCGGCGCGGCCTGCAACAGCGAGAGGTTCGGGTCGTGCCCGTTCGCCACCGAGCTGAGCGCGTTCAGCTGCGCGGCGAGCTGCGTCGCCGCGGCGTTTTCGCCCGCGGGCAGCAGCTTCTCGCGCTCTTCGAGCTGGCGCACCTGGACCTTCGCTTCCTTGCTCAGCAGCGAGGCATGCAGCGAGAGTGCCGTGCGTGCATATGTGTTGGCCAGCTTGGCGGCACCCAGCGCGCTGTTGGCGGTGGCGGTGACTGAGACGATGTCGCTTTCGCCGCGCGGCTGGATCGCGACCGCCTGGCCGACGTTTTTCTGGGTCCAGTTGCCGCGCAGCTGCTGCGCCGTGACGAGCGCGGCCGAGGGCGATTCGACGACCGAGGTGGCCGTCTGCATGGTGCGCGCGGGGTCGGCCGAGTCGGCCGTGATGACCGCCGGCAGGCCCGCATAGGTGCCTTCGTTGGCGACGGGCGAGACGAGGATCTGCGCGGTGGCGTTGTATTTCGCCGGACGCGTCTTCTCGAACACGATCGCGGTCGCGCCCGCGACCACGACGATCGTGATCACCAGCAGCAGGTTCGCCCGCACCGCCCGGAGGATCGGGCCATAGGCGCCCTCTTCGCGATTTTGCATTGCGGAGAATCTGTCAGCCACAGCGCGCTCCAGGTTCGGGTTACCCCGGCCGGTTTCCCCGCGCGGGTTCCACATTCTATTCGTCAGATCCAGCGGAGAGCTTGAGAAGTAGCAGACGGGTACCCGTTCGCGTCGCAGTTTGCACGTGCCTGCGCGGCGAATGACACCGACGCCGTCCCCTACCGCGCCGCATCCGCGCGGGCCGAGTAGCCGGGTGTGAGCGCCTCTCAGGCGGCCTCAGCGGCCAACCGGTGGCGTATCTTTGACGGTGCGTGATCGATCTGCACTGCCACGTGCTTCCCGGCATCGACGACGGCCCGGCCACGTTCGAAGGCTCGATCGACCTCGCCCGCGTCGCCGCGGCGGCCGGAATTCGCACGATCGTGGCGACGCCGCACGTCAGCCGGCGCTACCGCAACGAGGCGAGCGAGATAGCTGAGCTGGTGCACCGGCTCAACGGGCGCCTGCGCGAGCAGGAGATCCCCGTCGAGATCCGTCGCGGCGCCGAGCTGTCGATCGCGCGTGTGGAAGAGCTCGACCCGGCCGAGCTCTCGGCGCTGCGACTGGGCGACGGCCCATGGATCCTGCTCGAGCCGTCACTCACGCGGCCGGCCGGCGGGCTGGAGACCGTTGCGCTCGGGCTGCAGCGGAACGGGCACCGGATCCTGCTGGCGCACCCCGAGCGGTGCATGGCCTTCCATCGCGACCCATTGCTGCTGGAGTCGCTCGTCCAGGCGGGCGCGCTGACGTCGGTCACGGCCTCCTCGCTCGTCGGTCGCTTCGGCGATCACGTACGCCGCTTCGCGCTTCGGCTCGCCAGGCAGGGCCTGATCCACAACGTCGTCTCCGACGCGCACGATCACGACAAGCGCCCGCCCAGCATCGCGCGTGAGCTCGAGCAGGTGGGCCTCGGACCGTTGGCCGAGTGGCTCACCTGCGCCGTGCCGGGCGCCATCCTCGACGGCGAGGAGGTCCCACCGCGCCCAGCGGACGTCGTCGTGCGGATCGGCGAGGAGCCGCGGCGCTGGTGGCGGCGCGCGCGCTCCCCTCGTAGGATCGCCAGCTCGGGCTGAGCGCGCGGGCTGCGGCACCTGCGGCGCCGCGCCCGGCCTACTCGGCCTTCTGCAGCAGCGCCGTGAACGTCAGCGCGAGGATCTTCAGATCGAGGCCGAGCGACCAGTGCGCGATGTAGTAGTTGTCCCACTCCACGCGCTCGGCGAGCGAGGTCTGGCCGCGCAGGCCGTGGACCTGCGCCCAGCCGGTGATCCCGGCGCGCACGCGGTGACGGTCGCCATAGCGGGTGATGTCGTCGCTGAAGAGCTCGACGAACTCGGGGCGCTCGGGGCGCGGCCCGATGATGCTCATCTCGCCGCGCAGCACGTTGATCAGCTGCGGCAGCTCATCGAGTGAGAAGCGGCGCATCAGTCGCCCGATGCTCGTGCGGCGGTCTTCTCCCTCGACCCCGCCCGGCGCCGTGTCCCCGCCGAGCAGAAACTCGACCGGGCTCGCCTCCGGCTCGTTCTGCGCCGCCGCGACCGCGGCCAAGCGCATCGAGCGGAACTTGTACAGGTTGAACGGCCTGCCGTCGCGGCCGACCCGGCGTTGGCGGAACAGGACCGGCCCGCGCGAGGTCAGCTTCACGGCCAGCGCAGCGAAGCTCATCAGCGGCGAGAGCACGACCAGCATCACGAGCGCGAAGACGCGGTCGAACCCATGCTTGAGCGCGAACTGGAATCCCTTGGGGTTGACGGTCGTGAACGACATCAACGGCAGGCCGCCGACGGTGTCGTAGCCGACGCGGTTGTTGATCGTGTCGAACATGCGCGGGACGACCGACACCTCGATGCCGAGCTCCTGGCAGTGCTGGATCAGCCGGCTCACGCGCATGTCGGCGACCGAGGAGAAGGCCACGATCAGGTGTTTCACGTTGGTGGCGCGGAACGTCTCGTCGACGTCCTCGACGGTCCCGAGCACCGGCATCTCGCGCCCGCCGACCTCGGCGATGGAACGGGGGTCGTCATCGAGGAACCCGACCGGGAACAGGCCGTACTCGGGATGGCTCTCCAGCCGTCGCGCGACCTGCGAGCCGACCACGCCGGCCCCCATGATCAGGACGGGCTTGCCCACGAGGCGGCGACTGCGCGCCCAACGCTGCGCGGAGGACAGGACCAGGCGACCGACGCCGACGGCGATCACCGCGTAGATCCACGCGCGCACGGTCATCTGCTGGCTGGGCGCATCGCCGTTGGCGAGCAGGCCGAAGGTGAGGATCGCCATCGTCCCGACCGACACGCCGCTCAGGATCGGCACGACGCCGTCGAGCAGCAGCGCCCGCAGGCGCGTGCGGTAGAGGCCGCGCAGGTACAGCAGCAGCAGCACGACGGGCGGCAGCGCGAGCAGGGGAGCGTTGACCGCCTGCGCGTGCAGGCCCGAGCCGACGCCGCCCATCGCGATCACGACGGCGACGTAGAGCAGGACGAAGTCGACGGCCGGGCGCACGATGTCCCAGCCGGCGCCCTCGAGCGCCCACTGCAGGGGGCCGCGGAAGGTTCCGCTCGCGAGCGCCTTCGGGCGCGGCGCGTCGGCGGCGTGCCCCCGGTGGAGGGGCAGAGTGGTTGACGTCTGTTGAGAGATGTGCGTGCGGTCCATGTCGAGATGCATACGCGCTTAGCAGCGCCCGGGGGTTAATCGGGTGTTGAACGCTCCCCCTTTAGCCGGGCCGCGTGTTGGCGGCGCCGGCTCGAGCGAGCCGACTGGTGAACAGGCCCGCGAACGCCAGCAC
Source organism: Solirubrobacteraceae bacterium (assembly GCA_035553095.1). Taxonomy (GTDB): domain Bacteria; phylum Actinomycetota; class Thermoleophilia; order Solirubrobacterales; family Solirubrobacteraceae; genus Palsa-744. The sequence goes on along the minus strand of DATNDZ010000010.1, from coordinate 18,429 downwards.
GGCGAGACCGAGCAGGATGTATGCGAGGTCTTGGCCCGTCACGCCCAGGGTCCCGGACGAGTGGGCGGCGCGCCGTTCGAGCGCCGCATACAGGGCCGCGGGGTCGCTCGCGCCGGCCGTGGTCTGCTGCTGCGCGCCTTGCCCGGAGGCGCCCGGGTGCGCACGCCGCCCGCCTGAGCGGGCCGGCGCGGGGCTCGTCGAGCCCGAGCCGCCGACGCTTTCGGAGACGCCCGCAGGGGCCGGGCCAGAGGCTGTCGCAGCCGCTGGCGGTCCGCCAGAGGAGCCGCCGGAGGAGCCGCCGCCGCGGGGTCCGTTCAGCAGAGCGGAGCCGAGGATCGCCTGGTTTCCCTGCCCGGGCCCCCCGTAACCGCTGAGCAGCGGGCCGGCCGCGGCCGCCGGACTCGCCCCGGCAAGTCCGAGTAGCGCGGCTATCGCAATGATCGAGCGCTGCTTTCTCATGCTTCCGTGCCTGCTTCAGTCGTAGGCTCCAGCATCCCCTGCCTCACCTCTTACCCGGGACTCGCCGACTGCCACGCTCGTCCCCGCAGACGGGCCGGCTCTCGCGCGAGCGACTCCCGCGGAGACTAGCGAACGCGGTTATCGATGTCGAGCAGAAATTGCGCTTGTTGTGCTGGTCGGAATTGCTCATCTCAGGAGAGCTGCTGCCCTTTCTCGAGAATCGACCTGTTCAGCCCGGCGACGTCGATGGGCCGTCCTTCGCGCACTTCTCGCAGCGCGTTCAGGGTAAGCGGATCGCGCGGGTTCAGCCGCACGGCGCGTTCGAGCAGCCTCGTGGCCTTCGCGCGGTGCCCCCTGCTTGAGGCGATCGCCCCGAGCTCGAGCGTCGCGTAGGCGTCGCCGGGGACGCGCTCCAGCGCGCGCCCGAACTCCCGTTCGGCACGATCGAGGTCGTTGAAGCGGAGGGCGATGCTCCCGGCCACCAGGTTGGCCTCGTCGCTGAGCGGATCCAGCCGGGCGGCATCGTCGAGCCGCTGATACGCCTGCAGCGGCGTGCGCGTCCAGATGCTCGCGGCGCTGTCGATCTCCAGACCGCTGAACCACGGGGCGACAAGCGATGCGCCGGCCGCCAGCGCGACCAGGGCGACGGCCGCCCAGGCGAGCGCGCGCGGGGCGCCCGGTCGCGTGCGGGGGTGAGACGACTCCTCGTGCGCGCGGCCGCCCTCGCGCTCGGCGCTTGCCGCGCTTCCCCCGTCTTCAGCTCCGCGCCGCGGCGACAGCGCACAGGCGAGCCCGAGGAAGGCGAACGCCGCCGCGCCCAGGCCGGCGAACTCGAAGAACCAGTCGAAGGAGCCGTGCACGAGCCAGTAGGCGAACACGCTCAGCGCGGCCGCGGCAACGGCGCCGGCGAGCGGATCGCGATCGCGCGCCCCGCGCAGGCCGACGGCGCGGGCGGCGGCAATGAGCGCCGCGATCAGGCCGACGAGAGCGAGCAGCGTGCCGACCAGGCCGGTCTGGGCGAGCGTTCGCAGCTCGACGCTGTGCGGGTAGTGAGGCGTCTCGTGGCTGTGCCGTCGCGCGAGGTACGGCTGAGCGAAGTTGTCGGCGCCGATCCCGCCGAGCGGATGCGCGCTGAATTCATCCAGCGCGACCCGGTAGAAGTCGTAGCGATAGCTGCCGAGGCCGCCGATCAGGCGGTTGCCGGTGGCGTTGGCTGCGTATCCACGCGGGCTCTTGAACGTGTCCCAGGCGTGGCGCACCCGGTGCACGGGGTCGCCGGCGGCGACCAGGCCGCCCACGAGCGCGGCGACGAGCGCGACGATCGCAGTGACGCTGACAGCCCTGTGCACGCGCCGGCGCGTGTCCGGGGCGAGCGGGCGCCGCGACTCGACCGCCGCGCCGGCGGCGACGAGGAGGCCGACGACGAGCCCCGCCACGAGCGTGGCCACCGTGGCGTCGTGGACGTTGGCGGCGAGGACGGCGCCGCCGCGCAGGTGATCGCCGACGTCGAGCACGGCCGGAGCGGCGGCGGCGACGCCGGCGCCGACGGCCACGAGCAGCACGAACGTCCGCGCCCGGGCGGGCAGCAGCGCGAACACGAGGATCAGCATGATGGGCGTCGCGAAGAGCGACCCCCGACTCTGGCTCAGCAGCGCGACCTCGGCGAGCACGACGGCTCCGCCGGCCAGCGCTCCCCGCAGCCACCACGGCAGGCGCTCGCTGCGCGCGAGCAGCACGGCCGGCCAGAACGCCATCAGCCATTGCGCCGCGTTCGCGTTGGCGTAGCCGCTCGGGTAGATCAGGCGCCCGTCTCCGAACATCCCCGTCAGCTCGCCGGCGCCGGCCGAGGAAATGTGAAGGGCGACGAAGACGGCGAAGCCGGCCATCGCCAGCGTCCAGCCACCGAGGAGCAGCGCGGCGGTATCCCCGCGCTGCGGCCAGCACGCGAACAGTGCGAAGACGAGGAAGTAGAGCAGCGTCCTGTCCGCCCCTTCCCAGGCGTCGCCCGGAACCGAGGCCCAGAGGATCGAGAGGAAGCTGAAGGCGGTGTAGGCGGCCAGGCAGGCCACTGCGACGAGGACGGCAGGCGGCATGTCGGCCGGGCGAAGCCCCACGAAGACCGACGCGACGCCGAGCAGCGCGAGGACGAGCAGCGCGCCGGGCGCCCAGTGGGTGACCGGGTAGCCCGCCTGGTCGGTCGCCCAGACGATGAAGAGCGCGACCGCGACGAGCCCCGGCACGGTCGCGGGAGCCCGGCGAAGTGGGCCCATCAGGCGGTTCCCCATCGCGGGGACAATAATCACCGCCGTGCCGGACTCAGCCGCACTCACGCGCTTCTACGAACGGGCCTACTCGCACGGACCGACGCAGTCGGCGCTCTATGCGCGCTGGCGGGCGCTGGGCGCGGTCGGGAAGGCCGACCACGTGATCGCGCTGTGCGACCGAGCGGGGGTGCGACCGGCGAGCACGCTCGAGGTCGGCTGCGGGGACGGAGCGCTGCTGTGCGAGCTTCACCGGCGCCGCTTCGGCGGGCGCCTCAGCGGCCTGGAGATAAGCGACGCGGCGGTCGCGATCGCGCGCGAGCGCACGCAGATCGACGCGGTCGAGCGCTATGACGGCGCTCACATCCCCCACGCCGACGGCGCGCACGATCTGGGCATCCTCTCGCATGTGCTCGAGCACGTGCCCGACCCGGCGGCGCTGCTGCGCGAGGTCGCGCGTGTGTGCTCGGCCGTCGTCGTGGAGGTGCCGCTCGAGGCGAACCTGTCCGCGCGCCGAGCCGGAAAGCGCGAGCACGCGGCCGAGGTCGGCCACCTGCAGCGCCTGGACCGCGATCGAGCGCGGCGGATCGTCGCCGACGCCGGGCTCATCCTCGCCGGCGAGCTGGAGGACGCGCTGCCGCTGTCGGTCCATCGCTTCTTCGCCACCAGCGCGCCCGCGCGCGTGCGGGGCACGCTCAAGTGGGGGCTGCGGAGCTCGCTTCACCGCACGCTGCCGGGACTCGCACGCCGGCTCTTCACGGTGCACTACGCGTGCCTGTGCGTGCCGGCTCCCTCGCCGGTCAGCCCCGCCTCGGCTGCTACAGAGCAGCCCCGCGACTACTAGCCACCAGCCGCACGCGCCTGAGGCTTCGCGGTGCTCCCGGCGTCAGCCGCGAGCCGGCCGCGTGGCGGCCTGGAACAGAAGCGCGAGCACGGTGCCCATCAGCTCGTCGGGCACGGCCGCCGGGTCGGCCAGGCGCTGGCGCGCGATGCCGTCGGCGAGCGCGTCGACGGCGATGGCGAGCTGGTCTGCCGGCAGTGCAAGCTCGAGATCGAACTCCCGCACGCCGTCTTCGATCAGCCTGGTCAACAGGCGCCGCACCTGCGCGAACCGCTCGGCCACCTTCGGGCGCACGGCCGCCTCGCGCACGCCGTATGCCCAAAACTCCATGAACAGCAGCAACAGCTCGGGCTCGCGCTCGATCATCGTCATCCACCGGCGCGCGCCGCCGGTGGCGCGCTCGGAGACGGATGGACGCGCCGCCACCGCTTCTGCGATCTCCCGCGCGTGCTCGTCGATCTCACGCTCCATCAGCACGAGGAACAGGTCCTCCTTGCCGTCGAAGTTCGAGTAGAGCGCGCCCGTGGAGAAGCCCGCTCGCGTGGCGATCTCCTCGACCGAGGCGCCGTGGAAGCCGTGCTCGGCGAACGCGCTCCGGGCCGCCGCGAGCAGGCGCTCGCGCGTGTTCGCCTTGCTCTGCTCGCGCGTCATGCGGCCGCTCACGGGCGGCGTTGCGGGTGCGGCGGGCTCTGCTGGAGCCCGCGTGTCGGCTGCTGCCGGCGCAGTCCTCATCGTCACATCCTACTTGACAGAGCGGTCGCTATTGCGATAGCGTCCATTATCAATTTATTGAATAGATGACGAACCCCTGACAGGAGCGAGCTCCAATGGCAAGCGCCACCCCCACATCCACGGCAGCGGCCAGCGCGAACGGGAACATCGCGAGCCTGCCGACCGACTCGATCACCTACGCCGACCTGTACGCGCGCTGGGAGCGCGGTAACTGGAAGGCGACCGAGCTCGACTTCACCGAGGACGCCCGGCAGTGGCGTGAGGACTTCACCGACTTCGAGCGCACCGCGGCGCTGTGGAACTACTGCCTGTTCTTCTGGGGCGAGGACGCCGTCGCCGACAACCTCTCCCCCTACATCGACGCGGCGCCGCTGGAGGAGCAGAAGTACTTCCTGACCACACAGCAGGTCGACGAGGCCCGACACGCCGTCTTCTTCAAGCGCTTCATGCAGGAGGTCTGCGGAGTCGGCGACGGAACGATGGCCGGCGGCCTGCAGGCGATCAAGCCGCAGCTCACGGTCGGCTTCCGCAAGATCTTCGACCGCCTCGACCGGATGGCCGACGAACTGCGCGCCGATCACTCGCCCGCGAAACTTGCGGCGGCGGTCACCCTGTACCACGTCGTCGTCGAGGCCTCGCTCGCGCAGCCGGGCCAGCACTTCATCTGCTCCTACCTCGAGGAACGCGACCAGCTGCCCGCGTTCCGCGAAGGGATGGAGAACATCGCCGCCGACGAGCAGCGGCACATCGGCTTCGGCGTGAAGCTGCTGTCCGACCTCAAGCGCGAAGATCCCGTGCGCGTGCCGAAGGCCGTCGCCCGCATCCTGCGCGAGGTCACGCGCTACACGCAGCAGGTGCTGATGCCGCCTGGTTGGGACGAGCGCTACATCACCGTCTTCAATTCGACCTTCGACGAGGTCGGTGTCGAGGGGCTCAACTCGATGCGCAGCAAGCTGCGCTCGGCCGGCATGCCGATCGAGGAGTTGCCCGGCCCGCCGCTGCTTCCGGTCGGGCTGACGCCGATGGAGACCTCCGAACGCGGCCGCGCGCTTGCCAAAGCAGGCGTGATCGGCGTCCGCGAAGGCCCCTCGCCGCGCGACCCCGCGACGCTCGAGCTGCTGTTCGACACGATCCGCCGCCAGGTCGACCCGCGGCACGGCCTGACGCGACCGACTACGTTCCAGTGGGAGTTCACCGACCCCGACGTGCCGACGTGGCACCTCACCGTCGACAACGGCTCCAGCACGGTGGCCGAGGGACCCGCCGCCAAGCCCGACCTGCGCCTGCGACTCAGCTACCAGGACTGGATCGACATCGTCGGCGACCGCCTCGACCCCGTGCGGCTGGCCATGCGAGGACGGCTGCGGCCGAAGGGCAACCCACTCGCGCTGCGCAAGCTGGCCAGGGTCTTCCCGCGCGCCTGAAGGAGCGCTGAGCCGTCGCATTCGCCGTGGCTCGGCGCGCCCGGCGCGCTACTACTAGCCTGGCGCGAACTCGCGCGCGGCCGCCGTTGTGGATGGGCCGGACGGCGCCCGCGTAGGCGAGGCCGTCGTCGCGACCGCCGACTTGGGCCGCGTGGAGGCAGCGCTCGCCGCCGGCGAGACCGGGGCCGCCCGCGCCGCGCTCGACCGCGTCCGACCAGCCGTTCCGCTCGACCGCTGCTCGGGCCCGAACTCGCGACTGGCCCGCGCGGCGGACGCGAGGTGCCCATCGCCCGCAAGCGGCGCGCGAGCGCCGGTGGGCTCGCCGGCGTGGCTCCAGGCGAGCGCCGGTGCGGCGCCCGCCCGGCTCAGGACGATCGAACTGCCATGACGCGACCTCGCGGCGGCGCGACCGGCAGCGGCATCGCTCGCCCGGCGGGCGCGCGGCGAGTGGGCGTCGAGCGCGATGCAACCGGCGCCCACGCCGAGTGCCAGCAGGCAGCCGACTGCGAGCTTCGCCCCCACGCCCCCCGCGAGCCACCAGCCGCCGCCCGCCGCCCCTGCCCCGGCGGCGCCGGATACCGACAGCGCACCCGTGCCGAGCCCCGTCCCGAGCGACCCGCTCGAGATGCCCGTGGGCGCCGCCGTGGCGGCGCCCGCCGCAGCTGGCCCGCCTGCGGTGCCCGCGCTCGCCGCCGAGCCGGCATGGCCCGCTCCGGCCCAAGCGGCGGCGCCGGCTCCGGCCGCGGACGCCCCGCTCAGCGGCCCTATCAACCCCGGGACGGGGGCCAGCGCGAGCGCCAGCCCGCGCAGCGAGAGCACGTAGGCGCGGCAGGCCGGGCACTGTTCGGTGTGCGACACGGCCAGCCGGTAACGATCGCCGCCTGGATCGAGGATGCCGAAGGCGAGCCCGCGCATCAGCGATCCCTGCTCGTCGCACCACTCGCCGTCGGCGATCGCGCGCGCGAGCGCGCGAACCTTGGCCGCGACCCCGCGTAAGCCGTTTCCGCGCCCCTCCATCAGCTTGCGCATGCGCGACTCGCTCATGCCCATCTGCGCGGCCGCCTCGCTGCGCGAGAGCCCCTGCAGGTAGCAGAGCGCCGCCGCCTGGCGCTCGCGCTCGCTCAGGCGTGCGCGCAGCGCCTCGAGCAACGTGCGCATGCGCGCGCGATCGTCGAGCCGGTCGATCAGGTCGGGCTCCCGGCCCGGCAGTTGCGAGTGCTCCTCCTCGCAACCGAAGGGCACCGGCACCACGCCTCTGCGCGCGCGGCGCTCGTCGACGGCACGACGGTGGGTCACGACCGCCAGCCACGCGCCCGGGCTGGCGATCTCCCGTCCTTCCAGGACGGCCGCGTAGAGACCCTGCCAGGCCTGGGCGTAGGCGGCCTCGAGGTCGCTGCGGTCGAGCCGCCCCCCGGCGCCGGCCAGCCGCCCCTCGACCGCTGCCAGCACACGCTCGCGTAGCGTCTCGAACTCCTCTCGCAGCAGACGCTCGGCGCGGTAGCGACGCAGGAGAAAAGGACTCATAACTCGAAGACTACGGATCATCCGAAATACAGCGGAACGGAATCTGTCGGACAGATCGTTTACGCTCTGTTGACGCCACTGGAAAGACGACTGGAGGAAGCGACATGGGGAAGACTCGCCACTGGCTCCTGTTCGCGGTCGGATCGCTCGGCATCGCCGTCTGCTCGTTGCTCGCCGTCCCGGCCGCGACGCCGGCCGAGCGGGACTCGGCACCGATCAGAGAACAGAGCTGGAAGACCGCCACGTTCTCGAGCCTGCTCGAACCGAGCGGGCCACCCGAATACGGGAGATGCATCAAAACGACGGGCGGCGGCTACACCGATGCGGGCTGCACCACGAGCGGCAGCCCGGGCGCTTATGAATGGTATTCCGCCTTCGGCAGCGCGCGGCCTCTAGAAAAAACGAGGTTCTCGGGAGTGATCAAAGAAGCGACGACCGCCAAACTGGAAACGGTCAACAAAAACGTGATCACCTGCACGGGTGAGACCGTGAACGGCAAGTACACAGGCAACAAAACGCTCGGCGAAGTGTTCGTCACGTTCACCGGCTGCAGCGCCTTCGGCACGACCTGCACGAGCCCTGGCGCAGCTGCGGGCACGATCGCGACGAATCAGCTCGAAGGCGTGCTCGGGATCGAAACGCTCGGCGCCGAACCCGTGCTCAACAAGATCGGCGAGGACCTGTTCCCGGTCGGGCACACGGGCGCGATCGGTGAATTCAGCTGCGGAGGCGTGAAAGTCGTGATGTCCGGCTCGATCATCTCCCCCGTCGCAGAGAACGCGATGAAACTGACGACGACGATCACCGCGAAACAGAGCAAAGGCAAACAGAACCCGGAAAACTTCATCGGCGAAACCCCCGAACCGCTGATGGCGACGATCGAATCGGGCACTCCCGAACAGGGCGGCGAGGCGCTCCAGACACAGCAGACGAACGAAGAAAAAGTCGAGATCAACACGGTGGTCTGATGGCTGAGCCGCGCGCCGGGTCATCCGGCGCGCGGCTCGTGCCTCGCCTCGCCGTTGGCGACTGAGACAGCCCTGCGTGGCTGCGCGGCCGCGCTCGCCCCGCCCACGTGTCTCCGATTGCGTGCACGAACAGGCCGCGGGCATCGCCGGGCGGGCTATCTTCACGCCATCGACGCGCCCACCACAGCCTCGCCGCCCGCACCTCCGCCGACGGCCGAGATCCTCGGCATCCCGCTCGCGATCTCCGACTACGAGCACGTGCTCGACTGGATGGAGGCGATGATCGCCGCCGACGCGCGCGGTTACCTGACGGCGGCCGCGGTCAACCTCGTGATGTCAGCCCGGGAGCAGCCGCAGACGCTGGCCGCCGTCCTCGGCGCGACGCTGGCGGTGCCGGACGGCATGCCGCTGGTTTGGGCGCTGCACGCGCTCGGCCACCCGGCCGCCACGCGCGTCTACGGTCCCGACCTGATGGCCGGCTTCTGCGCACGCGCCGCGCGCAAGGGCATCCCGATCTACCTGTACGGCGGGCGCCACGACGACCACGCGCGCGAGCTTCTGGCCAGACGCCTGCGCGAGCGCTATCCGGGCCTGCCGATCGTGGGCTCCTCCTCGCCCCCCTTTCGCCCGCTGACACCCGCCGAGAACGAGCGCGAGCTCGAGCTGATCAACTCCTCGGGCGCCGCCGTCGTGTGGGTGGGCACTGGGCAGCCGCGCCAGGAGCAGTGGATGCACGAGATGCGCCCCCTCCTGCAGCCGCCGCTGCTCGTGGGCGTGGGCGCCGCGTTCGACTTCCATGCCGGTCTCGTCTCGCAGGCGCCCCCGTGGATGCAACGCAACGGCTTGGAGTGGATCTACCGGCTCTCGCGCGAGCCACGCCGGCTGTGGCGGCGCTACGCCCGCTACAACCCCCGCTTCGTCGCCGGCTTCGCCGGCCAGTACCTGAGGCACGTGCGCGAGCGGAGCGGGCGCCCCCGATGAGCCGCGTGTTGATCACCGGCGGCGTCGGCCCGCTCGGAGCAGCCGTCACCCGGCGGCTGCTCGCCGATCCCGCCTACGACGTGCGCATCTCCGACGAGCGTCCGGCGCCGCGGTGGATGCGCGAAGGCTGCGAGGTGCACACCGGCGACCTGCGCCGCGCCTCCGAGGCGGCGGCGGCCACGAAGGGTTGCTCGCACGTGGTCCACCTGGCGTGCTTCGGGCGCCACCGGGGCGAGGGCGGCGGCGACGCAGCGCCGAGCGCGAGGGCCTCCAGAAACGGCTCCTCGGGCGAGCGGGCGCCGAGCGGCGACGCGACCGTCGCCACAGAGGGCACCGTCGCCGAGGCCGGCCGGGGCTCGCCGCTCACGTTGCTGGAGTACGAAGCCGCTCTGCAGAACGCCGTGATCCGCGCCGCGCTGGATCGTCGGGTTGCGCGGTTCCTCTACGTCTCGTCCCCGCTCGTGTTCGAGCGGGCAGAGCTGTTCCCGACGCCCGAGCAGCACCTGGAGGACTGCCTGCCGCCGCGCTCGGCAAGCGGTTTCGCGCGGCTCAGCGGCGAGCGTCACTGCGCCGCCGCACACCGCGAGCAGGGGCTCGAGTACGTCATCTGCCGTCCGTTCGGCGCCTACGGCCCCCCCGCCGCCTCGCTCGGCGAGCCACCGACCGGCGAGCGATCGGCCGGCGAGAGCCCGCTCGTCGGCCCGCCGCTCGAGCTGAGCGAGCTGATCGAGCGCGCCGGCGCCGGTGAGGTCCCGCTCGCCATCTACGGGACGGGCGAGGAGAGGCTCACGCCCACGCATGTCGACGACCTCGCCGAGGGCGTCGTCACGGCGCTCGGCGCGGAGGCGGCGGCCAACGAGGACTTCAACCTGGCCGCCGCGCGCGAGCTGTCGCTCTCCGAGATCGTGCAGATCGCGTGGCGAGCCGGCGCCGATGCCAGCGGCAGGGACCAGGGGTCGGCACCCACGCTCGAGCGCCGGCGCGCGCGCGAGACCGAGCTCGCCCGCAGCTATCCGTCGGCCGCGAAGGCGCGCGAGCTGCTCGGTTGGGAGGCCCGCACGGAGGCCTCCGCGGGCATCGCGGCCGTGGCGGCGGCCGCGCGCAAGCGAGCCGCCGGGCGGCCCGCAGGCACCCCAGCGGGGGACTGAGCACACGGCGGGGGAGCGGCGGCGGTATCGGCGGCGCTCTATAGGCTGACGCCCCAATGACCGACAAACGCTCAGCGCTCGTCACCGGGATCACCGGGCAAGACGGCTCCTACCTGGCGGAACTGCTGCTCGAGAAGGGCTACGAGGTCCACGGCATGGTTCGCCGCGCCTCGACCGAGAAGTTCGACCGGATCGAGCACATCCGCGATCGCATCACGCTGCACCAGGGCGACCTGCTCGACCAGCGCTCGCTCGTCGACGCGCTGCGCGCGTCCAAGCCGACCGAGATCTACAACCTCGCCGCGATGTCGTTCGTCGCCGTGTCGTGGATACAGCCCACGCTCACCGCCGAGTTCACCGGCGTCGGCGTCACGCGCATGCTCGAGGCCATGCGCGAAGTCTGTCCCGAGGCGCGCTTCTACCAGGCCTCATCGAGCGAGATGTTCGGCAAGGTGCTCGAGATCCCGCAGACCGAGACGACGCCTTTCTACCCGCGCTCCCCCTACGGCGTGGCGAAGGTCTACGGGCACTTCATCACCGTCAACTACCGCGAGTCCTACGATCTGCACGCTACGTCGGGGGTCTTGTTCAATCACGAGTCGCCCCGCCGCGGCCTGGAGTTCGTCACCCGCAAGATCACCTGGCACGCGGCGGCGATCAAGCACGGATTGATGAAGGACGTCCACCTCGGCAACCTGGACGCCGAACGCGACTGGGGCTACGCGAAGGACTACGTCGAGGCTATGTGGCTGATGCTGCAGCAGGACGCAGCCGAGGATTACGTGATCGCCACGGGCAAATCGCACTCGGTGCGCGAATGCTGCGAGGTGGCCTTCGACGAGGCCGGTCTCGGCGACTTCGAGCAGTACGTGACGATCGATCCGGCATTCGTGCGCCCGGCCGAGGTCGACCACCTGATCGGCTCGCCGGCGAAGGCCGAGCGCGACCTCGGGTGGAAGCCGGCCACGTCGTTCGAGGCACTGATCCGCCTGATGACGCGCTCGGACCTCGAGCTGCTCAAGCCACGCTGAGCGCGATGGCGGCCTGAGCGATGGCGGTGCCGCTGTTCGACACGGCCTCGACACTCGCACCGCTGCGCGATGAGCTTCGCGCGGCGATCGACGGCGTGCTCGACTCAGAACGCTTCATCCTCGGCCCCGAGGTCGCGGCCTTCGAGCAGGAGATGGCTGCCTACTGCGGCGCCGCGCACGGCGTCGGCGTGGGCAACGGGACCGATGCGATCACGATCGCCCTGCGCGCGATGGGCGTCGGGCCCGGCGATGAGGTGATCGTGCCTTCGTTCACGTTCTACGCCTCCGCCGAGGCGATTCCGCCGACCGGCGCCACGCCGGTCTTCTGCGACATTGACCCGGACACCTACTGCGTCACAGCCGAGACCGTGCACGCCGCGCTGACGCCGCGCACGAAGGCCGTCGTGGTCGTGCACCTTTTCGGCAACGTCGCGCCCGTCGGCGAGATCGAGGCGCTGGGCGTGCCGGTGCTCGAGGACGCGGCGCAGGCCCTCGGCTCGACCTCTGCCGCCGGCAGACCCGGGGCGCTCGGCCGGGTGGCGACGTTCTCGTTCTATCCCTCCAAGAACCTCGGCTGCTTCGGCGACGGCGGCATGGTCGTCACCTCCGAGGAGCGGATCGCCGAGCAGGCGCGGATCCTGCGCTTCCACGGCTCGCGTGACAAGGTCGACTACGAGCAGCTCGGTTACAACTCGCGGCTGGACGAGCTGCAGGCCGCGATCATGCGCGTCCAGCTGCCACACCTGGATGCATGGGCCGAGGGCCGGCGCGAAGCCGGGCGCCACTACGAGCAGGCCGGCCTTGGCGAGCTCGTCGGGCTGCCCGTACCCGTCGCCGGCGCGCAACCGGCCTGGCATCTCTACCTCGTCAGCCACCCCGAGCCGCAGCGGCTCGAAGCGGCACTCGCCGCCGCTGGGATCGGCCACAAGCCCTACTACCGCACGCCCGTGCATCGGCAGGCGCCGATGGCCGAGTGGGGCGCAGGGTTGGAGCTGCCCGCGACCGAGCACGCCGCCGCGCGACATCTGGCGATTCCGATGAGCCCGGTGCTGAGCCGCGAGCAGGCGGCCGAGGTGGTCGCGGCGGCGCGGGCGGCCGCCTAGCGCCAGTTCTCGAGCAGATCGCCCTCGGGCACGTCGCGGACGACGCGCGCGGGCGAGCCCATCACGACGACGCGGGCGGGGACGTCGTGCGTGACGAGGGCGGCGGCGGCGACGAAGGCCTCCTCGCCGACCTCGATGCCGGGCGTGAGCACGGCGCCGCCGCCGATTCGGCATGCGCGCCTGAGCGTCGCGCCTCGCAGCTGCTGCTCGCGTCCGTGCCGACCCATGGCATCGTCGTTGGTCGTGACGACGCCCGGGCCGACGAAGACGTCGTCCTCGATCGAGCTGTAGGCGGTCAGGTAGACGTTGCTCTGCACGCGCACCCGCGCCCCGACGGAGACGTCGTTGTCGACGACGCTGCCACGCCCGATCACGGACGCCGGCCCAACCGAGGAGCGCTCGCGCACGAACGACTGGTCGCCGAGGATGGCCTCCTCGCCGACGCTCGCGCCGGCCAGCACGACGGTGCCGCAGCAGACGGTGACTCGGTCGGCCAGCCGCAACGGCCCTGTCTGACCATGGGCGCCGGAGCCCTTTGCCAGCCGCGGCGGCTTGCCGAGCACGACGTTGTCCTCGATCGTGCAGCCGTCGCCGATCGTGGTCCCGGCGTGGACGACGACGTTGGCGCCGAACGCGACGTCGCGGCCGATCTGAACGTCGTCGCCGAGCAGCAGCCCGAGCCCGCGGTCGTCGTGGCTCAGCACGTCAGAGGCGGATCACGTCGGAGGAGGGCTCGAGCGAGCGCGTGACGCCGCGCAGGTCGACGACCAGGCGCGAGCGCTGCGCGAGCAGCCCGTAGTCGATCCCGGGGTGCGCGGTGACGATCAGCGTCAGGTCGGCATCACCGACGGCCTCGTCGAGCGGCCTGCTGTGCAGGGCGAGCTCGGCGAGGTGCTCGACGTGCGGGTCGTGGTAGCAGAGGTCGGCGCCGAGCTGGCGCAGCAGCGTGATGATCTTGAGCGCGGGCGACTCGCGGGTGTCGCCGACGCCGGGCTTGTAGCTGACGCCGACCACGGCGACCCGGGCGCCTTTCACGGACATGCCGGCGTCGTTGAGCGCGCGTTGGACCTTCTCGACGCAGTGATACGGCATCTGCTGGTTGATCTTGCCGGCGAGCTCGATGAACTCGGTCGCCATGTCGAACTCGCGCGCGCGCCAGCTCAGATAGAAGGGGTCGACGGGCAGGCAGTGCCCGCCCATGCCGGGCCCCGGCTCGAAGCGCATGAACCCGTACGGCTTGGTCGCGGCGGCTTCGACGACCTCCCACACGTCGATGCCCATGCGATCGGTCAGCATCGCCAGCTCGTTCACGAGCGCGATGTTGACCGAGCGAAAGATGTTCTCGAGCAGCTTGGTCAGCTCGGCCGCCTCGGGGCTCGAGACGCGAACGAGGTTCTCGCAGACCAGGCCGTAGAGCTCCTCGGCGCGCGCCAGGCAGGCGTCGGTCAGCCCGCCGAGCACCTTCGGCGTGTTGCGCAGGGTGAAGTCGGTCCGTCCGGGGTCGACGCGCTCGGGGGAGAAGGCGAGGTGGAAGTCGCGTCCGGCGGCCAGACCGGACTCCTCCAGCAGCGGGGCCACGCGCTCGCGCGTCGTGCCGGGGTAGGTGGTCGACTCGAGCACGACGAGCTGCCCGGCCTGGAGCACCTCGGCGAGCCCGCGGGTTGAGTCGATCAGCGCCCCGAGGTCGGGCTCGCGGTTGCGCGTGAGCGGGGTCGGCACGCAGATGATGACCGCGTCGGCCTTGGCCAGGCGCGCGTAGCGGGTGGTCGCGTGGATGCGCTCGCTCAGCCCGGCGAGCAGCTCGGAGGGAACGTCCTCGATGTAGGACTCCCCCGCCTCGATCGCCTCGATCTTGCGCGGGTCGATGTCGACGGCGACGACGTCGCAGCCCTCTTTGGCAAAGGCAACGGCCAGCGGCAGGCCGACGTAGCCGAGCCCGATGATGCCGACGGTCTTCACTCGGGGGCAGTGTACGCGGTCGATCTCACCGACCCGTCGACCGGCCGGCGCCCGCCCGCGTCAACCGGGCGCGCCCTCGAGCTCGCGCAGATCGGCGCGCACCATGCGCTCCACGAGCTGCTCGAAGGTCAGCTCGGGGACCCAGCCGAGCCGCTCGCGCGCCCGCCGGGCGTCGCCGACGCTCGGCGTGCTCTCGGGGGCCCGCACGCGCGCCTCGTCCACGCGCAGGTAGCGCTCGGCATCGAGCTCGACGCATGCGAAGGCGGCTCGCGCGAACTCGGCCACGGTGCGCCCGACGCCGCTTGCCAGCACGTAGTCGCTCGGCCGATCCTGCTGCAGCATCAGCCAGGCTCCGCGGACGATGTCGCCGGCGAAGGACCAGTCGCGCACGGCGTCGAGCGCCCCGAGCTCCAGCTCCTCTTGGCGCCCGAGCGCGATCGCGGCGGCGCCACGCGTGATCCGTCGCGTGACGAATCGTTCCGGTCGGCGCTCGGACTCGTGGTTGTAGGTGATGGCGGAGCTCGCGTGTATGTCGTAGTGATCGCGCAGGCGCCCGACGAGCTGATGCGCGGCGAGCTTCGCGATCGCGTACGGCGAGCGCGGGCGGCACGGCGTGTCCTCGTCCTGCGGGCTCTCGCCGGCGTTCCCGAAGATCTCGCTCGAGGCCGCGACGAACACGCGCGCCGGCTCCCCCAGCTCGCGCACGGCCGTGAGCAGCGTGGCGGTGGAGCCGGCGATCGCGGCCAGCGTCTCGGCCGGCCGCTCCCAGGAGGCGGGGACGAACGAGGGAGCGGCCAGGTGGTAGATCTCGCTCGCCTCGGAGCGCTCGATCGCGGTCCGGAAGCCGGCAGGATCGAGCACGTCGCCGCCGATCAGCTCGACCTGCCCACGAAGGTGCTCGGCCGAGCCGAGCGAGCGCCGCTCGGCGTCGCCGCGCACGAGCCCGCGCACGCGATAGCCCTTCTCCAACAGCAGCTCGGCGAGGAACGAGCCGTCCTGTCCGGTCAGCCCGGTGATCAGGGCGCAGTCGTCTAGCGGCACGGCGGGAGCTTACGCGCTGGCGTAGAGGCCGGCGAGCGCGCCGGCGACCACGTCGGGGGCGCAGAGCGCACGCGCTCGCTCGCGCCCGCGCTCCCCGGCCGCGCGGTCGCCGGCGAGCCGCTCGATCGCGCCGGCCAGCGCGGCGGCGTCGCCGGGCGCGACGAGGCCGTCCTCGTCGAGGAGCTCGGGCAATGCGCCCACGCGGCTCGCCACGACGGGCAGCCCGGCGGCCATCGCCTCGGCGGCGGCGAGGCCGAACGTCTCGGCCGAGCGCGAGGGCACGAGCGCGATCGATGCGCGTGCCCGCAGGCGCGCGAGCTCGGCATCGTCGACGCGTCCGGCGAAGCGCACGGTGGCGCCGGCGACTCCGCGGGCCGCGCCTGCGCGGGCTTCCAGCGCGGCGCGCTCGGGGCCATCGCCGGCGACGACGAGTGCCAGGCCGGCCGCCATGCACGCGTCGATCGCGACGTCGATGCCCTTCTCGGGCGCCAGGCGCGAGACGACCAGCGCGTAGGAGGGCAGCTCGGAGTCCACGTGGCCTTCAGCGGGGGCCGACGCATCGAGCGCCCGCAGCGGCGGCGCGAGCACGTGCACGCGCTCCCACGGCAACGGAGCCCCGAGCTCGCGCAGGCGCTCGCGGGCGAAGGCGCTGGGAACGACGACGGCGTCCGCCTGCGCCACCAAGCGCCGCTGCCAGAGCGCGAGCGCGGCGGCGTAGGCGGCCGACTCGGAGCGGCTGCCGCGGCAGTTCAGGCGCACGCCGGGAAGCGTGTTGGACCCGTGGCAGCGCGTGCAGTCCTCGCCGCGGGTGAAGGACACGCCGATGGCGCAGACGAGCCGGTACTGGTGCAGGTGCAGCACGACCCTCGCCCCGGCGCCGCGGGCGGCGGCGAGCGCACGCCAGCCGAACGCGGGCTGCAGGTTGTGCGCGTGCACGACGCGCGCGCCGCTGTGGTGGACCGCCTGCGCCACCTCGTCGGGCTCGAGCCCTCCCCGCAGGAGACCGAGCGCGGCGCGGCCGCGCCCGAGCTCGCCGGAATCGCGCGCGAGCAGCTCGGCGGGCTCTCCCATGCGCGTGCGCACGAGCCACAGCAGGTCCTCGACGACGCGCTCCTCGCCTCCGGTCGTGCGGTAGCGGTTGTGCAGGAAGAGAACCACCCGCGCGAGAGCCTAGTGCGGCCGGACGGGCGCAACTGCCGAAACGGGCGGCAAACCTAGACTGTCCGCACCGATGAGCCCCAACTCGCCGCCCGCCTCGATCGTGATCCCGACGCGCGCACGCCTGCCTTACCTCGAGGTGGCGCTCGAGTCGGTCGTGCCGCAGGCCGCAGCGGCGGGGGCGGAGGTGGTGGTCGTGGACGACGCGGGAGCATCGCCCTCGGCGCGCTCCCTGGTCGAGCGTCACGGCGCCCGGTATGAGCCGCACGCAACGCCGCGGGGCCTCAACGTGGCGCGCAACACGGGCGTGCGCAGCTCCTCGGGGGAGCTGGTCGTGTTCCTCGACGACGACGTTCGCGCGCTCGACGGCTGGCTGCACGCGCTGGTGCTGGCGGCGGACGAGCACCCGGACGTGGATGTCTTCGCGGGCCGGATCGAGCCGCGCCTGGAAGGCCCCGCGCCCCACTCGTGCGGACGCGAGCGAGCCCCGATCACCTCGCTCGAGCTCGGCCCGCACGACCGCCCGACGCGCTACGCATGGGGAGCGAACATGGCGATCAGACGCAGCGCGCTCGATCGCGTCGGCCCGTTCGACGAGTCGTTGGAGCACGGCGGCGATGAGCAGGAGTGGCAGGATCGGTTGAGGTCCGCCTCCGGCGGAGATGACGGCCCGGGTGCGCTGTACGTGGCCGAGGCCGCCGTGGAGCACCGGCGCGTCGGTCGCGATGCGCGACTGCGCGCGCTCGCCCGTGGCGCGTACGTGCGCGGCCGCGCGGCGCGGCGCTTCGACGCATGGCGGAGCGAGGCGCCGTCGCTTTCGCGCGAGCTGCTCACGCTGGCCGCGAGCGCCGGGCACGTCGCGCGTCGCGGCTGTCCGGCGGCGCTCACGACGGTGGCGCACAGCGCGGGCAGGGTGCTCGAAGCGCTGCGCCGTCAGCCGCACCGACCGGCGCCCGCGCCGGATGCCACCGGCGGGGTCGAGGACTTCCTCTCGGGCACGAGCGGCACGGTCGGCGGCCGCCGCGCCCACCTGCGCGCGGGCGCCGACGCGCTGGCCGACGCGCGCGAGCTGGCAAGCGGCCGGCGCCTGCGGCTGGCGCGGGCGGCCCGGCGCGATCCGCCCCGCCGGCGCGTGCTCGTGCTCGGGATCGAGCGACCCGTGCACGCTGCGCTTGCCGCCCGCGCCCACGACGAGCTGCGGCGCTCGCGCCACGATGTCGAGCTCCACGTCCGCCCACCGGGCGAGCTCGGCAAGTTCGAGAACCTCAACGGCCTGCTCGCGCAGCACCCGCCGGACGGGCGCGACTGGCTGTTGATCGTCGACGACGACGTCGAGCTGCCGCGCGGGTTCCTCGATCGCTTCCTCTTCCTGTGCGAGCGCTTCTCGCTGACGCTCGCACAGCCGGCGCACCGCCTGCACTCCCACGCCGCCTGGGAGGTCACGCGACGGCACCCCGGCAGCGTGGTCCGCGAGACCAGCTTCGTCGAGATCGGGCCCGTGACCGCGTTCGCGGCGCAGAGCTTCGACGTGCTGCTCCCGTTCCCGGACCTGCGCATGGGCTGGGGGCTCGACATGCACTGGGCGGCGGTCGCGCGCGAGCGGGGGTGGCGCTGCGGCGTCGTCGACGCGGTCGCCGTGCGCCATCGCCAGGCTGCCGCCGCGGCCTCCTACCCCCGCGAGCAGGCGATCGCCGAGGGCGCCTCCTTCCTGCAGAGCCGACCGCACATCACCGCGGCCGAGGCACAGCGCACGCTCGCGACCCACACACGCTGGTGAGCGAGCGCGGCGGGACACCCGT
>DATNDZ010000009.1:0-179667 GCA_035553095.1 Solirubrobacteraceae bacterium | reverse complement strand
TCGGGTGGCCCCACAGGCATTTTCGGAGCACCGACTCCACCAACGAGCGAGCCAAGGAACTGGCGATCTCGGGCGCCTCGGGGGGACTCGTGGTGACGGCAGACCAGCAGAGCGCTGGGCGCGGCCGCCGCGGCACCGCCTGGTTCGCGCCGCCGGGCTCGGCCCTCCTCTATTCCGCCCTGGCGCGCCCGTTCGCCGCCGGCGATGCCCCGCTGCTGCCCCTCGCGGTTCCGCTCGCGGTCTGCGAGGCGGCGGAGACGGTGGCCCCGGTGCGCTGTCGGGTCAAGTGGCCCAACGACGTCTGGATCGACGAGCGCAAGCTGGCGGGGGTACTGGTCGAGGCACGCCCGGACGAGGGCTGGGCCGTGATCGGGGTCGGAGTCAACGTCGCGATCGCCGCCGAGGACTTCCCGCCGGAACTGCGGGAGACCGCCACCTCGCTGGTGCCGACCGAGGCGGAGGGTGGGCTCCCGCCGGGAGGCGCACCGAGCGTCCGGGACACCCTCGGCGCCCTCAATGACTCGCTCGGCCGCTGGCTGGAGGCCTCCGACGACGAGGTCCTGAGCGCCTACCGCGTACGCGACGCCCTGGCGGGCAAGCGGATCTCCTGGGATGGCGGCGATGGACTCGTCAAGCAGGTCGACGAGCGCGGCCACCTGGTGGTCGAAAGGGACAGCGGGGAGAGGGTGACGCTTGGCGCCGGCGAGGTCCACCTCGCCATCGAGCGCTGAGTCCCGCGAACGTCCCGTGTAGCGGACACTGCGGGACGTTCCGCGGACCTACTCGGGCGTCTCGATCTCTTCAGGGTCGGGAGCCTCGGGAGCCGACCCGTTCTCGCCCTCGGTGACCTCGAGCTCGTCGACGTCGAGCTCGTCATCCCGTTCCCCGCTCGCCGCCTGCGCCTCAGTGGGCTTGCCGTTCCTCTGCGCCCCGCCGTCTTGAGAGCCCCCCTTGCGCTTGCGTCGCCGGCGGCGCCCCCCGGCCTTTGGGAAGTTGCGGAGGAGCTCGCGGGCGACCGCCGAGGGCTTGCGGGCGGCGCGCATCCGCGCCCCGCGCAGGACCTCCTCGCCCTCGGGCGTGTGAGCGACCCCGGCGGCGAGCAGGGCGGCGGCGAGGCGGCGGTCCTGGTTGCGGGCGGCGTGGACGAGCCGGCGCGCATTCCGGCCATGCGCCCGCCCGGACGAGTTCACCAGCAACCCGAGCAGCCGCTTGGTCTCCGGCAAGCGTTGCACCGCGTACTCCTCGTGCAGGTCGCGGGTGTAGTCGGCGAGGCGCCAGACCCAGGCCTGGGCCTGGTCGCGGCGGCCGATCCGCCGCTCGGCCAGTGCCTCGAGCAGAACCTTGGTCCCGGCGCGGCGATCGTCGCGGGACCAGGTTCCGACCGTGTCGATCGCGTCGTCGAAGGCATCGGCATCCCGTAGCGCGGCGATCTCCACCAGCGCCTTGATGCGCAGCTGCTGGTTTCGGTTGCGCTGCAGGCAGGTGAGCAGGAAGCGGCGGCGGAGCTCCTTCGTCGAGTCGTGCTGCAGCATGGCCTTGGCCCGTCGCCAGCCGGAGGGGTTGACCCGGGCGCCGGCGAGTGCGGCCCAGACGTGCTGCTCCGAGTGGTTCAGGTTCTCGACCGCGATCCGCCAGAGCTCTCGCTCCAGTACGCGCAGACGCCGGTTCGAGTCGTCGGAGACGGGGACCACGCGCTTCTCGACCCGGACCCGGCGCCCCCGCCCGCGCCTGACCGGGCCGACGACGATCGCGCCGCCGCGGTAGACGTCGCGGTCCAGCAGCGAATGCAGCGTCACGACAGGGTCGTCGTGCTTGGTCGCCGGATGCACGAAGTCCACGACCAGCCCCGCCTCCTTGCCTGGGTGGCGGCGCGTTACGCGACCCACACGCTGCTGGTAGATGCGCTTGGAGGCCGTCGGCGCGAGGTGCACGCAGACCGTCGCGCGCGGGCTGTTCCACCCCTCGGCGAGCAGCTGCGCGTTGATCAGCACGTCGATGTCGCCGCGCTCGTAGCGCGCGAGGATCTCGGCCAGCTCGCGCTTGGGCGTCTCGCCGGAGACCCCCTGCGCCTTGATCTCCTCCGCGCGGAAGGCCTCGGCGAGGTTGTAGGCGTGCCTCACCCCGGCGGCGTAGACGACGCCGGGCACACCGTTGAAGCGCGTCTTGTAGAGGTTCGCGACGGCGAGGTTGAACGGCTGCTGGTCGAGCAGTTTGGCCAGCTCGTCCTGGTCGAACTCGGTATCGACCTCGCCGCGCCGCAGCGGCACCTTGGCGATCGTGCGCACGCCGACCCCCGGTGAGATGCGCACGCAGCGCAGCGGCGCGATCACGCCGCGGCGCGCGGCCTGGGCGAGGTCGAAGCGCGAGGTCTGAGTCGGGAACAGGTCGGTGACGTGACGCGCGATCAGCGCGCCCGTGGCGGTCATACCGATGAAGATCGGGCCGGTCCAGTCGCGGATCGCGCCGCTCGTCTTCTCGCCCAGCGCGGTGTGGGCCTCATCGCAGATCACGATCGTGTACGCGCTCGAGATCTTGCCGGCGTTGCGCACGAACCACTGGTAGGTCTCGACGGTCACGGGACCCTTGGAGGAGTCTTCGCCCTTCAGCAGCGGTTTGCTGATGCGCTTTTGGTAGCCGCGCTCGCGCAGCTCGCCGTTGAACTGGTCGACGAGGTTGCGCCGGTGCGTGAGGATCAGCACGCCGCCGGTCTGCGAGGCCTCGACGAAGCCGAGCGCCGCGACGGTCTTGCCGGCGCCGGTGGCGTGCTCGAACCAGAAGCGCTTGGCCGCGTTCGGGTCCTCGGGCTGGTCGGCCAGCGACTCCTCTTCCTCCTCGCCCTCCTCGGCCCAGTCGCGCGGCTCCTCGTCGGGCTCCGCCTCGGCGTCGATCTCCTCCTCGGCGTCCCCCTCGTCCTCATCGTCGCCGAGCTCGTCCTCCTCGTCCTCGTCCTCCTCGTCCTCCTCGTCCTCGTCCGGCGCGGCGAGTTGCACCGGGCCGAGGTCCTCGTCGTCGTCGAGATCCTCGTCGTCGTCGGGCTCCTCCTCGTCCTCGTACTCTTCGTCCTCCTGGCGGCCGGACCCCACGGCGACCGAGGCGCTCGCCGCGGCAGCGTCGGGCGTGCCCTCCCGGGCGTCGGTGCGCGCTTCGTCGAGCCCGAGGATCTCAGCCGAGGCGAGCAGCTCGGGCGAGGCAGAGGCCGCGGCGCGCCCGTTTCCGTTGGGCGTGGCAGCCTCGGCGGCGGCCAGCAGCGCCGCGAGCGTGCCCGACAGGGCGTCGACCTGGTGGGCGGACAGCACGGTGCCGTCGGCGAGCTTCGGCTCGTCCTCCGAGAGCAGTCGCTCGAGCCCCAGGAGCAGCGAGAACTGGCGTCGCCAGGCGGTCGACGGATGCTTCGGCTTGGGCGTCTCGTCGAGCTCGGCCAGCGCCTCGTCGAGGGCGCGCCGGCGCGCAGACCCGGGAGCGAGCGCGACCTGAGCGTCCTCGCCCTCGTGCAGGAAGCGCTCGCGCACGAACTTCTCCGCGCGAGCGATTTCGGCGGAACTTGGAATGGGCGCGGCCGCGAGGGCCACTGAGGTGGGCTCGGCCATTGAGAGGCTCTGGACTTCGAGACGGAGCCGGCGCAGAAGTGGCTTCGGCGCGACTCAAACGACTGGCGTCGACTGACGCCTTCTGCCGGATGCCTTGCGCTACCCGGCTTCTTCGTGCTCCAAGATATAGCACGTCGGGGAGGCGATGATGCGAGCGGGCGGACGGCTGGCGTGGCGCGCTCGCGCGCGGGGCGATCTGCCACCCTTACGCGCGATGACATCGAGGCGCTTGTGGATCGCGGCGGCGCTGGTCGGCCTGGTGGCGCTGCTCGTGGTGGGCCTCGTCCAGCTCGCCGGCTCCTCGTCTGAGCCGGTCGAACGCTCGAAGCTCACGCTCGCGCAGATGCACTCGCGTCTCGCCGGCTCGCCGGCGCCGCTCGCGGCGCTGCACGCGCAGGCGAGCGAGCTCCTGCCCGGCGGCCTGCCGGCGCTGCGCGCCCGGCTGCGGGCCCTGCGCGGCCGTCCGATCGTCATCAACAAGTGGGCCTCGTGGTGCGTCCCCTGCCGTGCCGAGTTCGGCGCCTTTCAGCGCGCATCGGTGGCGCTGGGGCGTGAGGTCGCCTTCATCGGCATCGACTCTGGCGACAGCAGCCGCACGGCGGCGCTCTCGTTTCTGCGCAGCTTCCCGGTGAGCTATCCGAGCTACTACGACCACAGCGGAGCGGCGGGCGGCGCGATCACCGACTCGACGTTCACCCCGGTGACGGTCTTCTACGACCCGGCCGGGGGACGCTATATCCGCCAGGGGCCCTACCCGAGCCAGGCCAAGCTCGAAGCAGACGTCAGGCGCTACGCGCTCGGTGCGGCGAATGCGTGAGCGCACGCGGGTGCGCCCGAACCCGATGGCGCCGCCGGTGAGGACGCATGCCTGAGATCCGCATCGACCCGCTCAGCGGCCACCGCACGATCATCGCGGGCGAGCGCTCTCGCCGACCGGGCGGGGCGCCGTCGCTGACCGAGGCCGAGCGCACGCCGGAGCCGATCGACCCGGAGCGCGAT
Organism: Solirubrobacteraceae bacterium; assembly: GCA_035553095.1. Lineage (GTDB taxonomy): Bacteria > Actinomycetota > Thermoleophilia > Solirubrobacterales > Solirubrobacteraceae > Palsa-744. The sequence continues at coordinate 175,081 of DATNDZ010000009.1, read as the reverse complement.
CCGTTCGCGGAGGGGAACGAGGGCCGCACGCCGCCCGAGCTGTACGCCGTGAGGCCGGGCGGCGGTGTTCCTGACTCGCCGGGTTGGACGGTGCGGGTCGTGCCCAACCTGTACCCGGCCCTGGCTGCGGCCGAGCAGGGCGACGGACGGTCGCCGAGCGCGGGACGGTCGCCCGGCTCGAACACCGGCACGGGGGCGGGCGCGCCCGCGGCGAGCGCGGGCGCGGGGTCGCAAGAGCCGCGCGAGGGGCCGCGCGGGGCGGCGCTGGCGGAGCTGTTCACGTCACTGCCTGCGAGCGGAGCACACGAGGTCATCGTCAACGGCCCGCAGCCGGTGCTGTCGCTGGCCGAGCTGCCGGTCGAGCAGGTGGCGGCGGCGATGGAGGTCTGGCGCGAGCGCATGCGCGTGCACGAGGACTGCGCCTGCGTGCAGCTGATCGTCAACGAGCGTCGCCAGGCGGGCGCCTCGCTGCCGCACACGCACTCGCAGCTGTACGGGCTCGACTTCGTGCCGGCGGCGGTGGCGCGCGAGCGCGAGCGCGCCGGTGCATACGCGACGCGCACGATGGGGCAGAGCCTGCTGGGCGACCTGGTGGCCGAGGAGGTGCGCCAGCGCGAGCGGATCGTGGCGATCGACGAGGAGGCGGTGCTGATGGCGCCCTATGCCTCGCGGCTGCCGTTCCAGCTGATGCTCGCACCTCGCCGCCCGGTGCCGCGCTTCGAGCAGGACGGCCCGACGGGCGCGGCGCTGCTGCACGACGGCCTCACGCGCCTGGCGCGCCACCTCGGCGCGAGCCCGCCGCTGAACATGTGGGTGCGAACGGCCCCGCGCGGTGCCGAGCACTTCTGCTGGCGGATCGACGTGCTGCCCCGCCTGACGCACCTGGCGGGCCTCGAGCTCTCGACCGACCTGAACCTCAACATCGTCGCGCCCGAGCACGCGGCGGCGCTGCTGCGGGACGCTTGAGGCTAGGCTCCGGCAGGTGCCACCCGAGGAACGCTTCGTCCCACGATTCGCGGCCGAGCCGCCGCAGGAGGAGCTGCCCTACGGGCGCTGGGCGCAGCGCCTCGAGCAGGAGCTGCTCGGCGCCTTCTCGCGGCTCGATGCGGGCGATGAGGAGCTCGGCGAGCCGGGCGACATCGTCTGGTACCCGGATCGCACGTGGCACGGACGCACGTACGTGCCGGCGACGGCGCCGACGAGCGGGGGGTACGAGCTGTTCGGCTACGTCCGCTTCCTACCGCCGGTCGAGGGCGGTGAGCCGGATGACTTCTTCTCTTTTATTGATTTCACGGAAGAGACGGCCGAGCGCAACCCGGACTGGCAGATGGACCTGTGTGACGAGGTGATCGGCTCGTGGCGCGGGGAGTTGGGCGCGGAGGCGGCGATGACGCTCGTGTGGGGGCACCCGCTCGTGTCGGGCGGGCGCATCGCGACGGCGGAGCTGGCGGGGCTGACGGTCGACCAGTGCGCGCTCAACAGCGAGCGCTTCACCCTGATCGCGCCGGACGACTATCGCCACGACCTGCTCGAGATCAAGCTGTTCGGGGTGAAAGGCCAGCAGCTCGCCGACGAGTCGCTGTACGCGGCGGAGGACCAGTAGCGGCTACTTGCCGGGGCTGGGCTTGGCCCCGCCGGCGTTGCTGCACGTGGCGAGCGCGCGATCGCGCGCAGTCCCGGGAGGCAGTGGCGAGGCGTTGACCAGTGCTCGGCAGGCTTCCTGCGCGGCCTTGCGTTTGACTTCTGGGTCGGTGCTGTCCGCCTGCCGGCAGATCGCGTCGAGCCTGCGCTTGGTGCTCGCGCTCACGTGAGGGAGCGCGCGCAGGCCGCGACGGCAGGAGGCCACAGCTGCCGCGCCGCTCGGAGGGCTCGGCGTGGCGCCTGTGGCAGTCGAGATGGTCGGCAGCGCGGGGGTCGTGCCGGTCGTCGTCGAGGGTGTCCGCTTGGTGGGCGTCGACGTGGTCGCGCCCGTCGGCGTGGACGAGGTCGAGCTGGTCGGGGTGGACGACGTGGAGCTGGTCGGCGCCGAGGAAGTCGGCTTGGATGCGGTCGAGCTCGTCGGCGTCGATGAGCTGGAGCTCGCGACGGCGCCTTCGCCGGCGTAGTTGCCCTTGCCGCAGCCGGCCATCACGATCCCAACGGCCAGCGCGGCCGGCAGCGCTCGCATCAGCCAACCGATCATCGGGCTGACCCTATTCTGCGGATTCGTGTTGGGCGCGGCGCTTGAAGGACGCAGCTTCCTGCGCTTCTTCCTTGGCGAGCTGTTCCCGCGCCGCTTTTTCGGCCGCCGATTCGCCGCCGGTCGATCGCTTGGTCGACCGCTTGGTCGTCCGTTTGGTCGTCCGTTTGGTCGCTTTCTTGCGGGTGACCTTCGTTCGGCGAGTCGAGCTGCCCTGCTTCCTTGCGTGCGTGCGGCGTGCCCGGGCTGCGCGTCGTTCGGCGGCAAGTTTGGCCACCCGGGCTTCGAGCTTCTTTCGTTTCGCCGCCAGTTCGCCTTCTTCGCGCTGGATCGCCACGGCTTCCCTCGCGCGCAGCTTGGCACGCGTCTCGGCTTCCACCGATTCCTGGTTCTTCGTGGCGGCTTCTTCTTCGCGGGAGGCGCCGGCGCCGGCGCCGTTGCCCGCTCCGCCTGAGTGTTCGCCACAGCCGGCGAGGATGGCGGCGGGGGTGCTCAGGGTCACCAGCACCAGCAGCACGCGCAGTGCCGGCAGCGCGGAAAGGGCGCGCAGCGGTCCCGCGCTGTTCGGGCTGGTCTGTCCCTGCATTCGCAACATCGTCATCTCGTTTCGCTCGGCGCCGCGCTCGGCTGCTGCGGCGGCGCACCCTGCGTCGTCGCGGCGTGTTCGGCTTCGGTCTTCCTGGCTTCGGCTTCTCGCTTGCGCTGGGCTTCGCGCTTCCTTGCTTCTTCCCGTTCTTTTTCGAGCTTCGCCTTCGCGGCCGCTTCGCGCTGCTTCAGCTTGGCTTCTGCTTCGGCTATGTGCTTCTTGGCTTCCTTCTCGGCCTGTGCTGCACGCTTCTTGGCCTTCGCGAGCGCCGCCTTTTCGGTCTTCTTGGCGCGTTCTTCGGCGGCTTCTTCGCGGCGAGTGGCTTCGAGCTGGGAGAGCAGTTCGCGGTTTTTTTCCGTTTCGGCTGCTTCTTCGCGCTTTTCGTTCGCCGCTTCTTCGCCGGCTTCGCCGGCGCCGCCCGCTCCGGCGGGCTGGCCCGTTTCCGACGAGTCGCCGCAGCCGCTGAGCGGCCCTGCGATGCCGACCGCCAGGAGCAACGCAAGCGGCGTGCGCACCACCGCGCGGCTCAGCTTCGACATTGCTTGAAGCTAGCAGTTGCCCCGCCCCCGCTCAACAGGCTGCCGGCGGGAGGATTCACCTGCAAACGTGCGCAATCGGCGCCGCGCGCTACGGCGCGGCCGGCGGTCCGAGCCCGACCGGCTCGGCCTCGGCACCGGGCGCGAGCGCCGCGTGCGGGTCCACTCCGGGGTCGATCGCGGCCATCGGCGCGCGCGCCTTCAGCAACGTCTCCTGGTACTCCTGCTCGGCGTCCGACTGGAGCACGATTGCCCCTCCGACGCCGAGGGTGGCGTCCTCGCCCTCGACCACGATCGTGCGAATCACGATGCTGAGATCGCAGCCGCCGCTCAGCCCGAGATAGCCGATCGCCCCGGAGTACACACCGCGCGCCTCGCCCTCGAGCTCGTCGATGATCTCCATCGTGCGCTTCTTCGGGGCGCCGGTCATCGAGCCCCCGGGGAAGCAGGCACGGACGCAGTCGGGCGGCTCGAGCTCCGGGCGCAGCCGGCCGCGCACCGTGGTCACGAGCTGGTGGACGGTCTGAAACGTCTCGACCTGCATGAGCTCGGGCACCTGCACGGTGCCGACCTCGCAGACGACGCCGAGGTCGTTGCGCAGCAGGTCGGCGATCATCAGGTTCTCGGCGCGGCTCTTCTCGTCGAGGCGCAGCTGCTCGGCCATGCGCACGTCCTCGGCCGGCGTCCTGCCACGAGCGCAGGTGCCCTTGATCGGCCTCGCCTCGACCCAGCGGTCGCGCCCGACGCTGATGAAGCGCTCGGGCGAGGAGCTGAGGATCGCGTCCTCGCCGAAGCGCAGGTAGGCGGAGAACGGCGCCGGGTTGACGCGCCGCAGCGTCCGGTAGAGGGTGAGTGGGTCCTGCGCTCCCTCGGCGGCGATCTTGTTCGTGAGGCAGATCTCGTAGGTCTCGCCTTCGAGCAGCCGCTGCTTGCAGACGGCGATGTCCTCGAGGTAGCGGCGGTGTGAGCGACCGAGGCGAAACGCGACCGCTCGATCACGCGCTGCCGGATCCCGCGCTGCCGGGTCACGCGCGGGCGGGCCCACCGGCGGCGCGGAGGCGAGCGCGACGCTCGTCCGCTCGATCCAGCGCTCGGCCTGCTCGATCCGGCCGGGCTCGGTAAGGCAGACCAGATAGGTGCATCGCTCGAGGTGATCGAACGCGATCAGGCGATCGGCGAACACGAAGGCCGCGTCGGGCATCGAGGAGGAGTGCGCGGCGTCGCCCTCGCAGTCGGCCTTCAACTCGTAGCCGAAGTAGCCGACGAAGCCGCCGTTGAAGTCGAAGGGGAGCTCGGGCGAGAGTTGGCGCAGGCCGCGCATCTCGCGACTGAGGAAGTCGAAGATGGACTCCTTCAGGATCTCTGTGGTTCGGTCGGCACGCTCCAGGCGCAGCTCGCCCTCGCCGACGTCGTAGTGGATGACGGCCGACAGAGGGCCGCCGGCCGCGCCCATGTAGGAGAAGCGGGCGCGCTCGTCGACCTTGCTGCTGTCCAGCCAGAACGCGGTCTCGTTGGCGCCGTAGAGGTGGACGAAGGACCGCTCGGCGTCGTACAGCGTGTCCAGTCGCCTGACCTTGACCACCAGCTTCGCCGGGTCGGCCACGAGCGGCCCGGGTGAGGGGCCCGGCGCAACCGCCGGCCTGGCGCCGGCGGCACGAGGCGACCGACCGGACGTCGGCCGACCGTGGCCGACCGTGCCCGATCGGGCGGCGAACCGTCTCGTCAGGTCGCGGAAGTTGGCCAGCAGCGCGCGTCCGTGCTCGGTGCAGACGGACTCGGGGTGGAACTGCACGCCCCATTGCGGACGCGTGCGGTGCCTCACGGCCATGACGGTGCCGTCGCGCGTCCAGGCGATCGCCTCGAGCGGCTCGGGCAGCGGCTCTGCGACGACCAGCGAGTGGTAGCGCACGGCCTGGAAGTCGGGCGGGATGCCCTCGAACAGCGGCGAGCCGTCGTGTCGCACGGTGCTGACGCGGCCGTGCATCGCCTCGGCAGCGGGCGAGACGCTGCCGCCGTGGATCGAGCTCAAGCCCTGGTGCCCGAGGCACACGCCGAGCAGCGGCACCCGCGCCTGGGCGATCGCCTCCCCGCAGATGCCGAAGTCGCCCTGGCGCTCGGGCCTGCCGGGGCCGGGTGAGATGACGACGTTGTCGAACGGCAGCCGCTCGAGCTCTGCCCACGGCGCGGCGTCGTTGCGCACGACGTGCGGCTCGTCCCCGTTGACCTCGGCGAGCAGCTGGAAGAGGTTGTACGTGAACGAGTCGTAGTTGTCGATCAGCAGCGTCTTCACAGCGGGTACGTCGCAAGACCTTAGCCCGGCGCGAGCGCCGGCCCCCCGGCCGAATACGGGCGCGCTCGCCGATCCGGGCTCCGACGCCTGCCGTCGCCCGGGCTTGAAGTCGGCCAGGCGCCCACGCCACAATGCGGCGGTGTCCGCGGAAATCCGCCCGGACCCGGCGATCGGGGTGTTCGAGACGATCCTGATCCTCGACGGGTCGGCGATCGAGCTCGGGCCGCACCTCGCGCGGCTGCGCGACAGCGTGCGCGAGCTGTTCCACGCAGAGCTCCCCGCCGGGTTGCGCGAGCTCGTGGCCGGGCGAGCAGCGGCGCTGGCGGTCGGTCGTCTGCGCCTGAGCGTCGCCCCCGGCGCGAACGGGTCGCTCGACGTGGGCGTGGTCGCCGCACCGGTCGACCCCGATGAGCTGTTCCCGCCATGGGAGCGCGCTGTGGCGCTGCGCCCGCTGGTCGTTGCGGGCGGGCTCGGCCCCCACAAGTGGGCCGACAGGGACGGTCCGGTCTTCGACGAGAGTGCGGGGCACCTGCCGCTCGTGCTCGACGTCGAGGGAGCGGTGCTCGAGGCTTCCCGGGCCAACGTCTTCGCCGTCGAGGACGGCGTGCTGCTCACGCCGCCCGCCGATGGGCGCCTGCTGCCGGGCGTGGCGCGGGCGCGGGCGATCGAGACGGCAGCGTCCTTGGGGATCGAGGTGCGCCAGGAGCGGCTCGGCCTCGAGCGCATGATCGCCACGGGCGAGCTGTTCTTAACGGGCTCGGTGCGCGGCGTCGAGCCCGTGCGCTCGGTCGGCGAGGCGGCGCTTCACCCGCCCGGCGCGAGCGCGAGCGGGCTCGCCGCCGAGATCAGGCGAGCCTGGATGGCCGCGAGCCCCGCCGTGCTCGGCAGCTGAGCCGTCCGCGCCGTGTGGGAGGGTGGCGCGTCCGAGGTGTGGATGGAGCCAGCGCCCCCGGACGCGCCGTTGAGTGCATCGAGACGTCGAGCCGGATAGCTTGAACAGTGCTGGATCTTGCCCAAACCGGGTCGGCACCCGGCGGAGGTCCATCTCGAGTCCCGTACGGCCGGCGCACGCAGCGCCGTTGGCTCGTTGTGTACTGGTGACGTCCGTTTGTGAAGGCGTACCGCGGGGAATTACCTCTCTTTAGCTCCTACCCAACCAGCCGAATAGGCTTGCGACATCACTATTCCGACTCGAGCCGGTACAGGGCCACCTCGCGATGAGCCGCAGACTCCACATTCGTCCGAAGAACCGGGCTGTCGACCGCGGCGACAGCTACGACCCGGCACTGCAGGACGGCCATACGACTCCTCCCCCCTCGCAGGGAAGCCCTCACGGGCTCGAGGTGAGGGAGACGGTCGCCCGCAAGCGCTACACCCTGCTCCTGGTCGGAACGCTTGACCTCGAAACGATCGGCACGCTGGAGCAGGCGATCTCACGAATCTCGCGACTGCGCCCCGAGGCGATCACTCTCGACCTGCGGGGGCTCAGCTTCATCGACTCGTCCGGGCTTTGGTCGATCACGACCCTGCGCAAGTGGTCCACACAGCACTCGATCGAGTTCCGCTTGATACCCGGCCGCAAATCGGTGCACGAGGTCTTCGAACTGACCGGCCTCTGCGACCTGCTGCCATTCGTCACCGACCCTCCGAGCGACGGGACGCCGTAGCGGCTCGTCCCGCGCCGGTGGGACCTCCGGGGACCACGCCTTCGCAATCGGCCGATGGCGGGACCGGCGCGGGCGCCGCCGGCCGGCGCCCCGGCGAGCTACCTACTGCCGAGGGCGCCGACCGTACGCTTGAGCAACGTCCGCCGGGCGCAGGCGTCCCGCTCGGCGTCGCTACCGGGACAGCTCGATGACCGAGCTGAAGTTCCCTTCTGTGAACCCTTCCGGGCTGTTGCAGTTGGCGAAGCCGAGGTTCTGTTCTTCGGTGCCGCTGGTCAGCACCTGCGGGTTCTCGGAGCCGACGACGTTGCCGGACTTGTCGTAGAGCAGGGCGGGGACGAGGCCGACGGCATTCTCGCCTTCGGCTCGCACGACCCCGCGCAGACCGATGACCTTGGCTTCGAACGGACCGAACGCACAGGTCGATCCCGGACCCTGGATGCCACGGTAGGTGAGCGTGCCGCTGCAGTCACCCGCGAGTGGGCCAGTCGCTATGAACGGCAGCGGTTCGGTGGACGGGGTATTGGTGATCCCTCCGTCGGTGTACCAGACCTTTCCGGTGGGATTGTCTGGCGTCCCGCCCCAGGTGCAGGTTGAGGTTGCCGTGGCCTGCGCGGGTCCCGCTCCCAACCCGCCGGCCGCCACTGACGCGGCGGCGATGGCGGTGATGGCGAGGATCGCTCGTGGTCTCATCTCTCATGTCTCCTTTCGCTCGCGCCCGGACGGCGCGACTGGTGGTGATCCTGCGCCGGGCGGGGCGAGACGCCTACTGGTTGCGGTCGCCTCGCCGTGCCACCCGGGGAGACTACTGTAGCATGCGCTTATATAAGCGTCAACTGAAGGCTGGTCCGCGTCACTCCGGCAGGACTCCTGCGGCGCGCAGATCCTCGACGCTCAAGGGCAGGTCCCGCCAGGGATCGCGACCGGGATCGGCTCCCGAGGCGGCGAGGGCGAGCCGCGCCAGGTAGTGATGCCAGCCGGCTCGATGCAGGGCGACCGCCTCGGGCTTCAGCCGCCCGTGCGTGAGCCGGACGACGGTGTTCTCGCCCTCGGGGATGAGTGAGACCTCGACCAGCGTGGACTGGGGTGGGGTCTTGAAGAGCGCCGTCTCCCAACCCCACGTGAAGACGACGCGTCGAGGTCGGTCGACCTCGACGAACTCGCCGAGCATCGCCGCCTGCCCGGAGGGGTTGATCCGGCAGACCCCGCCGGGACGAGGGTCGAGCGTCGCCTCCGTGCCCATCCATTCGACCATCTTCGCCGGGTCGGTGAAGTAGTCGAAGAGGCTCTCGGGGCTCGCCGCCACGCGGACCTCGTGCTCGACGATGGCCTCAGTTCTGCTTCGCTCTGCGGCCATCTCGCTTGACGCGCTCCTCTTTCTCGGCGACCTCCTTCAGCCGGTCCAGCCTGGACGGCAGGACCTCGGCGAGAAAGTCGTGCAGCTCCGCGAGTCCCTCAGCCCGCACGCTGAGCATCCGCTTCGTGCCCTCGCGGCGCTCGCTCAACAGACCGACATCCTTGAGCACCTTCAGATGCTGTGAGATCGCCGGCTGGGTGACGGCGAAGCGCGACGCGATCTCGCCGGCGCTCAACTCACGGCCGGAGAGCAACTTCAGGATCTCGCGGCGCTTGGACTGAGCGACTGCCTCGAAGACCTCCATGGGCCTGCTAGGTTAGCATAGGCTTATATAAGCTGCAACCACCACTCAGCGCGAGAGCGCGCCGTCCCGGTCGGACGTTCGCCAGCCGTTTGGCCAAACACTCCTAGTCCTCCACCCCGGCAGCTTCGAGGGCCTCCTGGCGGTCGCCGTACTCGCGCCCGCGCACGACCTTGCCATCGCGGAGCGTGTACACCACCGCATAGCGAAGCTCCGTCTCGATGCCGCTGAGTCTGGCGCGCCCCGTGACGTGCAACAACGCGACGACGCGGTCATCCCCCAGATCAATCAGCTCCGTTGGAGTAGTCGTAATGCCGTCGAACGTGTCGACCCAGTCTTGGAGGTAGCGACGCATGGCCTGCCTCCCGCGTATCTCTCCCACATCGTCGGGAGCGCCTTCCATCGCTCGCCAGTCGATCTCCTCGTCCCAGAATTCTTCGAGTGCATCCAGCCCGCCGGCCGCGAACGCGGTCCACGTCCGGCGCACGAGCTCCACGTTCTCCTGCGACATCGGCTACTCCGCCAGCCCCAGGGCTTTCAGCGCCCTGGTGCGGTCGCGGTGGACCTTTACGCGCACGATCCACCCGTCGCGAATAGTGACCTCGTGGGCGATGTGAGTCTCGACAGCAACCCCGCTCGTCTGGCCGGTGGAGGTGGCCCGGACGAACACGAGCACCCGCTCGTCGTCAACGTCAAAGAAGCGTTCCGCCTCGAAGTGAATGGAGGCGCCCCATGGACCCCTGTCGCGGAAACGGCGCATCGCCTCGGTGCCTCGCAGCACCGGCTGATCGGGGTAGAAGTCGGTGAAGTCGAACTCGGCATCAGAGGAGACACGCGCTCCGTCGGTGAGAGGCCCACGGTCGAGAAATCCGCGGCGCACGATCTCCACGTTCTCCTGGGACATCGCCTATTCAGGGCTCGAGCTCATTCGCCCGCCCAGTATCCCGCAGCGCGCTACCCCCGGCCACGCCCCAGCACCATGCTCGAGGCGGATGGCAGGCCCTTTGAGCGCCCGCGGATCTCTGTGGGTGGATTCGCCGCGGAACCGAGCTCGCCAGAAACCGGTCGAGCTAACGGCGCGGGTCTACGGCCGGCGAAATGCCATGGCCCAGCGAGCGCTCGATCTCCATGCGCGCCTGCTCGGCTCTCAGCCTTCTGGCGGCGATCGCGCGTTCAACGTCCTTCTCGAGGCCCAGATGCTTGACGAGGACTTCGAGGGTCACCCGGACATCGTCCAGCGCCTCGAGGACGTCGCTCTCTCGCCGCCGGCTTGCCATGTTGACGGCCGAGGTACCCGATCGGGGCGTGTCTGTCCCATACGTCTGTGCCGCTGCGTTATGCGCTGTGCCTATGGCGGACGGCCCGTATCGTCGTCCCGCGCGAGGGACCCGCGTCGTCGTGGGGGGAAGCGTATGACCGAGGCACGGCTGGATCGCGGGGTCCAGCTGCGCGGCGTACACTCGGCGCAAGTCGCCATGAGATGCACGCCGTGACCGAGACCCGGAACCTCGCCGCACGTGCCGGCCGCTGGAGCGCCCAGCACCGCAAGACCGCGATCTGGGGATGGGTGGTGTTCGTGCTGTTCGCGTTTGCCATCGGCAGCGCGGCCGGCACGGTCGAACAGGAACAGGCCCAAAGCGGGGTCGGCGAGTCGGGGCGTGCATCGAGCGAGGTTCGCCGAGGCTTCCCCAAGCACGTCAGCGAGGAAGTCTTCATCCACAGCAACGCCGCGCGGGCGCAGTCGCCCGCGTTCAGGGCCGTCGTCGCCGACGTGCAGCGCCGCCTCTCCGCCGTCCCCTACACGCAGCGGTTCGAAAGCCCGTACGCCAACCGGGCACTGATCTCGCGCGACGGGCACTCCGCGCTGCTGCGCTTCGAGATCGCCGGCAAGGAAAGCGTGGCGAAAGACCGTGTCGGACCCGCGCTCGAGACGACGGCGGCCGCGCAGAGGGCGCACCCTGGTTTCGCGATCGAGGAGTTCGGCGAAGCGAGTGCGGAAAAGGAAATCACCGACGTGATCAGCAAAGACTTCGGACGGGCGCTCCTCACCTCGCTGCCGATCACGCTGGTGATCATGCTGCTCACGTTCGGGGCGGTGGTCGCCGCCCTGATCCCGGTCGGGCTCGCGCTCACGGCGGTGCTCGGAACGATCGGCCTCGTCGCGTTGCTCAGCCACATCTCGGCAGTCGACAGCTCGATCAACGAGGTGATCCTGCTGATCGGCCTCGCCGTCGGCGTCGACTACTCGATGTTCTATCTGCGCCGCGAGCGCGAGGAGCGAGAGCTCGGGAGCAGCGAGGAGGCATCGCTCGCGGCTGCCGCCGCGACCTCCGGCCGAGCTGTGCTCGTCTCGGGCTTCACGGTGATGATCGCGATGGCGGGCATGTATCTAGCGGGCGCACCCACCTTCGAATCGTTCGCCACCGGGACGATCCTCGTGGTCGCCGTTGCCGTGATCGGGTCGCTGACGGTGCTCCCCGCGCTGCTCGCGTGGCTTGGGGACCGCGTCGAGAAGGGAGGGGTGCCGATCATCAAGAACATGCCATGGAACGCCGGCGAGACGGGTCTGTGGGCGCGAGTCCTCAACCCGGTCCTGCGTCACCCGCTCCTGTCGATGCTCGCGTCGGCCGCCGTGCTGATCGTGCTCGCGATCCCGGCGTTCAGCTTGCACCTGGCAGTTCCCGGCCCCACGTCGCTGCCGCAGAACATCCAGGTCGTCAAGACCTACAACAAGATCCAGGCGACGTTCCCCGGCGATGCGATCCCGGCGGTCGTGGTCGTGAGCGCGCGCGACGTCACCTCGGCGCCCGTTGCGCGGGCGATCGCCCAGCTGCGCGCGGGAGCCGCCGCGAGCCCGCTGTTCAAGCAGCCGAGCATCGTCAAGATCAACCCGGCGCACACCGTCGCGGAGATCGACATCCCGATCATCGGCGACGGCAACGATGCCGCTTCCAATAGAGCGCTGGCAGCGCTCCGCGACCGGCTGATCCCGGCCACCATCGGCCGCGTGCCGGGCGCGACCGCGGACGTCACCGGGCAGACCGCGAGCTCGAAGGACTTCAACGACACGATGAAGTCGCACGCGCCGATCGTGTTCGTGTTCGTGCTTGTGGCCGCATTCATTCTGCTGCTGGTGACCTTCCGCTCGATCGTGATCCCGATCAAGGCGATCGTGCTCAACCTGCTATCGGTCGGCGCCGCCTATGGTGTTCTCGTCTGGGTGTTCCAGTACGGGCACCTGCAGTCGTTCCTGGACTTCAAGTCGTCGGGCTCGATCACCTCGTGGATGCCGCTGTTCTTGTTCGTCGTGCTGTTTGGGCTCTCGATGGACTATCACGTGTTCATCCTCTCCCGGATCCGCGAGGCTTTCGACCGCGGGAGCTCGACCGAGGAGGCGGTCGCGCACGGGATCAAGAGCACCGCCGGCGTCGTCACGAGCGCGGCTGTCGTGATGGTCTCCGTGTTCGCGATCTTCGCGACCCTTTCGCTGCTGATCTTCAAGCAGCTCGGGATCGGGCTCGCGGTGGCCGTCCTGCTCGACGCGACGCTGGTCCGCGGCGTGCTGCTCCCGGCGACGATGATGCTGCTCGGCGACTGGAACTGGTACCTGCCGCGGCGCCTGGAGTGGCTGCCGCACGTCGGCCCCGGAGACGGACGCGGGCTGCCACCCGCGGCCGTCCGACCAGGAGCTCCAGCCAGCGCCCCGAGGTGATCTCGGAACGGTAGGCGCCGGCCGTGCCGGCGGTCGGTCGACTGGTTAGCGTCGGCCGAGGCGGGTAGGGAAATAGAAAGGATGGAGGGCGACGCAGCGTTCCGCGTCGCCCGCACGCAGCACGGCCAGCACGCGACGGCCCGGCAGGAGTCTGAACTGAGACAGCCGGCGCCACGCGTCCAATAGGCCTGCGCGGACACCTACGAGGAATCGGAGGAGACATGAGCACAGGAGCGATCATCGCCATCGTCGTAGGCGCAGTGGTAGCGCTGATCCTGATCACCTTGGCGGCACGCGCTGCCCGTGAGCGGCGGCGCGACTCTCGCCGCGACGAAGCCCGCGAACTGCGTGAGCAGGCAAGAGCCCGTTCGGTCGCTGCGGACGGCGCCAGGGCCTCGGCCGAGGAGCAGTCCGCACAGGCCCGCCGAGCCGAAGCCGAAGCCGAAGAGCTCGCGGCCAAAGCACGCAAGGACCGTGTTCTGGCAGAGCGTGAGCGGATCGAGGCCGAGCAACACTCGGTTCTCGCCCGCGACCATCACGACGAGGCCCGCAAGCTCGACCCCGACGTCAGCGACAGCGGTCAAGAGGAAGCGATCGCCGTCGATCGCAATTGACCGGCGCAGTGGCGGGCGCCGGCCGTCCTGTGCTGAGCACGAACTCCCTCCTACCTCAATGGGTCCGACCACGGGCCTGGACCCATTGAGGTAGCGACCCCTACTCCGCCAGCCCCGCGGCTGTGGCGACTCTTGACACGCTTGCGGATTTCCGAATAGGGTCGAGCCGACTCGGACTACGGGGGACTGCTGCGGAACGTGTCGCCTTCAATCGAAGGAGATTCTCGAGGCTGGTATACGCCCGCGCGGCATGCCCTGGTCCATGACGTCGTTTCTCGCGGTGAGCACGTACTCAGGGTGGGCGGCGAACTCGACGTCGCCTACGCGCCTGTCTTCGAGGCCGCCATCGTAAAGATCTGCAGGTTGGGCGCACGCGTCGTCACACTCGATCTACGTGAGCTGACCTTCATCGACTCCGCCGGACTAGGGGCAGTCCTCTTCGCCCGTAAGGAGTGCGCGCGGCTCGCCGTCGAGTTTCGGATCATCCCAGGGCGTCCCGCGACCCAGCGCATATTTGAGCTCCTCGGCCTACGCGACGAGCTTGACCTCGAGCCTGCGGATGACGCCGCCGGAACCTAGTTTCCCGGGCTGGCGCGGCGTCATCGAGTCTTAGTCACCCTTTAGAAAGAATCCAGATGGGGTGGGGTCTAATGGGTGTGAGAAGGCGTGATGTGCAGCCACATCGAGCAAGTTGACAGAAAGGGAAGCGATGGTTAACCAATTTGCAAGATTGACGGCCATGCCCGCCGTGCCGCGACCAAGTTCACACATCCTCTGGGCCGCTCGAGTGTGCGGATCTCTCTTGCTGATCTTCGTGGGCGCCGACCATTTCTATGCGTACTCGGTGGACGGCTATTCGGTGCTTCCCACGATCGGGACCTTGTTCCTGCTGAACTTCATCTCGGCGACCGCGATCGGGCTTCTGCTGCTCGCTCCCCTCAAGCGGATCTTCCATCGCTTCGGCCCGCGTGTGCTCGAAGTCGCTGCCCTCAGCGGGTTCGGCGTGGCAGCGACTTCCCTCGCTGCACTGCTGATCAGTGAGCAGACGCGGCTGTTCGGCTTCATGGAGTTCAATTACCGGCCGACGATCGTCGTGGCGCTCGCCTCGGAGGCCGCGGCTGCGGTCTCCCTAGCCTTGCTCGTGGTCCTTGCCCATCGTGCGCGGGAGGCGAGGCCGGCCCACACGAGCCCGGCTGGATAGCTCGGCCATGCCCTAGTGGGGGCTCCGGCGGGACGACGCGACCGGGATGAGGCGGTAGCTGGCCACTCGAGTCCGTCGGAGCGGGGTGATCCGCCCGGGGCGCGGCTGCGTAGGTCGTAGGTAGATCTATGACCAGCTTGAGGCCACGTGAGCACACCTGCGCTTGACCATCGGGTCGGAGACCACAGAGCCGGCGCCTTGACGGCCTGTGCCGACCCCACGAGCCAGGCGCCGCCGGACATGGGCTCGGCGATGGCGATGATGCGTGAGCACGGTCTTCGCGTCTCGGCGGCGCGCCGGCTGGTGCTCGAAGCACTGCTGGTCGCCGATGGACCGATGTCTGCCGAGCAGATCGCGCAGGGGATCGGTGGCCGTGTGCCATCGTCTGACATCGCCTCGGTCTACCGCAACCTCCAGGCCTTCCACGACATCGGCCTCGTTCGGCACGTGCACCTGGGACACGGTCCGGGGCTGCATGTCCTTGCCATGGATGGCCGCCGCGAATTCCTCACATGCGAGCGTTGTGCCGACTACCGAGCGGTGGCGCCCGAGGAGCTCGCCGCGGTGCGCGAGCTGATCGAGCGCAATTTCGGCTACCACGCGAGCTTTGCCCACTTTCCAATCGTTGGCCTGTGCCCCGATTGCGCCAGGGCCGTCAACGACCCGCAGAACTGGCTCGCCCCACATCCATGAGCGGCCCGGGCACGCCGCCCCGTCGCTGGCGCGTCGCTTCGGCGCTGTCGCCGGACGAGTGGCGCCGCGTTGCGGGGATGGCGGCGGTAGTGGTCGGACTCCACGCGGTGGGTTTCTTCATCCTGGTGGCGCTCGTTGCGCCACATCACTACGCGCTCGGCAGGTCCGGCGCTTTCACCGTTGGAATCGGCCTGACGGCGTACACGCTCGGGCTCCGTCACGCCTTCGATGCGGACCACATCTCGGCGATCGACAACACGACCCGGAGGCTGATGTCCGACGGTACACGGCCGCTGAGCGTCGGCTTCTTCTTCTCACTCGGGCACTCGACGGTCGTCTTCGCGCTGGCCGCTCTGTTCGCAGGTGGATTGCGGGTGCTGAGCGGTCAGGTCCAGGCCGACGACTCGACGCTCCACGAGGTGAGCAACATCATCGGCAGCGGCGTGCCCGGCACTTTTCTGTACGTCATCGCAGGCCTCAACCTGGCGATATTGATAGGCATCGTGAGGGTCTTTCGCGAGATGCGCCACGGGCGTTATGACGAAGCCGAGCTGGACGAGCAACTCGACTCTCGGGGGATGATGAACCGCTTCTACGGGCGTTGGACGCGGATCGTCAAGAAGCCATGGCAGATGTATCCCGTCGGCGTCCTCTTCGGCCTCGGGTTCGACACCGCAAGCGAGGTGGCGCTGCTCTTCCTTGCCGCTGGCGCGGCCGGGGCCGGACTGCCGTTCTACGCGATCCTCTGCCTGCCGGTGCTGTTCGCCGCCGGAATGACGCTACTCGACACGATCGATGGCTCGTTCATGAACTTCGCGTACGGGTGGGCGTTCTCCAAGCCGGTGCGGAAGGTGTATTACAACCTCACGATCACCGGTCTCTCGGTCGCCGTGGCGCTGGTGATCGGCACGATCGAGCTGCTGGGCCTCGCCGCCAGCGAGCTGACCCTCCACGGTGGCTTTTGGGACTGGGTCTCCACGATCAACATCAATACGCTCGGCTACATCATCGTCGGCGTGTTCGTCCTCACATGGGCCGCGGCGCTCGCGCTGTGGCGCCTGGGACGCATCGAGGAGCGCTGGACGGCCGGCATGCGCCAGGCCGAGTGACGGCCGAGTGACCGGCCCGCGCCCCACGCGCGCGCTCTCGATCTAGAGGCCCGCTTCCCGCGCGTCGGTCCACCTCAGTTCGGCGACTGCGCCTCCGGTGATCGCGACGTCGCGGAAAAACGGAGCGTCGTCGACCCACAGCGTGTAGGTGCCCTCGCGAAGTTTGTCGAACACGGCCGTGTGGGCGGGGCGCCCGTTGATCTCCCGCTCGAGCACGTCCTTGTGCGCGCGACGAGCGTCCTGCCCGGTGCGGCTGATCTCTATCTCGGTACCCAGCATGCTTGCGTCGGTATGCACGATCAACGCTCCGACGTCCTCGCCGATATCGAGCACCACGTGCTCCGGGTGCCGACGGGCGGCGGAGCTCTCCTCGGTTGCGATGTGCATGTGCCCATCGGAACCGTGCTCGTGCATGATGCTCGGGTCCCTCTACATCGTCGCCGACGGCGCATCGAAGCCGCCGTGCGGGGTCGCCACGTAAGGGAACGTCGCCTGCGTGCGATTTGCCCCCGGTGTGATCCCTTGAGTGACGGCGGACGCCGCCGCATCGGGTTTGAACCCCTTGTTGACGAGCGGGTAGGTGATGCCGGCGACGGCCCGGATCGCGATCGTGGTGACGTCGTCGGCTACCCGGCGCCCGTTCGGATACCCGGCGAGATCGCCGCCGACCACGCCGAGCACATTGGGGCTGGAAGCGGGCGGGATCGCGACGTTCAGCCGCAGCATGTCCGCGAGCACCTTGCCTGTGTTGTTCTGGAAACCCGGGACGACGCCCGTGGGCAGGCCCGTCAGGAAGATCGCAACGAGGTCTTCGCGCGGCGCTTTGAGCGCTTCGAGATTGGGGAACACTTTGGGATAGAGAGCCGGCAACAGCTTCGCCAGCTCTGGATGCTGGACGTTGGCCAGGAAGTCCTTGTCGTGGACCGGTTGCCGGGCGTTCCACTTGTCCTTCAGGCCAAGCGGGACTATCACCTCGTTGAACAGAGGGTTACCGAGGCGCGAGACCTGTACCCAGGGGCCGGCCTCCGAGTGCCCGTCGTTGGCGGCGTCGGTGATCCGCACCTTGCGGCGACTCGCCGCGCCCCATATGCCGAGAACGGCCTTGGCGCTCGTCACATTCTTCGGCACCGACCCGTCCGCGGTGAGCCTTGAGATCGGGATCTGGATCGCGATCGCGTGGACGTTGAGCGTCTCGAGCGTATCCACTCCGGGCGCCGCCGCGGTGGGTATGAGGTGCAGGTTCTGGAACGGGCGCAGATCGGCTAGATCGAAGATCGATCCCAGATCGACGAAGAACGGGTCGTTGCGCTGCCCGGCGAACACGGTCTCCCCGGTGGGCAGGGAGTGCACCGCCGCCCCAGCCAGCGTTGAATAGTTAGGCGTCGAGCGCGGACCGATGTTGCAGGGAGGACATGCCAAGCCGGACCCGAGCAACTTGGCCTTCTTCCCGTGCCCGTGCCCGTGCCCATGCTTGTGCTTGTCTCGGCCGCGCCCCTGCTTGTGATCTCGCTTGTGTCCGTGCCTTGCCGAGGTCTGCGCCTCGACCCCGTCTCCGCCGTCCACGCGCGAGACGGAGAAGACCTGCCGCTTGTTCCAGTGCGGGTCGCCGAGTCCTGTGATCGGTCCGGTGTTGTACAGGAACGTGTTGGGGTTGGCGATCTTCGTCTCGAAGCGGAACTCGTAGGTGATCTCCGGCAGCCCGTCGCCATCGTTGTCGATGTAGATCGAGTACAGGACGTCGTTGCCGAACTCGTAGAAGTTCGGCCCCCCGGCGGGCCCCTCTGCCGGAAGGTAGTTGGTGATGATGGTGACAGTGTCAGGCTTGTCCGGACTGACGAACGCGTATACGTCGGTGTTGTCTGCGACCGGGTCCTTACTGATCTCGGGCGCCTCGCGGTGTGACGACATCTGAATGTCTCCTCTCCTACCTCAAGGACGGTCAGTGAGCGGCGTCGAGCAACCGCTTCACCAACACCGGATCTCTGTAGGTCACCTCGCGCGTCCCAGACATCACGGTGACCTCGTTGCGCTCGACGTTGCGCACGTAGGCCGTCACGGGCTCCCGCGCGGCCGGGCCCGACGGTTGCGTGACGACGCCCTTGGGCTCGCTCGAGGGCGAGCCCTGGCTCGCCGCGTCGAGCATCGAGGCCACCTTGGGCGTGGCGAGGATCACCGCTGCGCCCGTCACCGCGCCGGCAGTGCCTTCGAGGAACATGCGCCGGCTGGATCCCTCGATGGCCGGCGCCTCGGCGGGCCCGCTCACCGCCGCAATCGCGTTCGGCGCTCCGAACAGGGTCTTTAGAAACGAGCGCGGGCTCAACTTTCCCATCTCAAAGCTCCTCTCAATCGCGCACGCCAACTGGCAGACGGTCGTGCCCGACCTTAGCCCAGCTCGACCCGGTTTTGGTGCGACTCGTTCGCAGATACGAAGCCCGTGCATTGCGCTCATTGCGCCCGGCGACTTACCCGAGCCGCGCGTCGTCGAGGCTGACCTGCGGGATACTCGGGCGATGTCCCAAGAGAACCTCGATCTGGCTCGCCGCGGTTACGAGGCGTTCGCTCGCGGCGACCTCGACGCGGCAATTGAGTTCATGCATCCGGAGATCGAGGCCCACGATCCGCGCGAGCTGCCCGACGCAGCCATCTATCGCGGGCGTGAGGCGGTGCGGCGGGATTGGGAGCAAACCTCCGCCCTGTTCGAAGACTTCTCGATCGACGTCGAAAAGAGCTTCGATCGGGGGGATGAGGTCGTCGTCTTCCTGCGTTTTCGCGGGCGAGCGAGGGAAAGCAACACCGAGGTCGAGGCCCCGGTGGCGCATGTCTGGACCATCCGCGATGGAAAGGCGGTTCGGCTTCGGCAGTTCCTCGACCGTGCCGAAGCCCTGGAAGCCGTCGGCCTATCGCCGCAGGACGCTGCCCCCGACTCCTAGCGGAGCAGCGGCCGCGGCGCGCTTAGAGCCCGAACGCCTTGGCCCCCGCGAACACGTCGACGAGAAGCGGGCTCCCCGTCGCGGGAATCACCCCACCCGTGCGAACCGAATAGGTGAGCGATGTTCCGGCCGTGCCCGGATCGGGCTGGGCGTCGAATGTCGCCCAACCGCGCGCCGAGCTGCCGATCAGATAGGTGCGCGGTTTGGTCTTGCCGGGGGGCAAGACCTCGACCCCGACCGCGCCGGTGAACGCTCCGCTCGCGAAGGGGCTGTCGGAGAGATGGCCGCCCGCATCGATGAACACGCCGGGCATCACGCGAGAGGGTCGCCCGTCGCTCGCGAGAATTTCTGAGAGCGCGTTCGTCACCGACAGGCCGGCGTAAGGGCCGACGCTCTCCGCGTCGTCGGAGTGCCCGTACCCGAAGCGGTCGCGCCCGCCGTTGGCGCCCGAGGCCTCATATGCGAACCATGGTTCGGAGGTGACCTCGCCTTCGTCGCCGACGAAGTTTCCCGGCGGGAACATGTAGCCGATCATGTCTTCGCCGAGCCCCACCAGGAAGCGGTAGGGCTTGGTCATCTTCGCCGAGATCCACGGCGTCATCGGCAGCGGGTTGCCGCAGTCGTAGTTTTCGGTCGAGCTTTCGTAGCAGTCGGTCGGGAACGGCATCTGCGCTTCATCGATCGGCCCGCGAACCTCGGTCACGGGGAACACCTCGCCGGGCGAGTACGCGAGCTGCAGTGGCCCAAGGGTGAGAACGCCGACGTTCGTCTTGAGGTAAGTCGGGGGCTCCGCAGATGGCGCCCCCGCGGCAGACGGTGCTGCGGCGCTCGCTCCGGCGGGTTTGCTCGCGACCGTGCATGCCGGGCCTGCGTAGGCCGGGCGATCGGGGATCAGGCCCGCCGCAAATGCGGCCTTGAAGAGGTTGTTTTCCAGCTGGAGGCAGACCGACTGCTGCTGGCTCGAGAGCGTGTTCGGAGCGTAGGAGCGCGCGCCCGCCAGCGCGTCCGCAGCGGCGTCCGCGACGGCCTGTCCGTACGCCGGGATGAATTCGCGCGCATCGGATACCGGAGCGCCGGAGGCCGGCTCCGGGTAGACGCTGCGGCATCCGTCGGGGTTGCCCGCGACGTTGTGCAGCGCGCCTGGGAGGCGCAGCACCTGCGTCGTCGCCGGTTCATACACCGTGGGCGTCTCCACACTGCCGACCATGCCCGCGAGCTCGACGCCGACGCTGCCCGGCCAGCGCGCCTCGAGCGCCGTGCGCATCGCCCCGGGCCAGTCCGCGGACAGCGTGGAGACGTACGAGGGGACTCCCGAGAACGCAAGCGTCTCGGCGTGCGTACTGACGTCGGCGAGCGTGAAGATGACTTTCCCGGATTTGTCCTTCGCCTGCATCACCGGCATGTCCTGGTCGTCGATGAACGGGTAGGAGGACCAGCAGGACTGCGTGTTCGACGGCATCGAACCGGTCGCGATCGCGAGTTTCGCCGGCTTGCGCGCCGCATCCGCGGCCACAACTGCGTGCGCGACGCGATCGACGAGGAAGCTCATGTAGTACTCGTCCACGCCCGAGCTCGTCGCTGCGGGCGTTTCGGGGTGTTCGGGCAGTTCGCTCGCATCCGGCCCCCACAGTCCGATCGGGTCGGGGGCCGACTCGTCATGGGTGCTGGAGATGAACACGTTCGTCAGCGTCGGGTCCAGCCGGCTGACTTCGTCGCGGATCTGCTGCGCCGTGACGTTGAAGATGCCGATCGAGTCGACGGACACGATCGCGGCACGTCCGTTGCTGCTCCCGAGCACGACCGCCTGCGCCTGCGGCCCGTTCCCGGCTTCGACGGACATCGGCCAGTGGTTCTGGCCGTCGCCGCCCGCGATGTAGGGCGCCTCGTAGCGACCCGAGTGATCGGCGTCGCAGTAGGGGTCACCCGGCGCGTACTTGCCCAGGCCGTACGTGTCGATGTACGGCTTCTCGAACGCGAACTCGCGTGGGCCTGGCCACAGTTCGGCGACCTGCGCCGCGCTCGTCCCGCACAGAGGTACGAATGCCGCATCCGAAGCCGTCGTGTAGGGCGGCGGCGTTATGTCCGCCGTTGCCGCGCCCGCCTGGAACGCGCTCGCCGAAGCCGCGAGCCAGCCGGCCGCGAGCGCTGCTGTGAACATCGCGCCAAGCGTCCTGCCAAGCCTGAAACTCATACCTCTCACTCCTGCTCGTAGGGGCGCATCAGCGAAACGCCGTTTCGTAATAGCGGACCTTGTCGTCGATGGGTTTGTCCGAGGTCCGGCGAACCGGTTCGGTGTGTGGTCCGAGATGGACGCCCGGCACCCCCGCCGCGAACCGAGCGGGCTTGGCGGGCAGGCCGTAGTCGGCGCTTCGATCGATCAGCAGCTTGCTTGCCCGCTCGGCGACTGCGGAGATGGTGAGCGACGGATTGACTCCCAGCGAGGTGGGGATCGACGAGGAGTCGATGCAGAAGAGTCCCGGGTAGTCGAAGACCTCGTTCCCGTGGTCGACCACGCCCAGGTCCTTGGAGTCCGCCATCCGGCAGCCTCCCAGCGGGTGCGAGGCGTTTGCGGTACGGAATGTGAACTTCATGAAGCGGCCCAGCCCTGCCCTTGCCAGCACTTCCGCGATCGCCGAGTTGGCAGCCTCGCGCGCGCGAACGGTCTGTTCGGACAGGCTGTAGTTGAACGGCCCCACCCAGAGGGGTCCGGCGTTCGGCCGGAAGGCGCCTCCGCTGGCCGGGGGGGCGAGAAATTCACCGTCGTTCGTGTCCTCGATCATCGCCAGGATCTCGATGTGGTTGTTGAAGGTCGAAAGCGCCTGCTTCTTCTGTAGACCCCACCACGACGGTTCGCCGGGCGGATCGCGGCCGTCGTCGTAGAGGATGTGCGGGAGGGTCGAGAGGAATATCTCCTGGAGCGTGAAGCGGGTTCCGTCCCACTGGTTGCCGGACCGACCGGCCCAGAAGTCGTACGTCATCGTGGTGATGTGGTTGCCCTTGTAGGTCTGGCCATAGCCGGGCAGCCGCAGCAGTTCTTTGACCTTCTGCTCGTCGTACTCGATCGCCGCGATGTGATCGCCGTTGATTCCCAGGTGCTTCCCCAGCTGGCTGGAGAGGCTCGGAAGGCCCGGCCTCGAGCGCATCAAGAGCGGCGCGTTACCCATTGCCCCGGCAGCGAGGATCAGCACCTTGCACTCGATTTCGAAGCTGCCTCCGGTGGGCTGCCGCGTCGGTTCGGGGCCGTCGTTGTCCAGTTCCCAGGCGGTCACGACGTAGCGGTATGGCCGCGCTTGGCTCTGGACGATCAGCTCTGCCTCGGAGTTGGGACGGACTTGGACCCCCATTTCCTCGGCAGAGGCCAGGTAGTTGGTTATGACCGAGTTCTTGGCTCCGTAGATGCAACCGGTGTGACACCACTTCGCCTGGATGCAGCGACTGAGATCGATCGCGAGCGGGACGCGGTCGCACGTATGACCGGCGCGATCGAGTGTCGCTGCCCACAATCCGCCCGACTTGGCGACCTGCTTCCAGCTGGGCCGCTGCACACGAAGCGCCCGCTCCGCGCGGGCATAGAAGGGGTCGAGCGTCGCACGACTGATCTGGAGCGGCCACATTCGCCGGTCGGGGCCGTCGTCGGGCCGGTGATCGCGGCGCTCGAAGGTCTCGCTCGGCGAGCGCAGCGACGCGGCGAGGTAGAAGTTCGAGCCACCTCCGACGCCGTTGCCGACGACGATCTGGGCACCCTGCCCCTGGACCAATCCGTAGATCCGCGACAGGTTCTCGACGTCCATCGACTGCCGGAAGTCGGTGTGTTGATGGCGCGGACCGTGGTCGAGCACCAGGATGCTCGGGGTCTGGCCGGCCGCCCGGTAGAGCTCGGCCAGCCGAAACGCGGCGATCGACCCGCCGAAACCCGAGCCCACGATGCAGACGTCGAAACGCTCGGTCATCGCCTAGGGCAGGTAGCCGCGGCTCGTGAGCTCGGTCGCGAGCTTGCGCTTGTACGAGAATTCCGCGTAGCCGTTGGGGGCCGTGCCCGGATACCCCATCACCTGATACGCGGACGATGTGTCGATCGTGGCTTCGCTCTGCTCGGCGGCCGCGAGGAAGGCGGTGAAAGGGACGGCCGCCGCCGCTTCCCACACCAGAACGCTCGGGTTGCTCGGACCAAGTCCTTCGAGGCAGACCGCGACCCGCTGATCGAACGTGAGATCGAGGAACGGGGCGCCGTGCGCGAGCGAGCGAGCCGACAGCTCGGACAGGAACGGGGCCTCGAGAGCGTCGAAGCCGACCAATGGATTGTGATAGAGGAGCAGGGCGTCGGCCTCCACGGCCCCCGGCTCGCTGTCCACGCCCGCGATCGCCAGCGGATCGATTTCATTGCCGAGATCTGTGGTGAGTGCCTTGCGGCCAGGCACCATCGTGTCGGCAAAGGCCTGAAGGGTCGCGTCGGGCAACTGGACCGCGGCGGCTGCCTCAGAGACGAAGATGCGTTCGGCGGCGGGCAGCACCGAGGCGACGAAGGCGCCGAGGCCGAGTACTGTGGCGCGCTGGAGCACGTCGCGGCGCGAAAGCAGTCCAGCGAATCTGCCGACGTTCTCCTCTTGGCGAAGCTGCTGCACGGCGCCCCCGGTGCCGTCTAAGGGCCGGTGCGGCGGTAGACTTTCCGCGCCTTCGCAGGCGTGTTAACCCTGGCGGCGCATTCCGGAGCTCCCGCTCCGAGCGTCACGTACGCGCCGCCTTCACCGGGCCCGAAGTACGGCGAGAATTCGCTCGGGAAGCCGGGCAGCAGGCTCGGATCGGCCGGCACCCCGCCGATCGTGAAGTTCGCGACGTGCACGCCGCCCATTCCCCTCGCCTTGTCGAAGAAGTACCTGCCGTCCCAATGCCAGAGCGTGGTCGGGCCGCCCTGAACGATCGAGCCCGTCCAGTGGTCGGTCTGGTAGTAGAAGCACTTTGGAACGGCGGCTGCGGTCCTCGCCGGCTCGTTGAGCAGAAAGTCGACGATCCCGAATTCCGTCACGTTCTGATTCGTCTTGTCGAATTCCACGCACAGGGGGTCTGCGTTTGGATTCGTGTATTCAACGCCGATGCCAAGTTTCTGGACCTTGCACTTGAACGGGTTGGTGCCGTCGTAGGGCGCGATCGGCGCAGCCGTTGAAGCGGCTGCCGCCACAAGGAAACAAACGATCGCCACGATCGCGAAGAGAGCCCGCATCCCAAATAGACCCCGCATCCCCGGATGCGGTGTACCCGAGAACCTGCCGCTGCAAACGTGTCGAGCTACAGCGTGAGCTATGCGCTGCGGTCGTTGAGCGCGTGCTCGAGGCGCCCGAGGACGATGCCGAACACTGCGTGGCGGATCGTCGCCTGGCCGAAGGCTCGAGGGTTGGCGGCGAGCTTCGGCAGCTCCTTGCGGTGAGGGTGGTAGCGGTCGACCAGCACGGTCAGCGGCCAGGTCGCGACGTGCTCGATGAGACCCAGCAGCAGGCCGCGGAGGACCGGCGACCTCGGGAGGGACGGCTTGAGCCGCGCGTATGCGACGCCCAAGATCGCGCCGTTCTGCACGTGGAGCGCGAAGCCGATGGAGCGCCAGTGCTCGCCGCGCGTCACGAGCTTGCCCAGGATCTCGACGTCGTCGTACTCGGAGTCGAAGAGGCGCTGGTCGAGAGGCTGCTCGAGCGTCATCGCCAGCGTGGCGACCGCGCCCGCAACCCCCCCTCCCAAGCTCGTCTGCAGCATTGCTCTGATCGCCCTCCGCCGACCGCGTATTTCAAAGGACGGGCCGCACGATCAGCATCCCCCGATTCGAGACCAGATGCGCCAGGTCGTCGGCCAAGCGTTGGACGTGTTCGCTCCCCTGTTGCTCCCAGCGCTCCACTTGGACGATCTCCGCGATCAGCACGTAATCGGCTTGACCGATCGCTTGTCCGGGCACGTCCGCCGGCCGCGTGAGACGCCAGTCCGACACCGTGTCCAGCGACCCGCGGACGATGTCCCGATCCTCCGCCATCAGACGCTCAAAGTCCTCGGCCAGCTCCGGGGAGCGCAGTTGAAACCACATGAGAAGAGTCGCGGGGGGACTGATCCATGGAGCGTAGTGCACAACCGCCACCTGGATGCCCATCGCCGCGTCCGTATCTACTCCTCCAGGCCCACGGCTTTGAGGGCGTCGGCCTGCGAAAGGAAGACACGTGAGGTGACGATCTTGCCGTTGCGCAGCGTTGCGACCGTCGCCCACTGGAACTCGACCGGGACCGCGCTGCCGCGTCCCGTCGCCCGCAGGCGTAAGAGCGCCACGACCCGCTCGTCCCCGGCGTCGAGAACGCGCTCGACCTCCTGCGCCCACGACTCCCAAGCGCCGCTCATCTCGGCAACCGCCGCGAGAGCACCCTCCACCCCGTGATGTTCCGCTCCCTCCACGCCCCAATTGGTCGTGAGGACACAGTCGGGGTCGAGGACCTCGCGCAAAGCCTCAACGTCGGGTGGCTTCGACACGAAGCCTGCGAGCAACGCGGTGCGCACGATTTCCACGTTCTCCTGCGACATGCCTATCCCTGTTCCTCGGCGAGCCGTTGGGCGGCTGCGCGGGCGGCATCGATGTCCAGCGGTTGCGCGATCTTCGTCCTGTCAGCGTGCGCTACTGCGCCGCCGTGGGAGCCGTTGCGCCCAGCCGCACCGGAAGGCTCTTGAGCTGATTCACAAACAGCGCCTCGGCAGCGACCGGTGCACCGTACAGCTCGATCTCGGGATAGCGCGCCAGCGTCTCTTCGATCATGATCCGCAGCTCCAGGCGAGCGAGCGCAGTGCCCAGACAGAAGTGCCGTCCGCCCGCGCCGAAGGCCTGGTGCTCGGGGTTGCGATGGATGTCGAACCGATCGGGGTCCTCGTATTGCGACTCGTCGCGGTTTGACGACACGTACCACATGACCACCTTGTCGCCCTCTTTGATGTTCTGGCCGTGCAGCTCGGTGTCGGTCGTGGCGGTGCGCCGGAAGTGGGCAAATGCCGGGAACATCCGGAGCGACTCCTCCACCGCGCCGGGGGTCAGGCCCGGGTTCTCCACCAGCTCGCGCTTCTGCACGGGGTCTTCCATCAGTGCGCGCATGCCCGAGCAATAGGTCGCCTTGGTCGAGTCGTTGCCGGCGAGGATCAGCAAGAAGAAGCCCATCACGATCTCGAGCTCGTTCAGTTTCTCGCCTTCGACTTCGCCGTGCACGAGCACGCTCGTGAGGTCGTCGGTGGGCTGCTCGGTGCGGTCGGCGATCATCTTGCGGACGCGCGCGAAGAGCTCCGGAAGGTCCTTCCCCAGCACGCCCTCGATCCCCTCGGGCGCCATGTCCGGGTCGTCAGGTGCCATCGACGCGTTGCAGATCCGCGCCCACAGCGCGTCGTCCTCGGGAGGCGTGCCCATGAAGCTGTGGATCACCCTGGAGACAACCGGCTGCGCGACGTCACCGACGAGGTCGCAGGTCTCGCGGTCATCGAGGCGATCGAGTACGTTGCGCACGATCGCGCGAATGCGATCCTCGTGGTCGGCGATCCGCTTCGGCGTGAAGCCGCGCTGGAAGAGCGCCTTAACCTTGTCGTGCCTCGGCGGGTCCATGCCGATGAACATCCCCTGCACCAGTTCGAGCGGGAAGATCTCTGCGAAGACCGTCACGCCACCGGTTGCCGAGGAGTAGGTCTCCCAGTCGCGGCTGACCGCGTGCACGTCGTCGGCCGTGGTCACAGACCAGAAGCCCGCCTCGGTGGGGTACTGCTCGATGCGTTCGCTCCAGTGCACTGGGCACTTGGCGCGCAGCTCCCGGAACACGTGATAAGGCGGCCCGTCCCGCCACAGCTCGCCATCGGCCAGCTCGATGCCCTTGACGTCCTGCTCGGTGCTCGCCACGTGCCCTCCCCTCGTGATCACGGCGTAGCCGCGGCTTGCGGACCAGCTTCCAGCACCCTCGCAGATCGTGCAGCAAAAGTAAACGCGCACAACGAGGTCGTGTCGGTGCCGCGGGGTTTTGCGCAGTCGCCGGGCGGGTAGAGCGTGACCGGGGTGCCGGTGCGAACTAGATTGCAAGGGGAGGACTCCGCGATGCGCGGGGCGAGAGTTGCAACGGCCCGCCTGGCGCGCCGGCTGCCGGCGCTGCTGGTCGCGGCGGCGCTGCTGGCGGCGCCCGCGCGGGCGGCCGCGGACGGCACGCCGACCCTGCCGACGAACGACCTTCAGGACCTGGTCTCGCTCGTGGGCCTCGGCACGCCGGTGCCGGTGCCGACCCAACTGAACCCCGAACCCGTCCTCGCCCCGGTACCGGCCGCGAAATGCAACGCCAAATCACACCCGCTCGCCGGCGAACAGGGCCGCGTCCCAGCGAGCGCGATCGAATCGCCCGCGGCGGCCAACGGCTGGACGTGCAACACGTCGGTCGTCGGCCACTTTCCGGCGTCCGGCGGCTTTCGCGTGTGGCGCTACGTCGACCCGAGCGGCCACACCTGCGCCTTCTACGACACGTCCCTGTTCTCTCCCGCGAACGTCGTCCGCCTCGCCTTAGGGCCGTCCTCGGGTGTGGCCGTGCTCGACATGTCCAACCCGGCGAGTCCCGTGCAGACGGCCACGCTCACTGACGCGGCGATGCTCGCGCCGCACGAGTCGTTGAACCTCAATACCCGCCGGGGCCTGCTCGCGGCCGAGATGGGCAACGGCACGACGCTCCCGGGCCTGATGTCCATCTATGACGTCAAACAGGACTGCCGCCACCCGGTGCTCGACGCGCTGTATGTCGCCGCGCCGTTCGGCCACGAGAGCGGCTTCTCGCCCGACGGCAACACGTTCTGGGTGGCCGGCGGCGAGGGGATCGCCGCGGTCGACGTCACCGACCCGACCAAACCCCAGACGATCTGGGAGGCCGACGAGTTCGCCCACGGGCTCAACGTCAGCGACGACGGCAACACGCTCTACGACTCGGACCCGATCGACGGTCATCTGACGATCATCAACGTCAGGGAGGTACAGGCGCGCCAGCCCTCGCCGATGGTCAACGAGGTCAGTCGCCTGACGTGGAACACCGTCTCGGTGCCCCAGAACACGGATCCGATGACGATTGAAGGCAAGCCCTACCTACTCGAGTTCGACGAGTTCGGCTTCCGTTTCGACCCGCCGACCATTGAAGACAAGGTGGGAGGCGCGCGGATCATCTCGATCTCGGACCCCACGCACCCGCGCGTGGTGTCCAACCTGCGGCTGAGCGTGAACATGAAAGCGAGTCACGAAGCGGCCGACGGCGACCCGTCGCCGATGCCGTCGTCGGCGTTCACCTACTCCTCCCACTACTGCGCGATCCCGCGCGAGGTCAACCCGGAAATCGTCGCCTGCTCGTTCATCAACTCCGGGCTGCGCATCTTCAACATCGACAACCCGCTGCACCCCCGCGAAGTCGCCTACTACATCTCGCCGCCGGCGGCCAACCCGCCGGCCGAGGCGGCCGACTTCGCCATGTCGCAGCCCGCGTTCGATCCTGCGCGGCGACAGATCTGGTACACCGACGCGACGAGCGGCTTCTACGTGGTGCAACTCGGCGCGACGCAGTGGCCTCATCCCTGAGCGGGCGCCCGCCCGCTTAACGCGCTCGCCTCACAAAGAGCTCCTCGCGGGCCTCCTCAGGGAGATCCCCCAGCCGCGGCGCGGAGGACGGGATCGCCTTCGAGAGCACCGTATGCCCATCGGCGCGAAGAATCGCGCAAACCCATCAACATCTTGGCCCATCATCCCTCCCTCTGGCCGGTTGCCTGCCGAGCCCTAACCCAAACGGGCGATCGAAGCCTGGGCCGGCGCCGATCTCCTGCGCCCATTCGAGCCCGACACCGCTTCGGGGTGCGCGGGCCGCTTCCCGAGTCCACGGTGTAGTAGCCTCGTCGCCGCCTCGACGACAACCGTGACCAGCTCCCAAACGATGCCCGACTACACGTATCAGGCGCTCCAGCTGATTCAGCAGCCAGGGGCGCCCCCCTTCTACATCACATCGGCGCCTGCCGCCGAGTTGCTCGCCTGGTGCGACGTACCACGCGCAAAGGGCGACTTTATGGCCGGCTACCAGAGGTTCCTCAACAATAAGCGTGTCGCCGATCTCGCCGAGTATCTGCGCATGGACCCGAGCAACATCGTTCCTGGTACGGTAATCATCGCGGTCGACTCCGACTACATCGACGTGACGGACGCCGACCCCATCTTTGGCTTGACCGTCCGCGAGGATACCCGCACCTTCGAGGACAAGTTGCAGGAGCTGTGGGGTCACTTCACTACGCGGCTGAGCGAGGACGAGCTGACCTCGGCTCACATCCACGTGAGCACACCTAACGGCGACGGGGAGACCGAGCAGCAGGAGGCGGACGAGGAGGAGGAGCAGGAGGGCGAGGAGGAGGAGCAGGAGGCAGACGAGGAGGAGGAGCAGGAGGGCGAGGAGGAGCAAGACGAGGAAGAAGAAGAGGCCACTTATCCGACGTCTTACCTTGCTCAGATAGCAAAGGAGTTGACCGATGCGGTCACTGACTGGGATAGCGTGCCTGCCGCGCGCCAGGAGGCTATCCGCGGCTACATCGAGGGCGTGTCGAAGCCGGGCCTCATCATCGATGGGCAACACCGCGTCTTCGGCGCAAAGAACGTGAGCGAGTTTGACGTCCGCCTTCCTGTCGTAATCCTGCCAGGCCTCGCATTTGCCGAGCAGGTCTTCCAGTTCTACGTCCTCAATAGCAAGGCACGGCCGCTGAAACCGACTGAACTGCGACGGATAATCAGTACGTCGTTGACTAATGCCGAGATTGACCAGCTCTACGGTCGGTTCCTCGCCGCGGGGATCGAGGCCGAAGAGGCGCGCTGGACGCACGAACTAAACACAGATCCCGCCTCGCCATTTCGGATGCGCATTGATTTTGGTTACGACGAGCCCGGCGCGGTTATTCCCGAGAACGTCGCCGATCAAGTTGTGCGTGCATTCATGAAGATGCCCATGGGGAAATATCGGCAGTTGATCGATCCGCTCGGTGACCGCTGGACTGATACGAATAATCGCCTCGAGCTGTTCTTCTGGTTTTGGACGGCCATCAAGGAGGTGTACGCGACCGCTTGGGGATGCGCGGAAGCTGAAGCCGACGAAGGGAAAAAACATCAGCTATTTATGAAGGTAGCGCTGTTGACCCTTCAGACGTTCTTGCTCAACCGGTTTGTGACTGCACTCCCGTACCGCAATCCCGCCGACCCGCCGCCTCTGTCGACGCAGGAAGAGGTGCGGAAAATGGTCAAATCGACGCTGACCAATCTTCCGGCAGACTTCTTCGAAAAAGAGTGGAAGCTGAAGCAGATCGACACCGCTGAGGGCAGAAAGCAGCTAGAGCAATTTATGGAAGCTGTTTGGAACAACCAGGGTAAAGTCCACGGGAATCTCGGCCTGTTCCAAGGGTAAGCGCGTCGTATGAGCCGGCGTCCTCTTAGTGTCGCCCGGGTAGAGCTCCTTCTCGAGGCGCTGTTTCTCCAGAGGGGGATCGCTGTTGAGGGCACCGTCGGCGAAGCGGCACTCCAGTGGGTCACCGAGACGTTGCACTTGGACCCGTGGAACCATTTCGGCCCCGAGCGCATTGCGCACCTCGTCGCCATCCAGTTGGCCCCGCGGGAAGCAATCCGCTACGCCCCATCAGACCCACGTCCGCGCTGGCGGATCGTTGACGGGTTCCTCGCGACACGATCTGACCTGGCGGACGACGAGCGGGAGGCCGTTGCTCGTCTTATTGCGGGCATTCTGGACGACGCAGACCTTGCAAGGCGATCTGCGGTAGTGCCTCGGGACCGCGCCGCTGCCTGCGCGATCTGCAGACTGCCATTCAACGAGGAACCTCTGTCTGTAGCTACCCGAGATCCCTATAAGCCCATTTGGCAGGCGCCCATCGAGCTAACACAGCCTGAGACGGACCATGTTGTGCCCATCTCCGGAGTTGGCCGCCACCGTGCGGACAATATGCAGGTGATCTGCCGAGCGTGCAACCTCGCGAAGGGGGACGGCCTGACTGTCGATGTAACCGCTGAACTTCGATACGCGGCGATGGACCTCGACCGCGTCCCGCGGATGCATCTGTTCCGACTCCTTCAATGGCTCATTATGAGGGCGGGGGGCGAGTGTGACTCGTGCGGCGACACGAACGGCGAGCGCACCATGCGCCCCAGGTTTGATGGCGCCCCTCTCGGCCGTGGCGTGATGGCCGTGCGTTGTTACGACTGCGTGTAGTCAGTCGCCCGTTGGTGCGATCGATCCGGCTGCGAACTCTGTGCGTGGTGGGGTGCGCTGACGCCTTCGACGCGACGCTCCACCTCACTCGCCGGCCTGACGTCAGTTCGTCACGCGGCGCGCTCTGCGGGCTCTCGTCGCGCGCGCCGATGCGCAGGAGGACTCGTCTCGCGCCGGTAGACCGCCAGGAGATAGTCGGTGAGAGCAGTGATATGCGCCGGCACGACCTGGATCTCATCCCATTTCATGCCGAAGTCCCAGGCTCCCGAGGTCCAGCGACAGTAAGGGGCGATCAACCGCAGGTCGGCCGCAAACGCCTCGGCGTCGGGCAGCGTGCCCTGTTCGGCATGCCGGTCAACGATCGCGTCTAGCAGATAACCGAGGGCCGCGATGCCCGCCCCGTGCGAGAGGCGGGTCTTGCGCGGCGCAAGCCCGAACTCGTCCGGCCACACGCTCGCGACGCCATCCCAGAAGTCAAACAGCAACTCCAGCATCGAGTCCTTCGCGCCGCCGCCCGTAACGGGATCACGGAACCGGTAGAGCGCGCCATCGGTGATCGAGGCCTCGAGCATCTTTAGCATCGATGTATCCTTAATCACCCCCGTGATCACCGTCGGCGTACGAATCAAGCCTCGCAATGGCGACTCAGGGTGGAAGTTAAGTTCTTCCAACAGCACCGCGGGGTAGCGCCGCCGGAGGAGTGTCACTGGTAGCTCACCCTCCGTTGCTGGAAGCAACTCATTGATCAGGCCGCTCGGGAGCGGCTTCGTGTTGTTGACAAGGATGAACTGAGAGCGCTGCTCACGAACATCAGCGGTGATAAACGACACGACCGGCACCGGGAACGATTTTAGTTCGGCGTCGCGAAGCGCGGCCGAGCGCTGCTGACCGTCGACCAGCCATCCGGGCTGGTCGCCCTCCTCATCGACGAGCGGGATCAGCAGGTGACCGATGCGACAACTCGCATCGCCGTCAACTCGCTCTGCTGCCTGAAACTTCACGCGAGTGTCGAAGGCCACGACCAGGGCGTTGGGCATTAGCGCGCCGGGGCTTTCAAGGTAGCGGCGGATCGCCTTGACATGCGCCAGCACCTCGGGGCGCTGATAACCCGCTAGAGCCCCGCGCTCCTCGCGGTGGATCCGCGAGATCGTCGTAATCTCCCCCAGTCGCTTGCCATCCACGGCGAACGAGTACAGGTGGCGTTTTGGCCCCTGGCGAATCGCGAGCGCCGGAACGCGCATGACGTCCTTGCTCATGCGCTGGCCACCGGACTCGCGCGTCGACGTGGCGGACCGAGATGGCCCTGCAGACGCTGGTTGAAAACAAACAGGTTGTGAAATCCGCGTCGCTTGTTGCGCTCGGTCCCGCGGAACAGGATGACCTCGACCCCTGCAGATGTGCAGACACCGCAGCGACAGCGCTTCCACGGCCGGTCTTCGAGCGTTTCGCGGTAGCGCTCGGTCAGATCCTTACGTCCTTGGAGCTCGTCATAGGCGCGAAGCGCTGAGAGGGCTGAGAAGATCGAGGCCCGGTCCTGGTCGTAGGCGCGGACTGCCTGAAGGGCGCGCTGCTCGAGGCGGTTTGCCTCCCGCTGATCGATCTGCCCTGCACGGATCCGTGCGGCTAGTTTGATGTTGCCCTCCACCTGGGGTATGCGAAGCGCAGTGTAGGTGCGCCCTTTCCAGTAGTAGTTGTCTTTGTCGTCCTTGAAGGCCTGTCGAAACGGCGAGGTTGAGTCAAAGCTCGCAACCCCATACGAAGCGAACGACGTGACGTTCTCGGTACGGGTCACACCCAGCAGGTGAAAGCTTGTCTCGACGTCGCGCACTTCATCGATCGCCTCCAAGCACTCGATGATCTGGAGGGTCTTGAGCGGCACCATCCCTCCGAGCGCGATTCGCCGGTAGCCGAGGTCTTGCAGGCGTGCCACCGAGTCGCTGTAGGAGCGGGGGCTCCACCCGTGCGCTACACCTACAGGCTCAAACTGGCAGCCGCGTGCACGCCAGCGCTCAAAGAACGCCTCGGCGAGCTTCACGTTCAGGGCTTGGCGTTCGATCCACGCCTCCTCGGCGCCGCCGTCGGTGTCTGCCTCGGCGCGGTAGCCGAAGATGACGTGGTCAATCGCGATCCCTTGATCAAAGCCGCAGCCTTCGTAGAAGTCGATGACGTCATCGGGTGTGAATGGAGGCGCGGGCTGGGCGGCGTAGGAGAAGGCGCCGCAGTCGCCCATGCTTTTCAGCGATCGGCCGGCGCGGCCTTCGAGACGGAAGAACTCGCGCACTCCGAGGCGGTAGAGGCGGTTGCGCTGGGCGGCCGTGTAGCGGCCGGCGCCGCCGACGCCGTCGATGATCGACTTTGAGACGAGGATCCCGCTGTAGACGGGCTTTCTGTGGATCTCGTGGGCGTAATGGTCATCGCGCTGGCGCACACGAAATGGCGAGCGCTCCTCGGCGATGAAGTCGTAGGTCGGCTCGATCTGGTCTTGGCTGTCTGGAAAGTAGAAGTCCATGGCTAGGCTGCCTTGGCCAAATCGTGGGGGTGGCGGCGGACGGCGCCCGCGCCGGAGTCCTCTTGCAGCCAAGCAAGCAGGCCGGCGCGATCGAGGGGCATCGCCATCTCGGGGTGTGCGGCGAGCCGCACCAATAGGCGCGCGACGAGCTCCCCCTTCAGCGCGACCAGACTGCAGGAGAAACGTTGGGCATCACGGTTGTCGAGTGCGACCGGGTGCAGCAGAGGCGTGTCGGGTAGCCGCTTGGCAGTGCCCGGACTGGTGAAGATGAGCGTCGAGGCGCCGAGAACAGGTGCCGGCTGAAGCTGTGCCGCGTACAAGTAGTCGCTACCGAGGAGCAGCACCGCGAGCCTGCGCGGCTGCGCTAGAAGGCTTGCGACCGCCTTTGGCACCCCGAGCCGGGATGCCCGCCGACGCAGTCGCGCGCGGGGCATGCCCATGAAGGTGGCGTCGTAGCCGCGTAGCGGCATGTCGCCGGCGATCACGCCGTGGCCGGCGGAAAGAATCTGCAAGTCGAGTGGCCCGCATGGCTGCCCGGCGTCGCGGTAGGCGCTGATACCGCGCATCAGGCGGCGGTGCTGCTGGCCGGCATAGAGGTCCTCAGCTGGCACGGAGCGATCGCCGCGGTCGGCGGCCTTCGTCGCCGTACACGTGCTCAGGATCAGGATCGAGTTTGCGTCGCTCATCGCCTCCCACACACCCGGGCGATGGCCTGATGGTCGTGAATGCTCTCCTGGTTGACGACCGTGACGCTCCATGCCGCGCAGCGACTGTCGGCCTTGACCGCGAGAACGACCTCGCGGGCGATGTCCTCGACGAACGCCGGGTTGTCGTAGGCGCGCATCGTGACGGCCCGCTCGTCGGGGCGCTTTAGCAGCGGATGGATCTGTGCTGATCCGGCGCCATCGGCGTAGTCGAACAGTTCCTGTGGCCAGATGCTTTCGCCGTCGCGCCACCCGGGCGCCTCCACCTCGACCTCGACGTGGCCGCGCTGGGAGTGCGCGCCGTAGTCGGAGATCTCGCGCGAGCATGGACACAAGCTGGTGACGGCGGCACGCACGCCAACATGTATGCGTGCCGTTTGCGTGTCGCTCGAGCTGGCGCCAAACCAGGCGTCGTAGCGGTGCGGTGCGGTCAGGCCGGTGACAGGCGCTGGGCGGTTGAGGAACAGCGGGAAGCGAATGAGTACCTGGCTTGACGTGCTGGTGAGCCGTGCTCGCAAGGAATCGCAGAGCGCGAGCACGGTCGCTGGGGTGATCGGCCCGAGGGTTGCTGTCTCTTCGACGAACCGACTCATGTGCGTCCCCTTGACCTCGGCGCCGAGCGCCACGGTCAACTGCGCCTCGGCGACCGTGGGCTGTTCGCTGCCGTCGCCGGCGAGCACGCTGACGGGGAACGTGACGCCACTCACGCCGACTGCATCCAGCGCGACGCCGCGGCCATCACCGTCGGCGTGCACGTCGGGTAGCGCCTGGACCGCGACTGCGTTCATGGCTGGTCCTCGGGGCCTTCGTAGACGCACCCGACGGTGCAGGTCTCGCGTAGCACCAGGCTGGTTAGGTGCGGCAGCGTTGGCTTCAGCCGCTCCCAGACCCAGCGCACGATGTTCTCGCTCGTTGGGTTCTCAAGCCCCTCGATATCGTTGAGGAAGTGATGATCGAGCTGGTCCTGGAGTGGGCTGAACGCTTGCTTGATGTCGGCGTAGTCGACGAGCATGCCGGTGTGCTGATCGACGGGGCCGTGTAGGTGCACCTCCAGCACAAAGGAGTGCCCGTGTAGCCGCGCGCACTTATGGCCGGGGGGCATGTGCGGGAGCTGGTGGGCTGCCTCGAAGCCGAACTCCTTCCACAGCGACACGGTGTGTGTCGGTGTCCCGCGACGGTCGGTGACGGTCACGTTGGGGCGGATCGCGGAGACGGTCATCTCATACTCCTCTGCGTGTTCCCCAGGCGAGGACGTGTTGCTGGGTTCCGACCTGGGCGTGTCGCAGCGTGCGGTCGAGCGCGACGGTCTCGCATAGCCAGCGAAGGCGGGCCAGCAGCTGACGCAGCGTCTCCTGCTCGCCGAGGCCAATGTCGGTTCCAGTCGAAAGGTGCAGCGTCAGCGTCGGCCAGGTCAGCGCGAGCCACCGTGCGTGCTCGAGGTCGGCCTCGTCGAAGATCACGGCCTTCAGTACCGGCGGCGCGCCTTCGTCCTCGGCGCGTTGCAAGAAGCTGGTGAGCGATCGCCGGTTGGTGTCGCTGTCCATCCCCGAAGAGGGCCCCTTCGGTGAGACGACAAGTCGGTCGACCCGCGCGAGCCATGGCTTCCAGCGGCTGCCCTGCGTCTCGACGGCAACCTCGAAGCCCTCGTTGTGCAGGAGGTCGACGAGCTGACCGAGTTCGAGCAGTGCTGGGTTGCCGCCCGAGAGCACCACGAGGTCCGGGCCATCCTGCAGCGCGCCGAGCTGGGAGCGGATCTCGGCCGGCTCCAGGCGCTGGGCGGTCGCGCGCACGATCGCTGGGTCCACCGCGTGCATCGAGTCACACCAGGTGCAGCGGAAGTCACAGCCGCCGAAGCGAACGAAGTAGGCCGGCCTGCCCATGTCTGGCCCCTCGCCTTGAACGGTCGGGCCGAAGATCTCTATGACCGGCAGCGCTGCCGAGCGCGCCCGGTCGGTGCCCGGAGCAGCCTTGTGGGGCGCGAGGACGTTCATGCCGCGATCGGCGTGGTCCGGTAGGGGGCGGGGTCCTCCATATCGTTCTCTGCGAACCCCTTCAGACGTAGTAAACAGGAGTCGCACTGGCCGCACGCGGCGCCGTCGTCGGAGGGGTCATAGCAGGAGCGAGTGAGGCCGTAGTCGACCCCCAACTCCAGGCCGCGCCCGATGATCTCGGCCTTGGTCAGTTCGATTAGCGGCGCGTGGATCCGTAGCCGTTTGCCCTGGACGGCGCGCTTTGTCGCCAGGTTCGCCATGCGCTCGAACGCCGCGATGTACTCCGGACGGCAGTCCGGGTAGCCGCTGTAGTCGAGCGAGTTGACGCCGATCAGCATGTCGTCGGCCTCGAGAACCTCGGCCCACGCGAGCGCGAACGACAGGAACACCGTGTTGCGCGCCGGGACGTAGGTGATCGGGATGCCCTCTCCCATCTCCTCGGCGCTGCGATTCTTCGGGACGGCAACCTCGGCGGTGAGGGCTGAGCCGCCGAACAGGCGGAGATCGATGTCGACGATTACGTGCTGCTCGACCTGCGCGCGCCGTGCGATCGCGGCCGCGGCGTCCAGCTCGATCGAGTGTCGTTGGCCGTAGCGGAAGGAGATCGCGTGCGCGCGGTAGCCCAGGTCCTGGGCGATCGCGAGCGTCGTGGTGGAGTCCAAGCCGCCGCTTAGCAGGACTACCGCGGGCCGCTCCGCGGGCGTCTCGGTGCTCATGCACGCGCCTGCGGCGCGCTGTGTAGCGATATAACGCTCCAGCTCGCGCTGCTCAAACAGCGTGCGGCTACCGACCTTGAGCCGATTAAGCTCGCCGGCTTCGAGCAGGCGGTACACCCCGCTCTTTGAGATTCCGAGGGCGGCTGCCGCTTCCTTGACCGATAGCAGCAATCTTTCCCCCTTTGTCTCAGCGCTTCCCATTTCGCCCCACGGTAATCGTGGTCTCGGACGGACCAACGGACGGCTTCGTGGTCCAGAGTTGGGCCAGGATCCGATCGGCACGCCGGTCGAATCGGCAGCGCTCAGCGGCGGCCGTGCGGCGGCGCTGCTCAACAAAAACGGCCCTCAGCCAAAGCAGTTCGCGTAGTGCAACTGCGGGTGATGAGCCTCGGGATGCGACCAGCCTGCCATTGAGCCGCTCCGCCTCTTGT
Organism: Solirubrobacteraceae bacterium; assembly: GCA_035553095.1. Classification (GTDB taxonomy): domain Bacteria; phylum Actinomycetota; class Thermoleophilia; order Solirubrobacterales; family Solirubrobacteraceae; genus Palsa-744. The sequence goes on along the minus strand of DATNDZ010000009.1, from coordinate 137,295 downwards.
AGCGACATCGACATGTGCACCGGCGTCGCCTCTCCGCGGACGTGCCGGGTCCCCGCCCGCCCGTCGATCGCGGATTGCGAGTGCGGGGTACGCTTGGTTTGCATCGGGACTAGCCTCCCGGTGTCGCGGCCGGGGGCGTTCGTGCGCCGCCCGGCCAGTTTGGTGAGTTAGAGCACAGTAGCCGGGGCTGGGGACGGGATTTTGGTCGCGCGTCCGACTTGACTTAAGCCGACGGCATTCGGCAGACGTGCGTGATGCCCCCGCCAGGAGTCGAACCTGGATCTACCGCTTAGGAGGCGGTCGTCTTATCCATTGGACTACGAGGGCGCGCGCCGGTGGGCGTGGCACTCGGTGAAGGCTACCCGCCAGGGCGAGGCGCTCAGCGATCAGGCTGCGCCTCGGCCGCCAAGCGCGCCAGCTCTTCGCCGTCGAGACGCAGCGAGGTCCAGTCGTCCATCAGCCTTGCACCGATGCCGCGGTAGAAGCCGAGCGCGAGCTCGTTCCAGTCCAGCGCAGCCCACTCGAGCCGACCGTCGGCCTCCGGCACGCACGCGGCCACGGCCGCCAGCAGCGCGCGTCCGACGCCGGCTCCGCGCGCGTCGGGGAGCACGAACAGGTCCTCCAGCCAGATTCCTCGCGTAGCCCTGAAGCTCGAGAACGTCGGAAAGAACAGCGCATACCCGACCGGATCGGACGCGCGTTCCGCGATCAGCGCCTGCGCGGCCGGGCTCTCGCCGAACAGCGCCTGCACGATCTGGGCCTCGGTCGCGTGCAGCTCGTCGCGGAGCCGCTCGTAGTCTGCCAGGGCGGCGAACAGCTCCAGCAACAGGCCCGCGTCCTGCGGGGTCGCCGGGCGTACCGTGGTTTGCCCGGGCCTCGCAGACGGCGGTGCCATCAGGCGGAGGCCCGGTCGGGACGGTCCGGGCGAGCGGGGTACACGTCGTCGATCGTGGTGAGCGCCAGGTAGGGCGCCCCCGCCGCCTGCTCGATCGCGGCCGCGCCCCCCGCGAGCCGGTCCAGCACGCTGATCACGCCGCAGATGCGCAGGTCGGCCTCGTGCAGCGCCTCGATCGCGGCCAGCGTCGAGCCTCCGGTCGTCACGACGTCCTCGACCACGACGCAGCGGTCGGCCCCGTCCAGCGGCGGCCCCTCGATCCGCCGCTGCAGACCGTGTGCCTTCGCCTCCTTGCGCACGAAGAACGCCTTCGCTTGGGCGCCGCCGGCGAGCGCCGCGCACGCAACCGCGTCGGCGCCCATCGTCATCCCGCCGACGGCGGTCCCGTTCCACTCGGCCACCTGGGCCGCCAGCAGCGAGGCGAGCGCGGCGAAGCCCTCCGGCCGCAGGATCGCGCGCTTTGCGTCCACGTAGTACTGCGCTGTGGCGCCGCTCGTCAGCGTCACCGCGCCGATCACGAGCGCGTGCTGGTGCAGCTCGTCGATCAGCCGCTCACGGGCCGTCCCGTCGATGCTGGGATATCCGGCCAGGGCGCCCACGAACCAGACTAATCTAGCGCCGCCCTGCGGTCGATAGCTGCAGTGTGCTCTCGCCGATAGCCGCCTGCCTGCGCCTGGCCTCGATCCTGCTGTGCCTGATCGTCGGGGTCTCCTTCGCCCTGTTCGCGATCAACCAGACCTCGAACGCCTCCGCCCACCAGCAGCACGAGCTCAACAACGAACTGCCGAGCTCGCCCGAAGTGGCGACGCCCGGCGCCGCGCCGAAGCACGCCGGCGCCGAGGGACAGGCGAAGAAGGGCTCCGTTCGCCGCGTGATCGACGAAGTCGCAGAAGAACTCACCTCGCCGTTCTCCACGCTGGTCGACGGCTCGAGCAGCGAATGGCTCAAGCGCGCCACGCTGCTGCTGCTGGCGCTGCTCGTCTACGGCCTCGGCCTGGGCTACCTCGCGCGCGCGATCCGCGTCAGGGCCTAGCCGGCCTCAGGGGCCGGCGTTGCCTCTGACCTTGCGGCTGCCGCCGCCGCCCTCGTAGTAGACGTCCACCGGCGTGCCGTACTGCACCCAGCCGTAGATCGCGGCGGCGTTGGGGATAGGCACCCGCAGGCAACCGTGACTGGCCGCATACGTGGGCACTTCGGCGTAGCCGTGGATCGCGTAGCCACGGATGAAGTAGTTGGAGTCGACCATGCCATGGTCGTTCGTCCCCGGCGTCTTCGAGTACACGCGGAAGCGGCCGATCACGGTCGGCGTCGAGGGCTTGCCCGAGCTCATCGTGTACAGCGCGCGCACGCGACCGCCCGGTTCGATCTCGGCCAGCACCTGGCGCGTGAGATCTCCCTCCACGTGGCGACCGTCGTGTGGATAGCGCACGGGGAACTTGCCGGCGCCCTTCTGGAGCTTCTGGAACACGGTCAGGTTCGTGCTCGGCACGCGCGCCAGGCCGGTCATCTTGCGGTAGGCGACGACCGCACGGCCCGTCGCTTCGTCGAAGACGCCGTTGAGGGGCACGACGAAGTGCAGCGCGTTCAGCTCGGACTGCAGCAGCCGCACCGAGGGCCCGCGATCGCCTCCTGAGAGCTGGGGTGAGGCGAAGCGCACGTTTTCCGAGCGCCCCGCGAACTGCACCTGCTGCGGCGTGGCGTAGTGCACGGCCGCGACCTTGACGACGCCTTCGCGTGAGCTCGAGTAGCCGATGTGGAACTGACCCGCGCCGTTGCCCAACGGCAACACGCTGACTGTCTTCACTCCCACCTTGCGCCCGTCCTTGTAGAAGCTCACCTTCACCTTCTGTTCTGCCACGTACGGGATCACGATCCCGCGCACGACCATGCGTGAGCCGGCGACCACGAACGGCGGCTTGCCGAAGGCGTGCTGGATCACCAGTTGAATCCGGCCGGCCGCCGGTGCCGCGGGCGAGGCGGGCGCCGGCGCTGGTGTCGTCGCCGGCGCAGGTGTGGCCGCGGGCGGTGCCGGTTTTTTCGCAGTCGTACCGGCCGAGGCCAGCGCCGGCATGGCAAGAGCGACGGCCGCGGCAATCGCGGCGGAGCGAAGCGTCCTCACAGGCGGGATCCTATCCGTCGGCTGCGACGGCCCCGCACGCGGGAGGCGCCTTCAGAGGCCTGCTCGTCACGGTGACGGCGCCGGCTCGCTCGAGGCCACACCGGCGCGCGTGAGCGCGAGCACGAGGCACGCGAGCGCGAGCAGCGAGGCGACCATCAGCACCGGTATCTGCCAGCTCCAGTTCTCCAGACTGCCGAACGCGAGCGAGTTGTTGACGCAGTGCGCGGCGATGCACGGATACAGGGAGCCGGTGGCGCGGTAGAGCAGGCACAGCGCGACACCGAGCACGGCCAGTGGCACGAGGTCGAGCGCGGGCGCAGATCCGGCATGCACGGCGCCGAACAGCACGCCCGTGATCAGGGCCGCCGGCCACACGCCGCGCCAGTTGCGCAGCGCCGTGAAGACGAAGCCGCGGAAGAGGAACTCCTCGCAGAACGGCGCGACGACGCAGGTCAAGCCCGCGCTCAGCACCAGCAGCAGCGCGCTTTTGTTCGTGCCGAGCTGTTCGAGCAGCTTCTCTTCTTCGGTGTTGAAGATCGAGGTCCACACCAGGCTGAACAGGAGAAAGCCGGCGACCGTCGCGAAGGCGAACCGCACCCCGCGCCACAGCCGCGTCGGGCGCAGCCCGAACATCTCGGCGCCGACCGCGCGTCCACCGATCTGCGCGAAGAAGATCGCCACGGCGACGAAGCCCGCGTCCTGCACGGCCGTGTCGGCGATGATGAGGCCCGGAGGCAGGTCGTTGGCGTTGATGTCGACCCCGAGCGCCGCCGCCGGGATCGCGATGATCAGCGCGCCGACCGTCGCGAACACGAGCCCGGCGATCAGCGCCAGCGGCGCCAGCCAGGGCGACCACTCGCTCGTCGAGGACGGGCGCCGCCCGCCGCCCCCACCGGGGCTCGCCGGGCTCCCCTCCTCGGCGAGCGCCGGCGGCGTGCGCTCGGAGGTGTTCACTACGCCACCCAGTGCCAGGTCGCGAACTGCGCGAGGAAGAACGCCATCGCCAGGCCCGAGCACGCGAGCACCGGTCGCCGCAGCCGTGGATGGCTCGCGAGCCAAGACGCGAACCAGATGTTGAGTGGGAAGAGCACGACCTCAAAGCGCGGCAGCGACATCAGCGGCTGCGACGTCACGGGGTAGGAGAGCGGCAGCGCGAGCGCGGCGATCACGTACGCGCCGTAGGCGAGGGGCAGCCTCCGCAAGACGCCCGCCGTCGCCACGAGCGCCGCCAACAGGAACGCGATCAGCAGCAGGTTGTGCTGGGCCGCGACGAACGGGCTTTCCCCGCCGGTCGCGAAGTACGCGTGTGTCTGCTGCATCGACAGGAGCTGGCGCGCGCCCTCGAAGGCCGCCCGCAGACCGTCCCAGACCCCGGCATAGGGACCCGCGAAGTGCCTGCCCCAGACGTCCTGGGCGTGGAACGGGGCAAGGGGGTCGCCGCCGGCCAGTCCGAGATAGGCCAGGTACAGCAGCAGGCCGACCGGCGCGAGCGCCAGCCACAACGCGTCGCGGCGCAGGCGGTAGCGAAGAGAGAGGCCGCGCGCGTGCGGGCGATCGGGGGCGCGGTCCTCACGCGGTCCGTACAGGTACAGGATCAGCGCCGGCAGCAGCAGCACGATGCCCGTGCTGCGCGTCGCGCCGGCGAGCGCCGCGATCACGCCGACGAGGGCGAAGCGTCCGCGCCTGGCCGCGTAGAAGAGGCCGACCGACAGCGCCAGATACAGCGCCTCCGAGTACACCGCCGAGAGGAAGAAGGCCATCGGCGCGAATGCCGTGAGCATCACCGCCAGGCGCGCGACGTCGGTTTCGCCGGGCGCGCCGGCAGCGGGCCGCGACGGGGTCGCTCCGCGCCGGGTGAGCGTCGCCAGCTCGAGTGAGGTGAGGCGGTGGATCCCGTACAGCGCGAGCGCCAGGGCGAGCAGCGAGATCAATACGCCGCCGGCGATCAAAGGCAGGCCGAGCGAGCCGAGCCCCCTCAGGCCGAGTGGGTACAGCGGGAAGAACGCGTCGCGCGAGGCGGTGAACGCGCCGAGGTCGGGTCGGTAGCCGTAATGGGCGATCACCAGGTACCACGACGCGTCCCAGCGCGCGGCCGGCGCCGCCAGGAGATCTCCGAGCCAGCCGAAGCCACGCGTCAGCCCCGGCGGGATGAAGGCGTGGCGCACCGGGCCGAAGCCGTAGGTGGCGAGCGTCGCCACCCCGACGACCCACACGAGCAGCCGCGAGCGCCACAGTGCGCTCCAGCTGTCGCGCACGGCCGCGGCGCGCGCCGGCCCGAGCGAGTCGACGGCCGCGCCGAGTCGCTGGCGCAGCCCGGCGATCCCCTGCCCGCGAACGTCCGCGGCCGCCCGGCCGACACCGGCTTGCGCTGCTGCGCTCGCGCCGGGCGGCCCGGGCAGCTCGCGTGCTGGGTCGGCGATCGCGAGCTCGGCTGTGTCTGGGGTCATTGGCGATGGCTCCGCCGGTGCGGGGCAGGCGGTGCAATTGGCAGGAAATCACAATCCGGCAGGTAATCTCGGAGGTCGGAGGATGTCTCGACAGGCAAGACAGCGCCGGCGCAGGCACAACCGCGCCGGCCCCACGCGGTTTCTGCTGATCGGCGGTGGCATCGTCGTCACAGCGCTGATCGTCGGCGTGATCGCGGCCGTCGCCTACGTGCTGAACGTCGCCCAGACGGCCCCCGCGATCGGATCGCTGCGCCCGATCATCGGCGGCGGCTCCTCGCAGGTCTTCGCCGACGACGGCACGCGCCTGGGCTTCATCCAGGCCGACCAGCTGCGTACCCCCGTCGGCTGGAGCCAGATACCGACGAACCTGAAGAACGCGACCGTCGCGATCGAGGATCAGCGCTTCTACAAGAACAACGGCATCGACCTGACCGGCATCTTCCGCGCGGCCGTAAAGGACGTCACCCATGGCAAGGCCCTTCAGGGCGGCTCGACGATCACGATGCAGCTCGTGCGCAATCTGTACCTCGGCGGCGATCAGCACACGATCAAGCAGAAGATCATCGAGGCCAAGCTCGCGATCGAGTACGAGAAGAGACACTCAAAGCGCGACATCCTCACGAGTTATCTAAATAGCGTGCCTTACGGCACGCTCGGAGGACAAACGGCGATCGGCGTTCAGGCGGCCTCGCGCATCTTCTTCGACAAGCCTGCGGCGCAGCTCAACCTGCAGCAGTCGGCGCTGCTGGCCGGCCTGCCGCAGGCTCCCTCTCAGTACAACCCGTTCCGCGACGCGGCGGAAGCGAAGCGCAGGCGCAACGAGGTCCTCTCGAAGATGGCCGAACTGCACTACATCGACTCCGCGCAGGCCGACGCCGCCAAGGCCGCGCCGCTGGAAGTGAAGCGCGGCTACTTCTACTCCGAGCGCAAGGAGGACTTCTTCTTCGAATACGTGCGCCAGCAGCTCGTCGACCGCTACGGCAAGGAGACGGTCGCGCAGGGCGGACTGAAGGTGCACACCACGATCGACCTGAACATGCAGCGCCAGGCGCGCCGGGCGATCGTAGAAGTTCTCAACGAGCCCGAAGACCCGGCCGCGGCGATCGTCACGATCGACCCCTCCAACGGCAACATCGAGGCGATGGCCGAGTCCCAGAGCTACGAGCAGTCGCAGTACAACCTGGCCGCGCAGGGCCACCGCCAACCAGGCTCCACGTTCAAGGCGATCGTGCTCGCCGATGCGCTCTCGCGTGGGATCGACCCGAACAGCACCTACTACAACTCGCACACGCTCTCCCCCGGCTGGCTGCCCGGCTACCCGACCTACGAAGTGAAAACGTTCGGCGGCGAGCAGAACGGCACGATCAACCTCGTGCAGGCGACGCTCAAATCCGACAACACCGTCTACGCGCAGCTCGCGGCCGACCTCGGCGAGTCGACGGTCACCGAAATGGCGCACAAGATGGGCGTCGTCAGCCCGCTGCACAGCTACGCGGCGGAGGCGCTCGGCGGGCTGACCCTCGGCGTCACGCCGCTGGAGATGGCCAACGTGTACGCGACGCTCGCCGACGGCGGCTACCGCAACACGCCGATCGCGATCACGAAGGTGGTCTTCCCGGATGGCCACGTCGACAACAACTGGGGCAAGCCGCACCGGGTGAAAGTGCTCAGCGAAGCCGTCGCGGCCGCCGAGACGACGATCCTCAAAGAGAACGTCGAAGGCGGCACGGCGACGCGCTCGGCGATCAGCTGCCCGACGGCCGCCAAGACCGGCACGACCAGCGAACTCGTCGACGCCTGGCTCGACGGCTACACGCCGGACTACTCCACGGCCGTGTGGATGGGATATCCGAACAAGCGCGTCTCGATGACCTCCGTGCACGGCCAGCCGCAGCAGGGCGGCTACCTGCCGGCGGAAATCTGGCACGCCTACATGTCCCAGGTCGTGGAAGGCAAGACCTGCGCGCAGTTCCCCTCACCCAAGGAATCGCTCTCCTACGAGCCGTTCTACGGCAAATACGCCACGACCGGGCAGTCGCGCTCCTCCTATGAAGAAGTGGGCGAAGAAACGAGCGAACGCAAATCGCATCACGCCGAAAAGCACGCCCCGGCCAAGGGCGGTACGGGTGCGCCCGCTCCGCCGGCGCCCAAGCACGAAGAACCTCCCGTCGGCGGCACCGGCGGCGCGGCCCCTGGCCGTTAGCCGCGCGAGAGCGGACTTTTCATCCGCGCGCTGGTAGTTTGGACCGCACGAACGTCCAGATTGACGGGTGCGCGGCGAGCACGTTGCACCCAGACAGGGGATTCCCGGAAGTGGCAAAGGAGGACAAGGTCGAATTCGAGGGCGAGGTCATCGAGGCCTTGCCGAACGCGATGTTCCGCGTCAAGCTCGACAACGACCACGTGGTGCTCGGACACGTCGCAGGGAAGATGCGGCGCTTCCGCATCCGCATCCTGCCGGGCGATCGCGTGCGCTGCGAGCTCTCCCCGTACGACCTGGACCGCGCGCGGATCGTCTACCGACACCGCTGAGCGTCGCGATCGCCGAGCGCTCTCTGATCGAAGCGATCGAGGCCGAGCTCACCGCGACGCTCGGGCCCCGCGGCGCGGTGATCCGCGGTCCGGGCGACGACGCCGCCGTGATCCGCGCCCGTCCACTCGCGATCGTCTCGACCGACACGGTCACCGAGGGCACCCACTTCCGCCTCGACCCGCCGTGGGCGAGCACGGCCGAGGTCGGGCATCGCGCGTTGGCGTCGGCCCTCTCGGACCTCGCCGCGATGGGGGCGCAGGCGGGCGAGGCCTACCTGGCGCTCGGCCTGCCGCAGAGGATCAGCGAGCACGACGCGCTCGAGCTCGTGCGCGGCGCGGTCGCCGTCGCGCACGAGACCGGCACCACGATCGCCGGCGGCGATATCGTCGCGGCTGCGGCGCTGACCGTCTCGGTGACGGTCGTCGGCTGGGCCGAGCGCGAGCAGGATCTGGTTGGCCGTGACGGCGCCGGGGAGGGCGACATCGTGGGCGTGACCGGCTCCCTCGGCGCCGCCGGCGCCGCACTCGCGCTGCTGCGGGCGCCCGCTTCGGTGCGCGCGGCGGCCACCGAGGAGGCGAGCGCCCCCGTGCTCGCGCGCGCACGCGCGCCCCGCCCGCGCCTGCGCGAGGGCCGCGCGCTCGCGGCGGCCGGCGCCAGCGCGATGATCGACCTCTCCGACGGGCTCGCCACGGACGCCGGGCACCTGGGCCGTGCGAGCGGCGTCCGTCTGCGACTGGAGCTCACGCGACTGCCGCTCGCAGACGGTGTGGCCGAGATCTGCGCGCTGCCCGGGATCGACCTGGACGCCCGCGAGCTGGCCGCGACGGGCGGAGAAGACTACGAGCTGTGCTTCTGCGCGCCACCTGAGCGGCGCGCGTCGATCGAGTCGGCGCTGGCACAGGCGGGCGGGGCGGGCGTCACCTGGATCGGCGAGGCGCTCGCCGGCAGCCCCGGCGTCTCGCTAGTCGCCCGGGATGGACGTGAGCGGCGGCTGCACGGGTTCGAGCACAGCTGGAAATGACGGACCAGGGCGCGCGCCCCTGCGCGCCGAGGCGGGCTGTTCGAGCGCATCGCCCGTGAGCGCTTCGCTGGCGCCGGCCGGACGCTCCTCCGCCGGCACCCTCCCGGCGCCCACAGGGACCGTGCGGACCAGCTTCGCGTAGATCAAAAGCCGTTTGGCGGCGCTGAACAGCGGCGTGCACGCGGACAGGACCAGGCGCGTGTAGCCGACGTTGCCGACCGCCGCCTCGACGTTGCGGGGCGATACGACCCGTTTTGCGACGACCCGGTAGGTGAAGTGCGCATAGGGCATCCGCAGCATGATGCTGTTGCCCGCCCGCAGCCGGTCGACGTGGCGAAACGGAGCGAGGTAGGTCGTGCGATGCCCGGCGATCGCGGTCGTTCCGGCCATCCCGGGGAAGACGGTTTCCGGGTAGATGCCAGGCCCACTCGCCAGATCGGAGGCGGCGGTGCCCTTGACCACGACGAAGCTGGCGCCGATGCGCGGGATCTCGATGCGCCCGACCGGACTGCCCTCCTTGGCGCGACCCTCCAAGCTGCCGGCGAGGTAGGCGACGCGGCGGCGCACGTCGCCGAGGTCGACCAGCTGCCGTTTTTCGGCCGCCGTCGGAGCCGCGTGTTCCACCTTGGCGAGCGTGCCGCTGAGACGGTCCTGGCGCAGCTTGGCGTACAGCGCCGAGAACGGCTCCTGCCAGAAGAGCGTCACGCCGGCGTCGATCACGGCGACCGCTCCTGCCAGGATCAGCAGCACGGAGAGCGCCCGAAGCGCGCGTCTGGACCACTTCGAACGACGCCCGGCGAGGAGTCCGGGGCCGCTCGGCGCGACCGGTGTCATGGGGATCTCAGACATTCTCGCGCCCAGGTATGTGACCTATCGTCGCAGAGCGGACCGGGTCCCGCCAAGGGAGCCGGGGCCGGCATAGGACAGGGGGCCGCGAATCGTGATCTCCTGGTACTCGCCCTCGCCGCCGGCGGGATGCGGCGGTCCGATCGTCAGAGCGAGCATGACCGCCGCCGCGGCGCACCCCAGCCCGATGCTCCAGAGCAGCGCTGCCGGCAGGCCGACGTGGCCGCCCGCCACCAGCAGTACGCCCATCCAGGCGACGCGTCCGGGGCCGAGACCGAGGTGGTCGGCGTAGAAGGACAGCAGGAGCACGAGCGGGATCAACCCGACCAGCACGAGCCCCAGACCCACCACGGGCCGCGGGCGCAGCTCGGGTGAGACGAGCAGGAGCCAGGCGTGCATCGCCGGCAGCAGCAGCAGCGCGGCGAACGGATCGACGATCCACACCAGCACCCCGAGCGCGACCAGCACGAGCAGCATTCCCACCCCGGCAGCGTCGGACTCCGGGCGCACCGGCACGCCGACGCGCCGCGCGGCGATCGGCCAGAGCAGCCATGCGAGTGCGAGCGCGAGCAGCACCGCGAACACCGACGCCGCGGCCGAGGCGTCGAACGACAGCGCCCCGGGCGGGATCGGGGAGGACGGCGCCGCACTGACGATGCCGAGCGCACCCAGCAGCACGGCAAACAGCGCCGCGACCGCGAACGGCGCGGCGCACAGCAGCGTCCACGACGACCAGCGCGCGACCGCCAGGCGCCGGCGACGGGCGCGCGCGAGACCGTCGGCGGCGAGGATCAGCGGCGGCAGCAGCAGCGTGCCGATCACGAGCCGCAGCGCCCACGCCGGGATCGTCTTGCGCTGCACCAGCAATCCCGTCTGCATCGCCTGCGGCAGATCCGGCCCGGCGTCGAGCGCGTCGACGGCGCTGAGCACGGAGCGGCCGAACCGTTGCAGGCTCTCCTCGCTCACGCGGTCATCCGAGGCGGGTCCGCTTTCGCCGCTGACCTGCACGAGCACGGATGGGGTCCCGGCCGCGTTCAGCGGCCCCTGTTCGCCGACGGTCAGGGGAAACGCGAGGTGGGCCAGCTGGCCGAAGCCGCTCGGCGCGCCGGGATCGACCCCGGCCTCTCTAGTGATCGCGTCGTCGACGGTCCGCTGCAGCTGGATGGGCGCCGAGCCGGAGGCGTTGGAGTAGGGCACCACGAACGGCTTGCGCCGCGTCGAGCCGGCGAGGTCGCCGATCGCGATCGCCGCGTCGTACGGTCCCGGGTGCGAGTGCGCGAAATCCACCGCGCCTGCGTCGCCGCCGCTGCCGCCGCTCGTGGACACGAGCACGATCGTGCGCTGGGTCTCGCGCGCCGCGAACACGCGCGCGAGCTCGAGCAGCGCGGCCGTGCCCGACAGCTCGGCACGCGCCCCCGTGCCGGCGGCGTCGCGGTGAGCCACGATCACGATCGGCTTCTGCGCGGTCGAGCCCGGCCGTTGCGCAACCACCGACGTCAGTTCCTTCTCGCCGTCGATCGTCTGTCCATCGAAGCGGTGGGTGCGCACGGTGAAGCCCCCGCCCGCGGTGCCTCCGAGCCCGCGCAGCGCCTCTGCGATCTGGGCTGCGAGCGCCTGATCGCCGGAGCTGCCCGGCCGGCGGTGTGGGAACCGGCCGGCGAGGCTGTTCAGATCGGCGAACGCGCGCTGCCCTTCGAAGGCGTCAGGCGCCAGCGAGGAGTGCATCGGCGCCGGGCGAGCCGTCAGCGAGAAGGCGGCGACCGCGAGGGCGATGACGAACGGCAGGAACGCCGCCCGGTAGAGGCGCCCGTTGAGCATCACTAGACGATAGTTCCGCCGGCGGTCCTCCGCTCGCCCTGTCAGCCCGTCCGCCCCGCCCAGCGACGCGGTCGCCGTTAGGTATCGTGCGGGCGCGTGCTCCAGCCCGTCGCCGTAGGCAACAAGACGCTCGCCGATTACACGCACATCTGCGGCCGCGAGCTGATCGCCGAGATCCGCGAGCTGGCTGAGCCGCTGCAGGGCGATCGCATCGTGCACATCTCGGCCACCGCTTTCGGCGGCGGCGTCTCGGAGATCCTCTACACGCTCGTGCCGTTGATGCGCGACGTCGGGCTCGACTGCGAGTGGCAGGTGATCTATGGACGCGAGGAGTTCTTCAACGCGACCAAGCTGATGCACAACGCGCTGCAGGGCGCGCCGCAGGATCTCGACGCGGAGCAGTGGGCCACCTGGCGCCAGTACAACGAGATGAACGCGCGCGAGCTGTCAGGCGGCTGGGACGTGTGCCTCGTGCACGACCCCCAGCCCGCTGCGCTCTTCGGGCTCGTGCCGGAGAAGGCGAAGGGCTGGATCTGGCGATGCCACATCGATCTGTCCACCCCCAACGAGCAGACGATCGCGCAGCTGCTCCCCTACATCGCCGACTATCCGCAGACGCTCTTTCACATGCAGGAGTACGTGCCGCCGGGGATGCAGGGGCACGTCAACGTCGTCCCACCGGCGATCGACCCGCTGACGCCGAAGAACATGGCGCTCTCGCCGGAGGACGGGGCGTTCGTGTGCGGACAGTTCGGGATCGACGTCGACCGCCCGCTGATGTGCCAGGTCTCGCGCTTCGACCCGTGGAAGGACCCGCTGGGGGTGATCGACGCGTACCGGATCGTCAAGCAGTCGATGCCCGAGGTGCAGCTGGCGCTCGTCGGCTCGATGGCGAGCGACGACCCCGAGGGCTGGGACTTCTTCAACGCCACGATCGCGCACGCCGATGGCGATCCGGACATACACATCCTCAACAACTTCAACAACGTCGGCGCGATCGAGGTCAACGCCTTTCAGTCCCACTCCGACGTGCTGATCCAGAAGTCCACGCGCGAGGGCTTCGGGCTGACGGTCTCGGAGGCGATCTGGAAGGCACGCCCCTTCATCGGCGGCAACGTCGGCGGGATCCCGTTGCAGATCGAGGACGGCGTCACCGGCTTCCTCGTGTCCGACGTCGAGCAGTGCGCCGAGCGCTCGCTCGAGGTGCTCCGCGACCCGGCGCTGGGCAAGTTCCTGGGAAGGCGTGGCAAGGAGCACGTGCGCACCCACTTCCTCACCCCGCGCTACCTGCGCGACTACCTGAAGATCTTCCACGAGCTGAAGACCCCATGACCAATCACGTGCCGCTGGTGCTCGTGAGCAACCGCGGCCCGGTCACGTTCGACGCGCGTGGCGAGACCCAGCGCGGCTCCGGCGGAGTGGTGACAGCGCTGACCGGGCTGGCGACCCATCGCGAAGCGATCTGGATCGCCTCGGCGATGAGCGAGCACGACGCGAAGGCCTCGGAAGAGCACGGCGGACGCTCGTTCCCGGTGCGCTCGCCGACGGGCGACGTCGACTTCCGCGTCCGCCTCGTCGTCTCGGACCCCGACGCCTACGACCGCTTCTACAACGTCGTCGCCAACCCGATGCTGTGGTTCATCCAGCACTACCTGTGGGACCTCTCGAACGCCCCGGACATCCGCCGGGAGGAGATCGAGGCTTTCGAGTTCGGCTACAACGCCGTCAACGACGACCTCGCCCAGGCCGTGGTCGAAGAGCTCGAGGGCACCGAGGAACCGGTCGTGATGATCCACGACTATCACCTGTACACGCTGCCCGGTCTCGTCCGCCGCGCCCGCCCGGACGCCTTCCTGCACCACTTCGTGCACATCCCCTGGACGCAGTCGGACGCCTGGCGCGTGCTGCCGACGCGGATTCGCGAGGAGATCTTCACCAGCCTGCTCGCGAACGACATCATCGGCTTCCACACGCGCTCCTACCGTCGCAACTTCCTGCAGTGCTGCCGCGACCTGATGGGCCTCGACGTCGACTTCGAGCGGGGCCTCGTGGTCGCGCCCGGCGGCGATCGCGAGGTGTGGGTGCGCGCCTACCCGCTGCCGATCGACCACGAGGCCACGCGCCGCGTCTCCCAGCGCGCCCGGGTCGAGCAGTTCGAGCAGGAGTTGCTGCACCGCCGTCGCGACTTCCTGATCCTGCGCGTCGACCGCGCCGACCTGAGCAAGAACGTGCTGCGCGGCTTCTCCGCCTTCGACCTGTTCCTCTCGCAGCACCCCGAGTTCTCCGAGCGCGTGACGTTCGTCGCGCAGCTGATGCCCTCGCGTACCGACGTGCCGCAGTACGCCGAGTACCTGGAGGCGATCGAGGCGCTCGTGGCGGTCGTCAACCACCGCCACGGAACGCCCGACTGGATGCCGATCCAGCTGAAGCTGCGCGACGACCTGGAGGAGGCGATGGCTGCCTACAAGCACTACGACGTGCTGCTCGTCAACGCGATGTTCGACGGCATGAACCTCGTCGCCAAGGAGGGGCCGATCGTGAACGAGCGGGAGGGCGTCTCGATCCTCTCCGAGAACACGGGCGCGCACGAGGAGCTCGGCGAGTTCGCGCTGTCGGTGAATCCGTTCGACATCCAGGAGCTGGCCGACTCGATCCACGCGGCGTTGACGATGCCGGCGGAGGAGAAGCGCCGGCGGGCTCGGGGGCTGGCGCAGATCGTGACCTCGCGCGATCCCGGCGACTGGATCGACGAGCAGTTGGCGGACATCCGCGCGAAGGGCCGGACCCGCTAATCTTGCTCACCGGTTCGCGCCCGGCCTCGGCGCGTCCGCGCTCGCATGACACTGCCCGCACCCACATACGACCTCGTGCTGCTGCTCGACCCGCAGGCGGAGGAGGCGGCGCGCGCGAAGCTCCTCACCGACACCCGCAACTCGATCTCGGCCCAGGGCGAGCTTCTGCGCCACGACGAGTGGGGCGAGCGCGCCCTGACCTACCCGATCGAGCGCAGGACGAGCGCGCGCTATCACCTGCTTCAGTTCCATGTCGCCGACACGGCGCTGCTCAGCAGCCTCGACCGGACGCTACGGCTGGCCGACGACGTACTCCGATTTCGCATCATCAAGCTCGCGCCGGGCGTGCCTTCGCCGCCCGACCTGAGCGCCGCTCCCGCTCCGCCCAGGCAGGCGGAGGGTGAGGGCGGCGCACAGGCCCCGCCCGAGCCCGCCCCGGCGCAGCCGGCCACGCCCGCCGAGCCTGCCGAGCCCGCCGAGCCCGCCCCCGAGGGCGCGGCCGCCGAGGGCGAGACGCCGTCCGAGGTCGCGGTCGGCGAGACCGGCTGAAGCGCGCCGCTCCCATCAGGGCCGAGAGAGGCGGGCGGGCGGCTGCAAGTCGCCCGCCGAATCCTCGCGCCGGCTTCGTGGTCGTAATAAGATCGTGATCAATGGGCTGGGCTGAAGACATGGGCGACGGCGCCAAGCGCACCGACGTGCTCCGCGCCTCGCCGCCGATGTTCGAGTCGCGCGTGCTCGACGCGCTCTCGCGCGTGCACCCGATCGTTCCCGTGCTGATCTTCGTGCCCGGGATCGCCTACCTGGAGAGCTGGAGCCTTGCCAGCGTGAGCGTGCTCGTCTCGCTCGCGCTGCTCGTCGCCGGCTACGCGCTGTGGACGCTGTTCGAGTACTGGCTGCACCGCCTCGTCTTCCACTTCGAGCCGGAGGCGGGGATCGGTGCTCGCCTGCACTGGATCATCCATGGCGTCCACCACGATCACCCGAACGACCCCATGCGTCTGGTGATGCCACCGGCGGTGAGCGTGCCGTTGGGGGCGGCCGTGTTCGGCCTGCTGTACCTGATCTTCGGCGAGGACTACGCCCCGGGGATCGGTGCCGGGTTCTTCATCGGCTACCTGGTCTACGACATGATGCACTACTACCTGCACCACTTCCGGGCGCGCGGGCCGCTCGGGCGCATGCTGCGCGAACGCCACATGCGCCACCACTTCCAGGACGACACGCGCGGCTTCGGCATCAGCGCGCCCTACTGGGACGAGGTGTTCGGCACCTCCTCGCGCGCACGCCGCAGCGCGGGCGAGGTCTCGCGCGAGCGCAATTAGCGAGCTTCGACGAGCGCCGCGCTCGGTTCGCGCCCGCAAGCCGGTCTAGACTCGACGTTCGCGAGTGCGAACGAGAACTGCAGCGCGGGCCGAGAAGCCCGCACGGCAAGCTACAAGCCGAAAGGAAGAGGAGCCGTGGCCGCCACCAACATCAACAGGGTCGTGATGACCGGGAACCTGACCGCCGACCCCGAGCTGCGCACGACGCCCGGCGGGACATCGGTGTGCAGCCTGCGCATCGCCTGCAACACACGCCGCAAGGACAACGCGACGGGTGAATGGGTCGACAAGCCCAACTACTTCAACGTGACCGTGTGGGGCGCGCAGGGCGAGAACGCCGCGCGCTACCTGTCCAAGGGCCGCCCCGTCGCGATCGACGGTCGCCTCGAGTGGCGCGAGTGGGAAGCCCAGGACGGCACAAAGCGCCAGGCAACCGATATCATTGCCGACTCGGTGCAGTTCCTGGGCTCGCGCGAAGACGCCTCCGGCGGAGGCGGACCGATCGGAGCCCGTCAGTCGGGCGGCGCGCCTTCGGGTGGCGAGGTTCCGATCGACGAAGGGGACTTCCAGACCGCGCCCGTCGGCGGCACCGGCGACGACGACATCCCGTTCTGAGCATCACCAGTTACAGAGAGGTTCTTGTGCATTCATCCGTTCCCATGCCCGCCTACCCGACCCGCGCTCGCGGCGAGCTCCGCTGATGGCCAAGGCACGCGGTCGTGGCAAGCCGGTTCGCCGGCGCGACAAGAAGGGTGGGCTCGGCAGCGGGCGGCGCAAGTCGTGTCAGTACTGCCGCGACAAGGTCGAGCAGGTCGACTACAAGGACGTCGCGTCGCTGCGGAAGTTCATCTCCGAGAAGGGCAAGATCCGCTCCCGGCGGATCACCGGCTCCTGCCGGCGCCACCAGGTGCAGATCGCGCGCGCAGTGAAGCGCGCGCGTGAGCTCGCGCTGCTGCCGTATGTGAACGAGGGCGGGCGCGACGACAGCCCGCGGCGCGAACGCGGCGACCGCGACCGCGACCGCTAGGAGCGAGCATGCCCGAGGCCATCCTTCTGCAGGACGTCGAGACGCTCGGCGAGCAGGGCAACGTCGTCGATGTCTCCAAGGGGTACCTGCGCAACTACCTGATGCCGCGCAGGCTCGCCCAGCCGGCCACGAAGGGCGCGGTCGAGGCGATCCGCCAGCGCCAGCAGGCGGCCGAGCGCGCCGAGCAGAACGCGATCGAGCGGGCCGAGGAGAACGTCAGCCTGCTGAACCGCACCGTGCTCACGATCCCCCAGCAGGCAGGCGCCGACGGCCGCCTGTTCGGCTCGGTCACGGCGCAGGACATCGCCAACGCGATCAAGGAAGCGCGCGGCCTGAAGATCGACAAACGCAACGTCCACCTGCCGGAGCCGATCAAGAACGTCGGCACCTACATGGTCGTGGTCGAGGTCGTCGACAACGTCCCGGCGACGGTCAAGACGATGATCGTCGCCAAGAAGTAAGCGTCGCTTCGCGCGCCGTTCACACCGCGGTTTGCCCGCCGCCGCAGATGCGAACATTCGTTCGTGCGAAACAAAATCATCCGTAGGAGCGGAGAGTCTCGCCTGACGCGCGAAGGCCCGAGCCTAAACTCGCCCAACCCATGAGCGCGGTCGCGGCAACCAACGGCGTAAACGGCGCCTCGCCGGCAGGCCTGACGCCGCCGCACAACCTCGATGCCGAGCAGTCCGTGCTGGGGGCGATCCTGCTCTCCGATCGCTCGCTCTACGCGCTCGTGATCGAGGAGGGGCTGCGCGCCGAAGACTTCTACCGCGAGCGCCACGGCGCGATCTACGAGGCGATGCTCGCGCTCTACAACGAGAGCGAGCCGGTCGACACCCTGACGGTGATCGACCGCCTGCGCCAGATGGGCAAGCTCGAGGACGTCGGCGGGCCGGCGGCGGTGGACGAGCTGACGGGGGTCGTCCCGGCGGCCGGGCATGCCCGACGCTACGCCCAGATCGTGCGCGAGAACGCGCTGCTGCGGCGCCTGCTGAAGGCCTCCTACGAGATCCAGGAGAGCGTGGCCGGGCACCAGGCGGCTCCGCGCGAGCTGGTCGAGCTGGCCGAGAAGGCGATGCTCGAGGTCGCGCGTGACGACCGCCAGCAGGACTTCAGGGCGATCGAGGAGGTGCTGCACGAGGAGCTCGACAAGCTGCACCGACTGTCGATCGAAGGCACCTCGCTGACGGGCACGCCGTCCGGCTTCAAGGACCTCGACGAGATCACGGGCGGCTTTCAGCCGGGCAACCTGATCATCATCGCCGCGCGTCCGGCGATGGGAAAGAGCGCGCTCGTCTGCAACATCGCCGAGAACGCTGCGGTCGAACACAACAAGCCGGTCGCGCTGTTCTCGCTGGAGATGGCCGAGGCCGAGCTGGCGCAACGGTTCGTCGCCTCGCAGGCGCGAATCAAGGGCGAGGAGCTGCGCAAGGGACGAGTGGCCGAGCAGCGCTGGCCGAAGATCCTCAAGGCCTCGCAGGTGCTCGCGGCGGCGCCGCTGTGGGTGGACGACTCGAGCGACGTGGGCATGCTCGAGATCCGCGCCAAGGCGCGCCGCCTGCACAGCCAGTGCGAGGGCGGGCTCGGGCTGATCATCATCGACTACCTGCAGCTGATGCGGACGGACAGCCGCTACGACAGCCGTGTGACGGCCGTCGGCGAGCTCAGCCGCGGTCTGAAGATCCTCGCGCGCGAGCTCGGCGTGCCGGTGATCGCGCTCTCGCAACTGAGCCGCGCGGTGGAGACGCGCCCGGACAAGAAACCGCAGCTGTCGGATCTGCGCGAGTCGGGAAACCTCGAGCAGGACTCGGACCTCGTCATGTTCATCTACCGCGACGAGTACTACGACGAGGAATCCGAACGGGAGGGCGAGGCGGACCTGATCATCGCCAAGCACCGCAACGGCGCCGTCGGGAAAGTCACGCTCACCTTCCAGAAGGAGTACCCGAAGTTCAACAACTACGCGGGAGAGCGGTACACGCCGTGAGCGCCCCGGCCGAGCCAGAGCAGCAGGCCGGCCTATCCGCCGCCGGCCCGTGCCCCTACGGGCTGTGCGACGGCAGCGGCTTCGTGCTGGACGAGCAGACGAACACGGCGAGCGACTGCCGCTGCCGTTCGGCGCGCATCGCCCGGCGCCGCACGGCCGGGCTGGAGGGTCGCATGCCCAGGCATTACCGCGGCGTGTCGTTCGAGCGCCCGCCGGTCCCCGAAATCGCGCGGGTCGCCCCCGACGTCGTGCACGAGGTGCGCCGTTACGTGCGCGACATCGACGCCAACCTCGACGCCGGTCGCGGGCTGTGGCTGATGGGGGACGTCGGCACGGGCAAGACCACGCTCGCGATGATCGTCTCCAAGGCCGCCATCGACGCCGGGCGCTCCGTCGCGATCTACTCGCTGCCGCGGCTGCTCAACCTGATCCGCGCGGCGATCGAGACCGAGGCCGGCATGATCGGCTTCCTCGAGCAGCTCGCCGCGGTCGACCTCCTGCACATCGACGACCTGGGCGCGGAGAACACGACCGAGTGGGTGCTCGAGCAGCTCTACTCGATCGTCAACAGCCGCTACGAGGACGAGCGGGCGATGATCGTCACGACCAACCTTCGCTACGACGAGCTGATCGAGCAGCTGGGCGAGCGGACCGTGTCGAGGCTGGTGGCGATCTGCGGCGACGGCCTGCCGCTGTTCGGCGAGGACGACCGACTCAAGCGCCGCCCGTCCGAGCGCATGGACGGGGCGACACAGCGCGGCGGGCCCCTGGCCTCGGCCCGCGAGCCGCCGGAGGAGGCCGACGAGCAGCCGGCGGCGACGCAGGCGCGACTGGTGTGAGCGCCGGTTCGGCCCGCACCGGGACCGGCTCGTCCCCCACATAGACTGCATCACACATGCCCGGAATCGTGATCGTCGGCGCCCAGTGGGGCGATGAGGGGAAGGGAAAGATCACGGACCTGCTCGCCGAGCAGGCCGATGCTGTCGTGCGCTTTCAGGGCGGCAACAACGCGGGTCACACGATCGTGCGCGACGGCGAGGAGTGGAAGCTGCACCTGATCCCGTCGGGGATCCTCTACCCGGGCAAGTGCTGCGTGATCGGAAACGGCGTGGTGATCGACCCGAAGGTCCTGATCGGCGAGCTGGACGCACTGCGCGCTCGCCGGATCGACGTCGGCGGGCTGCGCATCTCGGCCAACGCGCATCTGATCATGCCCTACCACCTGCTGCTCGACTCGGCCGGCGAGGCCAAGCTCGGCAGCCTCCAGATCGGCACCACGCGCCGCGGGATCGGACCGTGCTACGCCGACAAGGCGGCGCGCCTGGGCATTCGCCTGCAGGACCTGCTCGACGAGAAGATCCTGAAGAAGAAGATCGTCGCCGCGATGGAGCCCAAGCGCCTGTCGCTGCGTCCGTTCGAGAAGGACCCCTCGCTCGACCTGCACGCGATGACCGAGGAATACCTGACGTTCGGCCATCGTCTGGAGCAGCACATCGCAGACACAGCCAAGCTGATGTGGGACCTGCTCGACGACGGCAGGAAGGTGATCTTCGAGGGGGCTCAGGGCGCGATGCTCGACATCGACCACGGCACCTATCCGTTCGTCACCTCCTCCAATCCGCTGTCGGGCGCCGCCTGCGTCGGCACCGGGGTCGGGCCAAAGAGCATCGACGAGGTGTGGGGCATCGCCAAGGCGTACACGACGCGTGTCGGCGCGGGACCGTTCCCGAGCGAGCTGCATGACGAGACCGGCGAGCGCATCCGCGTGGCGGGCGGTGAGTTCGGCACGACCACGGGGCGTCCTCGCCGCACGGGCTGGCTCGACCTGGTCGCGCTGCGCTACGCGGCGCGCCTGAACAGCCTGACGGCCCTCGTCGTGACCAAGCTCGACGTGCTCTCCGGTTTCGATCGCATCCAGGTCTGCACGAGCTACCGCGGCGCCGAAGACGCGGTCTTCGACGACTTCCCCTATCACCAGACCGTGCTCCACCACACCAAGGCCGAGCTGACCGAGCTGCCGGGCTGGCGCGAGGACCTCGGCGAGTGCCGCACTCTCTCGGATCTGCCCAATGCGGCGCGCGAGTACCTGCAGTTCATCTCCGAGCACACCCGTGCGCCGGTCACGCTCGTCGGCGTGGGACCCGGCCGCGAGCAGGTGCTCTGGACGGAGGAGGCCTCGCAGACGCTGATCGGGGCCCACGGCCGCGTTGCGGGCGCGCCGGCGGCCTAGCTCGGTTGCGGATGAGCTCCGAGCAGGAACAGACGCCCTACCTCGACGCCCTGTGCGAGTACGCCGACCGCGACCCGGCGCGCCTGCACGTGCCCGGGCACAAGGGGGGCCCCGGCGCCGACCCCGGGCTGGCACAGGCGATCGGCGAGCGCGCGCTGAGCCTGGACATCCCGGCGCTCACGCACGGGATCGACGTCGGGCCCACGCCGACGCCGTTCGAACGCGCGCAGCGGCTGGCGGCCGAGGCGTGGGGTGCGGCCCGCGCGTGGTTCCTCGTCAACGGCGCCTCGCAGGGCAACCTCGCGGCGGGTCTGGCGCTGGCGCACTACGGCGAGGAGGTGGTCGTGCAGCGCAACGCCCACTCGAGTGCGATCGACGCGCTCGTGCTCTCCGGACTGCGCCCGACGTTCGCCGCGCCCGAGATCGACCCGGAGCTGGGAATCGCACACTGCCTCTCGCCGCAGGCGCTCGAGGACGCCCTCGCGCGAACGCCGCGCGCGGTCGCTGCCTGGATCGTCTCCCCCACGTACTTCGGCGCGGTCGCAGACGTGCGGGCGCTTGCCGAGATTGCCCACGCCCACGGCGTGCCGCTGATCGTCGACGAGGCATGGGGGGCGCACCTGGCCTTCCACGAGCGGCTGCCGGCACACGCGCTCTCGCTCGGGGCGGACCTCGTGATCTCGAGCACGCACAAGATCGTGGGCAGCTTGACGCAGTCGGCGATGCTCCATCTCGGCGCGGAGGCCGGCGAGCGGATCGGCGCGGATGCGGTCGACCGCGCGGTCACGCTGACCGAGTCGACCAGCCCGAGCGCGCTGCTGACCGCGTCGCTTGACGGCGCTCGGCGACACGCCGCCGTGTACGGGCGGGAGCTGCTCGAGGAGACGATGCGCGGGCTGGCCGAGACGCGTGAGCAGATCAGGGAGATCGACGGGCTGGATGTGCTCGATGAGCGGATGAGCGGGCGGCCGGGCGTGTTCGCCTACGACCCGTTGCGCGTCGCGATCGACGTGCGGGGGGTGGGCGCCACCGGCTACGAGCTGGCACCGATGCTGCGCGACCTCGGCGACATCAACCTCGAGCTCTACGGCCAGAACGTGCTCGTCGCCGTGTTCGGCATGGGCGAGCGCTCGTTGCCCGAGGCCGCGCGGCTCGTGCAGACGCTGCGGGCGGCCGTCGAGCGGGTCGGGCTCGACCCGACCGGCGAGAGCGCCAGCTTCGCCGCGGCGCCTCCCTGGGGCGAGCTCGCGATGACGCCGCGCGAGGCCTTCCTCGGCGAGCAGGAGGTCGTGCCGGCCGCGCAGGCCGCCGGGCGCATCGCCGCCGAGTCGCTGGCGACGTATCCGCCCGGCATCCCCAACGTCCTCCCCGGCGAGCGCCTGACCGCCGAGACGCTCGCCTACATCCAGAGCACGCTCGAGCAGGGCGGCAGCGTGCGGGGAGCCAGCGACCGGCTGCTCCGCACCGTGCGCGTCGTGCTCGAGCGCTGAGGGCCGGCTCGAGGTGCCGCGTCAGGGCAGGTCGGTACCCGCCCCGGCGCAATAGCCCGTCCCGGCTGCCGCTTCGTTGCTCCACAGCGACTGGACGGCGAACGTCGTGCCCTGGTTGCCCTTGATGTCGCCCATCGCCCCGGGGATCGGCAGCACCTGTGGACCGCCCGGCACGGGTCCCGTCAACGGCTCGCCGACCCACGCGCACTTGTCGCCGTTCTCGTTCGCGTCGAGCGCGTCGTACCAGCCACCGAGGTTCGTGGTCTCGGTGCCGCTGCCGAGGATGTCCTCGGCGCCGGGGTCCGTGATCGTCTCCTCGATCTCGTGCCCGAGCACGATCGAGATGCCGTCGAGCTTCCCCGAAGGCCCGGCGTTGACGGCGTTTTCGCCGCAGTCGTTGACCGGTTCGCCGCCGTTGATGGGTTCGCTGTCGATCTTCAGCACGTAGGGCATGTTCGTGTAGGCGACGCCGGGCGTGATCCCGTTGTAGATCCCGTGCTCCGTGCCCGGCTGGGTGTAGTCGTGGAACGCGCAGTAGCCGCTTTCGTACGCGTTCGGGTCGCTGAACTGCTGCGGTTGCGCGATCACGAAGTCGGCGTTGGCGAGGTCCTTGACGTGGAAGTGCTTGGCCGCGCGCGCCGCCTCGGCAGCCAGGTCGGTGTAGGTGTTGCCCGCGCCCGGTTCGCTTTCGCCGGACGTTTTCGAGAGGTCCGCGGGCGCTTCGTTGTCGGCCCACAGCCCCGCGAGCACGTTCGTCGGATTGGTGATGTGTTCTTCGCTGCCGCCGCTGCCGATCTGGAAGAACTGGGTGCTGACCCCGGCCCATTCGGTGCCGCCGAGCTGCTGAACCCAGTCGGCCATCCGCGCGCCCGCCCCGTCCGGGTCGCACTTCAGCCGCGCTTTCAAGAGGCCCTCCTGAATCGTCTCGGCTTTGCATTTCGCACTCGCCGGGAAGGCGCCGGGCTCGCCCCAGCCGAAGTAGACGACATAGACCTTCGGGTGAACCTGCACATGCCCGCCCCAGTAGGCCATGTTCGTCGGATAGGGAAGCGTCGTCGCAGGCGCCTCGGGCAGCCCACAGCTCGAGAACGGTTCCGGAAGCATGCCGTTCTCCGGACAGGGCGGCGCCGGCGGCGTGATCGCCTGATGCCCGGCGACGATCGCCTTCTGCTGGGCGATCTCGCGGCTGACGGTGGGCATGAGGATCGGGTTGGCCGACGCCGCGACCGATGCGAGCAGAGATCCAACGAGGGCGAGCGCCACCGCGGCGCCCAGCAGTCGTCGATATGGCATGTGTTTCCTCCGGCTGGATGGGACGGGGCCGCAACGACGGAGCGGCCTCGAGGACGGATCGTCCTTACCCCGCTTTCCCTCCTGTCAACCCTGTGTTGATAGGACGAATGCGTCGCGGCGGCGGCTTGCGAGGGACCCTGCAGTGCGCATGGTCCCTGCCACTATGGGTAGTGATGTCTCGCATGGAAGCCGGGAACAGGGGATCATGACGCCGCTCGAACCAGCCAGCTTCGAGGTCGAACGCTTCGGGCTCGGCGACGAGGCCTGCCTCGAGGTTCGCGGTCGATGGTTCGGCGTTCGCGGGCGGCGCTTCATGCGCCCCGCCCTGACCGCCGTGGCCGACGGCCGCGAGCAGCGGATCCTGGCCACGCTCGACCAGAAGCCGTGGAACGCCGAGGAGGGCGAAACCTGGCTGGCCGTTTTTCCATGCTCGACCGATCCGTCGACGCTTGTCCAAGCGGAGCTGACGGTCGCCCCGGACGTCACGGTCCCGCTGCCGCCGCCCTCGGCGCCTGCGGCCGGCCGGCGCCCGCAGCGCAAAGCCCGGCGACGCTCCTCGCCACCCAAGGAAGGCGCAAAGCCCGAGCACGACGGCCCCGATGGGGGCCCTGCGGACGACGGTGAGGGATCAGAGGGCCGGCTGCGGCTGGAGCACGACGCGGCGGTGCGATCACGTGATCAGGCGCTGCACGAGCTCGAGGCGGCCAAGCGCGAGTGTGAGCAATTGCGCGGCGAGCATCGTCAGGCGCTCGCCGAGCGGGAGGCGGCGATCACCGGGCGGGGCGCGTCGATCGAGGCGGAGGTGCAGCTGCGCATCGAGGACCTGCGTGCCGAGGTCGAGCGCGAGCGAGCGGCGGCCCGCCTGGCGGCGCAGAGCGCGCGGGAACGCGACGAGGTGCGAGCGGTGCGCGACGAGGCAATCCGTGAACGCGACGAGGCCTGCGCCGAGCGCGACGAGGCGCAGCGAGCGCGCAACCGAATGCTCGCCGAGCGCGACACCGCGCGGGCGCGCGTCGAGGAGGTCACCCGGCAATGGGAGCTGACGGCCGGGCTCGGCTCTCGGCGAACTCTCGAGCGCGATGCGCTGGCGAGCGAGCGCGATCGCCTGGCGCGCGAGCGTGACACGATCCTCGAGCAACGTGACCGCATCGCCCGCGAGCGTGACGCCGCGGTCGCGGAGGGTAAGCGAGTCGCGCGCGAGCTGGACGCGGCCATCGAGGAGGGGAAGCGCATCCTCGACGATCGCGACGCGGCGCTGGAAGAGCGCGAGCGCGTGGTCCGCGAGCGCGACGCCGCCCTGGAGCAGGAAAGCCGCACCGCCCAGGAGCGTGACGCGGCCGTGGAAGAGCGCGACCGCATCGCCTCCCAGGTTGACCGCATCGCCTCAGAGCGCGACCGCATCCGCTCCCAGCGTGACGGCATCGCCTCCGAGCGGGACGAGGCCGCGAAGGAGCATGAGGCGGCGACCTCCGAGCGCACGCTCGTGCTGAGCGAGACCGAGCCGCTCGAGCCGACGGCGCGTCCGCTCGTTCCGCAGCGCGTGCCGCGCGCGCCGCGGGTGGGACAAGCCGCGCACAGGCGGGAAGCGCTCGGGGCCGGCTACCCGCCGAGGGCAGCCGGGGCGCCAGCCGGCGAGCGAGAGGACGTGGCAGCGCTGTGGCGCGCGCGGGTGCTCGCGGTGTCGGTGCTGCTCGTGGCCTTCGTCACGCTGCTGGTGCTGCTGCTGACGAAGTGAGGGCGGCGTGGCGGCCGGTCGGGATTAGCGGGTGGCAAACTGCCCCTTGACCTCCTGCCGCGCGCCACAGCCGGTAACTCGGCCAGACATCCGTGGAGCATCCTGCACTGAGAGACCCGTCCGAGATCGCAGCGACTTGAGATAGGTCAGGCGCCGGTCGCCTTCACGAGCGCGTCACCCTCGAGTGAGCGCAGGTACAGGACGTAGCGCTGAACGCGGCGGCGCTTGACGAGGCCGGCGTCGGCGAGGATCCCCAGTTGCTGTGAGACGCCGCCACTCGAGACCCCCAGGGCGCCGGCCAGCTCTATCGTCGAGCGCGGGGAGTCGAGCACGAGCAGAAGCGCCGCGCGGTTGCGCCCCACAAGCTTCACAAGCGCATCGGAGGGGGGCGGTTGGGGTGGCTCCCACAGCATTCCGACGCCGCGCGCCGGGTATACCAGCGTGGGCTGCCACGGTAGGGCAGTGACGGTCATCACCTTCGGCCACACGAACACACTCGGCAGGAGAAGCAGGCCGCGCTCGTCGAGGTCAAGCGTCTCGTCGTCGCAGTGGTCGACCGAAAGGACCCCGTCATCCCAGCTCACCGTTGGGTCCAAGTCGCAGAAGAGGCGGCGCGTGCCGCCGTCGGCGATCTGGCGCGATCGGTACTGCACGTCGTGCTCGAGCAGCGAGCGAATCCGCGCCCAATGCTCGGACAGCGCGCGATCCCAGTACGCGCGCATCAGCTCAGCCAGGCGCTCCACGGCGCGGGCGGGCTCGCTCACGAACGGCTCGAGCACGTCAGGCAGAGCCTCGCCCTCCCACGCGTGCCGGACTTCGGCGCGGATCTGCTTCGCCGGGGTGGCCACCATCACCGCCAACTCGTCCTCGAACTCGGCGAGCGGTGCGCTGGGCGGCGGGTTGACGAAGTCGGGGTTGTACCGGTTCGGGCTGTGCAGGGCGCGCATCGCCGACAGGTCGAGATCGCGCGTGCGCGCACGAGCCTGCTCGAGCCAGGGGAGGTGAAGCTCAGCGCGGGCGGGGTCGTCCAGCGCTTTCAGGCTTGTCATCATCTCTACCATCGGGGAGATCGCGAAGCGCACCCTCGTGAGGGCCTCGGTGTCAAAGCGGGCGCGGATCACGGCAACAGGCTTGCAGTTGGCGGCAGGTGGGACGATTGATTTAGCTGCGTCTAAATGTCTTATCAGACTGCACCGGAGTCGTCAGTCTCACTCGCATGCACATGAATCCACACTTCGCCGGCGCGCTCGCGGTCGAGCGCGAACGCGATCTGCTCCACGACGGTGCGGCACGCCGAGCTGCGCTCGTGCGGCGCTCGCAGGTCGTTGAGCCGGCTGAAAGGAAACCGAACCCGGCGGCACCGCCGGCCGTCACTGCTCCGAGGGCGCTCGAGCCTCCGCTCGCGCGGCTCGCGGATTGGCATCTGCCCCGACGCGGCCCCGCTCCTGCTCGTCGGCGAGCACCAGGCCGCCCGCGGTCACCGGGCGGGCCCGCGCGCGATCTGTCGCGGCACTCTTAGTCGACCGCACCCGGGAAGCCAGATGCTCGCAACGTGTCCCGACCGTCACGGCGGGGCCCTGGGTCGGCGCCTTGACAGCTGCCCAAGCCGGGTAGAAGATCCTCCTACCGAGGAAAGGGGACCACATGGCCCGCAAGTACATCGATTGCCGCGAGGTTCCGAGCGAGATGAACTGCACCGTCGGGATCGCGGCGGACTCGGAGGACGAGCTTCTCGAGGCCGCCGTGCAGCATGCCGTGGCTGTTCACTCTCACGAGGACACGCCTGAACTGAGGTCGATGATTCGGCAGGGGATCAAGGAGACCGAGGCGGCGGCTGTTTAGCGCGATCTGGGGCGCCGCCCTGGCTGGCGCCCCACGATCGCCCCTATGAAAGGCGGCCCCTGCTGTGCGGACAGGCAGTCGGTCGGCGAGCAGGACGCGCCTGCCGGCGTTCAGTGCCCGCTCGCGGAGAAATGCATGTAGTCCTTGGTCGATCCGACCCAGCTGCCGCCCCAGCCCCAGCCAATCGACCGAAATGCCCGCACCACTGCGGGGGTCACCATCCCGGGGCGGAGCCGCGAGCGGTTGAAGTAAGGGCGGGTGGCGGGGTCGCGGCTCTGACCGCACCCTACGTATGGGTTCTCGAGCGGGTTCAGGTCCACCGCCTCGCCGAACGCATGCTCTGACCAGGAGCCCGTGCCCTTCCCACCCACGCAAGGCGACGGTGCCGCCTGCCGGCATTCGAAGCTCGCGCTCACGTCCCCGTCGGTGGGGCGGGAAGTCGCGGGCCCGTACCTGTCGGCGAGGCTCATGTGGCGGATGGGGAAGTGCAGAGCGTAGAGCTTCGCGAAAACTCGACCTAACGGCGCGGCAACGGAACGGTTGACGATGAGCTGGCCTGTGTGTGCCTGCCCGTCGAAGCCGACGTAGCTGACGCTGAGCAGGCGCAGCTGCGAGAGCGGCACGGGGCAGCCGGGATGCCATGCGCCGGCCTGTCGCACCTGCACGCGCGCCGACCCCGGCAGCGGATGCACCGAGGGCTGAAACGGGGTCGCGGCGACCAGGCCGACGGCCGAGCTCGGGGTTGCGCTCAGCGCGACCAACACAGCGAGCGCAAGGGTAAAGCGAGCCGTTGCGCGTCGCATCCCGCGACACTACCACCGCGCCGGCGGAGGCTCGCGCGCTGTCGATCTAACAGCCGTCGTGCGAGAGCGTCACCCGGATCGCCTCCCACGGGGCCTTCGCCCGTTGGTTCAGTCGGAACCGGTTGGCTGCCCCAGGCGCTGCAGCTGCGCCCGGGGGGACTTCCCGACGGCGCTCGTCGAGCCAGGCCTCGTATGGGTCGGTGGGCGTTGCGTGCGCGACGAAGCTGCCCGGTTCCCAGCGGCTGGCGAATTGCTCGGTGTCGGCAACCTCCGGGCTCGTGAAGGAGAGTGGCACCTGGCGGAGTGATCGGGTGTCTTGCATGGATTGATGAAGGTCATGAAGTTGTCGCATTTGATGCTCTCCAGATTCGGGCGGTGGGCTGAAGAATGAACGATGGGTGGTCTGGCGGCCGACTTGTTAAACGAACGGCGTACGTCTCAGCACGCAAAGTGACTGACGCATGTCTGCGTGGGGCAGGTGACATGGCCCGATCGGGCAGGAGGCGTGGTCCTCTTCGGGCAGCCGCAGTTCGACGTTGTCGCGGGACGGGAGGCGAACCTGTGACTCGCTGCGGATCCGATGTGCATACTTCGCGTGCGCGTGATGAGTGCCGAGACGATCCTGACCGAGGCGGTTGACGCCTATCGGAGCGCCCTCGGAGAACGTCTGCTCGCTGCCTACGCGCTGGGCAGCGTGGCCCATGGCGGGTTCAGCGCGTTGGTGAGCGACATCGACCTCGGCCTGGTCCTCAGCGACCCGATCAGCTCTCGTGACCCCCGGACAGTCCTGGCCGTTGCCGACGCCCAGAAGGCAAAGGGATCTGAGCTCGGTGAGCGGCTCTCCGTCTTCTGGGGCACGCCGTCGACGCTGAGTGGAGACTCGCAGGGTGGGCGCTTTCCTGCGCTCGATCGGTTGGACCTGCTCGAGAATGGGCGACTACTGGCCGGAACCGAGGCGCGTGCTGGTCTGCAGCGCCCGAGCGCCGACGAGCTCGTCATCGGCGGGGCCGAGTTCGCGCTGGAATACCTGGCGGGCGCCGCGCCCCGTGGCCGCTCCCGGCTGAAGGGATGGGCGCGCAGCGCAAGGCGCGAGGCGGACGCCGTGCAGGAGATCCGCCGCCCAGAGACGCTCCTTGCCCGGGGGGTGCGTCGCGTGACCAAGCTTGTGCTCTTCCCTGTTCGCTTCCTCTTCACGGCGGATACGGGACAGGTCGGCACCAACGAAGCTGCCGTGACTCACTACCTCGCCGACAACGAGGCGCCGGCCGCCGCACTCGTGGCGGCGGCCCTGTCGTGGCGTACCGCGCCGCCGACCGATGAGCAGGAAGCGGCCCGGCTGCTCGGCGAGCAGATCCTGCCTCTCTACCTCTATTACATAGACGACCACATAACCCGCCTGAGCTCCCTCGGCCAGGACGAGCTGGCCGGCGCGTTCACGCACTGGCGCGAGCGGCTCGATCGCTGACCCCACGTCCATGGCCGCGGTGCACGCCCCGGCCTGCACCTTCTCCGAGGTCGAACTAGACCAATCTCCAGGCCGCCGATCGTCATTCGCGGGTATTCCTGTTCCGTCGGCCCGGCACGGATTGCCGGGAACGGCGCATGCTCGCGGCGTGCTTGACTTCCCCGTCAGCGCGCCGCGAGTCTTGACGCACCCTGCGGCTAGGCCAATCCGGCTCATGCCTCGCCGCCATCGCAGGGGATTGCATGGGTGGGTACGGCACCGGAGCGTGGAACCGGCGTCGGCTCCGCGCTTCGCTGTGTGTAGTGCCGGAGATTGCTCGGCGCGCGCACGGACGTGAGATGATGGCCCGATGGTGATCGCGATGGGGGTTGTGATCTGGGCGGTTATCGCGTTTGCAGTCGTGCTGCTGGGGTCGGTCCTCATCGGTCGCTGGATGCAGCAGAAGGGCCGCGATATCGAACGGCGCCGCGACTGACGCAACTGCGCAGGGCGTTGTGTGCAGCACGGGCCGCCCAAACCGACTGGAGGTGCCCATGACCAAGCAGGCCGATTTCACGCCCGAGGAGTGGACGCAGGTGCTCGAGGGACCGCCGAGCGCCGGCGTGCTCGTGATCACGGCGTCTCGAGGAGGGACGTTCCGCGAGACGTTCTCGATGGGCAAGGCCTATGCCGAGGCCCGCCAGCAGCACGGCCAGAGCGAGCTGCTCGA
Organism: Solirubrobacteraceae bacterium; assembly: GCA_035553095.1. GTDB lineage: Bacteria > Actinomycetota > Thermoleophilia > Solirubrobacterales > Solirubrobacteraceae > Palsa-744. The sequence continues at coordinate 106,921 of DATNDZ010000009.1, read as the reverse complement.
CGAGATCGTCGCGGCCAAGCCGAAGACCGACCACACCCGCTATCACTCGCCGGAGGAGCTCAAGGAGCACGCCCTCCAGCACATCCGCGACGCGGTCGCTCTGCTGCAGGCCAAAGCCACGCCGCAGGAGCTGGGGGACTACCGTGGCTTCGTCCTCGGCCTCGCCGAGCGGGTGGCAGAGGCGCATTCCGAGCATGGCCAAGAGGTCAGCGGGCCCGAGCGCAGCGCGATCGGCGAGATCGAGGGAGCGCTCGGCAGCGGCGGCGAACCGTCGTCGAGCCCAGCCGGGTAGCACCCGGAGCGGGCGGCGTCACGCGCCGGCGCCCGCAGAGCGGCGCGGCAGAAGTCATAGAACTCGGATCCCAACCGGAGAGTGAGGCCTGATGGATTACGAGACGCTGCTGTACGAGCAGGACGCGCATGTCGTCACGCTCACCTACAACCGCCCGGATCAGCACAACGCGGTCAATCGCACGATGAACGCGGAGCTGCATCATGCTTGGCAGCGTTTTCGCGATGACGACGATGCGTTCGTGCTCGTGCTCACGGGCGCCGGTGAGACCACGTTCTGCGCAGGCTGGGATCTCCAGGACGCGGCGGACCTGAGCGAGCTCGGCGACTACGACGCCTACCGCGTCAGCCTCTACAACAGCCCCGGTGAGTGCGGCTACACGCGCAAGGCCGACATCTTCAAGCCGGTCATCGCCGCGGTCAATGGCTACGCGTTTGCCGCAGGGCTCGAGACGGCGTTGCTGGCCGATATTCGTATCGCAGCCGAGAACGCGGAGTTCGGCGCGCTCGAGCGCCGCTGGAACATCGTTGGAGGTGACGGCATGACCGTTCGGCTGCCGCTCGTGGTCGGCTTCGCCAAGGCGATGGAGCTGGTGATCACCGGCCGCCGCATCGGCGTGGAAGAGGCACAGCGGATCGGCCTCGTCAACGAGATCGTGCCGCGCGGGCGTGCGCTGGGGCGCGCTCAGCAACTCGCCCATGAGATCGCCGCGCTCCCTCAGGGCGCGATCCGAAGCGACAAGGAGAGCATCATGCGCGGTGTCGGCCGCACGCTGGAGGAGCGCCTGCGGATCGAGGCCGAGATGGTGATCTCGATGTTCATGCGCCGCGATCCGCACACGCTCGGTGCGGCCGCGTTCAAGGCCGGCGACCTCACGCCCGAGTGGCCGCATCATGGTCTCTAGCTCCGCCGGCCGCCGCGCTTGAAGCCCCCGAAGACGGGGTAGTGAGCTCAACGAGCAATGGGGTCCAGAGCAAACGGGGAATGGCGGGTCACCGGGAGCGCGCTCCGTCGGACGGGGGTGACAGCGCTGCTCGGCGTCGTCTTCTCCATGCTTCTTCTCGATAGCGCGGTGGCGGCGGGCGTGCCGCCGACACCGATTCCCCAGAACCCATCCGACGTGACTGCGGTTCCGGCGTTCACCGGCTCGCCGGCGAGGCCCAGGGCCGTGTCCTCGCCGGTGGTGCCTCAGAACGCATTCATGGCGCCGAACGGCAGAAGCAACCTGCACGACGATGCGTACATGACCAACACGTATCTGTGGTCGGGGCCACTCGGCGACAACGTGCAGACCCTCTCGACCTTCCAGGGCGGCGAGTGCGCCTCGCTCACCTTCGACAGCTCGGACCGGATAGTGGCCATCTGCATCGGTCTCGAAGGGCCGCGGCTGGCGATGTTCGACCCACAGACGCTCGCCCTCTTGGCGGTGATGGCACTCCCGCCGCGCAGCGTCGGCACAAACAACCCGTTCACCGACTTCTCCGGCGGCGGATACTTCTATCTCGATCAGAACGACCGCGCAGTGATCCCGACCGCCAACGGCCAGATCTGGGTCGTCGGCGAGACCAGCGGGAGCACCGGCCCCGCGTTCTCACTGGAGCGTGCGTATGACCTCAGTGCCTCCCTCTCGTCCGGTGATCAGGTCATCTCCGCGCTTCCGGACTGGAGCGGCAGGATCTGGTTTGCCACGACCAAGGGGGTCGTCGGTACGGTCGATCCGGCCAGCGGTGCCGTCAAGACCCTGAACCTGGCGGAGCCGATCGGCAACTCGTTCTCGGTCGACCGCACGGGCGGCGTCTTCATGGTCACCGATCGCGCGCTGTACCGGCTCGACCCGGCGACGGACGGGGCGCCGTGGATCACCTGGCGCGAAACCTATCCGAACATCGGCAGCGTCAAGCCGGGGCAGACCGAGGACGGCTCTGGAACGACGCCGAACCTGATGGGCGCCAAGTATGTGGCGATCACCGACAACGCCGATCCGATGGACGTGGTCGTCTACCGGCGTGCCAAGCGCGTGTCCGGCAGCCGCTTGGTCTGCACCGTGCCGGTGTTCAGCGCGGGCTCCGGTTCCACCGACAACTCGTTGATAGGCACCGGTCGCTCGATCATCGTCGAGAACAATTACGGCTACACCGGTCCCGCGGCCACGCTCAACGGCGTCTCGACCGCTCCTGGGATCGAGCGGATCGACATCGACAAAGCGGGCACGGGCTGCACACCGGTGTGGTACAGCACCCAGAGGGCGCCCTCGGCCGTGCCCAAGCTGTCGCTGGCCGCCGGGCTGGTCTACACCTACACGAAGCCGCCCCGCTCAGACGGGATCGATGCCTGGTATCTGACAGCCCTCTCGTTCCGTACGGGCGAAACCGTCTACGAACGGCTCGCCGGCACCGGCCTGGGATTCAACAGCAACTACGCCCCGGTCAGCCTGGGCCCCGACCAGACCGCCTACGTCGGGGCACTCGGCGGGCTGGTGCTGCTGCGCGACGGCTAGTCCAGTCGACCGCTCCGCTTGGCGGACGAACGCACCACGGGCGCGCCACCAGAGCAAATGCGCTCCCCTCTCACGGGAGCGGCGTGCCTGCGACGACCCGCCGCCCGAAGCTGCCTTTGACCTGTTCGACGGCTATTTCGTAGGGGCGGGCTTCCAGGCCAGACACGGTGTAGCTGCGCGTGGCAGGCGCAAGTTTCACCCGCATGAACTTGGCGGCCGGGTGCGCCACGGGGCGATAGGCGACGGTCCAGGGTTCGCTCTGGCCCGCGGCTTCCCAATTCACCGTCAGCGACTGCGGGCCGGCGGCGACCGTGATGCCGGGTGAACGAGGGCTGCTCCTGAGCAACGCAAAGGCGTGCGTGTTGCCCGCGGAGACGGCGGCGACGCCTGCGAGGCCGCTCACCAGGCCTGGCGCCGCGTGGTCGTTCACCGTCCCGTTTCCGAGCTGCCCGTAGTTGTTGTGGCCCCAGGAATAAGCCAGCCCGCTACTCGTGGCAAGGCTGAAGGCGTACCCGGCCGAGATTGTGGTGACTCCCGCGAGCGGCACCTGAGTGGGCACGGTGGCGCACGGTTTCGTCCTGCCGCAGACCGCGGGCGTGCTCACCCCGAGCTCGCCGAACTGGTTGCTGCCCCAAGCGCGTACGCTGCCGTCGCCTAGCAGGGCGAGGTTGTGTGTGAAGGAAGCAGAGATGGCCGTGACCCCACCCATTCCGCTGACGGTTACCGGAACCAGGCTGTTGTCGATCGACCCATCGCCAAGTTCCCCTTCGGCGTTCCGACCGACCGCCTGCACCGTACCGTCCTTGCGCAGCACCAGCATGTGCCCGCCGAGCGTCGGTGTGCTGCCGAGGGAGAGCGACTTCACTTCGGAGAGACCCTGCACCGGGGTCGGAGAGTCTTTCTCGACCTGGGTCCCGTCGCCGACCTGTCCCGATTTGTTTTCACCCCAGGCAACGACCGTGCCGTTCGCGAGCAGCGCCGCATCGTTGGCGCCGCCTGCAAAGATCGCGACGACGCCGCTCAGCCCGGGCACCTCGATCGGGGTGAGCGAGCGGCACGCGACTGCGCACGCTTCTTTGCCGCCTCCGGTCGTGCCATTGCCGAGTTGACCGAAGATGTTGCTGCCCCAGGTCTCGACCGTGCCATTGCTCAGCAACGCCATGCTGTGCTCGGCTGCCATCGCGATCTCGGTCACCGGACCGGACAGCCCTTTGACCGTCACGGGATTCACTTTCGTTTCGGTCGTCCCGTCACCGAGCTGCCCGGAGACGTTGCCGCCCCACGCTCTGACCGTGCCGTCGGTGAGGAGCGCGGCGCCCCACTCGCCGGCTGCGCTGATTTCCTTGATCGGCCCGACCCCGGTCACCGGTGCCGCGGCGGTCAAGACGTTGCTGCGGTAACCAGGCCCCAACTCGCCTCTGGCGTTGTGACCCCAGCCGACCGCTGAGAACGATGTCGGAGTCGGGGGCGGGGACTGGGACTGGGGCTGCGGCGGCTGGTAGACGCAGACCGTCCTTCTGACCCTGACGAGCTTGTGGTGCCTGTTCCGCCTCTTCACCCACTTTGTCTTCTTGACGTAGCCTGGTTTGCAGTGCCTGAGCGGCGCTTTCGATCTGCGGTGAACGCAGACGGTCTTCCTGACCTTCACCGACGTCCCGTTCCTGTTGCGCTTGACCCACCTGGTCCTCTTGACGTAATGCGCTCGACAGTGCCCCTTAGCGCTCTTGAGCGTGTATTGCCTGACCGGCTTGGACCTGGGGGTGGCCGCCCCCGCCGCGGCAATCGAGACGAACACCGCGAGGAGGGCGATCGGCACGGCAACTGCGAGACGGCGTGCTCTCAAGCGCCCATCGTACGCCAACGGATCGCTGCGTGAGCAGGGTCTGACCAGGTCGGGAGCCGGGCCTTCTCTATCTCTCGGATGCATCCAGCCAGTGAACGAAATTGCCCGGTGAACGAAATGAATTCACCTGCGAGACGCTGTCAGTCCGAGCCTGCGCTCGTATGAGCACCGGCGCCGATCACTCGGTCCCAAGATCGGCGGTCCGACGAGCGGTGATCTCCTGGTATAGGGTCGGCAGATGGGACGCGGCGCACGGCCAGCCATGGTGATCGCGGTGGTCGCATCTGCGGCCGCCTGCGCGGTGTCAACTGCCGCCGCGTCAGCCACTCGCCCGGTGCGGATCGCCGTGGAGGGCCCGATGACAGGGGCAGAAGCCTCCACCGGCCTCGACATGTTGCGCGGGGCGCAGCTCGCGACGGCGCGGCTCAATGCCCGCGGAGGTGTCCTGGGGCGGCGGGTGGAGCTCGTCGCGGGCGACGACAGAGCCGACCCGGCCACGGGCGCGAAGGTCGCTCGACGCTTGGTCCGCAGCGGCGTCAACGCAGTGATCGGACCGTTCAACTCGGCCGTCGGGCTGCAGACCCTGCCGATCTACCGCGCCGCCGGCCTGCCGATCCTGCGGCTGACCTCGGCCACGGCAACCGAGGGCTTCGGCGTCACCACTCAGCCGATGGTCACGCAGATAGCCCCGGTCGAGCAGGCCGAGCTCATCTCCGTCCTGCACGCGCACAGCGTCGCTGTGCTCTACGACCCCTCCACGTACACGGCCGCGATCGCCTCGCAGTTGGCAAGCGCTCTGAGGGCGGCCGGGGTCAGCGTCCCGGTCGAGGCCGTGCTCGACCCGACGGCCGGCGAAGGGCCGGTCGCCCAGGCCCTGCAGAGGACAGCCGCGGCACGGCCGGATGTCACCTACCTCGCGATGTACGGGCCGCAGGCCGGTGCGATCGCGGCGCGCATGGCCGCCACGCCCCGCGCCTACGGCCGCTGCTTCGTCGACCTCGCGGCGCAGGGACCGAGCTTCGTGTCCGCCGCCGGTGCGGCGGCGAGCGGCTGTCTGAGCAGCGGCGTCCCCAGCGACGACCAGTTGCCCGGCGGCAAGCCCTACACGCGCGCCTACCGCAAGCGCTTCAACATCAGCCCCGGCACGTGGGGGGCGTTCACGTACGACTCCCTGAACATGCTCGCCGCCGCGGTCAGGCGCAGCCACCGTTGGAAGGGATCGAAGCTGCGCAATGTGCTGCAGCACACGCGCGGCTTCCGCGGCGTCACCGGCGAGACGACCGTGCTGCCGGCGAGCGGCAACCGTGCCGACCCGCCCGTGGTCATCCTCGACATCAATCCGGCCGGGCGATACGTCGTCGACCACGCTTGGGCAAGCTTCGCGGGCTACTTCTAGGGGCTTTGGCATCGAGCCGCTTCTGCGGCGGTGATCGGGTATGGGCCGTGCAGGAATCGAACCTGCAACCTTGGGCTTAAGAGGCCCCTGCTCTGCCGGTTGAGCTAACGGCCCGGAAGGGCGCCGGCAACGGCCGGCTGAGGCAGCGATTCTAGCCGAGGGCGCCTATTTGGTCGTGCCCGTCGAGGTCGTCGACGGCTGCGGCGTGGTCCCGACGGCCGTTCCCTGGAAGCCGCCCTGTCCGTTGGCTTTGCCGGTGTAGACGGTGCCGTTGGTCGTGGTCGTGAGGATTTCGCCCCCGGGACTCTTCTTGACCGATTCGAGTTCTTTCTTCACGCGGTCGCGTTCGGTGGGGGGGGCCAGGGCAACCGCCTTGGCCATCGCGAGGTCGCCCACCCGCGTGTTCTTGGCTTTGTAGGCGTACTCGGCGAGCGCCGCGTAGTAGGAGGCGTTCTTCGGTTCGGCCGCGACGACCAGCTGCAGCACCTGCACGGCCGCGGCCGGTTGGTTGAGTCCTTCGGCCCCGTACACACGCAGCATCAGCTTGGCCAGTTCCAGGCTCGGCTTGGGCGGGTTGAGCGCCAGATAGCGTTCCCACGAGCGCGAGGCCTGCGCGAACAGTTCCCTGCCCTTGTCGGTGGGCGCGCCGGTCTGGGGGTTGACGTACCCTTCCCCGCCCGCTTCGTGCAGCTGGGCCGCCGTCAGTTTTTCCCACGCCGCGACGTTGCTCGGCTGCCTCTTGGTCTGCTTTTCGTACTTCTCGATCTGGCTTTTGAAGCTCGTGCCGCCGGAGCCTTCGTTTTCTGTCGCCGCGTTGAGCAGGCCGCCCCCGCCCGTGCCCGCGCCCACACCGAACAGGATCAGCCCGCCGCCGATCAGCAGCGCCAGGCCGATGTAGACCACCTTCACCGCACGCCGGCGGTGACCGCCTCTGAGGTCGAACAACATCAGTTCGTGTGGTCTGGATCGACGTGGTCGATGATCTGCTGCACGCTTGGCTCCGCTGTCTGCTCGGTATACGGCGCCGGGCCCCCCGTCGAACCCCCGACGCTGTGTTCGCGCCTGGCAGCTCTCCGCTCGACAAGCGCAGCAACCAGGATACTCGCCTCAAACAACAGGTACAGCGGGATCGTCTCGAGCACGAGCGTGATCGCATCGCCCGGCAGGAAGGCGGCGACCGCCGCGCACGCGACGATCGCGTAGCGACGGCTGTGGCGCAGCTGCGTGACGGTGACCAGGCCGACCCGCGTGGCGCCCAGGATCGCCACGGGAACCTGGAAGACGAGGCCCATCGCCAGCAGCACCGTGGCCGCGAATCTGTAGAACTGGCTCGCCTGCACGAGCACGTTGAACTCGCTCGCGTTGAAGTTCACGAAGAAGCGCACGGCCGCAGGCAGCACGATGAAGTACCCGAACAGGACGCCGGCGGCGAATAGGAACGGGACCGCCATCAGCAGCGGTTTCGCCGCGCGTTTCTCAACCGGATTGAGCGCGGGGACGACGAAGCCGTAGAGCTCGTACAGGATCAGCGGCAACGAGAACACGAGCGCGAACAGCAGCGACACGGTGAGCGTGGTCGTGAACGGCTCGCCCACCCCGAGCGTGACCGGGTTGTCGCCGACCGGGTTCCGCGGGATCTTGGCGACGTCCGCCTTCATCGCCGCGATCAGCGGCGGCAGCTGTGCGCGCGCGGCCGGCGAGAGCCCGCTGCCGGGGCGCTGCAGCTGTTCGAGCGCCGTGCGCGTGTCGCCCGCGAGTTTGAGCACGCTCTGCTGCGCGAGCACCGCCTGCCCGACCGTGCCCTGGCCCTTGGCGACCTGCTTGCGCGTCTGGGTCTGCAGCGGCTTGTTGAGGACGTGCAGCAGGTGGTGGTTCTGCCACAGGCACACGCCGAACACGATCGCCAGCACGATCCCGCTGATGATCAGGCGCGTGCGCAGCTCGTCGAGGTGCTCCACGAGGCTGAGACGCTCCTCGTGGCCGATCGGGCGGATGGCGGTGGCCATGGGCCACTCCAAGCTAGCACCGCACCGTTGCAGCCAGCGCTGCTGACAGCGCTGCCCAAACCGCGTCTGCGCGGTGGGCCGACAGCAGTGCCCCCGGGCTAAAGCCGTCGCTGGTTGCCGTCGATGAAACCCCTGACCCGACCATGCAGACCCCAGAGAGCCCCGACATTCACCCCCGCGCGCCCAGGCCCCCGCAGACCGCCGCGAAGACGGCGGCCAAGGGCAAGGAGCGCTCAGGCAACACCAGCGCCCCGTGCACGCCGGAGCAGCTGCACGTCTGCTTCAACTGCGGCGGCGAGCTCGTCTACCCGCTCGACTGGTGCGAGGAAGGCGTGCGCCACTGGCGCATCGTGCTGCGCTGCCCCGACTGCGAGTCGCGGCGCGAGGGCGTCTTCGAGCAGGCCGCAGTGGAGCTGCTCGACGACGAGCTCGACCGCGCCGCCGGCGCCCTGCTGGGCGACCTGCGGCGTATGACGCACGCCAACATGTCCGAGGAAGTGGACTTCTTCGTGCGGGCGCTCGACGCGGACCTGATCACGCCGTCGGATTTTTGACGGCATCCGGCCTCCTGGCCGAGCCGACCTCCGCTTCTGACGGCTGCACGGAGGCCGCCGCACGGATATCGCGGAACTGGATGATCCGCGGAGGTGACCTAACTGTGACCGCTTCGGTCGCCACGGCGGTTACCGGGCCGGCCATCCGGGCCGGCTAGCGGTAGCGCTCGACCACCGCGTCGGCCACGAGCTCGAGCAGGCCCCCGCGCCCATCCGGCAGGATCGCCGGCAGCTCGGCCTTGGCCTCGGCGACGACGGCCAGCGCACGCTCCCGCGCCTCATCGAGCGCGCCGGTTGCGGCGATCCGCTCGCACAGCTCCTCGGCCTGCTCGGGCCCATCGAGCGCCGCGAGATCGAGGCACGCCAGCTGCGGCTCTCGTTCGCGCGCGAGGATGAACGGCAGCGTGACCGTGCCGTCGAGCAGATCGGTGCCGCGCGCCTTCCCCGTGCGCTCGACCGGTCCCGAGACGTCGAGCACGTCGTCGAGCATCTGAAAGGCCAGGCCGATGCGCCGCGCGAAGGCACCGAGCGCGTCGGCCAGCTCGGGCGAGCCCTGCGCCGCCGTCAGCGCCCCGAGCCGGCATGCCGCCTCGAACAGCGCCGCCGTCTTCAGCTCGCAGCGATGCAGGTAGCGCTCGACCGGCACGTGCGCCGCGTAGGCGTCCTCGCGCTGCAGGAGCTCGCCTGCCGCCAGCGCCGAGCTGGCGTCCGAGAGCGCGCGCAGCTGCGTCGCGCTCCCGTTGCGCGCGAGCTCGGCGAAGGCCAGCGAGAACAGCAGGTCGCCTGTCGCCACGGCCACCTCGCGCCCGGCCTCGGCCGCAACCGTCGGATGTCCACGCCGAAGCTGCGCGCCGTCGATCAGGTCGTCGTGGACGAGCGTCGCCGAGTGCACGAGCTCGATCGCGACGGCAGCCCGCACGAGCCGCTCCTCGCCCTCGCTCGTGTCCGGCGGGCCTCCGGCGGACTCCGCCGCGAGCACGACCAGCAGTGGGCGTAGGCGCTTGCCGCCCGCGCGCACCGTCGCGTTGGCGTGCGCCGACAGCGGCTCGCCCGCGCGCGCCGTGACCACCCCGAGGTGGCGCTCCGTGCGCAGCATGCGCTCGCGCAGCTCCTCCCCACCGCGGCGCATGATCGCATCGACTCCCTCCACGCCTTCGGCCGCGCTCGCCGTGGATGCCCCGTCGAGCGCGCTCACCGGTCCTTACCGCCCGGCACCGTGCCGGCGTGGATCGCCACGATCCCGCCCGCCAGCAGCAGATAGGAGATCTCGCTCAGGCCGGCACGGTCGAGCTCTGCCGCGAGCGCCGCCGGGCCGGGGAAGCGCTTGACCGAGCTCGGGAGGTACGTGTACGCAGCCGCGATCCCGCCCGCGCCGGAGCCGGCGCCGTTGGCGGTGCGGCCTGCGCCGCGCGCCCCGCTCAGCGACGACACGGCGCGCGCGCCGGCCTGCGCCGCACGGCCGAGCAGGGGCACAGCACGATCGAACCACAGCGCGTAGAACGTCGACAGCGGCGGCCTCACGGGCGTCGTGATCTCGAGCACCACCACGCGTCCGCCCGGACGCACGACCCGCCGCATCTCCCCCAGCCCGCGGCCGAGGTCGGCGAAGTTGCGCGCGCCGAAGCCCACCGTCGCCGCGTCGAACACGTCGTCGGCGTACTGCAGCTCGAGCGCGTCGCCCCACTCAAAGCGCGGGCGCACGAAGCCGCCACCCGTTCCCGGCGCGCGTCCGGCCGCCTTCTCGCGCGCGTGTTCGAGCATGCCCTCGGAGAAGTCGCTGCCGATCACCTCGCCGCCCGGGCCGACTCGCCCGGCGAGCTCGAGCGCCAGATCGCCCGTGCCGGTGGCGACGTCGAGGACGCGGTCTCCCGGCCCGACCCGCGCCAGATCGGCCGCGCGCGAGCGCCAGCGGTGGTGCAGCCCAGCCGTCATCGCCGTGTTGAGCAGGTCGTAGACGCCGGCGATGCCGTCGAACATCGAGCGCACCTGCTCTGCCTCCAGACGACCGGACGCGGAGCCGGTGGGGGGACCGGAGCCCATGCGGAGACGCTACTTCAGCTGCGAGAGGAACGCGACGACCGCGTTGAACTTCTGCGGCGGCAGGTTCTTGAAGGACGGCATCGGCGCCGTCGGGTTGACCAGCGTGCGCGCGATCCCCTGACGCGGCAGGCGGGCACCGATCGTCGTCAGCTGCGGGCCTGGGCCGTCGTTGCCGTTGTCGCCGATCTTGTGGCAGGCCAGGCAGCCCGACTGCGCCACGACCAGCTTCCCCGCTTCGTATTCCGCGAGCGTCTTTCCGCCCGCGTTGATCACGGCCTGCGGCGTCTTCATTTCGATCGCCGTCGGCGAGCCCGCGTTGGCGCCCGAGTACGTGAGGAAGGCCATCGCGCCGATCACCGCAATGCCCGTGACCGTCGCGATCGGGCGGCGCTCAGGTCGGCGCTCGGGACGGCGATCGTAGAACGGCAGCAGGAACAGCAGGATCATGCAGATCGTCGGCACGCCGATCGTCGCCAGCGGAACGAGGCTCGGCGGCTTGATCACGCGCAGGACCTCGAACAGGAAGAAGAAGTACCACTCCGGGCGCGGCACGTATGTCGTCGTGGTCGGGTTGGCCTTCGAGCCGAGCTCCGCGCCCAGCACAAGCGACATCGTGATGATGACGGCCATCACCACGCACGCCATCGCACCGTCCTTGGCCACCGCATACGGGAAGAAGGGCTTGCCCTGCGCCTTCTGGGTCGAGTATTCGCGGAGGTAGGCCTCCTTCTCGCGCTGATTCATCGGCGCCTAGACCTCGGCCTCGAGCAGCTCGTCACGCTCTTTGGCCTTCTGCCAAGGCGGGGCCGTCGTGCCGAGCTTCGTAACCAGGTAGAGGTGCGCGCCGATCAGCGCGACGATCAGGCCCGGGACCAGCAACATGTGGATCGCATAGAAGCGCGACAACGTCGTTGCCCCGAATTCACCTCCGCCCCGCAGGAAATCGCTCAGGTACGGGCCGATCAACGGCCCCGTGCCGTTGATGTTGACGCCCACGATCGTCGCCCAGTAGGCGCGTTGGTCGAACGGCAGCAGGTAGCCCGTGAACGACATCACCATCGTCAGGATCAGCAGCACGACGCCGATCACCCAGTTGAGCTCGCGCGGGTACTTGTAGGCGCCGAAGAAGAACACGCGGCCCATGTGCAGGAAGATCAGGATCACCATCACGCTCGATCCCCACTTGTGCATGCCGCGCACGAACTGGCCGAGGAACACTTCGTTGGTGACGTGGCGGATCGATTCGTAGGCGCCGCCGGCAGGGTCCGGGCGGTAGTACATCGCCAAGAACACGCCCGTGACTGCCTGCGAGAGGAACGCGAACAACGTGGCCGAGCCGAGCGTGTAGAACCAGTTCGTGCCCTTCGGCACCTTGCGGAACATCAGCCAGCGACCCGCGCCGCTCAGCGATGTGCGCTCGTCGACCCAGTCGACGACCGAGATCCCGGCCTCCTTGGCGCCCTCGAGCGGACCGTCCTTGCCGTTGCTCTCGCTCGGCCGCCGTGGCGGGGCCTTCAACGCCGCCGGTAGCGGGGGGGCTGGGAGCTTGGGGAGCCTTGGCATTCCTCTGTCCCTCTAGAGCTTCTGCGCCGTCGGACGCGAGGGGTACAGGTACTGACCGATGCCGTCCAGCGGCTCGCCCGGGTCGCGCGGCGAGAAGCGTTTGAGCTCGCTGTTGACGCTGAAGCGCGGGCCGAGCTGGACGAATTCGCCCTCCACGCGCGTGTAGAAGCGGTCGAGCGGGCGCACGGGCGGGCCGCCCACGCGCTTGCCCAACAGGTCATAGACGCCACCGTGACAGGGGCAGATGAAGCGCTCGGCAGCGTCGACCCAGCGCACCGGGCAGCCCAGATGGGCGCAGCGGCTGGAGATCGCGATGTACTTCGAGTCGCGGTCGCTCGGGTCGGTGTCGATCTTGGGGTTGAACTTGCGCACGTAGGCCGTCGTCTTGCCGGCCTCGCCGATCCCCGCCGTGAGCGTGAAAACGACCGGGACATAGTTGTCTTCGTTGAAGTCGGTCTCTTTGCCGACCGTCTCCCAGTGGTGCGGCGTGCTTTTGAAGATCGGGCCGAGCGCGAAGCCGAGCGCGGGCAGCGTGAACGCGGCCGTGGCGATCGCGCCCGCGGCGTTGGCGGTGCCCACCATGAACCGCCTGCGCGTCACCGTCTCGCCCTCGAACGCACCCGGGATCAGGCGGTCGGCGGTGTATTTGGACTTGTGCTTGGCGTGCTTGTCGGCCACGGAAACCGAACAATATCGGGCCGCGATTCAGGGCGTGCGCGCAGGCCCAAGCGCGCTTGTGCGCATCGCCTCGAAGGCCTCCGGGGCTCCGCTGGCCACCAGATCCTTGGCGCGCCCGTGACCGTCGCTCGAGCCCCAGCCGACGGCGCGGGCTCCCGCCGCCCAAACGGCGTCGGCCAGCGCCGAGTCGCCGGCGCCCTGCGCAAGCGCGCTCAGCGTGATCGTGTCCGCCAGCTCCGCCACAGCGTCCGTGTCGCCCAGCTCGACCAGGCGCGCAAGCCCGATCGCATAGAGCCGATCTCCCGCCAGAACACGCAGATCGGCGTCCGCGGCCCCAACGACGCGCGGGGTGCCGTAGTGCAGCAGGTAGCCCTCGTAGATCGCCTCGACCAGCAGCTCGTACTGCTCGGTGCGCGAGCTCGTGCGCGGGCCGCTGGCCGCCAGGCGCGCGGGGCTCTCGCCGCCGCCACCGTTGACCGAGCCGCTGACGAGCGTGGCGATCAGGCCGCCCTCCTCGCGCAGCAGCGCGCTCAGGCGCTCGAGCACCGGCGTCCCGGCTAGCACGGTGGTCTCCGAAATCGCCGGGCCACTGGTCTCACGCGTGCCCCTCGGGCCCGCCCTCGCGCACCGCCGCGAATGCCGCGGCCGCCGCCTCGACCGTGCGATCGATGTGCTCGTGCGAGTGCGCCAGCGAGGGGAACCAGGCCTCGAACTGCGACGGCGGCGGATAGACGCCACGCGAGAGCAGCTCGCGGCACCACTGCGCGTACGCGTGCAGATCGCAGGCCTGCGCGTCGGCGAAGTCGACGGGCTCCTCGGCCGCGAAGAAGACCGTGAGCAGGCCCGGCAGCGAGACCACGCGCACCGGATAGTCGCCCGCCGCGTCGCGCAGGCCCTCGGCGAGCCGCTCGGTCGTCGCCGACAGTCGCGCGTAGGCCGCCTCGTCCAAGAGCTCGAGTGTCGCCAGGCCGGCCGCCACGGCCAGCGGGTTGCCCGACAGCGTTCCCGCCTGGTAGACCTCCCCCGCCGGGGCCAGCATCCGCATAAGCTCGCCCCGCCCACCGAGCGCGGCCGCCGGCAGCCCGCCGCCGATCACCTTGCCCAGGATCGTCAGGTCGGCGCGCACGCCGCTGCGCTCCTGCGCCCCGCCGCGCGCGACTCGAAAGCCCGAGATCACCTCGTCGAGCACGAGCAGCGCCCCGGTCGCGTCCGCTTGCTCGCGCAGCAGCTCCAGATAGCCCTCGCGCGGCGGCACCAGCCCCATGTTGGCCGGCAGCGGCTCCGCCAGGATCGCAGCCAGCTCGTGGCGCTCGCTGGCCTCGCGCAGCGCGTCGGCGTCGTTCCAAGGCACGAGCACCGTGCCCGCCGCCGCGCTCTGCGGGACGCCCGGGCTTGCCGGCAGCGCCTGGGTGGCCAGGCCCGAGCCCGCCTGCGCGAGCAGCCCGTCGACGTGGCCGTGGTAGGCGCCCGCGAACTTCAGCACCTGCTCGCGGCCGGTCGCGGCGCGCGCGAGGCGGATCGCCGTCATCGAGGCCTCGGTGCCCGAGGAGGTCATGCGCAGCATCTCCACGCTCTCCATCCGCGCCACCACCGCAGCCGCCAGCTCCACCTCCCCGGCGGTCGCCGCACCGAAGCTCGTGCCCAGCTCTGCGGCCTGCTCGATCGCCGCGATCACCTGCGGCTGAGCATGTCCGTGGATCAGCGGCCCCCACGAGCACACGTAGTCGATGAAGCGGTTTCCGTCGACGTCGACCAGTTCCGCGCCCTCGCCTCGCGCGATGAAGATCGGGTCGCGCCCGATCGCGCGCATCGCGCGCACGGGCGAGTTGACGCCACCGGGCATCAGCTCGAGGGCACGCGCGTAGAGCTGCGTCGAGCGTGTGTCGGTGAGCGATGCGCTCACGTGGTCACGCTCAGGTGCGAATCTGGCCTCTGCACGCGAACGATTGTTCCGGAAGCGTCCAGGCGTCGCTTGCAGGGCCGTCGGCGCAGGCGGCTGTAGACTGCGCCCGATCCGTCTCGGGCCCACTCGGACACGACTCGCCGTGGGAAAGGTTTCGTGACGTCCACGGACTTCAACAAGCCGCTCCTCACCGCCAGCCCACCGTTCTCGCGCCGGGCGACTGCTCGCCACGGGTGAATGTGACGCATGGCCGAGGGTCTGCCGGCGGCCGAGCTGGGCAAGGAGATCGGCGAGCACAAAAAGCACGCTGCCGGCGCAGCCGCTGAGGGACGTCGGGATCGTCTGCTGTCGGTCGCCGAGGCATTGCTGCTGTCGCTCGTCGCGGTGCTCGCGGCGTATTCGGGCTACGCCGCGGCCAAGTCGAGCACGCATTCCTCGATCCTGCTGGCCAAGGCGTCGGCTGTCCGCTCCAAGGCCAACCGCGCCGACCTCGAAGGTCTTCAGATTCGCACGCTCGACTCGGTGACGTTCAACGCTTGGTTTGCCGCGTTCACCGCCGGCGACCTCAACGACCAGCGGCTCGCCGAGAAGCGCCTCCGGCCCGGTTACCGTCCTGCGTTCCACGCCTGGCTGGCCACCGACCCGGCGCACAACCCCAAGGCACCCCCGGGGCCGTCGTACATGCCGCAGTACGTGATTCCCCAGGAGGCCGCGGCGCGCACCTACAACGCACAGGCGGATGCTGCATTCGCGATGGGCTCCGAGGCGGGGGCGACCGGCGACAAGTATGTGCGCGACACGGTGTTCCTGGCGACGGTGCTGTTCCTGGTAGGCATCAGCGGACATTTCCCCCTACGCCAAGCTCGCTACGGACTCGTCGCGGTCGGAGCCCTGATCCTCGTGTTCGCGGTCGTGCAGCTGCTCGGCCTGCCCGGACCGCCCTGAGAAGGGCCATGCCGGCGCCCGTCAGCCGTGCTTGCGCTCCCACTCCTTGAACTCGTCGGTGAAGTACAGCAGGCGGATCTTCTTGAACTCCGTCGATGAGTAGAGCGTCGCGCGCTCGTGGATGCCCGTCTGCTCGGCGATCGCGTCCAGCACCGCGTCGCACTCCTGCTTGGAGCGGCCATGGGCCATCGTGAAGACCGAGTACGGCCAGTCCTCGTAGGTCGGGCGCTGGTAGCAGTGCGAGATGCCGCGCACCGCCGCCATGCGCCGGCCGATCTCCGCGATCTGCTCGTCAGGGACCTGCCACACGCCCATGCCGTTCGCCGAGAAGCCCGCGCGGCGGTGGTAGAGGATCGCCGCCACGCGCCGCAGCAGCCCTCGCTCCTGCATCTTCGCCAGGTGGTCGAGGAAGGCCTGCGAGCTCATGCCCAGCTCGGCCGCCGCCGGCGCGTAGGGCTCCGGCGTCACCGGCATGTCGCCCTGCAGCGCGCGGATCACCGCGATGTCGCGCTCGTCGTAGGGCCGGCGCTCGAGCTCGATCGGCTCTTTCGCCTCGACCGCGCTCGCCAGCGCCTCGGTGTCGCCCTCCATCTCGAGGTCCATGCGGATCTTGAAGAGCTTCAGCGTCGGCAGCTGGCGCACCGACTCCGCCCCCGCCTCGCGCGCGAGCACGTCGAGCGTGCCCTCGAGCCCGAGTCGCGAGTCCGGCTCGGTCGCGATCGTGAACCAGAGGTTGAAGTCGTGATTGCGCAGGTAGTTGTGCGACACCCCCGGGTGCTCGTTGATGACCCCCGCCGCGCGATGCGGGTGGTCGGGATCGACCTTGGCCGCGACCAGCATCGAGGAGTATCCGAGCGCGCGCGTGTCGAAGATCGGCGTGACCTGACGGATGATGCGCTTCTGAAGCAGTCGCTGCACACGGCTCATCGCCTCCTGCTCGGAGACCTCCGCGAGCGACGCGACGTGCTGGTAGGGCCGCGGCGCGATCGGAAAGCTCCCCTGCATCAGGTTGAGCAGCCTGCGGTCGAGCTCGTCAAGCGGGATCGCCGCGCCGTCCCTGCGACTGCGCAGCTTCGGCGTCGCCGTGCTCGCGCGCGTGCCGTCTGCCACCGCCGCGAGGGGCTCCTCGGCGGCCGCCTCGGCAGGGTCGGGCGGCTCGGCGAGCGGCGCGATCGTCTCTTCGGGCTCTGTCATCTCTGCTCCGCCAGCCAAGCGGAGGCGTCCTTCGCGTGGTAGGTGATGATCGTGTCCGCACCGGCGCGGCGCAGCGAGGTGAGGATCTCGAGCACCGTCACGCGCTCGTCGATGTAACCCGCCGCCGCGGCCGCCTTGACCATCGCGTACTCGCCGCTGACGTTGTACGTCGCCACCGGCAGCCGTGTGGCCCGCTTGACCGAGGCGATCACGTCCCCGTAGGCGAGCGCCGGCTTGACCATGACCATGTCCGCGCCCTCCTGCACGTCGAGCAGGGCCTCCCGCACCGCCTCCTCGCCGTTGGCCGGATCCATCTGGTAGGCGCGGCGATCGCCGAACGCCGGCGTCGAGCCGGCGGCGTCGCGGAACGGCCCGTAGAAGGCCGAGGCGAACTTCGCCGAGTAGGCGAGGATCGGCGTGTCCGTGAGGCCATCGCCGTCGAGCTCCGTGCGGATCTCCCGCACGCGCCCGTCCATCATGTCCGACGGCGCCACCAGGTCGGCGCCTGCGCGCGCCTGGCTGACGGCCGTGCGGGCGAGCAGCTCCACGCTGGCGTCGTTGTCGACCGAGCCGTCCTCGCGCAGCAGGCCGCAGTGGCCGTGTGCTGTGTACTCGCACAGGCACACGTCGGTGATCACGAGCAGGCCGGGGTGCGCGCGCTTGATCGCAGCCGTGGCCAGCTGCACGACGCCCTCTTCGTCCCACGCGCCCGAGCCCTGCTCGTCCTTCTCCGCCGGAATGCCGAACAGCATCACGGCGGCGATCCCGAGCTCCGACGCCGCCCCGGCCTCCTCGACGGCTGCCGCCACCGACAGGCGCTCGACGCCAGGCATCGTCGCGATCGGCTCGCGGCCACTCGCCGTCTCGGAGACGAACAGCGGCAGCACGAAGTGCGCCGAGCTCAGCTCCGTCTCGCGCACGAGCCCGCGCAGCGAAGCCGATGCGCGCATCCTGCGCATGCGCGTCTGGGGAAAGGCCATGGTCGTTCCAGGTTAGAGATTCCCGCCTCAATCCACCCGGCGCAGCCACAGGCGCGCCATCGCACCGAAGGCAACCGTCAGCACGGCCAGGTGCACGAGCGGCCCCGGCAGCGACGGCGCGGCTCCGTTCACGGCCGCATCGAGCGCCTGCAGGGTGGCCTTGAAGGGGAACACGAACGAGATCACATCGATCACATCGCTCAGGCCGGCGCCGACGGCGCCGCTCGGGACGAGCGCGAGGAAGGCGAGCGGCAACGACAGCAGGAAGGCCAGCAGCGAGGCCGCGCGGACCTCGCGGGCGAGCGCCCCGATCGCCACACCGAGCGCCGAGAAGGCGAGTCCGCCGAGCGCCAACGCCGCCAGCCATTGCCCAACTCGTCCCCAGTCGAGTGCGACGAAGGCGCCGATCCCGGCGAGCATCGCGAACGCGAGCACGGCCGAGCAGGCAGCCGCCAGCAGAGCCTTCTCGACGAGCAGCCCGCTGCGCGAGACCAGCCCGCGCGCGAGGCGCGCCAGGGTGTGCTCTTCGCGCTCGAGCGCCACGCCACCGGAGGCGAGCAGGACGCAGACGAACATCAGCGAGATCGCGACGGCGACCACCACGGCGAACGTGTTCAGCGGGGTGCGGCGCCCTTCGATCAGCGTCGTCTTCACGCGGATCGGCTGCCCGATCGTCGTGAGCACGTTCTTGGCGAGCGTGAGGTTGCGCGCGGCGAAGCTCGCGAAGGTGTCGATCTGTTCGAGCGCCCGGCGATCGGCCCCGGGCGGTGTGCGCGCGATGATGCCGTCCAGCTTGGCCGGTATCTGACCGAGCCCGATCAGTTCGGGAGCGCCGAGCACGCCGAGGTTTCGGCCGCTCAGGAGCGCGCCGATCGCCTGCGCCGCCGCCTGCTGGATCTGTTCGGAGAAGCCGATGTTGGCCTGCGCGAGCGCCGATTCGATCTGCGCCTGCACGAGCGACTGCTCGAGCGCATTGCCGTTGTAGAGCACTTCGAGCTGCGCCTGTTTCAACCCCGAGCCGAGGCGAGCCGCGATGTTGGGCGGGATCACGACCGCCGCGAGAACTTCGCCCGACTTGATCTTCTCGATCGCCTGCGCGCGCGTAGCGGCGCGCTCGGGCTGGACCTGCGCGAACAGCTGCTCCGCGTATGCGCTCACGGGCACCCGCCTGCTGCCCACCTGCACCGTCTGCCCCGGTGGCGTCTCGTCCACGATCGCCACCTTCGGCTTCCCCGGCCCGCGCGAGATCGCCAGTCCGATCAACAGCGCAATCGCCACCGGATAGACCACCAGCACCGCCACCAACAGCCGCGAGCGCCTGAGGATCAGCAGGTCCTTCGCGAGCAGCGCCCTCACGCGTGCCCCCGTGCCCGCAGCAGCTCGAGAAACGCGCCCTCGAGGTCCTCGGCGCCCTGCGCCTCCGGGAGGAGCAGCAGCTCTGCGGGCGGACCGTCGAACAGCACTTCCCCATCGGCGAGCACGACCGCTCGGCTGGCGTACCGGCGCACCTCGCCGAGGTGGTGGGTCGAGAACAGGACCCCCTTTCCGCGCGCGGCAAGCGTCCGAACGAAGTCCCACAGCCGAGCGCGCTGCCCGGGGTCGAGCGCCGAGGTCGGCTCGTCCAGCGCGAGCACGAGCGGATCGGCGAGCAGCCCGAGGGCGACGTTGACGCGCTGGCGGTTGCCGCCGGACAGGCTCTCCACGCGGTCCTCGGCGCGCGGTGCCAGGCCCGTCTGCTCGAGCATCAGCGCGACGGCCGCGGCCGGGTCGCCCACGCGCTCGAGCCGTGCGAACAGGCGCAGGTTCTCGCGCACCGTCAGGCGGGCGTAGACGGCGGCCTGTTGCGGCGCCCAGCCGACCTCGCGCGGTCCGCGCGCCGCGAGGCCGCCGACCGTCCCGGCGTCGGCGCTCTGCACGCCGGCCAGGATCGAGAGCAACGTCGTCTTGCCGGCGCCGTTGGGCCCGACGACGGCGACGAGCTCTCCGGCGCCCAGCTCGAAGCTCACCTCGTGCAGCGCCGTGCGCTCGCCGAAGCGCTTGCTCAGGCCCTCGACGCGCAGCAGCGGTCCGGGCGCCTGCTCTGCCACGCCGCTCACCGCCCTAGAGCAGGCTCTCGCGCGAGCGGTCCCAGGATTCGAGCGATAGGTGCCTGCTCAGGTAGACGACCGTCTCGCGCAGGACCGAGAGGATCGGCAGCGCGATCAGCGCTCCGATGATCCCGTCGACGTGCAGCCCGAGCAGCAGGGCGAAGATCACGAGGATCGGGTTGATCCGCAGCGTGTGCCCGAACACCTGCGGCGCGACGATGTGACCCTCGAGCTGCTGCAGACCGACGAACAGGAGCACGAGCCAGACGGCGTCGATCGGATCGGTGAACAGGGCCACGATCACGGGGGGCGCGGCGCCGAGGATCGGCCCGATGTAAGGGATGAGCTCCATCACCCCGTAGAACACGCCGAACGCGACCGCGTACTTGCTGCCGTCGGGAAACAGCCCGACGGTGCCAAAGATCCACAGCGACACGCCGGCGGAGGCCCCCATGATGATGCTGAACAGGAGCTGTCCGCCGATATAGCGCGAGACCGCGCGCTGCACGAGGCGCGGGTAGTCGTCCGCGTCGGTGCCGTCGCCGGGCGGCATCAGCCGCCGCGCGAGCCTGCCGATCTGCTCTCCGTACAAGAGCATGTACACCGACAGCACGAAGACCAGGACGAGGTCGAAGATCGCGCCCGCCGCTTCGGTGAGGATGCTGGCGCTCGAGGAGGCGAGTTTGCCGGCGCTCTTGGCAACTTTGTCTTGGATCGTCTGCAGCGCCGTTTTGCCCTGTTTGACGAGTTCGATGTGGATCCCGTTTTCGTTCAGTTCTTCCTGCAGCGAGGCGAGGTTTTTGTTCGCTTCGTCGATCAGGTGCGGCAGGTTGTTCGTGAATTTCTGCACCTGGTTGGAGATAGGGTTGGCGACCAGAAAGCCGATCCCGGTCAGCGTAAGGAAGAATCCGAGGTAGACGGCGAGCACCGCCAGTCCCCGCGGAAGCCGGCGGCGCTGCAGAAAGGCGACCGGCGGGTTGAGGATCAGCGCGATCAGCCCTGCCACGATGAACAACACGAGCACCTGCCCAGCGACCTTGGCGAGCCCCCATACGGCGAGGAGCGCGATCGGCAGGACGGCGAGCTGGACCCAGCGCGGCACGACCTGTCGGGGCGGCTCGTCGTGGGCCGCCGCGGGCAGCGACTCGTCCACGAGTCGCTCCTCTTCGGGGGTCGGGGGCTGCGCCTCCGGACCCTGCTCGGAGCCTTCGCTCACATGCCTCCCATCATCGCCGGAGTATGGCTGAGGACCAGGCGGCAGCCGCGAGGATCCTGTTCGTCGGCGACGTCGTCGGCGGGCTCGGCCGGCGCACTCTGCTGGACTGCCTGCCGGGGCTTCGCGAGCGCTACGAGCCGACGTTCGTCGTCGTCAACGCCGAGAACATCGCCGGCGGCGTGGGGATCACGCCGAAGAGCGCCCAGGAGCTGCTGCGCGCCGGCGTCGACGCGATCACGCTGGGAAACCACACGTACAGGCGCAGGGAGATCTACCCCTACCTCGAGTCGGAGCGACGGATCGTGCGCCCCGCCAACTTCCTGCGCAGCCAGCCCGGCCACGGCACGACGGTGGTCGAGCGTGACGGGGTGCGCCTCGGCGTGGTCAACCTCAGCGGCAATCTGTTCCTGCGCGCCGGCAGAGCGGCGTTCACCGAGATCGAGCCCGCGCTGGCGGAGCTCGGCGAGGTCGACCACGTGCTCGTGGACATGCACGCCGAGGCGACGTCGGAGAAGGTCGCGATGGGATGGCACCTGGACGGCCGCGTTACGGCCGTGCTCGGCACGCACACGCACGTGCCGACGGCCGATGCGCGGGTCCTGCCCGGGGGCACGGCCTACATCACCGACGTCGGCATGACCGGGCCGCGCGGCGGCGTGATCGGCGTCAAGCGCGAGCAGGCGATCGAGTCGCTGCTGACCCAGATGCCGGTGCGCTTCGAGACCTCCGAGGAGGATCCGTGGCTGATGGGCGCGCTCGTCAGCTGCTCACGACGACTGCGGGCCGACTCGATCGAGCAGGTTCTGATGCCGCGCCCCTCCGCCTCCGCCTGACAGGGGGGTCGTAGCGGCCGAGCAGGGCGATCAGCACGAGCGGGAAGAACCAGGGGATGTACAGGTAGAACCAGTGTTCGATCCCCAGCTGCAGGGCGATCAGCACGGCGGCGCAGGCGGCCGCGAGGCCGACCACATCGGCCCGGCGCGGGATCACGGCGAGCACGACGGCCAGCACGACGGCGCCGATCTGGACGGCCAGCTCCCAGCCGCCGAGCCCGCCGTAGAGCCCCCACACCGAGAACGGCGAGGCGCGATCGGCCTGGTAGGCGATCGTGCGCTCGTAGATCGTGTGCAGCGAGTCGTGGCGCAACGCGGGGATGAGCGCGAGCGCTGCGACGGCGAGGAAGGCGATCACGAAGCTCGCCAGCGCCCGCACGCGCGCACGCGCGGGCACCGCCAGCTCGACGCCCGCGGCAGAGCGAGCGGTGCGCTCCCACAGCCCGTGCGTCGCCATGAGCGGCGCAAGCGCGAGCGGCGCGAACTTGGTCAGCCCGGCGAGCGCGGTGAAGGCCCCCCGGGCCGGCGGCGCCAGCTTCGATCGGTAGGTGGCGGCGAGCACCGCCGCCAGCACGAACACGGCGACGAGCGTGTCGTTGGCGTTGCTCTCGAGCGCGAACAGCGTGAATGGGTAGGCGACCCATCCGTACGCGAGCGCGACGCCGAGGCTCGGGCCGCGCACGCGCCTGCCGATCAAGAACAGAAGCGCGACGGCGAGCAGATCGAAGAAGATCGCCGCCGCGTGAGCGGCCGGCAGATCGTCCCACTTGCCGCTCCAGCCGAACAGCTGCTCGAAGGGGACGTACGCCTCGTAGTTGGCCGGACCGTAGGTGTCGCCGTGTTCGTTGTCTTTCGGCCAGTGGCCGTACAGCGGCTTGTCGTGGACGATGCGGTGCGCACCGATCACGCCCGCGTAGCCGACATCGATCACGTTGGAGTCGGTCACGTTCAGCGCGACGCGGAAGCCGATCAGGAAGACGACCCCCAGCGCGAGCCAGGGGGCGGGCACGAGCAGGCGCAGCGGCCCGGGGCGCCGCGCCCGGCCGTTCTCCGGGGGGGCCGGCTGCGGCGGCGCGCGGCGCAGCAGCCGGCGTCTACCCCCGCCATGCCGCTGCGCTCGTCCGCGCCGCGACAGGGCGAGCATGCGCAGCAGCAGATAGACGAGCGGCGGGTAGACGAGCGGCACCGATTGATAAATGCGTCCGTGATTGAAGAAGGCGAGCGAGATCGACAGCGACAACAGCACGAGCAGGTCGAGGTGAAGCAGCCTCAGCGGGCGGCGGAAGTCGATGAAGGGCAGCAGGAACAGCGCGCACAGCGGCAGCCAGATGTAGAGCGCGTCGACGTGGCGCCCGAACGCGCCCTTGTAGCCGCGCGCCATCGTCCAAGGGACCTGGAAGCCGGTCCACTGTTCGAGGACTCGCCCGGAGAGGTCGTCGATGATGACCTGGACGATCTCCTTCTTGCCGTTCTTGGAGAAGTAGCTGACCTGCCAGCGCAGCGGCATCTTCAGGTAGGCGCCACCGTATGAGCCGGGGTATTTGGCCCGCTCCTGCTTCACGCTGCTCGAGCGTGCGGCGATCGCGAGCACCTGATTGGCCGACAGCCGCCGACCGGCGGGCGGCGTGTTCGACGGCGGGACCGGGATCGGCGCGTTGGGATCGGTCTGGGTGGTGGCCGTGGAGGCGGTCGGCGAGCCGGGCGTGCTCGATGACGACGCGGCGAGCGCGGTCGTGGCACCCGGGGACTGCCGGACGCTGCCGGGTTCCTCGCCGACGGCGTGCGCCGTGGCGGGCAGCGCGAGCGAGAGGGTCAGGGCGAGCGCTGTCGGCAGGCGTCGCATCCAGCGAGCGTAACGGGCGCGAGCGGCCGTTACGCGGCTTCGGCCGCGGCCGGGGCGCTGCCGTGAGCGCTCAGCCCGAAGTGCCCGAGCACGATCGAGGCGATGTCGCGGATCGCCCATTGCCCGGGGTCCTCCGGGGGAAGCTCGACGCCGCAGGCGATGAGCGCGCCGAGCGAGTCGGAGGCGTGCAGCGAGCCGTGGCTGCCGCCGCCGACGTGTGCCTGGCGCCCCCAGTCGAGGAACTCGTAGCCGGGGGCGGCCGACAGCAGCACCTCGCCGGAGCTGGGGCACGTGAGCGCGGACCAGGCGCGCGCGAGCACATCGGGGTAGGAGGGCGTCAGCAGCCGGCCGTCCTCGGCGCGACCGTCGACCACGGCGAGCGGTCCGTCGATGCTCCACTGGACGCCGCGGGGGTCGGTAAGCTCACCGCCCGGGCGGAAGCGCAGCTCGCCGTGCTCGCGGCTGACGAGCACCCCTTCGCTGGGCCGGTCGTGCGCGTCGCGAGCCAGCCAGATGACGTGCTCGATCCCCTCGACGGCCAGCGCGCGATCGACGACCGAGGCGCGCATGGCGTCACGCTCGAGATCGTGCAGCGCGTAGACCATCGCGGCGCGCTGGGAGGGGCAGACGGCGATGTGGGCCTGCCCGGAGTCGCCGCTGCGCGACGGCTCGAGCACGCCCAGCTCGGCGAGCTCGTCCTGCAGCGCGATCGTGTCGGTGACCGGCGCCTGCGAGTGATCGGCCATCGCGATCACGGCATGCTCTCTCAGGAACTCGTCGACGCCGCCGCCCGCCTCGCACACGCGAGCCAGCTGCAGGTCGGCCTGCGCGAGCGACTGCAGCTGCGCGTCGGGGCCGCGCTTGTGCGAGTGCCAGTCGTTGTCGGGCAGCGACAGCAGCAGGAAGTCGAACAGGTCGCGTTCGACCATGTAGCTGGAGACGCAGCCGGAGTGGCGGTCGCGCACGCCGGGCATGCCGAGGCCGGAGCGGCAACCGGTCCGCCGCGAGGCGAAGATGTCGGCGTAGAACAGCTCGCGCGGACCCATCACGGAGTGGCGCATGAGCGCGGCGGCGACGCGCGTGAGCGCCGTGTCGCGCTGGGGCTCGTGGCGGTGGCGGCCGCGATACATGAGGTAGGTCGTGCCGGCCGTGCGCACGTCGGCATCGTCGAGCGACTCGAACAGGGTCGGCGTCTGCGCGGAGAGGTGGGCGCGGTTCATGTTGTAGACGGTGTCGGTCAGCTGGCGGCCGATGCCGAAGCGCTGCGCCGAGCGGAAGCTCGAGCCGTATTCGACGTAGCGCTGCTCCTCGCGCAGATACCAGTTCATGCCGGGCACGCGGTGCTCGTCCTGACCAAGGCCGGTGACGATCGAAGCGGCGCACACGGGCGTGACGGACGGGAAGGCGGCGACGCAGTCGGGCACGTAGCGCCCGCGCTCGATCAGCGTCTTCAGCACGGGGGCCACGCCTGCGGCGACGGCGCGCTCGAGCATCTCGGGCGCCATCGCGTCGATCACGCAGAGCACGAGCTTTGGAGGCTTTGCGGGCTTCGTGGGCATCCAATCCTCGGCGCGGACCATCAGCGCCGCAGGATGCGCAGCCCGGCGTACTTCTCCTCGGCCCGGGCGCGGGTGCGCAGCAGCAGCCAGGCGAGCGCCGCCAGCGCCACATAGCCGAGCGGGTGCAAGAGGGTGACCAGCGCGGCCAGGAGCAGCGAGGCGGCGTCGAGGTAGACGGTGAGCGCCTGTTTGGCGGCTCCGTCGGCGAGTCGCGCGCGTGCGCGCGCGAACAACGGCAGCACCGCGCTCTGGCTCAGCCACACGACGGCGAGGCCACCGACGAGGCCGGGCCACCACGCGTCGTGGTGCGCGGCGAGCGTTCCCGCGAACAGCACGGCCCCGGCGCCATAGGCGAGCCCGGCGAGCGCCGCGGCGAGCGGCTCGGGACGCCTGCGCTCGGAGGAGGGGTCTTGCAGCGCGGAGAGCCCGAGCAGCAGCTGCAGCGCGTATGCGAGCACGAGCGCGACGGCCACGACGAGCAGCCACCAGTCGTCCTGCAGGAACTTGAAGGGGTCATGCGCGAAGCTCACGCCGAGCGCGTCGGCGGAGGCGAGCGCGCCGGCGAGCAGCAGCGGCAGGAATGGACGCAGACCGCAGGCGGCGGCCAGGCCGGCGCCGAGGCCTATGTAGAAGAAGATGCCGTTCATCGGTTTCGGGCGTGCGACGGTGCGCTACGGTGCTCGTCTGGCCGCGGCGCGAACGGTCAGGACGATAGACGACGCTCGTGCCGATCAACGCACGAGGCGCCAGGTACGGCGCACGCGGCGGCGAATAGGAACGACAGCACATGGACCGATCGATCAGCGGAGCTGGTGGCGGACGCGGAGCCCGGCCGACGGCGCATGAGCTGGCGCGCTACGAGTCCCTGTTCGCGACGCGCACGCGCGGGATGAAAAGCTCGGCGATGCGCGAGATGATGGCGTTGACCGAGCGCCCCGACGTGATCTCGCTGGCGGGCGGGCTGCCGGACACCTCGACGTTCCCGCCGGAGCTGTACGCGAAGCTGATGTCCCAGGTGGCCGCCTCGGCGACGGCGCGCGCGCTGCAGTACGGCCCGACCGAAGGGATGGCGAGCACGGTCGATTGCATCGTGCAGGTGATGGCTGCCGAAGGAGCGCCGATCGACCCGGGCGAGGTGCTCGTCACGACCGGCGGCCAGCAGGTGATCGACCTGGCCTGCAAGACGTTGATCGACCCGGGCGACGTGATCGTGGCGGAGGCGCCGACGTACCCGGGCGCGGTGCCGACCTTCAGCGCCTATGAGGCGGAGGTCGAGCAGATCGAGATGGACGCCGACGGCATGCCGATCGACGAGCTCGAGAGCGTGCTGGACCGCCTGCAGGCGGAGGGGCGGCGGCCGAAGTTCATCTACACGATCCCCAACTTCCAGAATCCCGGCGGCGTGACGATGTCGCTGCCTCGACGCCGGCGCCTGGTCGAGGTGGCGCACGAGCGTGAGCTCTTGATCCTCGAGGACAACCCGTACGGCCTGCTCCGCTACGAGGGCGAGCCGCTGCCGACGCTGCATTCGCTCGACGCGCAGGTGGGGATCGGTGGCGGCGCGGCCGACCTCGTGATCTACCTCGGCACGTTCTCGAAGATCCTCTCCCCCGGCCTGCGGCTGGGCTGGGCCGTGGCGCCGCGACCGGTGCTCGAGAAGCTGAACCTCGGCAAACAGGGCTCGGACCTATGCTCGTCGCCGGTCACGCAGCTGTTCGTTGCCGAGTACTTCAAGGAGCGCGAGGGCAGCGGCGAGCCACGCTGGCTGGGCTACCTGGAGCAGCTGAAGGACCTCTACCGCAGCCGCCGCGACGCGATGCTCGAGTCGCTCGATGAGCACTTCGGCGAGAGCGCTAGCTGGACCGAGCCGGAGGGGGGGTTGTTCGTGTGGGCGACCCTCGACGAGCGCATCGACACGACCGACCTGCTCGCCCAGGCGCGCAAGAGCGAGGGCGTGGCGTTCGTGCCCGGCCGCGCGGCGTACATGGACGGGCGGCGCGGCTCATCTTCGATGCGGCTGAACTTCGCAGGCGTCGACGAGGCTGACATCCGCGAGGGCATTCGCCGGATCGGCAAGGTGGTACGCGCCCAGCTCGGTCTGTATGGAACGCTCACCGGCTCGAGCGGCTCGAGCGCCTCCTCCCCACCGTCCGCCGACGGCAAGTCGGCGTCACAGCCCGGCGGGGATGCTGATCGGGCATCGGCGGCCGCGGCGCCGCTAGCGGACGTGGTCGCCTTCCCGCGCCGCGACAAGGGCGGGTCGGCGCGGCGCCAGCAGGATCGATGAGCGCGCCCAAGCGGGTGGCGGTGCTCAAGGGGGGACGCTCGCTGGAGCGAAGCGTGTCATTGCGCTCGGGAGCGCACGCGCAGGAGGCGCTCATGCGCCTCGGACACGAGGTCGCGGCGATCGACGTCGACGCGGGCGTGGTCGAGCAGCTGCAGATGGCCGCGCCGGACGCGGCGCTGGTCGCGCTGCACGGCCCGGACGGCGAGGACGGCACGCTGCAGTCGCTGCTCGAGGCGATCGGGGTGCCCTATACGGGATCGGGCCCGGCGGCCTGCAGGTGCTGCACGGACAAGGCGCTGGCCAAGTACCTGATGCGCGAGGCCGGCATCCCCACGCCGGACTTCCACTCCTTCAGAGACTCGTGGATCAAGCAGCTCGGCGCCGCCCAGGCGCTGCCCAGCGTCGAGCGCTCGCTCGGCTTCCCGCTCGTGGTCAAGCCGGTCAGCCAGGGCTCTGCGCTTGGGGTGAAGTTCGCGCGCTCCAGCGAGGAGCTTCCGGCGGCGCTCGTGGGCGCCTTCTCCTACGACGGCAAGGTGCTGATCGAGCGCTACGTGAAGGGACGCGACCTGGCGGTCTCCGTGTTGGACGGTCCCGAGGGGGCTATGCCGCTGCCCGTGGTCGAGGCCGTCCCCCGCGAGGAGGATTTTTACGATTATGAATCAAGATACGAGATCGGAATGACCACGTTCGTGTGCCCAGCCGAGCTCACGGACGAGACGACCGCGCGCGCGCAGGAGCTCGCGCTGTCGGTGTACCGGCTGCTCGGCTGCCACGGAGTGGCGCGCATCGACCTCCTGCTCGACGAGCAGACCGGCGAGCTGTGGGTGCTCGAGGCCAACGTCGTCCCCGGGATGACCGAGACGAGCCTCTTGCCGCAGGCGGCCGATGCGGCGGGGATCGGGTTCGACGAGCTGATCGCTCGGGTCTTGGAGAGCGCCTTTACGCGCTAGGAGTCGCCTGCGGCGAAGTCCTCGGGGCTGACCTCGTCCAGGAACTCCTTGAACTTCTCGACGACGTCCTCGGACTCCTCGACGTCGTGCTCGAACTCAATCGCGGACTCGGCGATGACGTCCTCGGCCGCGTAGATCGGCGCGCCGCAGCGGACGGCGAGCGCGATCGCATCGCTCGGTCGCGAGTCGATCTCCAGCTCGCGCCCGGCCACCTGCAGAGTGATCGAGGCGAAGAACGTGTTCTCGCGCAGCTCGGTCACCGAGACGGACGTGCATTTGACCTCGAGCTCGCCGAGGATCTCACTCAGCAGGTCGTGGGTCATCGGTCGCGGCGTGCCGGCGCCCTGCAGCTTCATCAGGATCGAAGCGGCCTCAGGATGGCCGATCCAGATGGGCAGGAACTTGTTGCCCTCGACCGTCTTCAGAAGCACGATCGGCTGCTTGCCAACCATGTCGAAGCTGACGCCGTAGATGACCATCTCCTGCACGCGAGTCCTCCGAGAGGGGGAAAGGCCAGAGTATAGGTACCCGCGAGACCCCGCCAACAGGCGCTCGGGGTGCCGCTCAGGCCCTCACGGCGGCTTCGTCGTCGGCCTCCGAGCGAAACGTCCAGAGCTTGTTGCCGATGAAGTTGAACGGCATCGAAGCGGCCACGGCCAGAGCCTGCGCGGGCACCTTCTCCAGGTGTGCCACCTCGACGAAAAGCGTGAGCAGCAGCAGGCTGACGGCCTCCGCGAGGAGGCTGACGAGCAGGAAGCGACCGGCCTGGTGGTGAGCGCGGCCGTCGCCCGCATCGAACGTCCAATGACGGTTGAGCACGAAGTTGTTGAGCACGGCGACGAGCCACGCCACCACGGAGGCGGCTCGGTACTCGAGCCCCGCGCCGTGGACGGCGAGCGCATAGACGGCCACGTTGACGACGAAGCCCATGCCGCCGACGAGACCGAAGCGCACGAGCTGCAGCCAGTTGGCCGGCTTACGCAGCCCGTGCAGCAGCCGCACGTGTGGGCGCAGCTGCACGGTAGAGGCGATGTTGCGGGCGTGTATGTCTACGGCGGTGGCCTCGTCGGGCATCGGGGCAGGTTAGCTGAGCTTGCCTAGGCACCCGCCTGCCTGGCGGGCGCCGCACGGGCATCGTCCTCAACCCGGATGCGTCTGGAAGGGTAGCGGGCCGGCGGGCGCGAGACATTCGCCGCTGGTCGCCGCCGACAGGCGCGGCCCGCCAGCGCGGCCGCTAGCCTTGCTCAGGTGACCGACTCGACCCAGGCCGAGGCGCCTCGTCCGCTGGGCGACATGCTGTCGCGCTGGTCCTTGTTGGCGGCGGCAATCGCGCTCGCCTTGATCGCCGCCGGCCTGGCGCTCGCGCTGAGTGGCGGCTCACACGTCCGGGCCGCGAGTGCCGGTGGCCGGGGCGCCGCCGCAAGGGCGCAGGCGAGCACGGGCGCGGGCGCAGGCGCGTCGGCGAATGCCGCGGGCGAGTCGCCCGGCGCCGCCGGCAAGTCGGGGGCGGCGGCGACCGCCCCGCCCAAGACGTCGGCCGCCGGCGCGGGAACCGGCGCCAGGCGGGCGAACGTGGCCGAGGTCGCCGACCCGGAGGAAGCCAACAGCTTCCCGGCCCCGGCCAACGTCCAGCACGAGGCCGCCGTGAGGCCGTCGAAGGCGAGTGAGCAGATCGTCGCCGCCGGCGCCCCATCGGACGCCGAAGTCAAGCAGGAGCTCGCTCAGATGCAGGCCGTCGAACGAAGCGCCAAGCGCGCGCAGCAGCGGGCGCTGCAACCCGTGGCCGGCGGCAACTCGATCGGCGGCGATGGGACCATCCCGATTCCGCCTAACGTCCCCGAAACGGTCCAGCGCGTGATCGCGGGGGGGAACGCGATCGCCAACTTCCCGTACGTGTTCGGCGGTGGCCACGCCTCGTTCGTCGACAACGCCTACGACTGCTCCGGCTCGGTCAGCTACGCGCTCGCCGCCGGTGGGCTGCTCAGCGTGCCGGAGACCTCGGGCGAACTCGAGCGCTGGGGCGTACCCGGGCCGGGCCGCTACATCACGATCGAGGCGGCCGCCGGGCACGTCTACATGTACGTGAACGGCGTGATGTACAACACGGCCGGTCGCAGCGGCGTGTACGCCTCGCGCTGGCAGGTCAAACCGGTCGACAACTCCGGTTACGTCGCCCGCCACTGGCCCGGGTTGTGATGCTCGCGCTGATCCCGCTCGCGCTCGACGGCGAAGCGGCGATCGAATCCGGCGGCAGCGGCACCGCGATCGCCATCGTCTCGGTGATCTCGATCGTCGCCGGGTACGTCGTGCTGTTCCTGCTCTGGCGCTACGTGTTCAGCGCCAAGGCGAAAGCCAGGCGCGGCGAACCGCCCGAACACTGATCGACGGGCGCGGCTGCTTCGGCGCGAGACGCCGGCCGTGCTTCAGCGCGAGAGGTTGGCCGTGCTGAGCACGGTCGTCGCGACCGGGCTGCTCGCGTTGTGCACGACCATTCGGATCATCAGCGAGACCTTGTGCAGCTTGCGCAGCTTCGCCGCCGTCGACTTGCTGAATTTGATCCTGTAGCTGCTGTGACCGGCCTTCGTCGTCACGAGGATCGCTTTGGCGATCACGATCTGGGGAGGCGTTCCAGGGGCGAGTCCAGTCGCGGCCGGGCCCTTGAGCCCGATCTTCTTCGCGATCGAGCTGGCCAGCAGGACCTCGAAGCGGCCCGTGGCCTGTGCGCTGACCGAGTAGCGGATCACGAGGCCATGGCGCAGGGCCGAGGCGAGGCTGTGCGAGCTGACGCCCGCGCTCGCCACGACCTTGACCGGCGTCGATCCGCCCGAGCCGCCGGCGCTGCCCGAGCCGCCCGAGCCGCCGGTCGCGCCCGTGGTCGAGGAGCCCGTGCCGGAGCTCGTGCCGGAGCCCGTGTTCGATGGCGCAGCCGGCGTCGGCGGCGCGGGACCTGCCACGGTCACGCTGTGCGTCACCGAGCCCGTGTTGCCGGCGACGTCCTCGGCCGTGAGCGTCACGTTGTACGTGCCACCGTATTGGTAGGAGTGGAACGTGCTGGCCGCGCAGGGGCTGAGCCAGGGCGCCTGGCAGGGCGTGGCGTTGGGCGAGTTGAGGGCTGCCGCGCCCGGCGCGAAGCCGCTCACGGTCGGGCTGCCGTCGCCGAAGTCCCAGGTGAAGGTCGGGTAGGTGAGCGCGGTCGACGGGAAGCTGACGGCGGAGTTCAGCGTGATGTCCGACTCCATCCCGTCGAAGCCGACGAGTTCGCCCGAGTTGACCGTGTTAGGCGCCGTGAAGGCCGGGACCAGGCTCGCTCCGTTCAGGCACGGCACGCCGGGGTAGGGAAGATGCAGGGCGGCCAGATTGAAACCCGCGTTGACGTAGTAGTTCCCGTTCGCGAAAGTGTGGTTCAAGAGCGACCCGGCTCGCGTCTTCGGGCTGGCGCTCGCGCTGCCGCCGCTCGTGGGCACGAAGAAGTTGCGGCACTCGTCGGTGACCTCGTGGCCGGAAGGGTCCTGCCAGGCGTCGAGGAGTGGGTTGGTGACGATGTTCTGCTGCTCGACCGCGACCTGGTTGACGATCAGGTCGGCCAGCCCCGTGTCGAAGCCGCCGTCCGGCGAGCGCCCCGACAGCTGGTTGGGCTCCTGCTGGTGCGGGCCGTCGAGACCTAGCGCTTCGGCTTCTTCCTGTTCGCGTTTTTCGACGGCGTTCTTTTTTTCGAATTCTTCCTGTTCCTGAGCAGTCTTCGGTTTCGGGCGCTCCTTTTCCTCGAGTTCTCCGTTCGATTCCTTCGTGCTCGGCTGGAAGCCGCCGTCCTGGCAGTCATAGCCCGGAGTCGCGTCGAGGAGCGAAAGGTGGTTGTCGCCGGCGCCGCCGGCCGTCCACGGGATCGCCGCGTACAGCACGGTCTGCGATTCGCCTGCGCCGATGAAGCTGTGATAGCTGCAGAAGCTCCGCTTGTAGCTTTTGAAGCTCGCCGGTTCTTCGTGTTTTTCTTCAGCTTCTTCGACTTCTTCGATGGTCCCCGCGAAGTCCGAGCAATGGCCGCTCGCGCCGCCGGCGTCCAGGCAGACGGCAACGCCCGGCGGGGTGAGGAGGTAGAAGATCGAGCTCATCCCCGTCGGGAGACCGTGCTGCGCGATGAACGTTTCGAGCTGCTGGCGCAGCTGCCCATCGGTGAGACAGACTTCGCCGATCGGCGCGCCCAATTCGAACGGTCGCGGATCGACGCAGTTCGAGCTCGGATATGGGTTGGTGTCGGTGTAGGCGCCGTGGAAGCTCGAGCCGTTGGTGGCCGGCTGGTTGGTGGCGTCCCTGTACTGTCCGTCGAGCGCGAACGGGCTGAGCAGCGTTCCGCTCGACGCCCCCAGATTCGCGAGGAATCGATTGACCACGCCCTGCCAGTCGCCGTGGTAGAAGTTCTGCGGGTCCCAATAGATCGCGTACGTGTTGGCGCCGTGCAGGACCGGGTTGCCGCTCGAGTTGCCGAAGCTCGCGGCAGCCCCGTTCGATCCGGATTTGTTGCTCCCGAGGCCCTGCCAGGTGGCCGTGCCTTCCCAGTAACGGGCCACTTCGCGCTGCTGCAGCCCGACCTTCGTGCCGGACACTTCCTGCACGAACGCGCCCGCGGAACCGCACAGCATCGAGAGCAGTACGCACAGCGCGAGCGTGAAGGCGGCGCACAGCGAGCGGGCGCGCGTGGAGAGGAGGCGTGAGAGAAGGCTGGCGGTGGGGGCCACGAACCCATCATCGGCAGCCCTCGCCCTGTGCATTAGCGCCGCTAGACATCCTCGTGGCGAGCGACCCGGCGCGCAGCCGGCACCGGCCCGCGACGGCGTCATCTCGCGACGGCCACCGCAGCTACTGTCCAACCAGCGTGGAACTGAACTTCGAGGTCTCCCAGCACTTCCTCGACGACCGAGGGCAGCGCTCGGGCTTCGTCCTGCTCGGCGCGTTCCTGCTCGCGTTCCTGTTCATCCGTACGAGCGCGCGCATGATCCGCAGCCCCAAATTCAGCTGGTGGCCGGGTAGCGTCAAGACCTCGAGCGGCCTGCACCTGCACCATCTCGTGTGGGGCATCTGCCTGATGATGAGCAGCGGCTTTCTCAACTTCGCGCTGGCGCCGGAGAGCCCGTGGTCGGAGGTTCTGGCGGCCGCCTTCGGGATCGGCGCCGGGCTCACGCTCGACGAGTTCGCGCTGTGGGTGCACCTGGAAGACGTCTACTGGAGCGAGCAGGGGCGGATCTCGCTCGACGCCGTCGTCGTGGCGACGCTGCTCGGCGGCTTGATCGTGCTCGGGCTGGCCCCGTTCGACCTGAGCGAACAGGGCGGCTCGATCGGCTCGATCGTCGTCGCCGTCGCGTTCGACGTCGCGCTCGCCGCGCTGGCGATCTTCAAGGGCAAGCCGCTGCTCGGACTGATCGGCGTCTTCATCCCGATCGTCTCGCTCGTCGGCGCGATCCGTCTGGCCACGCCGAACTCGCCGTGGGCGCGCAAGCGCTACCGGCCGGGCAGTCGCAAGATGGAGGCCGCGAGCGCGCGCTGGGCGCGCGTTCGCAAGCGGCGGCGCTGGCTCGGCGACGCGATCGGCGGTACTCCCTCGGCGCAGTAGATTGCGCTCGATGGACACCGTCGCGAGCAAGCTCGAGCTGACGCTTCTGCCGGGAGCCCGCGCGCTGCTTCAGATGCACGCGCGCGAGCTGCCCCAGCGCGACGATCTGTGCGGCGCGTTCTGCGGCGCACTCGCGCTGAGCGCGGCGGGTCTGCACGAGCGCGACGGCGAGCCGCTCGACCAGGACTCGGTGGCGCGCGCGGCCGGCAGCGTCGTCTCGCGCGTGCCCGACGCAGCGGCGCTCCCGGCCGGAGAGCATGGACGGCGCGACTATCGCGTCCAACCCCCGATGATCGACGACGCGTCGGTCTCGGGCACGAACTGCGCCGGCGTGGTGCGAGCGATCGAGGAGCTGTCGGGCGAGCGCCTGTGCGCGCTCCCCTACGCCGAGCCGTGGACGGGCGAGGCGCTCGCCGGGCTGTTCGACGCGGTCGCCGGGCTGCAGCGGCCGGCCTCGCTGATCGCCAACGTCGCGACGCGACACCTGTGGGGCTCGACGCCGAGCGCAGCCCAGCTGCTCGGGCATCTGCTCGACGGGAGCGACGAGGGGCCGGCGGCGGACTGGGACGTGGGTCACTTCGTATGCGTGTTCGGGCGCGTGCGGGGCCCGGGCGGCGAGCTGTACTGCATCGCCGACACGTATCCGGCCCTCGGCGCGCACGGCGTGCACGCCCAGCCGCGCGAGCGGCTCGCGCGAGCGCTCACCCGCCCGGAGATGGCCCCGGGCGGGATCATCGCGGTTCTCGCCCGTGAGGACGCCGCGGCCGTGAGCGCCGCGGCGAGCACGTACGGGCTGGTCGAGGGGACCTGGGACAACGGAACGCTGACCGTCGCGTCCTCGCCATGAGCGACGACGACCTGGTCGCGCTCGTCTGCTGCGACCTGGGCGCGATCGTCCGCGGGCGCTCGCTGCCGAGCGCCGCGCTGGAGAGCCTCGGGCGTGGCCGCGACGCGGGCGTCGGGCCCGGCGAGCGTGCCGGAGTCGATCGAGCGCACGAGGAAGCCGGCGCGGGCGTGGGCTGGGTTCCGGCAAACCACGCGCTCACGCCGATCGGCACGCTCGCCGAGCCGAACCCGTTCGGCTCGACGGGCGACCTGCGCCTGCTGCCGGACCTGCGCACACGCGCGCGGGTCGAAGGCGGGGACGGCGTGGACGCGCTCGAGCTCGTCATCTGCGACATCGCCGAGGTCGATGGGCGGCCCTGGGAGTGCTGCCCGCGCGCCTTTCTGCGAGAGGCTCTCGAGCAGCTGGAGAGCGAGCTCGGCATGCGCCTGCTCGCGAGCTTCGAGCACGAGTTCCAGCTGCTCGTGGACGAGGCTCCCGCCCTCCCCTTCTCGCTGGAGGCGCAGCGCCGGGCCGGCCGCTTCCCGCAGCGCGCGATGCGGGCGCTCGTGCAGGCGGGCACGCAGCCCCAGCGCTTCATGCCCGAGTACGCCTCGCACCAGTTCGAGATTCCGGTCGCCGCGGCGGAAGGGCTCGCCGCCGCCGACCGCGCGCTCGTGGTGCGCGAGGTGGTGCGGGAGGTCGCGCGACGCGAACTGCACCGCGCCACCTTCACGCCGCTGCTCGATCCTGCGCAGGCCGGCAACGGCGTGCACATCCACCTCAGCCTGCTCGGCGCGGACGGGAGCTCCGCGCTCTACGACCGGTCGCGTCCGGGGAGCCTCAGCGTCCTCGGCGGCAGCTTCGCGGCCGGGATCCTGCGCCACGCCCCCGCGCTGACGGCGCTGACGGCCCCCAGCCCCGTCTCGAGCGCCCGACTGGCACCGCACCACTGGGGCGCGGGCGCGGCCTGCCTCGGCCTGCAGAACCGCGAAACGCTGCTGCGCATTCCGCCGCTCGTGGCGGGGGCCGGCGAGCTGGGGCGCCAGCTGCGGCTCGAGTACCGCGGGGCCGACGCCGCCGCGAACCCGTATCTGGCGCTGGGCGCGATCCTCCGCGCCGGGCTGGCCGGCGTGCGCGACGGCCTCGAGCCGGCGCCACTGCTCGAGCGCGACCCGGCGCAGCTCGACGCGGCCGAAGCCGAGCGCTTTGGCGTCGACGGGCTGCCCGGCTCGCTTGCCGCGGCGCTGGCGGCGCTGGCGGCGGATGAGACGGCGCGGGGGTGGATGACGCCGTTGATGTACGACGCGTACGTGGCGGTCAAGGGCAGCGAGCTCGAGGCCGCCGAGAACGTCGAGGTGGCGGAGCTCTGCGCGCGCTATGCCCAGATCCACTGACCCAGGCGCGGTGCTCGCACCGCTGCTCGCCTCGCTCGAGGACGAGCTCGCAGGCGCGGTCGAGCTGCGCCAGCGGCTGCACGCTGCGCCCGAGCAGGCCCACGAAGAGCACCGGACGGCGCAGACCGTACGCGAGCGGCTGCCGGTGGCGGCCACGAGCGCGGCCGGCACGGGACTGCTCGCGCGGGTCGGCCCGGAGGAGGGTGCCGCGGTGGCGATCCGCGCCGAGCTCGACGGTCTGCCGATCGTCGAGCGCACGAGCGCGCCGTTCAGCGCGACGGGAGAGGCGATGCACGCGTGCGGTCACGACGTCCACATGGCCGCGCTCGTCGCGCTCGCGCGAGCCGCGGCGAAGCTCGGAGAGCTGCCGGCGCCCCTGCTGGCCGTGTTCCAGCCGAGCGAGGAGGCCTACCCGTCAGGCGCCCAGCAGCTCGCGCTCGGCGAGCTGGCGAGGATCGGGCCTGCTGCGGTGGTCGCGGCGCACATTCACCCCGAGCTGCCCTGGGGGAGCGTGGCGCTCGACTTCGGGACGGTCAACGCGGCGAGCGACTCGGTCGAGATCACTGTCGAGGGAGAGCCCTCGCACGGCGCCTACCCGCACCACGGCCGCGACCCGATCCTGGCGATCGCGCAGATCGTCGTCACGCTTCACGCACAGGCGGCGCGGCGCCTGGATCCGCTCGGCCCGGCGGTGGTCAACGTTGGCATCCTCGAAGGCGGGCGCACGGAGAACGTGATCCCCGCGCGCGCACGCGCGCGAGCGTCGCTGCGCGCCCATCGCCCGCAGGAGCGCAGCGAGCTTCGCCGCCTGGTCGAGGACGTCGTGCGCGGCGTGGCCGACGCCCACGGATGCCGTGCCACGGTCGAGCTGATCGCCGGCGAGCCGGCGCTCGAGAACGACCCGCTGATCGTCGAGCGCGCGCGTGAGCTGCTGGGGCAGGCCGGTCTGGGCACGGCGCCCGAGTGGCGATCGTGCGGGTCGGATGACCTCGCCTTCTTCGGCGAGCTGGCGCCGCTAGCGATCGGCTTCGTCGGTCTCGAGGGGGCGCCGGGCTTCGTGCCCCGCCCCTTGCATCACCCGGAGCTGCTGCCCCCGGATGACGCGGTGGCGCTTGTCGCGCGAACGCAGGCCGTGCTCTACGTCGCGGCGGCGGCCACGCTCACGGCCCGCTGAACCTCGACGCACACGGCGACACGCAATGGTGGACTGGGCGTGCCGCAGGCTGTAGGATGCCCGGCCAGGTCAGCGGCGCGCCAAGGATGAGGTGTCACGAAGGCGTCGCGGCCGGGGAGGGGAGATGGAGGGAGATCCGCTGGTTCGTTCGTCCGCGGCGCAGTTTCGCGGGCTTCGTCGATGGCCGATCGTGGTGAGCATCGCCGCGGTCCTCGTGCTGCTCTCGGCAGCGTCGGCGGGCGCATCCTCCAACGGCGTCGCATCCTGGGGCTACAACGCGTCCGGCCAGCTCGGCAACGGCACGACGACCACGATCAGCCGCGTTCCGGGCGCGGTCTCCGGTCTGAGCGGCGTCACCGCGGTCTCGGCCGGCGGCGAACACAGCCTCGCGCTGCTGTCCGACGGCACGGTGCGGGCGTGGGGTAACAACCGCCTGGGGCAGCTCGGCAACGGCACGACGACGGGCAGCAAAGTGCCCGTGGCCGTTCCGGGGCTCTCGGGCGTCGTGGCCGTCTCGGCCGGCAAACAGTTCAGCCTGGCGTTGCTGTCGAACGGAACCGTGATGACGTGGGGAACGAACGAAGACGGTGAGCTCGGCAGCGGGTTCAAAGGAACCAAAAGCACGGCGCCGGTCCTAGTGAAAGGACTCAGCGGGGTGAGCGCGATCTCGGCCGGCGGCAACTTCAGCCTGGCGCGTCTGAGCAACGGCACCGCGACGGCATGGGGAGCCGGCGACGAAGGTCAGCTCGGCAACGGCAAAAAGCTCAAGAGCACGACGCCCGTCGCGGTCAAAGGGCTGACCGAAGTCGTCGCGGTGGCGGCCGGAGGCGAACACGGTCTGGCCCTGCTGGCGAACGGCACGGTGATGTCCTGGGGCTGCAACATCTCGCTCCAGTTGGGGATCCCGACGACGTACAAAGTCATCAAAGAAGAAGGCGAAATCTTCTACGAAGAAGAAGAACAGCCGGAAAACAGCGCGGTGCCGGGCGCGGTTCCGGTCAACGGTGTCACGGCGGTGGCGGCGGGCTCCGAACACAGCCTGGCCCTGCTCGGCACCGGCGAAGTGATGGCGTGGGGCGGCAACGGCTCAGACCAGCTCGGCAACGGAACGCAGGGCGGAATGACCAACGTGCCGAGCGCCGTGTCCGGCCTCGGTGGCGTCACGGCGATCGCCGCGGGCGGCCAGCACACGCTGGCGCTGCTCAGCGGCGGCTCGGTCGAGGCATGGGGCTACAACCCCGACGGCCAGCTCGGCAACGGGACGAACCTGAACAGTCCCGTACCCGTCGCGAGCTCGGACCTCAGCGGCGTGACGGCGATCGCCGGCGGTGGCGTGCACAGCCTGTCGGTTGGACCGCCGCTGGCGACCGTCACGGGCGTGTCGCCGAGCGCCGGCGCGCAGACGGGCGGAGCGAGCGTGGCGATCTCGGGCGTGAACCTCGACCTGGCGAGCGCCGTCCATTTCGGCGCCAGCCCGGCGGGCGCGTTCACGATCGAATCGCCCACGACGATCACCGCGACGGCGCCGCCCGGAGTTGGCATCGTCGATGTCACGATCACGACCGCCGGCGGGACCAGCGCGCCCAACGCGACGGACAAGTACACCTACGTCCCGCCGCCGGCGATCACGAAAGTGACGCCCAAAAAAGCGCCCGCCGTGGGTGGCACGACCGTCACGATCGGCGGCACCGGCCTCGCCGGGGCGACCGCGGTGAGCTTCGGCGCGACGCCAGCGCAGAGCTTCACGGTCAACTCGTCGACCTCGATCAGCGCCGTCTCGCCGCCGGGCACGGCCGGGCCCGTGGACATATCGGTGACGACCCCCTACGGCACGAGCGCGATCACGACAACCGACGTCTTCAAATACGAACTGCCGACGATCACGAGCCTCACGCCGAACGCAGGCCCGGGGCAGGGTGGCACGATCGTGACCGTCCACGGCAGCGGCTACGCACCCGGCGCCGGCACGACCACGTTCAAGTTCGGCAAAGCGTCCGCGACCTCGGTCACGTGCGAATCGACGACCACCTGCACGCTGACGACGCCGGCCGGTAAAGCAGGGGTGCTCGACGTGCGCGCGCTCGTCGGGAAATACAAAAGCCTCGAAAACCCGCCCGCCGACCAGTTCACCTACGAATAGCGCGGCGGCGGCGGCGGCGGCGCGGCGCCCACGGCGGCCGCGTCGCGAGCCGTCGCGCGCTGCGACGGGCGGCCGCTCCGGCTCAGCCCCCCAGCGGGGAGGGCGGGATCCGCGGTTCGCCGTGGACGTCCGGAATGCGCATCATCAGCTCGTCGACGTAGCACCACGACCAGTCTTCGCGCGGCTCGATCGAGCGGATGATCGGGTGGCCGCTGGCGCGGGCGTGGGCGCTCGCGTGGCGGTTGGGCGAGTCGTCGCAGCAGCCTACGCGCCCGCACTCCAGGCAGATGCGCAGGTGCAGCCAGGGGTCGCCGCTGCGCAGGCAGTCCTCGCAGCCATCGACCGACTCGGGCAGCTCGGTGATCAGGACCTGGTCGAGGTGCGTGCAGTTCGGCATCGAGTCCTCACTTTCCGGGTTGGGCGAAGGGCAGCTGCACGCGAAACGTCGTGCGGCCGGGTTGCCGCTCGAGCGTGAGCGAGCCGTCGTGGCGGTCGACGACGATCCGCCGTGCCGTGGCGAGGCCGAGGCCGGTGCCGAAGCCGACGTCCTTGGTTGTGAAGAACGGGTCGAAGATGCGCGGCGCTGCGTCCTCGGGGACGCCGGGGCCGTCGTCGGAGATCTCGATCACGGCGCATTCTCCTTCGGCGCGCGTGGCGATCGTGATCGAGCCGCGCTCCCCGAGCGCGTCGATCGCGTTGTCGAGCAGGTTCGTCCACACCTGGTTGAGCTCGGATCCGCGCACGGTCAGCTTCGGCAGCGACCGATCGTATTCCCGCACGATCTCGATCTCTGTGTGCTTGAGCTTGTAGCCGAGCACCTTCAGCGTCGTCTCCAGGCCCTCGTGCAGGTCGACCTCGACGAGATCGCCGCGGTCCATGTAGGCGTAGGACTTGACCGCGCCGACGAGGCTCGACATCCGTTCGGTCGACTCTTCGAGCTCGGCCGCGAGACGCCCGGCGGCGAGCGTTGCCGCCACCCATCTGAACGCCGCGTCGGTCGCCGGGCCTGCGAGCTCGGCGACGCGGTCGAGCCATGCTTGATCGACGCCGGCGGCGGCGAGCGGTTCGGCCAACCGCCACGGCTCCTGCACGCCGAACGCCTCCAGGCGCGCGAGCACGTCGTCCTCGGCGTCGGCCGCATCCAGCGCGTCGAGCGCGCTGCTCGCCGCGGCGCGCGCGACCGCCTGCTGCTGCAGCGCGACGAGCTCGCCGGCTTGCTCGCGCTCCATCCCCGACTCGACGAAGCGGGCGATCGTCGAGCTGAGCACCTCGAGCGCTTCGGTCATCTGCTGCGCCGCGCGGCGCGCTGCGGCGGCTGGGTTGTTGAGCTCGTGCGCGAGCCCGGCCGCCATCGTGCCGAGCGAGGTCAGCCGCTCGCGGCTCTGCTCGATGCTCGTCACACGGCTCATCACGGGCGCCACCGCCTGCATCACCCGGCGGTGGATCGCCGGCTGCGCAAACGCCAGGCGGCGGAAGTCGGCGGTCTCGACCAGTGCCACCCGGCAAGGAGTCTCGGCCTGCATACGCACGCCCATCCGCCCACCCGTAAGCGCCGCGATCGCGCCCATCCACGTCGGCGCCTTGTGGCGGCCCACGGGCTCGTTGCCGCCCTGGTCGATGATGGTCGCCTGGGCTTCGCCCTGCAGCAGCAGGTTCATGCCGCGGTTCTCCTCGCCCTGCTCGGCGATGATCCCTCCGGCAGGGACGCGATAGGTGTGCGCGACCGGGATCCACTCGGAGAGCTGCGCGTCGTCGAGTTCTTCGAAGAGGTCGACGCTGCGCAGCTCCTCGAGCGTGATCGGCGGCTCCGAGGCCTCCTCGGCGACGTCGGTCGCGCCCGCGCTGCGCTCGTCGGCGCCGGGGTCGCTCATGGCTGTTTGGTCTGCTCGTCGGTCACGCCGTCATGCCTCAAGGAGATACTCGTGGATCAGCGACACGGCCATCGAGCCCTCGCCGACGGCGCTCGCCACGCGCTTGATCGAACGCGCGCGCACATCCCCGGCGACGAAGACGCCCGGCACGGTCGTCTCGAGCACGAACGGCTCGCGCTCGAGTGGCCAGCCGGCCGCCTGGGCGTCGCGCCCGGCGAGGATGAAGCCGCGCTCGTCGCGAGCCAGCACGCCCCCGAGCCAATCGGTCCTGGGCGAGGCGCCGATGAAGACGAAGCAGGCGTCCGCGTCGAGCGTCTCCTCACCGTCGGGCCCGTCGATGCGCACCTTGCTCAGGTGGCCGTCGCTCTGCTCGGCTGCCGTGGCGGTCGTGCCGGTGCGCACGTCGACGTTGTCGAGCCCCGCGATCTGCTCGATCAGGTAGTGCGACATCGACGCCTCGAGCGAGGGCCCGCGCACGAGCATCGTCACGGAGGCGGCGTAGCCGCTGAAGTAGACAGCCGCCTGGCCGGCCGAGTTGGCTCCCCCGATCACGACGATGCGCTGATTTGCGCAGGCGCGCGCCTCGGTCATGGCGGCGCCGTAGTAGACGCCGGCGCCGGTCAGCTCCGGGAAGCCCGGCGTGTCCAGCTGGCGGTAGGAGACACCCGAGGCGATCAGCACGCAGCTGGCGCTGAGCACCTCGCCGCCGCTCAGCTCGAGCAGCCGGGCGGACCCCTCGGCGCGAAGGGCGACGGCCTCCTGCACGGTCAGGAGCTCGGCGCCGAGCCGGCGCGCCTGGTCGGTGGCACGCCGCGCGAGGTCAGATCCGCTGAGGCCGGCGGGGAAGCCGAGGTAGTTCTCGATCCTGCTCGACTGACCGGCCTGGCCGCCGGGCGCCTCGCGCTCGACCATGATCGTGCGCAGGCCCTCCGACGCTCCGTACACGGCGGCGGCGAGGCCGGCCGGCCCGCCGCCGACGACGACCAGGTCGTAGTGCTCCTGCGCGGGGGCGCCGGCGACGCCGAGGCGCTCGGCCAGCTCGAGCACGCTCGGGCGCTCGAGCACGGAGCCATCCTCGAGCAGCACCACCGGCAGCCGCTCGGGGTCGACGCCGGCGACCTGCAACAGCTCGCGCGCCTCGGCGTCCCGCTCGACGTCCAGCCAGCGCGCGGGCACGCGATTGCGGACCAGGAAGTCGCGCAGGTCGTGGGACTCCTTGGAGAAGCGGTGGCCGACGACGCGCACGCCACCGGCCTCGAGCGCGGCGCCCGACTCCCAGGTCGTCAGCAGGTCCTCCACCACCGGGAACAGCTGCTCCTCGGGGGGGTCCCAGGGCTTGAGCAGGTAGTAGTCGAGCGCGACGTCGTTGATGGCTGCGATCGCGGCGTCGGTGTCGGCGTAGGCCGTCAGCAGCACGCGCTTGGCGTCGGGCACGACCTTGCGCGCCTCCACCAGGTACTCCGTGCCGGGCATGCCCGGCATCCGCTGGTCGGCGATCAGCATCGCGACCTGATCGCCGCGCGTGCGCGACTCGCGCAGGATCTCCAGCGCGTCTGCGCCCGAGCCCGC
The DNA here is from genome assembly GCA_035553095.1 of Solirubrobacteraceae bacterium. GTDB lineage: Bacteria > Actinomycetota > Thermoleophilia > Solirubrobacterales > Solirubrobacteraceae > Palsa-744. The sequence goes on along the minus strand of DATNDZ010000009.1, from coordinate 63,676 downwards.
CCGCAGGACGCGAAAGCGCTCTCCGAAGCCGCGGCGCAGGTCACGCGCGACGGCCGCGAGCACGGCCGGCTCGTCGTCCACCGCCAGGATCGCGGGGCGCCGCGCGGACGACTGTGGCTGCGGGGCGTCCTCGGAGACGGCTGGCTCGGTGCTGACCGACATCGCGCGATTGACAGTAGTGCGTTACGGACGGGCAGTGAAGTGCCCTCGCCGGCGCGGGCGCCGTATGGTTCGAGGAGATGACGGTCCGCATCCTCGAGACGAACGGGATCGAGCTGAGCGTGCTCGACGAGGGGGCCGGCCCGCTCGTCGTGCTCTGCCACGGCTTTCCCGAGCTCGCCTACTCCTGGCGTCACCAGGTGCCGGCGCTGACGGACGCGGGCTACCGCGTCCTCGCACCCGACATGCGCGGATTCGGCGGGAGCTCGGCGCCCGAGCCGGTTGAGGCGTATGACGTCGTCACCCTGTGCCGCGACATGACCGGACTGCTCGACGAGCTGGGTGAGCAGGACGCCGTCTTCGTCGGCCACGATTGGGGCGCGAACGTCGCCTGGTGGCTCGCCGTGCTCGCTCCCGAGCGCGTGCGGGCCGTGGCCGGCCTGAGCGTGCCGTTCGTCCCGCGCGCGCCGGCCGCCCCGATCCCGATCATGCGCCGGCACCTGGGCGATGACTTCTACATCGTCTGGTTCCAAGAGCCCGGAGTTGCCGATGAGGCGCTCGCGCGCAACGTGCGCCGCACGCTGACGACGAGCCGTCAATGGACGGCCGACTGGGCGCTCGAGGACGGCAGCGAGCCGCGGCGGGCGGCGTGGCTGTCGGAGGAGGAGCTCGCCGTGTACGTCGAGACGTTCGAGCGGACCGGCTTCACGGGCGGGCTGAACTGGTACCGCAACATCGACCGCAACTGGGAGCTGACCGAGCCGTTCGCGGAGCGGCGGGTCGAGCAGCCCGCGATGTTCCTCACCGGCGAGCTCGACCCCGTCAGTCGGTTCATGCCCGCCGAGGCGATGCGCGGGTGGGTGACCGACCTTCGCACCGAGGTCGTCGTGCCCGGCGCCGGACACTGGGTCCAGCAGCAGGCGCCGAGCGAGGTCAACGCGGCGCTGCTGGATTTCCTCGGCGGCCTCTGAGCGTACGCCGGGCGGACCCGCTCACCTTGCGCGAAGCGCGGGGCAAGCGCATAGAGTTACGTTCATGGTTCGGAGGAGTCTGCTGGCGCGAGGGTGCGGCGTGGCACTGATCGGCGTGCTGTGCGCTTTGGCGTTAACAGAGCCCGTGAGCGCGTTTACCGCGGCGACACCGGCCGCGATTCAGATCAAGCCGGGCATGAGCAAACCCGTGATCGCGCCCTCGGCGTTCAGGGCGGCCGCGAGCGGCCCGTCGACCCTTGCGGCGACGGCGCACGTCGGGGCGACCGTCCACTTCGGAGCCGTCGCCGTCAAGAGCGTCGGCTTCACCGTGCAGCGTGCGCTTCCCGGGCGCCGGCAGGGCAAACGCTGTGTGAAGCCCACCGCGCGCAACGGCAAGGCCGCTCGCTGCAAGCGCTACAAGACGGTCGGCCGCTTTCGCTACGCCGCCAAGACCCAACTCGGCGTCGTCCGGTTCCGCTTTACGGGGCGGGTCGGCGGGCGCAGGCTGAAGCCCGGGCCATACCGGCTGCGCTGCGTCCCGATAAGCAGCACGGGGACGGCGGGCGCGCCGGCGTTCGCCACCTTCAGGATCGTCTGACGAGACGCCGCGCTGCTGTCGCTCGAGCCTAGGCCGCGCCCGCCGGCTCCGGGTCAGGCCGGATCACGACCGTGTCGGCGACCGGGATGATCTCGTCCACGGCGAGGTCGGCGCGCCCGGCATGGTCGCGGATCGCCTCGGGGCTGCTCGCCTGGTAGATGCAGACCGTGCCGACGCGGCCATCGTCCTCGCTCAGGACATAGCTGCGGATCCAGCGGATGTCGTCGGACATCTCCTCGTCGCCGACGGTTTTCGAGCGCCCGGCCGCCTGTTCCAGCTCGGCCCCGTCGCTCCAAGCGCCGCGGCGCAAGATCACGTAAGTGTCCATCGTGGCCCCTTTCGGATTCGATCGTCTCCCAACAGCCCGCCACGTGGTCTGGCCACCGACCGACCGTCTCTCCGTACCGTAACCGGAGTGGCCATGGCGGGGCTGCTGGCGGGCCGGCGCGCCGGTAGCTGAGTTTTCGGGAACCTCCCGATAGTTGGCGCGGTCCGTCTAGGTCGAGCAGTAGCGTCCGGCCCGGTGAGAGACCTGTCTACCTCGCCTCGTCATCTGTCAGGCCGGGTGGGCGTGGCTTACCGGAGTTCCGACGCCGCTCGCGAGCGGATCGCCGGGGTACTCGTAGAACCTGCCCGGCTGTGAGCTCTCGCGCCCGTAGCCGATGCCGAGCTGCTCTTCCAGTGCGCTACGCACGCTCCCGACGGTGGGCCAGTCGAAGTTCTCGAAGCCGACGTCGTTGGGCGGTCCCCCGATGTCCTTACCGAGCTCGCCCTGCGCGAACCGAACCAGTGCGCGATGGACTGCCTCCGTCCCCATCGCCTCAGCGCACAGGCGCGCGCCGAACTCCTCGCCGCCTCGCGCGAACGTGCTAACCCCGATCAGATACAGGCTGATCTCGATCGTCTCGATCACCTCGAGGGTTTCGAACAGGCCGATGCCCCCACCGCCGAACACGGTGTCCGGGAACCAGTAGCTCGTGGTCAGCGCGTTGCCGCCGGCGTCTTCGAGCGCCTCGACGTGGTGATACTCGGTGCTTACGCCGTTGCGCAACACAGGCACGAACGCCTCTGACGGCGTGCCAGCCGCGTTCTTGATTGCTGCGGTCAGCAATGTCACGCCCAGTTGCTCCTCGGTGACCAGGAAGTCCAGCACCTCCTGGCGGCCCTGCTTGTCACCATTGGTTGCGGCGTTCGTGGGCGCAGTGAGTACGGCGCCTGCGTCGTCGGCCGGGTGTTGATACACCGCGATGGTCTTGTCGAACATGTTGCGCATTTTGCGCCTCCAGGAATTGAGATTCAGGACCGTGTCTTGTGCCAGCGCACGTGTCGGACTTCACCGGTCGATCTAGCGAAGCGTGCGAAACCCCTCGCGCAGCTCGGAGGCGTACAGCTCCGGCTGCTCCCAGGCGGCGAAGTGCCCGCCGCGCTCGACCTCGTTGAAGTGGACGAGGTTGGGGTATGCCTTCTCCGTCCAGCTCCGGGGAACCTGGAAGAGCTCGTCGGGGAAGACGCTCACCGCCACCGGGACGGTGACGTGCCGGACGTTGGCGAAGCTGCCGTACCCCAGGTACTCCCAGTACGACTTCGCGGTCGAGACCCCCGTGTTGGTCAGCCAGAACAAGGTGATGTTGTCGAGGATGTCGTCTCGGGTCAGGCCGCCCTCGACCCCGTCCACGAAGGCAGGACGGATCAGCGTCGCGTAGCTGGTCGGGTCGTGGTCGATCATGTAGGCCGCCAGGAAGACGGGGGAGTCGTTGAGCCCGTACATGGTCTGCGGGCGCGTCCCCATCTGCACGGCGTACGCCGCATGCTTGTACGCGGCCCCGAGGTCCTCGGCCGCGCGTCGCTCGTCGGCTGAGAGATCGGGCGACTGCGCGCTGCCGGTCTTGATCGCCGTGTCGACGTCGAGCGGGAACACGCCGGGGAAGTTGGTGTGGATCCCCAACAGCTCCGGGGGCGCCGGCTCGGGCGACGCGGGCGCGTCGCGACCACCGGCCATGTAGTCGACGACGAGCGCGCCGTAGTCGCCGCCTGCCGCCACGAACTGCTCGTAGCCGAGGCGCTGCATCAGCTCGACGTAGGCGCGCCCCATGCGGATCGGGTCCCACCCGGTCGTGGCCGGCTTGCCCGAGAACCCGTAGCCCGGCATGTTGGGGATCACCAGGTGGAAGGCGTCCGAGGCACTCGCGCCGTGGGCCGTCGGGTCGGTGAGCAGGTCGATGATCTTGAGCTGCTCGATCACCGAGCCGGGCCATCCGTGGCAAACGACGAGCGGCAACGCGTCCTCGTGCTTGGAGCGAACATGGACGAAGTGGATGTCCAGCCCGTCGATCTCGGTGATGAAGTTGGGCACCGAGTTGAGCTTGGCCTCGCACTTGCGCCAGTCGTGCTCGGTCTCCCAGTAGTGCGCGACCGCCTGGATCGTCGCCAGCTGCACTCCTTGCGAGGCATCCTCGACGCCCTCCTTCTCGGGCCAACGCGTGGCGGCGAGGCGCGCCCGGAGGTCCTCCAGATCCGCCTCGGGGAACTCGATCGTGAACGGCCGGATCGCGGCGTCGACTGACTTTTCGACTGTGACAGCCATTGTGGTCCTCCTTGGTGTGGTGACGGGATGACGGCACGAAGCCGGATCGTCTCGTCGTGCTGGTCGGCGGCCGCGAGAGTGGGACAAGCTCAGGAAGACTGGGACAAGCTCAGTGGTCGCGGCTGATCGACCGCAACCTACGCCGACGCGACACTGATTCATATGGCTCGTTCGGACCCGCTTGGGGGGTTAGACCGAACCAACGCCAGCCCGGTCGCCCCGGCTCGCCGGGGGAGGACCAGTGCTAGCGAAAGTGCTACGTTCCGCCCCGGAAGGTTGGGGATGTCGGAACGGTTCGGCCTCACGCCCAGTCAACGCAGCCCGGCCACCGAACGCCGGCGGCCAGTCACGGTTGTGCTCGTCGACGACGAACCGCTGATCCGCGCAGCATTGTCCCAGGCGCTGTCGGCCGGTGGGCTTGAGCTCGTCGGCGAGGCGACAAACGGAGGGGACGCGATCAGGGTCGTGGTAGAAGTGCGCCCGGACGTCGTTCTCATGGACCTGCGACTTTCCGGGATCACGGGAGTTCAGACGATCGAGCGGCTCTGCCTCCTGGCCCCGGCCTCGCGCATACTCGTGCTCACCCGCAGCGAGCAGAACCGCGTGGTCGAGGCGATCGTTGCCGGTGCAAGCGGATACATACTCAAGAGCGCGCCACCAGAGGCGATCATCGCCGCTGTCAGCGCGACCGCGGCCGGCGAGTCCGTGCTCTCCTCGCAGGTCGCCGGCACGCTACTCGAGCGCATCCGCGAGCGAGACATCCCAATCACCACGGCCAGTCACGACGCTGCCGTCTCGATCCGGGCCGCACTCACCGCGCGCGAGCTCGACATCTTCAAACGACTTGCAAGCGGAGAGAGCAACCATGACATCGGGCGCGATCTGAACCTCAGCACCAACACGGTCGCAAACCACATCTCGAGCATCCTGGCGAAGCTCCACCTCCACAATCGCATCCAAGCGGCCGTCCAAGCCGTACGAGCCGGAATCGCCTGAGCGCACCCAGGCCGCTGCGGCGGGCCAGCACTGCAGGCCCTTTTTCTGATGGGCGATCCTGGATTCGAACCAGGGACCTCTTCCTTATCAGAGAAGCGCTCTAACCGACTGAGCTAATCGCCCGAGGCGGTTGTCGGACGGCGCTGCGTCGCGTTCAACCGCACGAGAGCGTCCATCTTACCCGCGCGCAAGAGCGCGACGTGGCGTCCCGTCCGCCGGACCGGAGGTTGCCGAGAAGTTCGACTATCTGGAATGTTCGAGCAGGCCTGGTATCGCTCGCGGCCGTAGCCGCCGCGCCAGCTCGAGCGCCTCCTGTGGTGTCTCGAACGACAGCTCCGCGCGGTAGCCCTCGCGCACCGGACGCACGCTGACCTCGGCCCCGAGAGCGGCCCCGAGCGCGTCGGCGATCTCGTGTGCCGCCTGCACCTGGTCGGGATGAGCGCCTGCGGTCATTCGCCTGCGTCGCGCACCCGGCTGCTTCTCCCCCTGCGAGGAGTTGTGCTCGCGGGCGCGCGCTTCCAGCGTGCGCACCGACCAGCCCTCCTGCGCGGACGCTCGCGCCAGGCTCGCGCGAGCACCGTGATCTTCGGCGAGCAGCAGCGCGCGTCCGTGCCCCTCGCTGAGCGTGCCCGCCTGCACGAGCTCGATCGCCTCATGCGGCAGGTCGAGCAGCCGGATCAGGTTGCTGACCGCCACGCGGCTCCGCCCCACGCGCCGGCCGACTTCCTCGCGCGTCAGTTCGAGATCCTCGACGAGCGCGGCGCAGGCTCGCGCCTCCTCGATCGGGCTCAGGTCCTCGCGCGCCATGTTCTCGATCAGCGCCAGCTCGATCGCTTCGGCATCGTCACGGGCGCGCACGAGCGCCGGGATCGTCTCCAGGCCCGCGATCTTGGCCGCGCGCCAGCGCCGCTCGCCCGCGACGATCTCGTATGTGCCGCCCGCCTTAGGCCGGACCAGCACCGGCTGCAGCACCCCGCGCTCGCCGAGCGAGTCCGCCAGCGCCTGCAGTCCGTCCTCGTCGAAACGCCGGCGCGGCTGCGTCGGAGACGGCGAGATCAACTCCACCGCCAGCTCGCGCAGCTCCTGCTCGCGATCGCCCTCCGCCTCGTTGCGCGCGGATACCGACAGGATCGCGTCCAACCCCCGGCCCATACCGGGCTTTGGCCTAGCCACGTGCAGCCACCTCCTTTGCCAGCTCGAAATATGCCTCTGCGCCCGCGCTGTGCGGGTCGTGGTGCGTCACCGGCAGCCCGTAGCTCGGCGCCTCGCCGACGCGCACGTTTCGGGGAATCACCGTGGCGAAGACGAGCTCCGGGAAGTGCTCGCGGACCTCGCGCTCCACGTCGCGGCCCAGACGCGTGCGGCCATCGTGCATCGTCAGCAGCATCCCCGCAACAGTCAACCTCGGGTTGAGCTCTCGCTGCACCAATGCCAGCGTCTCGAGCAGCCCGGCGAGGCCCTCGAGCGCGAAGTACTCCGTCTGCACCGGCACGATCACCTGGTCGGCCGCCACCAGCGCACTCACAGTCAGCGGGCCCAGCGATGGAGGGCAGTCGAGCAGGATGTAGCGAAAGTGCTCGCGCAGCGGCTCGAGCCGCTCGCGCAGCCGCTGCTCGAAGCCCTCGATCCGCGGCAGCTCCACGTTCGCGCCCGCCAGGCCGGCGCCGGCCGGGAGCAGCCGCAGTCCCGGGACGCTCGATTCCGTCAGCGCCTCCTGCGCGCTGGCCTCTTCCGTCAGCACCTCGTAGAGCCCGGGCGATTGGGTGCGCGCCACGCCCAGCCCAACCGTCGCATTGGCCTGCGGGTCCACGTCTACCAGCAGCGTCTCGTAGCCCGCCTCCGCGATGCACGCGCTCACGTTCAGCGCCGTCGTCGTCTTGCCGACGCCGCCCTTCTGGTTCGCGATCGCATACACCGTTGCCATCGGCTGCAAGCTAGCGGCGCACGCGGTCAGAGCCGCCGATCCACGGGGCAATTTCCGCATCGTGCGCCCACTTTCAGGCGCCGAGTGGTCGCTTGCGTGCGATCCCCGCCCGGCGCGGGAATCGCTCGGGCGTTGCGCCCGTCTTCACCCAGACGTGCAGGTGACGGTCGGTGGCCGCTGCGAACGGACGCACGCGGCGGATCTCCGCCAACTCAAAACCCAGCAGGCGCGCCGCCGCTGACGCCGCCCGCTCTTCCCGCCCGTCGCGTCGCCCGCGCCAGTCGACCAGCGCCCCGCCCGCGCACAGCAGCGGCGCCGCATACTCGAGCACGACCGGCTGCGGGGCCAGGGCCCGTGCCACCACCACGTCGTTGGCACCCAGCCCCTGCGCCCACTCCTCCGCGCGTGCACATACGACACTCGCGTTCTCGATCTCCGCGGCTGCGATCATCCGCTCGAGGAACTCGCACTTGCGGCGCTGGCTCTCCACGAGCCGGATCCGTGCGCGCGGGAGCGTCACGGCGAGCGCCACCCCGGGGAAGCCCGCCCCTGCGCCCAGGTCCGCCAGATCGCGGCCATCTTTAATTAGATCGATATCGAGGCCGGCCAGCGAATCCGCCAGATGTCGCTCAGCGGCCTCGCGCGGAGCTCGCACCGTCGTGGGCGCATGCTCGTCGCGCTGCAACACCGCCAGCACTTGCCCCAGCGTCGCCAGTTGCCGGTCGCTCAGGTCGTGATCGGCGAGCGCGCCGCTCCACGCCTGAGCGTTTCCCGTGAAACGCTCCCCTTCCGGCTCAGTCATCAACGGGCGAGACGACGAGGAAGCGGTGCGGCTCCTCGCCCTCGCTGTGCGTCTCAACGCCACCCCGTCCGCGCAGGTATTCGTGCACTATCCGCCGCTCGGCCGGCGGCATCGGCTCGAGCTCGACCGGCGCCCCATCGCGCAGCGCTTCCTCCGCCGCATCATCTGCGTCTGCGCGCAGCAGCTCGGCGCGGCGCTCCCGATAGCCGTCCGCATCGATCTCGACGCGCGTGCTGGAAGGGCCCTCCGGGAAGACGATCCGCTGCGCCAGGTGCTGGACCGCGTCGATCGTCTGCCCCCGCCTGCCGATGAACAGCCCCACGTCGTCGCCGACGAGCCTGCCCCGCAGCACCCCCTCGGCCTCCTCGACCTCGATCTCGGCGTCGAGACCCAGGCCGGCCGTGACTTCCTCGAGCAGCTCTTCCAGCAGCTCGGCCGGCTCGAGCTCCTCCTCCACGGCCGCCTCGCGCTCCTCGCTCACCGTCGCCTCCCCGACCGTTTCTTCTTCTTGCGCGGTGGCCGTGGCGGCGGCGGCGTTGGCTTCGGCTTAGCCTCAGGCTCAGGGCGAGCTGCACCTGCCCCGGCCAGGCGCCCGAGCAGCCCCGGCCCGCCGCTCGTCCCGCCCGAGTCGCCCCCACCCCCGCCGACGCCGGCCAGCGCCGGCTTGAGCGTTCGCGTCGACTTGCCGTTGGCCGAGCCGGCCGCCCCCACCGGCTCCGGCGGCGGTCCCAAATGTCGTTTGATCAAGTACTGCTGGACGATCGTCCACAGGTTCGTCGTGATCCAGTAGACCAGCAGGCCGGCCGGGTAGCGGTAGAGGATCACCACGAACACCACCGGCAGCAGCAGCATCAGCCGGCGCTGGTTCGGGTCCGCCGTCGCCGTCGCCACGAGCGTCGAGACGACCTGGGAGCCGACGTAGAGCACGATCAGCGCGATCAGCGCGGCTCCGGTGGCCTTGTAGGTGATGTCCGGCAGGAACAGGAACTTCGCAGAGCCTTTGGCGATGATGTGTTCCACGCCGTTGTAGTGAAAAGGCGTGCTGCAGCCGACTTCGGTCAGGCCCGGCAGCTTGCCGGGTTGACCCGGCACCGTCACCGCGTTCTGGGGTATCTGGGCGTTCGAAACGATGTGCTTGCCCAGTTGCTGCGAGTAGAACTCGCGCAGCTGCTGGCCGCAGATATCCAGCTTCAGGTCGGTGCGCAGCATGTAGAAGAGGGAGATGAACACCGGCAGCTGGAGCAGGAGCGGCAGGCACGACGCCAGCGGGTTGATTTTGTTCTCCCTGTAGAACGCCATGATCTCCTGCTGCTGGCGCTGTTTGTCGTCCTTGTACTTCTCTTTCAGCGCCTGGATCTGGGGCGACAGCCGCTGCATTTCCTGCATTCCCTTCAGCTGCCGGTAAGTCAAGGGCACGAGCACGGCGCGGATCAGCACCGTCAGGCCGATGATCGCAAGCCCCCAACTGCCGCCCACGAGGTTGTCGTGGATGAACACCATGATCGACTCGAAGAAGCTGATCAGGGGCGAGAACGCATCCTCGATGAAGTTGGTGGCGAAGATTGGCATGGGCGCTATCGGCTGGCTGGCTCTATCGGCTCGCTGCGATCTTGCTCGGCGGCGCGTCGCTCATGGCCGGCACGAACCCGCCGGAGCAGGGCGCCGCCGGCCGCGCCTGCGCTCATGCCCCGCTGCGCTGTCCGCGTGTGAACACTCGCTGGGCCTCGACCGGATCGTATCCGCCGTAGCTCCATGGGTTGCACCTGAGCAGGCGCCACATTGCGAGCACCGCGCCCCTAAGTATGCCGTACTCCCTGATCGCCTCGACCGCATAGCGCGAGCAGGTCGGCTCGTACTTGCAGCGGCGCGGGATCGCCGGCGAGACCACCCGCTGATAGACGACGATCGGAGCCGTCGCAAGCCCGCGCAGGGCGCGCACCGCCGGCCCCGGTGATCGGCGAACGCCCGGCGCTGCCTCGGCACCGCTCATTGCCCCTCCGCCGCATCGTCGTCTCGCGCCTGCTCCTGCTCCGCCTCCAGCGACAGCTGCCCGGCGTCGCCGTCCGTCTCCTCAGCGACTGGCGCCGTTGCTCCCTCGCGCAGGCCGGCCTTGGCGATCAGCTCGGACAGCGCCCCGTCGACACCCTCCAGGCCATCGCGCTCGACCAGCTCCGCCGCCGAAGGCCGGGCGACAACGACCACGTCGTGTCCCGCGCGAAGACCCTGCTCGTGGAGCGCGAACGCCTCGCGCAGCAGCCGCTTGACCCGGTTGCGCTCCACTGCACCACCGACCTTGCGCGACACCGACAGGCCCAGCCGCGGGCGATCGCTGGTGGCGTTCGGGAACGTGTACAGGATCAGGTGCCGGTTCGCCGTGGAGCGGCCCTGACGGTAGACGCGCTCGAACTCTGCGCTGCGCGACAGGCGACCGCGACTGGATCCTCGCGGCATCGAGCCAACCCTCACGCTCAGGTAGAGAGTCGCTTCCGACCCTTGGCGCGGCGGCGCTTGAGCGTCAGCCGGCCCGCCCGCGAGCGCATGCGCGCACGGAACCCGTGCGCGCGGGCTCGCTTGCGCTTCTTTGGCTGGTAGGTGCGCTTCATCTTGCTTTCGACGGACTCCCGGACGATCCTGCCTCGGCAGGCATCGGCCTGCGCTTGGGCACGCTCCGCGATCTCAACAGGTCGCGTGTTCGGCCGCTCAGTATAGGCGTGTCCGCGGTCCCGCGAGCCCCCCAATCCGAGCCCCGTTGAGAACCGCGGAATTTTTCCGGCAGTTGCGGATGCGGCGATCCATCGCCCGCGAGGCGTCGGTATAGTCGCCGCTCACCGGGGCCCCGCGGCTCCTCCTTGAATATTTGTCACCACGTTTGCTCTGGGAGAGAGGCGATTCACGCTGCCGTGAGTGTTGAGCTCGAGGACATATGGTCGCGCGTTCAGGCCGAGCTGGCGCTCGCGGTCGATGACGGCGCCTACCGGATCTGGCTCGCGCCACTGCGCCCACGCGCGCTCGAGGAAGGGCGCCTGCTGTTGGAAGCGCCCGCCGGCGCGCGATCGTGGATCCACGATCGCTTCGGGCTCGTGCTCGACTCATGCGCCGCCAGCGTGCTCGGCGAGCACGTCCTCGTGGAGCTCGTCGACCGCGGCGGTGGCGGTCACGGTCCCACCTCCGCCGCGAGCACCGGCGACGGCGCTCCGTCGCACAGACGCACGCGCGGCGACACCTCGGCCGTCAGCGGGTACGACCGCGGCCCTCACCCCCGATCCTCGGCTGCCGCCGAGGCCGGCGGCGGGAGTCGAAGGGAGTCTCGCGCCGGCCCGCTCGCCAACCCCAAGCTCACGTTCGAGCAGTTTGTGATCGGCGACAGCAACCGGCTCGCGCACGCCGCCGCGTTGACCGTCGCCGAGATGCCCGCGCATGCGTACAACCCGTTGTTCATCTGCGGCCCGCCGGGCGTCGGCAAGACGCATCTGCTCAGTTCGATCGCCAAGCTGCTTCAAGCGCACAACCCCAGCATCACCGTGCGCTGCACGACCGGCGAGGCCTTCACCAACGAGTTCATCGAATCGCTCGGCACGCGGCGAAGCGAGGCCTTCAAGTCCCGCTTCCGCGACGTCGACGTGCTGCTGCTCGATGATGTGCAGTTCCTCGAGCGCAAGGCCAAGACCGAGGAGGAGCTCTTCCACACGTTCAACGCGCTGCACGACGGCGGGCGCCAGATCGTGCTCACCTCCGACCGTCCGCCCCACGATCTGCAGGCGCTCGAGGATCGCCTGCGCGAGCGCTTCGCCGCCGGCCTCGTCGCCGACATCGAGCCACCCGACCTCGCCACACGCCTCACGATCCTGCGCAAGCGCGCTCAGTACGACGGCGTCCAGCTCGACGACGAGCGTGCCCTGCACGCCATCGCCGAGCGCATCGACAGCAACGTGCGTGCCCTCGAGGGCGCACTGATACGAGTCGTCGCGTTCAGCTCGCTCACCGGTCGAGCGCTCACGGGCGAGCTTGCCGAAGAGGTGCTCGACACGCTCTACCCTCGACCGTCCCGCGTCGCGGGCACAGGCGCGAGCTCGATCGGACAGATCCAGGCGACCGTAGCCAGCCACTTCGGCATCACGCCCGCCGAGCTGATCTCGGCCAGTCGCAGCAGCCGCGTAGCGTGGCCGCGACAGCTCGCCATGTACCTCGCCCGCGAGCTCACCAGCGAGTCGCTGCCGGCGATCGGCCGGCTCTTCGGTGGGCGCGATCACACGACCGTCATGCACGCCTGCCGCCGCACCAGCGCTCGTATCGACGCTGACGTCGCTGTGCGCCAGGCTGTGGAGAAGCTGCGCGTCGCGCTCACCACGCCCAGCAGATGAGCGCGGCAGGCGCCGGGCGACCGCGTCGCCTGAGAGACTGCGGGGCGCGATCCACACCAACAGCACGGCCAACCGCCCCGTCACAGCACGCGATCACGTCCTTTGTCCACATCTCCACAACCCCTACCACTACTGAGATCCAGATCACCACATGAAGCTTTCGCTCTCCTCAGCTGAGCTCTTGAATCAACTGCAGACCGTGACCCGCGTCGCGTCGACGCGAAGCGCTGTGCAGGCGCTCTCAGGCGTGATGATCTTCGCCGAGGGCTCTGATGCCGAGCTGCGCGCGACCGACATGGAGATCGGATTGCGCGTCCCCCTTAGTGCCGAGGTCGCCCGGCCGGGAAGCGCCGTTCTACCTGCACGCCTGCTGCTCGAGGTCGCCCGCGCGCTTCCCGCAGATGAGTTGACGCTCGAGCTGCGCAGCGCCGAGCAGGACGTCGAGCTGATCTCGGGGCCGGCCACCTTCCATCTGCGCACGCTCCGCGCAGAGGACTTCCCCGCGCTTCCGCAGCCTGCGCCCGAGACCCGCACCGAGCTGCCCTTGCCCGAGTTCGTCGAGACCGTCAACCGCGTTGCCAGGTCGGCGTCGCGCGACGAGACGCGGCCCGTGCTCACCGGCATCCTGATGTCGGCCTCCGGCCAGGAGCTGCGCATGGTCGCGACCGACTCCTACCGCCTCAGCGTGAAGGAGACCGCTCTGGCGGCGCCACTGCAGGGAAGCATCGAGGCGAACGTCCCCGCCCGTGCCCTGCAGGAGCTCACTCGAATCGCCCAGCAGGCCCCCGGCGACGCGGTCGCCGTGAGCGTCGGGCAGAACCAGGTCGTGTTCGAGCTGGGCGAGGTCGTGCTGTCCTCGCGCCTGATCGACGGGCAGTTCCCGAACTATCGCCAGCTGCTGCCCGAGTCCGTCGAGCACGAGCTCCGACTGGCGACCGCCGAGTTGACGGACGTCGTGCGGCGCATCAGCCTGCTCGCGTTGAAGAACGCGCCGCTGCGCCTCAGCTTCAGTGAGGGCACGCTGACCGTCTCGGCGCAGACCCCCGACGTCGGCGAGGCCAGCGAGGCCGTGCCCGTGCCTTTTCGCGGCGAGCCATTCGAGATCGGCTTCAACCCCGAGTTCCTGCGCGATGGCCTCGAGAGCGTCGAGTCCGACGAGCTGATCCTCAAGTTGATCAGCCCACTGCGCCCCGGTCTGATCGAATCGCCCGGCTCCGGCGACTTCGTGTATCTCATAATGCCCATCCGCCTCAACGTGTGACGTGATGACCGGCGCACTCGCCGAGCGGTCGTGACATGGCAAGCGCATCGGACGTGCGCGTCACCAGCGTGCAGATGCGCGACTTTCGCACGTACGCGCGCGCGGAGGCGAGCTTCGGGCCCGGCCTGACCGTCGTGCACGGCCCCAACGGGGCCGGCAAGTCGAACCTGCTCGAGGCGCTGTACTTCGGTTGCACGGGGCGATCGCCGCGCACGCGCAACGACCGCGAGCTGGTGCGCTTCGAGGCGCGAGCCACGCGTGTCGTCGTGCGTTGCGCCGAGGGTGCGCAGGCGCACGAGCTGAGCGTCGGCTACGGCCCGAGCGCCGACGGCGAGCGCGCCGACAAGCGGATGACGGCCGACGGCGCGCCAGTCGAGCGCCTGCTCGACGTCGACTTCCGCCCGCTGCTGAGCGTGTTCGAGCCCGACCGGCTGGAGTTGCTCAAGGGTCCGCCGGCGGTCCGCCGCGCTCACCTCGATGCGCTGATCGCTGCGGTTTGGCCGCTGCGGGCCGGCGATCGCCGCGAGTACTCGCGCGTGCTCGCCCAGCGCAACGCACTGCTCGCGCGGATCCGCTCCGGTCGCGCCTCCGAGGCGACGCTCGCAGCCTGGGATCGAGAGCTGGCCGTCTCGGCACTGCGCGTGCGCGACCATCGCACTACCGCAGTCGAGTTGCTCTCCGGTCCGTTCGCCGAGCGGGCCAGGCAACTGGGGCTCTCGGGCGAGGCGAAGCTCGACTACCGCCCGCGCACGCGCGCGGCGACCGCCGATGAGCTGGTGTCCGAGCTGCAGGCCCGTCTGCCCGCGGACCTGGAACGAGGCTTCACCGGGCACGGCCCGCACCGCGACGAGCTCGCGATCCAGCGCGACGGGCGCGAGCTGCGCTCCTACGGCTCGCAGGGCGAGCAGCGGCTGGCCCTGCTCGCCCTGCTGCTGGCCGAGCGAGCCGTGCTCGCCGAGCAGCGCTCTCGCACCCCGCTGATGCTGCTCGACGACGTGATGAGCGAGCTGGACGGCAAGCGGCGCGAGCTGCTCGCGGCCGAGCTCTCCTCGGGCGGCCAGAGCGTGATCGCAACGACCGACCTCGGCCACGTGCCCTACGCCGGTGACGGCGCCGTCACCCGCTTGCGCGTCTCGCCCGGCACGATCCTGCAGGAGGCGCAGGCGGCGTGAGGAAAGCCGCCCCCCGCCCTCTCTCGACCGCGCTCCAGGGGCTCACCGCGACGCTCGCGCCGGCGACCACGCTCGCGCGCGTACAGGAGGTGTGGGAGCGCGTCGCCGGCGCCGCGATCGCCGGCGCCGCGTGGCCGACGGCAGAGCGGGAGGGCGTGCTCACGATCGCCTGCGAGGCGTCCGTCTGGGCGCAGGAGCTGACCCTGATGCAGGGCGATCTGATACCTCGGTTGAACGCCGCGCTCGGCGCCGAGGCGATCCGCGAGCTGCGCTGCCGAACGGGGTGAGCGCGAGGTTGGGGACGGGGGCTCGACATGCGTCCGCCTAGCCCCGAATTTACCTGCATTTTGCAGGGGTTTAAGCGCTCGCGGCGGCCCGTCCCAACGTCACCACGTGCTATTATTATGTACACACGAAAGCCGCCCCGGATCGCGCTTGGAAGCGCGTCGGAATCCGGGGCGTTGTCACGTAATCGGAGGGCGATTGGCCACGGGTAGCAACAGCTCAAACGGGAGCGCGAAGAAGGGCGGCAGGAACGATCCAAAGCTGGCAGACGGCGCTTCCAGCTACGACGCACAGGACATCACGGTCCTGGAAGGGCTCGAGGCGGTCCGCAAGCGCCCGGGCATGTACATCGGATCGACGGGCGTGATGGGCTTGCACCATCTCGTCTACGAGGTCGTCGACAACTCCGTCGACGAGGCGCTCGCGGGCTTCTGCACGCAGGTCTCGGTGACGGTGCACCCGGATGACTCGGTCACGGTGACCGACAACGGGCGCGGGATCCCGGTGGCCATCATGGAGAAGGAGGGCCTGCCGGCGGTGCAGGTCGTGCTCACCGTGCTTCACTCCGGCGGCAAGTTCGGCGAGGGGGGCGGCTACAAGGTCTCCGGTGGCCTGCACGGCGTCGGGGTCTCGGTAGTGAACGCCCTCTCCGAACGGCTCCAGGTCGAGGTCCGTCGCGACGGGCACGTCTACACGCAGGAGTACTCGCGCGGCGTGCCGCAGAGCGAGCTCATCAAGGGTGAGAAACTGCCGGCCGGGTCGCAGACGGGCACGACCGTCACGTTCCTGCCCGACGCCGAAGTCTTCGAGACGCTCGACCTGGACTTCCTCACGCTCGAGGAGCGACTGCGCGAGACGGCGTTCCTGACGCGCGGCCTGGAGATCTCGATCGTGGACGAGCGCGGAGAGGGGCACTCGGCAACGTTTCGCTACGAGGGCGGGATCGAGGACTTCGTCTCCTACCTGAACGAGAACAAGGAAACGGTTCACCGCAAGGTCGTGTTCTTCTCCGGCGAGAGTGAGGAGGGCGCCGCCGAGATCGCGATGCAGTGGAACTCCTCCTACCAGGAGTCGATTCACTCCTTCGCCAACAACATCAACACGCGCGAGGGCGGCTCGCACATGTCGGGCTTCCGCTCGGCGCTGACGCGCACTCTCAACAAGTACGCGCGCGACCATGGGTTGCTCAAGGAGAAAGAGGACAACCTCTCGGGCGAGGACGTTCGCGAGGGCCTCACGGCGGTGATCTCGGTCAAGCTCCGCGACCCCCAGTTCGAGGGACAGACCAAGACCAAGCTCGGCAACCCCGGCATGGCCGGGTTCGTCGAGTCGATCGTCAATTCGGGCTTGGGCGAGTTCCTCGAGGAGAACCCGAGCGAGGCCAAAGCCGTGATCATGAAGTCGGTGCAGGCGCAGCGTGCACGTGAGGCGGCACGCAAGGCGCGCGATCTGACGCGGCGCAAGTCGGCGCTCGAGAACTCGACGCTGCCGGGCAAGCTCGCCGACTGCTCGGTCAAGGACCCTGCTCTCGCCGAGCTGTTCGTCGTCGAGGGCGACTCGGCCGGCGGCTCGGCCAAGCAGGGGCGCGACCGCAACACCCAGGCCGTGCTGCCGCTGCGCGGCAAGATCCTCAACGTCGAGAAGTCACGCATCGACAAGGTGCTCCAGAACGTCGAGATCCAGGCCTTGATCACGGCGATCGGAACGGGCGTGCGCGACGAGTTCAACATCGAGAACGCCCGCTACCACAAGGTCGTGCTGATGACCGACGCCGACGTCGACGGCGCGCACATCCGCACCCTCGTGCTGACCCTCCTGTTCCGCGAGATGAAAGAGCTGATCGAGGAGGGCTATGTGTACATCGCAAAGCCGCCGCTGTACAAGCTCAAGCAGGGCTCGCGCGAACGCTACATAGAGAAGGACTCAGAGCTGGAGGAGATCCTGCTCGCCGACAAGTGGGACAAGCTCGACGTCTTCGACCGCCACGGCACGCAGTTCAAGCTGACCGAGGCGCGCTGGCAGCGCTTCTCGCGGCTGCTCAAGCAGTATGAAGGCTGGGCGCTCTCGCTGCGCGGTCACTACGGCCACGGCGTAGTGCAGTTCCTCGAAGAGTCCTCGCTGCTCGGCGAGCAGGTCACGACGGTTGACGCGGCCACCGAGCTGCTCGGCCGCGTGGGTCTCGACGGCGAGACCCACGCCACCGAATTGCTCTCCGACGAGAACGGTGAGATCCGTGTGAAGGCGGTCGAGGCGAAGACGGGCTTCGCGCTGACGCATCGACTCAAGCACTCGCTGTTCGATTCGCAGGAATATCGCCAGCTCTCGCGCGTGCATGCCCAGCTGATCGAGCTCGCCGGCACGCCCGCCTTCGAGGTTCGCCTCGGCGACGCGCGCGAGACCGCGCCCACGTTCGAGGCGCTGCGTGCCGCGGTGATGACCGTCGCTCAGAGGGGCGTGAAACTCCAGCGCTTCAAGGGACTCGGCGAGATGAACGCAGAACAGCTCGGCGAAACGACGATGGCACCGGCGACCCGCACGCTCGCGCAGGTCACGCTGGAGGACGCATTCGCCGCCGACCGCATCTTCTCGATGCTGATGGGCGACCAGGTCGAGCCCCGTAGGGCGTTCATCGAGGACAACGCAAGAGCGGTGGCCAACCTCGATGTCTGAGGAGGTGAACGATGGCCGCCACTGACGTCCTGGACGGGGGCAACATCGAGCCACGCGGGCTCGAGGAGGAGATGCGCACGGCGTATCTCGACTACGCGATGTCGGTGATCGTCGGGCGCGCGCTGCCGGACGTGCGCGACGGCCTGAAGCCGGTGCACCGCCGCGTGCTCTACGCGATGAACGAGCTCGGTCTCGGCCCGACCCGCTCCTACGCCAAGTGCGCCAAGATCGTCGGCGAGGTGATGGGCAACTATCACCCGCACGGGGACTCGGCGATCTACGACGCCCTCGTGCGCATGGCCCAGGACTTCTCGATGCGCAACGAACTCGTGGACGGCCAGGGCAACTTCGGCTCGGTGGACGACGACCCGGCTGCCGCCATGCGCTACACCGAGGCCCGCCTCGCCCGGATCGCGACGGAGATGCTCCGCGATCTCGACATGGACACGGTCGACTTCGCGCCGAACTACGACGGCTCCCGTCGCGAACCGCTGGTGTTGCCGGCGCGCTTCCCCAACCTTCTCGTCAACGGCTCCTCGGGCATCGCCGTCGGCATGGCCACGAACATCCCGCCGCACAACCTTCGCGAGGTGATCGCCGCGACGATCGCCTACATCGACGACCAGGACATCGATACGGCCGGGCTGATGCGCCACGTCAAGGGCCCGGACTTCCCGACCGGCGGCATCATCCTCGGCCACGCCGGAATCAAGGACGCCTACGAGACCGGCCGCGGGCGCGTGCGCATCCAGGCCCGCGCCCACGTCGAGCCGCTCAAGCAGGGCAAGGAGGCGATCGTCGTCACGGAGCTGCCGTTCATGGTCAAGAAGGGCGGCGACGGCGGCCTGATCTCGAAGATCGCCGATCTCGTGCACGAGAAACGGATTTCCGAGATCTCCGATCTGCGCGACGAGTCCGACAAGCGCGGCATGCGACTCGTGATCGAGCTCAAGCGCGACGCGATCCCGAAGGTCGTGCTGAACAAGCTGTACAAGCACACGCCGATGCAGACCACGTTCGGCGTGAACATGGTCGCGCTCGTCGACAACGTCCCGCGCACGCTGGATCTGCGCGCGGTGATCCACAACTACGTCGCCCACCAGCGCGAGGTGATCGTCCGCCGCACCAAGCACGAGCTCGCCGAAAAGGAGGCGCGGGCGCACATCCTCGAGGGCCTGTTGATCGCGCTCGACAGCCTCGACGCGATCATCGAGCTGATCCGCGCCTCGCGCGACCGCGATGCGGCGCGCGAGCAGCTCGTCGAGCAGTTCGAGCTGAGCGCGATCCAGGCGACGGCGATCCTCGACCTGCGCCTGTCGCAACTGACCGCGCTCGAGGCGGACGCGATCAAACAGGAGCACGCCGACGTGACCGAGCGAATCGCCGAGCTGCGCGCGATCCTCGGCGACGAGACGCGCGTGCTCGCCGTGATCAAGGAGGAGCTGTCGGAGATCTCCGAGCGCTTCGGCGACGAGCGCCGCACCGAGATCAGTCACTCCGAGGATGAGATCGACATCGAGGACCTGATCGCCGACCAGCAGATGGTGATCACGATCACCCAGAGCGGCTACGTCAAGTCGCTGCCGCTCGCGACCTACCGCCAGCAGCAGCGCGGCGGCCGCGGCGTCACCGGGATGGACATGAAGGACGGCGACTACATCGAGCACCTGTTCGTGTGCTCGTCCCACGACTACCTGCTTTTCTTCTCAAACCGCGGCAAGGTCTACCGCTCGAAGGTCTACGAGCTGCCCGAGGCCTCGCGCACGGCCAAGGGCCGCGCCCTCGTGAACATCCTGCCGCTGCGTGAAGGTGAGCGGATCCAGGCGGTCGTCTCCACGCGGGACTTCTCCGAGACCAAGTACCTGGTGTTCGCGACCAAGTCGGGCACGGTCAAGAAGACCGAGTTCCTCTCCTACAACACGCCGATCAAAGCCGACGGGATCATCGCGATCAAGATCCGCGACGACGATGAGCTGCTGGCGGTTCGCGCGGTCGACCCGGACGACGAGATCATCATGGTCTCCAAGGCCGGCCTGACCGTCCGCTTTGCCGAGTCCGACGCGCGCGCCATGGGGCGCGACACGACCGGCGTGCGCGGCATGGACGTCGGCAAGAAGGGCGAGGTCATCGCGATGGATGTCGCGCGCGACGACATGGACCTCTTGGTGGTCACCGAGAACGGCTACGGCAAGCGCACGCAGATCGTGCAGTACCGCAAGACCAACCGCGGCGCCAAAGGCGTGAAGACGATCGGCCTGACCGAGCGCAAGGGCGCGCTCGCCGGGGCGCTCGTCGTGCGCGAGCACCAGGAGCTCGTGTTCATCAGCGTCGGCGGGATGGTCCAGCGCACACCGGCGGGTGGCATCTCCCAGCAGGGCCGCTCAGCGACGGGTGTGCGGGTGATGAACCTGAAGGACGAGGATCTGGTGAGCGCGGTGGCGCTCGTTGTCGACGCCGGCGAGGACTCCACCGAAGCCGACGTGTCGACGAACGACGGGCCCCCGCCCGCCGCGGATTCACCCGCGGACGGCGGCTAGCGACTCGTCTCAAACCGTCCAGATTCGGTTAGTCAGGCTCAGTCAGGCGCGAGGCCACGCCGACAGCATCAAGGTGACCCGTTTGCGACTCGCCCTGGCCGCCTGCGCTCCCCTCATCGCCGCGGCGGCCATGCCGACCGCGCCGGCCGTTGCTTCGAGCAGGGCCGAAGGCGCGCCCTCGGCGTCGTCAGCCCCCAGCGCGGGCAGCCCCCAGCGCGGGCACCAGGGAGGGCCCGGTCGCGGCGCGCACACCAGGCAGAGCGCGTGCGCGGCTCGCGCACACGGCCGCAGAGCTCGCAAGGCCGACTGCCGCCGGGGCGCAAGCCGGGCCGACGGTCGCCGCCATTCCCGCAGGTCAAAGCGCACGACGAGCGGAAGCGAGAGCGCGGCAGCGCAGATCGCGCAGGTGCTGGCGACGCCGTGCCAGAACACGGGCCTGACGCCGACGGCGGCCAACTTGGCGCTGGTGCGTGAAGCGGTCGTGTGCCTCGTCAACACCGTGCGGGCTCAGCACGGCGAGACGCCGTTGCAGAACAACCCACAGCTCCAGGCGGCCGCCGAAAGCCACGGCAAGGAAATGCTCGCGCTCGACTACTTCGACCACGTCTCACCGTCCGGCGCGACGCCGGTCGACCGCGTGCGCGAAACCGGTTACCTCTCCGATCCGCAAGCCGGCTACGTCGTGGGCGAGAACCTCGCCTGGGGCACGCTGACGCTGTCGACGCCCGCGTCGATCGTCAACGCCTGGGTAGCCTCGCCTGAGCACCTCGCCAACATGCTCGAAGCGAAGTTCCGGGACACGGGCGTCGACGTCCAGCCGGAGGTGCCGCGTGCGCTCTCGGGCGGCGTCGAAGGCGGGCTCTACACGCAGGAGTTCGGCGTCATCGTCCGCTGAGGGCGCTCTCGGTCACCGGCGCGCCCCAGCCCGGGTGCGCGGGTGGAGCCACCCCCACACGGACCCGCCGCAGTCTGCACAGCCCGACTAAAACCACCTTCGCGCGTCACGTGCGTTCGCTACTCTGAGCGGACCAGAGAAAGGAGGTGGTCCGTACGTTGGCTGATAGTTCTTGCGGGACCCTGGAGGTGACCGGCCGCTAGGTCGGAAAGGCTGGTCCGCTTGGCGGAATCCAACCCGGGACACCCCGAGACGACTGCCGGTCCTGGTCCCTCCGGCTGAAGCACCGTCCGTCTCGGCTTTCCAGTCAGAGCATCGCGCAAGGGGCGCCCTTAGTCGAGGGCGCCCCTTGCCGTCCTACGCGGCTTGCGGCAGATACTGCAACCACGCCACAGGGATCGTGGGGCTGGCGACGTGGATGAAGATCTCGGCGCGGGGCGTGCGCGGGGCACGACGCGGGTGCATGCCGGCCTGGCGAGGCAGCCGGTCGCCCTTGCGTCGGTTGCAGGGAGCACACGAGGCGACGATGTTCTCCCAGCTGGAGGAGCCGCCCTTGGAGCGCGGGATCACGTGATCGACGGTCAGGTTGGAGCGCGAGCCGCAGTACTGACAGGTCCAGCTGTCGCGGGCGAACACGGCGCGGCGCGTGATCTTGCGCCGGTGCGCGTCGCGCGGCACGTTGACGTAGGTGACCAGTCGGATCACGACCGGACGCGCGAGCGTGGAGCTCTCGGAGTGGAGCTCCCACATGCCCCGCTCCAGCAACACGGCCTTCTCCTTCAGCAGGAGCACGACGGCGCGCCTGACAGTGCACACGTTGATCGGCTCATACGTGGCGTTCAGAACGAGCACCCGACCGCCCATCGCCGCGCCGGGCGGCGATGTCCCAGGTCCGTGCCGCTGGTGCTCGGAAGGCAACACGGACCCCACCGGCTCTGGTGGGACAGTGCACTCCATGGTCAGCCCGGCAGTCTAGCGGGGCATCGCCGCGCTGTGGGCGTAAAGCGGCTCGGCGACGGCGATCGCGCTCACCCAGACGACGGGCGCGGGCGCGTGGCGGCTGGGTAGGAGCCGAGCACGTGGACCTCTTCGCAGAGCTCCCCGAGCGCGTCGACGGCCTGCGCCACGTGGGTCTCGGCGATCCGTCCCTCGAGGTCGACGAAGAACATGTAGTCCCCGAGCTGCTCGCGTCGCGGCCGCGACTCGATCTTCGTGAGGTTGATGTCGCGCCGGGCGAACGTGCTCAGGCAGCGCAGCAGCCATCCGGGACGCTTGGCCCCGAGCCCCCAGAACACGAGTGAGGTCTTCCACTTGGCGCGCGCGACGTCGGCGGCGCGCAGGGGGGGCAGCGCCGCATGTGCGCCCTCGCCGCGCGCCAGCCAGGCAAAGCGGGTTTCGTTGTCCTCGCGGTCCTCGATGCCCTCGCGGATGACCGTGCCGCCGTAGATCCGAGCGGCAAGCTGCGTGCCGATCGCGGCCAGCCCGGGGCGGCCGTCGGCGCTCACCGCGCGCACAGCCTCAGCCGTCGAGCTGGCAGGCAGCACCTGAGCCTGGCTGAGCTGCTGGTGCAGGAACCGACTGCACTGACCCGGCACCTGCGGGTGGGTCAGCACCGTGTCGATCTGCTCCAGCTCGATCGGCGCGGTGGCGATCAGGGCATGGCGAACGCCAAGCAGCACCTCGCCGACGATCGTGACGTCGGCGGCCTCGCCCGCGAGCAGGTCCAGCGTGACGTTGATCGAGCCCTCCAGCGAGTTCTCGATCGGCACCAGCGCCCAGTCGACGTCGCCGCGCCGCAGGGCATCCACGGTGTCGAAGATGCTCGCCAACCCGACCGGCTCGATCATGTCGGGCGCCGCGCTCGCCAACAGCGCCTCCTCGCTGAACGTGCCTTCCGGCCCGAGGTAGCCGACGCGCGCGCGCCCCGAGCGTCGCTCAGGCGGGGGGCTCATCGGCCGGTGCTCCGTCGGCGCCGCCAAGCGCGACGCGCACGGCTTCGGCCTCCTCCGGGGAGAGCTCGAGTTCGCCCTGGCCACCGGTCACCTGCTTGGCGTACACACGGGCCTGGTCGCGGTGGTGGATCGACGTCAGCACGATGCCCGAACGCTCGTCGTCGAGCAAAGCGATCGAGACCGACTGATGTCCGGAGAGCTCGTTGTACGCGTCGTAACGGACGAGCGAACGGTGGGCGATCGTGCCGCGCAGAGTCGCCTCGACGCCGGCGAGGCGCGCGTCCAGGCGCACGGCCACGTCATCGACGTAGGCGCGCAGCGCTTCGAAGGCCTCATGCAGGCGCGCGGCGTGCGCCACCACGTCCTCCGGGCCCTGCTCGCCGAGGACGAGCCGCTGCGCGCGGCGCAGGCGGCGCAGGCTGAGCATCAAGCCCAGGCAGCAGAGCAGGGCGACGACCGCGACAGCCGCGGCCGCCAGGGCGATGATGCCCTTGGTGTCGGTGAGGGTGGCGAGGGGAAGCATCGGCACAACTTAGCTGTTGACCTGGGCGGTGTAACCGGCATCCGGCCTCTTGGCCGAGCCGGCCTCCACTTTTAGACGGCGACAGGAGGTCGCCGCTCCGGTAGAGCGGGACTGGATGTCCCGCGGAGGTGCTTTGGTTTGCGACCGTTCCGGCCGCCACGGCAGTCACCTGGCCGGCCATCCAGGCCGGCTATTCGGACGCCGTGCCTATTTTGCGAAGACGGCGAGGAAGGTGCCCTTGTTGTTTTCGGTGTTGGTCTCGCCGGGGACTTTTTCGACTTCGACTTCGACCTTGGCCGCCTCGCCGAGCGGGACGCCGTTGACGGGGATGTCGACGCTGACGGTCTTGCCGGGTTCGGCCTTTTCGATCGAATGAGAGGCCTTGAACTGCTTGCCACCGGCGGTGACGGAGACGTTGACCTTGACGTTCGTCTCAGCGCTTTCGCCGCCGTTTTCGACGTTGACGGTGAACGTCGGGTTGCTGCCGCCGCTGACGTGGTTGAGCGTGGGTTCGGTGGCGAGCGTGTTGGCTCCGACGCTGACGCCGGTGAGCGCGCTGCCGTGCGTGCCGGAGGTGGTTTCGCCGGTCTGCGCACCGGCGGACTTGCCGGTGATGCGGCTTTCGGCGGTCGTCGGTTCGAGCCAGCCGATGTTCGGGAGCGAGCGCGACGGCGCCGTCGTCAGCCCCTCGACCCCCGCTTCCTTCAGCTCCTGCTGGATCAGCGGCGCCACGCGCTGGGAGTAGAGCACGTCGGAGGCGAGCAGGATCTCCAGGTCGCCGGCGATCTGCGAGATCGCCTGTTTGCCCTGTCCGCCGAGCGCGGTCGGCGTGAGCGCGGCGACCTTCGCAACGGCTTCTGTGCGCAGGTTGAAGGCCAGCAGCAGGTCGCGCTGCGCGTCGGACAGCCCGCCGGGGGCGCTCAGCTTTTTCACGCGAGTGGCGAGATCCTGCGCCTGCACGCGCAGTTGGTCGATCTGCACCTCGACATTGAGAGCCGACTTGCCGCCGGCGCCGGTGAGGGCCGCAAACAGCGGGCGCGAGACGTGTTCGTCGAATTCCTGCGCGAGCAGGCTCACTTCGTGGTTGTAGCTCTTCAGCTCGTCGGTCTTCTGCCCTTTGAGGCACCCGTTGATGAGCAGGATGATGATGATCAGCAGCACGACGCCGACGCCGGCGGCGATGCGGCGGCGGACCATCAGGGTGTGCTGGTCGAGCGGCAGCGAGCCGGCTGCGCGCTGCGGACGGCGCGGGCTCGGGCGCTGCGGTGCACGTGGGGTGCGGCCGGCCGGCCGCTGGGCTGTCTCCTCGTCGTCGTCGAAGAACGACAAAAGCTGCTCCTTGCAGGGATTACGAAACGGCCAGTATGACCGCCGGCCGTGTTCGGGGCCATCCTGCAACTTCTCCCTCAACGTACCGTCTCCTGCGGTCGGCGGGCAGGGAGAGGAGCGCGGCGCGGCGAACGCAGGAGCCGGTGGAGTCGCCGACCCTCGAGCATCCTCGTCGCCCGCGCGCGCCCGAAGGGTGGGCTGAGCCGCGCACGGACGCGCTCGTGCTCGGCCGCTACCGGCTGCGAGCGCGCCTGGGCGCCGGCGGCTTCGGCGTGGTGTGGCAGGCGTATGACGAGCTGCTGCGCCGCGACGTCGCGGTCAAGCGCATCCCGCTGGCGCCGGACGAGGACGGCGAGCGCGCCACGCGCGAGGCGCTCGCCAGTGCCCGCCTGGCGCATCCGGCGATCGTGGCGCTCTACGAAGCGTGCCCGGCGCAGGACGCCTTCTACCTGGTCTCCGAGCTGGTCGAGGGCGACACGCTGGCGCAGCTGATCGCGGCGGACGAGCTGGACGAGTCGCAGATCCTGCAGATCGGCGTGGCGCTGTGCAGCGCCCTGGCGCACGCACACGAGCGCGGCGTCATCCACCGCGACGTCAAGCCGCAGAACGTGCTCGTCCCGCACGACGCGGACGCGCCGGCGCCGATCTCGGAGGCGTTCGGCGCGGTCGCCAAGCTGACCGACTTCGGCGGTGCGCACCTGAGCGGAGCGGATGCGCTCACGCGCACGGGCGACGTGCTGGGCACGCTCGCCTACATGGCGCCTGAGCAGAGCGAAGGGCGCGAGGCGGGTGAGGCGGCCGACCTGTACTCGCTGGCGCTCGTCCTGTACGAGGCGCTGAGCGGTGTCAACCCCGTGCGCGGCCGCACCCCGGCCGAGACGGTCAGGCGCATCGGGCGCCCCGTGCGCCCGCTTGCGCGCGTTCGAAGGGACGTGCCCTCCGAGCTTGCACGCACGATCGACAGGGCGCTGGCGCGCTCGCCTCACTCGCGCGGGACGCTCGAGAATCTGCGCGGAGCCCTCGAGCGCGCGCTCGCAGAGGCGCCCGAGCTGCCGGCGCCGACGCGGCGGCTGGGCCTCGGGCGGGGGCACGCCGAGCGGGCTGAGCAGGCGGGGCGCACCGAGTGGACGGCGCCGACGTGGCAGGAATCAGCACGGGCAGCGACGCCCGGAGCGGCCGCGATCCCGCGCGCCCGAGCAATCTCGAGCCGCGCCGCGGAGGACGTGCGCGGGCCGCTCCCGCGCGCGCTCCCGCCGCACGGCCCGCCGCAACGGCCGGCGCGCCGGGGGCTGCCGCGCGCCGCATGGCTGGCGCTGGCGCTCGTGCTGGCGGTTTGGCAGACGGCGGCGGGGCGGCCCGGCGTCGGTCTGCTCGCGCTTGCGGCGCTGTTGCCTGTCGTGCTGCTCCCGATCGGACGCCGCGATCGTGCCGGGACGGGAGGCTGGCTGGCCTGCGCGCTCGCGCCGATGCTCGGCGCGGTCGGGCTTGCAGGCGCGTTCCCGGCGATGGCCGGCCAGGCCCCGCGCTGGCGCATGCGCGCCGCGCTCGGCGCCGTGGGCTACTGGTGGCTCGTGCTGGCGGAGCCGCTGCTGGCACATCACCTCTGGCTCGGCCCGGCGGGCACGCCGGCGCGAACGGTCTGGGAGGGCTCGCTAAGCAGCGCGGCGGTGCACGTGATCGGCCCGCTCCTGAGCGTCGGCGTGCTGCTCGGGGCCGCGCTCTGGGCGGGCGCGGCGGCCGTGCTGCCCCTGCTCGTGCGCGGGCGCAACGCCGCGCTGGATGTGGCGGCGGCGGTCGTCTGGTCGGCCGCGCTGGCGGCGGCGACGCCGTCGTTCGACGCCGGCCTGGCGGCCCACGCGGCCCAGCCCAGCCCGCGCGGCGTGATAATCGGTGCCGTGCTCGGCGGCGCGCTCGCCGTCGCGGCCCGCGCTCTGCGTGGCCCCGTCTGACGTAGCATGGCTCCACGACTCGCCCCGCCGGCGCGGGCTGTGCGCCCGATCTCCGGTTGCTCGATTACGCTCGGTGTGCCGGGCCGCGCAGCGATGACCGTCCCCGTCCAGCGATGAACGTCCTCAAGAGCGTCGAGACAACGATCGCCAACCTCGTCGAGGGTACGTTCGGGCGCCTGTTCCGCTCGGAGGTGCGGCCGATGGAACTGGCGCGCAAGCTCGCGCGCGAGATGGACGAGAACCGCACGATGTCGGTCTCGCGCGTGTACGCGCCGCACGAGTATGCGGTCTGGCTTTCGCCGGAGGACAGGGCGCGCTACGAGGGCTTCGAGCACGAGGTGATCGACGAGCTGTGCGCGTACCTGCTCGAGCATGCCCGCCGCGAGGAGCTGATCCTGGCGGCGAGCCCGGTGATCACCTTCCACACCGACGAGCGCCTGGCGCTCGGAGAATTCGGCATCCAGGCCCGGTCGGTCCGCCAGGGCGGGCACGGTGCGGAGTCGGCCCGCGCGGCGGCGCCAGAGCCCCAACCGGAGCCCGCGGAGTCCGAACACGGCGAGACGATGATCTACAGTACCTCGGCGCGCGTGCGCGGCCCGGTGGAGGAGGCGCAGGCGCGGCGCCCGGCCCGCGCCCTGCTGGCGGTCGGCGGGCGCCGTCTGCCGGTGCCGGCACGTGGCGCGACGATAGGGCGCAGCCGCGAATGCGACATCGTGCTCGAGGACGCAGGGATCTCGCGCCGGCACGCCGAGATCATGCCGGGCGCCGATGGCTGGACGGTGGCCGACCTCGGCTCCACCAACGGCGTGCGCGTGAACGGGCGTACGATCCGCGGCGTCCAGCCGCTGCGGGAGGGCGACCGCGTCGAGCTCGGCTCAACGGAGATCGTGTTCGAGCTCGGATGACGAGGCCGGCCGGATGACGACGCTCGCACCCGTATCGGTCGCCCTCAAGTTCGGCTTCCTCGCCGTGCTCTACCTGTTCGTCCTGTGGGTGGCGCGCAGCGCGCGCCGCGACCTGCGCAGCGGACACGTGGCGGCCATGGCCGAGCGCGCCCCCGAGGCACCGCCGATCCCGGCCGACGCCACGGGCCTCTACTCGGCCACGTCGGTGGGCCCTCCGGACGTGGCCCACCGCTCTCCGCAACTCGTCGTAGAGCGCGCGCCGGGCCACGAGCCGGGGATGATCTACGACGTCGACGGCGATCTCGTGCTGGGCCGCGGCGACCGGGCCGAGATCCGCCTGGAGGACCCGTTCGCCTCCTCGCGCCACGCGCGCATCTTCGCGCAGGGCAACGCCGTCGTGATCGAGGATCTGGGGTCGACCAACGGCACGTACCTGAACGAGGAGGTGCTGGAGTCGCCGCGGCCCCTGCATCCTGGCGACCGCATACGCATCGGCGACAGCGAATTCAGCTTCGAGGTCGGCTGACTTGCTGCGCGTCGCAGAGCAGTACGCGGGAACCGATACGGGTCGCCAGCGCCGTGCCAACGAGGACTCGCACCTGGCGCGGGCGCCACTGTTCGTGGTCGCCGACGGCATGGGCGGCGCCCAGGCGGGCGAGGTCGCCTCGCGGATCGCGGTCGAGTCCTTCCAGGACGGCTTGAGGGATGCAAAGGCGCCGGAGGCGGCGCTGGCCGAGCTGACACTCCGTGCCAACGCGCGCATCCACGAGCTCTCGCACAGCCACGCCGAGCAGGCGGGGATGGGAACGACGCTCACGGCGGTCTACGTGGGTGAGCACGAGATCTCGATCGCCCACGTCGGCGACAGCCGCGCCTATCGCCTGCGCGACGGCGCGCTGGAGCGGCTGACCGAGGACCACTCCCTCGTCGATGAGCTGCTGCGCCAGGGCCGCCTGACTCCGGAGGAAGCGCTCGAGCACCCGCAGCGCTCGGTCATCACGCGCGCGCTCGGGCCCGAGGGAGCGGTCGAGGTCGACACCCGCTCCTACGCGGCACGCGACGGCGACGTGTATCTGCTCTGCAGCGACGGCCTCACGACGATGCTGGCCGAGGACCGCCTGGCCGAGCTGCTGCTCGCGCATGCGACCCTGCGCGAGGCCGGAGAGGCGCTGATAACGGCAGCCAACGAGGCGGGCGGGCGCGACAACATCACGGTCGTGCTCCTGCGCCTCGAGGACCTCGACGCGGGCACAGCGGCGCCGCCGACGCAGGAATCGAGCACCGTCCCGGGGAGCGTGCCGGCGTCCGCAGCGGCCGAGGCGGCGGCGGGCTCGGCGCCGGCCCATCCCGGCGCAGACGGTGCCGGCGCGGACGGCGCGGACGCAGGTGGGGGCGCCGTCGAGGGGGTGGCGCCACCAGTATCGCCGCCGTCCGAGCCCGAGGCGCACCGGCGCACGACGCCGGTCATTCGCCGCCAGCCGCGCGCGCCCTCGCAGGGCGAGCGGGCTTCCGGGCGCCGGCGCCGGCGCCTGCGTCGCGCGGTCGCCGCGCTGGTCGCGCTGGCCGTGCTCGCGGTGATCGGTGCGGGCGCGTACATCGCCCTGCAGTCGGTGTACTTCATCGGCACGAA
This sequence comes from Solirubrobacteraceae bacterium, assembly GCA_035553095.1. Taxonomy (GTDB): domain Bacteria; phylum Actinomycetota; class Thermoleophilia; order Solirubrobacterales; family Solirubrobacteraceae; genus Palsa-744. Next base: position 34,173 of record DATNDZ010000009.1, on the reverse strand, counting down.
CGACCGCGGGCTGGTGACGGTGTATCGGGGCGTGCCGTACCGCCTCCCGGGCGACATCGCCCTCTACAGCAGCGACTACGTCTCGGGCGTGAGCGCCTCGACGCTCACTCCGCAACGCAGGCACACGCTGCTCGATCACTCGCTGCGCTCGGAAGCGAACGCGGCCGGCCTGGTCCGCAGCCTTGAACTCGGACAGCTGGAATGAGGCGTGGCCATGAGCTTGCCGCCAGCGCGAGGCCCGCGCGATGAACCAGCCGATCGTCCGTCTGTTCGGCCTGGTGGTGCTGATGTTCGCGCTGCTGCTCGCGTTCACCTCGCGCTGGACGATCTTCGAAGCGGGCTCGCTGCGCGACAACCCACTCAACGCTCGCTCGCTGCTGGAGCAGCAGCGGATCGACCGCGGCGAGATCCTGGCTGCGAACGGGAAGGTGATGGCGCGCAGCGTGCGCTCGGCGGCGACGCGCTCCTCGGAAGCGACGTACACGCGCCGCTACCCGACCGGCGAAGAGTTCGCCCACGCCGTCGGCTACTACTACATCGACCTCGGACGCACGGGGTTGGAGAGCTCTCGCAACTCGACGCTGAGTGGGCAGTCGGGCACCAACCTGCAGTCGATCCTCGACCAGCTGCAGGGCAAGCGCAAACAGGGCGACAACGTCTATACGACGCTCGATCCGGGGGCTCAGCAGGTGGCGAACTCGGCACTGCAGGGTCACGAAGGGGCCGTTGTGGCGCTGGAACCGCGCACGGGCGCGGTCAAGGTGATGGCCTCCTCGCCGAGCTACGACCCGAACGCGCTGCGCTCGACGCGCTCCTATCAACGGCTGGCAAGGACCGCTCCGGGCAAGCCGCTCGTGAACCGTGCGACGCAGTTCGGCTACGCGCCGGGGTCGACCTTCAAGGTGGTGACGGCGACGGCGGCGATCGATTCGGGCGAGTTCACGCCCGAATCGACGGTCCCCGGGCGCAACGACATACGCGTCTCTGGCGTGCCGCTCCAGAACGACGAGAACGAGAGCTTTGGAGCGATCCCGCTGATCCAGGCAATGGCGAAATCGGTCAACACGGTGTGGGCCCAGGTGGCCGAACGCGTGGGCAAGGGCACGATGGCTCGATACATGCGCCGCTTCGGCTTCGACCGCAAGCCGCTGCTGGACTACCCGGAAACCGAGATGTCGACGAGCGGCGAGTACAGCCGAGGACGGGTGATCTCGCCGAGGAGCCCGCAGGTCGATGTTGGGCGCATGGGCATCGGACAGGACAAACTCGAGGTGACGCCGCTGCAGATGGCGGAGGTGGCGGCGGCGGTGGCCAACGACGGCCGCCTGATGCGACCGCACCTGACCTCGCGGGTGGTCGACCCGGACGGGCGCACGGTGCAGCGCATCTCGCCGCACGTGCAGTCGGTCGTGATGAAGCCTTCGACGGCGGACGCCGTGCGCCAGATGATGGAAGCGGTGGTCAACGAAGGCACTGGCACGACGGCGCAGATCCCGGGCGTGCAGGTGGCGGGAAAGACGGGCACGGCGGAGACGCAGATCGGCACGGCGATCAACAACGTGTGGTTCATCGCGTTCGCACCGGCGGCGAACCCGAAGGTGGCGATCGCGGTGACGCTGAAGGGGGTCCCGGGGTTTGGCGCCGCGTTCGCGGCGCCGATCGCGCGGGAAGTCATCGAAAGGCTGCTGCATGATTGAACTGCGAGCGAACGAGGCGTGCGGGGGGACGGCACATGGTTGAGCCGGACACGATCATCGACGGGCGCTACAAGGCGATCTCGCGCGTGGGCTCGGGCGGGATGGCCGACGTCTACCTGGCCGAGGACCAGCTGCTCGGCCGCCCGGTGGCGGTGAAGCTCCTGCACCACCACTTCGCGGAGGACCAGGAGTTCGTCGAGCGCTTCCGCCGCGAGGCCTCGAGCGCGGCGGGGCTCTCTCACCAGAACATCGTCGGCATCTTCGACCGCGGCGAGTGGGAAGGCACCTACTACATCGCGATGGAGTACGTGCCGGGGCGGTCGCTGAAGACGATCGTGCGCGAGCAGGGGGCGCTCGACCCGGCGCTGGCGATCGACATCGTCGTGCAGATCCTGCGCGGCGCGCGCTACGCGCACCGCCGCGGCGTCGTGCATCGAGACCTCAAGCCGCACAACGTGATCCTCGACGAGGACGGGCGCGCGCGCGTGACCGACTTCGGCATCGCTCGGGCGGGCGCGTCGGACATGACGCTGACGGGCTCGATCATGGGCACCGCCCAGTACCTCTCGCCGGAGCAGGCGCAGGGGCACCAGGTGACGGGCGCATCGGACCTCTACTCGATCGGCGTGATCCTGTACGAGCTGCTGACCGGGGTCGTACCGTTCGACGGCGAGACGGCGGTGGCGATCGCCTACAAGCAGGTCTCGGCGCAGCCGCGCCCCCCGAGCGACGTCAACGGGGCGATCCCGCCGGCACTGGACGCGGTCGTGCTGCGCGCTCTGGCGAAGGATCCGGCGCAGCGCTATGCGGATGCGGACGAGTTCATCGCGGCGCTCCAGCGCGAGCGTCAGGCGCTGCCGACGGGGGCGGGGACGGCGGCGCTGCTCGCGGCGGGAGCGGCCCGCGAGGGCGGCTGGGCGACGGCGGCCACTGCGGCGGCGGCGGGTACGCCGACGGGGCCGCCGGTGCTGCCGCCGACGCACCAGGGGGCACAGGACGGAGCGCACCCGACAGGCTCGATGCTGCTCGCAGACGAGGCCTACGAGGAGGACGGCGGCGATCGCGGCGAGGGCCCGGGCGTCCGCCGGGTGCTGCTGTGGAGCCTGCTCGCGACGCTGCTGGTGGGCGGCATCGTGGCGGCCGTGCTGCTGCTGACGTCCTCGGCTGGGCACGTGAACGTGCCGAACGTGACGGGCGAAACCGAACAGGTAGCCTCGGCACGGCTGCGCGCGAAGGGCCTCGACGTCGCGCCCTCGCTCGCGTCGAGCGCGACGGTGGCCGACGGACGCGTGATCAGCCAGTCACCGGTCGCGGGCAGCAGGGTCGAAAAGGGCTCAAGCGTGAGCATTGTCGTCTCGAGCGGCCCCGGCAGCAAGGCGCTGCAGGGTGTCGAAGGGCTGACGGCGGCGCAGGCGATCGAAAAGCTCCGCGCGGCCGGCTTCAAGCCGACGCGCAAGGAAGAGCCGAGCGCGACTGTGGCGAAGGGCAAGGTGATCGGCACCGAACCGCCGGCGGGCACGGAGCTGCAGGTGGGCAGCCCGGTGTCGGTGCTCGTCTCGAGCGGCCCCGCCCAGGTGCGCGTGCCCGACCTCTCCGGCGATTCGCGCAAGGGAGCGGAGGCGGCGCTCGGCGCGGTCGGTCTCGTGGTCGGCGCGATCACCGAACAGGTCTCGTCGAGCGCGGTCGCGGGGAGCGTGCTGGCGCAGTCGCCGAAGGCGGGGGCGTCGGTGACCAGCGGCTCGAAGGTGAACCTGACGCTGGCGAAGGCCGCCAGTGACGTGACCGTCCCGAAGGTGGTCGGCGAGAGCGAGACGCAGGCCGCTGCGGCGCTGGGCGGCGCGGGCTTCACGCCGCGCGTGGTGAGCTCGCCGGTGAGCGAACAGAGCAAGGTCGGGGTCGTGCTCAAACAGAGCCCGGCGGGCGGGACGACGGCGCGCAAGGGATCGACGGTCACGCTGACCGTGGGGACACTCGAAACGACGACGACCTCGACCACGACGACGACGACGCCGACCACGACGACGACCCCGCCGCCGACCCCGCCGACCCCGCCGGCGGCGGTGGGTTGATGGCGTCGCCTGGACTCGACGCGGCTGCGCGAGCGCCCGAGGACGGGCGGCGGCTCAGGGTGGCGGTGCTGTCGGGGGGTCGCTCCTCCGAGCACGAGGTCTCCCTGGCCTCGGGCGCGGCCGTGCGCGACGGGCTGCTGGCGGCGGGACACGAGATCGTGCGCGTCGAGATCGGTCGCGACGGCGCCTGGCGGCGCGACGGGGCGGGCGAGCCACTGCCCGTGACGCCCGGCGCGGGACTGCTCGGCGTGGACGTGGCCTTCCCGGTGCTGCACGGGCGCTTCGGCGAGGACGGCACGGTGCAGGGGCTGTTGGAGATGCTCGATGTCGCCTACGTGGGCGCGGGCGTGGCGTCCTCGGCGGTCTGCATGGACAAGGTGCTCTTCAAGGAGCTGATGGCGGCCGGCGGGACGGCGCCGCAGGTGAACTACGTCGACATCAGCGAGGCGCGGCTCGGTGGTGCCGGTCGCCAGGAGCTGCTCGAGCAGGCGATGAGCCTGGGCTTGCCCGTGTTCGTCAAGCCGGCGCACATGGGCTCGTCGGTGGGCATCGTCAAGGTGACGGCCGAGAACGAGCTCGTGCGCGCGATCGAGTCGGCGTTCGCCTACGACGCGCGCGTGATCGTGGAGGCGGCGGCGAGCGGTGTGGAGGTCGAGTGCGCCGTGCTCGGATCGACTGCGACCGGAAGCATGCAGGCCTCGATCCCCGGCGAGATCCGCATCGAGAACGAGTTCTACGACTTCGAGGCCAAGTACGAGCCGGGCGGGATGGAGCTCGCGGTGCCGGCGCGAATCTCAGAGCTTGCGGCGGCGCGAGTACGTGAGCTTGCACTCGACGCGTTCGCCCGCGCCGGCTGCGAGGGCCTGGCGCGCGTGGACTTCTTCGTCGACGGCGAGCGGGTCCTGCTCAACGAGCTGAACACGATGCCGGGGTTCACGCCGACGAGCGTGTACGCGAAGTTGATGGAGGCCTCGGGCGTGCCGTATCCCGAGTTGGTGGACAGGCTCTGCCGGCTGGGGATCGAGCGGCACGCGCTCCAGGCCAGCCACGCGTTTTAGTCGCTACTTGAACAGGGTCAGTTCTGAGATCGACGCGGATTCCTCGCCGGGAGGAAGGGTGGTGAGCCAGACGAGGTAGTAGCGATAGGAGCCGCCGCCGCTGATGCGGATGCGCTGGCGGTCGTGGACGTCGGAGGCGGATGCGAGCGGACCATGCCACCCGCGCGCGGTCAGCGGGGTGGAGTCGCCATAGGAGAGGGACAGCTCGATTTCGTCGGCGCCATAGACCTGCACATCGAAGCCGGGCGTGGGGGTCTGGATCTCGACGGCGCGGGCGGCGACCCCGGGCGAGGCGTCGAGGTAGACCCCGAGCCCGGTGCCGCCGGCCTTCTGCAGGGTGCGTTCGTAGTAGTGGGCGGTGCTCCAGATGGTGTTGGGGTCGCTGTCGACGACGTTCTGCACGCGGTTGTGGTTTTCGGGACCGGTCCCGAACGGGTTGTAGTCGTGGGCGGCGGTCTGGCTGAGCGGCACGGGTTGCAGTCCGGCGCTGGAGTGCACTTCGGAGGCCACCCCGGTTCCTTTGTGCGTCTGCCGCGCGGCGGCGACGAGCGCGATCGCGACGATGGCGGCGACGAGCGCGAGCGAGGCGGCCCAACGTGCTGGGTGGCGCATGCGCAAGGGCAGGCGCCGCTGGGTCTCACCGGGGAGGGTGCGCAGGACGCTGGTGACCTCGCCGGTGGCCTGTCCGGAGCGGGCGGCCTCGACGGCGAGCACCTCCTCGAGGTCGGCGATCATGTGCTGGGCGTCGCGGTAGCGGTAGTCGAGGTCCTTGGCCACGGCGCGGTCGACGACGGAGGCGGTGGCGGCGGAGACCCCGGGGCGAAGCCGCTGCACGTCGGGCACCTGCTCGCGCACGTGGCGCATGGCGACGGCGACGGGCGTCTCGCCGCTGAAGGGAACCTCGCCGGTCAGCATCTCGTACAGCACGACGCCGAGCGAGTACAGATCGGACTGGCCGGTGACGGGTTGGCCGAGTGCCTGCTCGGGGGAGACGTAGTCGGTCGTCCCGAGCACGCGCCCGGCCACGGTCAGGCCCTCCTCGGTGAGCGTGCGGGCGATGCCGAAGTCGGTGATCTTGGCGCCCCCTTCCTCGCTGATCAGCACGTTCTGGGGCTTAACGTCGCGGTGCACGATCATGCGTTCGTGGGCGGCGCCGAGCGCGCGGGCGATCTCGATCGCGTAGGCGATGGCCTCGGTGACCTCGAGCGATCCTTCGCGGCGGATGAGCTGCTTGAGCGTCTCGCCCTCGACGTACTCGAGCACGATGTAGGGCGTGTCGCCGTCGCCGTCGTCGGAGTGCTCCTCGCCGGCGTCGATGACGGTGACGATGTGCGGGTGGTTGAGCCTGGCGACCGAGCGTGCCTCGCGGCGAAAGCGCTCGAGCTGATCGGAGTCGGCCGCGATCTCGCGGTGCATCAGCTTGATCGCCACTGGCCGTTCGAGCACGGTGTCGAAGGCGCGGTAGACGGTGGACATGCCCCCGCGCCCGATCTCCACGTCGAGGCGGTAGCGGCCGCCGAGCAGTGTCCCGAGGACGGTCACGGCCCCTATTGTGCGCGCAACGGGCGCGGAGCGCTCGCGCGCGCTGTGGTTGGCTGGCCGGCCCTCACTATTTCTATTGATCGGATGATGGCTTGCGATTGCGCGAGCGGCGCGCGTGGCGAAGGACGATCCCGGCGAGCAGGAACCGGTAGAGCGCCCACGGTAAGAGCGAGGGCAGCGGACGGCGGCGACGCAGCAGGCGCGCGCTGAGCAGGGTCGAGGCGAACGCGCCGCAGGCGCCGCCGGCGAGCGGCAGGGGCGTCGCCTCGGATGTGCGGCGGCCCGCCAGACGCACCACCTCGAGCGCGCTGGCGCCGAGCATCACGGGCAGGGCAGCGTGCCAGGAGAGCGTCTGCGCGGCGGTCGGCGAGAACCCACGCCCGCGCGCAACGGTGAGCGTGGCGCCGTAGCGCGAGACGCCCGGCACCAGCGCGACCGCCTGGGCGACGCCTAGCGCGAGGCCGTCGGCGAGCCGGGCGTCACCGTCGTCGCGCGTCCCGGCAGGCGCTCGGCGCTCGGCGACGATCATCGCCACGCCGCCGAGCAGGAGCCCAGCCGCGATCGAGCGCGGCCCCCCGAGCCGGCGCTCGATCAACGGCCTCAGCGTCAGGCCGGTGAGCGCAGCGGGCGCGAGCGAGAGCACGACCACGCCCACGCGCGCACGATCGAGCCTGCGCGCAGCGGCGATCAGCTCGCCGCTCATGTCGAGCGCCAGCGCGAGGCCGGCGCCGGCGTGCAGCGCCAGCTCGAACGACTTGCGCCATCCGCCTCCGAGCTCCTCGTGGGGCCAGTCGAGCAGCAGCGGGATCACCGTCGTGTGCGCCGAGGAGGAGACGGGCAGCAGCTCGGTCGGTCCCTGCACGAGGCCGAGGACGAGGGCGTGGCGAAAGGGCAGGCCGGAGCTAGCCCGCGGCATCGGCGGCGGCGTCGCCCGCGTTGCCCCGCCTCCGCCTGCGCCGCAGGATCGCGTACACGATCGCGCCGATCACCAGCGCGACGACCGCGTAGTCGACGTACTCGAAGCCTTTGTGCACTTTCTCCCAGTCGTGCCCGACCGCTTCGCCGGCGAGCGCGAGGCCCAGCACCCAGGGGATGCAGCCGGCCAGCGTGAGCAGGGTGAAGCGCATGAACGGCATCTTCGCGACGCCGGCCGGCAGCGAGATGAAGGTGCGGATGATCGGCAGCATCCGGCTGAGCAGGACCGCCGGCGCGCCATAGCGCTCGAACCAGCGGTCGGCCCAGGCGATGTGAGCCGGCTTCAGGTGTAGCCAGCGCCCGTGTCTTTCGATCAGCTCGAGACGGCCGGCGCGGCCCACCCCGTAGGCGATCCAGGACCCGACGAGGTTGCCGAGCACCCCGGCGACGACGATCCCGAACAGCGTCAGGTGATGGTGGGCGGCGCTCTGGCCCGGGTCGGCGACGGCGAACCCCGCGAACAGCATGGTGGCCTCCGAGGGGATCGGGATGCAGGCGCTCTCGGCGACCATCAGCACGAACACCGCAGGCAGCCCCGCGTCGCGGACGAAGTGCCAGGCGACGTTGACCAGCGACTCGGAGACCGAGGCGAGGACGAGCATCGCCGGGACGATAGCGGGGGGTTGGGCTGCTCCGCGTCGGCGCCCAATACCGTTGCCGGGATGCGTATCTGGATCGACCTGACGAACAGCCCGCACGTGCTGGTGATGCGGCCGGTGATCGAGCTGTTGCGCGGGGACGGGCACGAGGTGCGCGTGACGGCGCGGGACTACGCGCAGACGCTCGCTCTGTGCGAGCGCCTCGGCATCGAGCACGTGGCGATCGGCCGCCACCGCGGCGAGCGCGTCGGGGCGAAGGCGGTGGGGCTGGCGTCGCGCTCGGCGGCGCTCCTGCGCTGGGCGCGCGGCGAGCGCCGAGCGGCGGGCGGGCGGGGATTCGACATCGCGCTCGGGCACGGCTCGAACGACGTTTCGGTGGCGGCGGCGCTGCTGCGCGTGCCGAGCTCGACCATGTTCGACTACGAGTGGGCCACGGTTCAGCACAACGTCAACTGCCGGCTCGCGCGAGCGGTGGTCGTGCCGGAGGCGATCCCGCCGGAGCGCCTGTACCGGTTCGGCGCCCGTGGCAAGCTGCGCCGCTATCAGGGGTTGAAGGAGGAGTACTACCTGGCCGACTTCGAGCCGAACGGGATCGTGCTCGGGGAGCTCTCGCTCGATCGCGAGCGCCCGATCGTCGTCGTGCGCACGCCGCCGGAGGTGTCGCTGTATCACCGCTTCGAGAACGACCTCTTCGCCGGGGTGCTCGGACGCCTGCGCGAGTCGGCGCGCGAGGGTGTGCAGGTGGTGGTGCTGCCGCGGGTGGACTCCCAGCGCAGGGTGCTGCGGGATGTGCCCGGCTTCGTCGTGCCCGAGCGCACTGTCGACGCGCAGTCCCTGATCGCCTACGCCGACCTCGTGATCTCGGCCGGGGGCACGATGAACCGGGAGGCGGTGGCGCTCGGGGTGCCGGTGTACACGACCTTCGAGGGCCGTCCCGGAGCCGTCGACGAGCGCCTGATCGGCGAAGGGAGGATGCGCCGCCTGCTCGCGCCCGAGGACCTCCAGCTGGCGAGGCGAGAGCGCACGAGTGCGCCGCAGCGGGTGCGGCGCGATCCGCGCGCGCTGCTTGAGCTGCTGATGAGCCCCTTGCAGACGGGGGATCAAGGCGCGCAGCAGCCCTGAGGCCGCTTACAATCCAGCGAATGCGCCGACGTATCCGCTCGGCGACCTTTCCCCTGCACCGTCACTTCCTGCCCCAGCTAGCGGTGGACGGGGCGCTGGTCGCGCTCGCGTACTACCTCGCCTTCGAGCTGCGCTTCAACAACGGCCCGAACGCGTACTACGTGCACCTGCGCGACCGCACGATCTGGTGGGTGCTGCTCGGCAGCCTGCCCGTGCTCGTGCTCGCGCGTGTGTACCAACGTCGCTGGCGCTACTCCGGGCAGCGCGACTACGAGGCGGTCGCGCGGGGGGTCGTCGCGATCGTGCTGCTGACGGTGGCCGCGATCGCGGTGTTCCGCCCGGTCGAGCATGAGACGAGCCACGGCACATCGGCGATCCAGCTCCCGAACGGCGTGATCGTGCTGTACGCATTGCTGGCGCTCGTGTTCCTCGTGGGCGTGCGCGCGCTGGCCCGCAGCATTTACGAGCGCCGTCCGCTGGCGGCGTTCCGCGGCGGGCGCAAGGACCAGCGCAGCGTCCTGATCGCCGGCGCCGGCGACGGCGGGCGGCAGGTGCTGCGCGAGATCGTGCGCAATCGCGGACTCGGCCTGACGCCGGTCGGGTTCGTCGACGACGACCCGGGCAAGCGCCGGCTGCGGATCGACGGGGTGCGCGTGCGCGGGAACACCAAGGAGGACCTCCCGCGCATCCTCGACAGCGCCGAGCCGGACGAAGTGATCATCGCGATCCCCTCGGCGCCGGGCTCGACGCGGGCGCGGATCGTGCGCGAGTGCCGCGAGCGCGGGATCCCCGTCCGCACGCTGCCGACCGTCTTCGAGCTGCTGCAGACGCGCGGGGCGCTCGCCCGCCAGATGCGCGAGGTGCGCGTCGAGGACGTGCTCGGGCGCGAGCCCGTGCAGATGGAGCTCGAGCGGGTCGGCTCCTACCTGGCGGGCGAGGTCGTGCTCGTGACCGGCGCCGGGGGCTCGATCGGCTCGGAGCTCTGCCGCCAGATCGCGCGCGTGGAGCCGCACCGGATCGTGCTGCTCGACCATGCCGAGGACAACCTCTTCTCGATCCAGCGCGAGCTGGAGGACGAGCGCCACGTCTCTCCCTCGCTGCTCTCGGCGGTGCTCGCCGACTGCAAGGAGGAGGAGCGCATGCGCGAGGTCTTTGCCGAGCACCACCCGACCGTCGTCTTCCACGCGGCCGCCTACAAGCACGTGGGGCTGATGGAGGCCAATCCGGTCGAGGCGGTCCGCAACAACGCGATCGCCACGCGCGTGGTGGCGCACGTGGCGGGCGAGGCGAAGGTGCAGCGCTTCGTGCTGGTCTCGACCGACAAGGCGGTGGCTCCGGCGACCGTGATGGGCGCCTCCAAGGCGCTCGCCGAGTTCGCGCTGGAGCCGGCGACGGCGCGCTTCCCGCAGACGCGCTACGCGGCGGTGAGGTTCGGCAACGTGCTCGGCTCCTCGGGCAGCGTCGTTCCGATCTTCCGCCGCCAGATCGAGCGCGGCGGGCCCGTGACGGTCACCGACGAGCGCATGACCCGCTACTTCATGACGATCCCCGAGGCGGTCCAGCTGATCATCCGCAGCGGCTCGCTCGCCGTCGAGCGGCGGCAGTCGCCGGCTTCGTCCAACGGGCGCGTGGGGCAGCCCGAGCGCCGCCGGCAGAAGGCATGCGCCGAGGTGTTCGTGCTCGACATGGGCGAGCCCGTGCGCGTGCTCGACCTGGCGCGGGCGATGATCGAGCTGTCCGGCCTCGACCCCGACCGCGACATCGAGATCGAGGTCGTCGGGCGCCGGCCCGGGGAGAAGCTGCACGAGGAGCTGTTCAACAGCTACGAGCGCTCGCGTGAGACGACCGCCGAGAAGATCCTGCTCGCCGAACGCGAGCCGCTCGGCGCGGACGCCGTGGAGTCGATCTTCGGCGAGATCGGCCTGCTCGTGCTGGAGGGCGACGCGGCCGGACTGGCGGCGAAGGTGTCCGAGCTCTCGACGCTCCACGTCGAGGCCCAGGCGGGACGCCCGACGGCGCGCCCGCCGGTGGATGAGGAGGCCCGCGAGGACGCGCACGAGGCGCCTGCGGCCCTCATACACTCTCCGGATTCATGATGGCCACGCCGCTCGCGCTCTCGCTCTCGAACACGTTCACCCAGGTAGGCGCGATCGCCGCGTTTGCCGCCCTGCTGGGGATCGCCGTGTTGTCACTGCTGGTCTTCTCGCAGGCGCGCGAGATCAGGCGCCTGCGCGAGTGGGCCGGGCGCGCCCCCGAGCGCGCCGCCGAGACCGAGCAGCGCGTGAGCGCGGAAGCGGCAGCACGCTTGCAGCAGCCGGCCGTGCCGGCCCAGGCCGTGCGCCCGGTGCCGCGCGCCACGCCGATCAACGCCGGCGCGAGCCCCGTAGCCGCAGGCGCAGCCCCCCAAACCGCCGTCTCCTCCGCCCCGAGCGCCGGCGCCCAGGCAACGCCCGGCCAGACCACGCCCGGCCAGGTGGCGGCCTCGGCCGCGCCGGCGGCGGGCGGCCAGGGCGCCGCGGGCGCTCCCCAGTCGGGTACGGCTGCCACTGGCGCAGCTGCGACGGTTGCCGGAGCGGCGGCCACGCAGGCCGCCGGGGCGCCGTCCGCCGCGTCGGGCGCCCAGGGGATCTCGGGCGCGCAGGCCCCGCCCGCCCCGGGCTCCCCTAGCGTCGGCGCTGCGGCTGCGGCGGCGCCGGGCCAAGCTCGGCCTGCGGCGGCGGGTTCGCCCGCTGCAGGCGGCGCCGCGTCGCAGCCCACGCCGGCGCCCGGCGAGTCCTCCGCGCCGGCGCCCGCGACGGTTGCCGCTGCGACGACGGCGGCGCGGACGGGGGCAGCCGCCGCGAACCCGCGCTCGCCGAGCCCGCCCTCGCGCCCACCGGCGCCGGTGAACCCGCCTCGGCGCCCGGTCGCCGCCGGCGCGCAGGCATCGGCCGAGGGCGCGGTCGCCAGCCGCGCCGCCCCGGTCGCGAGCGCCGGCGCGGGGGCCGGCGCAGCACGCGCTCAGGCTCAGGCCCAGGCAGCGCCGCCACGTCGTGCAGGCGGCGCGTCACGAACGGCGACCGGCGAGCCGCCGGTGCGCCGATACCGCGCCGAGCGACGCTCGCCCGGCCGCGCAACGCTCCTCCTCGTCGGTGGGCTGGTGGTGGTAGTCGCGGTGATCGTGGTCGTCGTGCTCTCCTCGGGCGGCGGCAAGGGCGACGCCGGCTCCTCCGCGGGCGAAGCCGCCGGCGGCGCAGCGAGCGGCACGCTGACGAGCGCGCAGGGGTCGAGCACGACGAAGCACTCCTCGGGCGGCGCCTCTTCGCTCACGAGCCCGGCGCTGCTGAACGTGGTCGTCCTCAACGGCACGACCACCACCGGCCTCGCCCATCACGTCTCAGCGGAACTGCAGCAGCGCGGGTATGCGAAAGCGGCAGCCCTGGGCGGCCAGCCGCCGGGCGCCAACCAGGTGACGGTGGTCGAGTACACGAGCGGGCATCAGGCGGATGCGCGGCGTGTGGCGCGGACGCTCGGGGTGACGCAGGCGCAGCCGATCGAAGGCACCGTCGCTTCGCTGGCGGGCTCGGCGAGCGTCGTCGTGATCGTCGGTCTCGACAAGGCTTGACGACGCCATAGCCGGGTTCCTCGACATCCCCGAGCGCTCTGTCAAGCCGCGCGAGCGGGGGCTGACCCACGTGATCGACCGCGGTCTGTCGATCGCCGAGGTCGATGGGCTGCTGGAGGTCGCCGGAGCAAGCGTGGACATCGTCAAGCTCGGCTGGGGCACGGCGCTCGTGAGCGCCAACCTGAAGCCGAAGCTCGAGCGCTACGCGGCGCAGGGGATACCGGTCGTGCTGGGCGGGACGCTGACCGAGATCGCGATTCGCCAGGGACGCGTGGATGGGCTGGTGGCCTGGCTGCGCGAGCTGGGGCTGCGGCACGTGGAGATCTCCGACGGCACGCTCGCGCTCGAGGCGGAGCACAAGCGCGGGCTGATCGAACGGCTCTCGGGCGAGTTCGTGGTGCTGGCGGAGGTGGGCAACAAGGACGCCGACTTCATCATGGCGCCGTACGTGTGGGTGGAACAGATCGAACGCGACCTCGACGCGGGTGCGTGGAAGGTGATCACCGAGGCGCGCGAGTCGGGCAATGCGGGCATCTACAGGGCCGACGGCGAGCCACGCACGGGCCTGATAGACGAGATCGCGCACGCGATCGACCCGGAGCGACTGATCTTCGAGGCGCCGTTGCGTCCGCAGCAGGTGTGGCTGCTCAAGCGCTTCGGCACGGAGTGCAACCTGGGCAACATCGCGGCCGATGACGTGCTCTCGCTGGAGACGCTGCGTCTCGGCCTGCGCTCGGACACCGTCGAGCGCTTCGGGCTCGGCGGTCACAGATCGGCCGGGGGCGATTGACCAGCCGCGCCGGGGGCGAGATAGCGGGGCCCGGCGTGGGCGGACCGCCAAGCGCGGGCCCGCCGGGTGCGGGCGCCGCTGCCCGCGATGCGGGAGACGGCGGCTTTGACGCCCGCGTGCCGGGAGTCGTGTTCACGCTGCTCGTTGCGGCGTGCTTCGTCGCGTTCTTCCTCACCCAGCATCTGAAGCACACGCCGACGGCCCTGCAGCAGTTCAAGCTCACGCCCGTCTTCTCGCCGACGCCGAGCGGTCACATCAAAGTCGAGAGCATCTCGTTCAAGCTGGAGCAGGCCGACGAGGCTACGGTCACGATCGTCGACACCAGCGGGTCCGACGTGGCGAGGTTGGTGCACGACCATCCGGTGGCGCGCTACAAACAGTTCTCGGTGCGCTGGAACGGCAGGCGGGGCAAGGCGCACAGGCTCGCGTCGGTCGCGGCCCCCAACGGCCGTCTGATCCTCACGCCGATTCTGCGTGGCCCGCCGGCGCCCGCCGGCGAATACCGCGTGCGGGTGACGCTGCGCCATCAGCACCGCTCGGTGCTGTTGCCGCGGAGCTTCATGCTGGTGCGCCCGTGAACGTGCTCGCCAGCTCGCCCGGCGCGGGGGTCGTCGTGGCGGCGGCGCTCGGCGCAGGCATCGTGCTCGCGCTGCTCGTGCTCGTGATGCGCCGCTATGAGCAGGCGTTCCCGCTGCTGGTGGTGCTGGCGCTGCCCTTCCGCCTGCCGATCTCGGCCGACGGGCGCACGGTCAACCTCCTGATCCCGCTCTACCTGGTCGTCGTGGCTGGCGTGCTCGCGCACCTGCTGCCGCGCCTGCTCGCCCGCGAGGAGGCGGGCTTCGGCGCCCTGGAGTGGCTCCTGCTGGCGTCGGTAGTGCTCTACGCGATGCAGGCGCTGTACTCCTCCGACCGCGCCAAAGCGGGCGAGAACCTGGCGTTCTTCTACGTGCCCTTCGGCCTCCTTTTCCTGCTCTTGCGCGATGTGCGGTGGACGCGCGAGCTGTTGCTGCGCTGCCTCGCCGTGGCGGTGGCACTGGCCGTCGTGTTCGCGGGCGTCGGCTTCGTCGAGTACGCGCGCAAGGAACTGTTCCTGAACCCGAAGGTCGTGGCGGCCAACCAGTTCGACAACTACTTCCGCGTGAACTCGCTCTTCTTCGACCCGAACATCTATGGTCGCTTCCTGGCGCTCGTGATGATCGCCGTGACCACGTTCGTACTGTGGCGGCGCAACCTGCGGGACGTGCTGATCGCGGCGTGCGTGCTGGCGTGGCTGCTGGCGGGGCTGGTGACGAGCTTCTCGCAGTCGAGCATCGCGGCATTGCTGCTCGGCCTGGCCGTGCTCGCGGCCTACCGCTGGGATCTGCGCCGCACCCTGTACGTGGCAGTCGCGCTCGTGCTCGCCGGGGTGCTGGTCGTCGCGCTCGCGCCCGCCAGCCTGCACTTTGGCCTGAAGGGCAACGGCGGCTCGACCAGCAACGCGACCAGCGGGCGCACGAAGCTGATCGAGGGCGGCCTGGAACTTTTCGCCAAACGACCGCTCGAGGGCTACGGCTCGGGCTCGTTCCAGACCGAGTACGAGCGGCACTCGAACACCACGGCGCAGAACGCGACGTCGGCGTCGCACACGATCCCGGTGACGGTCGCCGCCGAGCAGGGGGTGGTCGGCCTGGCGCTGTACGTGGCGCTGCTCGCGAGCGCCTTCCTCGTGCTGTTCGGAGGCGCCGGCCGCTCGCCGCCGCGGATCGCGGTGGCCGGCTGCTTCGCGGCGCTCGTGCTGCACACGTTCACCTACGCGGCCTTCCTCGAGGATCCGCTCACCTGGACGCTGCTGGGAATCGGGGTTGCGCTGGCGCGGGCGCAGGGGCCCGGCGAGCGCGCCTGGGCGGGCGCGAAGGCACGGCCGGGCGCGACGCTGCTCGCGCGCGGCTCCTAGCGCGGCCTCGGATACGGCAACGTCGCCGAGTAGGTTCTGAGCGGTGCTCGGCTATCTGAAGCGGCTGGTGGCCACGGGCGCGGCCTACCAGTTCGGCGACATCGTGGCCAAGGGCATCGCGCTTGTGACGATCCCGCTGTACACGCGCCACGTCTCGCCGGCGGGCTATGGGGCGGCGAACTCGCTGCTGACGGCGGTGATCCTGTCGAGCATCTTGTTGCGGGTCGGCGTCGGCGAGGCGTTCATCCGTTTCTACTTCGATGACGAAGATGAGGGGCGCCGCGACCGCATCGCGCGCACGGCGACGGCGACGGTCGCGTGGACGACGACCGTGGCGGCTCTGCTGGCCGTCGTCTTCGCCGCTCCGCTGTCGCGCCTGATCCTCGGCTACCACGACCCGCTGCTGTTCGACTGCGCCGTGGTCGGGCTGTGGTCGTTCACGAACCTCGAGATGGCATATGCGCAGCTGCGGGTGGACGAACGAGCGCGCGCGTATGTCTTCGCCTCCGGCGCGAACGTGGCCCTCACCGTGGTGTTCACCGTGTCGCTGGTCGTGATCGCAGGCGAGGGCGCGCGTGGCCTGTTGCTCGGCAACTTCGGTGCCTCGGCGATCGTCGTGCTGGGCCTGTGGTGGCTGCTGCGGCGGCGCTTCAGCCTGCGCGTGCACTGGCCGGACCTGCGCGCCATGCTGCGCTTCGGGCTGCCGACCGTGCCGGCCGAAGCGAGCGTGTACGCGCTGCAGGTGGCCGATCGCTTCTACCTCTATCGCGGTTATTCGCACGCGGCCGCCGGCGAGTACTCGGTGGCGCTGCAGTTCGCGACGGTCGTGTTCGTGATGGTGCGCGGATTCCAGTATGCGTGGCCGCCGCTCGCCTACTCGATCGCCAGCGACGCCCAGGCCTCCCGCCTGTATTCGCTGGTGACGACCTACTTCGTGCTCGCCACCGGGGTGATCGTCGCGGCGGTGGCGCTCCTCGGCCGCTGGATCGTGCGCCTGCTGGCCGCGCCGGAGTATTTCGGCGCGCACAAGGCGCTGCCCTGGCTCGCGCTGGCCTGGACCCTCTACGGCCTCTACCAGGTGATGATCGTGATCACCGGCCGCGCCCGCGCGACCTCCCGCAACCTGCCGGCCGCCGGCGCGGGGCTGGCCGTGAACGTGGCGCTGCTACTCGTGCTCGTGCCGCGCGACGGCCTGAACCTGGGCATCGCCGGCGCCGGCATCGCGCTGTGCGGCGCCTACGGGGCGATGCTGATGGTGATGCACATGCTCACGCGCAGGCTGTTCGCCGTCAGCTTCCAGTGGCGACGACTCGCCCAACTGGCCACGATCCTGGCCGGCGTGGCCGTGTCCGGCGAGCTGCTGCTACCGACCAGCGGCTTCGAGGGCATCGCGCTGCGCCTGCTGTGGCTCGCCC
Source organism: Solirubrobacteraceae bacterium (assembly GCA_035553095.1). Classification (GTDB taxonomy): domain Bacteria; phylum Actinomycetota; class Thermoleophilia; order Solirubrobacterales; family Solirubrobacteraceae; genus Palsa-744. Next base: position 17,369 of record DATNDZ010000009.1, on the reverse strand, counting down.
TGATCCCCGCGCTGCTGCTGCTGACGCGCTTCTTCGGCCCCGAGGAGCGCACCCAGGCGCGAGCGCTCGTGGCCGACTGGCGGGCGCGGTTGGTGGCCTTCCGTGCTGGGCATGGCGATGTCGAGGTATACGCCGAGGACCCCCTCAAAGACCTCTGAAGGCCGGGGACCGGCGCATCTCTGCGTCCTCAGTCGCTCGCGTGCCAAGCACGCCACGCTCCTTGCGTCCTTGATCTGCTTGATCCCCGACCTTCAGAGCGCGGTGTGCACTGAATCGCGAGGGCTCATGGTTCGCGGTTGTAGCGCTCGGCTGCCTCGCGCAACCCTTCGCCGCGCTCGGGGTGCAGGGTCGCCGTCACGTGACGCCAGTAGCGCCGGGCCGAATGCCCGGGCAGGGCGATTGCGGCCAGCGCGCGCAGCAGATACGGCCAGGCCGTCAGCCAGCGCACCGCGCGTGCTGCCGCCGGCGAGTGGTGCTTGCGCATGTATAGGTCGCGGTTGCGTGCCAGCTCGACGATGCGACGCTCCGGCACGGCGTCCGTCGAGAGCTGCTCGTGGTGGATGGCCGCCGCCTGCGGCACATACAGGCTGAGCCAGCCCGCATCGCGCAGGCGTCGCGCGAAGTCGACCTCGTCGGAGTAGACGAAGAAGTCCGGGTCCAGGTAGCCGACCCCATCCGCCGCAGTGCGGCGCACGAGCAGCGCCGCCGACTGGCACCAGTCGACCTCTCGCGTGCGCGAGCCGCGGCTCTGCACCGTGAACAGACGGTGCAGCAGCAGCGCCCCGGCCAGCGCCGTGAGCGGTGTCGGAAAGCGCCACGCCGACGGCTGCTCAGCGCCGTCCGGACGCAGCAGCTTGGCCCCTGCGCAGGCCGCGTCGGGGCGTTGATCGAGCGCCCGCCACAACGCGAGCGTCGCGCCCGGCCGCAGCTCCGAGTCCTCGTTCAGCAGCAGCGCGTAGCGGCCTTTCGCGCGGCGGAGCAGCTCCGAGTCGTTGGCGCCCTTGCCGCGGCGCTCGCCCAGGGCAATCGTCTCGTCGACCGCCGCGTGCGCCTGGGCCGCGTCGGCCGACCCGTCGCGCGAGCCGTTGTCCAGCACCAGCACCTCGCTCGCGAACGGCAGCCCCTCGCGGTCGCGCGCGATCGCGTCAAGCCCGCGCAGCAAGAGCTCGCGCTGCGAGGTGTTGACCACGCAGTAGGAAACCTCCACGTCGGGCACGACGCGGACTCTAATGCGGGGGCGCTATGCCGCCGCAGGGGGCTCGATGTGAATCCCAGGACCGGAAGGTTCCGGGATCTCTTCGCCGAACTCGCGCATCAGCTCGAAATGGCTCCGTAGCGCGGCGCGCAGTTCCGCGACGCACTCGTCGACGGTGTCGCCGGTCGCAACGCAGCCGAGCACCTCAGGTGAACAGGCCGAGTAGTTCGTCGGCGGGCCGCCTTCCACCAGTATCCGATATCTGTCTATCTCGATCATCGCTTCAGTCCCGCCTGTTTGAAGATGTTAGCTCGGATCGCGGGATGGAGATCCTCGTTGCGATGCCCGGCAACGGTCACAGTCCCTGGCTTGGTCGGGTGCTGGAACTGACGGTGACTCCCCGTCCGGCGCACCTGCCGCCAGCCATCGCGTTCGATCAGCTTGATCATCGCGCGCACCTTCACTACGTCCCGTCCGACGACCCCAATTGGTCGGGACGGTCGTAGCCCGCGCCTATTGTCTGCGGCCATGCGCGTGCACATCGTCGACCCCTCTGCCTACACGCCTCCCTACGACCACGCGCTCTGCGCCGCGCTCGCCGCGGCCGGCGCCGAGGTCTCGCTGTACACGAGCCGCTTCGCCTACGGGCCCGTCCCCGCACCGAGCGGCTACGAGCGCGTCGAGCACTTCTACCGCGCCACCGCGCTCGCCCCCGGCAGCGCGCCCCTCGCCCAGCGCGCCCGTCGCGCGCTCAAGCTGGCCGAGCACGTGCCCGACATGCTGCGCTACCGCCGCGCCGCCCGGGCCGCCGAGGTCGTGCACTTCCAGTGGCTCTCCGTGCAGGAGCTCGACCGGCGCCTGTTGCCGCGCGGGCGGCCGCTCGTACTGACCGCGCACGACGTGCTGCCGCGCGAACCGGCCCCCGGCCAGCGCGCGGCGCAGCGTCGCCTGTACGAGCGCTTCGACGCGATCGTCGCGCACTCCGCGCACGGGCGCTCACGCCTGATCGACGAGCTCGGCGTCGAGGCCGAGCGGGTGCACGTGATCCCGCACGGCGCCTTCGCCCACCTTGCCGAGGCGCCAGAGGCGCCCCCGCCGTTTGAGACCGAAAAGAAGGTGGTGCTGTTCTTCGGCCTGTTGCGTCCCTACAAGGGAATAGACGTGCTGCTCGACGCCTGGCGCGGGATCGACGACGCAGAGCTGTGGATCGCCGGCATGCCGCGCATGGACGTCTCCGCGCTCGAAGCGCGCGCGTCGCCGGGCGTGCGCTTCGTGCCGCGCTTCATCACCGACGAGCAGCTGCCTCCCTACTTTCGTCGTGCCGATCTGATCGTGCTCCCCTACCGCGAGATCGAGCAGTCAGGCGTTCTGTTCACGGCGCTCGCCTTCGGCAAGCCGCTGCTGCTCTCCGACGTCGGCGGCTTCGGCGAGATCGCCGCCGCCGGCGCCGCCCGTGCCGTGCCCCCCGGCGACGCCGACGCGCTGGGGGCGGCGCTGCGCGAGCTGCTCGCCGATCCCGCGGCGCTTGGCGCGCTCGCCGCGCGCTCGCGCGAGCTCGCCGCCGGCGAGTATGGCTGGGACGGGATCGCCCGGCGCACCCTCGCGCTGTACGAGCGGCTGCTCGCCCCGTGAGGCTCCGTCAGTCCTGCCAGAAGCCCCGCAGGATTTCGCCGTCCTTGTCGTGGTGCGCGCCGAAGGCCAGCCACGAGAGCCCGTCCGGGCCCGCCTCGAATGCACGCTTGACCTCCGGCGAGACGCGGATCGCGTCGAGCTCGGCGATGTCGATGATCTCGTCGTCCAGGCGCAGGCGTCCGCTACCCCTCAGCACCACGTAGACCTCCTCGGCATCGTCGTGCTTGTGGCCGAACGCCTGGCGCTTGCCCGGGCGCAGCACCTGGTAGGCCAGCCCCGTCTGCTTCGCGCCCAGTTCCTCGCGCGGGAAGTGCGCCTCGCCCATCTCCTCGAAGCCGAACTTCGGCGCGCTGTCGACCGTCTCTGTGAGGTTCATGATCGTGTACGTCATGGCCCCGAGGCTAGCGCGCGCCGGTGGCCCGGGCGCGCGTCCGCGAGAATCCCGCCCGTGCTCGCGCTCGAGATCATCTTCTGGCTGTGCGCCGCCCTGATCGTCTGGACGCAGATCGGCTACGCGCTGGCGCTGGCCGGGCTCGCCCGGTTGCTCGGCCGCAGCCGCTCCGCGCAGCCCGCCGCCCCTCCGCGAAGCCTCGACAGGGGCGGAGCCATTGAAGGAGAGGACACCGGGCCAACCGGCGCATCCCTGCGTGAGCTTCCGCGCGTCTCCTTGATCGTCGCCGCGCACGACGAGGAGGGCGTGATCGCTGCCAAGGTCGCCAACGCGCTCGCGCTCGACTACCCGCGCGAGCGCCTGCAGCTGATCGTCGCCTGCGACGGCTGCGCCGACGCGACCGCCGAGCGCGCCCGCGCCGCCGGCGCCGACCTCGTGCTCGAGCTCCCCCGTGGCGGCAAGATCCGCGCCCAGGACGCCGCCGTCGCCCGGGCCGACGGCGAGGTCGTCGCCTTCTCCGACGCCAACTCGGCGTGGGAGCCGGACGCGCTGCGGCGCCTGCTCGACGCCTTCGCCGACCCGCGCGTGGGCTACGCCTGCGGGCAGGTGCGCTTCGTGCAGGACGCCGTCGGTGCGCACGCCTCCAACCAGGAGGGCCTGTACTGGCGCTACGAGCTCGCGCTGCGAGCGCTCGAGTCGCGCCTGTCCTCGATCACGGCCGGCAACGGCGCCATCTACGCAACCCGCCGCGACGCCTACATCGTCGTCGACCCAGTCATGGGTCACGATCTCTCGTTGCCCTTCAACATGGTCAAGCGCGGCCTGCGCGCCGTCTACGCCCCTCGCGCCTGCGCAAGCGAGAAGATGGTCCCCTCGCTGCTCGGCGAGTTCGCCCGCAAGCGTCGCATGATGAGCCACACCTGGCCGATCGTCCTGCGCGGCGGGATGCTCTCACCGCGCGGTTACCCGCCCGGATACGCGCTCATGCTCTTCTCCCACCGCCTGCTCCGCTACTCCAGCCCGATCCTGCACGCGCTCGCGCTCGCCGCCAATCTCGCGCTCGTCGCCGCCGACGCCGGGACGCTCTATCTCGTCACGCTCGCCCTCCAGCTCGTGCTGCTGCTCGCCGCCCTGCTCGCCGGCACGCTGCGGCTGAGGCCCCTGTTGATCGCGCGCTACTACGTGCTCACCACCGCCTCCCCCGCCGCCGGGCTGTGGGACTGGCTGCGGCACGGGACCTCTGCCTGGTGGGACGCCGCCGAGGGCACCAGATGAACGACCGGGGAGCTGCGCATATCTTTGTCCTCGGTCGCTCGCGTGCCTCTCAGCACGCCACGCTCCCTGCGTCCTCGATCTGCTTGATCCCCGATCGTTCAGGGTCTCTGGCATGACGCGCCGCGCCGTCGACATCCTCCTCTCGGGGATCCTGCTCCTGCTCGGCGCGCCCGTGCTGCTGGCCGCCGTGATCGCGATCAAGCTCGAGTCGCGCGGGCCCGCGCTCTACCGGCAGCGTCGCTCGGGCCTTGCCGGCGAGCCCTTCGACATGCTCAAGCTGCGCACCATGGTCGACGGCGCCGAGCACATCGGCGCCGGGCTTGCCGTCAACTCAGGCGACTCGCGCATCACGCGCGTCGGTGGCCTGCTGCGGCGCACCTCGCTCGACGAGCTGCCCAACCTGCTCAACGTCCTGCGCGGCGAGATGTCGCTCGTCGGCCCGCGCCCGACGCTGCCCGCGCAGGTGGCGCAGTACACGCCGCGCCAGCGCCTGCGGCTGGACGTCAAGCCCGGCATCACCGGCTGGGCGCAGGTCAACGGGCGCGCTTCGCTGCCCTGGTCCGAGCGGATCGAGCTCGACCTCTACTACGTCGAACACCGCTCGTTGCTGCTCGACCTGCAGATCCTGCTGCGCACGCCCGCGCTCGTGCTCGGCGGCGGGGGCCTCTACAAGGGCGAGACCGGGGGCTGGGACGGAAGCGCCCGCGACGGCGCCCGCCCGCGCTCGGCGCAACCGGCCGGCAGGGACGGCGAGCCGTGAGACCCGCCGTGATGCTGACCGGCGCCGGCAAGCGCTACGACATCGTCGCCTGCTTCGCCAAGCTCACGCACACCGTCGTCGCCGACCCGGCGCCGCTCGCGCCCGCCCAGTACGCCGCCCACACACGCGCCGCCGTGCCGCGGATCGACGATCCGCACTACCTGGTCGCGCTGCGTGAGCTGTGCGAGCAGCACGAAGTGGGCGCCGTGCTGCCGCTGACCGATCTCGACATCGAGCTGCTCGCCCGCGCGCGCGAAGAATGGCGACTGCCCGCCTACGTGCCGAGCGCCGAGGTCGCCCGCGCCACCTACGACAAGTACGAGGCGCACCTGCTGCTGCAGCGGCTCGGCCTGCCCTCGCCGCCCACCGTCCTTCCCGACGACGGCGACGCGCTCGAGGCGCTCGAATACCCCGTCATGGTCAAGCCGCGGTGCGGCTCCGGCGCGCGCTCCATCCACCTCGCCCACGACCCGTCGCAGGCCCGCTTCTTCGCGCAGTACCTGCAGGAGCGCCCGCGCGAGCCCGCGCGCGAGATCGAGCTGCCCGCGCCCGAGCCCGTGATGGTGCAGCGCGCCATGGGCGGGCCCGAGCTGTCGATCGACTGCCTCGGCGACCTCGACGGTCGCTGCATCAACGCCATCCCCCGCACCATGCTCGAGTCGCGCGGCGGCGAGTCGATCAAGGGCGCCGTCGTGCGCGACCAGGAGCTGATCGAGCTCGGCCGGCGAACCATCGAGGCGCTGGGCGTGATCGGCCCCGCCACGATCCAGGTGTTCCGCGATCCCGACATCGGCGTCGCCATCACCGACGTCAACACGCGCTTCGGCGGCGCCTTCCCCGCTCCCGCCTATGCCGCGCTGCCCGGGCGGAGCTACCCCGAGCTGATCGTTGCGATGGCCTGTGGCGAGACCGTCGAGCCCCATGTCGGCGACTTCCGCGACGGTCACTTCTTCACGCGCTACTACTGGCAGCTCGAGCTCGACGCTCGTCACTGCCCGACCGGGCGCGAGATCGTGCCCGATGGCCCACCCGCGCCGGCTCCCCGCGCGCGCCCCGCGGACGGCGCCGACGAGCAGCCTGCGTCGGCCCCGGAGCCCGACCACTAGAATCGAGCGCGTGTCAACGGCGCTCGCAGACCCACCGGTCGCGCCCACCGAGCAACAGACCGCCGCCCCACCGGACGGCCCCCCGACGGGGGCGCCCGACGGCCGGCGCTCGCGCGAGCACTCCTGCGCCAAGTGCGGCGCCCCGCTCGCCGACGGGCAGGACTGGTGCCTTCAGTGCGGAACCGGCGCTCCCGACAGCCTGCGCAGCCGCACGCCCAGCTGGCGCTCCGCCGCCGTCGTCCTGACCACGCTCGGCGTGCTCGTCGCCGGCGCCGCCGGCGCCGCCTACGCGGCTCTCAGCAAAGGCTCCACCAAGCCGCCCCCGGCGGTCACCACCGTCGCGCAGGCCGCCACGCCGGCGCCGGTAGCCCCGAGCGCCACCACAACCACGCCCCCCGTGACGCCGCCCTCCACGAAACTCCCCAAGATCGGGACACCCACGACGATCAGCCCGACGACCACGCCGAAAATCCCGCTGTCAACGTCGACGCCAAGCGCTTCGACCTTGCCGTCCACGACCGGCGCCGGCGGCAGCTCGCCGAAAACGAGCAAACCCAAAGCCGCCAACCCGACCACTCCCGTCGGCGAAGCCAACGCCGAAGCGCTGCTGCTCGATACCAACGCAGCCGCCACCTACAACCCGTACAACTACGCCGCCGCCAACTTCGGCGACCCGAGCCTCGCGATCGACGGCGACGGCTCCACCGGCTGGACCGCGATCGTCGAACCGTCCGTCGCCCCCAAAATGGCCGAGGGGCTCGTGATCGACTTGAAGACGCCGCGTAAGCTCACCGCCGTCGGCCTGACCACGACCACGCCCGGCATGACCGTGCAGATCTACGGCGCCGACGGCAAAGCCCCCCCGACGTCCATCACCGACCCCGCCTGGGCCGCGCTCACGCCGGCCCTGCACGCGAAGAAGCGGCATTCGCGCATCAAACTCGGCGGCAGCTCGCCCGCTGTCCGCCAGGCCGCCCGCACCGCGCACCGGTTCCTCGCGCTCTGGATCAGCGAGGCGCCCGCAGCCGCCGTCGGCACGCCCGAGGCGCCCGGGCGCGTGAGCATCAACGAACTCGAACTGTTCCCGCTGAAGAAGGCGTAGGCCAGACGACCGCTGGCGCTGCGCCTCGCGGCTTCCTCGGTCGCTCAGGCCGATTTCGCCGCGCGTTTGGCGCGGGGTTTCGCCGCTTTGCGCGCCGGTTTGGCGCTGGCTCTGCTCGCGCCGGCGTTGCCGCTTGCCGCGGCGCGTTTGCCCGATTTGCCGCCGCTCGTGCGCTTGGCTTTGACGCGGCCGCGCGCGGGCGACGTCCACACCTCGTCCAGGAACGCGGCGATCTCGTTCGTCAGGCGCTCCGGCTGCGTCCGCAGCTCGATGATCGAGTTGGCCATCAGCAGGCGGCCGTTGGGCAGCTCGTCGGCGAGCATGCCGGCGTCCGAGAAGGGGTGCACCGGGTCGCGGCGGTGCCCGAGCACGAGCGCCGGGGTCTGAAACAGGCGCCGGTCGTTGCGGTGGGGCGCGACCCGCCCGAAGAACAGACCCTGCAGCACGGCCGCGCTCGGCCCCGGTTCCTGGCGCACGAGGTCGAGCACGACGTTGCCGTAGTGCGGAAGCAGTCTGCGCGGCACGGCGCGCGCCGCGCGCCCGACGAGCTTCATCCCCTGCTCCCCGAACGTGAGTGCCACCAGCAGCGGCGTGAACGTCAGCGCGCTCCACAGCAGCGCGTTGTCGAGCACCGGCATCTCGATCACCATCCCGCGCAGGCGCTCCGGCGCGGTCAATGCGACGTACAGGGCCGTGTTGGCGCCGAGCGAGGTGCCCATGACGACGGCTTCGTCGATCTCGAGCGCGTCCATCAGCGCGACTAGCTGATTGCCGAAGAAGCGCATCGAGTAGCGCCACATGTCGCGCGGGCGATCCGATTCGCCATGACCCAGGAGATCGACCGTGATCACGCGGTGGCCCCGCGCCGCCAGGTCCTCGGCCAGCGGCTTGTGCATCTGCCGAGAGAGCAGCAGCCCGTGCACCAGGATCAACGGGCGCGAGTTCGCCGGGGCGCTGCGTGCTGTGCGCCCGCGGCCGCCGGACTCGGTCACCGCCGCCGGACCACCGCCATATTCGGTGTAGGCGATCCGCTGACCCTCGAACTTGAAGCTGGCCATCGGTGCACCCTACTACCCGGCCCAGAGCCGGGCGCTCGACTGGCCGGGCGGCCAGCAGCCCCGGGCGAGGAGCGCTAGCTTTCGTCCCCCCAGGCAGCTCGCAATCGCACGAGCCCCCCAAACCGCCCGCCGGACGGTGCCGCCGCCCGCACGACCAGGACGACCAGGAGGAACACACGATGGCCAAGCAGCCCCGCATCCTCGCCGGACAGACCGCCGCGATCACGGGGGGCGCACGGGGCATCGGCCTCGCCACCGCCAAGGCGCTGCTCGGCCAGGGCATGAAGGTCGCCATCGGCGACGTCGACCTCGCCGCCGCTCAGGCCAGCGCCGAGGAGCTCGGCCCGAGCGCCGTGGCGATCGCGCTCGACGTGACCGACCGCGGCTCGTTCGCCTCCTTCCTCGACGAGGCCGAGCGTCAGCTGGGCCCCGTCGACGTGCTCATCAACAACGCCGGCATCATGCAGATCGGCCGCTTCATCGACGAGGACGACCTCACGGCCAAGCGCCAGATCGACATCAACCTGCACGGCGTCATCCTCGGCATGAAGATCGCGCTCGAGCGCATGATCCCGCGCGACCGCGGCCACATCGTCAACATCTCCTCGCAGGCGGGCAAGTTCGGCGCCCCCGGCGGCGCCACCTACTCGGCGACCAAGCACGCCGTCGTCGGCCTCTCCGAGGCGGTGCGCGGAGAGCTGCGCCTGATGGACGCGCACATCGACGTCAGCTACGTGATGCCCTATGTCGTCAACACCGAGCTCGGCTCCGGGCTCGGCCAGGCGCGCGGGCTGGCCAACCTCGAGCCCGCCGAAGTCGCCGACGCGATCGTGCAGGCGCTGCGCCACGGCACCGTCGAAGTGTGGGTCCCCAAATCGAGCAGGCGCACGAGCGTGCTCGCCGCTGTGCTGCCGCGGCGCCTGTCCGAAGGGATGGCGCGCGCGATGAAGGCCGACCGCGTGCTCGCCGATGCCGACTCGCTGGCTCGCCGCAGCTACGAGCTGCGCGCCTCGCGCTCCGAGCCTGGGCTCGAGGGCGCGTCCGAGCCTCAGAAGCTGCCGAGCTCGGTCGACTAGCCCGCTGTCAACCAGTCGGCGATCAGCGAGCCGATCGCGGCCCCCTGGTCCTCCTGCAGGAAGTGGCTGGCGTCCGCGATCGGGCGTGGAGGCGGGCCGCCGATGGCCGCCGCGAAGCGCTCGCCGACGTTCGGCGGCAGGATCGGATCGGAGTCCGCCCACAGGATCAGCTTCGGCCGCCGGTCCTCGCGCAGCGCGTCCTGCACGCGCTGGCCGGCCGCCGCGCCGGGCTCCTCCGGCGAGCGCGGGATCAGCAGCGGAAAGGCGCGCGCACCGGCCTTCGACGCGGCGTTCGGGTAGGGGGCGTCGTATGCGGCGATCACGTCATCGCCGGGGTCGTTCTTGCAGGCGCCACGAACGAGGAAGCCGACCGGGAGGTCCTCCGTGCGCTCGACGAAGTTGCGGAAGGCCGTCCACGCGTCGGTCATCCGCTGATGGCCGGTGAACAGCCCGGTGTCGAGGATCACGATCCGCTCGATCCGCTCGGGGTGCTCGACGGCCAGGCGCAGCCCGATCGGCCCGCCCCAGTCGTGCACGACGATCGTGGCGCCGCGCAGATCGAGGTGCTCGAGCAGCGTCGCCGTCAGCTCGGTGTGGCGGTCGTAGGTGTACCAGCCGATGTCGGTCGGCTTGTCCGAGCCGCCGAAGCCGGCCAGGTCGGGCGCGACGCAGCGGAAGCCGGCGTTGCGCACCGGCGGGATCACCTTGCGCCAGAGAAACGACCAGGTCGGCTCGCCGTGGACGAAGATCACCGGCGCGCCATCGCCCTCGTCGATGTGCGCCAGGCGCAGGCCGTCGACTTCGCGGTGACGCTGCTCGAACGGGTAGTCCGGCAGACCGGTCAGCGCGTCCTCGGGTGTGCGCACCGCCTCGACCATTCCGCCGGGCAGCATATCCGCAGGCGCATCGGCTAGGCTCGCGGGCCGTGCACATGCTCGCCGTCCAACTGGCGCCCGTCCTGGCGGCCGAGAAGAGCAAAACGGCGTTCTTCGTCGCCGGCGGCCTGCTGGTGGCGTGGGCGCTGTTCGTCTCGCTCGGGATCGGCCTGCGCAACCCCAACCTGCCCGCCCACCTGGGCGGCCAGCGCGCCCTCTCGGCGATCACGGCCGTACTCGTGCTCGCCACGCTCGCGACCGCCGTGATCACCTCCGGCGGCGAGGAGAACGCGGGCGCCGAGAGCAAGCCGACCTACACCCAGTTCGGCGCCAACACACCCGACACGGCCGCCCCCGAATCGGCCAACGCGACGGCTCTGGCGACCGCCGAGACGACCGCGCCGACGGAATCGGCGCCCGCCCCCGCGCCGCAGGCCAAGACCAAGCCCGCCAAGACGACGCCCGCCAAGACCACGCCGGCCAAGACGACGCCGGCCAAGAAGCAACCCCCCAAGGCCACCACGGGCACGCCCCCGCCGCCGTCCTCGCCGGCCGCCGCGACGACGCTCAAGCTCGAGGCCAACCCGGCGGGGCAGCTCAGCTACACGACCAAGCAGCTCACCGCCAAGGCCGGCAAGGTGACGATCGACTTCTCCAACTCCTCGCCGGTCGAACACGACGTCGCGATCGCCCAGGGCAGCACCGTCGTGGGTCAGACGCCGATCTTCACGGGCGGCTCGAAGACGCTCGCGGTCACGCTCAAGCCGGGCACCTACAGCTTCTACTGCACCGTCCCCGGGCATCGCGCGGCGGGAATGGAAGGTACGCTGAAGGTGTCATGAAGCTCTACGTCTGCTGGGGGACCTTCCCGACGCCGAGACCCGGCGGCCATCCCTGCGCCAACGCCTACCACGCGCTGAAGGACGCCGGGCACGACCCTGAGGTGATCCGCTCCTACGGCTTCGCGCCGTTGCCGTCGATCTTCAACGACACGACCGGACGCAAGCGCGCGCAGGAGCTCACCGGCAAACGCTGGGTGCCCGTGCTCGAGCTCGACGACGGCACGGCCGTGTTCGACTCGCGCGAGATCGTCAAGTGGGCGGCCGCCAACCCGGCCGGCGCAGCGCCTGCCGCCTAACGCGCCTGAGCGCTGCCCGTTGACAGCCGCCACGCGAATAGCACGGCGGCGACGGAGGTCGCGAGGTTCAGGCTCGACACGCCTGGCCGCATCGGGATGCTGACGCGCGCGTCGGCGCGCGCCAGCAGCTCGTCGCTGACGCCGTAGCGCTCGGTTCCGAACGCGAGGATCGCGTCCGCCGGGAGCGCGCCGGGCGCGAGCGGCTCACCGCCCGGATCGAGCGCGAGCAGCGATCGCCGCCCGGAGCCGGGCGCGCCCAGCTCGTCGAGTCGCTCGATGCGCGCGACGGGCAGCGCGAAGTGCAGTCCGGCGGCGCCGCGCAGCGCGTCGGGCGCCCACGGGTCGTGGCTCCCGCTGCTGAGCACGCCGGCGGCGTCGGCGGCGGCGGCGACGCGTACGCAGGCGCCCATGTTGCCGAGGTCGCGCGGATCCTCGAGCAGGACGACCGGCGCGGCGCGGCCGGCTGCGATCACGGCAGCGGCGTCGATCGCCGGCCGCTCGGCGAGCGCGATCACGCCCGTCGTCGGCGGCAGCGGGGCGAGTCGCGCGAAGGCGTCGGCCGGCACGGGCCGCGCCAGCTCGCGCATGCGCGGCGCCTGATCCGGCGCGAGCCGCTCGGCCAGCCGCTCGAGCTCGGCGAGGTCGCGGCAGACGACCTCGAGCACGTGCGCGCCGAAGCGCAGCGCGTGCTTGAGCGGGTGAAAGCCTTCGAGCACGGCCAGCGCGGGATCGCGGCGGGCGCGCCCGAAGCGCGCTATCAGCGACCCTTCATGCACGTCGCGATAATGTCACTTCGGCGATGAAGCTCGAGGGGATCCACCACATCACGGCGATCACCGGCGACGCGGTGGGCAACGTCGAGTTCTACACCGGCGTGCTCGGCCTCCGGATGGTCAAGAAGAGCGTCAACCAGGACGACCCGACCGTCTACCACCTGTTCTACGGCGACGACGACGGCTCGCCGGGCATGGACCTGACGTTCTTCGAGTACCCGGGCGCCGTGCGCGGCCGGCCGGGCGCGGGGATGGTGCACAGGATCATCTGGCGCGTCGGATCGGCCAAGTCGCTCGAGTTCTGGGCGGCCCGCCTGGAAGAGCACGACGTCGCGATCGGGCGCGGCGAGGGCGAGAGCCTGCTCTTCGATGACCCCGAGGGCCTCGCGCACGAGCTCGTCCTCTCGGACGCGAGCGATGAGCCGCTGCGCGCGAGCGCACCCGACATACCGGGCGAGCACGCGCTGCAGGGGTTCGAGGCGGTGCGCGCCTACAGCGCCGACCCGGCGCGCAGCGCCGGCCTGCTGCTCGACACGCTCGGCTTCACCACCGACGACGGCCATAGCTGGGAGGTGCGCGGCGAGCACCGCGGCGGCCGCTACGTCTATGACCCGGCCCCGCCGGAAGCGGTCGCGAACCAGGGTGCGGGCACCGTTCACCACGTCGCGTTCGCGACCCAGCCCGACGAGCAGGATGCATGGCGCGCGCGCGTGGCCGAGGCCGGCGCGCACCCGACCGAGGTGATCGACCGCTTCTACTTCCGCTCGATCTACTTCCGCGAGCCGAGCGGCGTGCTGTTCGAGCTCGCCACGATCGGGCCGGGCTTCGGCGTCGACGAGGATCCCGCGCACCTGGGCGAGCGGCTGTCGCTGCCGCCGCGCTTCGAGCCGCTGCGCGAGCGCCTGGACGGCATCCTCACGCCGCTGCCGTACCCGCGGACCTAGCGGACCCCGCAGTCGGCGGGCGCGCGGCGTCGGCCGCTCGCGGGGGCCGTCCGGCGGCCCCCGACCTGGACAGCTGTCGATGGCCGTCGAGGCGAGCCGGCTCGGGCGAAGTTGTCCATTTGCGCCAGTTGAGGGTGTCGTGCGCTGGGAATAGACTGGCTGTGGATGGCCGGCGGGGGCACAACGATCGATGTGCCGAGCCCGGGTCCGTTCTCGCCCGGGATGGAGTCGGCCGTGCCGGCGGTCCGCCTCGAAGGCGTGCGCAAGGCGTTCGGCGACGTGGTCGCGGTCGAGAACCTCACGCTCGACGTGCTGCCAGGGGAGTTTTTCACGCTGCTCGGGCCTTCGGGCTCGGGCAAGACGACGACGCTGCGGGTGATCGCCGGCTTCGAGCTGGCCGACGCCGGCACGGTCTGGCTGCACGGGGTCGACGTCACGCGCAGCCCGCCCTACGCGCGCCCGCTCAACACGGTGTTCCAGGACTACGCGCTCTTCCCGCACATGAGCGTGGCCGAGAACGTCGCCTACGGGCTGCGCGTGACGGGCGTGGGCAAGCAGGAGCGCCGCCGCCGTGCGGCGGAGGCGCTCGAGATGGTGCGCCTGCCGGACATCGGCTCGCGCCGACCGATCCAGCTCTCGGGCGGCCAGCGCCAGCGCGTGGCGCTGGCGCGCGCCCTCGTCAACCGGCCGCGCGTGCTGCTTCTGGACGAGCCGCTCGGCGCGCTCGACCTGAAGCTGCGCCAGCAGATGCAGTTCGAGCTGAAGTCGATCCAGCGCGAGCTGTCAGAGCGGATCACGTTCGTGTACGTCACGCACGACCAGGACGAGGCGCTGACGATGAGCGACCGCATCGCCGTTTTCTCGGACGGACGGATCGAGCAGGTGGGCACGCCGGGCGAGGTCTACGAGCGCCCGGCCAACGAGTTCGTGGCGAGCTTCGTGGGGACGTCGAACATGATCCACCGTGACGGACTCACCTACACGGTGCGCCCGGAGAAGGTGCGCCTGCTGGCCGAGGGCGAGCAGCCGCCGGCCGGAGCGGCGGGCGCGCTGCAGGGGACGGTGCGCGAGGTGGCCTACCTCGGCTCGGTCACGCGCTACGACCTCGAGCTCGACGACGGCGAGGGCATCGTCGTGCTCGCGCAGAACTTCGACACCTCGGCCGAGCGCGCGCTGGCGATGCGCGGCCGTCGCGTGAGGGTCGCCTACCGGATGCAGGACGCCTCGCCGCTGCAGACAACCAAAGAGGAGGAGACAACCTGATGAGACTGGCAAAGATCGATTGGCTGCTGGGCGCTGTGCTGCTCGCGATGATGGTCGGCGCGAGCGCGTGCGGCAGCTCCTCGGACAACGGCTCGGCGTCCAACCTGCCGACCAAAATCGGCAAGACCGAGGGCCAGCTCAACCTGGTGGCGTGGGAAGGCTATGCCGAACCGAAGTGGGTGAAGCCCTACGAAGCGAAAACCGGCTGCAAGGTGCACGCGAAGTACGCCGGCTCCTCCGACGAAATGGTGACGCTGATGCGCCAGGGCGGCGGCGGCCAGTACGACATGGTCTCGGCCTCGGGCGACGCGAGCCTGCGCCTGATCCGCGGCGGCGAGGTGCAGCCGATGAACGTCGACCTCGTGCCGGAATGGAAGAACTTCTTCCCGCAGCTGCAGTCGCCGCCGCACAACACGGTGGACGGCAAGCACTACGGGATCTCCCTGCAATGGGGGCCGAACACGCTGCTGTACAACACCAAGTCGGTGACACCGGCGCCGACGAGCTGGTCGGCGATCTACGGCTCGCAGTACAAGGGGGAGCTCTCGGTTCCGGCGAACCCGATCCAGATCGCCGACGCGGCGCTCTACCTGTCCAAGACGCAGCCGAGCCTCGGCATCTCAGACCCCTACGAGCTCACCGAAGCGCAGCTGAACGCGGCGGGCGAACTGCTCAAGAAACAGAAGTCGTTGATCAAGAAGTACTGGGCGCTGGCCTCGGATGAGATCGAACTGTTCAAGAACGGCGACGTCGTGATGGGGGCGGCGTGGCCCTACCAGTACAGCCAGCTCAAGGCCGCAAAAGAGCCGGTCGAACAGATCATCCCGAAGGAGGGCGCGACGGGCTGGGCCGACACGTGGATGCTGTCGGCGAACGCCAAGCACCCCAACTGCGCCTACGAATGGGTGAACTGGGTCTCGAGCCCGAAAGTGCAGGCCGAGCAGGCGACGACGTACGGCGAGACGCCGGTCAACACGAAGGCCTGCGGCGAAATGGAAAAGATCGAAAAGGGCTCGTGCGAGGTCTACCACGCGAACGCGCCGGCGAGCTACTTCGACAGCATCAAGTTCTGGAGGACGCCGGTGGCCGAATGCGGCAACGGCCAGGACGACTGCATGGACTACAGCAAGTGGCAACAGAAGTGGACGGAAGTAACCGGGTAGCGACCGGGCGGCGGCGGAGCCGGTGAACGCGACCGGCCTCGCCGCCCCGGCGAGCGGCAGCACCCGCGACCGCGTGTCGGCGGCCCTGTTCCGCCGGCCATGGCTGCGCGGCGGCCTGCTGCTGTCGGGGCCGCTCGCGTGGTTCGTGCTGATCTACCTGGCGGCGCTCGTCGTCCTGTTCATCTCCTCGCTGTGGAGCGTGGACTCGTTCACGGGCGACGTCGTCCACAGCTGGACGCTGAAGAACTTCGAAACGCTGGTCGAAGTCGACACGTACCGCACGATCGCGCTGCGCACGATCGGGATCGCGGCGGCCGTGACCCTCACCGATGCGGTCCTGGCGCTCCCGTTCGCGTTCTTCGCGGTGCGGATCGCGCCGAGGCGGCTGCAGGGTGCGCTGTTCGTGGCCGTGCTGATCCCGCTGTGGTCCAGCTACCTCGTGCGCGTGTACATCTGGCGGCTGATCCTCGCCAAGGACGGCGTGCTCAACTGGGCGCTCGAGCAGCTCGGGCTGGGCGCGCTCAACATCGGCTACTCCAACTGGGCGATGTGGATCGTGTTCAGCTACATCTGGCTGCCGTTCATGATCCTGCCGATCTGGGCGGCGATCGAACGCGTGCCGGACTCGATGATCGAGGCCTCCGCCGACCTTGGCGCCCGCGGCTGGCGGACGTTCCGCTCGGTGCTGTTCCCGCTGATCCTGCCCGGCATCGCGGCCGGCTCGATCTTCACCTTCTCACTGACGCTGGGCGACTACATCACGCCGACGCTCGTCGGCGGCGCGGGCTCGGACTTCATCGGCAACGTCGTCTACCAGAACGTCGGCGTCGCCAGCAACGTGCCGTTCGCGGCCGCGTTCGCGACTGTGCCGCTGGTCGTGATGGGCGTGTATCTGCTGATCGCACGGCGGCTGGGAGCGTTCGAGGCGCTGTGATCGGCGCGGGCAGATGGAGCCGCCTCGCGCTCGCCGTGTGGACGGTGCTGATCCTGCTGTTCCTGTTCGTGCCGATCGCGCTGATCGTCGTCTACGCGTTCAACCCGTCCAACATCCAGAGCTGGCCGCTGGAAGGCCTCTCGACGAAGTGGTTCTCCGCGACCTGGCACAACGAAGAAATGCGCCACGCGCTGTGGCTGTCGATCCGCGCGGGACTGTTCGCGACCGCGATCGCGCTGCTGCTGGGGTCGATGGCGGCGTTCGCCGTGCACCGCTTCCGCTTCTTCGGGCGCGAAGCGATCTCGTTCCTGCTCGTGCTGCCGATCGCGCTGCCCGGGATCATCACCGGGATGGCGCTGAACTCGTTCATCAGCTTCAGCGGGATCGGCTTCTCGGTGACGACGATCATCGTCGGCCACGCGACCTTCTGCATCGTCGTGATCTACAACAACGTCCTCGCCCGCCTGCGCCGCACGCAGGCCTCGCTGGCCGAGGCGTCGATGGACCTCGGCGCCGACGGCTGGCAGACGTTCCGCCACGTGACGCTGCCGGTGGTGGCGACGGCGCTGGTGGCCGGTGGGCTGCTGGCATTCGCGCTCTCGTTCGACGAGGTGGTCGTCACCACGTTCACCGCCGGCGCACAGAACACGCTGCCGCTGTGGATCTTCGGCAACATCCGGCTCG
>DATNDZ010000008.1:0-29722 GCA_035553095.1 Solirubrobacteraceae bacterium | reverse complement strand
CAGGATCTCCTGCATCTCCTCGACGGCGGCGTAGTGGCGCGCGCGGAACTCCGGCGCGTAGCAGTCCGCGAACACCTCCATCGCGTAGCGCAGGCGCTTGCCGGCGATGCGCACCTGGTGCAGGTTGCCGTAGTCGTCCAGGTCGCGCGCGGCGGCCGCCTCCAGCGCGGCGATGCGCTCGGGCGTCATCGCCGTGGCATCCTCGTTCTCGGCCAGCCAGCGGCGCGCCTCGGCCGCCTCTCCCTCGTCGCGCTGGACGCGCTTGCCGGCAGCGTAGTAGCGGTCGATCTCCTTGAAGAGCTCGTCCACCAGCTGCTCGGTGGGGACCTTCTTCAGCGGCTCGCCCTTGGAGTAGATCATGCCCATGTCTTTCGCCCCCGTGATGCCGAAGTCGGCGTGGCGCGCCTCGCCGATACCGTTGACGGCGCAACCGAGCACCGAGACCTCGATCGGGTCCTCGTAGGCCTCCAGCCGCCGCTCCACCTCGGCGACCACGCTGTCCATGTCGAACTGCAGCCGCCCGCATGTCGGGCACGCGATCAGCACGGGACCGCGCTCACGCAGCTTGAGCGCCTTGAGGATCTCCCAGGCAACCTTCACCTCCTCCTCGGCGTGGAAGGTCGAGAGCGAGATGCGGATCGTGTCGCCGATCCCGTCGGCCAGCAGCGTGCCGAGGCCGACGGCCGACTTCAACGACCCCGACCACTTCGTGCCGGCCTCGGTGACGCCGAGGTGCAGCGGGTAGGGGATCCGCTCCGAGAGCAGCCTGTTCGAGGCGATCGTGTTGGGCACCGAGGTCGACTTCATCGAGACCTTGAAGTTCTCGAACTCCAGGCGCTCCATCAGCTCGACCGTCTCCCTCGCGGCCGTCACGAGCGCCTCGATCGGGTTCTCGTACTCCAGCTCGCGCAGGTGCTTGGGCAGCGAGCCCGAGTTGACGCCCACGCGCAGTGGCGTGCCGCGCTGCTTGGCCAGCGCGATCACCTCCGCCACCTTCTCCGGCCCGCCGATGTTGCCTGGGTTTAGGCGCACGCAGTGCGCGCCAGCCTCGATCGCCTTCAGCGCCAGCGTGTGGTTGAAGTGGATGTCCGCGATGATCGGGATCGGCGACTCGGCCACGATCGTCTTCAGCGCCTCCGCGTCCTGCTCGCGCGGGACCGCCACCCGCACGATGTCGGCGCCCGCCTCGGCGACCGTGCGGATCTGCTCCATCGTCGCCGCCAGGTTCGCCGTCTCGGTCTTGGTCATCGTCTGCACGGCGACCGGCGCGCCGCCGCCGATCGGCACGGCGCCGACGTGGATCTGGTTCTTCGAGGCCATAGGCTGGATTCTATGATGCCCGACCTCGCACCCCGGCAGGCCGCCCCCGCGCGTGACCGACGCCGCCGCTGGCCGTTCGCGATGCGCCCACAGCCTCAGCGGCGGTCGTGGAAGACGCTCTCGACGCTCGTCCCGTCCGGGTCGAGGACGAAGGCGGCGTAGTAGCCCGGGTGGTACTGCGGCCGTTCACCCGGCGCGCCGGCGCTTTCGTGTCCGGCCGCCAGGGCGGCCGCGTGGAAGTCGCGCACGGTCTCGCGGTCGGGCGCCGGGAACGCGACGTGCAGGTTCTCGGTCGGCGGCCGGCCGTCCGCGACGAGCGAGCACGTCGCCCAGGCGCCGCGGAACTGCACACCCTGCTCCCAGCGCCGGCCCGGCCGCAGTCCCAGATGGCGCGAGAGCCCGCCGTAGAAGCGCTCGGAGACATCGAGGTCGCGCACGCCGATCCAGAGGTGGTCGATGTGACCGCCGCGGCGGGTGTCGCCGTGATGGACGGCCTCGACGCTGTTGCCGTCCGGATCGCGCAGGAACGCGCCGCAGTAGTCGGGCCGGTACTGCCGGCGCTCGCCCGGCTGCCCGGCGTCGGCGTAGCCCGCGTCGATCCCCGCCTGCCACGCCCGCTCGACGTCGGCGCGCGAGCGCGCCACGAACGCCACGTGCAGGCCGCGCGTGACGCGCCGCGCGTCCTCTGCGGCGAGGATCGAGAAGTCGTCCCACTCGATCCCCTCCTCCTCCGCGTGGGTCGGCTCGATGCCGAGCGGTCCGAGCATCGTCCGGTAGAAGCGCTCGGAGGCCGTGCGATCGGCGGCTCGAATCGTGACGTGGTCGAACACGGTCGCGACTGTACCCGGACTGCACCTCGCTCACCGGCCCGCTAGAAAGACGTCGTGGCCGACGTCTACGCGACCGCACGCGGCCCGCTCGCGCGGCTGGCCTCCCCCCTCGCCGCCCGCGCCCGCGCGCGCCGCCACGCCGAGTTCTTCGCGCTCACGCGCCTGCAGCCGGGCGCACGCGTGCTCGATCTCGGCTGCGGGCGGATCGGCCTGCGCGCGCTCGAGCCCGAGCTCGACATCACCGGCGTCGACCTGCAGCCGCGCCCGGGCTACCCCGGTCCGTTCGTGCAGGCAGACGCCGCCGCCGGGCTGCCCTTCGGCGACCAGGAGTTCGACCTCGTCTACTGCTCCAGCGTGATCGAGCACGTGCCCCCCGCGCGGCGTGAGCCGTTCGTCGCCGAGCTGCGCCGCGTCGGACGCGGCTTCTACGTGCAGACGCCCGCCTTCTCCTTCCCGATCGAGCCGCACGCGCTGCTCCCGTTCGCCCACTGGCTGCCGCCCGCGCTGCGCAGGTCCTACTGGCGCCTCGGCGCGGCCGGCGAGTGGGAGGAGATCTCGCTGCTGCACCGCAGGGAGATGGAGCTGCTGTTCGGCGCGCCCGTGCTCGGCGAGCGCTTCGGCCCGCTCGTCAAGAGCTGGGTGTCCGTGCGCGCCGCCGGCTCCCAGCCGCCGAGGCCGACCGACCCCTGATCTGGGTCGGCCGCGGGAGCGGCGCGCTCGGCCCCGGCTCAGCCGCCGAGGCGGCCGATGTCGTTGCTCACGCCGTTGATCACCAGGAACAGCAGCAGGATGATGCCGACCGAGCTGTAGCGATACATCGCCATCAGCGAGATCCGCTTGCCGCGTACCTTCTCCGCCACCGACCACAGCACGTGCCCGCCGTCCAGGGGCAGGAACGGGAACAGGTTGATCACGGCCAGCACGAGTGAGATGTAGCCGAGGAAGACGAGCGCGATCCCCGATCCCTCGACGACCGTGGCATGCGCCGTCTGCGTGATGCCGACGATGCTGCTCACTTCCTCGCGCGTCTTCGAGCTCGTCAGCGCTTTGAAGAACCCCGTCAGCGTGCCCCACGTCGCATGCCACATCGCGCCGATCGAGCCGCCCGCCGCCGCGAGAGCGTCGTAGTGCTTGATCGTGCCGAAGCCGACGCCGACGAGCATCCGCTTGGCTTCCTCGTTGTAACGCGGATACAGCGACAGCGTCACCAGCTTCCCGTCGCGGCGGACGGTCAGTCTCACGGGCATCGCCGCGCGACAGCCGGCCCTCGGCTTGCCCGCGCAAGCGTGCGCATCGATCCGCCGGCGCGCGCTTGCAACCGTCACAGGGTGGCCGTCGATCGCCACGATCCGGTCGCCCTGTCGCAGCACGCCCGAGGCCGGCGCGCCATGCTCGACAGCCAGCACGGACGTGTTCGACGCGATCGAGTTGAGCGACGGGTCGAGGCTGTTGAGCGATGTCGAGCCCGTGACGTCGCCCGAGAACAGGATCGCCCAGAACAGCAGGAACGCGATCACGATGTTCACGCCCGGGCCGGCCACGATCACGGCGATCCGCTTCCACGGGGACTGGCTGTAGTAGGCGCGTCGTGTCGCCTCCGGATCGAGATCCTCGAGCTCTTCCGGGTTCATCCCGGTGATCTTCACGTAGCCGCCCGCCGGGATCGCGCCGATCGCGTACTCCGTCTCGCCGCGCCTGATCCGCGCGATCGTCGGTGGGAAGAACAGCGAGAAGCGCTCCACGCGCATGCCCACGAGCTTGGCCACGGTGAAGTGGCCCAGCTCGTGCAGCACGATCAGGAGCACGATTCCGAGGATCGTGAGCAGCCAGCTCATGCAGGCCATCTTC
Organism: Solirubrobacteraceae bacterium; assembly: GCA_035553095.1. Taxonomy (GTDB): domain Bacteria; phylum Actinomycetota; class Thermoleophilia; order Solirubrobacterales; family Solirubrobacteraceae; genus Palsa-744. The sequence goes on along the minus strand of DATNDZ010000008.1, from coordinate 25,724 downwards.
GCAGGCAACCGCGCCGCTTCCGGCGGTTCCCGGGGGCGCGCGCCGCCCGGCCGCCATCTTTGCGGAGCATCAAAAAAGCAGGCAATCGGCTCCTAGCCGAGCGCCGCCACGAGCCCGCTCGCCAGCTCGCGCGCCCGTCTGTCCGCCTCATATAGCGACTCGAACGCGAGCACCGGCTCGGCGCCCAGCTCTGACAGCGTGCGCTCGATCACCTCGGCGATCTCGAGGAACCGCAGGCGCCCGGCCAGGAAGGCGTGCACGGTGATCTCGTTGGCCGCGTTGAGCACGCATGGAGCCGTGCCACCCGCGCGCGCCGCCTCGCCCGCCAGGCGCAGGCACGGGAACGCGTCGAGGTCGACCGGCTCGAAGTTCAGCTCGCCGATCTGAGCCAGGTCGAGCGGGGCGATCGCCAGATCGACGCTCTCCCCGCCGTGCAGGGCGTAGGAGATGGCTATGCGCATGTCCGGCGGGCCGAGGTGGGCCAGCATCGCGCCGTCCGCCAGCTGGATCAGCCCGTGGACGAGCGACTGCGGGTGCACGACCACGTCGATGCGGTCATACGGCGTCCCGAACAGGTGATGCGCCTCCATCACCTCGAGCCCCTTGTTCATCAGCGTCGCCGAGTCGATCGTGATCTTGCCGCCCATCGCCCACGTCGGGTGCGCGAGCGCCTGCTCGACCGTCACATGCTCGAGCTCGGCGCGCGTACGCCCGCGGAACGGGCCGCCACTCGCCGTGATCGTCATGCGCTCGAGCGCTCCTGCCGGCTGGCCCGAGATCAGCTGGTGCAGCGCCGTGTGCTCGGAGTCGACTGGCACGATCCGCGCGCCAGTGGCCTCCGCCAGGGCCGTCACCAGCTCGCCGCCCACGACCAGCGACTCCTTGTTGGCCAGCGCCAGGTCGATGCCCTCCCCGAGCGTCGCCACCGTCGGGCCGAGGCCGGCCGAGCCGACGAGCGAGTTGAGCACGAGCTCCGCGCCCGATTCCACCACGAGGCTGACCAGCCCCTCCGCGCCCCCCAGCACGCGCCCATCCGTCCACGCCTCAGCCGCCCGCGCCGCCGCGTCCGCGTCCGCCAGCGCGATCCGGCTCACGCCGTGCTCGCGCGCCTGCGCCACCAGCTCCTCCCACGAGCCCTCCGCCGAGAGGCCGACCAGCTCGAGCTCCGGATCGCGCGCGCACACGTCGAGCGCCTGTGTGCCGATCGAGCCGGTCGAGCCGAGGATCAGGATGCGCTTGGGCATGCCCCCGGACCCTACGACCTCAGCGTCGCCGAGGCCGTCGCGGCGTCAGGCTCGCTCGCCCGCGCCCACCTGGGCGTGGTGGACGCGCACGCAGTCGCGTCCTGCGCGCTTTGCCTCGTACAGAGCCTGGTCGGCCCAGCCGACCAGCTCATCCGCCGTCGTCGGCTGCGCGCCGGCGAGCGCTGCGCCGATCGAGACGTGGAGCTCGAAGCGCACGCCGTCCACGACGATCGGGTCGTCGCCGACCGCATGACGAGCGCGTTCTGCCAGCTCGAGCATGCTGTCACCGTCGACATCCAACGCGAGGATCGCGAACTCCTCGCCGCCCCACCGCGCCAGACAGTCGCTTGCGCGGACGGCCGAGCCGATCCGCCGCGCGACGGCGCGCAGGATCACGTCGCCGATCAGGTGGCCGTGCTCGTCGTTGACGCGCTTGAAGTGGTCGATGTCGAGCAGCAACACGGCCGGTGAGGCGCCCTTCCCCCGGGCGAGCTCCTCGTGCAGCGCCTCGCTGAAGTGTCGGCGGTTGAAGATCTCGGTGAGCTCGTCGATGCGCGAGCGTTGCTCGGCCTGATCGTGCGCGAGCTCGAGCTGGCGGTTGGTCAGCTCCAGGCGCTCCAGCGACGCCGTGAGCTCGGACAGCCTGTCGTCCGCCAGCTGGATCGCCTCATCGCGCCGGCGGGCCGAAACACCGAGAATCGCGGCCACCGCGCCCGCAAGGCCGAAGCCGAGAAGGAGGATCAGCCACGGAAGCGCGACCTGGAGCGGAGTCAGCGATCCTCCCTCGACGGCGATCGTCCAACGGCGCCCGGCCACCGGCAGCGCCATGTCCAGCGCGTTGTGCAGCCCCGATCCAATCGCGGCCAACGGCGTCACACGGTCGCGCAGGCGCATCGCGGAGGCCCCGCCGCCGAGAGCCTGCTCAACCAGCACCTGCGCATCGATCAGGCCGACGATCGCGCTCTGCGACTCGGCCGTCGAGAGCAGCCCCGAGTAGCGGCGGGCCTGCACCGGGACGGCCAGGTAGAAGGCGGGGTGCCCGTTGGCCAGCGTGAGCGGCGCGGAAACGGCAACCGTCTTTCGCAGCGACGCCAGGCCGATCGCGTGCACCGCCGCGTGCTGTGCCGCCGCGTCGCCGAGGGCGCGATCGGCCGCCGCGGTAGGCGCGATCAGCGCTGGAGTCGGACCGGGGTTCGGGTCTGGCGCGGCCGCCGGCACGAGCTTGCCGTCCGGCGCGCGGCGCACCCACTGGACCGCGACGACGGCTCGCTCGTCGCGACCGCGGACGTGCGCGTAGCGAGAGAACTCGGCGGCCGCTGCGTCGTCGTGGACGCCGACCATGTCTGCGAGGTCCTCGAGGAAATACGTGCGTCTCTGCACTGTGTCGCTGACGCGGCTGCGAACCGTCTGAAGGCGATGGGCGCGGCGATTACGCAATCCGTCTGTCGAGGCGACGTGCACCGCGGCCGCCGCGCCAAGCGTGGCGAGCACCATCACCGCAACGATCGTCCGCTGCACTAGACGCGTACCCATGCCCCCACGATCGGCACCTACGCCCGCCAGGTTGAGCCCTGCGCCAGCCTCCGGCAGATCGGCCGGTCAACCGCCGGAACGCCGCCCGCCGGCGTGCGGCGGCAAGAGCGTGTGAGCCGTTAGAAGTAGGTGAACTGGTCGCCGCTCGATTTCGGGCTGGCGATCGCGTTGACCGTCGCTTTGACGTTCACCGCCGCCGCCGCGTGTGGCGGCGAGAGCATCGTGCAGCTCGTGCTCGACGTGCAGTTGACCGCCGTCGCTTTGGGCGAGCCGAATTTGAAGACCGTGGCCGCGCCGAGCGCGAAGCCCGAGCCGGTCACCGTCACGCTGGTGCCGCCCGCCGTCGTGCCCGAGCTCGGGGTCACCGACGTCACGCTCGGCGTGTACTTGAAGTGGTCCGCCGTCGATAGCGCGCTCGTGCCTGCCGAGCTGGTGACCGTCACGTCGACCGTTCCCGTCGGCTGCGCCGGCGCCGTGGCCGTGATTTTGGTCGCGGAGGTGACCGTGAAGGAGGCGCCCTGCGCGCCGAAGTGCACGGCCGTGATGCCCGCGAAGCCGGTGCCCGTGATTTTCACGACCGTGCCACCGCTCGCCGGCCCTTTGACCGGTGAGACTTTGGTCACCGCCGGCGCGGTCAGGGCGAGACGCTGCTTACAAGTGCTGCCTTCGTTGCTCCACTCCTGCTGGTACCAGTACTCGTGACCATTGATCAGCTGGTTGTAGCGCGAGCCGTTCGGGGCCGTGCCGAGCGGCGTGCCGAATTCGCTCGACGCCACGAACGTACGGCATTTGTCACCGTTCTCGTTGCCTTCCGGGCCGTACCACGCGTCCAGCTCGGGGTCCGTCGTCGACTCGTTGTGCTCGTGGCTGAGGCCACCCTGGAGCGCCCCGTCCGAGGGGCTTTCGTTCGGGTGTTCGCCGTCGTCACAGCCGCTGTTGCCCGTCACGTATGGGTCGTTGGCGTAGACGATCTCGCCGCCGCCCACGGCGAAGCTGTTGTGGTAGGCGCAGTACACCGGTACGCTGCTGCCGGCCGAGCATTCCGTGCCCGTCGATTCGAAGCAGTCCTCGACGCCCGGCGGCGTCAGCATGAAGTACTCGTGCGCCAGGTCGCGCGGCAGCCCGTGCGCAGTGATGTAGCTGTTCAGCTCCGCCTGCAGCTGCGCGTCGGTCAGGCAGATCGTGGCCTTTTTGCAGCCGTTTTTCGGATACGGGGTGGTGTCGAGGATCGCGCCCGCGAAGTGCGAGTCGTACGCGACCGCTTCGCCGCTGCCGTTGGTGTACTGAGTCGCCACCGAGTCGACGTTCTGATTGCCGCCGCTGTCGTGAGCGAGGTCTTCCAGGTAGCGGTTGACGCCTTCCTGGTATCCCGCCGGATAGGCCGAGGCGCCGCTCGGCGACCAGTAGAACGTGTAGTTCGTGTTCGAGGTCATCACCGGGCCGCCGTGATACACGAGGTTGGACGTTCCCGCCGCCGCCGCGAACGGGCTGAGGCTCAGCGCCGAGGATCCCGGGGCGCCCCTGAGCGGCTGATAGCTGATCGGCTTGCCGTTGCCGAGGTGGACGATCACCGCAGACGCGCTCGACGCGCCGAAGGCGAGCAGCAGCGCCGCGAGCGCCGCGAGCGTTGCCGCGCGTGCGCTACCGCGGCCGCGCCGATTCGCGCCTGCCCTCGTGCTTGTGCCCACCTCTGGGTGCATCCTCGCCTCCGCTCCTTCGACTCCCTCGGGCGAGAACGGTATACGGCGGATGTACTTGCTGTCCAGCGTGGTGGACGATCGACGGACGTCACGGGGCCTGCCGGGCGCCGCCGGGCTCCGTCACGGGTCCGCGCCGGCCTTCCCGGGCCGACGCTACGCGGTCGGGCGCCCGGCGCCCAGGATTCCTGTTGCCTGCGGGATACTGGGCGGACGATGTCGCAGGAGAACGTCGAGATCGTCCGGCGATTGCTGGCGAACGTCAACGAGGGAGACCTCGATGCTGCCCTCGCCGACGTCTCGGCAGATGCCGAGCTCGACTGGTCCCGGTCCGAGGCACCGGATGCCGGTGTGCACCGCGGCCGCGACGCGTGGCGCGAATGGATAGTCGGCCGCCAGGAGGGGTTGAACGAGCTGCGATTCGAGGAGACCGAGGTGATCGACATCGCGCCAGGTGCCGTCGTCCTCGTTGCACACGTCCGCGGGCGCGGGCCGGCGAGCGACCTCCAAACGACGGCGCTTGGTGCCTCCGTCTGGACACTCGCCGGCGGGCGGATCACAGGTCTGACGCTCTACCAAACGAGAGACCAAGCCGTCAAAGCCGTCGGGCTGGCGGAGTAGGCGCGCACGAGCTAGTTCTTCGCCCGTAATTCGGACCTAGTCGAACGTGTAGAATTTTCGCCGTCCGTCTGCGACATACTGGGCGGGCGATGTCTGAGGAGAACGTGGAGATCGTGCGCGGGATCTACGAAGCGGTGGGCCGACGGGATACAGAGACCCCGTTCGAGGTCTACGCCGACGACATCGTTTGGGATGTCTTCATGGACTCGGTGTCCTACCACGGACACGAAGGCGTGCGGCAGTTCTGGGAGGAGGCCCTGTCGGTCGCTGGGACAGTGGACCTCGACGTTGAGGAGCTGATCGACGCCGGCGACCAGGTCTTGGCACTCATCCGAGAGCGCGAGGTCGGACCGACCCGCGGCACACCCGTGGACGCGAGCCACGTCTGGGTGTGGACGCTCGCCGACGGCAAGGTCGTTCGGATGCAGATCTTCGACAACCGTGAGCAGGCCCTCAAAGTCGTGGGCCTGGCCGAGTAGGCGCGCACGAGCTGGCCGGCGTCTGATCGCAACGGGCGAGACGCCTGCGGGATACTGACCGGGAGATGTCCGAGGAATCCACGACCCCCGACCTCCCAAGTCACAGGAGCTGACGATGCCGACGAGCGTGATTCAGGCTGGACCGATAGGTATTCGCTTTCTGGTGGAGGGCACGGAGTCCAACGGCTCCGTAGCCGTCTTCGAGGCGCTGATTCCACCCAACGCGAACATGCCCGTCCCACACAGCCATGACGGCTATGAGGAGACTGTCTACGGCCTCGCAGGCACATCGATCTGGACCGTCGACGGAGAGACGACCGAGGTCTCCGCAGGCGATGTGATCTGCATCCGGCGGGGTGCTGTCCATGGGTTCGACAACCGGGGGGAGACAGACGCAAAGGTCCTCGGAGTGGTGACGCCGGGAATACTTGGCCCCGACTTCTTCCGCGAGGTAAGTGCCGTCTTCGCCGAGGCGGCAGGAGGCCCCCCCGACTTCGCGAAGCTGGGTGAGGTTATGCGTAGCCACGGCCTCACACCTGCGCCCCCCGCCGCCTGAGCTGCTCGACGCGCCAGGCGCGCTCACACGTACGCCGCCCAGATGTAGTACCCGACGACGGCGGCGAACAGCACGGCGTCGAGGCGATCGAGCGCCCCGCCGTGCGCTCCGAACAGCCCGCCGGAGTCCTTCGTGCGCGCCTCACGCTTGACGAAGGACTCGAACAGGTCGCCGATCGGCGCCACCAGGGCGACGCCGATGCCGAGCACGATCGCGTGCGTCCCGGGCAGCCATTCCTGATAGCGCCCGGCGATCCAGACGGCGAGCACGGTGCACACCATCCCGATCAACAGCCCCTCGACGGTCTTGTTGGGCGAGATCGTGGGTGCCAGGGGGCGGCGGCCGAAGAGGCGGCCGCCGAGATAGGCGCCGGTGTCGCCGATGAACGTGCCCACGAGCACGTCGATCACGATGCCGAGCCCGTGCGGCAGGTCTCGCAGCAGCACGGCGTGAGCCAGCGCGAGACCGATCCAGTAGACGCCGAGCAGCGTCAGCGACAACCCGCCGACGCTCGGCCGCGGCTGCAACAGCGTCAGGCCGAACAGGAGCGGAAGCGCGGCCACGAGCACGAGCAGCACCTGGAACTGATCGCCCCAGTTGGCGGCGATCAGCAGCCCGGCGAGCGCGACGAAGCCGCCGAGGCGGACCGGATGGGCACGCGCGAACATGCCGTAGAGCTCGTGCATGCAGATGCAGCCCAGCACGAACAGGCCGAACGTGAAGATTGCGCCGCCCTCGATCACGAGGAACAGCGCCACGGCGATCGCCGGCATGGCGGCGAGCACGCGTGCGCTGAGGTCCGAGCGCTGGCGGCGCTCGCCCCCCGCCCGCGGCGCGCGGCGGCGCACGAGCGGCCCGCCTGAGCGCCTCACGCGCGCCGGGCGCTCGCGCGGGCGATGACGCCCGCTGCGCCCGGCCGGCGTGCGAGCGCCGCCGCTGGCCATCAGATCCGCGCCTCGCGCACGCAGGCCGGCGCCATCAGCGCGCGCCGAAGCGCCTGCGGCGCCGGGAGAACTCGGCCAGCGACTCCGCGAGCGCCTCGCGCGAGAAGTCCGGCCACAGCTCCTCGCGGAAGACGAGCTCGGCGTAGGCGGACTGCCACAAGAGGTAGTTCGACAGCCGCTGCTCGCCGCTCGTGCGGATGATCAGGTCGGGGTCGTGCATCTCGGGCGCGTACAGGCACGCGCGGAACTCCTCCTCGCTGCCGCCCTGAAAGCGGCGCGCGGCGTCGAGGATCTCGGCGCGCCCGCCGTAGTTGAAGGCGACGAACAGCGTGATCCGCTCGTTCTGGGCGGTCAGCTGCTCGGCCCAGTCCATCCGCCGCACGAGCTCCTCGGAGATCCCCTCGCGCCGGCCGATGAAGCGCATGCGCACGCCCTCATCGTGAAGCTCCGGCGTCTCGCCGGCGATCCGGGTCGAGAACATCTCCATCAGCCCGGCCACCTCCTCGGCCGGGCGCGACCAGTTCTCGGTCGAGAACGAGTAGACCGTCAGCTCCTTGACGCCGAACTCGGCGGCGTCGCGCAGGCGCGCCTTGACCGTGTCGGCGCCGGCGTCGTGGCCCTCGTTGACCGACACGCCGTGCTCGCGCGCCCAGCGCCCGTTGCCGTCCGTGATGATCGCGACGTAGCGCGCGGCGGGCAGCGAGGGGTCGGCGGCCTGCGCAAGCGGCTCGCCGGCCGGTCGCAGATCGGTGGCCGGCGCCGGATGCTCGGCGGCCCCCATCACACTTCGAGGATCTCTTTTTCCTTGGCCTTGAGCACCTCATCGAGGTCGCCGACGCGGCTGTCGGTGAGCTTCTGCAGCTCGACCTCGGCACGATGCTCGTCGTCGGAGGACGCCTCGCCCTCGGCCTTGAGCTCGCGCAGGTGATGCATCGTGTCGCGGCGCACGTTGCGGATCGCCACGCGACCCTCCTCGGCCAGGTTGCGCACGACCTTGACGAGCTCCTTGCGTCGCTCCTCGGTCAGCTCCGGCACTACCAAGCGCACGATGTTGCCGTCGTTGGACGGGTTCAGGCCGACGTCGGACTCGTTGATCGCCTTCTCGATCAGCTTGATCGAGGACTTGTCGTAGGGCTGCACGCTCAGCAGTCGCGCTTCTGGGGCCGAAATCGTGGCCAGCTGGTTCAGCGGGGTCATCGCGCCGTAGTAGTCGACCACGACGCGGTCGAGCAGCGCCGGGCTGGCGCGGCCGGTGCGCACCGTCGAGAACTCGTGCTGCGCGGATTCGGCGGACTTGAGCATGCGCTCGCGCGCGTCCTCCAGCAGTTCGTCGATCATGCTGTCAGCTGCCATCGGCCTCTCCTTGGGCTGTCGCGACGAGCGTCCCCACGCGCTCGCCTGAGATTATCCTCGCCAACGCCGTGTCGTCGTCCATGTTGAACACGTCGATCGGCATGTGGTTCTCCATGCAGAGCGCCAGCGCCGTCGAGTCCATCACACGCAGGCGCTGCTCGAGCGCCTCCATGTGCGTGATCTCCGGGATGAACTGCGCGCTCGGGTCCACCGCCGGATCGGCCGTGTAGACGCCCTCCACGCCGTTCTTGGCCATCAGGATGATCTCGGCGTGGATCTCGGCCGCGCGCAGGGCGGCGGCCGTGTCGGTCGTGAAGAACGGGTTGCCCGTGCCCGCGGCGAAGATCACGACGCGCGCCTTCTCCAGGTGGCGCATGGCGCGGCGGCGGATGTAGGGCTCGGCGACCTCGGACACGCCAAGCGCCGAGAGCACGCGCGTGTCGGTGCCGCTCTTCTCGAGTGCGTCCTGCAGCGGCAGCGCGTTCAGGACGGTCGCGAGCATGCCCATGTAGTCGGCCGTCGCGCGGTCCATCCCGGCCGCCGCGCCCTGCATGCCACGGTAGATGTTGCCCGCGCCGACCACGATCGCTACCTGCACGCCCTGGTCGCGTACGGCCGCGACCTGGCGCGCGACGGCCGCCACGCGCTCGGGATCGGTGCCGAACTCGAGCGACCCCATCAACGCCTCGCCCGAGAGCTTCAAGAGGATCCGTTTGAAGGCGGGGGCGGAGGCCATCAAGGCTGAGAGCCTACCGTCGCTCGAGGAACCAGTAGGTCGTGGGTCAAGGGCAGCAAGGACGCAGGGAGCGTGGCGTGCTAGAGGCACGCGAGCGACTGAGGACGCCGCTGCGCGCCGAGCCCACGGCCTACTGACCGACGGCGAATCGAACGAACCGGCGAATGACCACGTTCTCGCCGGTGGCCGCGGTGAGCTCGTCGCGCAGCTGTTGCACGGTCTTACCGTCGAACTTGGGGTTGTGCATCTCCTGCTCGAGCAGCACGATCGTCTGGAACCAGGAGTCGAGCTTGCCGGAGACGATTTTCTCGCGCACGTTCTCGGGCTTGTCGGCGGCTTCCTGCTCGTAGATCTTGGCCTCTGCGGCGCGCACGTCCTCGGGGACGTCATCGCGGCTGACGTAGGAGACGGTCGGGGTGGCGGCGATCTGCAGGGCGACGTCGCGCGCGAACTGGACGAAGTCCTCGTTGTTGGCGACGAAGTCGGTGTTGCAGTCGACCTCGATCAGCACGCCGACGCGCGCGCCGGCGTGGATGTAGGCCTGCACGGTGCCCTCGGTGGCCTGGCGCTCGCCGAGATCCTGGATCTTCTTGCCCTGCTTCACGCGCAGGATCTCGATCGCCCTGTCGATGTCGCCCTCGGCCTCGGCGAGGGCTTTCTTGCAGTCCATCATGCCCGCGCCGGTGCGCTCGCGCAGCGCCTTGACGTCCTTGGCTGCGATCTCGGTCGTGCTCATTGCTGCTCGGCCTCCTTGGCCGGCTCCTCGGCCGGCGCGCTCTCGTCGGTTGTCTCGGGCACGGCCACCGGCTCGGCGGCGGGCTCGGCGGGCGTGTCGTTGCCGCCCTGCGCGGACGCGTCGGCCTCTATGGCCGGCGGCGCGTCGGCGGCCGCTGCCTCGGGCGTCTCGGGCGTCTCGGCCTCCGGCGGCGCGGACGCCTCGGACGCCTCGGCCTCGGGCGTCTCCGCCTCGCTCTCGGCGGCCGTCTCGGGCGGCGCGGACTGCGGATTGGCGGGCTGGCGTGCGTCGGGCCCGGCGCTCATGGGCGTGACCGACTCGGCGCCCGGCTCCAGCGTGGCGGGGTCGGCGGGCGTGGGCGGCACGGGCGTGGTCTCGGCGACGGGCTGCTGCGCGGCGGCGGCAGCAGCGGCTTTTTCGGCCGCCGCTTTCTCGCCCGCGGCTCGCTCGGCGGCGGCCTTCTCCTCGGCCTCTTTGGCAGCCTGTTCCTCGGCCTCGCGCTTGGCCTGCTCTTCGGCTTCGCGCTTGGCGCGCGCCTCGGCCTCGGCCTTGGCTCGTTCCTCGGCTTCCTTGCGGGCCTTCTCCTCCTCGGCGCGGAACACGGAGTGGCCCTCCTGCACGACCTGTCCGATCGCCTGCGTGATCAGCGCACAGGAGCGGATGGCGTCGTCGTTGCCGGGGATCACGTAGTCGATCCCGTCGGGGTCGCAGTTGGTGTCGACCAGGCCGATGATCGGCACGCGCAGGCGCCGCGCCTCTTTGACTGCGATCTCCTCGGTCTTCAGGTCGATCACGAACATGGCGTCGGGCACGCGCTGCATGTTCTTGACGCCGCCGAGGTTGGCACGCAGCTTGACGAGGTCGGCCTGGGCGGCCATCCGCTCGCGCGTGGGCAGGAGCTCGAGCTGACCCTCGGCCTCGTAGCGTTCGAGGTCGTGCAGCCGGCGGATGCGCAGGCTGATCGTTTCGAAGTTGGTCAGCAGGCCGCCGAGCCAGCGGTGGTTGACGAACGGCATGTCGGCCGATTCGGCGACGTCCTTGATCGTGTCGCGCGCCTGCTTCTTGGTGCCCACGAACAGCACGGTGCCGCCGCGATGCGCGAGCTCGGAGGCGAAGGCCTGCGCCTGCTCGAGCAGCGCCTGCGTCTTGACGAGGTCGATGATGTAGTTGCCGCCGCGCTCGCCGAAGATGAAGCGGCGCATCTTTGGGTTCCAACGGCGCGTCTGGTGGCCGAAATGAACGCCTGCCTCCAGCAGCTCCGCGATGCCTACCTGAGCCACGTGATTCTCCCTTTATTTAATTGATTCGATCACGACCGACTGAAAACGCGGACCCGAGACTGCGCTGACTTGACCGCAGTACCGGGCAGGGCCGCGTCCGACGTCGGACGGGTAGAAGGTCTTGAACGGCTCAGGATAGCCGCTCGGCGCGGTCGAGCGCCTCGCGCAGATCGTGCGGCAGCGGCGAGCTCACGTCGATCGGCGCGTCCGTGAGCGGGTGCGCGAAGGCCAGCCGCGTGGCGTGCAGGAACTGGCGCTCCAGCCCGAGCGCGCCGGCGCCGCCGTATTCGGGGTCGCCGGCGACCGGGTGGCCGATCGCCTGCAGGTGCACGCGGATCTGGTGCGTGCGCCCGGTCTCCAATCTCAGGCGCAGCAGCGTGTGCTTGGGCAGGGCGCGCTCGAGCTCGAAGTGCGTGCGCGCCTCGCGTGGATGGGCGCCGCCGACGGCCATGCGCGTGCGCGTGCGCGGGTCGCGCCCGATCGGCGCCTCGATCGTGCCGCTGCGGGCGGGCGGACGGCCGATCACGAGGGCCAGGTACTCCCGCTCGATCTGGCGCCGCTGAAGTGCGCGCTGGAGCCTCGAATGCGCCCGCTCGGAGCGCGCGACCACGAGCAGGCCGGAGGTGTCGCGATCGAGCCGGTGGACGATGCCGGCGCGCTCGGGGTCGCCCCCGCGCGCGCTTTCGGCGAGCAGCTGCGAGAGCGTGTCCTCGCGGTGGCCCCTGGCCGGGTGCACGACCACGCCGGGCGCCTTGTCGACGACGAGCAGGTGCTCGTCCTCGTAGGCGATCGTGAAGGGCTCCTCGCTCATCCCTCGGCCCGGCGCGCGCGGTGGCGCGCGTGGTCGATCACGAGGAACAGGATCAGCACGCCGAGCGTGATCGCCATGTCGGCGAGGTTGAAAGGGGGCCAGCCGAGCGGGAGCTTGACGAAGTCGGTGACCGAACCAGCGCGGACGCGGTCGAGGACGTTGCCGACGGCGCCGCCGACGAGCAGCCCCGTCGGCAGCCAGATCAACGGCTCGTGGCTGTGCCGCGCGAAGTAGACGAGCAGCGCCACCAGCGCGACGCCGATCAGCACGGTGATCGCGATGTGGCTGCCCGGCAGGAAGCCGAAGGCGACGCCGTTGTTGCGCGTGTTGACGAGCTCGATCCCGGGGAGCACTTTTCGCTCTTCGCCCGGCGTGATGTTGGCCCTGACGGCGTGCTTTGAGAGCTGGTCGGCCGCGACGACGAACACGAGCACGAGCGCGGCGCGCAGCCATGGGCCGGAGAGCCACGAGAGGCGCTCTCTGCGACGAGGCGCCTGACCGCCGGGCGGACGATCCTCGGCCGCGCTCATGGGCCGCTCAGCCGTGGATCAGGTTGTTGACGACGATCGCGTTGACGATCTGCAGCGTGAAGATGGCCAGGATCGGGCTGAAGTCGATCCCGCCGAAGGACGGGATCAGCCGCCTGAAGATGCGCAGGAAGGGTTCGCAGATGTCGCGCAGGAAGCCGAGCACGGCGTCGAGCGTGCGCGAGTAGGGCGGGCGGATGCCGACCGAGAACAGCAGCTGGACCACGATGTAGAGGATGATCAGCAGCGTGTAGACGTAGATCAGCGTCGACAGGTAGTCGGCGATCTGCGTGCGCGCGCTCGCGAGCAGCACGGATTCAGCCAGCCTTCCGCGGCGGCGGCCGCAGCACGGCGTCGAGCGCGTCGCTGAAGGCGGCGCGCAGGCCTGCGCGCTCGAGCGCGTCGAGCCCGCGCGCGGTGATCCCTCCGGGCGAGGTGACCTCGCGGCGCACGGCGACCGTGTCGTTGTCGCGCTTGCGCAAAAGCTCGGCCGTGCCGGCGAGCGTCTGCACGACGAGCTCGGCGCCCTGGGCGGCGGGGATGCCGTTGCGCACGCCCGCGTCGATCTGCGCCTCGGCAACGAGCGCGACGTAGGCGGGCGCGCACGACATCAGCCCCATGGCGACATCGACGAGCGCATCGTCGAGCACGACCAGCCTGCCCAGTTCGGCGAAGAGCTCGTGCACTTCGTGGTCGAGCGCTACGTTGCGATCGGGGTGGGCCCGGTCCTTCGCGTCCTGCGCGTCGGCCCCCTGCACGACGGCGCCCTGGCGCACCTCGACGGGCAGCGAGGGGATGAAGCGGTAGACGGGCGTGCCGGGGTAGGCGTCCTTGAGCGCCTGCAGCGGAGTGGCGGCGAGGATCGAGGCGACGGCCTTGGCGTGCGGGGCGACTTCGGCGGCCACGTCGGCGAGCTGCGCCGGCTTGTGGCAGAGCACGACCAGGTCGGCGCGGCGCGCGACCTCTGCGTTGTCGGCAAGCGTCTCGCCTCCGACCTCGGCCGCAAGCGCCTCGGCCCGCGCACCGACCGGATCGGCGCACAGCACCGGCCTTCCCCAGCCGCGCGCGAGCGCCCGCGCCATGTTGCCTGCGCCTATGAGACCGATCTGCATAAGATCTCCACGCTACAGCCGGCGCCGCCGACGAGCGCTAGGACTGGTTGAAAAAGCCCTTCTCGATCAAGCGTGCGCGCTCCTCGGCGGAGATCTCGACGTTGCGCGGGGTCAGCATGAAGACCTTGTCGGCGATCCGCTGCATGCCGCCGTCGAGCGCGTAGGTGAGGCCCGAGGCGAAGTCGATCAGGCGCTTTGAGAGGTCTGTTTCCGAGGCCTGAAGGTTGAGGATGACGGGGATCGAGTCCTTGAACTTGTCCGCGATCTGCTGAGCATCGTTGAAGGACTTGGGGATCACCAGGTGCACGCGCACGTCGCCGTTGCCGGCGCCGACGGACTTGAGCACGGTCGTGGGGCGCCCGCTGCGGCGGGGGCCGGCTTCCTCCTCGGCGAAGATGTCGTCGAACTCGTCGCGGCGGCGGCGCAGGCGGCGCACGTTGGGGCGCTCGCGGTAGCGGTCCTCGATCTCCGCCTCCGGCGGAGCGTCGTCGAAGTCGTCGTGATACTCCTCGGCGAGGCCGAAGTAGACGAGCGCGCTGTGCCAGGAGTCGCGGAAAGCCATCTGTGTAGGTGCGTTTTCGCCCGGCGGGCCGAATTCCCTGCTCGCGGGCGGATTCCCCGCTCATGCTAGCCCCCGGCCCCACAGAATGCGTGAGCGGCGGGCAAGCGCTGACGGAGGTCGCCTCGGCGGCGAACGTGGTCGTCCGCCGCCAACGCGCGCCCTAATCGTACAGATTCGTGCCGATTCGCACGATAGTGGCGCCCTCCTCGACGGCGACGAGGTAATCCTGCGAGGTGCCCATCGAGAGCCGCCCGAGCGAGTGCTCGTCGGCCAGCGCACGCAGCCGCGCGAAGTAGGGCCTGCTCGCCTCGGGGTCGGCGGCGAGCGGGGGCATCGTCATCAGGCCGGCGACGGGGACGGGCGAGCGCGCGATGAAGTCGCCGAGCTGCTCTGGCTCGATCCCGGCCTTGCCCGGCTCGCCGGCGACGTTGACCTCGAGCAGGATCCGAAGGCCGGGGCCAGCCAGCGATAGATCGCGCTCGAGCGCGCGCAGCGCGGACTCGGAGGCGACCGAGTGGATCAGCCGCACGCACGGCAGGATTTCGCGCACGCGCCGGCTCTGCAACTGGCCGATGAAGTCCCACTCGAACAGCGCTCCGTGGACTGCGTGCTTGGCCCGCAGCTCCTGCGCGCGGTTCTCGCCGACGAGGCGGATGCCGGCCTCGGCGAGCAGCGGCAGATCCTCGCCGCGGATGTACTTGATCGCAGCCAGCAGCTCGACCTCGCCCACCCGCGGCACCGGCGAGCGCTCGACCGCGGCGTCGATCTCGGCGCGCACGCGCGCGACGTTGGCGCGGACGCGCTCGAGCTCGAGCCGCTCGATCAGCCGAGCCACGCGATCCCCGCCTGACGCCCCGCGCGCTCGCGCTGGCGCCGGTGGGAGAAGAAGCGCTCGTCGCAGATCGTGCAGGCGTCGGCGTGCGCGACGCCGGCGACGCCGGCCGCGAGCAGCCGGTCGCGGGCGATCGTGCGCAGGTCGATCCTGCGCTCGCGACGGTACCCGGCAGCTTCGCTGGCGGCTGCGTCGGCGCCGAACGCGGCGTGCACCTCCTCTCCGACCTCGTAGCAGCAGACGCCGGCGCCCGGTCCGACGACGGCCTCGATCGGTCCGTCGGCGCCGAGCTCGCCGAGCGCGAGCACGGCCTGCTCGAGCACGCCCGCGGCGAGCCCGCGCCAGCCGGCGTGCGCCATCGCGACGACCGCCCGTCCGCCGTGCGCCGGCGCGGCGAGACCGACGGGTAGGCAGTCGGCGGTGAGCACCATCGCGCCCACGCCGGCCAGCGCGGTGGCGTGGCCGTCGGCGTCGATCGGGACGGCCTCGCCGCCGCTCCCCTTCGCCGCGCGAACGCGCTGGACCTCGCTGCCGTGCACCTGGCGGCTCGCGCACAGCCAGCGCAGGCCGAGCTCGCGGCAGAGCTGCTCGCGCGTGGCGCGCCCGCGCTCGTGCCCCTCGCCACGCTGGGTCGAGAGGTTGCCGTGGGCGCGCGCGGTGAACAGCACGCGCGCTCCCCCGACCAGCTCGAACGAGAACGCCCCGTCACGCTCGAGCACGGCGGGATCGACGGCGCTCACGAGCCCTCCAGGGCGGCCCGCAGCTCGGCCGCCGGTCCCTCGGCGAGCTCGCCGTCGAGGCGGCGGCGAAGCGCGCGCTCGAGGCGCGCGCCGATCTCCGGGCCGGGGGCGATCCCGGCGGCGAGCAGATCGTCGCCGCCGATCTGCAGGCGCACGAAGCGAAGCTCGCCGAGCCAATGCCGGGCGGCGGCGACACCCTCGGGCAGCGCGCGTGCGTGAGCCAGCGCGGCGGCGAGCGCGACCGCCTCGATCGTCGCCGTGCGCAGGTGCTCGCGAATCTGCGACGGCGTGCGCGCCTCGGCGAGCGGCTCGGGCAGCAGCGGCGCGGCGGCGGCCGTGCTGACGACGCCGTCGCGCTCGCCGGCGCTCAGCTCGAGACCTTCGAGCGCGGCCCGCAGCGCCTCCTCGGCGCGTTCCTCGCCGCTTGCGAGGGGCAGCAGTAGCGCGGCGAGCAGCAGCACGTCCGCGCGCCCGTCGGCCGGCAGCTCGGCGAGCGCTTCGCGCGCGAGCTCGGGATCGAGCCACGCGGCGGGGTGAAGCGTTGCGAGCGCGCCCAGCTGCTCGAGCGCCCCGAGCGCAGCGACGGGCTCGGGCTCGGCCAGCGCCAAACGCAGCTCGGCGCCGTAGCGCGCGCGGGAGATCGTCGCAAGCGCCCCGTCGCCGATCGCCTCGGCCGCGAGCGCGGCCGTGTGCTCGTCGGGCTCGAAGCCCAGCCGGGAGCGGTAGCGCGCGAGGCGCATCAGTCGCGTCGGATCGTCGCGGAAGCTCTGGTCATGAAGCACGCGCAGCCGCCTGCCACGCAGGTCCTCGAGCGCTCCGGGCGCCGAGCCGAGCTCGCCGCGCCGCGCGCGACCGAGCGCCACCGAGATCGTGTTCACGGTGAAGTCGCGGCGGCGGCGATCCTGCTCGGGCGTGCCCTCCTCCACGACCGGCAACGCGCCGGGAGCCGGATAGCTCTCGGCGCGGCGGGTGGCGATGTCGATCTCGCCGCCCTCCCACTTCACAGCCGCGGTGCGAAAGCGCTCATGCCGGCCGGATTGGACGCCTGCCTGCGCCGGCTCCTCGGCGGCCGCGCCGATCGCGTCGGCGAGCGCGCTCGCAAGCGCGTCCGCGTCGCCCGCCACGACCACGTCGAGCTCGCGCGGGCGGCCGCCCAGCAGCACGTCGCGAACGGCGCCGCCGATGAGCTCGGCGTCCTCGCGACGCTCGGCCACGGCGAGCAGCTGCGGCCCCCCCGGCAGCTCGCGCACACGCTCGAGCACCGCCGTGCCGTCGATCTCAGTCGCGCCCATGCCCGGACCCTCTTCCGGCCTTCGCGCGGCCTCAGCCGATCCGCACGGGGATCCCGGCGGCGGCCAGGTGCGCCTTGGCCTCGGCGATCGTGTGGCGACCGTAGTGGAAGATGGAGGCGCACAGCGCGGCGTCGGCGCCGGCACGCAGCGCCTCGGCGAGGTGGTCGAGCTCGCCAGCGCCGCCAGAGGCGATCACGGGCACGCTCACGGCGTCGCTGACGGCTTCGATCAGGGGCAGGTCGTATCCGTCGTTGGTGCCGTCGCGGTCCATGCTCGTCAACAGGATCTCGCCGGCGCCGCGCTCGACGCCCTCACGCGCCCACTCGACCACGTCGCGTCCGGTCGGGGTGCGCCCGCCGGCGAGGTAGGCCTCCCACTTGGACGGACGCTCGAGGCCGTCGCCGAAGAACGGGTCGGCTTTGGCATCGATGGCCAGCACGACGCACTGCGAGCCGAACACCTCCGCGAGCTCGTCGATCAGCCCCGGCCGCTTCAACGCGGCCGAGTTGACCGAGACCTTGTCGGCGCCGGCGTCGAGCACGGCCTGAGCGTCCTCGGCCGAGCGGATGCCGCCGCCGATCGTGAACGGCACGAACACGTCGTCGGCCGTGGCGCGCGCCAGCTTGGCGATCGTGTCGCGCTTCTCGTGCGTCGCCGTGATGTCGAGGAAGACGAGCTCGTCGGCGCCCTCGCGGTCGTAGTGTGCCGCCAGCTCGACCGGGTCGCCGGCGTCGCGGATGTCGAGGAATTCGACGCCCTTGACGACCCGTCCGGCGTCGACGTCGAGGCAGGGAATGATGCGCTTGAAGTGCACCGGCCTACGGTAGCTTGCGCGGCCTGACGCGGCCATCCGCGCCTGCAACGCTCGGCCGCGCCCTGCGCCGGCGCCGCGCGGTCAGTCGGCGAGCGCGTCGATCGCCTCGGCGACGGTGAAGCGCCGCTCGTACAGCGCCTTGCCGACGATCACTCCGTCGAGGGCGTCGAGCCCCTGCTCGCGGCGCAGCTCGCTCAGCGCCCTCAGGTGCTCGAGCTCGCCGACGCCGCCGGAGAGGATCACGCTGCCCTCGCCGACGGCGCGCGCGGCCATCTCGACGTCCTCGCGCCGCGGCCCGTCGAGCATCCCGTCGTGGTCGATGTTGGTGAAGACGAAGTGCTTCATGCCCTGCTCGCCTTCGCTCCAGCGCTCGATCGCCTCCCTGGCAGGCAGCTCGGTCGCCTCGAGCCAGCCGTGGGTGGCCACCTTCCCAGCGCGCGCGTCGATCGAGATCAGCACGTTCTCGCGACCGTGCTCGTCGATCGCGCGAAACGGCAGCTCCGGGTCGGTGAAGATCGCGGTTCCGAGGATCACCCGGCTCGCGCCTGCTTCGAAGGCCGCCTGGATCGCCAAATCCGAGCGCAGGCCGCCGCCGAACTGCACGGGCAGTCCGAGCTCGCCGGCGATCGCGCGCAGGTGCTCGAGGTTGACCGGCTCCCCGTCCCTGGCGCCGTCGAGGTCGACGACGTGCAGCTGGCGGGCGCCTTCCTCGGCGAACGCGCGCGCGGCCGAGAGCGGGTCCAGGTCGTAGACCTTCTTAGCGTCGAAGTCGCCCCTGACCAGGCGCACGGCGTTGCCGCCGAGGATGTCGATCGCCGGATAGAGGTTCACGGAGCGGTCTGCAGGCCCGTCGCGCTCGGCTCGCGCGCAGCGAGGCAGATGCGGGCGAAGTTGGCCAGCATCCGCAGTCCCGCCGCCGAGGACTTCTCCGCGTGGAACTGAACGCCGTAGAAGCTGCCCTTCTGCACGGCCGTCACGAACGGCGCACCGTAGTTCGCCGAGCCGAGGACGTCCTGTTCGCGCTCGGGCTCGGCCGCAAGCGAGTGCACGTGATAGAAGGCGCATTCCAGCGGCAGCTCGGCGATCAGCGGCGACTCCGGTTTGCTGAAGCGCACCTCGTTCCAGCCGATGTGCGGCAGCTTCAGCGTCCCCGCGCGCAGCGGGCGGACCTCGCCGCCGATCAGCCCCAGACCGTCGGCGCCGCCGAGCTCGCTCGAGTAGTCGAAGGCGAGCTGCAGCCCCAGGCAGATGCCGAGCACGGGCGTGCCGATGGCGACGCGCTCGCGGATCAGCTCGTCGAGTCCGAGCTCGCGCAGGCTCTCCATCGCGCGCGGGAACGCGCCCACGCCCGGCACGACGAGCCCGTCTGCCGCGCGGAGCCGATCGAGCTCTGAGCTCACGCTCGCGCGCACGCCGACGTGCGCGAGCCCCTTCTCGACCGAACGGCGGTTGCCCATGCCGTAGTCGACCACCGCTATCTCGACGGGCTGCTCGACGAGCGGGCTCATGCGGTCAGCGTCCCCTTCGTGCTCGGGACGCCGCTCTCGCTGGGATCGATCGCGGCGGCCTGTCGCAGGGCGCGCGCGAACGCCTTGAAGGCGGCCTCGATCATGTGGTGCGCGTTCGTGCCCGCTTCCACCCGCAGGTGGAGCGTCAGCTTGGCGGCGTTGGCCAGCGCTCGAAAGAACTCCTCGGTCAGCTCGTGCTCGAACCCGCCGGTCGAGCCGGGCGGCAGCTCGGCTTCGAACAGCGTGAACGGCCTGCCCGAGATGTCGAGCGCGCAGCTGGCGCGCGCCTCGTCCATCGGCACCGTGGCCGAGCCGTAGCGAGCGATGCCGCGGCGCTCGCCGAGCGCGCCGTCGAGCGCTTGGCCGAGCACGATCGCCGTGTCCTCGGCCGTGTGGTGCGCGCCCGTCTCCAGGTCGCCGGTGACCTTCACTTTCAGGTCCAGCCGGCCGTGGCGCGCGAGCAGGTCGAGCATGTGGTCGAGAAAGCCGACTCCCGTGTCGCGCGTGCCCGCGCCCGTGCCGTCAAGTGCGAGCGAAAGGCGCACGTCGGTCTCGCCCGTGCGGCGCTCGATGCTCGCGGTTCGTTCGTTGTCACTCATCATCAAAGAAGTCTCAGCCGTCGCCCTCATTGTCGCCGATGCGCGCCTCCATCGAGCGTGCGTGCCACTCGAAGCCCTCGGCGCGCGCGATCGGCGCGCCCGCGCGCGCGAGCTTGCCGGCGGCGTCGGCGCCGACGCGCACCTCCGCCATGCGCCGGCGGAAGTGGCGCGCCGAGAGCATCGAGGCAAAGCGCGCCGCGCCGAGAGTGGGCAGGACGTGGTTGGAGCCGGCGACGTAGTCGCCGAAGGCGGTCGCGCTCGCGGCGCCGACGAACAGGCACCCGGCCGTGCGGATCCTCGACGCCTGCGCCTCGACGTCTGCTCCGATCAGCTGCAGGTGCTCGGGCGCGAACGCGTTGGCGATCTGGATCGCCTGCTGGGAATCGATCGCCTCGACGAGCGCGAACGTGCCGGCCGACGCCGGCAGCTGCGGCTGCAAGCGCTCGAGCGTGTTCGCGAGCGCCTCGATCACGCCTGGGCCCGCCGATACGCCGACGACGAGGCTGCCCTCGCCGTGCTCCCCCTGGGCGAGCATGTCGAGCGCCGCCAGGTGAACGTCTCGGACGCCCAGCTCGGTGCCGAGCACGACAAGCAGGTCGCTGGGACCGGCGAAGCCGTCGATGCCGACGTTGGCCGACAGCTGCGCCTTCGCCTCCTGCACGTACAGGTTGCCCGGCCCGACGATCACATCCACGCGCCTGACCGTCTCGGTGCCGTAGGCGAGCGCGGCGATCGCCTGCGCGCCGCCCATCCGGTAGACGCGCTCGACCCCGCACAGCCGGCATGCGCCGAGGATGGCGGCGTCGATCTCGCCGTCGTTGCTCGGCGGGCTGCACACGGCCACGTCGAACACGCCGGCCGCACGCGCCGTCACGACGCCCATCGCGACCGTGCTCGGGTACGGCGCGCGTCCGCCTGGCACGTAGATCGCGGCCGAGTCCACCGGCAGCTCGCGCAAGGCGATCCGCTGGCCCTGGGCCAGGTCGATCGTGGCGTCGCGCCCGACGCCGGCGTCGGCGACCTGGGCGACGTTGGCGATCGTCACCTGCAGGCCGGCCACGAGCTCCAGCGGCAGGCGCTTGATCGCCTCGTCGAGGTCCTCGGGCGCGACCAGCAGCGGGCTCGGCACGAGCCCGTGCGTGTCGAGCTCGCGCGTGTAGTGGAGCACCGCCGCATCGCCGCCGGCGCGGACGCGCTCGAGGATCTCGCGCACCGGCGCCGCGACGGAGTCGCCGTCCGGAACGAGCGCGCGCAGGTGCTCGGCCACGCCGGCCGGGCCGCCGAGCCGCTCGAGCTCGGCGATGGCGACGCGCTCGATGCGCATCTCAGCCTACGCCGGCGGCGGGCAACGAGCGCAGCCGCTCGAGCAGGTCGTCCATCTGCGCGGCCTTGAGCTTGTGCGAGACGGGGTTGGCGATCAGCCGCGCCGTGCACACCAGGATCTCCTCCCGCACGACGAGGTTGTTCTCGCGCAGGGTCGTGCCGGTCGCCGTGAGATCGACGATCGCGTCGACCATCCCGGTCAGCGGCGCGAGCTCGACCGAGCCCTTGACCTCGACGATCTCGCCCTGGCGACCCGTTTGCTCCAGGTAGCGCGCGGTGATGCGCGGGTACTTGGTCGCCACGCGCATCACGCCGAGACGGCGCAGCGACTCGAGCGCCGGGTCGGGACCGGCCTTGCTCGCCAGCACCATCGTGCAGCGGCCGAAGCCGAGGTCGAGCAGCTCGTAGACGTCGCGGCCGCGCTCGCCCGGAGCGTGACCGAGCTGCTCGAGCAGCACGTCCTTGCCGGTCACGCCGATATCGGCCGCGCCGGCCTCGACGTACGTGGGGACGTCGGAGGGGCGCATCGTGACGACGCCGATGTCCTCGAACAGCAGCTTGCGATTGTTCGTGCGCAGCTCCCCTGTGTCGATCCCGAGCGTGCCGAGCAGCTCGACCGTCCCCTCGAACAGGGCGCCGCGAGGAACGGCGATCGTGAGCCCGTTGGCAGCGCTCACCGCGACTCCCCGGCGGCCGCAACCGAGCGCAGCTCCGAGAGGGCACCGGTGCCGCGTTCCTCGCCGGCGAGCGCCTGGTGCAGCGAGTCCACGTACAGCGCGAAGCCGACCGCCGGCAGGCTGCGCCCGAAGCGCGCCAGCAGGTCGTCGTAGCGGCCACCGCCGCCGATCGGTGCGCCGAGGGCCGGATCGTAGACCTCGAACACGGCTCCCGTGTAGTAGCCGATGTTCCGGATCAGGCCGAGGTCGAAGATCACGCGCTCGGCGACGTTCGCCGGCAGCAGCTCATACACGCGGCGCATCCCCGTGACCGCCTCGACGGCCGGATCGGGGGCGTCGGTGAGCAGCTCCGGTCCACCGCGGCGCTGCGGCACGTCGAGCAGCAGCTCGGCCGCCTCGCCCGAGACGCCTGCCTCGTGCAGGAGGTGCTCGAGCGCGACGAAGTTGCGCCGCACGAGCGCTTCGAGCAGGCCCTCCCGACTGTCCTCGGGCACGCTGAGGCTCTCCATCAGCGCCGGGAACAGCGAGGCGTCGCCCACGCCGATGCGGAAGTCTCTGAGCCCGACGGCCTCGAGCGAGTCGCACAGCACGCTCAACGCCTCGGCCGTGCCCTCGGGCGCAGGCGAGCCGATCAGCTCGATTCCGGCCTGCAGCATCTCGCGCAGCTGGCCGCGTTGGGGGCGTACGCCGCGGTAGGTGTGGGCGAAGTAGCAGAAGCGAAGCGGCACCTCGCTATCGCCGTAGCGCGTGGCGACGACGCGCGCAATCGGCGCGGTCATGTCGGAGCGCAGCACCAGCACGGCGCCGGTCTCGTCGAACACGCGGTAGGCCGGGCGTGCTTCGGCCATGTCGGCGCGCGCCAGCACCGACTCGTACTCGAGCGCCGGCGTGTAGATCTCGCCGAACCTGTGGCGGTCGAAGACGGCGCGCAGGGTGTCGGTGATCGCGCGCACCTCGCCCGTCTCCTGCGGGAGCACGTCGCGGGTGCCTGAGGGGATTGGGTGGATCATGGTTAGCGCTCGGGGACAGAAAGTAACCGGCATCCGGCCTTTTAGGTCGGGTCGGGCTCCACTCCAGGTTTGCAGAGACCGTTCCGCCCGCCCCGACACGTTACGGGCCGGCCATCCGGGCCGGCTGTGCTCGTGCCGTGCGGGGTGCCTGGCGCTGCCTGGACGCCCGCCCCCGCTACGCGTGGACCGGCTCTGTTGCGACCCGCTCGATGCGCGCGCCCAGCTCGCGCAGGCGCTCGTCGATCCGCTCGTAGCCGCGGTCGATCTGGCGGATGTTGCCGATCTCGCTGCGCCCGTCCGCGCACAGGGCGGCGAGCAGCATGGCCATCCCGGCGCGGATGTCGGGCGACTCGACGCGCTCGCCGCGCAGCCGCCGCGGCCCGGTCACGATCGCCCGGTGGGGGTCGCACATGACGATGTCCGCTCCCATCAGGATCAGCTTGTCGGTGAAGATCAGGCGGTTCTCGAACATCCACTCGTGGACGAGGATCGATCCCTCGGCCTGCGTCGCCAGCGCCACCGCGATCGAGGTGAGATCCGCCGGGAAGGCCGGCCACGGACCGTCCTGGATCTTGCTCTTGAACTCGCCCACATCCGACTGCGCGACCAGCTTCTGTCCGCCCGGAACGAGCACGTCGTTGCCGTCGAGCTCGGAGCGTAGCCCGAGACGCTCGAACACCAGGCGGATCATGCGCAGGTCGCCGGGCACGGTGTCCTTGATCCGCAGCTCGCCCCCCGTCACGCCGGCAAGCGCCATGAAGCTGCCGATCTCGATGTGGTCGGGCGCGACGTCGTGCTCGCAGCCGTGCAGGCGCTCGGCCCCATTGACCGTGATCAGGTTCGACCCGATCCCCTGGATGTCGGCGCCCATCTTGACGAGCATGCGCGCGAGATCCTGCACATGCGGCTCTGAGGCGGCGTTTCCGATGACGGTCGTCCCGGGCGTGAGCGCGGCGGCCAGCAGAACGTTCTCGGTGGCCATCACCGACGGCTCGTCCATGAACACGTCGGTCGAGCGCAGGCCGTGCGGCGCTTCCAGCACGATCCCGCCGTTGCACTCGACCCTCGCGCCCATCGCGCGGAAGGCGTCGAGGTGGGGATCCAAGCGCCGGCGGCCGATCACATCGCCGCCGGGCGGAGCCATGACGGCTCGCCCGAAGCGCGCGAGCAGCGGTCCGGCGAGCAGGAAGGAGGCGCGGATCAGCTCGGCCAGCTCGCGCTCGACCTCGATCTCACGGGCCGCGGCGGCGCAGAGAGAGATCTCGTTGGGGCCGCGCCAGCTCGTCGATACGCCGAGGGCCTTGAGGATCGCGAGCATCGCCTCGACGTCGCGGATGCGCGGCACGTTGCGCACGACCACCTCGTCCTCGGTGAGGAGCGCTGAGGCCAGGATCGGCAGTGCCCCGTTCTTGTTTCCGGCTGGCACCATCGTGCCGGAAAGCGGGACGCCACCTTCGATGACGAACTTCTCCATGAGCTGAGTGCGCCGCCGGCGGCGGCCCCACGCCGGGGCTTTCGCATCGCGCCTGGCAAGCGTAACAGCCATCTGATCGGTCAAGTTCGCGGCCGGGCGCCATTAACCTGCATGCGCCGCGGACGCGACGAGAACAAGCCTCCCGCGCCGCCCGGACGGCATCTCCGGGGCACGTCCTCGGATGCCGTCCTGCAATTCCCCTTGCAGGGTCGTCGAGCCCGAGATCGGCTCTGCAATGCGGTTTGCGCCGCTTCAAGCGACACGTACACACGTTCGTACAGCCCTCTCGGCGGCGTCCGTCCGACGGCCTTCCTAGCTTACGAACAGATGTTCGGCTCTACACAGAACTCCGCCCTCGCGCAGCGCACGCTCGGCGCCCTGCGTCTCACCCGCTCGTTCCTCTTGCTCGAGGACGACTACGACGTCGACTGGGAGGTCGACCTGGACGAGCACATGACGCAGCCGAACCATCCGCATCGAGCGTCGCTGCGCGAGCCAGGGCGGCGCTCGCGCCGGCTCACGAACAGGCGCGCCGGTCAGATCTCGCCGGCGTGGAAACATTGCCTCTCCCCCATCGGCAAGCCGGCGATCGATCGATTGGAGGTCCGCGATGGAGCAGCGATACAGCCTCGTCACACTCGGAACGGGCGATCTCGGGCGCGCACGCGCCTTCTATGAAGCGCTGGGCTGGCGCAGCCGCGCCGGGGCCGATGACGATGTCGTGTTCTTCCAAACCGGAACGTCGATCCTCGCGTTGTGGGGCAAGGAGGAGCTCGCCGAGGACTGCGGCGTGCCGCTCGGGGAGGGCTTCGGCGGGATCGCCGTGGCCTACAACGTGGGCTCGCCCGAGGAGGTCGACGAGGTGATCGCCGAAGCCGAGCGGGCCGGTGCCACGATCTCGCGCGCGCCCGGGAAGACGTTCTGGGGCGGCTACAACGCGGTGTTCCTCGATCCCGACGGCCACCCCTGGGAGATCGCCCACAACCCGCACTGGACGCTCGGCAGCGACGGCAGCGTCACGCTGGGCGACTAGCGGCTGCGCCTAACCCGCGGCGAGGCTCGCTCGGCAGAGCGAACTACGACGCCGGAACGACGACGGGCCGCCCTGGGGCGGCCCGCGTGTTCAAGTAAACCGGCGGCGTCCTACTCTCCCAGGCCCTTGCGGGCCAAGTACCATCGGCGCTGAGGGGCTTAACTGCTCTGTTCGGAATGGGAAGAGGTGTTTCCCCCTCGCCAAAGCCACCGGAAAAGGCGAGAGACCAGC
>DATNDZ010000007.1:0-114075 GCA_035553095.1 Solirubrobacteraceae bacterium | reverse complement strand
GGAAAAGTCCCGCTCTTTACGGGAAAGCGCGCGCAGCTCGGCGGCGATACGGGCGCCGGCTGCGGGGTCGCGGAAGCTCTCGGTGCCCACGGCGACGCAGGTGGCGCCCGCGGTGAGGAAATCTGCGGCGTCGCGCCCACTTGCGATCCCGCCCATGCCGATCACGGGGATGCGGACGCGTTGCGCGACCGTGTGGACCTGCTCGAGCGCGATCGCCCGCACCGCGGGGCCGGACACGCCGCCCGTGACCCCACCGAGCCAGGGCTCGCTCGTGCGCGGGTCGAGCGCCATGCCCTTGAGCGTGTTGATCAGCGAGACGGCGTCGGCGCCGGCCGACTCGGCCGCCTGCGCACAGGCTGGGACATCAGCCGTGTTGGGCGTGAGCTTGACGATCAGCGGCTTGCCGGTGCGCTCGCGGCAGGCCAGCACCACCTGCTCGAGCTGGGCCGGGTCGGCGCCGATGTCGAGCCCCGTCTCGACGTTCGGGCAGGAGACGTTCAGCTCGATCGCCGCGATCTCGGCGCGCTCGTCGCAGGCGGCCACGAGCTGCGCCAGCTGCTTCCCGGTCGAGCCCATCACGTTCGTGATCAGCGGCACCGACGCAGGATCGTCGCCCTCCCCGCTCCCGTGCCCCGCGGTGCCGGCCTCGGCGAGCAGCTCGCAAAGCTGTGGCAGGTCCTCCTCCAGGTAGCCGGCGAGGCCCTTGTTGGGCAGCCCGATCGAGTTGATCATCCCCCCGGGCGCCTCCCACAGGCGCGGTGGCGGGTTGCCCGCGCGCGGCTCGAGCGTGATCGTCTTGGAGACGTAGGCGGAAAAGGGGAAGTGGCGCGTGAGCGCTGCACCGAACACGCGCCACGCCGCGATCGCGTCGAACGTGCCCGAGCCGTTGATCACCCGATGCGCCAGGCGCAGCCCGCAGAACTCGACCGGCCCGCTCACGCCGGCGCTCCAGCGTGGGCATCGACGTACTCGAGCTGCTCGGCGTCGAGGACCGGCCCGTCCAGGCACACGCGCAGGTAGCCCCCGCCGCGCTTGGGCACGGCGCAGCCGAAGCAGGCGCCGAAACCGCATGCCATCCCCGCCTCGAGCGCAAGCTGCGCGGGCACGGCGCGATCGGCGCACATCGCCCGCACCGCCTCGAGCATCGGCGCCGGGCCGCAGGCGTAGACGACCGCACGCGGGTCGCGGTCGATCTCCTCGGCCAGGAGCTCGGTCAGGAGGCCATGATGGCCGACCGAACCGTCGTCCGTCGCGACCCGCGCGCCCCGCAGTAGCGCCGCGCCCTGTGCCCTGGCGCCGTCGCGGAAGCCCAGCAGGACCGTGACCTCGCGCTCGGCCTCGGCCTCGAGCGCGTCCTGCAGGATCGCAAGCGGCGCGATGCCGACGCCCCCGCCGACGAGGATCGCGCGCCTGCGCTCGCTCGGCGGCTCAAAGCCCCGTCCGAGCGGTCCTAGCGACCACAGCCCCTCGCCCTCCTCCAGCTCGCACAGCCGGCGCGTGCCGGGCCCCACGTCCTCGAGCAGGAAGTGCGACTCGCCCACGCGACGGCGGGCGACCGAGAAGGCACGCGCCAGATACGGGCGCTCGTCCTCGCCCCCGCCCCAGCGCTCGGCCGCCGCGAGCATCGCGAACTGGCCCGGGCGCGGCTCGGGCGTATCGACGTCGGCCACGCGCAGGACGCGGTAGGCGCCGAGCTCCTCGACGCCGAGGACCGTCAACAGGCGGCGCTGCAGCGGCGCCGGAGCCGCGCTCCAGTCGCTCACGCCGCGGAGACCCCGCCCGCCCGGGTGGGCCCGGCCTGCGCCGGATCATCCCCTTCGCGCCCGGCCTGCCCGCCGCCGGGCCGAAGGCTCTCCCCCGGACCCCGCGTGCCACTCGCGGGCCGAACGCCGTGCAGCTCCTGCAGACAGAGCACCTCGGGGTCGCCCTCGCGGCGCTCGCTCGCGATCGCGCGCGCCGCCGAGACGCCCGCGGCGAGCGTCGTCACGCAGGGGATCCCGTGCCTGACGGCGGCGCGGCGGATCTCATAGCCGTCGGTGCGGGCGCCCACGCCGGTCGGCGTGTTCACGACCAAGTCGACGTCGCCGCGCTCGATCCAGTCGAGCACGTGCGGCGAGCCCTCGCCGATCTTGTTCAAGCGCACGGCCGGGACGCCCATGCGCTCGATCGCTTCCGCCGTGCCGCGCGTGGCGACGATGCGAAAGCCGTTGTCGTGCAGGATCTGAGCGACCGCGAACGCGCCCGCCTTGTCGGAGTCGGTGACCGTGATGAAGGCGGTGCCGCTGCTCGGCAGGGGCACGCCGGCGGCGGCCTGCGCCTTGGCGAAGGCGGTGGGGAAGTCGCGGGCGATCCCCATCACCTCCCCGGTCGAGCGCATCTCGGGCCCGAGCAGCGCGTCCGAGCCCTCGAAGCGGTCGAACGGCAGCACCGCCTCCTTGACCGAGACGTGCTCGCCGAAGCCGGTTCCCTCGCGCTCGCGCGGAAGCCCTAGCTCGGCGATCGACTCGCCCAGCATGATCCGGCAGGCGAGCTTGGCCAGCGGCATCCCGACTGCCTTGGAGACGAACGGGACCGTGCGCGAGGCGCGCGGATTGGCCTCGATCACGTAGAGCTCGCCAGCGTGCACTGCATACTGCACGTTGAGCAGGCCGACCACGCCGATCTCGAGCGCGAGCCGGCGCGTGGCCATGCGGATCTGCTCGAGCATCTCCTCGCCGAGCGAGTGCGGCGGCAGCACGCAGGCGCTGTCGCCCGAGTGGATGCCGGCCTCCTCGACGTGCTGCATGATCCCGCCGATCCACGCCTCGCGCCCGTCGCAGAGGGCGTCCACGTCGACCTCGGTCGCGTTCTCGAGGAACCGGTCGAGGAATATCTCGGCCTGCAGGCCGGGAAGGTCCTCGGCGGCACTCACGCCCTGGCGCTCGAGGTAGTCGGCCAGGCCGTCGCGCGAGTAGACGATCTCCATCGCGCGCCCCCCGAGCACGTAGGAGGGCCTGACCAGGAGCGGGTAGCCGACGCCCTCGGCGCAATCGAGCGCCTCGGCGACCGAGCGCGCGGTCGCATACGGCGGAGCCTTGTAGCCGAGGCGCTCCAGCAGGGCGCCAAAGCGCCCGCGATCCTCGGCCAGGTCGATCGCCTGGACGCTAGTTCCCAGCAGCGGCACGCCGGCCGCCTCAAGGCCCGCGGCCAGCTTGAGCGGCGTCTGCCCGCCGAACTGCAGGATCAGCCCGCGCGGCTGCTCGGCCTCGACCACCGCCAGCACGTGCTCGAGCGTGAGCGGCTCGAAGTAGAGCCTGTCGGAGGTGTCGTAGTCGGTCGAGACCGTCTCGGGGTTGCAGTTGATCATGACCGCCTCCATGCCCGAGTCGCGCACGGTCATCGCCGCGTGCACGCAGCAGTAGTCGAACTCGATCCCCTGGCCGATGCGGTTGGGCCCCGAGCCGAGGATCACGATCGAGGAGCGCCTGGGCTCGCCGCGACCGTTCTCGCTGCGGGCGACCTCGCTGCGGGCCGTGCGCTCCCAGCCCGAGTAGAAATACGGGGTGCGCGCCGGGAACTCGGCCGCGCACGTGTCGACCGACATGAACGAGCGCTCGCCCTGAAACGGCGCCTCGGGGTCGAGCGCGATCCCTTTCAGCTCAGCGAGAAACCAGGGGTCGACCCTGGTGCGCTCGTGCAGTGCGGCCGGATCGGCGCCGCGGCGCAGCAGCTCGAGCAGCAGCTCGTAGCGGTCCGGGCACGGCGTCTGCAGCCGGCTGAGAAGCTCATCGTCATCGACGCCGGCGAGCGCCGGCTGCTTGTCGAGCTCCCGTGCCGACAGCGCCTTGGCGAAGGCCTGCTGGAAGGTGCGCCCGATCGCCATCGTCTCCCCCACCGACTTCATGTGCGTCGAGAGCGTCGGGTCCGAGCCGGGGAACTTCTCGAAGGCGAAGCGCGGCCACTTGACCACCACGTAGTCGATCGTCGGCTCGAAAGAGGCCGGTGTGACCCCGGTGATGTCGTTGTCGATCTCCTCGAGCAGATACCCGACGGCAAGCCGCGCCGCGATCTTCGCGATCGGGAAGCCCGTGGCCTTGGAGGCCAGCGCCGAGGAGCGCGAGACGCGTGGATTCATCTCGATCACGAGGATCTCCTCGGTCTCGGGGTTGACCGCGAACTGGACGTTCGAGCCGCCCGTCTCGACCCCGACCGCGCGGATCACGGCGAGGGCCTGGTCGCGCAGCTGCTGGTAGAGGCGGTCGGTCAGCGTCTGCTGGGGCGCGACCGTGACCGAGTCGCCCGTGTGCACGCCCATCGGGTCGACGTTCTCGATCGAGCAGACGATCACGACGTTGTCGGCGGAGTCGCGCATCACCTCAAGCTCGAACTCGCCCCAGCCGATCACCGACTCGTCCAGCAGCACCTGCCCGATCGGCGAGGCCTCGATCCCGGCGGCGACGATCGCGTCGAAGTCGCCGGCCGTGCGCGCGATGCCGCCGCCCCGCCCGCCGAGCGTGAACGCGGGCCGCACGACGCACGGCAGCCCGACTTCGTCGAGCGCTTCGCGGGCCTGCTCGAGCGAGGTGGCGATCGCGCTCTTGGGCATGCGCAGCCCGGCCTGCGACATCGCCTGGCCGAACAGCTCGCGATCCTCGGCGCACGCGATCGCGGTGTAGTTGGCGCCGATCAGCTCGACGCCGTAGCGCTCGAGCGTGCCGTCGTCGTGCAGCGCCTTGGCCAGATTCAGCGCCGTTTGGCCGCCGAGCGTGCCCAGCAGCGCATCCGGGCGCTCGCGTTCGATCACCTGCCGCACCGGCCCGGGCAAGAGCGGCTCGATGTACGTGGCCTCGGCGAACTCCGGGTCGGTCATGATCGTCGCGGGGTTTGAGTTGACGAGCACGACCTCGTAGCCCTCCTCGCGCAGCACCTTGCACGCCTGCACCCCGGAGTAGTCGAACTCGGCGGCCTGCCCGATCACGATCGGCCCCGACCCCAGGATCAGGATCTTGTGGATGTCATCGCGCCTAGGCATGCTGCTCGATGCGGTCGAGGAAACGATCGAACAGGTACAGCGAGTCGTGCGGACCGGGCCCCGCCTCGGGGTGGTACTGCACGGTGCCGCCGGGGACGTCGAGCAGCTCGAGCCCCTCCACCGTGCGGTCGTACAGGTTGACGTGCGAGAGCGCGGCCGCGCCGAAGTCGGTCTCCCAGCGCACCGGCTGATCGTCCTCGATCGTGCGCGCCCCGCCCGGTCCGACGGCGGCGAAGCCGTGGTTCTGAGAGGTGATCTCGACCTTGCCCGTCTGCAGGTCCTTGACCGGATGGTTGGCGCCGCGGTGGCCGAACGGCAGCTTGAACGTGTCCAGTCCGACGGCGCGGCAGAGCAGCTGATGGCCGAGGCAGATGCCCCACACCGGACGCTTGCCGACGATCGCGCGGACGGTCTCGACGATGTAGCCGAGCGCAGCCGGGTCGCCGGGTCCGTTTGCGAGGAAAACCGCATCGGGCTGCTCTGCCAGCAGCTCCTCGGCGCTCGACGTGCACGGGTGAAGCGACACGCGCGCGCCGCGCTGGACGAGCTCGCGCACCATCGAGGCCTTGATGCCCGTGTCGATCACGGCGATGCGCGGGCCCTCACCGGCCTCGCCGTGCCGGGTCACCTCCTTGGGCGTGACGACCGCGGCGAGATCCTGGCCGGCCATCGGCGGCTCGGCCTCGATCAGCTCGCGCGCCTGCGCCTGACCTACGCCGGCCGCGAACACGCCCCCGCGCATCGCGCCGGCATCGCGAATGTGGCGCACGAGCGCGCGTGTGTCGATGCCCGAGATCGCGCTCACGCCGCAGTCGGCGAGCCAGTCCAGCCAGCCACGCTCGGCGCTCGGCGCGTCCTCACGGTTGCACGCCTCGCGCATGATCGCCGCGCGAGCCCACGGGCGCTCGGACTCCATCGCCTCGGCGCTGACGCCGTAGTTGCCGATGTGCGGATACGTGAACGTGATCAGCTGGCCCGCGAAGGAGGGATCGGTCATCGACTCCTGGTAGCCGGACATGCCGGTCGTGAACACGACCTCTCCGACCGCCGGGCCAGCGGCGCCGCACAGCTCGCCGTCGAAGCGGGTGCCGTCCTCGAGCAGCACGTATCCGTCCTCGCGCTCGCTCACAGGATCAGCTTCTGCACTTCTTTGAACTCGGGCGTACCGGCGCGCTCCAGCAGCTCGAACAGCGCGCTCTCGACCGTGCTCACGACCGCGCCGGCGCGCTCCATGCGCTCCAGGCCGCGCTCGTAGTCGAGCTGGTGGCGCGAGCCGACGGCATCGGCGGGGACGTGCACTTCGACGCCCTTGGCGAGCAGGTCGTGCACGGTCTGGGAGACGCATACGTGCGTCTCGATGCCGCAGACGATCGCCTGCTCGCGTCCGCCCAGGTCAAAGCCCTCGGCGCGGGCGGCTGAGAAGACGGTCTTCTCGAGCCGCGACTCGTGCTCGATCCCGAGCTCGGGCGCGGACCTCCCGAGTCCCTTCGGATACTGCTCTGAGACGAGCGCCGGCAGCTCGAGGATGCGCGCTCCGGCGAGCAGCCTGCGGCAGGACTCGGCGACGCTCGCAAACGACGCGTATGCGCGGAAGCCCTCCTGCACGTCTACGACGACGAGCGCGGCACGATCGCGGTCGAGCAGCGCCATCAGGCCCCCACCACGCTGAAGGCGCGCTCGCGATAGACGACGCCGCCGCCGGAGAGCGTCAGCAGCACTCTTCCTCGCAGCTTGCGTCCGGCGAAGCAGCAGTTCTCCGAGCGGCTCTCCCAGCCGCGCTCGCCGGCGACGAACTCGGCGTCGAGGTCGAGCAGCGTGAGGTTGGCCGGCTCGCCGACGGCGATCGTGTGCGTCGGCAGCTCATACAGCGCCGCGCCGGCCGTCATCCGCTCGATCAGCAGCCGGAGCTCGATCACGCCCGGCAGCACCAGCCCGGTGTAGAGGGCGGCGAAGGCCGTCTCGAGCCCGGTCGTGCCCATCGGGGCCTGCTCGAAGGGCACCTCCTTCTCCTCGCGCGCATGGGGCGCGTGGTCGGTGGCGACGCAGTCGATCGTGCCGGTGCGCAGCCCCTCGATCAGCGCCCGGCGATCGGCCTCGGTCGCCAGCGGCGGGTTCATCTTCATGCGCGTGTCCATCCCGCGCACGTACTCCTCGGTCAGCAGCAGGTGATGGGGCGAGACCTCGGTGCTCGCGCGCACGCCGCTTGCCTTGGCCTCGGCCACGGCTTCGACGGAGGCCGCGCAGCTGAGGTGCTGAAAGTGCACGCGCGCGTCCTCGTAGCCGGCGATCGCGGCGTCGCGCGCGACCATCGTCGACTCGGAGATGGTCGGGATGCCGCCGATGCCGAGCGCCGCGCTGACGGCCCCCTCGTGGATGCAGCCGCCGCGCGAGAGCGTGGGATCCTCCTCGTGCAGCGCGATCACGCCGCCGCACAGGCGCTGGTACTGCAGCGCCTTGCGCAGCATCCCGGCGCTCGTGACGGGCTTGCCGTCGTCGGTGAAGCCGACGGCGCCCTCCTGGCGCAGCTCGGCCATCTCTGTCAGCTGCTCGCCCTGAAGGCCGCGCGTTATGCCCGGCATGAAGCCGACCGAGATACGCGACTCGCGGGCCGCCGTCTCGCGCAGGGAGCGCAGCAGCGGGGCCGAGTCGAGCACGGGGTCGGTGTTGGGCATCGCCAGCACCGCAGCGAAGCCGCCGGCTGCGGCCGCGCGGGTGCCCGTGTCGAGGTCCTCCTTGTGCTCCTGGCCCGGCGTGCGCAGGTGCACGTGCGGGTCGAAGAAGGCGGGGAACAGGTGGTGCCCGCGGCCCTCCATCAGCTCCTCCTCTGGCTCCTGGGCGAGCGTGCCCGGCTCGCCGAGCTCGGCCACCTCACCCGCGCGCACGCGCACGTCGCGCCGCGCGTCCAGACGCGCGCGGGGGTCGAGCACGTGGACGTCCCGCAGCAAGAGGTCGGCCGCCTTGCGCGGCCCGTGGACGAGCGGCTGCGCTGCCATCAGGCCGGCTGCGGCTCCGGCGAGGCGGGCGACGGCGAGGCCGAGGGCGCCGGCGCAGGGGCGCGGGCGCCGGCCAAGAGCTCGTAGAGCACGGCCATGCGCACGACCACACCGGCCTCGACCTGTGCCGTGATCACGGCCTGCGGCGAGTCGACAACCTCGCCCGAGAGCTCGACGCCGCGATTGACCGGCCCGGGGTGCATCAGCACCTGGCGCGGCGAGAGCCGGCGGCCGTTGACCTGGTACCAGGCGGCGTACTCGCGGATCGAGGGCACCCAGGTGTCGTCCATGCGCTCGTTCTGCATGCGCAGGGCATAGACCACGTCGGCCGAGGGCAGCTCCTGCAGCGTGAAGCGCACATCGCAGCCGAGCGCCTCGATCCCGCGCGGGATCAGCGTGGGCGGCCCGGCGACCGTGACCTTGGCGCCCATGCGCTGGAAGGCGACGATGTCCGAGCGGGCCACGCGCGAGTGGGCGACATCGCCGACGATCCAGATGCTGGCGCCATCGAGCTCGCCGAGACGGCCTTTGAGTGTGTAGACGTCGAGCAGTGCCTGCGTCGGATGCTCGCGCTTGCCGTCGCCCGCGTTCACGATCGCCGCGCTGCACCAGTTCGAGACGAGCTCGGAAGCGCCGGCCCAGGGCGTGCGCAGCACGATCGCATCGGGCTTGTGGGCGCTGAGCGTGAGCACGGTGTCCTTCAGCGACTCCCCCTTCTCCACGCTCGAGCCGCTGGCTGCGAAGTTGACGACGTCAGCCGAAAGACGCTTGGCGGCGAGCTCGAAGGAGCTGCGCGTGCGCGTGGACGCCTCGTAGAAGAGATTCAGCACCATCCGCCCGCGCAGCGCCGGAACCTTCTTGATCTCGCGGTCGGAGACCTCGGCGAACCGCTCGGCCTGAGCCACGATGCGCTCGATCGTGCCTCTATCGAGATCTCTTATCGAGAGGAGATGATTCACGCGCGCTCCTGCTCGTGCGCGGGGCGAGCCTTGACGGCGCTCATGCGACCTCCACGGCGGCCGGGGCGATCGCGACCTCGTCGACCCCGTCGAGCTCGCGCACGCGTACGTGCACGTGCTCGGCGCGCGAGGTCGGCAGGTTCTTGCCGACGTAGTCCGGGCGGATCGGCAGCTCGCGGTGGCCGCGGTCGGCCAGCACGGCGAGCTGCACGCGCTCCGGGCGCCCGTAGTCGAACAGCGCCTCGATCGCCGCGCGTACGGTGCGACCCGTGAAGAGGACGTCATCGACGATCACGACCGTGCGCCCGCCGATGTCGAAGTCGATGTGCGAGGCGTGCACGACCGGCGCGTCGGGGCGGCTGGCGACGTCGTCGCGGTAGAAGCCGATGTCGAGGTCGCCCAGCGGCACCTCGGCGCCCAGCAGGTCCTCGAGCAGCTCGCGCAGGCGCCCGGCGAGAAAGGCGCCGCGGCGGTGGATGCCCACGATCGCCAGGTCCGCCGGGGGATCGGACCCTGGTGCAGACGCGCCGTTATGCAACGAGGCGGCGTCTCGATGATCGCCACCGGCCCGGGGATTGCGCTCGGCGATCTCGTGCGCGATGCGCGTCAGCGCTCGCTGGACGTCGCCCTCACGGAGGACGACCTTCTCGCTGCTCTGGTCCATCTCTTCCTTCCTGGCCTCACAGGACCGGGTTAAAGGATCTTCAGGAATGTATCAGGGGGCTGCGACGATTCTCTAGCGCGAGACGACGGTTTCGGGCGGAGACTCCGGGCTCCCGCCCGGCTCGCGCGGCCCGTCCTCGCCCGCATCGACGTCGCCGTCGGGCGCTTCAGGGGAAGCGGAGCCGCCAGCGCGCTCGCGCGCCTGGCGCTCGGACCAGCGCTCGAGCGTGGCGCGGCCGCGCTCGGGGAACGGAACATCGATCGTGTCGAAGTCGCGGGGCGCCTCGGTGGCGGCGAACACGGCTCGTGCCTCGTCGCGCAACTGCCCGCCGGCGTACCGCGTGGAGACATGCGTGAGCGCGAGCACGCGCACCTCGGCGTCGCGGGCGAGCTCGGCCGCTTGGCGCGCGGTGCTGTGGGCCGTTTCGCGCGCGCGCTCGACGTCCTCCTCCGTGAATGTGGCCTCGTGCACGAGCAGGTCGGCCTCGTGCGCCGCGACCTTGAGCGCCTCGCACGGCTCTGTATCGCCGGA
The DNA here is from genome assembly GCA_035553095.1 of Solirubrobacteraceae bacterium. Lineage (GTDB taxonomy): Bacteria > Actinomycetota > Thermoleophilia > Solirubrobacterales > Solirubrobacteraceae > Palsa-744. The sequence continues at coordinate 103,917 of DATNDZ010000007.1, read as the reverse complement.
GATGACGAGCTTGCGCCCCTCACGTTCTAGGCCCATGACCTGCTCGGGCAGGATGCCGCCGACCGTCTCGCCGCGCTGCAGGCGTCCGAAGTCTGGCCCCGGCTTCACGCCGAGCTGCTCGGCCAGCGCGGCGTCCAGGCGACCCGGGCGCGCGTCCTCGATCAGCGCGTAGCCGAAGGCGGCGGGCGAGCGGTGGCTGACCGGCACGGCCGCGATCGCGTAGCCGTCGCGCTCGACGGCCTCGGCGGGCTCCAGCTCGACGACGCTGAACTCGAAGGGCAGCCGCCCGTACACGACGCGCATCACCCCCATCAGCTCGCTGAGGCCACGCGGGCCGTAGACGGTCAGGGGCTGCTTACGATCGCGCAGGGCGAAGGACTTGAGCATCCCCGGCAGTCCGAGCCAGTGGTCGGCGTGGAAGTGCGTGATGAAGACGCAGTCCATGTCCAGCAGCCCGACCGAGCGGGTCAGCTGGCGCTGCGTGCCTTCGCCGCAGTCGAACAGGATGCGGTCGCCACCGCGACGGACCAGGATCGCGGGCAGGCCGCGGCGCGCGCTCGGCACGGCGCCGCCCGTTCCGACGAAGAACAGGGAGAGGTCCATGGCGCTACGGTAGCGGCGGACGGGGTGAGGTGTTGGCGCCTTGCGCTGCGGGCGGAGGAAAGCCGTGCTGCGGCGCGGCGTGCCGGCGGTAAGCTCTCGACAGCCGAAGGCGCGGCCGAGCGCGCCATCTGCGCCCGTAGCTCAGTGGATAGAGCGCTCGCCTCCGGAGCGAGAGGTCGCAAGTTCGAATCTTGCCGGGCGCGCTCTCCGTTCAGCCCTGCTAAACGGCGGTTTCCGACACCCCGATCGGAGCCGTAGAGGTCTGGGCGCTTGGAAACGAGAGGTCCCGGATCAAGACTCCCGACGGCTCCCAAGAGATCGGGGGCTTTGACCGGGTGCGGGATCTCGCACGTGAGCTTGCCGAGCGTCAACCGGCTCTCTAGAAGGGGTTTGGCGAAACTCGCCACGCCTACTCCTCCAGCCCCACGGCTTTGAGGGCTTCGTCTTCCTGCTGGTACAGGCATATGCGAGCGATCTTGTGGTCGCGGACCGTGTACACGAGTGTGCTCCGTGCCGAGACCACTATGCCGTCACGGCCACGCTGGTAGGCGACGTTCGGGACGACGACCGTCTCACCTAGGTCGATGAAGCGATCCGGCTTGACCTCCGTCTGCTCGAACGTCTCGTAGTACTCCGCCCAGAGCGTTCGGCATCGTCAATTCCGCGATAGACCCGCGCGAGAGCGCTGCCCGAGGCGGACCAGTCCAACTCCATGTCGGGGTGGTGGAGCTGTCGCGCGGCCTCGACGTCGCGCCGACTGTAGGCGTCGAGGGTATCGTCGCGCACCACGTCCACGTTCTCCTGCGACATCGCCTACTCCGCGAGGCCGAGGTCGGCAAGGGTCTGCTCGCGCGGCGACACGATCGCTACGAGGCGAATCACCTTGCCATCACGAATATGGAACAGGCTCGCGCCCTTTGGGCCTGTCTGCTCAATAGCCAGGCCACTCGATTTTCCGCGGGCCGTGAACCGATGCAGCACCAAGACGCGTTCATGGTCAAGCTCTCGTAGCTCTTCGACCTCCGCGATTCGAAAGTCGTCCCAGCCTTGCAGCCAGCCTGCGAATCCTTCCGCCATGCCGACTGGGCCGGTCCAGCGACCTCCGGCGATGCCGGTCAGCTCGAACCGAATGTCGGGGTCGGCCCAGTGAGTAGAGCTCCAGTCGCCGCGCTCCCAGTCGGGGAGGATCGACCGCACAAGGTCCAAGTTCTCCGACATCGCCCGCCCAGTATCCCGCAGGGCAACGACTACGCCGCAAGCGAGTCGGCCCGCGCTCGGGCAAGCGCGTAGGAGAGCTTTCGCGAGGATCGCCAAGTCAGCCGTGTAGCCCGGCTGATTCCAGGCACGAGACGGCGATTTCGTGCCCGAGTTGCGTCGAATCGCGTCGATTCGCGTCAAGTCCGAGAGGCATGGCGTGGCCACTCTCGCCTCGAAAACACTGGCGCTATGGCTAAATAGGCCGACAAGCCAGGCGCCTCCGGAGCGAGAGGTCGCAAGTTCGAATCTTGCCAACCCCCTAGGACGGGCTGGCGAAATGGCTAGCGAAACTCGCCACGTGCTACTCCTCCGGCCCCACGGCCTTGAGGGCGTCCCCGCGGTTCGGGTACTGCTCCATTTGGACCGGCATTCCTTCCCGAACCGTCCACACGAACGCGAGCCGTTGATCCATGTGCAACCCGCTTCCGCGAGCGGTGCCGTGAGCGTGGGCTACAACGACGATCGTGTCTCCCGCATCTACGTACTCCTCGGCCTCGACGCGAAGGTCCTTATAGATCTCGAAGATGCTCCGCAGCGCGCGGCTCGCATCTGCTCCAACATGCGACCCCGGCTCTACGACACCGTGGAGTTGCTTCCACTCGAAGTCCGGTGCGACCTTATTGGCCGTCGCACGGAAGTCGCCCCGCCTCCAGCAGTCGTAGACCGCTCGCACGACCTCCACGTTCTCCTGCGACATCGCCTACTGCTCCAGGCCGAGGTCGGCGAGCGCACGGTCGACGTCCCAATAGGCGACGAGGCGCGTGACCTTGCCGCCGTGAACCTGAAACAGGTTCGCTCCCTTCCCGGCAACGTCCCCGACGTCCAATCCGCTCGTCTTGCCGCGTCCACTGGGGTGGAAGAACACGAGGATGCGCTCGTCGTCGAGCTCGCGGTACTCCTCCGCCTCGGGCCGCCAGTCTTGCCAGACAGTGAGGATCGTGCGGGCGCCCTCGATCAACCCATCGAGCCCCGTCCAGCGGCCCGGCTCAGGACCGCCGTCAACCACGAACTCAATCTCAGGATGAATCCACTCGCCCGAGCCGCCGAAGTAGTCGCCGCGTTCCCAGTCCGCGTAGATCGAGCGCACGAGGTCCAGGTTCTCCGACATCGCCAGCCCAGTATCCCGCAGGCTGGGGCGGTGGCTACGCTGCGAGCGTGGCGCGGCTAATCTCAGGCACGAGACGCCGATTTCGTGCCTGAGTCGCGTCGATTCGCGTAGTTTCGCGTGAAGTCCGAGGCGAGCCGACGGGCGTCAGCAACTCCACATTCTCGGTACAGCAGGCAAGCTAGCCGTCAATGTCCCGCGCATTGATCGCTGCAATCGCCCGCTCGACCGTCTCCACGTTCTCCTGCGACATCGCCTACTCCGCCAGCCTCTCGCTTCGTGGGCTTCGGCTTGATCGAGCGAGGATTGAATTCGGCACGAACGTTCCTGCGGAACTCCCTATCAGTCTCGCTCAGGCGTCGCAGATCGCTAAGACCAGAACTCGTCCCAAGCGTAGAGGTCGTGAAAGTGCTCTCGGCCGTCGACAACCCGCCCGTCCTTGAATTCAAAGACGATGCAGTTGCCGACATCGAGGTGCTTGCCATTCCGGTCCGCGATGCTCCGCTGAATGCCGACAACGCGATCCTCATCGTCTGGAAGCGCGCTGATCAGCTCGGCCCGGAATGTACCGCCCGTCTCCTGCGCCAACTGACCGAAGTAGGCCAAGGTAGCGTCACGGCCCGCGTAGTCGTTGGCCATGGCGCTCCGACCCGGGAGGTGCCACACGATGCTCTCGTCGAAGACCTCGATGAGCGTGTCCATGTCACCCGAGTTGAACGCGGCGTAACCGCGTCGAAGGATAGCTGCGTTCTCATCTGCCGCCATCATTGCCTCCTGCCCGTTTGGTCTCGGTTTGCGGACGACACTAACGCGCCCAGGGCCGAGGTGCCAGGGAGCCGGCCAAGCGCTTATCTGGGGCTCCGGGAAAACGCCACGCTCTCCTGCGACATCGCTTACTCCGCGAGCCCCACGGCTTCGAGGGCTTCAAGCGGCTCGTTGAACCACGCGAACCGAACGATCTTGCCGTCACGAACGTCGAACACGTAGCCACGCTCGACATCGACCTCGACACTGCTGCCGACGCCGCGTGCGACCACCCTCACCCGCACCGCCACCCGGTCGCGTGCCTCGTGAAACTCGAGCGGCTCGAACCGACGGGCTGGGTAGACGTTGCGGATGTTCTGGGCAGCGATCGCGAACCCCTCGTAGCCCCGGCGCGTCCCGGGCTCGACGGCATACGGAGGGTTGACGTACTCGATGTCTGGGTCCATCACTGCGGGCACTACGCCGAAGCCATCCTTGTGCCAGGCGTCATAGAGTCGCTTCACCAACTCCACGTTCTTCGACATCGCCCTACCCGCGTTCCTCGGCGAGGCGTTCGGCGGCCGCACGGGCCTCGTCGATGTCGGCTCTGGTGATCACCCGCACGATCATCCCCTCTGCCCATGTGACCGTGTAGCTCCATCGTTCCTGCACCCTTCCCGCGCTGCCAGCGAGGCGACCGCCCAGACTAGCCACGGCAAACAACACTCCGTTGCCGAGGTCCCGGCCCTCCTGATGCTTGTACTCGTACTCCTCGTAGGCACCGGTCCAGTCTTCGAGGAAGCTGCGAACCGCCGCCGCGCCCTCGAAGATGTCGAGCCCCGCGGACGAGGCATCCCAGACGACATCGGACGCCCAGAAGCGCATCATCGTGTGAAAGTCACGGCGAGCGTAAGCGGCCGCAGTCTCCTGCCAACGCTCCACCAGGTCGGGGGTCGTGGACTGCTCAGACACCGGCCGCCCAGTATCCCGCAGAGAGTCTGCGGCCCGCCCTGCCCCGAGTGGCCTCCGGAGCGAGAGGTCGCAAGTTGGAATCCCGCCGGGCGCGCTTGAGCAGCTGCCGATTCGGGGTAGGTCTACAGAATGAGAATCCCTCGGTCCGCGCTCTCACAGGTGATCCGGTAGCTTCGCTCTTACCGCAACACCGCTCAAAGGAGGCCGCCATGCACGCAATTGCCGTGAAGGTCACGATCAACGATCGCGAGGCCGCCGAGGAGGCGCTCCGCGGGCAGGTGGTGCCGCGGGTCTCGGGAGCGCCGGGGTTCGTCGCGGGCTACTGGGTCAACCTGTCCGAGAACCGCGGAACCTCGCTGGCCATGTTCGAGTCCGAGGACGCCGCGCGTGCGGTCGCCGAGCAGATGCAGCCACCGGGCGACTTCGTCACGTTCGACAGCGTCGACGTGGGCGAGGTCGTGGCGCACGCCTAGCGGCGCCGGCTGGATCTTGTGGGAGATGTCTCACGCGCACCCGAATTGCGAGCCGAAGGCGTCACCGCGGTTGACCCGGTCGTCGGGCGCGCGGTAGCGTCAATCATCATCGACCCTGGGAGGTTGGCCTGATGTACGTACGTGTCGTGCGATTCACCGACGTGAGCGCCGAGCGCATCGAAGGGCTCCTGGCGCGAATCGATCAGGAGAGCGGACCCCCGCCGGGCGTCAACTCCTCGAAGTTGCAGATCCTCTTCGACGAGGGCCAGGGCACGGCGGTCGTCCTGCAGCATTTCGCCACGGCTGAGGATCTGGAGGCCGGCGCAAAGGTCCTGGCCGCGATGGACCCGTCCGAAACGCCGGGCAACCGCGCCTCGGTTGACGCCTGCGAGCTGAAGCGCGAGCTCCAAGCCTGAGCTCGGCGGTCCGCTGCACGCCGGAGCGAGGCTCCGGCGTGCCCGCCCGCCTGGGAGGGGCAGCGAAACGCCGCGCAGAGGGCCCCAGCCGGCTGCGGGATACTGAGCGACGGGTGAGCTGAGCCGATGTCGCCGGAGAACCTCGAGGTCGTCAAGGAGGCGGTCGTTGCGTTCAACGAGCGCGACGTCGAACGGTTCGCGGCCCTGACCGCCACAGACTTCGAGTGGCTGCCGTCGATGAGCCCGATCGAGGGCGGCCGGTTTCTCGGACACGACGGTGTCCGCCGCTACTTCGGGGCGCTCGGCAGCGCGTGGGAGAGCTTTCAGATCTTCCCGGCAGAGTTCCGCGAGCACCGCGAGGGAGTGCTCGTCCTGGCACGCCTCGAGGGTCGCGGAAAGGGCAGCGGCGCCACCGTCGACGCGTCGTTGGGGATGGCGTTCGACCTGCGCGACGCCAAGATCTCGCGGATCCGCGGCTATCTCGACCAGGACGAGGCGCTCAAGGCCGTCGGACTGGAGCAGTAGTCGTTGCGCGCGTGCGCCGGCTCAGCCGCTCGTCGCGCCCGGTTGGGGCGCCGGCTCCCGCCACGGCAGCCTGTCGTCCAGCCCCATCGTCCTGAACACCATCTTGGGCTGAGAGTGCGTTCCCGGCACGATGAAGAAGCCGGCGCGGTTCTCCTCGCACTGTTCTTTGGCGCGCAGCAGCGCCCAGATCCCGGCGGAGTCGATGAAGGGGACGTCGCCGAGGTCAATCTCGACCTCACGAGCGCCCTGCGTGCACGCCCTCGCGACGGCAGCCTCCAGGCGAGGGGCCGTCATCGGGTCCAGGTCGCCCGATACCACCAGCGCAAACCGCCGTTCGTGCTCGCGCTCGACGATGTTGAAGATCGACATCATGCCCATCACGCCCATCACGTCGTGCCCCCGCAGATCCCCCTGCCCCTCGATGATACCGCCGCGGTAAGCCCCGGGCAACACGCGCGTGGATTGGCAGATGGCGTGCGACTGACGCCAGAGCGCTCGCGCCGGGCCAACGCCCCGTGCGGGTCGCGAGCAGTAGCGCTCGCGACCCGCCCGTGGGCCGAAATCGTCGCCGAGTCCTACCGCGAGACTTGGTAGCAGGCGACGTCGTACTGCGACTTCTCGCTGTAGTGCTGACCGCCGATGCCGCCCTTTTCGCTGTTGATTTCAGGCTCGTTGAACGGCGATCCCGGCGAGTTCGCGGCGTGTCCGGGCGTGGTGCCACCCGCCGCCTCGATTTCCTGACAGGACTGGCTCGGCGGACCCGTGCCGCTCGGATTACGAGCTGCCAGCGCGCCCGTCGGCACTGCTGACAGAGCGACGCACGTGACGACCCCAAGCAGGAATCTGCGCATCGAGTGCCTCCTATCTCTCGGGTACGCCCATCGGACTCCGTTCGCTCGGAATCCTTCCGGGCCCGAGCTCGCCTACTGCTCCAAGCCGGCCGCCTGCAGCGCCTTGCTCTGGTCGAGATAGGCACGCAGTCGCCACACCTTTCCGGCGCGCAGATCCCACACCGTCCCCACCGGCGCGTCGACCGGGACGCTGCCGCCGCGGCCGCGTCCCTCGAGCCGGCCCAGCACGAGCACGGACTCGCCGAGATCGCGGACCTCGTCCGGGAGCAGCCGAAACTCGTGCCAGGCGCTGTCCAGCCGGGCGAAGTACGTCTGGACGCCCTCGTGCCCGCGGAAGATTTCGCCCTCGACCGCACCCAGACCGGTCGTCCACTCGAGCTCCGGGTCCATCAGGGCAGTGAAGGCCTCCACATTGCCGCTGCCGAAGGCCTCGATCGCGCGCCGGACGATCTCGACGTGCTCCGCTGAGATGGCCCTACGCCCCCGGCCCGCTCGAAATCCGCGCCTCCATCGGGCGATCCTTGCGTATCGGCCGCGCGCTTGTCAACGCCGTGAGCGAGGCCTTCGTGGTAACCGCCCCTGCCGATCTGGATAATCGGTGTCATGTCAGAGCTCGTCGATCCTGGGGTGAGCTGTCGTGGCGCAGTGCGCTGAGTGCTCGAGCGAGAACCCGCCCGAGGCGCGCTTCTGCATGAGCTGCGGAGCGACGCTCGAGCGGCGCTGCGCATCATGCGGCACCGCGGCTCCCGACGATGCGCGCTTCTGCATGAGCTGTGGCGCCGAGCTGCCCGGGTCCGAGGCGCCGGAGGTGAGCACCGACGGCGCGATGAGCGCGGAGGATCGCGAGCCGGCCGGCGCGCAGACGCTCGACGAGCGCCGCACGGCGACGGTCCTGTTCGCCGACCTCTCCGGGTACACGGCGATAGCCGAGGAGCTCGATCCGGAGTCTGTCAAGCGACTCCTCGACGCTACGCTCGCGCGGCTCAGCGATGAGGTGAAGCGCTACGGCGGCTATGTCGACAAGTTCATCGGCGACAACGTGATGGCGATCTTCGGCGCTCCGGTCGCCCACGGTGACGATGCCGAGCGCGCCGTGCGCGCGGGCCTTGCGATGCAGGAGGCGATGAGCGAGATAAACGAGCCGTTGGCCGAGCAGCACGGCGTGCGCTTCGCGCTGTGCGTCGGCATCAACACCGGCGAGGTCCTGGCCGGCCACGTCGGTCAGGGCTACACGGTGATCGGCGACAGCGTCAACGTCGCGGCGCGACTGCAGGCCGCCGCGTCGCCCGGAACAATCCTCGTAGGAGAGCGGACCGTTCAGAGCACGAGCGAGGCGATCCAGTACCGCCCGCTGCCAAAGCCGCTGGAGCTGAAGGGAAAGGCACAGCCCGTGCCGGCGTGGGAGGCACTTACCCCCGGCCGCCCGCCCGCCGCTACCGAGGCCGTCGCGGCCCCTGCTCGTGCGCCGCTCGTCGGGCGCGAATCCGAGCTCGCGCGGCTGCACGACCTCGTCGGGCGGGTGCAGGCCTCGCGTCGTCCGCACCTGGCGACCGTGATCGGCGAAGCCGGCGTCGGCAAGTCGCGCCTGCTGCAGGAGTTCGAGCGTGGTCTGCGGCTGAACGGGATGGCGGCGCCGGTGCGACGCGGACGCTGCCTGCCCTACGGCGCGAGCGTCGCCTACTGGCCGCTGGCCGAGGTCATCCGGGCGGAGTGCGCGATCGTCGACGACGACCCCCCGGCGAGCGCCTGGGAGAAGCTGTCACAGCGCCTGGGCGACCTGCTCAGCCACTCCGAGCACGAGAGCGCCAGATCGGCGACGGCCAAGACGGTGCTCGTCGGGCGCCTGGTCGGAATCGAGGCGCCCGGCGCGCCCCCCGCGGCCGACGACGGCGACGCGCAGGGCACGCGGGAAGCGCTCTTCGCCGCGGTGCGCTCATGTCTGGAAGGGCTCGCTCGCACCGGCCCGCTGCTCGTGATCTGGGAGGACATCCACTGGGCGGACGAGGGGATGCTGGATCTGATCGAGCATCTGGCGCAATGGGCGACGGCGCCGGTGCTGCAGGTGTGCCTCTGCAGGGAAGAGCTGCTCGAGCGGCGGGCCGGCTGGGGCGGCGTCCGGCGCGACTCGACGACGATCTTCCTCGAGCCGCTCGACGCGAGCCACACGCGCGATCTGATCGGCGCTCTGCTGCACCTCGAGGAGCCCAACGAGAACGTGATCTCGACGCTCGCCATGCGCGCGGAGGGCAACCCGCTCTTCGCCGAGGAGATGGTGCGCCACCTCTCTGAGGACGACGCCGCCAGCGCGGCTGAGCTGCCCGCCACGGTGCAGGCGCTGCTCGCCGCCCGGCTCGACTCGCTGGAGCCGTTTCAGCGTCGGCTGCTCGCGCACGCCGCCGTCGTCGGCCGGACGTTCTGGGAGGGTGCGCTCGCGCCGGTCGCGCAGGCCGACGGTGGCGACCTGCGCGAGGCGCTGCGCGTGCTGCGCGAAAAGGACATCGTCGTTCTCGGCGAGGGCAGCACGCTGGCCGGCGAGCCGGAGCTGGCCTTCAAGCACGCGCTGATCCGGGACGCCGCGTACGAGATGCTGCCGAAGGCCGTACGCGCGCAGAAGCACTTCGAGGTGGCGCGATTCATCGAGGCCCGCGCGGGCGAACGCGTCGACGAGGTCATCGCGCTGCTCGCCGAGCACTACTCGCGCGCCGCCCAGCTCGGCGCGGAGCTGAGCATGGCCCCCGCCGAGTTGGAGCCGTTCCGCGCGAAGGCGCTGCACTACCTCGAGGCCGCTGGCGACGCCGCGATGGCGCTGTACTCGAACGCCGAAGCGTTCTCCCAGTACCAAGCCGCGTGCGAGCAGGCCGGCGAGGACATGGCGACGCGCGCGCGGCTGCTGGAGAAGCAGGGCGACGTGGCTCTGCGGCTCGGGCGCGTGGACGCCGCCATCGATGTCTGGGAGCAGGCGCTCGAGTTCCATCGCAGCGAAGGGGGCCTCGAGCGCGTGGCCGAGCTTCACCGCAAGATCGGCGCCGCGCTCGCGCACAAGGGCGAGCGCAAGCAGGCGATCGAGCATCACCAGCTCGGCATCAACCTGATCAAGGACGCCGAGCCGACGCTGGCGCTCGTTCGCCTCTACGAGGAGGCGGCCTGGCTGTACACGCAGACAGGCGACAACATGCTCGCGATCTACGCCTCCGAGAAGGCGCTGCGGCTGGCCGAGCAGCTCGGCGAGATCCGCGCGGCCAGCCGCGCGCACGGCATCTTCGGCCGCGTGTTCGGGCGGATCGGCGACAGCGCCAAGGCGCGCGAGAACCTCGAGCGCGCGGTCGAGCTCGCGCGAGGCTCCGACGAGCACGAGGTCGTGCTCGCCCTGATGGCGCTGGGGCAGCTGCTCGAGAGCTCGGAGGCCGACTATGAGGGCGCCGCCGGCGCCTATCGCGAGGCGCTCGCCCTGGCGCAGCAGATCGGCGACGTGCCCGCCGAGATCGAGCTGCATGCGGCCGTGGCCCAGCTCGCCCTCAACACGGGGGACTGGGAGCAGGCGATCGAGTCGAGCGATGCGAGCGCCAGCCTGTCCGAGCGCGAGGGGCTCGTCGGCAAGCTGTGCCTCCCCTACGTCCTCCGCGGTCGCCTGCGCTGGCGCGAGGGAGACTGGAAGGCTTCGGAGGAGCTGTTCGTGCGCGCGCAGGAGCTGGCCGAGCAGATCGGCTGGTCCGAGGTCTCCTTCGACGCGCTCTACGGTCTCGCCGGCACCCTCTCCGACCGCGGCGAGGTCAAGGGCGCGGACGAGGCGCTCACGCAGGCGCTCGAGGTCTGCGAGCGCGCCGGCCTGGTCGTGCAGTCGATCCAAGCCAACTCAGCGCGCGCAGTACTGCTCGGGATCGCCGGTCAAGCCGAGCCGGCCTCAGAGGCCGCCGAGGAGGCGGTGGAGCTGGCCAAGCGCGTGCACTACCCGGTCGGCGAGGCCGCCGCACTGGAAGCGACGGGCGCCGTCGGCGAGGTCGCAGACGCGGTCGTGGACCTCGGCAACGCGCGAGCCGCCTGGCAGCGGCTGAAGCGACCGCTCGAGGCGGCGCACTGCGAGCTGGTGCTCGGCCAGAGACTGCTCGAGTCCGACCCTCCGGCCGCGCTGGCTTCGCTCGAGCGCGCCGCCGCCGAGTACGGCGAGCTCGCCGTCGCGCACCGCGCGCAGCGCGCCCGCGAGCTCGCCGGAACGGCAGCCGTGCGGCGCTAGCCCAGCACGTCAGGGCGCCCATTCGGGCCGACGCGACGAACCGGGCGCTTGCGGCGCGTTCGAGATCCTCTCACGCGCCGCAAGCAGCCTCACCGTCGTGCCACCACCCGAGTCTCCCCGGGTCAGGCAGCGACCCTGGGACGGCCCCCCGTGGGCGGCCTACCCAATCGCTGATTACCCGCCGGGCTTCAGGCGAAAACGCCGGCCGCCGGGACAGCGGCACCTCGCCCTGCCACCCCGGCCTCAGCCGCGCTGCTCCCACCATGCACGCAGCTCGGCGTCCGCTTCCTTTCGTTTCACCCGGACCGCCTCGGCGCGCAGCTCCGCCTTGGACATGCTCTGCCGCGCGCGCTCCTCGTTCGTGGACGCCAGCAGCGCCTGGATCGCGGTCAGGAGCGTGTCGAGCCCGGCGACGCCCTCGTCCTTCAGAAAGACGACCAGCTCCCGCTCGCCCGGCTCGATCCGCTCGCAGAAGCTCGTGACCGGCGGGCTCCTCTCCAGCGCCCGGACCAAGAGCTCGTCCGGAAGGCCGCTCAGAGGGATGCGGACGGCGACCTCCTCTTCGTCGCCGTCGATCGTCTGCGGCCGTCCCGCGATCTCGATGTCCATCCTCAGAGCATTGCACCGCCCGAGACGGGCGCGGCCGCCGCCGGCGCGAGGCGGCGAGGCGCCGAGCTCCGATCTCGGGTGCTGGCGTATGGTGGAGCGGCGGCGGTTCGCCGCAGTGCGCTTTGTGAGTCACGACTCGAAGGAGACCGATGGCTGTCATCAGGATCGTGCGACCACCCAATGTCACAGCGGAGACCTACGACCAGGTCAACGCGACCATGGGCGTCGAGGAGAACCCGCCGGAGGGGCTGTTGATGCACTGTGCCGGTGAGGTCGACGGGGCCTTTCAGATCGTCGACGTCTGGGAGAGCGAGGAGCATGCCCGGCGCTTTGATGCCGAACGCCTCGGACCGGCGATCGCCGAGGTGATGGGAACCGCCCCTCCGGGCGAGCCGCCCACGAGCATGTACGAGCTGCACAGCCTGATCCAGGCCTGAGCGCGGCAAGCGATCGAGATCGAGTGCCCGTCAGAGCGCTCACCCGCGCCGACTGGCCGACGGTGCTCGCCCTCAACGAGGCCTCGGTACGCGAGCTGAGCCCGCTCGAGCAGGCGCGCCTGCAGTACATCCTCGAGCTCGCCCACCTCAGCCTGGTCGCCGAGCTCGACGGCGCCGTTGCGGGCTTCGCGATCGCGATCGCCCCGGGCGCCCCCTACGACAGCGCCAACTACCGCTGGTTCGCGGAGCGCTACGAGCGCTTCCTCTACCTCGACCGCATCGCCGTCGATCGGGCGCAGCGACGACGGGGCCTCGGTGCCCTGCTCTACGACGCGATGGAGGATGCGGCACGGCCGTTCGGGCAGATGGTGTGCGACGTCAACGTCCGGCCGCGCAACGACGCCTCGCTGGCGTTCCACGCAGCTCGCGGCTACGAGGACGTCGGCCGGCTCGCACACGGCCAGGAGAAGACCGTCGCGCTGATGCGCAAGCTGCTCTAGCGCTAGAGCACCTTCGAGAGGAATGCGCGGGTGCGTTCGTGCCTGGGATTGCCGAGCACCTCGGCCGGCTCGCCTGCCTCGACCACGACGCCGTCGTCCATGAACACCACCTTGTCGGCCACCTCGCGCGCGAACCCCATCTCATGGGTCACCACGATCATCGTCATGCCGTCCAGCGCCAGCCTGCGCATCACCTGCAGCACGTCGCCCACGAGCTCGGGGTCGAGCGCCGAGGTCGGCTCGTCGAACAGCATCAGCTTCGGGTCCATCGCCAGCGCGCGAGCGATCGCCACGCGCTGCTGCTGGCCTCCGGAGAGCTGGGCCGGGTAGGAGTCGACCTTGTCCGGCAGTCCCACTCTGGCGAGCAGCGCGCGCCCGTGCTCCTGAGCCTCGCCCCGGGCCAGCCTCCTGACCCGCATCGGGGCGCAGCAGACGTTCTCGAGCGCCGTCATGTTGGTGAACAGGTTGAAGTGCTGGAAGACCATGCCGATCTCTGCGCGCTTGCGCGAGACCTCCGATTCGCGCAGCTCGTGCAGCTTCTCCCCCACCTGCCGGTAGCCGACGAGCTCGCCGTCGACCGACAGCCGGCCCGCGTCGATCTTCTCGAGGTGGTTGATGCACCGAAGGAAGGTCGACTTGCCCGAACCCGAAGGACCGAGCAGGCACATGACCTCGCCCGGCAGTACCTCCAGGCTGATGCCCTTGAGCACCTCCAGGCGGCCGAACCGCTTGTGGACGCTCTCGGCCTTGACCATGGGCTCGCCCATCAGAAGCCGTGCCGAATGGAGGTCAGCCCGAGCCTCACACGCTGCAGCGGCGTCAGTGCCAGCTCGCGGGTGGCCCCACGTCCGTAGTAGCGCTCCAGGTAGTACTGACCGATGTAGAGGACGCTCGTGCAGACGAGGTACCAGATGCTCGCCACGATCAGCAGCTGGATCGTCTTGAAGTTCACCGAATAGATGTTCTGCACCGCGAACAGCAGCTCGCCGACGACGATCACGCTGGCGAGCGAGGACGTCTTGAGCATCGAGATCGTCTCGTTGCCCGTCGGCGGGATGATCACGCGCATTGCCTGCGGCAGCACGATCCTGCGCATCGTCTGCAGGCGCGTCATGCCCAGCGACTGCGCCGCGTCAGACTGCCCCTCCGGGACGGAGATGATGCCGGCCCTCACGATCTCCGCCATGTAGGCGCCCTCGTTGAGCCCGAGGCCGAGGATCGCCGCGGTGAACGGGGTGATCGCCGTGTTCGCGTCGATGTGCACGAACGCGGGGCCGAAGGGGATGCCGAGCGCGACCTTTGGGTACAGCGCCGCGATGTTGTACCAGAACAGCAACTGCACGAGCACGGGGGTGCCGCGGAAGAACCAGATGTACAGCCAGCTCGCGCCCGAGACGAGCGGGTTCGGCGATAGGCGCATGATCGCGAGCACGATGCCGAGCGCGATCCCGATCGCCATCGCGATCACCGTCAGCTCGATCGTGACGCGCAGGCCTTCGAGGATGCGTGCGTCGAACAGGTAGTTGCCGACGACGCTCCATTCGAAGCGCGGGTTGGTCGCGACCGAGCGGATCAGCGCGACCGCGATGACCAGCACGATCGCGGCGGCGATCCAGCGTCCCGGGCGCCGCACCGGGACGGCCCGAATCTGCTCGGGCCGTCCCGCCTGATCGGTGACCTCGGAGGAGGACACCCCGCCTGCGCTCAGCGACTTCTGCGTGCGTTCAGCTGATCGCCCCGTTGATCTTCGGATCGGTGATCGCACCCGACTCGACGCCCCACTTCTTGAGGATCGCCGTGTAGGAGCCGTCTGACATCAGCTCCTTCACCGCAGCCAGGATCGGCGTGCTCATGCCCGAGTTCTTGGGGATCGCGATGCCGTATGGCGCGAAGCCATAGCATTTGCACAGCTGCTTGAACTTGCCGCCCGATTGCTGCACCTGGTACTCGGCGACCGGCGAGTCGGCCATTCCCATTTCCGCCCGCCCGCTCGCCACGGCGAGGTTGACCGGGTTCTGGCCGGGGAAGATGAGGGCCTTCACGGCCTTCTTGCCTTCTTTAGTGCACTTCGAGCTCTGACTTTCCGCTTCTTCCTGCTCGACCGTCCCCTTCTCGAGCGCCACCGACTTGCCGCACAGGTCTCCCACGTCGTTCACGGTGGCGTTAGAGCTGCTCAGGGCGTAGAAGGTGATGCCCGCCTGGAAGTAGGTCACGAAGTCCACCGTCTTCTCGCGTTCCTTGGTGTCCGTGAACGAGGAGACACCGATGTCGTACCTGCCCGCGGCGAGCCCCGGGATGATCGTTTCGAAGTTGGAGTCGATCAACCTGACTTTCAGACCCAACAGCGACGCGATCGACCTGATCAGGTCTGCGTCCATGCCGATCACGGTGTGGCCGTCGGGCGCGATGAACTCGTTCGGCGCGTACTGGGCTTCGGTCGCGACGTTGAGCGTCCCTTTCGATTTGATCGCCGCCGGCACCTGAGCCGCGAGGGAGGTGTTGACGGCGGGGGTGCTGATCGAGGCCGAGCTGGTCGTGCTCGTTGAAGAGGTGTTGGAACTGCTCCCGCATCCCGCTAGCGCTGCGAAGACGAGCACGACCGCACCTACCGCGGCCACCTGCTTTCTCATCTGGACCCTCCCTGGGTGTTGAGGACCGACCCATCAGGGTCGAACAGGCCCCCGAGTATAAGCCCGAGGGCGGCGCCGAGGAGCCGCGTCGGGCTCAGATCTCCAGGTAACGCAGGACGACGCGCCCGAGCAGGATCACGTCGCCGTCGTGCAGATCGGCCTGCACGATCCGGCTGCCGTTGACGAACGTGCCGTTGGAGCTGCGGTCATCCAGCAGACGCGGGCCAGCCGGGCGGTGCACCAGCATCGCGTGGCGTCGCGAGACCGACTTCTCGTCGAGGTGGAGGTCGGCCGAGAGGCCGCGCCCGATGTGCATCACGCCCTCGTCGATCGGGATCAGCAGCGTCTCGCCAGGGCCCTGGATCTCCAGGTAGCGACCCGGGCCGCGCGGGGGCTCGGAGATCGCCTTGCGCCGCGTGCTCTCGCCAAGGCACGCGATCGCGTCGACCCTCTCGGTGTGCCCTTCGGCGGTGGCGGAACGGATGGGTGTTTGCGCGGTCATGGGAGTCGGTCCAACGAATCCTACCCAGGTGATCCTGAACAACAGCGAAGGACATTCTAAGCCCCTTCTAAGTCCTCCGCGGGGCGATTGCGCCCACGCGCCCGCCGGTAGTCTGCAGCAACATGCACGCGCTCCCGCTCGCCGTCTCACTCGCCGTCGAGGACGTGTTGCAGCTCGGTCCTCTGCTGCTCCTGGTGATCCTCTACGAGCGTCGCGCGCGCACGCTCGCGGCGAGCAGCCACCCGGTCCCGGGATGGCGGCGTTTGTGCTTCTTCGCCGGCTGCTTCACGATCGCCGCCTCGCTTACCTCGCTCGGCGGGGCCAGCCAGGACCTCCTGTACATGCACATGGTCGAGCACCTGCTGATGGGCGACATCGCAGCCCTCCTGATCGTGCTCGGCCTGACCGGCCCGCTGATCGCGCCGATCCTGAAGATCCGCCTGTTCGACCGTCTGCGCGTGCTCGCCCACCCGGCCGTCGCATTCCCGCTCTGGACGATCGACCTATACGTCTGGCACTTGCCGGTGTTCTACCAGGCCGCGCTGCACCACCCCGGCGTCCACGCGCTCCAGCACATCATGTTCCTCGGCTTCGGCATAAACATGTGGATGTGCCTGTTCGGGCCGCTGCCCATGCCGAGCTGGTTCGGCAACCTCGGGCGGCTCGTCTACATCGTCGCCGTGCGTCTGGCCGGCACCGTGCTCGGCAACATCTTCCTCTGGTCCGGCACCGTCTTCTACCCCTTCTACAGCACGGGCGACGCGCTGCACCACATCTCGCCGCTGGCCGACCAGAACATCGCCGGCGCGATCATGATGGTCGAGGAGTCCTTCCTCACGCTCGGCCTGTTCTGCTGGCTGTTCCTGCGCGCCGCGCGCGAGGGCGAGGAGCGTCAGAACCTGCTCGACTACGCCCAGCTCCATGGCCTGGAGTTGAGCGAGGCGCGGGCCGCGCGGGCCGTCGCCGCCGGCCGAGGCCCCGAGCTGCGCCGTCGCCTCGAGGGCCGCGCCGAAGCGGCTGAGCACACCTGAGTCGCGAGACCGCGCCCGCCGCTACGCTCTAGCGATGTGCGCAGGCTGCGCGATCGCGGCCGCCTCGGCGGCGACCGGCTTCAGGAGCTGGCTTCAGAACCACCAGTTCGGCTGGCTCACGCCCAAGCGCATGCGCGCCATGACGATCGCCGCCATGTGCGCAGCAGGGCTGGTCTCGACCGTCGGCCTCAGTGGGTCCACGCCGCCGCCCGCGCACGCCACGCCGGGACAGCACGCGATCGGTCGGTGACTCAGCCGGCTTCCCGCCGCTGCTCGGCCAGCGGGCGAGGCTGGAGATTGACCTAGCCGCCTGCGACCGCCGGCAGGATCGTCAGCTCTGAGCCGTCCTGCACCGGCGTGGAGAGCCCATCCAGGAAGCGAATGTCTTCGCCGGCGACGTAGACGTTGACGAAGCGACGCAGGCCGCCCTGCTCGTCATACAGGCGCGAGCGCAGCTCGTCGTGACGTTCGAACAGGCCGTCCAGGACCTCCTGCACGGTCGAGCCGTCGACCTCGGTCTCGGCCTCGCCGCCCGCCGCAGCGCGCAGCTGCGTCGGGATCTTCACGAGCACCGACATCAGCGGGAGACGGTCGAGGGCCGAGCAGAGGTAGGACGCAGGGAGCGAAGTGTGCTGGCCGAAACGGGGATGGGAGCGGAGCGAGTGTCGCCCGGCTTCGGTACATGAGCGACCGAGGACGCGCCTATGGGAAGGTCCTCGATCGTCTCGAATGCGTCGACGGTCGGGGCGATCGTGTGGGTCTCGAATGTCCCGCGCACCGCATCGAGCGTCTTCAGGCCCTCGCCCGTGATCACGAGCACGACGCGCTCGGAGGAGTCGATCTCGCCGCGAGCCGCGAGCTTTGCGAGCGTGGCCGCCGTGACGCCGCCGGCCGTCTCCGTGAAGATGCCGGTCGTCTCCGCCAGCAGCTTGATGCCGGCGCGAATCTCCTCGTCGGTGACCGAGTCCACGCCGCCGCCCGTGCGACGGGCGAGGTCGAGCGCGTAGGGTCCGTCGGCCGGGTTGCCGATCGCCAGCGACTTGGCGATCGTGCGCGGCTTCACCGGACGGCACACGTCGTGACCCTCGGCGTAGGCGCTCGCCACGGGCGAGCAGCCGTCGGCCTGAGCGCCGTTCATGCTCGGCAGCTCGCCCTCGACGAGCCCGAGCTCCGTGAACTCCTCGAAGCCGCGCGCGATTTTCGTGAACAGCGAGCCCGATGCGATCGGGACGACGCAGCGGTCGGGCAGCTCCCAGCCGAGCTGCTCGGCGATCTCGAAGGCGAGCGTCTTCGAGCCCTCGGCGTAGTACGGGCGCAGGTTGATGTTGACGAACGCCCAGTCGCGCTCCGCGCACAGCTCGGTGCAGAGGCGGTTGACGTCGTCGTAGGAGCCTTCCACTCCGACGAGCTTGGTTCCGTAGATGCCCGTGGCGAGCACCTTCTGCTCCTCCAGGTCGGCCGGGATGAAGACGTAGGAGTCGAGGCCGAGGGCGGCGCCGTGGGCGGCGACCGAGTTGGCGAGATTGCCCGTCGAGGCGCAGGCGATCGTCTCGAAGCCGAACTCGCGGGCGCGTGCGACGGCGACCGAGACGACGCGGTCCTTGAAGGAGTGGGTCGGGTTGGCTGCGTCGTTCTTGACCCACACCTCACCCAGGCCGAGGCGCTCGGCGAGGCGGTCGGCCCGGATCAGCGGCGTGCAGCCCGCCGGCAGGCCGACGCGCGAGGCCAGGCGCCCCGACGGACCGGGAGGCCCGCCCGCGAGCGGCAGGAAGTCGGCGTAGCGCCAGATGTTCTGCGGGCCGCCCTGGATGCGCCGGCGCAGCTCGCCGACGTCGCCGACCGTGCGGCTGTGGTCGTAGGCGACCTCGAGCGGGCCGAAGCAGGACTCGCAGACGAACAGCGCCTGCAGCGGGTACTCCGCCTTGCACTCCTTGCATTGAAGGTGACTGACAGCCATTGGGGGCCCCTTTCGGACGTGTTCTTCGCCTTGTCACGGTGTGGCGAAGAGCACGAAGCCCGCCACACATCTCTCTGGAATTGGCACCTTCCCGTCCGTGACGTTGACGGTGGTTGCCGGGGTTTCATCGGGCCAGTCCCTTCACCCCTCTGGATGTGTCCAGCTATGTGCGCGGCAGTCTAGCAATTCAGGGGACGGATGCGACTGGATCACGCCTTCCATCTGCCGTCAACGCCTCGGCCCTCCGGCGCGGTAACGCGGGCCCCGTTGTGGTGTAGGCGAATGAGGATGAGCACCCCCTCCACGCGCACCCCCACGCGCGGGCGGGAGCGGCGCCTGGTCGACGGCGCTCCCGGCCTCGAGCCATATGCCGCCGCTGCCAAGCGGCGCATGCTGATCATCGTCAACCCGTATGCCGCGACCGTCTCCGACCGGCTTCGCCACCTCGTCGTCTACGCGCTCAAAGGGCGCTTCGAGGTCGACGCCGTCGACACCGAGGCGCGCGGACACGCAACCGAGCTGTGCCGCGAGGCCGCGCACGAGGGATACGACGTCGTCGTCGCCTTCGGCGGTGACGGCACGGTCAACGAGGCGGCCAACGGGCTGCTCGGCTCCCCCACGCCGCTGTGCGCGCTGCCAGGCGGCTCGGCCAACGTGTTCGCCAGGATCCTCGGCATCCCCGGAGAGCTCGTCGACGCGACCGAGCACCTACTGGCGATGGCCGACGATTGGCGCGTGCGCAAGATCGACCTCGGCGTCGTCAACGACCGCTGCTTCACGTTCAACTCGGGGGTCGGCCTCGACGCGAGCGTCGTCGAGCAAGTCGACGCCCGACCGAAGCTGAAGGCCCGCTTCGGCCCCTATTTCTTCACCTGGAAGGCGTTCGGAGCGGCGCAACGCTATCTAGTGCGCCCGCCCCGCATGGTCATCGACGACGGCCGGAGCACGCTCGAGGCGGTCACGGCGATCGTGCAGAACGGCGCCCCCTTCACCTACTTCCACGACAAACGGATCGACATCGCCGAGGGCGCCGAGCTCGACTCGGGGGCGCTCGTCGGCGCGGCCCTGCGCCGCGCCACACCGCTCGCCTTCTCCTCGATCGCCGTGCGCGCGCTGGCGCCACAGGCCAGCGTCGTCGGCAACAGCCGGATCACCGGCCTCGACGCCTTCGGCGAGCTGACCGTGCGCAGCGCCGACGGCCGCCCGCTGCCGCTGCAGGTCGACGGCGACTTCCTCGGCGAGGTGCAGGAGGCGCGGTACTCGATCAAGCCACGCGCGCTGAACGTAGTGGCCTGAGCGCCCTAGACGGACGCTGGCCAAGCCGGCACCGACCGCGAAGCGGTTGGTGAAGGACGCAGGGAGCGAAGCGTGCTGGCCGAAACGGGGATGCGAGCGGAGCGAGTGTCTCCCGGCTTCGGTACGTGAGCGACCGAGGACGCAACCGATCGGTGATCAGATGCGCTCACCGATCGGCCAGCGCCGGCCAGCGTTCGTCTAGCCGGCGCCGCCGGGCGTGACGCGGTAGGCGTCGAACACGGAGTCGATGTTGCGCATGCGCGTGATCGCGCTCTTCAGCGTGTGCGTGTCGGCGACCTCGACGACGAAGCGGTTCTTGACCATCGGCGGCGCCGACATGCACCGAGCTTCGAGGATGTTGGCGCCCGACTCGCTGAACACGCGCGAGAGGTCCTCGAGCAGGCGGTGACGGTCCCACGCGTCGATCTGGATTTCCACGACGAATGCGGTCGACTGGTCGCCTTCCCAGGAGACGCTCGTGAAGCGCTCGGGGTCCTTGCGCAGCAGCGCCACGTTGGGGCAGTCCTCGCGGTGGATCGTGATGCCGCGCCCGAGCGAGATGTAGCCGACGATCTCATCGCCCGGAACCGGCCGGCAGCACTTGGCCAGACGCAACATCACGTCTTCGACGCCGTCGACCTTGATCCCGTACTGGCCCGAGGACTTGGTCGGGCGCCTGCGCTGGCGACCGACGCGCAGCAGGTCGGCGGCGGCCGACTCGCCGTCGGCCGACTCGCCCTGCTTCAAGCGCTGCAGGACCTTGCCGACGACGAGCTTCGGCGAGACCTTCGCCGCGCCCAGCGCGATGTAGAAGTCGTCCGCCTTGCGGTAGCCGACCTCGCGGATCACGTCGGCGAGGATCGCCGAGCCGGTGATCTTCTGTGACGGCAGGCCCGCTTTGCGCAGGTGCTCCTGCAGCACCTCGCGTCCCGTGTGCTCGGTGTCCTGGCGCGACTCGGCCTTGAACCACGCCTTGATCTTGTTGCGCGCGCGGGTCGTCTTGACCATCGCCAGCCAATCGCGCGAGGGGCCGCGCTCGCGCTTGGCCGTGAGGATCTCGACGATGTCTCCCGAGCGCAGCTCGTAGTGCAGCGGCACGATCTTGCCGTTCACGCGCGCGCCCACGCAGCGGTGGCCGATCTCCGTATGCACCTCGTAGGCGAAATCCAGCGGCGTCGCGCCGGCGGCCAGCGACTTGACCTGACCCTTGGGCGTGAACACGAACACCTCTTCCTCGAACAGGTCCGTGCGCAGCGTCTCCATGAACTCGCGCGGATCCGAAAGCTCCTTCTGCCAGTCGAGCATCGAGCGCAGCCACTTCATCTTCGCGTCCTCGCGCTTGCCCTCGCCACCGTCCTGCGCCGGCGCAGGGCCCTCGGGGCCCGTCTTGTAGACCCAGTGTGCAGCGACGCCGAACTCCGCCATCTCGTGCATCTCCTGCGTACGGATCTGGATCTCCAGCGGCCGGCCCTCCGGGCCGATCACGGTCGTGTGCAGCGACTGGTACATGTTGAACTTGGGCATCGCGATGAAGTCCTTGAAGCGCCCCGGCAGCGGCTTCCACAGCGAATGGATCACTCCGACCGTGCCGTAGCAGTCCTTCACCGAGTCCACGATCACGCGCATCGCCGTGAGGTCGTAGATCTCGTTGAACTCCCGCCCCTTCTTCGTCATCTTTGAATAAATCGAATAAAAATGCTTGGCGCGGCCGGCGATCTGGGCCTGGATGCCCAGCTCGGCGAGCTCCCGTGCCAGGTATTCGCCAGCCTGGCTGACGTAGCGCTCACGGTCGTCGCGCTGCTGTGCGACCAGGCCCTTGATCTCCTGGTACTTGCGCGGGTGCAGCGTCGCAAAGGCGAGGTCCTCCAGCTCCCACTTGATCGCGTGGATACCCAGTCGATGCGCCAGCGGCGCGTAGATGTCGAGCGTCTCGCGCGCCTTGTCCATCTGCTTCTGCTTGGGCATCGCCTCGATCGTGCGCATGTTGTGGAGGCGATCGGCGAGCTTGATCAGGATGACCCGCACGTCGGTGGCCATCGCCACCATCATCTTGCGGTAGTTCTCCGCCTGCGCCTCGTCGTGGGACTGGAACGTGATCCCGGTCAGCTTGGTCACGCCGTCGACGATCTGGGCGATCTCCTCGCCGAAGCGCTCGCGCACCTCCTCGATCGAGGCCTTCGTGTCCTCGACCGTGTCGTGCAGCAGCGCTGCACACAGCGTCTCCGTGTCCAGGCGCATTCCGGCGCAGATGCGTGCCACCCCGACCGGGTGCACGATGAAGTCCTCGCCCGACTTGCGCCGCTGCGCCGCGTGGTGCTCGCAGGCGAACACGAACGCGTCCTGCACTCGGGCGCGGTCGATCTCCACAGCCGAGTCGGCGGCGTGCTCGGAGACGATCGCGAACAGGTCCGCCAACAGGCGCCGCTCGGGCTCTGAGAGGTCCAGACGCACCCGCGGCGGCGGAGCCTGGCGCTGGGTCGGCGGTCCGCCCTTACCCCTACTCGACGCGCCCACCGTCGACGTCTGGGCAGGCGTATCCCCCCCATCGGGCCGCGGCTGCTCGGCCAGCTCCGTGGGGTGCGCTCTGTTCGGATCGCGGGCGACCGTCATATTCATAGGTTAGGGGACGCCCCCGCGGGATTGAAGCGGCTCAGGCGCTCAGCAGAGGGCCAGCTGGCCGTGCGCGTCCTCCGCCGGCGCGGCCGCCGGCGGCGCCGGCATCGAGCGCGCCTCGATCCGCGGCTCGAGCGCTCGCGCGTGGCGCAGCACCAGGCGCGGCTCGCTGATCCCGTTCCACTCGTTGACCTCGAGCCTGAACGTCGCCTCGACCGGAGCCCCCTCCGCGACCGGCAGCCGCCCGCCGGTGCCGAAGGCGACCGCCTGCGCGCGCGCTCCGCGCGATTCGAGCGTGAAGCGCACGTGCTTGCCTTCGCCCATCGGGCGAGCGTCGCGCAGGCACGCGTCGGCGAGCAGCAGCGAGACGCCCGGGTTGCCGTGGCCGAAGGGGGCCAGACGCTGCAGCTCCTCCGCGAGCGCCATGCCGAGCTCGTCGCCACCCACGACCGCGTCCACCCGCTCGATCGGGGCGAGGTCCTCGCCGTCGAGCACGAGCTCGGCGTGCTCGGCAAGCGCGCTCGCGAGCGCCGGGACTCGACCTCGCTCGATCTCGAGACCCGCCGCCGCGCGATGGCCGCCGTAGCGGAGGAGGTGGGCGGAGCACTCCTTGAGCCCTGCCAGCAAATCGAACCCCGGGATGCTGCGTGCCGAGCCCCGGCCGCTGGGCCCATCGAGCGCGACCAGCACGACCGGACGGTGGTGGCGCTCGGCCAGGCGCGAGGCGACGATGCCGATTACGCCCGGGTGCCAGCGCTCGCCGGCGAGCACGTAGGCGGCCCGCTCGCCGAGCTCGGCGACCTGCGCTTCGGCCTCGTGACGGATTCGCAGCTCGACTTCGCGACGCTCGTGGTTGGCGCTGTCGAGCTCCTCTGCCACCTGCCTCGCGCGCACGGGATCCTCGGTCAGCAGCAGCTCGAGGCCGGCGTCGGCGCGGTACATGCGTCCGGCGGCGTTCAGCCGCGGCGCCAGCGCGAAGCCGAGCGCGCGCTCGTCGAGGCGGGCCGGCACGACTCGGGCGACGGCCATCAGCGCGCGCAGGCCCGGCCTGCGCGTCGCCGCGAGCGCCCTCAGGCCACGCCGCACGAGCGTGCGGTTCTCGCCACGGAGCGCCACCACGTCGGCCACCGTCGCCAGCGCCACCAGCTCGAGCTCCTGCTCGAGCTCGCGCGGGTCGCGCCCGGCGGCGGCGTAGACGGCCTGGGCGAGCTTGTAGGCGACCGCCGTGGCGCACAGCTCGGGACAGGGATAGGAGCACAGCGCCGGGTGCACGAGCGGGGCGTCGGGCAGCACGCCGTCGGCGCGCGCGGAGTGGTGGTCGGTGACGACGACCTGCATGCCGAGCTCGCGGGCGAGCGCCACCTCCTCCACCGCCGTGACCGCGCAGTCGACCGTCACGAGCAACCGCGTGCCGCGCTCGGCCAGGCGCCTGACGGTGGCGGTTGCCAGGCCGTAGCCGTCGCCGACGCGGTCGGGTAGGTAGGAGTCGACGTCGGCGCCGAGCGTGCGCAGCGCGCGCACGAGGATCGCCGTCGAGCAGACCCCGTCGACGTCGTAGTCGCCGTGGACCGTGATCCGCCGCCCCTCCGAAACGTGGGCCAGGATCGCCTCGACCGCGTCGGCGATGCCCGCGAAGGCGCTGGGCGGATGTTCCTCGTCGGCGTCGAGGAACGCGCGGGCGGTGAGCGGATCGCCGAGGCCGCGGCACACGAGCACCTGGGCGAGCGCGCCGCTGACCGACAGCTCGCGGCGCAGGCGCGCGACCTGGTCGCTCGGGCAATCGGGGAGATCGAAGCGCGGCGTCGACATCGCGGCAACGCTACGGCCACGACGGGACGGAAGCGCGCGGCTCAGGCCTCTTCGGTGATCTCCACTCGGCTTCGCTCCCGACGTATGCCCTCGAGGTAGACGAGGGCCAGGCCGACCACCGAACCCGGGATCGCGTACAGCACGATCGCGACGTCGGTGGCCTGTTCGCCGGGGATCGTCAGCGAAGAGACCTTCGCCGAGTAGATGATCAACCCGACCACGATCGCGCCCATGAGCGAGCCGAGCAGGGCGCCGACGATCCCTCCCCAGAAGTGATCGGGCAGGAAGATCGTGAAGTGCCAGATGGCGAGTCCCATCATCACCCACGCGAGCAGTCCCATCAGCGCCTGCCGTGCCTGCGGTTGCGGGGACGTTTGCGCTTCGGCGTCGCCGGTTTGTCGTCCTTCAGCACGAGATCCTCGGGCGTCAGGTCGGCCGCGGGGTCGCGCTTGGGCTCAGGCTCGGGCGGGCGCTCGGCCTGCTGCTCCGGCTTCGGGCGGCGCGCTTTACGCGGCTTCTGCGCCACGCCCGCTCCCCCCGCTCCGGGGGCCGGACGCGCGGGCCGGTCGACGTCGAGGTCGCGCACGAGCTCCTGGAACTCGTCGCGGGAGAGCTGCTCGCCGGCGCCCGCATCCGGTGGACCGTCGCCGCCGAAGATCGACACGCCGCGCTTGCGCCGCTTGGCCGGCTCGACGTCCTCCGCCGCGCCGCCGGCCGTGGTGGCGTACGCCGGCACGGCACCCAGTTCGCGCGTGATCCGCGCGCGGCGGTTGCGGTAGCTGGGCTCGCGCTCCTTCCAGTGCGTCAGCACCGGCGAGGCGATGAAGATCGAGGAGTAGGCGCCCGAGGCGATGCCGACCATCAGGGCGAAGGCGAAGTCCTTCAGCGTTTCGCCGCCGAACAGCAAGAGCGCGATCACCGGCAGCAGCGTGCAGAAGCTCGTCGCCAGCGATCGGGTCAGCACCTCGGACATGGAGCGGTTGACGATCTGTGAGAACGCCGCGCGCGGCATCCGCGGCACGTTCTCGCGCACACGGTCGAACACGATGATCGTGTCGTAGAGCGAGTAGCCGAGGATCGTCAACAGCGCGGCCACCGTCGAGGTCGTCACTTCGCGACCGGTCAGCGAGTACACGCCGGCCGTTATCAATAGGTCGTGCATCAGCGCGATCAGCACCGGGATCGCGTACTTCCACTCGAAGCGCAGCGCGATGTAGGCCGAGATGACGAGCAGCGAGGCGATGATCGCGATCACCGCGCTGTTGGCCACCGTTTTGCCGAAGGTCGGGCCGATCGAGGTCGAGGAGAAGTTCTTCGTGCCGAACTTGGAGTCGAGTTCCGCCTTGATCGATTTGACCTTGTTCGGCTTGAGCGTCTTGGTCGAGATCTGGTAGCCGTTGCCGCCGATGCTCTTGTTGTTGAATTTCTGCACCTCGGCGTTGCCGTAGCCGGCGCCCTTCATGACCGCCGTGATCTGGCTCTCCGAGACCGGCTGGACGAACGCCGTTTGGATTCGCGTGCCCGACTTGAAGTCGATGCCGAAGTTCAGGCCCTTGCCGCCGATCGCGAGGGCGCCGACCAGGAGGATGACGCCCGACAGCGAGAAGAACCACCTCGACGCACCCATGAAGTCGAACGTCCAGCCGCCCCCGCGCCGCGTCGCGCCCAGCGCCGCCGGGTGGGTGACGAGTTTGCTGCGGCTCATCGCGCCGAGCGCCGCCTGCGTCGCGAGCACGGCCGTGAACAGCGAGACGAGCGTGCCGATCCCGAGGGTCAACGCGAAGCCCTTGACTTCGGCCGTGGCGAGCGCGAACAGGATGAAGGCCGTCATGAACGTGACGACGTTGGCGTCGACGATCGCCGCGAAGCCGCGTTTGTAGCCGGTTGCGATGCCGGAGATCACAGATCTGCCGCCGCGGATCTCCTCCTTGACGCGCTCGAAGATCACGATGTTCGCATCGGCGGCGACGCCGATCGTGAGGATGTAGCCCGCGATCCCCGGCAGCGTCAGCGTGATCGGGATCAGCTTCACCAGGGCGAAGAAGTAGATGGCGTAGATCACGAGGCCGGCGATCGCGATCGCGCCCAACACGCGGTAGAACAGCAGCAGGAACAGGCAGACGATGCCGAAGCCGACGAGCCCGGCGATCAGGCCCTGGTTCAGCGCCGTTTTGCCCAGCGTCGCCGACACCTGCGAGTTGGAGATCAATTCGAGCTTGATCGGCAGCGCACCGGACTGGAGCTGCTGGGCGAGTTCCTGCGCCGAGCTGATCGTGAAGCCGCCCGAGATCTGCGAGCCGGTGTTGGCGTCGATCCCTTCCGGATACTTGGTGTAGTCGATCGACGGCGTCGTGATCAGTTGGTCGTCGAGCACCACCGCGAAGTGCTGCAGGGCCGCTTCCTTGCCGACGCCCGGCAGCTGGGCTTCCTGGCCCCGGTGGGCCACTTCCTTGGTCACGTCCTGGAACACGCTCTTGCCGTGGCCCGTGAATTCGAACGTGACGTTCGGCGCACCTGTGCCGCCGGCGCCTTCGTCGAAGCTCTGGCGCGGATTCCTGATCTCGGCCCCGGTCAGGGCCGGGCCATCCTTCAGCACGAACCAGCTGTTCGGGCTTTTCTGCGTGACCTTGCCGTTGGCGCCTTCGATCGGGCGCGCGCGCACGAGCACGGTGCCCGGGTTGACCCGCACCGCCTTCAGTTTCACGCCCTTGGGCACTTCCTTGGGTTTGAGGTCCGAGTACAGGTTCTTTTCCGATTCCTCGGGCCCGCGTATGACCTTCTGGTGGACGGGATCGAGCAGGTACCAGCTGCCGTAGATACATCCGCCGACCTGCTGCGGCGTGCAGCCCTTGCTCCAGGTCGTGTCGTTCTTGCGCAGTTCCGGGGCACGTTTCTCGGCGCGGAGCACGGCCTGGTACTCGGGCAGCCCGAACTGGGCCGCACCGGCGTTGGGGCCGCCCGTGGCCGTCGCTTCTTTGGGTGCCGGTTGGCCGCTGGGGCCGATCACGCTCGGCTCCCAGTCGTAGAAGAACAGCTGGGCGGTCTTGCCGACCTCCTGTTCGGCGCGTGCCGCGTCTTTGACTTCGGGCAGCGCCACGTCGATTTCGTCCGAGCCGGAGCGCTGGATTTCGGGCTGCGCGACGCCGAGCTGGTCGACGCGCGAGCGCATGATGTCGATCGCGCGGTTGAGCGATTCCGTGTCGACTTTCGACTGCGCCGTGGGCTTGGCCTGGTAGACGAGCTCGACGCCGCCCTTCAGGTCGAGGCCGAGCCGCGTCTTTTTCGTCGCGATCACGATCGCCGAGCCGGCGATCAGCCCGGCGACGAGCAGGAGGACGAGCAGGTTTCGGCGGCGGTCGGTCATCGTGCGCTGGGGTTGAGACTACTTGTCGGGGGTCAGCACGAGCAACAGCCCGCCGTCATCGTCATAGGCCGGGAACATGTCGGCCTTTGCGGTCGCAGCCACGTCGCGCTCGCCCGCCACCTGCACGGGCACCTCGAGTTTGCGCACGCCCCACTCGAGCACCGTCTCCACCGGGTCATCGCCGTTTGCGAAGCGGAGCCCGAGCACCTGCTCGACCCGCTGGCCAATGACCTCTTCCTCCTCCAGGCCCGTGAAGGCGAAGGAGTTCTTGCCACAGCCGACCACCCGGCCCTCGCCGTCGCAGACGAAGAACGCAGCATCGGGCGCCGGGTAGTAGTCGTCGAGCAGTTCGAACAGGAATGCGAAGCCGCACTTCGCACAACCCTTCGGCTGGCGCGTGAAGCCGATGTTGCGATCGACCTCGGTCGTGCGGTGTCCGCAGTTGGGGCAGATGAACGGGTGGGCCATGGGGGTCCGCTACAGAGTACGCAAGGCGCCGCCGGATGGCCGCACTGCGCAGCGCGATCAGAACAGCGCCGGGCCGGCCGGCGCCGGCGGCTCGAGCCCGAGGTGGACGAACGCCGCCGCGGTCGCCGCCCGCCCGCGTGGAGTGCGCTTGATCAGGCCCTCCTTGAGCAGATACGGCTCATAGACGTCCTCGATCGTGTCCTGCTCCTCCCCGACCGCGACCGCGAGCGTCGAGAGGCCGACCGGGCCGCCCTCGAACTTGACGCAGATGGCGTGCAGGATCTCTCGATCGAGCCGATCGAGGCCGAGCTCGTCGACCTCGAGCAGCTGCAGCGCCGCCTGCGCCGCCTGTGCGGTCACGACGCCCTCCATCCGCACCTCGGCGAAGTCGCGCACGCGCTTGAGCAGCCGGTTGGCCACGCGCGGCGTGCCGCGGCTGCGCTCGGCGATCGCGTTCGCGCCGTCCTGATCGAGCTCGATCTCGAGGATGCCCGCCGAGCGCCGCACTATGCGCGTCAGGTCCGCCACAGAGTACGGCTCCAGGCGCGCCTGGATGCCGAAGCGGTCGCGCAGCGGCGTCGTCAGCAGGCCCGCGCGCGTTGTCGCCCCGACGAGCGTGAACGGCGGCAGCTCGAGCGTGACCACGCGCGCGCCCGCGCCCTGACCGACCGTGATCGGCAGGCGCCGATCCTCCATCGCCGGGTAGAACGTCTCCTCCAGCGCCCGCGGCAGGCGATGGATCTCGTCGACGAAGAACACGCTGCGCGGCTCGAGCGCCGTGAGGAAGGCGGCGATGTCTCCCTTTCGCTCGAGCGCCGGGCCGGCGGTCTGCACGAACGGCACCTCGAGCTCGGCCGCGACGATCTGCGCGAGCGAGGTCTTGCCGAGTCCCGGCGGGCCGGCCAGCAGCAGGTGGTCGAGGGCATCGCCGCGGGCGCCCGCCGCCTCGATCGCGACGGCCAGCTGCTCGCGCAGCGACTCCTGGCCGACGAAGTCCTCGAGCCTGCGCGGACGTAGCGAGCGGTCGAGCTCGTCCTCGGCCACGAGGTACGGCGTCTGGATCCGCGCGCTCTGCGCCGTGGCCGTCGTCTCCGCGCTCACGCCCCCGCCCTTGCAAGCCGAAGCGCGTGCGCGATCAGCTGCTCGGCGCTCTCGCCCTCGGCGTCGAGCAGCAGCCCGTCGACTTCGCCCGGCGAGTAGCCGAGCTCGATCAGGCCGGCCCGCGCCAGCGCGCGTCCGCCGTCGGCCTGCGGCTCATCCGCGCGCCCGCCGCCGCGCTCGGCGAGGATCGCATCGCCGGCGGCCTGCTCGCCGCGCACGACGACCTTCTCGCGCAGCTCGACGATGATCCGCTCGGCCGTGCGCTTGCCGATCCCGGGCACCGCCTGGAAGCGAGCCGCGTCGCCCGCCGCGATTGCGGCGATCAGCTCGCGCGGTGCGCCGCCGGAGAGCACCGCCAGGGCCACCTTCGGACCAACGGCCTGGACCGAGAGCAGCATCAGGAAGAGGTCGCGCTCCTGCTCTGAGTGAAAGCCGTAGAGCGTGAGCGCGTCGTCGCGCACGATCAGATGAGCGTGAAGCGTCACCGGCTCGCCGATCGGCGGCACGTGCCGCAGCGTCTCGGCCGAGACCGCTGCGCGGTAGCCGACGCTGTCGCACAGGATCACGACGTGATCTGCGCGGCGCACCGCGACCTCGCCGCGCAGGAGCGCGATCATGCCTCGGCCCTCGCCAGCGCGTGCGAGAGCGGCGCTCGGTTGACGTGGCAGATCGCGACCGCGAGCGCGTCGGCGGCGTGGTCGGGATGGGGCTCGCGCTCCAGGCCGAGCAGCGCCGTCACCATCCGCGTCACCTGGCGCTTGTCCGCGCGCCCGTTGCCGCAGACGGCGCCCTTCACCTGCTGCGGCGTGTAGCCGCTGCACGGGAGCCCGTGCTGGCCGGCGGCCAGCATCGCGACCCCGCGCGCGTGCCCAACGGCGAACGCCGTGCGCACGTTCTGGCCGAAGTACAGCTCCTCGAGCGCGACCGCGTCCGGCTCGTAGGCGCCGATCAGCTGCTCGAGCTCGGCATGGATTTCGGCCAGCCGCCGCTCGCGCGCCAGCTCGGCCGGCGTCTCGATCACGCCGCCGTCGAGCGCTACGAGCCTGCCCTCGCGGCGGGCGACGATGCCGTAGCCCGTGCTGGCCAGGCCTGGATCGATGCCGAGGACGATCATGCCCAGTGATTCTGCGCCCGGCTTCGGACGCCTGCCTCGCGTACCCTGCCGCGTGGATGAGCGCCGAGCCGATCGACTTTGCGGCCGAGGGCCTCCTCGATGGTCTCGACGGCGAGCAACGCGAGGAGCGACTGACGCTGCTGCGCGCGCTCGCCGCCGACGGCGTCCCGCTCGCCGACCTGCGCCGCAGCACGGCCGCCGGGTCGATCATCTACCTGCCGGCCGACCGGGTGATCGTCGGCACCGAGCGCTACACGCTGCGCGAAGTCAGCGAGCTGAGCGGCATCGAGGAGGACTTCCTGATCGCGGCGCGCCGGGCGATGGGCCTGCCGATCCCCGACTCCGACGAGGACGTCTACACGAAGGCCGAGGTCGAGTCGGCCAAGCTGACCCGAGTCGCCCGCGACGCGGGGATCTCCGACGACGAACTGCTCGACCTGCTGCGCGTGCTCGGACGCGGCCTCGCGCAGGCGGCCGAAAGCCTGCGCGCGCTACCGCTGAAGCTCGTGCTCGCGCCGGGGATGAGCGAGCCGGAGCTCGCCTACCAGTACGCGCAGGCCGCCGCCGCCCTGTACCCGCTCGTGAACCCGCTCGTCGAGAGCATGCTCGCGCTCCACCTCAAACACGCCACGCAGAGCACGGTCGTGAGCGCGCTAGAGCGCAGCGGGGGGCAGCTGCCGGGCTCGCGCGAGGTGAGCGTCTGCTTCGCCGATCTCGTCGGGTTCACGCGCCTGGGAGAAGAAGTTACGGCCGATGAGCTCGGGCGGTTGGCCGTGCGCCTGGAAGCGCTCGCCGGCGAGGTCGCCGATCCGCCCGTGCGTCTCGTCAAGACGATCGGCGACGCCGCGATGATGGCCTCGCCGGAGCCCGAGCCGCTGCTCGACGCTGCGCTCACGCTGATCGAGGCGGCCGACGCCGAGGGGGAGGACTTCCCGCAACTGCGCGCCGGCGCGGCGCTCGGGCAGGCGCTCCCGCGCGCCGGCGACTGGTTCGGCCGGCCGGTCAACCTCGCCAGCCGGATCACCGCCGTGGCACGGCCGAGCAGCCTGCTCGTAGAGCGCGAGCTGCGCGAGAGCGTCGAAGGCCCCTACAGCTGGTCGTTCGCCGGCGAGCGCCGCCTGAAGGGCATCCGCGGCGCGGTTCCGCTGTTCCGCGTCCGGCGCGAGGAGCCGGCGCCCTAGCCAGCTACGCGCTCCAGGACCTCGGCAGGGGCGTCGAAGTTGGCGTGCACGGCGTCGACGTCGTCGTTGTCTTCGAGCGCCTCGATCAGCCGCATCAGCGTGCCGAGCTGGCCCTCCTCGACGGGCACGAGGGTGGAGGGTCGGTAGGCCATCTCGGCACTGTCCATCTCGACGCCCGCATCCTCCAGCGCGCCGCGTACGGCCGTGAAGTCGCCCGGGGCGGAAACGACCTCGAAGACGTCGTCGTCCACGGCGATGTCCTCTGCTCCGGCCTCGACCGCGGGCAGCAGGTCGTCTTCGGAGTAACGCGTCGCGTCGATCACGATCGTGCCCTTCTTGTCGAACAGGTACGCCACCGAGCCGGGCTCGCCGAGACTCCCGCCGTGCTTGGAGAAGGCGTGCCTCACGTCGGCGCCCGTGCGATTGCGGTTGTCCGTCAGCGCCTCAACGAGCAGCGCCACGCCGCCGGGGCCGTAGCCCTCGTACAGCACGGACTCGATCGCATCCGCCTCTCCCCCCTCGCCCGTTCCTTTGGCGATCGCCCGCTCGATGTTCTCCTTCGGCATCGATGCTTCCTTGGCCTTGCGGATCGCCAGATCGAGGGCCGGGTTGCCGGCGGGGTCGCCGCCGCCGTCGCGGGCGGCGACCATCACGGCCCGCGCGAGCTTGGAGAACTGCTTGCCGCGACGCGAGTCGACGATCGCCTTCTTGTGCTTGATGCTGGCCCACTTGGAGTGTCCTGACATGCCGGTCATATTAGGCGGGGCGAGCGCTGCGCAGCCGACGCCGCCCGCCCACGAGCCCCTAGGATGGGCGCGCTATGCCCGCCGAGCTCGCAACCGAGATCTTCAAGGCCTACGACGTGCGCGGCCTCTACGGCGAGCAGATCGACGGCGAGGTCGCCGAGCGCATCGGACGGGCGTTCGCGATCGTGCTGTCGGGCCTCGCCGGCAAGCCCGTGCCCGAGCTGCGCATCGGCCTCGGGCGCGACATGCGCCTCAGCGCCCCGGAGCTCGCGGCGCGCTATCGCGACGGCATCCTTGGCACCGGCGCGAGCGTTATCGACGCCGGCCAGGTCGGCAGCGAGATGCTCTACTTCCTCGTCGGCTCACGCGAGCTCGACGGCGGGCTCATGTGCACGGCCTCGCACAACCCGAAGGCATACACGGGAGCGAAGCTCGTGCGGGAGGGCGCGATCGCGCTGTCGGGCGACTCCGGCATCCAGGAGATCCGCGAGCGGGTGCAAGCGGAACTCGCAGGCGGTGGCTCCGAGACCTCGGCCGCAGGCGACGGTGGCTCGGGCCCGCAACGGGGAGCGCTCGAGGAGGTCGACCTCTACGAGGAGTTCCAGCGGGCCGTGCTCGGGTTCATCGATCCCGAAGTCGTGACGTCGGCGTCGCGGCCGCTGAGGGTCGTCGTCGACGGCGGCAACGGCATGGCGGGTCCGATGGTCGGGCCGCTGCTCGAGAGCCTCGAGCTCGAGCTGATCGAGACCTACTGGACGCCGGACGGCAGCTTCCCCGACCACGAGCCCAACCCGCTGCTGCCGGAGAACCGCGAGCTGATCATGGAGCGCGTGCGCGAGACCGGCGCGGACCTCGGAATCGCGTGGGACGGTGACGCGGACCGCTGCTTCTTCATCGACGACACGGGTGCATTCGTCGATGGCGACTTCCTCACGGCCCTGCTGGCCGAGTCGCTGCTGCGCAAGAGCCCGGGCGAGGCGATCCTCTACGACGTGCGCGCCTCGCGCGCCGTGCCCGACACGGTCACGGCCGCCGGCGGCACGCCGTACATCAACCGAGTCGGGCACGCGTTCTTCAAGACGCGCATGCGCAAGGAGGGCTCGCTGTTCGGGGGCGAGGTCTCCGGCCACTACTACTTCCGCGACTTCTACTGCGCCGACTCGGGAGCGATCCCGGCCCTGCTCGTGCTCGAGCTGCTCTGCCGCGAGGGCAAGCCGATGTCGCAGCTGCTCGCCCCCTACCACGCGCGCTACTTCATCTCGGGCGAGGTCAACTCGGAGGTGGCGGAACCGCACGCGAAGATCGAGGAGATCGCCGAGCACTTCGCCGACGCCGAGCAGAAACGCCTCGACGGCATCTCGATCGACTACGAGGACTGGCACTTCAACGTGCGTCCGTCGAACACCGAGCCGCTGCTGCGGCTCTGCCTCGAGTCGCTCGTCTCGGCCGATGACATGGCCAGGCGGCGCGATCAGGTGCTCGCGCTGATCCGCTCGTGAGCGACCGGGACGAGCGCGAGCTTGCGTACGAGCGGCTCGCGCAGGCGGCCGCCTGCGGGATCCACCGCCTGGCGGTCCCGACGCCGTTTCAGGTCGGGCGCGTCAACGCCTACCTGATCGAGGACTCGCCGCTGACGCTGATCGACTCCGGGCCCAACTCGGCCAAGGCGCTCGACGAGCTCGAACAGGCGCTCGCGCAGCTCGGCCGCAAGGTCGAGGAGATCGAGCTCCTGATCGTGAGCCACCAGCACATCGACCACTTCGGGCTGGCCTCGATCCTGGCGCGACGCTCGGGCGCAGAGGTGGCCGCGCTCGAGCAGCTGGCCCCGTTCCTCGCCAGCTTCGGGCGCGAGACGGATCTCGACGACGCGTTCGCGCAGAACCTGATGCTGCGCCACGGCATCCCCGCCGACGTCGTGACGGCGCTGCGCGCGGTGTCGGCGAGCTTCCGCGCCTGGGGGGCATCGGTGCAGGTGACCCGATCGCTCGCGCCCGACAGCGAGCTGCGCCTGCGCGACCGCACGCTCCGAGTGCTACACCGGCCCGGGCACAGCCCCTCCGATACGGTCTTCCTCGATCAGTCGAGCTCGATCCTGCTCGCCGCCGACCACCTGATCGCGCACATCTCCTCGAACCCGCTCTTGGCGCGGCCGCTGGGCGCGGAGCCGGACGTCGGTAGCTCGCGACCGCAGGCCCTGTTGACGTACATGGCCTCGCTCGAACAAACGCGCGCGATGGAGCTGTCGCTGGTGCTGCCCGGGCACGGCGATCCGATCGCCGACCACGCCGCGCTGATCGACGAACGCTTCCGAATGCACCGCCGACGCGCCGAGAAGATCCGCCGCCTGATCGCCACCGAGCCGCGGACGGCCCACGAGATCGCCCAGGAGCTGTGGGGAAACGTCGCCGTGACGCAGGCCTTTCTCACGCTCTCGGAGGTACTCGGTCACGCCGACCTGCTGCTGCGCGAAGGCAGCGTCTCCGAAGAGGAGGCCGACGGGGTCGTGCGCTTCCGCGAGTCCTAGTCGCGGCGGCGCTCGATCTCGCTCAGATGCGCGACGTTCGCGCGGTCCTCGCGCTCGCTGCTCGGTTCGCCAGCGAACCAGGCGTCGAGGATCTCGACGAGCTCGGCCTGCGAGGTGCTGCGCAGGCTCAGGGCGAGCACGTTGGCGTCATTCCAGCGCCGCGCGCCCTCGGCAGTGCCCGCGTCGAGGCACAGTGCGGCGCGGACCGACTCGACCTTGTTGGCGGCGATCGAGGCGCCGGTCCCCGTCCAGCAGCAGACGATCGCCTGCTCGGCCCTCCCCTCGGCCACGTCGCGCGCCGCGGCCTCGCTCGCCCAGGCCCAGTCGCTGCGCTCGCGCTGACCCAGCGCACCGTGGCCAAGCGTCTCGTGACCGCGGCGGGCGAGCTCCGGCGCGAGCAACGCGGCGACACCGGTCAACTCGTCGGCGGCGATCGCGATCCGCATGCACGCGAGTATCGCCGATCCGCCACGCCGCTCGGCCGGGCCGGCGCCGTCTGCGGGCCGGGCGCTCGCCGGGAGCGAGCGCTCTCACGTTCCACAGCCGAGCGGCGTTATGCGTCCATGACGAGCACACGCGAAGACCTCCGCTTCACCTCGGGCGCCGAGCAGTGCGCCGCATGGCTCTACCCCGCCACGGGCGCCGGCGACCCGGACGCGAGCACTCCGCTGATCGTGATGGCGCACGGCCTGTCCGGCACGCGGCGCGACAGGCTCGGCGCCTTCGCCGAGCGCTTTGCGGCGATCGGGATCGCGGCGCTCGTGTTCGACCATCGCGGCTTCGGCGACAGCGACGGCGAGCCCGACCTGTTCGAGCCGGCGCGAGCGCTCGAGGACTGGCGGGCGGCGATCGCCTTCGGCCGCTCGCTGCCGCGC
Source organism: Solirubrobacteraceae bacterium (assembly GCA_035553095.1). Taxonomy (GTDB): domain Bacteria; phylum Actinomycetota; class Thermoleophilia; order Solirubrobacterales; family Solirubrobacteraceae; genus Palsa-744. The sequence continues at coordinate 67,983 of DATNDZ010000007.1, read as the reverse complement.
ATCGACGGCGAGCTCGTCGCGACGTTCGGATCCTCGATGGGCGGCGGCAACGCGCTCGCAGCCGCCGCCGAGGACGGGCGCATCGCGGCTGCAGTCAGCCAGGTGCCGTTCCTGGACATCGTGCTGCAGGCGCACCGCTCCTCGCCGCGCGTGACCGCGATGGTGCTGGCGGCGGCCGCGCGCGGGCGCCACCTGCCCGTGTTCGGAGAGCCGGACGAGCCGGCGCTGCTGAACGCACCCGGCGCCGCCGAGGGCTGGCGCCACGTCGTGGCGATCGGTGAGGACTCGCGCTGGCGCGACCGCATCTCGACGCGCTGGCTGCTCGGCCGCCCCTTCCGCCCCGCGTGCGCGGCCGCCAAGCTGCACTGCCCGTGGCTCGTCTGCGTCGGCGAGGCCGATCGCGTGGCACGGCCGGGACCGGCGATCGCTGCCGCGCGGCGCGCGCCGCTGGGCGAGCTTCGCACGTACCCGGGCGTCGACCACTTCGACATCTACGACGGCCCCGCACACGAGGCGCTCCTCGCCGACCAGCTCGCGTTCCTTCGCCGCCACCTGCTCGCTCGAAGCGCGAGCGCCGACGTGCAACTCAGCCGCGCCTAGCCCGCACGCGCTCGAGGAACAGACGGTGCAGGCGGTCGTCCTCGCCGAGCTCGCTGTGAAATGCGACCGCGAGCAGGGCGCCCTCGCGCGCCGCGATCGGATGCCCATCCACCTCGCCGAGGATCTGCACGTCGGGGCCGTGCTCGGCAATCCACGGCGCCCGGATGAAGACGCCGTGGACAGGGCCGTCGTCGAGGCCGTCGAGGGCGATATCGGCCTCGAAGCTCCTGACCTGGCGCCCGAACGCGTTTCGCTCGGCGCGGATGTCCATCAGGGCGAGGTGGTCGCGGTCGAGCATGATCAGCCCCGCGCAGGAGCCGAACACCGGCAGACCATCGCGTGCGAGCGCGCGGATCGGCTCGGCCAGGCCCTCGCGCTGCGCGCCGAGCGTGATCGTGGTGGACTCGCCGCCGGGGATCACGAGGCCGTCGATCCCGTCGAGATCATCCACCACCCGCACCTCGCGCACGCCTGCGCCGAGCCGCTCGAGCACGCGCCGATGCGCCTCGAAGTCCCCCTGCAGCGCGAGCACGCCGATGAGGGGCGATTCCGGCCGGATCACTTGACGCGCACGAGGCAGTCGAGGGTCAAGCGGATCAAGGACGCAGGGAGCGTGGCGTGCTGGCCGAAACGGGGATGCGAGCGGAGCGAGTGTCTCCCGGCTTCGGCACGCGAGCGACCGAGGACGCCGATCCGCGCCGCGCCATCGGCTGCCTCGCTACCAGCCGCGTTGGGCCAGGAGTTGCTCGCCGGCGAGCTTCGAGGTCTCGAGGCTCTCCATCGCCGGGCCGAGGCCCCGCGAGGCGGTGGCCACGCGCTCGGGGTCCTGCCAGTGCGTGGTCGCCTCGACGATCGCTCGCGCGCGGGCCGGCGGGTCCTCTGACTTGAAGATGCCAGAGCCGACGAACACGCCTTCGGCGCCGAGCGCCATCATCAGGGCGGCATCGGCGGGGGTGGCGATGCCGCCGGCGCAGAACAGGACGACGGGCAGCTTGCCGTCGCGAGCGACCCCCTGGACGAGCTCGAGCGGCGCGGCGAGCTCCTTGGCGGCCGTCGCCAGCGCTCCCGGCTCGAGCGTGCTGAGGCGGCGAATCTCACCGGTGATCATGCGCATGTGTCGCACGGCCTCGACGATGTCGCCTGTCCCGGCCTCGCCCTTGGAACGGATCATCGCCGCTCCCTCGCCGATCCGCCTGAGCGCCTCGCCGAGGTTGGTGGCGCCGCACACGAACGGCACCTTGAACGCCCACTTGTCGATGTGGTTCGACTCGTCAGCCGGCGTCAGCACCTCGGACTCGTCGACGTAGTCGACCTCGAGCGCCTCCAGCACCTGCGCCTCGACGAAGTGCCCGATCCGTGCCTTGGCCATCACCGGGATGCTCACCGCGGCCTGGATGCCGGCGATCATCTCCGGGTCGGACATGCGCGCGACGCCGCCGTCGCGGCGGATGTCGGCGGGCACGCGCTCGAGCGCCATCACCGCCGCGGCGCCCGCCTGCTCGGCGACCGTCGCCTGCGCGGGCGTCACGACGTCCATGATCACGCCGCCCTTGAGCATCTCGGCCAGGCCCGTCTTGACTTGGAACGTCGCCTCGTCGCGCATTGCCGAGGAGTTTATCCGCGGCCGCCGCGCGCCTGGCCGCGCGGTCCTCCTGCCAGCCGTCCGCCCGCGGCGCGCGACCCGCCCGATCACGGTGCGGCTACTTCAACCGGAACGCCTTGATGCGATCGTCGTATTGCGCCGAGTCCTGCGCGTAGACGCCGTAGGCCAGCGCCTGGATCAGGCTCAGCAGGGCCGCGTGCGAGCGCACGTAGCCCGGGCTGTTGGAGGAGTAGTAGAGCTTGATCTGGGCGAGCTTCGCGACCTCTGAGAGCGTCGCATCGGTGATCGCCGCCGTTTTCGCCTTGCGGTGCCGCGCGAGCTTCATCGCCCGCACCACGAGCGGATGCGGGCGCCCGGCTGAGAGCCCGACCACGAGCGTCGCCTCGTCGATCCTCCCGAGCCGGCTCAGAGCCTCCTGCGAGGGGCTCGCGACGACGTCGACGCGGAGGTCGAGCAGCATCAGCAGATGGCGCAGGTAGCTGGCGAAGAAGGCCATCTGGTCGGTGCCCGCCACGAGCACCTTCTCGGCCGAGACGATCGCCTGGATCAGCGCCTCGACCTCGCTGCGTGAGACCTTGCGCGCCGTCTCCTCCACATTCAGGTGGTCGGCCGTCAGCGCCGTCTCGAACTCGTTCTGGTCGAGCGAGAACAGCGGTGCCGAGGGCGATCCCGCGTGGGCGTCGGACTTGCCGTGAACGCGGCGGTATTCCTCGCGCGCGGCGGCCTGCAGCTCGGGAAAGCCCTCGAAGCCGAGCGCCTGAGAGAAGCGCACGACGGTCGAGCTCGACGTGTTCGCCCGGCGCGCGAGCTCCTCGGCCGTCTGAAAGGCGGCCTCGTCGAGGTGGTCGACGATGTATTGCGCCACGTCCTTCTGCGAGCGCGAGCACTCCTCGAAGCGGGCGCGTATGTACTTGGAGAGGCTCTGGTGCTCACTGGTGCCGTTGATCGGCGACCGGCCGCGCGTCTGCGGGTCGCTCGTGGGGGTAGCTGTGCGCTTCATCGGCGCACTTGTTCGACACATCCGCCTCGCACTCCTGCCCGCGAGTCGCACTCGCTCGCCGGCTGCGGCGTGCATACAGGCGCGCGCGAGGCATGGCGTCCGCTGCGTCGGGCGTCAACCGCTCGGGCTCGGCCAGGACCTCAATGATCCACACGAAGCGGCTCCGGCGTACATAAGCTCACAAGATGCGACGCACCGCTGAAAGGGAACGGGGGGAGCCGTGAGGATCGCGATCGTCGGCGCCGGGGTGTCGGGGCTCGTCGCCGCCCACCTCCTGCACCGCGAGCACGAGATCGTCGTGTACGAGGCCAACGACTACGCAGGCGGGCACACGAACACGATCCGTGTCGACACCGCTCACGAGACCCATCACCTCGACACGGGCTTCATCGTGATGAACGACCGCAACTACCCCAACTTCACGCGCCTGCTCGACCGCCTCGGCGTCGCACGCCAACCGACGCACATGAGCTTCTCGGTCAAGGGCGAGGAGCACGACTTCGAGTACAGCGGCACGCCCAGGGGGCTCGTCTGCCAACCGGCCAACCTCGTCAGCCTGCGCTTCCAGCGGATGATCCTCGACCTGCTGCGCTTCAATCGTGCGCTGCGCGCGCTCTTGGAAGGCGACCGTGAGGGCAGCTGCAGCGAGGAGTCGATGCAGGACTTCCTCTCGCGCCACCGCTTCTCGCGCGCCTTCATCGAACGGTTGATCATTCCTCAGCTGTCCGCCGTGTGGTCGGCCGACCCGCGCGCCGCCGGCTCCTTTCCGGCGCGCTTCATCGCCGAGTTCTTCGCCAACCACGGCATGCTCGGCTTCCGAGACCGCCCGCGCTGGTCGACGGTCTGCGGCGGCTCCGCTCGCTATGTCGAGGCGCTCACGGCCCCCTTCCGCGACCGCATGCGCCTGAGCTCGCCGGTCGACTCGATCACGCGCCGCGAGCACGACGTCGAGATCCGCGCCGCCGGATCGGCCGCCGAGTCCTACGACCACGTGGTCATCGCGACGCACTCCGATCAGGCCCTGCGGATGCTGCGCGACCCTTCGCCGCGCGAGCACGAGCTCCTCGGCGCGATCGGCTATCAGGCCAACGAGGCCGTGCTTCACACCGACAGCACGCTGCTGCCGCGCCGCCGCGCGGCGCGCTCGGCGTGGAACTTCCACCTGCTGCGCGAGCCGAAGCCGCTGAGCACGGTCACCTACTACATGAACCACCTGCAGCGCCTGCGCGCCGACCGCGACTTCTGCGTAACACTGAATCGCACCGAGGCAATCGATCCGGCGAAGATCATCCGCACGATCCCGTACGCCCACCCGATGTACACGCCGCGCGGCGTCGCCGCCCAGGCCGAGCACGGCGCGATCTCAAACCTCTCGAGCCGCACTCACTACTGCGGCGCGTACTGGGGATGGGGCTTTCACGAGGACGGCGTCGTGAGCGCGCTGCGGGCCTGCCGACCGTTCGGGGTGACGCTGTGAGCATCGCTGCCGCTCCGGCGCCGGCGCCGGGCGCGCCGGCATCCGCCCCGTCCTGGCCGTCCCGCGCGCGAAGCCGCGCGAGCGCCTCGTGCTTCTACGAGGGCTCGGTGCGCCACCGCCGCCACGGCGCCGTGCGCGACGAGCTCAACCACCGCCTGTGCATGGCCTACCTCGACCTCGACGAGCTGCCCGAGCTGTTCGACGGGCATGCGCTTTGGTCGGCCCGTCGCCCTGCGCCGGCATGGTTTCGCCGGCGCGACTACCTCGGCGATCCACAGACGCCGCTGCGCCGGGCCGTCGAGCTGCTCGTGCGCGAGCGCACCGGGATCGCGCTGGACGGGCCGATCCGCCTGCTCACGCATCTGCGCTACCTCGGCCACTGCTTCAACCCCGTCAGCTTCTACTACTGCTACGACGGCGCCGGCGCGCGCGTGCGTGCGGTCGTCGCCGAGGTGACCAACACGCCGTGGGGCGAGCGTCATGCATACGTGCTCGGTGTGGAGCCGTCGCGCGCGCCTGCGCCGGCCGCTAGCGGCCGCGTCATGCACGGCGAGTTCGAGAAGGCGTTGCACGTCTCTCCCCTGATGGGAATGGATCGCACCTATGACTGGCGGCTGACCGAGCCCGGCGAGCGCCTGTCGGTCCACATCGAGTCGAGGAGCAACGGCAGCCCGCTCGCGCAAGCGCCCGTGTTCGACGCGACGCTGTCGCTGCGCCGGCGCGAGATGAGCTCGCGAACGCTTCGGCGCGTGCTGCTGCGCGATCCGTTGCCGACGCTGCGCCTGACCGCCCGCATCTACGCGCATGCGCTCCGGCTGCGCCTGCGCGGGGCGCGCTGGCACGCTCATCCGCGAGCGTCCGGGCGCGGAGGCTCCGCGGCATGAGCGACCGCCTGGCCCGTCGCCTGGTGCTGCTGCTGCTCTCGCGCCTTCGCCGCGGCGAGCTGGTGCTCGTCGAGGGGCAGCGGCGCCTGCGCTTCGGCGATGCCTCAGGCGGGGACGGCGGGCCGGCGGGGCGTCAGCGCCCGCCCGAGGACGAGCGCCCGCCCTCGGCCGAGCTGCGAGTCCGCTCGCCCCGCTTCTACCGCTCCCTGCTGCGCGGCAGCGTCGGCCTCGGCGAGTCGTTCGCCGAGGGCGCGTGGGACTGCGACGACCTCGTCGCCCTGACGCGGATCGGCGCGCGCAACATGGACCCGCTCGACCGGCTGCGCCGTGCGCTCTGCCCCGTGCTCGTGCCGGCGCAGGCGCTGCTGGCCCGGGTCAAGCGCAACACGCCGGCGCGCGCGCGCAAGCGCATCGCCGCGCACTACGACCTCGGCAACGAGCTCTTCTCGCAGTTCCTGGACCGGACGATGATGTACTCGTGCGCCGTGTTCGAGTCGCCCTCGGCCACGCTCGAGGAGGCCTCCCTGGCCAAGCTCGAGCGCATCTGCCGCAAGCTCAGGCTCTCGCCCGCCGACCACGTGTTGGAGATCGGCACCGGCTGGGGAGGCTTCGCGCGGTACGCCGCCGAGCGCTACGGCTGCCGCGTGACGACGACGACGATCTCGGCCGAGCAGCACGCCTACGCGACCGCGCGGATCAGCGAGGCCGGGCTGGAGGATCGCGTGACCGTGCTGTTCGAGGACTACCGCGATCCGGCGCTGGAGCGCAATGGGCCCTACAGCAAGCTCGTCTCGATCGAGATGATCGAGGCCGTCGGGTGGCAGTACTTCCCGACCTTCTTCCGGCGCTGCTCGGAGCTGGTCGCCGAGGACGGCGCGATGCTGCTGCAGGCGATCGTGATCGACGACCGCGCCTACGAGATCGAGAAGGCGTCCAAGAGCTTCATCAACACCTACATCTTCCCCGGCGGCTGCCTGCCCTCGCTGCAGGTGATAGCTCGCAACGTCGCGCGCGTCACCGACTTCCGTGAAGCGCACCTCGAGGACATCACCGCCCACTACGCGACGACTCTGCAGCGCTGGCGCGAACGCTTCCTCGCCGCCGCCGAGCGCGTCTCCGAGCTCGGCTACGACGAGCGCTTCAGGCGCATGTGGGAGCTGTACCTCTCCTATTGCGAGGGCGGCTTTCGCGAGCGGCGCATCCAGGACGTGCAGCTGCTCCTGGCCAAGCCCCGATTTCGCTGAGGAGGCCGCGGGCTCGGCGCGGGCGGCCCTGCTCCCACCCCGCCCCCTCGACCCCGCCGAGATAGGGTCCGCCCAATGCAGCGCAACCTGTTCGACGATGTACACGAAGACTTTCGCGCGAGCTTTCGCACGTTCCTCGAGCGCGAGGTGGTCGGCGATGAGGAACGCTACGGCGAGTGGGAGCGCTCCGGGCTGGTCCCGCGTGAGGTGTTCGCGCTGGCCGGCCGCGGCGGATTTCTGGGGATGGCCGTGCCCGAGCGCTACGGCGGCGCCGGCGCCGAGGACTTCCGCCTGAACCTCGTGATCGGCGAAGAGTGCCAGCGCGTCGGCGTCGGCGGCTTCGGCCTCGGCATCACGTTGCACAACGACATCTGCCTGCCCTACTTCCTCAGCTACTGCAACGAGGAGCAGCGCGAGCGCTGGCTGCCGGGCATCGTCTCGGGTGAGCTGATCACGGCGATCGCGATGACCGAGCCGGGCATCGGCTCGGACCTGGCGTCGATGACGACACGCGCGCGCCGCGAGGGCGAGCACTTCGTCGTCGACGGGTCGAAGACCTTCATCACAAACGGGATCAACGCCGACCTCGTGATCACGGCCGTCAAGACCGACCCATCCGCGCGCCATCGCGGCATCAGCCTGGTGATCCTCGAGCGCGGGATGGACGGTTTCGAGCGGGGGCGCAACCTCGAGAAGATCGGCCAGCACTCCCAGGACACCGCCGAGCTCTCGTTCGCCGACGTGCACGTGCCCGCGGAGAACCTGCTCGGCGAGGAGGGCGAGGGGTTTCGCTACCTCGTCTCCAACCTGCCGCAGGAGCGGCTCTCGATCGCGGCGTCCGCCGTCGCGGCCGCCGAGGCCGCGCTCGACTGGACGCTCGCGTACGTGCGCGAGCGCAAGGCCTTCGGGCAGACGATCGGCTCCTTCCAGGCTTCGCGCTTCACCCTCGCCGAGGTGCGCGGCGAAGTCGACGTCGCGCGCGCCTACATCGACCGTTGCGCGCAGGCGCTCGACGCCGGCGAGCTCACGCCCGAGGACGCCGCGACTGCCAAGTGGTGGTGCACCGATCTGCAGGGCCGCGCCATCGACCGCTGCCTGCAGCTGTTCGGCGGCTACGGCTACATGGTCGAGTACCCGATCGCGCGCGCCTACGCCGATGCGCGCGTCACTCGCATCTACGGCGGGGCCAACGAGATCATGAAGGAGATAGTCGGCCGCTCGCTGGGGCTCTAGCGAGGCGCGAGCTCGAGCTCGCGCGCCAGCGCCACGAAGTAGTCGAGCGAGCGCGGGTTCGCCAGCGAGTCGACGCTCGCCGCCTCGTTCGCCGGGGCGCCCATCAGGATGCGCTTGACCGGGACCTCGAGCACCTTGCCCGAGAGCGTGCGCGGGACCTCCGCGATCTGGCGGACCTCGTTGGGCACGTGTCGCGGCGAGCAGTCCTCGCGGATGCGCCGCTTGATCTGCCCCGCCAGCTCCTCGTCGAGCTCGGTGCCGGGCGCGAGCACGACGAACAGCACCATCCGCAGCTCCTCCTCGCCCGCGCGCGCCGGGATGTCGACGACGAGCGCGTCCAGCACCTGCGACAGCGAGGCGGCGGCGCGGTAGATCTCGCTCGTGCCCATGCGCACGCCCTGACGGTTGATCGTCGAGTCCGAGCGGCCATAGATGACGGCGCCATGGCGCGGCGTGATCCTGATCCAGTCGCCGTGGCGCCACACGCCGGGGTACATCGCGAAATAGCTCTCGCGCAGGCGCTCGCCGACCTGACCGTGCGGGCCGGGCGCCCCGTCACCCCAGAAGAACAGCGGCATCGAGGGCATCGGCTCGGTGATCACGAGCTCGCCCACGCGATCGATGTGCCCGACGCCCTGCTCGTCCCACGACTCAACGGCGCAGCCGAGGATGCGGCACTGCAGTTCGCCTTCGTAGACCGGCAGCAGCGGGCAGCCGCCGACGAACGCCGTGCACACGTCGGTTCCCCCGCTCGTCGAGAACAGCCACACGTTCGCGTCGACGTGCTCGTAGACCCAGCGAAAGCCCTCGGGCGAGAGCGGCGAGCCGGTCGATCCGATCGCGCGCAACGCGCTCAGGTCGCATTCCCGACCGGGCTCGATCCCCGCCTTCTCGCAGCTGGCTATCAGGCCCGCGCTCAGGCCCATGCACGTGATCCGGGCACGCTCGGCAAGGCGCCACAGCGCGCCCAGGTCCGGATGGGCCGGACTGCCGTCGTAGAGCACGATCGCCGCGTCCGAGAGCAGGCAGCCGACGAGGAAGTTCCACATCATCCAGCCCGTCGTCGTGAACCAGAACATGCGGTCGCCAGGGCGCAGCTCGAGGTGCAGGCGCTTCTTCAACTGCTCGATCAGGATTCCGCCGTGGCCCTGCACGATCGCCTTCGGCAGGCCCGTCGTGCCGGAGGAGTAGAGCACCCACAGCGGGTGGTCGAACGGCACCTGCTCGAAGCTCAGCTCGGCGTCCGCCCCGCGCTGCGCCAGGTCCTCCCAGGAGATCGCCGTGCCCGACAGCCCGGCCGGCGAGGCGTCCCTGTGGAGATGGGGCAGCAGCACGGCGTGCTCCACCGTCGGCAGCTCCGCGAGGATCGCGCCGGCAACCTCCAGCCGATCGAAGTCCTTGCCGCCGTGGCGGTAGCCATCGACCGTGAGGAACACCTTCGGCTCGATCTGGGCGAAGCGGTCGATCACGCTGCGCGCGCCGAACTCGGGGGCCGCGCTCGACCAGATCGCGCCGAGCGAGGCGCTGGCCAGAAAGGCGATCAGCGTCTCCGGCACGTTCGGCATGTAGGCCACCACGCGGTCGCCGCGCCCGACGCCGAGCGCGCGAAGGCCACCCGCGACCTGCGCCACCCGCTCGCTCAGCTCGCCCCACGTGAGCTGCTCGAGCTCGCGCAGCTCCGAGCAGCGCGCGACGGCAATCGCATCCGGATCGCGCCCGCCTGGGCGTCCGTCGCTGTGAGCCGGGCCCAGCAGCATGTTCTCGGCGTAGTTGAGCTCGGCGCCCGTGAACCAGCGCGCGCCCGGCATCCGGCGCTCGGCGAGCACCTGTTCGTAGCCGCGCGAGCAGCGAACGCCGAAGAAATCCCAGATGCTCTCCCAGAACTCGTCGAGCTCCTGCACCGACCACTGCCACAGATCCTCGTAGTCGGCGAAGTCTCGACCGCATCGCTCGCCGGCCCAGCGCATGAAGCGCGTCATCTCCGCCCGGTCGCGATCTGCAGCGCTCGGCTCCCACAGCGGCCGCTCTGCGGCGGTCTGGCTGGGTGCGCTGGACATGCGGGTATTCTCGCGGTTTGTGGATCTCTTTGGGCTGCGCGCCGAGTTTCCGGTCCTGCGGACGCTCGCATACCTGAACGCCGGCACCGACGGCCCGCTCCCCGCCAAAGCGATCCAGGCAGCCGCCGAGGAGCTCGAGCGTGAGGCGGTGCAGGGGCGCGCCTCCGCGCACTTCCAACGGCGCAGCGAGCTTGGCGACCGGCTGCGCGAGGCCTACGCTCGCGCGCTCGGGGCGACGCCTGCCGACGTCGCCCTGACGACTTGCACGAGCGACGGCATGGCCCAGGTGATCGCCGGCCTCTCGCTCGGCGCCGGCGATGAGATCCTGACGAGCGACGAGGAGCACCCGGGGCTGCTCGGGGCGCTCGCCGCGGCGCGTGAGCTGCGCGGCGTCTCGGTCCGCGCGGTCCCGCTCGCGCAGATCGCGGCGGCGGTCGGCGCCAGCACGAGGCTCGTCGCGTGCTCGCACGTGGGCTGGATGAGCGGCTCATACGCTCCCGCCGAGCTGGCCGACGTCGACGTGCCCGTGCTTCTCGACGGCGCGCAGGGAGTCGGGGCCGTGCCCGTGGACGTCGTCGCACTCGGCTGCGACGCATACGCCGGCGCCGGGCAGAAGTGGCTGTGCGGCCCGGACGGGCTGGGAATGTTGTGGGTTACCCCCGAGCTGCGTGAGCGGATCGCCGTCTCGCGGCGCGGCTACGCCAACCTCGAGGATCCCAACAGCGGCATCGATGCGCGCCTGCACGAGGATGCGCGTCGCCTGGAGACGATGTCGCTGAGCGCAGAGACCGTCGCCTGCGGCCTGGCAGCAGCCGAACTGCTCGAGGCGGCCGGCTGGGATGAGGTTCACGAGGCTGGCGCCGCGCTCGCGGCACGGCTCGCCGAGGAGCTCGCCGAGCGCGGGCGAGCGCTCGCACCGCGCGATCGAACGACGCTCGTCGCGTTCGAGAGCGCTGACGCAGAGTCCGAGCGCGAGCTGCTGGCCCAGCGCGGGTGCGTCGTGCGCAATATCCCCGGGCGCCCGTGGCTGCGGGCGTCGGTCGGCGCCTGGAACGACGAGAACGACCTCGAGCGCCTGCTCGAGTCGCTCTCGGCATGAGCGCCCCCGGGCGGGCGGCGACACTGCCCGCGTCCCGCCGTCCGCTGGCCGCCGGATTCGAGCGGCTGCGGGCGCTGCGGCCGGGCCTGCACCACGTCGCGCTCGCCGGCGTGCTCGCGCTGTCGGCCGTGCTCGACCTGCACCGCCTCTCCCAGAACGGCTACGGCAACATCTTCTACTCGGCCGGCGTGAAGTCGATGCTGCGCTCGTGGCACAACTTCTTCTTCGTCTCCTTCGACCCGGGCGGGCTGCTGATGGTCGACAAGCCGCCGCTCGGCCTGTGGCTGCAGGCGGCGAGCGCCGAGCTGTTCGGCTTCACGCCCACCAGCCTGCTGCTGCCGGAGGCGATCATGGGCGTCCTCGCGGTCGCGCTGCTCTACTACGTGCTCGCCCGGCGCCTCGGCGGCTGGGCCGGCGTCGCCGGCGCCGCCGCGCTCGCCGTGTTCCCGTCGTTCGTGGCGATCTCGCGCACGAACAACGTCGACGCGCCGTTGATCCTGCTGATGATCCTCGCCTGCGAGGCCGCTCTGCGTGCCTGCGAACGCGGGCGCTGGGGCGCGCTGTTGTGGAGCGGCGCGCTCATTGGGCTGGCCTTCAACACAAAGACGCTCGCCGCATATCTGATCGTGCCCCCGATCGCGCTCGCCTTCCTGCTCTGCGCTCCCGGCCCGCTGCGACGGCGCCTGGCGCAACTGCTCGCCGCCGGCGCCGTGCTGCTCGCCGTGTCGGCCGCCTGGATGCTCGCCGTCGAAGTCACGCCCGCCTCGCAGCGTCCCTTCGTCGGCAGCTCCACCGACAACACCGAGCTCGGCCTCACCTTCAGCTACAACGGGTTCGGCCGTGTGGGCGGCCAGACGGGCGGCCCCGGGCAGATACCCGTCGGCGCCGGCGGCGTCGCCAAGCGCGTGACGCCCTCAAAGCGCGGCGCCGCCGCTCCGAGCCCGGTGCGCACGGTCAAGGTGCCGAGCGCGCCGCCCGTGTTCCTGGCCAACGGGCGCGAACGCAACCCGATCGCGTTCGGGGGACCCGTCGGACCGCTGCGGCTGTTCGAACGAGGGCTCGGCAACCAGGGCGCCTGGCTGCTGCCCTTCGCGCTCGTCGGACTGCTCGGCTTCGCGCTGCTCGTGCTGCTGCCGGGGCGCGCGGACGGACAGGGCGCAGCACGGGCGGATGGGCAGGCGGGCGCGAACCGGCAGACCTCGGCACGCCCGGGTCGGCGAGATCCACGCCTGGCTGTCCTGATCGTGCTCGGCGGCTGGCTGCTGATCGAGGCGGCCGTGCTGAGCCTGTCCAAGGGGATCGTCCACCCCTACTACGTCTCCGCGCTCGGCCCCGGCGTGGCGGCGATGGTCGGCGCCGGCACCTACGCCTTCGCGCAGTTCGCGCGACGTCCCGACTGGCGCCTGCTGCTGCTCGTCGCCGCCGCCGCCGCGACCGTCCCCGCTCAGATCGTCCTGCTCCACCGCGATCACTACATGTCGTGGTTCACGGCGCCGCTGATCGCGGCGACGCTCGCGACGCTGCTGCTGGTCGGGGTGCTCGCGCTCACACGCCTGCGCCCACTCGCGCCGTGCGCGATCGCGCTCGTGCTCGGGACGCTGCTGATCGCTCCCGCCGTCTACGCCGCCAGCAACTGGCTGGCCCCGGTGCAGTCGACCTTCCCCGCCGCCGGCCCGCGCGCCGCCGCCGGCCCTGGGGGCTACGGCGTCAACGACGAGCACGTCAGCGTCGATCGCGCGCTGCTCGACTACGTCGAGGCTCATGGCGCCGGCACGCGCTGGTCGGTGCTCACCGACGCCGCGAACACCGCCTCGCCGATGATCCTGCTCGGCGGCGCGGCGGGCTCGCTCGGCGGCTTCAGCGGCACCGATCCCTCGCTCGACGGACCGGGCCTGGGCGCCTACGTGCGCACCCGGCAAGCCCGCTACGTGATCCTCGGCGGTGAGTTCTCAACGCGCGGTGGCACGAGGGCGACCGAAGCCGTGCAGCGGGCCTGCCGGGTCGTGCACACGCGCAGCTGGCTGCCACGGCCGCTGGAGCCGAACGGCCTGATCCTGTTCGACTGCGCCGGCCGCGAGCGCCAGCTCGCGTCCTCCTGAGCCTTCGCGCCGAGCCGAGCGAGCATCCCGGGGGAGGACGGATGTGCTCGGTGCCCGGGCCGGGCAGCGCCCGCTCCTTCGCTCAGGCAACGACGGCCAGCTCGCGATGGAAGGCGCGCGAGAACAGCTCACGCTCGCGGTTGGCGGCCCAACGCGGCACGATCGACTCGCCGTCGGCGAGCAGCTTCAGCTCGACCTCGCCGTCGTGCAGCGCGATGCGCGTGTCGCGCACGAGCTGGTCGCGCGAGCGCTCGAGATCCTCGGCCAGGCGCAGCAGAACCGAACAGCGATCCAGGCGCTCGGCGTCGCCCGGGCCGAAGAGCGCGCGAAGCGGCCCAGGGTCGGGCATGCCCTTGCGGTGATAGCGGGCCGCCTGCGCGATGATCGCGACCTCGACCGGCGTGAAGCCGGGCAGCCCGGCGTTGAGGATCAGGTAGCGAGAGTGCTTGTGGTGGTCGTCGTAGTCGACCGACATGCCGATGTCGTGGAGGATGCTGGCCGCCCACAGCAGCTCCCGCTCGCGCGGGTCGCCCTCGTGCAGCCCCAGGCGCGCCAGCTCATCGAACATGCCGAGCGCGAGCGCCGCGACATGCCGCGTGTGGGCCACGTCGAGGTGGTACTGGCCGGCGAGGTTGAGTACGCTCGCCCGCCGCACGTCCTCGAACAGCGGCTCGCCGCGCTCCGACGCCTCGCCGAGCAGGCGCTCGAAGAAGACGCCCTCGCGCAGACCGGCCTCCGTCGTCTCCAGGCCGTCGAACTGGCCGGCCTGCAGTACCGCCTGCACGACGAGGGCGCCCGCCAGGATGATGTCCGCCCGCGCCGGCTTGATCCCGGGCACGTTCGCCCGCTCGGCGGCCGGCAGCTCCGCGAGACGCTCGACCAGCCGATCGAGCGCCTCGCGCTCGATCACCATGCCCTGCACGCCGTTTGAGGGGAGCCCGGCGGCGCGCTGTGCCGCCGCAGCGAGGTTGCGGACGGTGCCGCCGATGCCGACGAGGCGAGCGCCGGGCGCCGCGCGCCCGGCCTCGCCCAGCCAGTCGGTCTGCTTCAACTCCTCGGCCACGTGCTCGCGCAGCGCCTGCAGCTGACGGCGCTTGGCCGGACCGTTCGGCGGCAGGAAGCGCTCGCTCATGCGCACCGTGCCCAGGCGCCAGGAGCCGGACTCGCGTGCGAGCCTGCCGATCACGCGCACGAGCTGCAGCGAGCCGCCCCCGAGATCGAGCACGAAGCCATCCTCGAGCGTCGTCGAGTTGATCGCCGCCAGATAGCCGTAACGGGCCTCCTGCTCGCGCGAGAGCACGCGGATCGGCAACGCAGAGCGCTCGCGCGCACGCTTCAGGAAGCCGGGCGCGTTGCTCGCGTCGCGGATCGCGCTCGTCGCGACCGCGTCGATCGAGTCTCCCGAGAGGCCGCTCGCCTTGGCGAACTGCGCGAACACGTCGAGCGTGGCGAGCGCGCGCGCGATCGGCGCGTCGCCGAGGGCGCCGCTCGCGGCCAGTCCCTCGCCGATTCGCACCGGCTCGTAGATCTCGTCGGTGCGCTTCCACCAGCCCTCGCCGGCCAGGAACACGACCAGCCTGAAGGAGTTGGAGCCGAGATCGATCACGGCCAGGCGCTCGTCGGGCGTCATCGGCTGAGCGTATTCGCCATGTCGGCGGGCTCATTCACATGCCGGCGCGCCGTGGCGGCGCGCGCACGGCGGCGGGCGAGGCTCAGACGGGCAGGTCGTCTGGCGAGGCCAGCACATGCATGTGCTCGGCCACGCTCGTGATGCTCAGGAGGCGTTGGACCTGCGGTGAGCCCGGCGTGATCGCGAACTCCTGCCCGCGCGCGCGACAGCCCTCGTGGGCAAGCAGGATGATGCGCAGCCCGGTCGAGTCCACGAACTTCAGGTCGTCGAGGTCGAGCACGAGCAGCGGCGCCGAGGCCACGTCGGGGTCCTCCAGGGCGCGTTCGAACACGGACGAGCTGGCCAGGTCGAGTTCGCCTGTGAGGTGAAGCACGACCCGATCGTCCGCCCGTCGCGCATCGACCCGCAGGTGCTCCTGAGCGCCCACGGCCGCATCGTATCGCACGGCTTTTCTCTATTGCCCCGCATCTCCGGAGACCGGGTCGGTCCGAGCAGCCCCGCCGGCGGCCTCCCCCGCAGGCTCCCCAGCGGCCTCGCCGGCAAGCTCCCGAGGGGCCTCCTGGGCGGACTCGCGTGCGGCGCGGCGCATCAGCGGCGCCACGAACCACAGGCCGCCGAAGGCGAGCGCGACGAGCGCGGCCGTGACCACGCCCGGGGTGGCACCGAACAGCTTGGTGGTCACGAGCAACAGGCTGCCGCACATCGCCAGCGCAAGGAAGACGAGCCCCGCGATGGAGAGACGGTTGGCAAGGAACACGACGTGGCGCTTGTCGTCGGCGCGGAACAGCAGACGGTGATAGGCGGCGGGTGCGAGCGTGCACAGCGCCGCAAGGGCCGAGCACAGGAGCGTGGCGAAGTAGATGCCGCGCACGAACGGGCCCACCCCGACGAAGCCGGAGTTGAAGGGCACGATCAAGAGGAAGGCGAACAGCACCTGCACCCCCGTCACGACCACGCGCAGCTCGCCGGTCAGCTCCTCGAGGTTGCGATCCAGGCGCTGCAGCGACGTCTCCGGGCGCCCCTCGCCATCCCCGGGGCCAGGCGCGCGGCGAGCATCGGCGCCGGCGCCTCCGGCGCCGCCCCCCTGCGCCTCGGCGGCTTTCGCCGCGTCGGACTCCGGATCTGAGATCGGTGGTGCCTCTTGCATGGACATGCACGCGCAACCCCATCTGCTGCCATACCCGCTCCGCCGCCCGCCGACACCTCCGCCGGCGCGGCCTCGTTTGGCCGGGCAGGGGTCGGGTACGAGAGCTGCAGGGACACGTACCCGAGCGAGGAGGTCTGTAGATGCCACCGCGCGGCGTCAAGAAGGGCACCAAGCGTGCCAGGCAGTACGAGCACGTCAAGCAGAGCGAGCGCAAACAGGGCGCCTCCGAGCGGCGCGCCGAGGAGATCGCCGCACGCACCGTCAACAAGGAGCGCGCGCGCAGCGGAGAATCGAGGACGCGCTCGCGCAGCTCGACCAGCGACATCTCCTCGGGTCGACGCGGCGGTCTGCGCTCCGGTAGGCCGGGTCCGCGCGGTCGCACGCGCGAGCAGCTCTACCAGGAGGCGCGCAGCCTGGGCGTGGACGGACGCTCGAGCATGAACAAGGCGCAGCTCCTGCGCGCCGTAGAGCGTAAGAAGCGCTAGAGGAGAGCAGCTAGACGAGCATGTGGACGCGCACGGCCGTGCCGTCCAGGCTGGAGCGGATCTGCACGAGGTCGCAGAGGTGGTTGACCAGCCACAGCCCGCGGCCGCCGTACTGATCGACCGGGGGCCGCACGCGGCCGGCGAGCGGGTCGCGGATAAGGCCGCGGTCGTGGGCCTCGCACACGAGCGCACCGGGGCTGCGCCAAACGCGCAGGGTCCCGCCGCCCCCGCCGTACTGGACGCTGTTGGTGACCAGCTCGTTGACCGCCAGCACGAGATCTTCGGTTGAGCTCCGCGGCAGCCCGGCCCGCTCCCCGTGGCGAGCGACGAGGCTGCGAACCGCGCCGAGACCGCGCGCGGTGAAGGCCAGCTCCTCCCGGTCGGACGGCGGGCTCGGGAGCGTTCCGTCGAACGGGCCTGGGGCGCGGTGACGGAAGGCGCCGTTGCGGCGGCTCGTCCCCTCGTGCATGACCGTGCGATGGATCGACCGCGCGGCGGCGATCGTCTCTGCATCGAGCCCGTCGACGTCGTACGGACACAGCAGCCGCCAGGACGGTCCGCCGGCGAAGGCCTCGTCGAGCAGCGCCTCGTGGCGGCGGCACTCCTCGAATTCGGCCGCCGAGCATCCGGGACGGACGGCTTCCCCGATCGCGCGCACCGAGCGCCCGTCGGCCGCCAGCGCGGACACCAGCCTGCTCCAGGTCGGAATCAGCCGACCCGGGTTGCGGCCCAGATCCTCCGTGCCGAGAAATCGAACGGCCTGGGCTTCGTCACCGAGAGCGTCGGCGAGCCGCTCCGCCTGGGCCTCGCCGACGGCCACGAGCACCGCCTCGCCAGCCTCGAGCGCCTCGCAGATGAAGGGCAGGGTCCCGTCGAGGAATCCGTCCATGCCGCGGTAGAAGAGCGCTTCGTGGCGGAAGGAGTCCTCGACCAATGCCACCTTGCCGGCCGCTGCGGGGAAGAACTCGTGTGTTGCCGTTTGAGCCATTGCCGATTTCACCGGCGCATCTGCCCCGCCCAGCCGTGCGCAGGGTGCTTGCTCAGGTCTACCCCGTGTGCTCATCGGCCAATCGGAGAATCGGCAGCAGCAAGCGGATTCTCCAACCTCGACGAAGCGTCTTGGACGGCTGTTCCGCCCCCGGCGACGGGCCGAAGCCCGAGAACGCCGGCGCCGGCGCGGCCGCTGCCCGCGTCCCTCGCGCCCTGACGCTCGGGCGGCCCCGCCACGAAAGCGATCATCGAATCTCGAAAATAGATGTTTAGAACCGTCGGCGACGGGCAAAACAGCGTCTGGAGTTGTCCTCCCTCAGGCGGTGATCGCTACCCCCGGCGGTCACCGCCTATTTTTTGCCCCGGCCCATGTCCGTCGAGCCGGGGATGCGCAAGGCGTCGGCCTTCGGTGCCGCTCAGCGCGCGTCGCGCATCGTCAGCTCGAGCGTCTCGTAGCGTCCGTCGCTGTCGATCCGACGCTCGTCGGTCAGCCTCGCCACGACCTGGCCGATACCGGCGTCGGAGTCCGCGATCAGCCGGCCCGCGCCGCCGTCGCCGAGCGGGCCCAGGCGCAGCGCCACCTCGCGCCTGCCAACCTCGACGGACACGGTCATGTGCTCGTGCGCGCTCGACTCGAAGCCGCGCGAGACGAGCGCGTCGGCGAGCAGTTCGGCGTCCGAGATGCGATCGGTCGTGAAGCGCGCCCGTGCCGCCAGGACGCACATCACACGCGGGAGCACCCGCTCGGCGAGCGCACTCGGCGCGACCGCAAGGCCGGTCGTGCTGGAGAGCGCCGAGGGCGGAACGACGGGCGCCTGGAAGCCGTTGGCCGGCACCTCCGGCACAGAATCGGTGCCGGGCGTCGAGAACTCCATGCGCACCTCTGTGCCGCCGCCCTCGACGTCCTTGAACTCGACCCGCGGCGCGAGCGCCTGGATGATCGAGAGGCCGATGCCCAGCGCCTCTTCCTCCTCGCTGCGGATGTGGGGCCTGATGCCGACGCCGTGATCGCGCACCACGACTTCCACGGTCGCCGGGGCGAGGTAGAGCTCGACCTGCAGCGGCCCTTCATCGCCTTCGTAGGCGTGCAGCACGACGTTGTTGCAGGCCTCCGTCACGGCCGTGCGGATGTCGTTGAGGTCGACGCCGTCAACGCCCACCGTGTCCGCCATCCCGCTGAGCGTCTCGCGCACCAGCAGGACGTTCTCGGGCTGATTTGAGAGCGCCAAGCAGACGTTCGGAGCGCCGGCCATCACCGCATGAACGATACGCGCCAACGACCGGGGCTCATCCAACCGACGATCGGCGACCCGCAGCGGCTCTTTTCGGCAGGTCAGCTCTTGGTGTCCGTCAGCGCGCGCAGCTGGTCGAGCGAGCGGCGCAGCAGGCGCGAGACCTGCATCTGGGAGATGCCCACGCGCTCCGCGATCTCAGTCTGCGTCAGATCGTCGACGAAGCGCATGCGCAGTATCTGGCGCTCGCGCTGGGGAATGCGGCCGAGCACGGCGCTGACCGTCGCGTCGAGCTCTACCAGCTCGTAGCGCTCGTCCTCTTGGCCCATCGCGTCGCCGTAGGACGTCGCTTCATCCGTGGCGCCCGGACGGGGCGCGTCCAGCGAAAGGGACTCGTAGGCCTGGATCGCCTGCAGCGCGTCGATGATCTCGTCCTGAGGCAACTCCAGGTACTCGGCGAGCTCCTGCACCGTCGGCGCGCGGCCGCGAACGTTGGCCAGGCGCTCCTGCGCGTCGCGAACCTTCAAGGCTCGTTCCTGGGAGCCACGCGGCACGTGCACCGACCAGCCCGCGTCGCGGAAGTGGCGGCGCATCTCGCCGAGGATCGTCGGAACGGCGAACGAGGCGAACGGATGCCCGAGCGCCGGGTCGAAGCGATCGAGCGCCTTCAGGAGCCCGAGCGAGGCGACCTGCAGCAGGTCCTCGAAAGGCTCTGAGGAGCGGTCGTAGCGGCGGGCAAGGCTCCGCGCGAGCGGCATGAAGCGGCGCACCAGTTCCTCGCGGGCGACACGATCGCCCTGCTGGTGGCGCGCAAACAGTTGCTCCTCCTCGCCCGTGCCTGGAACGAATCGGGTTGCGCGTCTGGGCCTAGAGAGCCCCATCTCCGTAGCCGTCATGTCGTTCCTCCCGTCGGTTCGCTGTTAGGTCTCCGACTTACTGCTCCCCCGCATGCTACTCCCCCTGCCCGGGAGCGTCCAGTCGGCCGGACCCATTCCTGGGGCCGAGACTGCTTGCCATTCCCGAGATCTGCCCGCTGTTCCCCGCGGACATCCCCCTGAATGACTTCTACTACCCCAATATCGGACACATAAACCCAAATTTGCAAAAAGTTTCTCAACAGCGACATACCCGGTCCGTAGACGGGCGGACGACGACGCCGCTGATCGGCTCTGGAATGCGGGATTTCGGCCTGAGCCACCTGCCGGCCCGCGGTTTGTCGACGCTCGGCTGTGGGTATCCGAGATAAGCATGGCCGGCGAACCCCCGCGACCGCCGCCGCCCCCACGCGAGCCGACGCCTCCCACCGAGGCGACCAGGCCGCTCGGGGCGCCGCTCCAGCCGAGACAGCCGGTGCCAGGCGAGCCGGTCGGCGAACGGCTACCACCTGAATGGCCGCCCGAGGAGCGCTGGTGGGAGGACCCCTGGCCGGCCGTCCTCGCCGCGATCCTCGGGCTGATCGTGGGGGGACTGATCGGCTATGCCCTCGCCGACAAGGGAGAAGGGAGCGGCGAAGCCGGTCGGGCCACGCCGGCGACGCAGACCGTGACCGACACCCAGACCGTGACTCAGCCAAAGGTCGTCGAACGCACGAACACCGTCACCGCCACCACGCAGACGCCGGCGCCTGCAAACCAGGCCGGCGAAGAACGCGCGCGCGAAGCCGAAGCCGATCTGCGCAAGGTCGAACGGGAAAACACTGAACTCAAGCGCGAACTGGAAGAACGCTAGGGGGCCACGCCGCTGCGTCTCCCCCGCTGCCGAGAGGGAGCTAGCGCAGGGGCTTGCGCCGCTCTGACTCCACCCGTCCCGCCCGTCCCGATCCAGCATCGGCGCGGGAAGATACCTGGCAGACAGCCACCACGAGGGCCGCGACGGCCACCCAGGCCAGAGGGATGAGGTCGACAACGCTCATGCGAGCAACGATCCTGGCGGGCATCCCTAAAGAGCTCGCGTCGGGCGGCTAAAAGGTGGGTAACTCTCATCTCGAGCGACTGGAAGGAAGGGGCGCGACATGAACGGTCGGGAGATGGCGGACGCCGACGTGAGTCGGGCCGCCGAGCGACTCAGGCTCGCGTGCAGGGCGTTGTCGGCCGCCGCCAGGGATCTTCACGTGGCGCAGAAGCGAGACGCGACGGGCGTCGCGGTCACGGCCGAGGAGCTCGACGGCGAGACCGAGCGGGTGTGCGAGATGGCCGAGGAGGTGTCCGAGGCCGCGCGGAAGCTCGGGCGGTTCGCGCCTGCGTAGGGTCGCGAGCGCCCACGATCGGCGCCTGATCGGCGCGCGAGGGCTCAGCGGCGGCCCTGCTCGATCTCTTGGATGACGCCGGCCGCTGAAGTTCCCCAGCGCTCACCAGCGGCCGTACCAACGTCGGCGGCCGGTTTCGGATGCCCCGCCAATGAAGAAACCGATCAGCCACAGCAGCACGGCGATGATCAGCACGTACCAGAGCACGTGGACCGCGAAGCCGAGCCCGCCGAAGATCGCAAGCAGCAACAGCAGTACGACAAGCGCAACCATCATCTCTCCCTCGTCTCGCTTGATAGGCCGCTACCTAGGCCGCTACCCGTGCTGCAGCGGCGTTACACAGGCTCAGATCCCCGAGCGTGCCGGGCCTCTCAGACGCAGGGCTCGCGGCTAGCTCGGCGCGGCCGGGACGAATCGCCTGACGAAGTCGAGCGCGGTCTGCGCGACCTCCCGCCAACCGTGGTCGATGGTCAGCGAGTGGCCGCGGTTGGGCATCTGCTTGATCTCGGTGACGCCCGGGTTGCGCGCCTGCCGCTTGTAGGAGGCGTTGGCGATCGCCCAGGGAACCGTGTGGTCCTTCTCCCCGTCGAGGATCAGCAGCGGGCCGCGATCGGGGTTCTTCGTGTCGACCTTCGACTCGGTCCAGGGGTTGAGGTTGGCGTTGGCCATCTGGGCCAGGGCGATCCCCGGCCCGGCCACGTGGTAGGTGTCGTAAAGCCGCCTCGCCTCGCCCTCATCGAGGGCGTTCGTCCAGCCGTACTTGAAGTGGTCGAACGTGAGCGTGATGGCGCGGCCTCGATTGAGCGGATTGACCAGTAACGGGCCCACCACCCTGAGCACGGACGCCGGCAGCGGCAGGACGCCGCGGAACACGCCCGGGTCGATGGCAACCGTGGCCGCCGAGAGCCCACGGCCGGCGAGCATCTGGGCGAGCAGTCCGCCGGTCGAGTGCCCCATCAGGGCGGGCTTCTTCTCGAGCCTGGCGATCACGTCGGCCGTGTGGTCGGCAACCTGCTTCAGCGTCTTCTTGGCGAGGATCTCCGGCTTCGCCCGCGCCTCCTCGACCGTTTCCGGATCGTCCGGCCAGTCCGGCGTCAGCGGCGCGTAACCGGCCTGCTTGAAGAAGTCCCCCCAGTTGGCCCAGCTGCTCGGCAGCAGCCAGAGGCCGTGGATGAAGACGACCGGAGTCGCCCCGGAGGCGTTTGCCGCCTCGATCTCCCTGCTCTCCCGCTCCGAAATGGACGCCATGCCGAATTCCTCTCGTCGCAGTGAAAGGTCCTCAACCATGTGGGCCCGCCTGGACTCGAACCAGGGACCTACCGATTATGAGTCGGCAGCTCTGACCAACTGAGCTACGGGCCCTACACGCCCCGGGCGTAAGCACCCGAACGCGGCCGGTCAGCCCGGCCAGCAGAAGCTACCAGCGAGATGTGGAATGCTCCCGACCGCCGTCCGCGGGACGGCGGCGTCGCTGGCCGGGAGGCGGGGCCGGACCTCGAGGGAAGGGAATGCAGATGGCAGAGCGTGCGGCGATCGTGACGGGCGCATCGAGCGGCATCGGGCTGGCGATCGCGAGGGTGCTGGGCGAGGAAGGCTACGGCGTCACGATGGCGGCGAGGCGGCCGGAGAAGCTCGAGGACGCGGCCAAGGGGCTGGCGGACGACGGCCTCGACGTGCAGGCGGTGGCGGCCAACGTGGCGGAGGAGGCGGAGATCAAGAAGGTGGTCGACTCCCACGGCGAGCGCTACGGGCGCCTGGACGTGCTGGTCAACAACGCGGGCGTGGGCATCGGCGCGCCGGTAGGCGAGATCCAGACCAAGCACCTGGACATGCAGCTCGCGATCAACCTGCGCCAGATCGTCCTCTTCTACAGGGAAGCGGTCTCGATGCTGCTTCAGGCGGGCGCGGAGCACCACAACGCGCTCGTCGTCAACACGTCCTCGATCTCGGGCAAGCGGGCGGAGGGCTGGCTGGCGGTCTACTCGGCCACCAAGCACGGCGTGGTCGGCTGGACGGAAGCGATGAACAAGGAACTGGGCAAGCAGGGGATCAAGTCCACTGCCCTCTGCCCGGCCTTCGTGGACACGCCGATGACGGAGTTCGTCAAGGGCCAGGTCCCGGCGGAGGAGATGATCACCCCGCAGGACATCGCGGAGTCGGTGCGCTACCTGCTGAGGACCTCTCCGGCGTGCGTGGTGCCGGAGATCATGTTCATCCGCCCGGGCGACTCGCTGTAGGGACGGCGGGAGCGCCTGCGGGCGCGCTTGGCGACGATCTCACCGCCGGGGTCGCGCTGGTCGCGCTGGCGTCGGCGGACGGCGCCTCGATGCTCGCCGATGGCCTGCTCCAGATCGACGCCGGCGGAGCGCATCAGGCTGGCTTCGAGCTGCCCGATCAGGATGCGCCGCTCGCGTCGGGTGGCGGCGCGAGCGTGACGGCCGGCGTGCGTGAAGCGGTCCCAGGCGCGGGCGAAGGAGAGGAAGTTGGTGCGTCCGCCGCGCCGGTGGGCGGCGAGCATCGGGCAGACACCGCCGTGTCGGTCGGTGTAGGCGCCGACGATGATCCGCTGCGAGGCGCGCACGCCGTCGAGCATGGCTTCCCGGGTGGCGATGGGCAGGCAGTCGATCGTCAGGCGCAGGTCCTCGACGTTGCGTCTGGAGGAGGATTTAGGACGGATTCCCATAGGGTGTTGCCCTGCCGGGGGTGGAGCTCAGCCGTCGGCGGCGGGCGCGAACCAGCCTAGGTCTCGCGTCTCGGCAGCGCAACGAAACCCTCCGGCTGAAAGGAAATTTGCACATGAAGCTCGGCGTGCACATCGGCTACTGGGGCCTCGGCCTCAGCTCGGAGGACCAGTTGCGAATCGTCCAGGAGGCGGAGCGCCTGGGCTATGACTCGGTCTGGGCGGCGGAGGCCTACGGCTCGGACACGGCGACGGTGCTGGGCTGGCTGGCGGGGCAGACCTCGACGATCCGCCTCGGCTCGGGGATCTTCCAGATGCCGGGCCGCTCCCCGGCGATGACGGCGATGACGGCGGCCACGATCGACCAGCTCTCGAACGGGCGCATGATCTGCGGGATCGGCTCCTCGGGGCCGCAGGTGGCCGAGGGCTGGCACGGACAGCGCTTCGCCAAGCAGCTGCAGCGCACGCGCGAGTACGTGGCGGTGGTGCGCATGGCGCTGGCGCGCGAGCGCGTGGACTTCCACGGCGAGACGCTGGAGCTGCCGCTTGCGGACGGCCCGGGCAAGGCGCTGAAGCTGACGATCTCCCCGGTGCAGGAGCGCATCCCGATCTACCTGGCGGCGATCGGGCCGAAGAACACGGCGCTGGCGGGCGAGATCGCGGACGGCTGGATTCCGACGCTGTTCTCGCCGGAGCACGTCACCGAGCTGCGCCCGCTGCTCGAGGAGGGCGCTGCCCGCTCGGGCAAATCGCTCGAGGGCTTCGACATCGCGCCGACTGTCAGCCTCTGCATCACGGACGACCTCGAGGCGGCGCGCGACACGATGCGCCCGTTCGTGGCGCTCTACGTCGGCGGCATGGGCTCGCGCAAGCAGAACTTCTACAACCAGCTCGTCAGCCGCTACGGCTACGAGGCGGAGGCCAAGACGATCCAGGACCTGTACCTGGAAGGCAAGCGCGATGAGGCGATGGCGGCGATCCCGGACGAGCTGATCGATCAGGTCTCGCTGTGCGGCCCGGAGGACGTCGTGCGCGAGCGGCTGGCGGTCTATCGCGATGCGGGCGTGGGCACGCTCGGGGTCACGCCGACGGCGTTCAACGCGGACGAGCGCCTGCAGCAGCTGCGCCTGCTGGCCGAGCTCGCCGCCGCCTGACGCGCGCGTGAGCGGCGGGCCGAGCGCGGCCGGCGATCTGGGCGCGAGCGCGCCGCCGGCGCGCGAGCGGGTGAGGCCGAGGCGGATCCTGCTCGGCGCATTCGGCGATCCGGGTCACGCCTTCCCGATGATCGCGCTCGGCCGCGCGCTCGTGGCGCGGGGGCACGAGGTGACGCTGCAGACCTGGGCCCGCTGGCGCGAGCAGGTCGAGGCCGAGGGGATGACGTTCGCCACGGCGCCCGAGTACCAGGTTTTCCCGCAGGGGCCCGAGCCGCTCGACTTCTACGAGGCGGTCGTGCACGCGACCCTCGACACGCGCCCGCTCGTGCGCGAGCTGCGCCCGCATGCGGTGGTCGCCGACATCCTCACGCTGGCCCCGGCGCTGGCAGCCGAGCTCGAGGGCGCGCCGTGGGCGACGCTGATCCCGCACGTCTATCCGCACGGCGAGCGCGACTTCCCGATCTACTCGCTCGGGGCGCGCCTGCCGCGCAGCGCGCTCGGGCGCCGACTCTGGCGCTTTGCGCAGCGACCGGTCGATCGCGGCCTCGAGCTCGGGCGCAGCGAGCTCAACGGCACGCGCGAACGCGTGGGCCTCCCCGCCCTGCCTCACGTCCACGGCGGCATCAGCCGGCAGCTCGCGCTCGTGGCGACGTTCCCGCAGCTCGAGTATCCGCGCGAGTGGCCGGAGCACGTGCACGTCGTCGGGCCGCTGATGTGGGAGCCGCCGGCGGCGGACGTCGAGCTGCCGCCCGGCGATCTGCCGCTCGTGCTGATCGCGCCGTCGACCGCGCAGGACGAGCGTCACCGGATGCTGCGCGCTGCGCTGCGCGGACTCGCCGACGCGCCTGTGCGCGTGCTCGGCACGTGGAACCGCAGGCTTCCGCCCGAGCCGCTGCCCGTGCCGGACAACGCCCGGCTCGTCGATTGGGTCTCCTACTCGCGCACGATGCCGCGCTGCGACGTGGTCGTCTGCCATGCCGGCCACGGCACGCTCGTGCGCGCCCTGGCGAGCGGCTGCGCCGTCGTCGCCTGCCCGGCGGTCGGCGACATGAACGAGAACGCCGCCCGGCTGGACTGGGCCGGGGCCGGCGTGCGCGTGCCGCGGCGATTCGTCACGCCGCGCGTGCTCCGCCTGGCGGTGGACCGGGCGCTCGGCGACGACTCGATCAGAGCCCGCGCGCAACAGCTCGCAGAGTGGGCCTCGGAGCACGATGCCGGCGCCACGGCCGCCCGGCTGATCGAGCGGTTCGCGTCCTGAGTGGGACACGCTCTTGCGCGAGGCGCGGTCAGATCGAAAGCTCCGGGGGCGCGTCGTGACTCCCCGCACAACGCCTCGCCGAAACTAC
Source organism: Solirubrobacteraceae bacterium (assembly GCA_035553095.1). GTDB lineage: Bacteria > Actinomycetota > Thermoleophilia > Solirubrobacterales > Solirubrobacteraceae > Palsa-744. The sequence goes on along the minus strand of DATNDZ010000007.1, from coordinate 41,778 downwards.
GCCCTGGCAGCGTGGAGCGGCCACGCTGTGGGTCCTGCCCGCGCGTCAGGGGGCGATTGCCACGCCGGATATCCGCTCGTCTGCGAGCGCGAAGTCGAAGTTGACGGTGGCCGTGCCTCCCGGGAAGTTGCCATCGAGGTGTCCAACGACGCGGACGCGACCATCGCCGAGCTCCCGGTGCTCGGCGATCGTCACTCGGTATTCGTAGCGCGAGGCTGGCCCGTGCTGCCATTCACGCAGCATCTCGGCCCCCCGGTACGTCCTCCCCTCGTCGACGACAGTGGCGTCTGGCGTGAACAGCGCGAGGATGGCGTCGATGTCACGTCGCGCATCGGCGTCGAAGTAGCGGCGCACTGGGTCCGGCAGGCCCCCCAGGTCGGGGGAGGCACTGTTCGTCTGCCCCGCCATCGATCTCAGCGTACACAGCGCGCGCCGGCTGGGCCTTGGCGCCCGCAAACGATCAGATACTCCGGGGGTGGGACTCGAACCCACAACCTCTCGGTTAACAGCCGAGCGCATCTGCCAGTTGAGCTACCCCGGATCGAGCTACCTCGGAATCATCCGGTAGCGCGGTCATTCTAGGCGAGCGACGCGGAGATCGGGAGCCGCCGCGACACCCGCCTCGACCTCGGCGTGGCATTTGGCACAGAGCAGCACGCACTTCTCCGCCTCGGCGCGAGCACGGGCCAGCGATCGTGTGACGCCCTCTTCGCTGAGCGAGAACATCTTGTCCGCTGGAGCGATGTGGTGGAACCCGAGTGCACCCAGATAACGCGAGTAGCCACACAGCCTGCATGCACCCCCGGCCTCAGCGACGAGTAAACCCTTCAGCCTTCGCCGTCGCCTGCTGACCGAAGCCGACCGACAACGGCGACAGCGGTAATAGCCACGCCGATCGAGCACGAACACAGTCTCTCCGTGTCTCGAGCAGAGCATCCTCGTCTCCACCAGCCCCGCCTCCCTCGCGCGCTGTCGACGGCAAGAGCAATCTCTGCGATCGACATGCCCTGCTCAACGAGCGACTCCAACTCCTCGCGCGCCAATGCGCCACGCGCTGCGTGGCGCTCGCGGCCGTTCGCTTGCAGGCCATGGCGCTCGACCCAGTACGACACCGTCGATTCGTGCCGGTCAACCCTCCTGCCGATCTCGGCGAGCGACAGCCCTTCGCCGAGCATCTTCTGCAAGTAGGTGCGATCCATGCACCGCATTGTCTACAGTGGATCGGACGGAAAAGCGAACGCATGTTCGTTGTCTCCGACCCTCCGGCCGGCCGAACCTCAGTACTCCCGCTCCCCCGTCTCCTCCAGCACGCGACCGTAGGCCCGGTCGAACTGCCGCTTGATCTCGGCTCGCTGGCCGGCAAGCACGCTGACATCGCCGCTCTGCTCACCGCGAGCGCGCTGGATCTGCCGGTCGAAGCGCGCGAGCTCGAGCTGCAGTCGCTGCGCCTCGAGCTTGGCGGGCTTGGCCACCGACTCCCTTCCGCCCTCGACGATCAGCTCGGCCAGCACCCGCTTGAGCTCTGGATCCTCGTCCAGGCCGCCCTCGCCCGGCGCGGCGGCCATCGGCTCGCGCAGGTCGCCGCCCGCCAGATGGCGCGCCGCGCGCCGCAGCAGGTCGCTCGAGAAATCCTCCTCCACGTCGATGCTCGCGAGCATCGCCGAGCCCTCCTCGGGGGAGGCGATGCAGAGGGCGAGGAACGCGCGCTCGGCAACCTCGCGCCCCGACAGCATGCCCGCCCGCGCGCCGCCGCCGTTGGCAGCGGCGCGGTCGCCGCCGACCTCCGCGCGGGCTCCCTCCCTACTCTCCGATCTCCCGCCGGACGCCCGCCCGGCGCGTGAGCGACCCGGGGCCGCCGCCAGCCGCCGCTCGAACACGCTGTCGGGCACCCCCAGCCGGCCCGAGGCCATGCGCACGAGCTCCATGCGCATCGCGCCGTCGGAGAGCTGGGCGAACACTGGACGCAGCTCGTCGATCATCCGGTCCTTGCCCTCGGGGCTAGAGTCGTCGCCGCCGGCAAGCACCCGTTCCACGCGGAAACGCACGAACGACACCGAGCGCTCGACGGCGGCCGCGATCGCCTGCGGCCCATCGCGCTGGATCAGCTCGGCCGGGTCGGCGCCGTCCGGCAGCGGCACGACCCGCAGCTCCAGGTTGCGCTTGGCGGCCAGTCCCGACGCACGCAGCATCGCCTCCTGCCCGGCGCTGTCCGCGTCGAGCGCGAGCAGCACCGTCTGCGCCATACGCGCCAGCTCGCCGACCTGGTCGCCCGTCAGTGCCGTGCCCATCAGGCCGACCGCATTGCGCATCCCCGCCTGGTGAAGCGCGATCACGTCGGTGTAGCCCTCGCAGAGGATCACCGACCCCGCCTTCGTCGCGTGCGCCCGCGCGAGGTGGGCGCCGTAGAGGTGAAGGCCCTTGTGGTAGACGTCGTTGTCGGAGGTGTTCAGGTACTTCGGCCCGCGCCCGTCGCTCATCGCGCGCGCACCGAACCCGAGCGCGCGCCCGCGCATGTCGCTCAGCGGGAACATGATCCGCGCGCGGAAGCGGTCGTAGAGCTGGCCGCTCTGCTTCGAGCGCTGCGCGAGCCCCGCGTCGTAGATCTCCCGATTCGTGAACCCGCCCTGGCGCGAGGCGCGCAGCATGCGATCCCACGCGCTCGGCGCGTAGCCGACGCGAAACTCACGCAACGTCTGCTCCTCGAGGCCCCTGCTCTCGAGGTACTCGCGCGCGCGGCGAGCCTCGCTCGACTCCCACAGATAACGCTCGTAGTAGGCCGCAGTGCGCTTCAGCAGCTCGAGCAACCGCTCGCGGCGCCTGCGCCGCTCTTCCTCGCGCGGGTCCTCCTGCTCGCGCTGCAGCTCGACGCCGTAGCGCTCGGCCAGCAGCTCGAGCGCTCCCTTGAAGTCGACCCCCTCGGTCTCCTGCACGAACGTGAACACATCGCCCGAGGCCTGGCAACCGAAGCAGTGGTAGACCTTCTGCACCGGGTCGATGCCGAACGACGGCGTGCGCTCGTCGTGGAACGGGCACAGCCCCTCCATCCGCGCCGGCCCCGCCCGGCGAAGCTCAGTTCGCGCCGAGACGAGCTCGGCGAAGTCGACCGCGTCGCGTACGCGGTCCCTGGACTCGTTCGTGTAGAGGGCCACCTACGGCACGCTAGCGGGCGAACGCCTGCGGCACGTCGAGCTCGGTGTACAGCCGGATGCAGTAGCGATCGGTCATGCCCGCCAGGTAATCGGTGACGCGCTGCGCGAGCTCCGCGTACGGCCCGGCCGGAGCCGCCGTCCCCTCGCCGGGCAACGCATCGGCGCGGGCCCCGCTCGCGCGGCCGCCCGGGAGCAGCTCCGGGTTCTCCACGTAGTGCTCGAACAGCCGCCGCACCACGCGCGCGATGCGCCTGTGCTCGGCGCGCACCGCCGGACCGAGGTAGACGCGCTCGAACATGAACTCGCGCAGCGCCGCCATCGCCGGGCCCGCCCGCGGCCCCTGCACGATCTCGCCGGCGCGCTCGGAGTGCTCGACCATGTCATGCACGAGCGCATCGATGCGCGCCGAGCCCGTCTCCCCCAGCACCGCGATCGGCTCGGCCGGCAGGTCTCGTTCGCCCAGGAGCCCTGCGCGCACGGCGTCGTCGATGTCGTGGTTGATGTAGGCGACCCTGTCGATCACGCGCACGATCCGCCCCTCGAGCGTCTGCGGAACGGGCGCGCGGCTGGAGTGGCGGGCGATCCCGTCGCGAACCTGCTCGGTCAGGTTCAATCCGGCGCCGTCGCGCTCGAGGCGATCGACCACGCGCAGCGAGTGCTCGTAGTGGCGGAAGTCCAGACCGAAGCGCTCTTTCAAGCAACTGTCGAGCACCTCCTCGCCGATGTGCCCGAACGGCGGGTGCCCGAGGTCGTGACCGAGGCCGATCGCCTCGACCAGGTCCTCGTTCAAGCGCAGCGCCCGCGCGACCGTTCGCGAGATCGTCGTCACCTCGAGCGTGTGCGTGAGCCGCGTCCTGTAGTGATCGCCGCGCGGCGCCACGAACACCTGCGTCTTGTGCGTCAGGCGCCGGAAGGCCTTGCTGTGCACGATTCGATCGCGGTCGCGCTGAAACGGCGTCCGCAGCCCGCAGTCGTCCTCCGCGAGCATCCGCCGAGCCGGATAGGAGCGCGCGGCGAGCGGCGAGAGCAGCTCCCGCTCCCGCTCCCGCACACGCTCGGCGAAGGCGGCCGCCACCGTCTCGAGTCGCTCGGTCGTGCTCATCCTTCGATTCTGGCAGCGCCCGCGGCCGTTCCAGGCCGCCGCGCTGCGGACCATCCCTCAGCGCGCCCCGCGGTCCCAGTCACCCCGCCCGGTGAGGGCGTTGACCCAATGGCGCCAGCCCTGCTGGCGCGCCGGATCCTCGTCGTAGACCGGCGCCGCGTGCTCGGGCGGCGGCAGGCTCGCGGCGGCCCCCGCGTCGATCCGCAGGTCGACGCCCCGTTCGTGGATCGAGTCGATCGCGGCCGCCTCGAGAAACCTGATGCCGTGCCCGGGCGTGTTGATCAGCAGGCCGTGGAAGACGTCCTTCTCGGGCGCGCTCAGCACGGCGCCCACCGTGCCGACCTGCTCGCCGTCCGACGCCAACACCGGCACGCCCTCGTCGAGCATCTGGTAGGCGATCGGCCGGCCCTCGTCCATGGGCGCCAAGATACCGGCTCAGCTCGTGCCGGCAGCGGCCGGCATCAGCCGCAGGTGCGCATGGTGCTCGAGCGTCGTCGAGATCGCACGCTCCACCTGACCGAGCGCCTGCTCCGGCGCGTTCGGCGCCTCGTGCAGCGGCGATCCGAAGGCATCGGTCATGAACCGGTAGGCCTGCTCGCCGAGCGGGAACGAGGCGGCCTCGCAGGCGCCGCACACGACCCCGCCGGCGGCGCCGGAGAAGCCCACGAGCCCCTCGGGCTCCCCGCACGAGGCGCACGCGGCCAGCTGCGGCGCCAGCCCCGCCGCGAGCAGCAGCTTCAGGCGGAAGGCCAGCGCGCCCGCGCGCGCCGCGACCGGCGCTCCGGCGCCATCCGGCGCGCGCCCTCCCGCCTGCTCATCGAGCAACGCGAGCTTGCGGCACAGCAGGTTGAACACGCCCGGGTGCGGCTCGGAGGTCTCGAACAGGCGCCCGACCGCGTCGCACGCGCGCGCGGCCGCGTCGAGTGCGCGGGCGTCTTCACGCAGGCGCCGATGCCCGTCGACCGTCTCCGCGCCGGTCACCGTCAGCAGCTCGCCGCGACCTTCGTGCAGCTCGATGCGCAGCCTGAAGAACGGCTCGAGGCGTCCGCCGAAGCGGCTGCGCGCGCGGCGCACGCCCTTCGCGATCGCGCCCACACGGCCGCGGCCGGGCGTGTACAAATGCAGGATGCGATCGGCCTCGCCGTAGCGCATCGAGCGCAGCACGACCGCCTCCGTCTTGACTGCTCTTCCGGCCACTCCCTCATGTTGATCGATCGATCCGACAGCCTCGCTCGCGCCGGCGTATGGCGACGCTCGGGGGCACTCGATCGGGCGAGGCATGCTCAGCGGCTCGATCGAGTCGCTGAGCCGGCGGCGGCCGTTGACTTCCCCCTCGCCCGCTATACTTTGTGAAGTAATGAGCAACATCACCGTCTATTCGACCGACCCCTGCTCCTTCTGCAGGCGCGTCAAGGGATTGCTGGACGCGCGCGGGGTCGAGTACGCGGAGGTCAACCTGTCCAAGGACCCCGCCGGGCGGGTCGAGCTTGCGCGCAAGACCGGCATGATGAGCTTCCCCCAGGTGCTCATCGACGACGAGCTCCTGGGCGGCTTCGCCGAGCTGCAGGCGGCCGCCGAGAACGGCCGGCTAGACGAGCTGCTGCGCTCGTAAGGGCGGCCCCGCCGCGCGGCGATCTCAACCTGGCGAGCGCTGGCAGCACTCAGGCGCCGGGCGCGGCGAGCGGCGCGTGCGGGCGCGCAACCCTACGGCGGCGCGGCCGCGGCTGACAGCTCTCGCACACGTAGGTCCCGCGGCCGGCCACGACCATCTTCACGATCGGCGTCCGGCAGCGCACGCACGGCTCCCCCTCGCGCAGGTGCACTAGGAACCGGTCCTGGAACGAGCCCTTCACGCCGTCGATGTGGCGAAAGTCGTCGATCGAGGCTCCGCGAGCGTCGATGCCCGCCTGTAACGAGGCGACTATGCCGTCGCGGAGGAGCGAGTACTGCTCCCGCGTCAGCCGTCCGGCCTGTCGCAGCGGATGCACGCGGGCTCGGAACAGCGCCTCGTCGGCATAGATGTTGCCGACGCCCGCGACGTGGCGCTGGTCGAGCAGGAACGCCTTGATCGGGGCCACGCGCCCGCGCGCCATCTCCGCCAGGCGCTCGGCCGTGAACCGATCGCCGAACGGCTCGAGGCCGAGCCTGGCGGCGAGGAACTGCTCGAGCGCCGGGCTCCCGAGCAGCAGCTCGCCGGTGCCGAAGCGCCGCGGATCCACGATCGCGAGGCGAGCGCTCGGCTCGAGCTCGATGCGTACCCGGGTGTGCCGCGGCTCGGGGTCCGGGTCGAGCAGCACGGCGCCGGTCATGCGCAGGTGCTGGGCGAGGTGCACGTCGCCGCTCAGGTGCCACAGCAGGTACTTGCCGCGCCTGCCCAGCGACTCCACGCGCCGGCCCTCCAGCGCGGCGGCGAGCTCGGACGGCGCCAGCGGACGCGACCAGCGCGGGTCGCGGATCTCCACGCGTGCGAGGCGGCGCCCCTCGACGTGAGGGGCCAGCTGGCCCCTGATCGTCTCCACCTCCGGCAGCTCTGGCACCTGCCCAGCTTATGTTGGGCCGACGAACGCCTCCCCGGGCAGGCTCTCTGCGCTGGTTTCGGTCAACCACCAGAGGACGCTCGCGCCGACGTCCGCCAGCGGTCCGTCGTGGCGGCGACCTTCGTAGCCTCCCCCGCGCGCGCGGGCGGCCGCCATCTGTCCGGTGACCGCCAACAGCGGTACATACTCGCGCGTGTGGTCGGTGCCGGCCTGGATCGGGTCGACGCCGTGGTCGGCCGTCAGGATCAGCAGGTCGCGCTCGCGCAGCCCGGGCAGCCAGCGGCCGATGTGCCTGTCCAGCTCGTGCAGAGCTCCCGCGAAGCCTTGCACGTCCTTGCGGTGGCCGTAGATCTGGTCGGTCTCGATCAGGTTCACGAAGATCAGCCCGCCGGTGAGGCGCTCGAGCAGCGCGTCGACGTTGGCGAGCGCCTGCGCGTTGGAGGCGCCGGCGTGCTTGTGGGCGACGCCCACGCCGGCGAACAGGTCGTGGATCTTGCCGACCCCGTGGACCTCCACGCCGGCGTCCGCCAGCTCTTGGAGATAGGTTCGTCCGGGCGGCGCGAGCGCGAAATCGCGCCGGCCCTCGGTCCGCTCGAAGTGACCCTCAACGCCGCCGAATGGCCGTGCGATCACGCGTCCGACGGCGTGCTCGCCGCTCATCGCCGAGCGCGCGGCCTCGCAGGCACGGTAGAGATCGGGCGGCGGCACGCGATCCACGTGCGCCGCGAGCTGGAGCACGGAGTCCTGCGAGGTGTAGATGATCAGCGCCCCGGTGCGCAGGTGCTCGGCGCCGAAGTCCTCGATCGCCGCGATCCCGTTGTACGGGCGGTTGCAGATCAGCGCGTGACCGGTCACGCCCACCAGACGCTCGATCACCTCCGGCGGAAAGCCATCCGGGTAGGTCGGCAGCGCTCGCGGGAGCACCGCGCCCATCAGCTCCCAGTGCCCCGTGGCCGAGTCCTTGCCCGGTCCGAGCGGGTGAAGGCGCCCGTGGATCGCCGGGTCGCTCGCCGTCGGCACACCGTCGAGCGCGAGCAGCGTGCCAAGTCCGAGGCCCGCGAGCGCGGGCAGTTCGAGGCCCCCGACGGCCTGGGCGACGTGAGCGAGCGTGTTCGTCCCCTCGTCGCCGTACTCCCCGGCATCGGGCAGCGCGCCGACGCCGCACGCGTCCATCACGATCACGAACGCCCTTGCCTCCGGCGGCGCGCGCATCGGGGCCGCCATGCTCAACGCGAGGACGCGCGCGGGTGCGCGCTGAAGTAGGCGTCCTTGAGCCGCTCCGCCGAGAGGTGCGTGTAGACCTGCGTCGTCGCCAGGTCGGCATGCCCCAGCATCTCCTGCAGCGAGCGCAGATCGCAGCCACCCGCCAGCAGGTGCGTGGCGAAGGAGTGGCGCAGCGTGTGCGGGCTCATCCGCTCCTGCAGGCCCGCGCCGCGCGCGTGGCCCTGCACGATCTTGTACAGCCCCTGGCGTGTCAGACCACCGCCGCGCCTGTTGAGGAACAGCTTTGACTCCGTACGCGCGCCCAGCAGCGCCGGACGACCACGGGCGCTGTACGCACTGAGCGCCGCGATTGCCTGCCTGCCGATCGGCACGAGCCGTTCCTTGGAGCCCTTGCCGCGGGCGCAGAGCATCCCCTCCTCTAGATCGACGTCGCCAAGCTCGAGGCCGGTCACCTCGGACACGCGCAACCCGCACGCGTACATGACCTCCAGCAGCGCACGGTCGCGCAGCGCCAGCGGCTCGGTGCCCTTCGGATCGCGCAGCAGCCGTGCGACCTCCTGGCGCGTGAGCACGCGCGGCAGGCGCTGGGTCTTTCGTGGGCCGTGCAGGTCGGCCGTCGGGTCGTGCTCGATCACGCCCTCGCGGCGCAGGTGGCGATAGAACGAACGCAGGCATGCGACCTTGCGCCCGAGCGTGGCCGCCGCGACCGGGGGCCTCGCGCCGCCGTCGCGCCCGGCGGCGTTCGCGCGTGTTCCGTTGCGCGCCCCGCCCGCCGGCGCGCCGCTGGAGAGCTCGGAAAGGAATGCCGCGAGGTCGCGGTGCGTGGCGTCGCTCACGCGCACGCCGCGACGCTCGAGGAAGTCGCCGAGCTGCAGCAGGTCGCAGCGATAGGCCTCGAGCGTGTTGCGCGAGAGCCCCCGCTCGAGCTCGAGATAGGCCAGGAAGTCGATTAGCAGCGACTCGACGCCGCCGCGACCTCCACGCTGGCCCTGCGATCCGCCGCGGCGGCGCGCCCGGCCGTCGCGTAGGACCGCGCCGCGCTCGGCGATCTCGCCTGGCGCCGGCGAGGAGACGAGATCCGCAGTGCCCACCGCTTGACCTTCGCGTCCGGCCGCGAGCCTCCTTGACGGTGCAATCAGCCGTTCAGCCTGCGCGCCAGCCAGCAGAGGCCGATCAGCGTCTTCGCATCACGACACTCTGCGAGCGCATCGTCGAGCCGGGCCAGCGGCCACGGCACGAGCTCGATCCGCTCGTTCTCCTCGCTCTCGGCGTGCGCCTCGTGCAGCCCGGTCGCCTCGAACAGGTGCACGCGCTCGTCGGTGAACCCGGCCCCGGTGTAGTAGGTGACGATCGGCCGCCAGCGATCGGCGCCCTTGCCGATCTCCTCAGCCAGCTCGCGCCGAGCGGCCGCGACCGGCTCCTCGCCCGCCACGTCGAGACGTCCGGCCGGGATCTCGAGGAGCGCCGGCTCCTCCACGGCCTCGCGCGGCTGGCGCACCAGCCACACCTGTCGCTCGTCGTGCGCGACGATCGCCACCGCCCCTCCGTGCCTGACGATCTCACGCGAGACCTCCTCGCCGTCGGCGTGTCGGAAGCGCTCGACGCGCACGTCGACGATCCTGCCCTTGTAGACGCTCTCGCCGCCGAGCAGCTCGAAGCCCGAGCCGCTCATGCGGCGGCCCCAGGGGTGCCCTGCCCCTCCCTCAGGACCCCGGCGGTGAGCTCGGCCAGCACCACACCGCCCGCCAGAGCCGCTCCGAAGAACAGCGGATCCTCGGACAGCGTGCGCCCCATCGTCCTCGCCGGCAGCCCTGACGCGGCGTAGCCGGGCAGATCGACCGTCGCGCGGCGCCAGTCGTGACGCGTGATCCGAACGGGGCGCTCGACCCCGCGCGCGAGCGCCGGACGGGCGCTGGACTCGTCGCCGAACACGGAATCGAGACCGGCGCGCAGGTCGGCTCCCACGGGCGAGCGCATCCCGGCCGGCAGCGCGACGGTGACCGGCTCGAGCAGCAGGTCGAGCACTGTCAACGTGTGATGGGAGATGCCGCGATGGCGTGCGCGCTCGTCTCCCGAGGACATGCGCGCGACGATCAGCGCGGGCGCCCCGAGCGCGAGGGCCGCGTGCGCCGAGTCGAGCGCCGCGAGGCCGCCGTGGCCGAGCGGCGAGGCCGAGCCGACGATCCCCGGGCCTGGCCCACACACGACGGCGTCCCAGCCGAGCGCGCGGATGCCGTGGTGCAGTGCGCCCTCCGTCGTGATCGCCTCGCCCTCACCCCCGAACGCCGCGCCGGCCGTCACGTGACCCGCGAGCAGGCCGCGCCCACGCAGTTCACGCACCGCGTGCGAGTGTCCGCCGGGCAGTGCCCCGCCCCCGGTCTGGATGTATCCGAGCCTGCGGTCCGGGGCGGCCGCGGCGAATGCCCACGCGACGGCGGCGAGCTGCCCGTGCAGGGCGAGCACGCCCACGGGGCGCTCGAGCGGCAGACCGAGCCCGCTCGACGCGGCGTCAGCGCCGCTGCGCGCAGCCTCCTCGACCGGGGCAAGCGTGTGCTGAAGGCTCGTGTAGTTCAGCTTCATCACGTGCGCGGCCGGCATCTCCGGCGTCGCGCCTGCGGCCAGGCCACGCGTGAGATTGACATGGACGACGTCGAACCCGCCCGAGCCGAGTCCGAGGTCGAGCGCCTCGACGTTGACGATCACCTCGTCGCCGACCTCGGTCCGTCCGAGCAACCCGACGTCGGCGATCGCCGGCCGGCGCGTCCCCGGCGCATCGCTCAACTCGACGAACAGGCGCTGCTCCGGCGCCGCGAGATCGGCCGGCGCCGCGCCGCCCGCGCTCGCGGGCGCGGCGGAGGGCGTTGCGCCGGGCGGCGCGGGCTCGGCCTCGACCACGATCGCGCGGCGGAGCTTGAGCATCGCGCCCGAACCTAGCGCGCCGAGTCCAGCGCCGGGTCGGCGGCCGCATCGAGCAGCGCCAGCGCGACGTCGAGCATGCCCTCGAGCGCCGCTGCGCTCACGCGCTCGCCCGGCTCGTGGTTGCGCTCGGTGCCGTTGGCGAGGTTGACGACTTCAACGCCGCGGGCGAGCAGCTCGTTGGCGTCGGAGGCCCCGCCGCTCGCTATCCGGATGGGCTCGTAGCCGCAGGCGGCGAGCGCGCGCTCGGCCGCCCGGACGGCCGGGCGCGAGCCGGTCAGGTGAAATCCCGAGAACGTCCGCTCCACGGCAACGTCCACGTCGCACTCGCACTGGGGCAGGTTGGCCGCCTCGTGCATCCGCTGGACCACCTCGGCCACGACCGCCTCGGCGCGATCGTCGCGCATGGCGCGAACCTCGGCCACCACGGTGCAACGCTCTGGCACGACGTTCATGGCGGTCCCTCCGGCGATCGTGCCGACGTTGACCGTGGCCTGATCGTCAACCCGCCCGAGCGGCAGACCGCAGATCGCGTGGGCCGCCGCGGCGATCGCGCTGCGTCCCTGCTCGGGTCGGATCCCTGCGTGCGCAGCGGCGCCATGGAAGTCGGCCTCGATGCGGAAGTGCGTGGGCGAGTCGACGACGAGCTCGCCGATCGGCGTGGCGTGGTCGAAGACGTAGCCGAGCCGGCTGCGCAGGGCGGAGACGTCGAAGGCGCGCGCGCCTGCGAGCGCTGTCTCCTCGCCGACGGTGAACAGCAGCTCGAGGTCCACCGGCGCCCCGTGGCTGCGCACGTGGCGAGCCAGCGCCAGCAGCACGGCAACGGCGGCCTTGTTGTCGGCTCCGAGCACGCCCTCGTTCTCGTTCTCCCAGAAGCCGGCGACGAGCACCGGCTCGACCGGAGCGAGCAGAGGAACCGTGTCGAGGTGCGCACACAGCAGCAGCGAGCGGCGCTCCTCGTCGGCTGCACCGGTCCGGGCGCCGGGAACGCGCGCGAGCAGATTGCCGCAGTCCGAGCCCGCGCGGGCGGCCGCATCGTCCTCGTGCGCGGTGACCTCAAGCGCGCGCAGCTCGGCGATCACCCGCTCGGCGCATGCCCGCTCGCTGCCCGACGGGCTTTCGATCCGGCACAGCTCCGCGAACGTGCCGTTCAGGTAGCGCCGCTCGAGCTCGCCGACGCGCGAGTCCACGGCGTCGAGCCTCACAGCACGTCTGCGCGCTCGCCGACCCGATCATCGGGTCCACGCGCCGCCTCGCGGTCGGACCGACCGTCGGCGGCGCGCTCGAGCGCAGCGGCGATGAAGTCGCGGAACAGCGGAGCGGGACGCTCCGGGCGCGACTTGAACTCCGGGTGGAACTGCGAGGCCACGAAGAACGGATGCTCGCCGAGCTCGATCACCTCGACCAGTCGCTCGTCGGGCGAGGTGCCCGAGGCCCGCAGTCCAGCCGCCTCCAGGCGCTTTCGCAGCAGGTTGTTCACCTCGTAGCGGTGGCGGTGGCGCTCGTACACGACCGCCTCGCCGTAGATCTCGCGCACGCGCGAGCCGTGGTGCAGCTTGATCGGGTCCGCGCCGAGGCGCATCGTCCCGCCGAGGTTGGCGACCTCCTTCTGCTCGGGCAGCAGGTCGATCACCGGGTAGGGCGTCTCGACATCCATCTCGGTCGAGTTCGCGCCCTCCATCCCGGCGACGTGGCGGGCGAACTCGGCGACGGCGACATGCATGCCCAGGCAAATGCCGAGGTAGGGAATGTGCTGCTCGCGCGCCACACGGGCGGCGGCGATCTTGCCCTCGATCCCGCGCCCGCCGAAGCCCCCCGGGATCAGGATGCCGTCGGCCCGCTCCAGGCGTTCGCGGACGGCGTCATCCGCGCCCTCGAGCTGCTCGGAGTCGATCCAGTCGATCTCGACGGCGCTGTCCTTCGACGAGGCCGCGTGGCGAAGCGCCTCCGAGACGGAGAGGTAGGCGTCCTCGAGCTGCACATACTTGCCGACGAGCGCGATCCGCACGGCTTGACCGATCCCAGATCGGCCAGCGCGCTCGGAGCGTTCGATCGACTCTTCCCAGCTCGAGAGCTCGGGTGCCGGCGCGTCCATCCCGAACTGCTCGAGGATGAAGTCGTCGACGCCCTGCTCGCGGAAGGTGAGCGGCACCTTGTAGATGTCGTCCACGTCGCGCGCCGAGACGATCGCCTCCGTCGGCAGGCTCGCGAACAGCGCGATCTTCTTGCGGATCTCCTGCGAGAGCGAGCCCTCGGACCGGCACATCAGCATGTCGGGCGCGATGCCGATGCGGCGCAGCTCGTTGACCGAGTGCTGCGTCGGCTTCGTCTTCAGCTCGCCGGCGTGGCCGATGTAGGGAACGAGCGTGAGGTGGATGAACAGGCAGCGGCGTCGCCCCACGTCGACGGGGAACTGGCGAATCGCCTCGAGGAAGGGGAGCGACTCGATGTCGCCGACGGTGCCGCCGATCTCGGTGATCACGAAGTCGACGTCGCTGGACTCGGCGATCAGGGCGATGCGCTGCTTGATCTCGTCGGTGATGTGCGGAACGACCTGGACGGTGCCGCCGAGGTAGTCGCCACGGCGCTCGCGGCGGATCACCGTGTCGTAGATGCCGCCGGCCGTGACGTTCGAGGCGCGGCTCGTGTTGGCGTCGGTGAAGCGCTCGTAGTGACCCAGATCGAGGTCAGTCTCGGCGCCGTCCTCGGTCACGAACACCTCGCCGTGCTGGTAGGGCGACATCGTGCCGGGGTCGACGTTGATGTAGGGGTCGAACTTCTGCAGGCCGACGCTGAGCCCGCGGGCGACCAGCAGGCGGCCGATCGAGGCGGCCGCGATGCCCTTGCCGAGCGAGGAGACGACGCCGCCGGTCACGAAGATGAAGCGTGTGTCGCTTGGGACCTGGGCGTGTCGGTCGGAGTATTGCGAGGTCATGCGGGCCTGCCCCAGGAGTCTAGTTGGCGCAGCCCCGGAGTCCGTTCGACAAACCCGGAAATTGAGCGAAGCTCGCCGTAGACGGTGATCGCGGCGAGCACGGCCAGCGCGATCAGCTGCCCGGTGCCCGACAGCGTCAGCACGAGCCACAGGCCGGCGAGGGCGCCGAGCAGGTTGGCGCCGGTGTCACCGAGCATCGCCCGCTCGCGCAGGTCGTAGACGCCGGCCACGAGCGCCGGGGCGGCGAACAGCCCCAGCGACCACAGCGGCCGCAGCTCCGCCGAGCCGATCGTCAACCCTGCGCCGAGCAGCACCAGCGCCTTGATCGAGCGGCCTGGCCGCAGGTCGAGCAGGTTGAAGACGTTGGTGGCGAGCACCAGCACACCGGCGGCGAGCAGCCAGCGTGCCTTCGACAGGTCGAGGTAGCTCATCGCGAACAGAGCGAGCCCCAGCGAGCCGGCCGCCTTCAAGACGCCGGTCGACGCCTCGCCGCGCATCAGAGCCGCCGCGTGACCGCGCCAGCCGCGGGCGCGCGAGGCCTCTGGCGCGAGCGTGTCGTCGACGAGGCCCAGTGCGAGGACCCCGGTCGAGTACAGCATCACCGCCACGATCTCGCGGTGGAACACCTCGCTGGAGGCGAGGCGCTCGAGCAGGGTGAGCGGGACCAGCGCCAGCACCGCGGCCACCAGCACGAGCACGCCGAACGGGAACGCCAGCGCCCGTCGGCGGTAGTTGAGCTGCGTGTGCCCGCCGTGCTCGAGCGCTCTCAGCAGCGCTGGCGCGATGATCGCGGCGAGCGCGAGCGCGATCAGGGCCGGGAGCGCGTGCATTGCTTGAAGCTAGCGGCGCGACCGGATGCCGATCACGGCGCCGGGGTGGTGCTGCCGACGACGTTGGGCAGCAGCGAGTCGGCGGTCGACTTCGTGCCGTAGGCCCCGCGCGAGCCGGTCAGCGCGTAGACGAGCGCCGCCTGACCGGCGGTCGTGTCGAGGTCATCGACGCTCGCGAGGTCTTTGCCCTGGTACCACGGGATCTGCGAGGGTTCGGTGTTCGTCAGCTCTACCCCGACGACGGGGATGCCGACCTTGGCGGCGCCGGCCAGCAGCCCGGTCTCGAACTGGGACGAGGCCTTGGCCTGTTCGGGCGTGAGCGTGCTCGGGTCGTTGCGCAGTATCACCAGCCCGTCGAGCCGGCCGAGCTGGCCGTCGAAGGCGCTCATCAGCCTGGAGCGCACCCGGCTGATCAGCTCGCGTTCGATTGCGGCTCCGCCGCTTGTGAGCTGCCTGCCGACGATTTCACCAAAGCCTTCGAGCAGTTCGCCCTGCGCTGGGCTGCGGGATGGTTCTTCGCCGCCCGTCGTCCCCGTTGACGACGTTTCCTGCGCTTCCGCCGGCGGAGCGATTGCGGCGAAGCGCGTGCCGGCGGCCAGGCGCGCGATCCCGGCGAGGTCGAGCGGCTCGCGCACCGCGACGACCGACGTCAGATCGCCTCCCGCCTGCGTCACCGCCGCGCGCACGAAGCCGTTGACGCCGTTGGAGGGCGCCCCGAGAAACACGAGCCCCACGCTCCGGCCGCCGAGCAACCCGTGCACGGCGATCGGATACAGGTCGTTGGCGAAGGCTTCCTCGTTGCTCAGCTGCGTGCGCAGCTGTTCGGCCTGGTGCTGGGCGCCGCTCACTTCCGAGCTGAGATCGTGAACGATCCCGCTCTTGGCCGAGGAGACCAGGTTGGAGTCGCCGATCGCGACGCCGATGACGACGCCGACCGCGAGCGCGAGCAGCACCGCGGCGAGCGACAGCGCGTGGTAGCGGAAGTCGAACACGAAGGGCGGACTGGGCGCTCAGCCGCCCAGCAGCAGCTGGAGCTTGAGCCAGAGCAGGTTCGCGACGTCGCGCAGCGCCGGCGTCATCCACACGACCGCGATCAGCGCGATCAGCCCCGCCGCGATCACGACGAACAGCGGCGTCAGGCCCGGCTGCGGGCGGTAGAGCCGGCTCACACCCTTGGCGTCGACGAGTATCTCGCCGATCCGCAGGCGCGTCAGGAATGTCGAGGACATTCCCTTGCGGTTGCGGTCGAGGAAGTCGACGAGATTGAATTGAGACCCGACCGAGACGATCAGCCTCGCGCCCTTCTCGGCGGCGATCAGCATCGCCACGTCCTGGCTGGTGCCCGGCGCCGGCGCGAGCTTGTACGGCACGCCCATCTGCTCCAGGCGCTCGCGGCCTGGGGCCCGCCCGTCGCGATAGCTGTGGACGACCAGCTCGGCCCCGCAGCGAAGCGCCGCCTCCCCGGCGGAGTCCATGTCGCCCACGATCATGTCCGGCGTCAGCCCCTCCTCGAGCAGCGCCTCCGCGCCGCCGTCGACCGCGACGATCACCGGCCGCATGTCGCGGATGAAGGGCCGCAGCGCGCGCAGATCGCGCTGGTGCTCGACCCCGCGCACGACAACGAGCGTCGAGCGGTCACGGAAGTCCGTCGCGAAGCGCGGCAGCTCGAACCTGCCGGCGAGCAGCTCGCGCTCCTCGCGCATGTGCTCGATCGTGTTGTGGGCAAAGCGCTCGAGCGCCTCGCCGATCTCGCGCCGCCGCTCGTCCGTTTCGGCGCGTACGCGCTCGAGGCCGAGCACCTCGCCACGCGCCAGCAGCTGTCCCTTGCGCAGCACCTCGCCGGTCACTTCCTCGGCGGGTCCTTCGACGACGATCACGAGCGGGTCGCCGTCGTCGAGCAGCTCGAACAGCGCGTCGTTGGGCAGGTCGAGCAGCAGGATGCCCGCTTCGACGAGCAGCTGCGGCCCGAGGTTCGGGTAGGTGCCCGAGGAGGACGCGCGGCAGTTCAACACCGCCCCGACGCCGGCCGCGATCAGCTCCTCCGCCGAGACGCGGTCGACGTCCTCGTGGTCGATCAGCGCGATGTCGCCGCGCACGAGGTGCTTGACGAGCAGCTTCGTGCGCCGCCCCGAGCGGACCGGACCGCTGACCGTACGCGCGACCATGCGCCTTGCGGGCGGGACGATCGGCCCAGGCATCCCCGCAAGCGCGCCGTCGGAAATCGGCACGGAAGGGCTCGGTCGCGTCGAGGCCATCCATCCGAGAGTAACGCCCGGGGACGTCGGGCGCACCCGGCGCCGGCGCCGAAACCCCTGCTCAGGCCGCGCGCCGCAGATCCCTGGCGTGACGCCGCGCGGCGGCGTCCTCTGCATCCGCCCCCAGCATGCGCACGAGCTCGGAGACCACCTCGCGCTCTTCGAGCTGCACCACCGTCGTGCGCGCAAGCTCATCGGCGGTCTCCTTGACGATCGAGAAGTGGCGGTCCCCGAGCGAGGCGATCTGCGGCAGGTGCGTGATGCACAGCAGCTGGCGCGTGCGACCCAGCTCGCGCAGGCGGGCACCGACCGCGCGCGCGGCATGGCCACCGATGCCGGCGTCGATCTCGTCGAACACGAGCGTCTCACCGGAGGGGGGCGGCTCGTGCCCGCCGGCGCGCCGCGCCTTGGCCCGCTTCGCGCCGGGCGCCGCGCGAGCGCCGGCGGTCACAAGCGCGAGCATCACGCGCGAGAGCTCGCCACCCGAGGCGATCTCACGCAGCGGCGCCGCCGGCACCCCCGGGTTGGGAGCGATCAGGAACTCGACGGAATCGCCACCCGAAGCCCCGGCCTCGCGTGCGCTCAAGGCGACCTCGAACGATGCGTCGGGCATCGCCAGCGCGGCCAGCTGCTCGCGCACGCCGCGCTCGAGCTGAGGAGCAGCCGATTCGCGCGCCGCCCGCAGCGCCAGCACCCGCTGCTCGAGCGTTGAGCGCGCCTCCCCGAGGAGCTCGCCCGTCTGCTCGAGCGCCACTTCGGCGCCGGCGAGCTGGTCGCGGCGCGCGCGGGCCTCGGCCGCGTGCTCGAGCACGCGCTCGATGCTGCCGCCGTGCTTGCGGATCAGGCGCTCGACCGCCGCAAGACGCTCTTCGATCGCGTCGAGCGTCAGCCCGTCGGCCGGAGTGTCCCCCTGGTCTGCACCCTCGGCATAGGAGCGCAGCTCACCGGCGAGGTCGTCCGACTCGATCGCCAGTGCGCGCACGCGCTCGGCCAGGACGTCCAGGCTCGGATCGACGCCCTGCAGCGCGCCCAGGCCGGCCCCGGCCTGCGCCAACCTCGACCCGAGCCCACCGCCGACGGCGTCCTCGGGCGCGAGCGCCTGCGCGGCCGCGCCCGCCGCCGAGCGGAGCGCGTCGGCGCGGCGCACGCGTTCGCGCCGTGCGAGCAGCTCCTCGTGCTCGTCGCCGTCGGGCCGTGCGGCGTCGATCTCGCCAAGCTCGAACTCGAGCAGGTCCAGCTCGCGCTCACGCGCGCCGTCGAGCTCGTGCAGGTGCTCGAGCCTCTGCTCCAGGCGGCGGACCTCGGCGTACGCCTCCGCGCACGTTCGCAACCGCAGGGTCTGCTCGGCGCCGCACAGCTCGTCGAGGAGCCCGAGCTGCTGGGCGGCGATCGTCAGCTTGCGATGCTCGTGCTGGCCGTAGAAGGACATCAGCGAGCCGCCGAGGTCCCGCAGCTCGCCGACCGTCGCGGCGCGCCCGTTGAGGTACGCGCGGGTGCGCCCGTCCGCGCTCACGCGACGCGCGAGCACGATCTCCTGCGCGTCGGGCGCAAGGCGCTCGGCGAACTGCTCGGGCAGCGTCGCTGGCAGCTCGAAGATCCCCTCGACGTAGGCCTCCTCGGCGCCGGGGCGCACGATCCCGGCGCGCGCCCTGCCGCCGAGCAGCAGATCGAGCGCATGGGCGAGCACTGTCTTTCCGGCGCCCGTCTCGCCCGTGAGCACGTTGAGCCCCGGCGCGAGGCGCAGCTGGGCCCGCTCGATCAGCAGGAGGTTCTCGACGCGCAGCTCGGACAGCACCGGGCAGGTGTACCAGCGCACTCCGACGGATCTCGGGTGCGCTCCCCGGTGGGCGCCCGTCGCGATGCCGCCGGCACTGTAGAGGTCGCTTCCGCCTGACGATAAGGGACGTAACCTGTGGCGACGCGGGATCGGCCCAGCCACCGCCGAGCCCGCACACGTCCGCACAAGGCATGGCTGCCAGCGACAACAATCCGAGCCCAGAGCCGCCCCCCGTGCGGATCCGCTGCCTGTCCGCCGAGGAGATGCATGAGCGCCTCGAGGAGGAGATCAACCGCGCCGGGCGCCACGAGACGCCGCTCAGCTGCCTGCTCGTGACGATCGGCAACCTCGAGGAGCTGGCTCGCGAGCACGGCAGCGAGCTCTCGCAGGAGACGCTGGCCTACGTGGCCAGGACGCTCGCAGCTCAGGTACGCGGCTTTGACCGCGTGGGCCGGCCCGGCGAGGGCGAGCTGATGCTGATCCTCCCCGGCGCGGACGGGCAGCGCGGCGAGGTCGTCGCGCGGCGCGCGCTCGAGCGCCTGCGCACGATCAAGGTCGAAGTGGACGGTGCGCGCCGGCCGCTTCGCATCTCGGTTGGCCTTGCGGC
Organism: Solirubrobacteraceae bacterium; assembly: GCA_035553095.1. GTDB lineage: Bacteria > Actinomycetota > Thermoleophilia > Solirubrobacterales > Solirubrobacteraceae > Palsa-744. The sequence goes on along the minus strand of DATNDZ010000007.1, from coordinate 22,446 downwards.
CTGGCACGAGGAGCTCGGCGCCGAGGAGCTGCTCGAGCAGGCACGCTTGGCTGCGCGGCGCGGCAACGGCGCCGAAACGGCCGCCGGGATGCCCGGGTCCTCGCCGCCCGTGCTCGGACGGCCGCACGGACCTGCATAATCAGATCGTGCTCACCGGATCGGAGCTGTGGCTGCTGAGGTTGATGGCCGACCGCGGGCTTGCGCTGCTCGACGCCGACTCGCTGCTGGTCGTGATCGAGGAGCGCGGCGAGCTGCGCGTCGCGGCGTCCGCCGGCAGCTCGACCGTGCGCGTGCGCATCGTGCCGGTCGAGGGGAGCGCGCTCGGCGACCTCTACGCGACCGGTCAGCCGGTGGCGCTCGAGCGTCCACGCGGCCGCGACGCGCTGTGGCTGCACGAACTCGGGGTCGAGGTCCGCGCCGCGCTCGTGGAGCCGCTCAGCATGGAAGGTCAGGGTGGCGGGCTGGTGATCGCGCTGCGCACCGACAAAGGCTTTCGCGGGCCCGATCGCGACGCCCTGCGAGCCTTCGCGACGAGCGTCGCGCAGCGCCTCGCGGCCGAGCGCTCGGTCGAGATCGAACGGCTGCGCTATGGAATGGAGGCGCGCGAGCGCGAGCGCACACGCTGGGCGCGTGAGATCCACGACGAGAGCATCCAGGGAATGGGGGCGCTCAGGCTGCGGCTGGCCAACGCCCGCGACATCGCCGACCCGGAGGCGCTGCGCGAGGCGGTCGACGTCGTCTTGGACGGGCTCGGCAACGAGATCGACGGGCTGCGCCACCTGATCACCGAGCTTCGCCCGGCGGCGCTCGACGATCTCGGTCTGGCGGCGGCGCTGGAGGCGCTCGCCAGGCGCGCACAGGCGATCGACGGCCTCGACGTGAGCATCGACATCGAGCTCAACCAGGACGAGGGGAGACGGCTCGATCCCGAGCTCGAGAGCACGATCTACCGGATCGTCCAAGAGGCGCTCACCAACGTCAGCCGCCACGCCGAAGCGAGCAAGGCCGAAGTCCTGATCGTCGAGGAGGGCGGCGTCGTCAGCGCCTCTGTAACCGACGACGGCAAGGGGCTGCCGGGCGCCGACCGCCTCGGACCGAGGGGCGATGGGCTGGAGGGCGGCTTCGGCATGGGTGGCATGCGCGAGCGCGCCGAGCTGGTCGGCGGCGAGCTGGAGTTCGGCCCGGCGCCGACGCGCGGCACCACCGTCCGCCTGCTGGTTCCGCTCGCAGGGCGCCCGTCGGCGGAGGCCATGCAGGCCGCCGAAGCCTCGGTCTAGCGGCCGTCGCGTTCGCGCGCCGGCGACTCGATAAACGCGCCGCGCGGGTGAGCCGTTACTCGGCCAGCCCGATTCGCCGCACGTAGGCGGTGATCTCGGCGCGGGAGGAGAACCCCAGCTTCTCGATCGCCCTCGCCCGGTAGGTCTTCACCGTCCGCTCGGCGACGTGCAGCTCCTCTGCGATCTGGGGGTTGGTGTAGCCGTTTGCGATCAGCCTGACGACCTCGCGCTCGCGCTCGCTCAGCACGACGCCGTCGGAGGATCCCTCCTCGCCTGTGGCCATCAACGCACCGAGGCGGGGGTGCAGGTAGCTGCCGCCTGAGACGGCCAGGCGAAACGCCTGCAGCAACTCCGCCGGCTCGGCCTCCTTGAGCACATAGCTGCGCGCCCCCGCGCGCAGCGCCTGTCGTGCGTACTCGGGATCCTCGCGCATCGTCAGGATCGCCACGGCCAGCGGCGGGTGCGCGATGAAGCACGAGGGCAGCGCGGCGAGGCTCGAGCCGCCCGGCATAGTCAGGTCGAGCGTGAGCAGATCGGGCTTGTGCTCGCGCACTTCGCGCACCGTCGAGGGTACGTCCGCCGCTTCGGCGACGACGCGAAACTCACCCCTCTCCCGCTCGAGGACCGCGCGGATTCCGTCCCGCACGACAGTGTGATCGTCGGCGATGATCACGTCGATCGGCCGATCGACGCCGGCGGCGTCTGCGTCCATGGCGACACCGTACCGGGTCGTGAAGACCGATTGTGTCGGCCTTGCGGGACGACACAGGACTGCACCTTTAGGACGACAAGATCGGCACCGTTCAGACGGCAGAAACATGGCAGAAGAGTGCTCATCATGTAGGCCATGAGCCAGCTGGCGTTCCAGACGATGTCGTCGTATGGGAGTCCGAGGCTGCAACTGCTGCCCAAAACGGGCAACCGCCAACGCCGCCAGCGCCACCTCGAGCTCACGAGCCGCCCGACTCAGGCAGCCGCCGAGTCGCCGACCGGCGCTCCGCGCGCAATCCTCGTCGCCGGCGGCGCGCCCGCCGACCGTGAGGCGGTGCTCCGCGACCTGCGCGAGTCGATGCCGCGCAGCACCGTTTTCGAGCAGGCAGGCGCCCTCTGGGAGGTCGTCGCCCGCGCCTCGCAGAGCAGCATGGTGGTCTTCAGCGGCGAGCTCGACGAAATACCCGCCGAGTCGCTGATGCGGCTGCTCGCCAACCGTCATCCGGAGCTTCCCGTTGTGACCCTCGATCCGCCGAGTCCGCTCGGGCAGGCTCGCACGAACGGCTGACGAGATCCGACGCGACCGGCTCTCCCTGGGCGCCGGCAAGGCGAGACCCCGCGCAGCCGCGCAGACGCCGAAACGCACGTTGCAATCCCGTCGCAAGCAGCCGGTAGCGTGGCGGCGTGCCCTCCCCCCTGCAGTCGTCTCGCGTGCGACGGATCATCGGCGCATATGCGGTCAACCGTCTAGGCACGTGGTTCGGCTTCGTCGCTCTGTCTGTGGCCGTCTTCGACCACACGCACAGCGCGCTGGCGGTGGCGGCGCTGCTGGCGTCCGGGCAGGTGCTGCCGGCTTTCCTCGTTCCCGCCGTTGTGGCTCGTGTCGAGGCCTCGCGCGGTCGCGGCCTGCTCAGCGGGCTGTATGTGCTCGAGGCGCTTGTCACGGGAGCGCTCGTGGTTCTGCTGTGGAATTTCTGGCTGCCCGCGATCCTCGTGCTCGTCGCGATCGACGGAACGGCGGCGCTGGCCGCGAGCGCACTCCTGCGAGCCGTGCTTGCGCGCACGGCGCGCGAGCAGGCGATCGCTGCCGGCGCTCCGTCGACGCCGCCCGAGCAGCTCGAGGCCGAGGTCGCCGCAGCCGAGCGCGGGGCAAACGCGACTCTGAACGTCGCTTTCTCCGGCACGTTCGTGCTCGGCCCAGCGGCCGCCGGGGCCGTCGTCGCAGGGGCGGGAGCCTCGACGGCGCTGCTGATCGACGTGGCCTCGTTCTTGGTGTGTGCCGCGATGTTGTTCGATCTGCGCGCGCATGTGGAGGAGGTCGAGGGCGCAACGGTGCGTACGCGCCTGCTCGACGCGTGGGCATACATCAAAGATGCCCCCGCACTGCGAACCCTGCTGCTCGTTCAGGGCGTGGCCCTCGTCTTCTTCGAGTCCGCCGCTCCAATCGAGGTGCCGTATGCGAAGGTCGCCCTTGCCGCCGGCGATCGCGGCTATGGAGCGCTGCTCGCCTCGTGGGGCGTCGGCGTAGTGATCGGCAGCGTCGTCTTCGCCCGTTCTCCCGCTCGCTCACTGGGAGCGATGCTGAGCTCAGGCACGCTTGCCGTCGGTCTCGCGTACGTCGGCTTCTCCGTGGCGCCGACCGTCGCGGTCGCGTGCGTCGCAGGGGTGCTCGGCGGACTTGGAAACGGCGTGCAGTGGGCGTCGCTCATCAGCGCGGTGCAACGAATGACCCCGCCCTCGCTGCTCGGACGAATGATGGGCGCGGTCGAATCCGTCGGCGCGCTGTGCCCGGCGCTCGGCCTCGCTCTGGGTGGAGCGCTCGTCGCGCTGACCTCGCCCAGAACGGCGTTCTTGCTCACCGGCCTCGGGGCGGTCGCGACGACGGTCGGCTTCGTGCACGTCGCCCGGCTGGGCATCGAGCGGTCTTCGGCCGACGGCGTGGAGTCCAAGCGGGTGGGCCTGGCGGAGGAGCCGTACTGGTCGCCTTACAGTCGCGAGGCGGGCACGATCGATCCAATCGTCGCCAAAGGGGAGTAGTCCGCGGCATCCGCCCTGCGTCGAGAAGTTCGCGGACACCTTAAGTGCGACACCGCGTCGGCCGTTAAGTACCCCAGGACGACGACATGCTCGCCAATAAGCTCACGACACGTCTCCTCTGGCTAGCCGAGGGCACGCTGCTGGTCAGTTCGGTCGCCGTCGCGGCGTGGCTGTCGCACGGCGCAGAATGGCAGCCTCTGCCTCTTGTGGCGCTGCTGCTCGCGCTGGCGCTCGTCGCCGAGCAGTTCGATCTCTCGATCCGCGGGCAGCACCTGTCGGCCTCGTTCATCGCGCTGATGCTGACGATGGCCCTGCTCGGACCCGCGCCGGCCGTCGCTTTCGGCCTCGCCGCGATGATCTTGAACTCATCCGTCAGGCGACTCTCCCCTGCCCTCTGGCTCAACAACCTGTCCACCTACGCCGCCTTCCCGCTGGCCGGCGGCCTGCTCGTGGGGGCACTGATCGGCGATGTGCACAGCGCTGCCGACCACAAGCTGACGCAGGGCGTCGGCTTCGCCCTGGTCGTCTTCGGCGTCTACATGGTCACGCTTGCGCTCAACTTCGTGCTGGTGGCGGTCGACGTGCGGATCACCGAAGGGCGGTCGTTCTTCGGTCAGGTGCGTGATGGCTTCGTACCGCTGCTACCCGGCCACATCGCGCTCGGCACGTTTGCCGCGGTCCTCGCGATGGCCTACACGAACCTCGGCATGTCGCTCCTGTTCGGATCGATCCTCGTGCTCCTGGCGTTTCAGTACCTGATGCGCGCACTCCTGCGATCGGAGGATCGCGCCGATCAGCTGGAAGCACGCTCGATCCACCTCGCGTCTCTTCAGCTCGGAGTGCTCAGCACACTCGTCGAGACGCTGGCGCTGCGTGATCGTACGACCGCACGCCACGCCGCGGCCGTTGCCCGCTACGCGCGCGCGCTCGCCAAGGAGGCCGGTTGCAGCGAGAGCGAACAGGATCTCGTCCACACGGCGGGGCTTCTTCACGACATCGGCAAGTTCGCCCTTCCCGACCGGATTCTGCACGCCGAGGTGCTCTCGGACGAGGACTGGGCCGTGATCCGTCGACACCCGCAGGATGGTGCCACGCTGGTCGGCAGGCTCGACGGCTACGGCCCGGTGGCCGATGCGATCCTCTATCACCACGAGCACGTCGACGGCAGCGGCTACCCGGCTGGGCTGATCGGCAACGAGATCCCCCGGGCCTCGCGGATTCTGGCGATCTGCTCGACCTACGACACTCTCACCGCTCGCGAGAGCTACCGCTCGCCCATGACCCCGCAGGATGCGATGACCGAGTTGCGCAGGGTAGCGGGGCGCCAGCTCGACAGCGAGCTGGTTGAGAGCTTCATCGCCCTGCTCGCACGCGAAGGCGCGCTCACGTTCGCTCACAGCGACCAAGCCGAGTTCGACGCCGAGCTGGCTTTCGAGCGCCGGGCGCGGAACTTTGCCCAAGCCGGGGTCAGCTGAACCGCGGCCTCGACTCGGCCGGTTTCGCAGCCAAGACACGAAGAACGACGAAGGCGCCGCAAGTGCGACGCCTTCGATCCTGCAGGGCCGCTTCCTTCGCGGCCTCGATACGTATCTAACGGCTGTAACCCATAGTGATCTCCATCTCCCAGGACTTGACTTGCCCTCCCGGGTTTTCGGGGCCCAGAATCAAGCGGTCCCCGTCAGCTCCATCCACAGGAAATCCGCGACCTTTGAGTAGGTTCGCTCAAGAATAGCGAAGGATCGGACGAAATGTCCAGTCTGTTGATGTTTGTGCAGGATTGCTTGCAAGCGCAGGACAACCGCGCCCGTGACAGTGGGCTTTTTCGCCCTCGCCGCAGACAATCGGCCTCATCGGCAGGGGCGCCGGGGCCGCCCGACCGGCACTGTTCGACCGATCCTCTCGATCAAAGGTCCACAAAGCTCTGCGGCGCTCAACTCATCGGCCGCCGATGCCGAAACAGTCAACGAGGAGGGTGCGGCTCGCCAGAGCCTCTCCCCTCCCACACGACACCGAACGGACAGGCGAACAAATGACCACCAGCGCCACCCTTCCCCGCAACAGCCGCCGGCTCGTCTTCACGAGCTCGCAGGCCGCGAGCTACCTGGGCGTCTCGCTGGCGACGATTCGTCGCTGGACGGACGCCGGGCACATCGCCTGCTACCGCACGCCCGGTGGCCAGCGCCGCTTTGCGCGCCAGCAGCTCGACGACTTCATGAGCTCGATGCACCGCGAGGGCTCTTCCGAGCACTCCACGACCGGCGACGCAGGGTCGGGACCGAGCGCCTGGGTCGCCTAGGTCGGGTGCCCGCGCTGGCCTGCGGGCATCGGAGCTGAGCCCCGCGCGCGCCGCGTCTCACCGCTCGCCGCAACGCCGCCGTCCTCGTCCGCAGCGCCGGACTGCGGCGCCGGACTCAACTCGCCAGGCGCCCGAACTTCTCTCGCAGCCGCCGATAGAACGAGGATCCGGGCAGCTGCGCGATCGTGCCGATCTCCGCGACGAAACGTGCGTCGATCTTGCCCCCGGCCACGATCTCTCCGGCCGGACGCCCGTCGAGCGCCACCTCCAGCGGCTCGACCGAACGGTTGTGGATCGTGAGCCGATCGCCGGGTGCGACCACGAGCGCACGCGCCGTGAGCGAGTGCGGCGCGATGAAGGAGACGACGAAGCCTTCGACGCCCCACGCCATCACCGGCCCGCCGTTGGCGAGGTTGTAGCCGGTCGACCCCGCCGGGGTGGCGACGACGAGACCGTCGCAGCGCACGCTGCCCACTTCCTCGCCCTCGATCTCGTACGCCAGCGCGGCCACGCGCTCGCCGACCTTGCGGTGGATGGCCACGTCGTTGACCGCCGCCTGGCCGGAGAGACCCGGGTGCTCGACGTCCTGTGCGCGTTCGGAGGCAGCCGCCCGCGCCGTCGCCGTGGCGGGCGAGTCGAGCGCGTCGCCGTCGAGCACGATCGCCGGCAGGTGCAGCAGCTCGAAGTCGCGCGCGAGCACACGGCGCATCCCCTCCTCCAGCTCGTTCGGCTCGACCGTCGCGAGAAAGCCGATCTCGCCGAAGTTGATCGCGAACACGGGAACGTCGGTCCCCCGGTAGAGGCGTAGCGCGCGTAGGATCGTGCCGTCGCCTCCGAGCGCGATGCACAGCTCGACATCGTCCTTCACCGGGGCGTCGAGCTCGAGGCCGGGCCCACCCTGGAGGCCGGGCCCACCCTGGAGGGCGTGCCGCTGCGTCTCGCGCGGGTCCAGCCGCAACCTCGCGCCGCCCTCTGCCGCGAGCTCCGCCAGACGGAGCAGGGCCGGCGTCGTCTCCTGCGGTCTGCGATGCGTCAGCACCGTGAACTCCCTCACGGCTCGACCCCCCGCGCGAGCCGCTCGAGCTCATCCGCGCGCTGCTCGGTGAGCGCACCGGCGCGATCGGCCTGACGCGGGCCGCGCGGATCGGTGAGCCATACGAACGTCTCTCGGTTTCCCTTCGGCCCGGGCAGACCGGAGGAGGCAAAACCAACGACGCCGGCGCCGAGCGACAGGGCCGTGCGGCCGACATCGATCAGCGCCGAGCGGCGCGCCTCGCTCTCACGCACGACGCCGCCCTTGCCAACCCGGGCACGGCCGACCTCGAACTGGGGCTTGACCATCGCGAGCACGTCATAACCGTCGGCGAGACAGCTCAACACGGGTCCGAGCACCTTCGCAAGCGAGATGAACGACACGTCGATCACCGCCAGGTCGGGCGCATACGGCAGCAGCTCCGGCCGCAGCGAGCGCGCGTTGGTGCGCTCGAGCACCGTCACGCGAGGGTCGTTGCGCAGGCTCCACGCCAGCGTGCCGTAGCCCACGTCCACCGCGATCGCCCGGCTCACGCCCCGCTGCAGCAGGCAGTCGGTGAAGCCTCCCGTGGAGGCGCCTACATCGAGTGCGCGGCGTCCCTCCACGCCGAGCCCCGTGGCGTCGAGCGCGTTCGCGAGCTTGATCCCTCCGCGCGAGACATACCTCGGCCCCTGCTGGACGTGCAGCTCCTCGCCATCGTCGACCAGCTCCCCCGGCTTCTGGGCGCGGCGCTCGGCGACCCCCACGCGCACCTCTCCCGCCATCACCGAGGCCGCTGCACGGCTACGCGAGGAGAACAACCCTCGCTCCGCGAGCAGCGCATCGAGACGTCGCTTTCCCATGCGCCGGAACCCTTGCACATGTGCCTGCGCCAGCGCCTGGGCGAGCCTTCCTTCTGTGCGCAAGATCACAGATGGCCCGGTCCACCCGTCCCATCATTGTGTGCGTACCCCGCAGCAAAGCAGCATCCCTCCTCCCTCGAAACGGCCCGCCTCCCCAGCGGGTCGTTTCATTTAAGAAGGCCGGGCCGGCCGCTGTCATAGCCGGCGCAGGGTCGACCCCTGAGCCTGGCGGGCAGCCTGCCGGAGCCTGCGGGGCCCCTGGACGTTTGTCCAGCCTCAGGCGCGGACGATCGCCGACTGGCGATCGGAGATCGCAGCCGCCACGCGCTCGGCTATCCGCTGGGGCGTGAAGCCGATCTCCTCGTGCAGGAGCGCCGGCTTGCCGTGTGTGACGTAGCGGTCGGGCAGCCCGACGCGCAGGATGCGCGGCGTCGTGCCGGTCTCGTTCAACGTCTCCCAGACGGCCGAGCCGAAGCCGCCCGCCAGCACGCCCTCCTCGACGGTCACCAGCAGGTCGTGCTCGGCCGCGAGCTGGGCCATCAGCCCCGCGTCGATCGGCTTGGCGAAGCGCGCGTCCACGACCGTCACCGACAGCTCCGCGCCCGCGGCAAGCTCCTCCGCCGCCGCCATCGCCTTGCCCACGCCGCTGCCGTAGCCGATCAGAGCCACGCGCCGGCCGGCGCCCTCGCTGGCTCCGCCCTCGCGCAGGATCTCGCCCGTGCCGATCGCGATCGGCCGCGGCTCCTCGGGCAGATCGACGCCCATGCCCTCGCCTCGCGGGTAGCGCAACGCGATCGGACCGTCGTGCAGCAGCGCCGTGCGCAGCATGTGCACGAGCATCGCCTCGTCGCGGGGCGCCATCAGCACGATGTTGGGCAGGCAGCGCAGGTAGACGATGTCGAACGCGCCGTGGTGGGTCGGGCCGTCGTCGCCCACCAGCCCCGCCCGATCCATCGCGAACACCACGTTCAACCTCTGCAGGCAGACGTCGTGCACGATCTGGTCGTACGCGCGCTGCAGGAAGGTCGAGTAGATCGCGGCCACCGGCTTGGCGCCCTCCAGGGCCAGCCCCGAGGCGAACAGGATCGCCTGCTGCTCGGCGATGCCGACGTCGAAGTAGCGCTCGGGCATCGCCTTCTGCAGGATGCTCAGTCCGGTTCCCGAGTTCATCGCCGCCGTGATCCCGACGACGCGCTCGTCGCGTTCGCATTCACGCACCAGCGCCTCCCCGAAAACCTGCGTGTACTGCGGCGCCGGGAGCTTCGTCGGCTTCGTGGTCATGCGGTCCTTGCGCGGCGCCGCCGCCGGCAGCCCGTTGACGATCGACTTCGGCTTGGCCGCGTGCCACTGCTCCATCCCCTCCAGCCCGCCGTCCTCCGCCGGCGCGAAGCCCTTGCCCTTGACCGTCGCGATGTGCACCACGACCGGCCGCTGGGCCGCCAGCGCCTCCGTGAGCGCTTCGCGCAGCGCGTGCACGTCGTGGCCATCGATCACACCCATGTAGGCCCAGTCGAGCTCCTCCCACCACAGGCCGGGCGCCCAGAACGCCTTGATCGACTCCTTCAGCTGCGGGCCGAGTCGCTCGAAGGCTGCCCCGATGCCACCGGGCAGCCGCGTCAGCCCGCCCTCCACACCGGCGCGGGCGTGCCAGAGCTTCGGGTTCAGGCGCACGCGATTGAAGTAGCGCGACAGGGCTCCCACGTTCGGCGCGATCGACATGCCGTTGTCGTTGAGGACGACCACGATCGGCGTGCCCAGGCCACCTGCCTGCCCGATCGCCTCGAACGCCACCCCGCCGGTCATCGCGCCGTCGCCGATCACCGCCACCACGCGGCCATCGGCGTCGCCGCCGAGATGGCGCATCCCCTCCTTGATGCCGACCGCGTAGCCGATCGAGGTCGAGGCGTGGCCCGCGCCCATGATGTCGTGCTCGGACTCATCTCGCGAGCAGAACGGCGCCAGCCCCTCGTACTGGCGGATCGTGCCGAGACGGTCGCGGCGGCCCGTGAGGATCTTGTGCGGATAGGCCTGGTGGCCGACGTCCCACAGGATCTTGTCGGTCGGCGAGTCCAGCAGCGAGTGCAGCGCGACCGCGAGCTCGCACGTGCCCAGGTTCGCGCCGAAGTGCCCGCCGATCTCACCGACCGTGTCGATGATGTGCGTCCGCACCTCCTGCGCCAGCGTCTGCAGCTGCTGCTCGGAGAGCCCGCGCAGGTCCGCCGGGCCCTCGATGCCTTCTAGCAGAGGTCGATCGCCCTGAGGCTCGTTCTTGCGGCTCACGATGTTCGCGTGTAGATGAAGTCGGTTATCCGCTCGAGCTCGTCCGTCGGGCGCTCACCCTCACCGGCGGTCCCCGCCGCGACGGCGACCGCGGCCGGGGTGAGCCGGGAGGCCTCGCTCAGCGCCTCGAGCGCCGTGGCGTGCGATTCGGCCGCCAGCTCCCTGGCGCGATCGATCCCGAACTCGCTCACGTATGTCTGCTTGCCATGACGCTCGTCGCTGCCTCGCGGCTTTCCCAGGGCATCGTCGGTGCCCGTCACGTCGAGTATGTCGTCCACGATCTGAAACAACACGCCGAGCTCCGAGGCGAAACGACGAAGGGGAGCGGCCGAAGGTCCGTCCGCGACCCCTCCCAACAGTAGTACGCAGAGCACCGCGGCGCCAATCAGGCGTCCGGTCTTCAGCTCGTGCAGGCGCCGCAGCGCCGCGCCGCCGCCCGGCGTCGCGCCCTCCACGTCGACGTACTGCCCCCCCACCATCCCGTTGACGCCCGTGGCCGCGGCCAACTCCGTCGCCGCCAGAAGCACCCGCTCGGGCGCGGAGCGCTGGTGGGTGAGCAGATGATGGAAGGCCTCGGCGTAGAGCCCGTCGCCGGCCAGGATCGCCACCCCCTCGCCGTACTTGACGTGGCAGGTCGGTTGACCGCGCCGCAGCGCGTCGTCGTCCATCGCCGGCAGATCGTCGTGGATCAGCGAGTACGTGTGCACCAGCTCGAGGGCCGCCGCCAGCGGCATCACCTCGTGCGGCTCCATCCCGACCGCGCGCGCGGTCGCCAGCGCCAGCACCGGGCGAATCCGCTTGCCGCCGCCAAGCAGCGAGTAGCGCATCGCCTCCTCCAGGCCGGCCGTCAACGCCTCTTCGGAGAAGCGCAGTCCGGCCAGGTAGCGCTCGACGTCTTCGCGCAGGTTCTCAGGGTAGGTGGCGCTCACCGGCGGCAGTCGCCCTACAGCAGGGTGTCCTGACCGGGCGGCGGAGCCGGCACCTCGGCGCGCGTGAGCTCCTCGAGCTGCGAGGCCGCCTGGGTGGCCAGCGTCGCGCAGTCCTCCACCATCGTCGCGGCGGCGTCCTGGGAGAGCTCACCAGAGCGCAGCTGCTCGGCCGCGCGCTCCAGGCGGGCAATCAGGTCGTCCAGGTTCTCCGTGCTGGCGGGGCTCATCAGATCGCCGCATTCTCGCGCACGTCGCGGAGGACTGCCGCGAGCACGCCGTTGACGAACGCCGGCGCCTCGGAGCCGCAGAACGTCTTCGCGCTCTCCACCGCCTCCTCGATCGCCCCCTCCGGCGGGATCGGCTGCTGGCCCGGGACCGCGTCGGGGTGCAACATCTCGATCAGCGCCACACGCATGATGCTCCGCTCCAGAGGCTGGATTCGCTGCACCGCCCAGCCGTGGGAGTGGCGGTCGATCACCTCGTCCAGCTCGGGCGCGCGGTCGGCCGCGGCGTGCGCAAGCGCGCGCACGAAGATCGAGTCCTTCGAGGAGAACGTCTCCGCCAGCGGGCGGCCGGTGAGGTCGTGCTGGTAGAGCGCCACCACCGCCGCCCTGCGCTGCTCGGAGCGACGCATGGCTAAGCGCGCGCCACGTACTCGCCGGAGCGCGTGTCCACGCGGATGCGCTGGCCCGGCTCGACGAACAGCGGCACCTGGATCACGGCGCCAGTCTCGAGCGTCGCCGGCTTGGTCCCGCCGCCCGAGGCCGTGTCGCCGCGGACGCCGGGATCGGCCTCGGTGACCGCGAGATCGATCGTGCTGGGCAGCTGCAGATCCGACGGGCGGCCGTCGATGAAGAGCACGTCCACCTCGCTGCTCGGCGGCGTCCAGCGCAGCGCATCTGCCACGGTCGATTCCGGCACCGCGATCTGCTCGAAGGACTGGGTGTCCATCAGATGCGCGTCCGAGCCGTCCGCGTACAGGAACTGCATCTTGCGCGCCTCCGTGCGCACCTCGCGGAACTTCTCGCCGGCCCTGAACGTGCGGTCGATCACGTTGCCGTCCGATGCCCGGCGCAGCTTCGTGCGCACGAACGCGCCGCCCTTGCCCGGCTTGACGTGCTGGAACTCGAGGATCTTGAAGATCGTCCCGTCGACCTCGATGTGGTTCCCGCCTTTGAACTGGTTGGTGCTGATCGCCACGGCACCGCATCATAGGAGGACCGTGCTCACGCTCACGCCAACTTGCAGGCACAGGACGCGGGCGCGCGCGACGCGTCACGCCCGGGCGTCCCTCGGGCATGCGCCCGCCGCTGGGCCACACGGGCGCCGGTCCGGCCCTCAGGAGACGACCGTGAGCGCCTTCTCCAGGCCGTTGAGAGCTTCCCGCCCGCCCTCGCGCACGACCAGCAGGTCCTCGATGCGCACGCCGAGCTCCTGCGGCAGGTAGACGCCGGGCTCGACCGTCACCACGTTGCCCGCCTGCAGCGCCTGCTCGCTTTCGATCCGCGAGAGCCGCGGCGCCTCGTGGACATCCAGGCCGACGCCGTGGCCGAGGCCGTGGCCGAAGTGCTCGCCCTCGCCGGCCCGCTCGACCACGGCCCGCGCGACCGCGTCCACCTCGCGGCCGGTCGGACCCGTCTCGAGTGCGGCCACGCCGGCTTCCTGGGCGGCCAGCACGAGCTCATAGACCTCGCGCGCCCGTGCCGAGATGCCCTCGCCCGTCGCATACGTGCGGGTGCAATCGGAGCAGTAGCCCTCGAGCCGTGCGCCCCAATCGATCGTGACGAGAACGTCGCGTGGGATCTGCTGCGCGCGCGGCTCCGCATGCGGGAGCGCACCATGCGCGCCGCTCGCCACGATCGAGGAGAAGCTAGGCGCCTCAGCGCCGAGACGACGCATGCGCAGCTCCAGCTCGATCGCCACCTCGCGCTCGCTGCGCCCGACGATGCCCGCTTCGAGCACGGCCTTCAACGCCTCGTCGGCGAGCTGCGCCGCGGCGCGCATTCGCTCGATCTCGCCCTCGTCCTTGACGGCGCGCAGGCGCTCCACCGCCCCCGCGCACTCGACGAGCCGCCAGCCGTCCGGAAGCGCCTTCTGCAGGCGCGCGCGGTCGGCGACCGTCGTGTTCGCATCGTCGTAGCCGAGGCTGCCGCCCGAGGAGGCCAGTGAGCGGGCGGCCGCCTCGAGCAGGCTGCCCGTGACGATCTCGAGCGCGAACGCCTCCGGCACCTGCGCCGCCGACTGGGTCGTGTAGCGGAAGTCGGTGAAGAAGCGGTGGCCCGCCTCCTCGCCCCCGTCGGCGGCGATCAGCGCAAGGCCGTTGCTGCCGGTGAAGCCCGTGAGGTAGCGCAGGTTGAGCGGCGCTGCGACGAGCAGCGCGTCCACGTCGCGCTCGCGCAGCTCCCCTGCCAGGCGCTCGCCGCGGGCGAGCTCGCCGATGGCGGGCGCGCTCATCGCCCGCGCCCCTCGAGCTCCTCGCGCAGCAGCGCGAGCGCCTGTGCGTAGCCGTCGGGCCCGTGTCCGGAGATGGTCGCGATGCACTGCGCCGCCACCACCGAGGTGCGTCGCCACTGCTCTCGGCTCTGCACGTCGGAGAGGTGGACCTCGACCGCCGGCAGCGCCGCGATCTCGAGCGCATCGTGCAGCGCCCACGCGTAGTGCGTCCACGCGCCCGGGTTGAGCACGATCCCGTCGGCCTCTCCGCGCAGCGCGTGCAGGCGCTCCACGAAGGCGCCCTCGTGATTGCTGTGAAAGAAGCTCGTGCGCAGTCCCAGCTCGCCGGCCTGCTCGGCGATGCGCTCTTCGAGCTCCGCCAGCGTGAGCGTGCCGTACACCTGAGGATCGCGCCGCCCGAGCTGGTCGAGGTTGACGCCGTGCATCACCTCGATGCGATGAGCCCCGCTCACCGACGCTCCCGCCTCACCGTCATGCGCACTCGCTCGCAGCGGCCATGGCGCAGATCATCGCGCCTGCACGAGCTCCGCGACGGCCGCCTCGAGCTCAGCGCCTGTGACGACGCAGCCGAGCTGCGGCTGCCCGGGCTCGGCCAGCAGCACGAACGGCAGCGTCTCGCCCACGCGCTTCTTGTCCCGCGCCGTCGCTCGGACGACGTCCGCGACCTCGGCGCCCTCGAGCGAGACCGGCAGGGCCCGCGCGAGCAGCAGCTCGCGCACCTGTTCGCGCAGGCGCTCGGCGCCGGAGAGGCGCAGCGCCGCGAGCAGACCCAATCCGATCGCTTCGCCGTGGCGGTAGCGCGCGTATCCCGTCGCCGTCTCGATCGCGTGCCCGACCGTGTGGCCGAGGTTGAGCACCTGCCGGCGCCCGCCGTCGCGCTCGTCGGCCGCCACGACCTCGAGCTTCGTGCGCGCGCACGAGAGGATCGTCCAGTCGTCGAGGTCCTCGCCCTCGCCGACGCGCTCCCACAGCGCGCCCCCGGCGATCAGCGCCGTCTTCAGCACCTCCACCCATCCGGCTGCGAGCTCGCGCTCGGACAGGCTCGAGAGCGTGTCCGGATCGACGAGCACGCCCGCCGGCTGGTGGTAGGCGCCGATGTAGTTCTTCGCCTCCGGCAGGTCGACGCCGGTCTTGCCGCCGTAGGCCGAGTCGACCTGCGCGAGCAGCGTGGTCGGGATCTGCACGACCGGGACGCCGCGCTGGTAGGTCGCGGCGCAGAAGCCGGCCAGATCGCCCACGACGCCGCCGCCGAGCGCGACCAGGTGATCGCCGCGATCGACGCCGGCGGCGACGAGCGCATGCCACACGGCCTCGGCGCTCGCGAGCGTCTTGTGCGCCTCCCCCGCCCCGATCGCGACAGTGCCGGCCATATCCTCGAGCAGCTCGCCGTAGAGCGGGCCGACGAGCTCGTCGGTCACGCAGAACGCGCGCGAGCGCGTGCGATCGAGCGGCCAGAGCGCCCCGCCCGCGGATGCCCCGGCGGCGCGCAGAAGGCCGCGTCCGATCAGCACCGGGTAGTCGCCCGAGGCGCTCTGCGCCCACACCAGGCGCGTGCCCGCCGGCGCCGCCGAGAGCGCGCGCAGCGCCTCCAGCACGCGCGCGGCACCGCCCGGCTGCAGCTGGGTGAGGAAGGCATCCGCCGCCTGCTCATACAGAGACGAGCGCTCCGCGTGCAGCGCGAGGAACGCCTCGCGATCGCGCGCCAGGGGCCGCGCCGGCGCGCCCGGCGCCTCCGCGGCCGCGCTCACGCGCTCCCACGCGCGCTCGGCCTCGACATCGAGCAGCACGACCACGTGGGATTGCAACGCCCGCCGTACGCGCTCGGAGAGGATGCTGCCCCCGCCCAGCGCGATCACCGACCCAGGCAGCGCGCGGTCGAGCATCTCGCACACCAGCTGCTCCTCGGCCGCGCGGAACGACGCCTCCCCGTTCAGCTCGAACTCGCGGGCCGGCGGGTGCCCGAGACGCTCCTCCAGAAGCGCATCGCTGTCGAGTGCGCTCACGCCCAGCGCCCGCGCGAGCTCGACCGCGACGGTCGACTTGCCCGCGCCCATGAAGCCGATCAGGACCAGCGCGCGCCGCGGCGCCTCGGCTACGGCAGCCATCCGATCCGCTCCGTGTACGCGCGCAGAGCCTCCAGCACGTCGTCGATGTGATCGCCGCCGAACTTGCGCCGGTAGGCATCGGCGAGCACGAACGCCACCATCGCCTCGCCGACGACGCCGGCCGCCGGGACCGTGCAGGAGTCGGTGCGCTCGCGCAGCGCCTGCGCAGGCTCGTGCGTCTCCGTGTCGACCGAGCGCAGCGGCTTGGTCAGCGTCGGCAGCGGCTTCATCGCGCCGCGTACGACCAGCGGCAGGCCGTTGGTCATGCCGCCCTCGAGACCGCCGGCGTGATTGGTCTCGCGATAGAAGCCGCGCTCGGCCGAGTAGTAGATCTCGTCGTGCGCCTGCGAGCCCGGCAGGCCGGCCACCGCGAACGCCGCTCCGATCGACGCGCCCTTGACCGCCTGGATCGAGCACATCGCAGCCGCCAGGCGCCCATCCAGGCGCTCCTCCCAGGAGACGTGCGAGCCGAGGCCGGGGACGAGCCCGAACGCGCGCACCTCGAACACTCCCCCGAGCGACTCGTTCGCCCTGCGCAGGTCGTCGATCTCGCGCACCATCGCGCGCGAGGCCTCCGCGTCCAGGCATCGCACCGGCGAGCTGTCGACCTCGGCGAAGTCCTCCAGCGTGAGCTCGCGGCTCGGCTCCGGCGCGTGAACCGATGCGATCTGCACCACGTGGGAGCGGACCTCGACGCCGAGCGCGCGCAGGAACGCCTTGCACAGCGCGCCGCCCGCCACCCGCGCCGCCGTCTCGCGCGCCGATGCGCGCTCGAGGATGTTGCGCACATCGCTCTGCTTGTACTTCTGTGTGCCCACCAGGTCGGCGTGGCCCGGGCGCGGCAGGTGGACCTCCGCCACCTCCTGCGCGACCGGCCACGGGCTCATCCGCTCCTCCCAGTTGGCGTAGTCGCGGTTGGCGACCTGCAGCGCCACCGGGCTCCCGAGCGTGCGGCCGTGGCGCATGCCGCCCGTCACCTCCGCCGCGTCGCGCTCGATCTTCATGCGCCCGCCGCGCCCGTGGCCGAGCTGGCGGCGAGCCATGTCGCCGTTGAGATCCTCCGGGCGGATCTCCAGGCCCGCGGGCAGGCCCTCGACCACGCACGTGAGCCCGGGCCCGTGCGACTCGCCGGCTGTGATCAGACGCAGAGACACGCTCGCAAGCTTATTTGCTGCGAAGTCAGCCCCCGGCGCGCCGCGCCATCGGCGGCCGAACGCCGAACTCGGGCGTCAGGGGGCGAGCACGCCGCCCAGCGCCGCGACACGGGCGCGGGCGATGGAGGCATGAGGACCTGCGCCCTCGAACACGAGCACGCTGCCATCGCTCGAGTAGCGCAGTCCTGGGATCTGCGTCAACCCCTGTTCGCGCAGCAGCTTCAGGCCGGCCTTCGATTCGCCGCCGAACGCCTCCGCGGCGTCCGCCGCGCTGGCCGCGCCGGCCGCTTTGGCCTTGACCGCTTCGATCTTGACCACTTCGAGCTCGTACGTGACCGGCGCTGCACCGAGCGGGACGTATTCCAGTTCCTCGCTCGTGCCTTCCTTCAGGTCGATCGCCTGGCACTGCGAGGCGCTCGGCAGGCATTTGGCGCTGCCCTTCGGGATCGCTTCGCCGACGAGCGTGAACGTCGCGCTCTTACCGCCGGCGACGACGCCGCGGAAGACGAGCAGAGGCGATTTGGCGTCGGGCAGCGGCTGCTGGCGCTTGAGATCGTCGTAAGGGATGAGCTGCGCGCTCGGGGCGGGCGTGCCGGGCGCGGCCGTGCCGAAGCGGACCGACACGCGGTAGGTGGTCTTCGGCTTCTCCTGCGGCGCAGGCTTGCTCGTTTCGGTGCTCGGCGTCGTGCCGCCCGAGGAGCCCGAGCTCGATTCCGGGCTTGCCGTCGTGGGTTCCGCCGACTTCGAGGCTTCAGGGGCTGTGCTGGTCGAGGACGCCGTCGACGTGGTCGCAGCGGTCGTCTTCGCGCCCGGCAGCGGTGCGAACGGGTTGCGCGTGACGAGGCCCAGGCGATGGGTGGTGCCGCTCGTCGTCTCGGCCACCGGCTGACCGGTGTCGGTCTGAGCCTTGGTGACTGCGATGCCCGAAGCCGGCGTAGCGGCAGGCGCGGGCGAGAGCGTCGCCGGAGTGGCGGCGCTCGAGCCGCCTCCGCCGAGCAGCGCGTACGCCAGCGCGGCGACGAGCGCCGCGCCGACCAGCGCGAGGATCGGCAGCATGCGCCGGTCGAGCAGGTCGCTCTTGACTGAGTTCAGGAAGTCGTTCATGGCGTGACCCTCGCGATCGCGGGAGCCGACGGCGAGCTGGCCGTGGTGGCGCCCGACACCGGCGTCGTCGCGGATCCGGCCGGTGACGCCTGCGTCGCGCCTCCGGTCAGCCCCTGCGATGCCGGCAGCACGTAGGCGGTGGCCGTGATCGTGCCCGTGAGCCGGTCGCTCTGGGCGCCGCCGGAGGTCGTGGTCGAGGACAGCGGCGAGAGCTTCGTGCTCTGGATCGTGAGCAGGCGGCCGCTCACCCGCAGCCCGCCCGAAGTCGTGCGGACCGTGTAGCCGTTGAGCTGCTGGAACAGGTGATACAGGTCCTTGAAGGTCCCGTTGAACACGAACGTGAACGGCATCTGCGTGAAGCCCGCCGCGGCCGTGGAGGACGCCGACGCTCCGCTCGCGCTCGCGCTCGATGCGGCCGACGCGGATGCCGCAGCCGAGCCGGCAGAGCCGGAGCCGGAGGTGATCGAGGAGAATTCGACGTTCTTGCGGTTGGAGGCCTGCGCGAGCTGGTACATCAGCGACGGCACTTCCTGCCCCGCCGGGACGGCTTTGCCGAGCCTGACCACGGATGCGTAGGCGGCCGCGTAGCGCACCTGATCGGCGCGTGCCCGTGCCAGGTCTCCGCTCGCGCTCGCCAGCTGAGAGTTGGCGGCGTCCACCTGTGTCTTGAGCGAGGAGGCTTTCTTGCGCTCCGGAGAGACGACGAGCAGCCACCCGGCGGCGAGCACGGCGACGGTCGAGATGACGATCAGGACGATCCGGTCGCGGTTGGTCATCGCCCTGCTCCGGTCTGTGACGTGAGTTTCGTGGCCGATCCGATCGCGGCCGAGCTCGGCAGCGGGGCGAAGGTCACCTGGATGGTGAACGCCGGGTCGCCGGCTCCGCAATTGCCCGAGCCGCCAGCGCCCCCGGCCGGTGACGCACCGGACGACGCGGTCGAGCTCTGGAGCGTGACTTCGCTGACCCCGTCGATCAGACGAAGGCGCGTGAGCGTGAGTGCGACCTGCTTCTGGCTCGTCGCGCAGCCGCTCACGGTGAAGGTCGGAACGCTGCCGGGCGGGGTGGCCGACGTCACCGTCGGAGCAGCCGCCGCGCCGCCGGCCGAGGTCGCGGTGCCGGTCGCGGCCGGGGTTGAGCTGCTCGCGGCCGGAGTCGCGGCGCCGGCCGCAGGCGCGCCCGACGCGGACGCGGACGCTTCGCCGCCGCCGACGTTCCCTTCGAGCGCGGTGAGGCTGGCACCGCTCGGCAGCACGCGGCCGAGCTCGTGGAACGCGTGGGCCCAGTCGAAGCGTGCGTCGACGAGGTCCGAAACGGCGTGCATGCGTTCTTCGCGCAGCGCGATGAAACTCGTGTACGGCGCCAGCTGTCCGGCTTCTGCCTGCGCGCGCTGCGCGCGGGCGGTCACCGATGCGACCTCCGCGCGGCGGTCGGAGACCTGGCGGTGGGCCATGCCATAGAGCAGCGCGAGCAGCGCAAGACCGCCGAGCACGGCGAGCACCGCGTAGGCCGCGCCACCGGAGCGGCCGGCGACGGGCGTCGTCCCGGCGCGGCTGTCCGAGGGAATCAGGTTGACGGCTCTCATCGCGGCGCCTCCGTGGCGGCGAGGCCGGCGGCGATCGAGAGGCGGCTCGCCGAGACCTTGCCCGCGAGTCCTGCGTTGAGCATGCCCACGGCCTCGCTGCGCACCTCGAGGCCCAGAGACGCCTGCAGCGCCTCGGCGAAGCCGGGCAGATCGAGCGCGACGCCGCTCAGGGCGACGTGCGACACCTGGCCGCCCTCGTCCTGCCCGCGGTGGAAGTCCAGAGAGTTGCGCAGCTCGCCCGAGATCTCGCGGATGCCGTTCTCGAGCACGCTGCGAATGTCCGCGTCGGACACTTGTGCGGCCGGCTCCTCAGGCGGCGCGGCCTCCTTCGCGGCGGCGATCGCCTCGGAGTAGCCCATCGCGTGCTCGAGCGCTTCGTGCTCCTCGGGAGTGATCGGGGTCGCCGGCTCGGCCGGGTCGGCCGCGTCCGTCACCTCGACGTCAGCGAGCTCGTCCAGCTCTGCGGCCGGCTCAGTTTCCGCGAGCTGCCCGGGCTCTGCGGGCGCGGCGGGCGAGGGCTCCTCGACGGCGGGCGCCGTGAGGTCGATCGCGTAGAGAAGCGCCCGCGCCTCGGTCACCGGGATGCCCCTGCGCTCGGCGATCTCTGCGGCCATGCTCTCGAGGCCGCCGCCGATGACGCGTGTGAAGTGACAGATGGTGCCCTCGGCGATCGCCAGGTTCGTGAGCCCGTCGACGTTCAGATAGAGCACGCGGCCAGAGCTGTCCTCTTCGTGCCGGTGCAGGGAGCGGATCAGCGCGAAGGCGGAGAGATCGATGCCGGCCGCCGTGAGTCCCGCGCCACGAACCGCGGCAAGCAGGCTCTCGACCATGTCGCGCTGAGCCGCGACGAGCACGATCCGCTGGCGAGGGCCCTCCGGCGTGTCCACCACGCCGAGCGGGTGAAAGTCGAGCACGGCGCTGTTCAGCGGCATCGGCAGCTGGTCCTGGGCGAGGAACTGCACCGCCGAGGCGAGCTCCTTGCGGTCGGTCACCGGCGGCACCTCGATCGTGCGCATCATCGTGCGCTGGTTGGCGATGCCGACCCGTACGCGCTTGCCCAGCCTGTTGTCCGCGAACAGCTCACGGAGCGCCTCGCTGAGCGCCTGCACGTCCACGACCTCGCCCTCCCGCATCGTGTCGGCGCCGAGCGGCTGCACCGCAGCGCCTTCGGCGAGGATCGAGCCGTTCACGCGCGCCTTGACCGCCGCGATCAGCCCCGGCTGGATGTCCAGCCCGACGATGTCCCCGCCGCCGCGGCGGCCGAGCTTGAGGTTTGGCAGAGATGGCATGGTTAGAGGAGGCACTGGAGAGGCGGGTCAACGCCCCGCGGGAGGGGTATCGGCGCGAGCGGCGAGACGCTTTAGGGTTCTCGTTGCGCCTACAGAAAGTGGTGGACGTAGAGGCCGATCAGCGCCTGCCCCGCGAACAGCCCCACGAGCGCTCCGAGCCCGAGGAACGGGCCGAATGGGACAGCCGTCTTACGGCCCGCGTGGGCGCCTCGGCGAGCGATGATCACGACGCCGACCAGCACACCCGCGACGAGCGCGACGAAGATCGCCGGCGCGACCTCCCTGCCGAGGAACAGCCCCATCACGGCCGCGAGCTTGACGTCGCCCATGCCCATCCCGCCCGGATAGGCGAGGGCCGCCAGCAGCAGGAAGCCACCCGCGGCGGCTGCGGCGATCAGACGTTCCGGCTCGCCGGCCGGATCGAGCGCCAGCCCGATCGCGAGTGCCAGCACGGCCCCGGCCGCGGTGAGCCGGTTGGGGATGATCCGGTGCTCGAGGTCGATCAGCGACGCGGGCACGACGAACAGGACGAGCGCCACGCCGAGGGCGATGCCGGCGGCGGAGTCGTGGGCGAGCACGGCGCCGATGCACAGTCCGGCCGTGATCGCCTCCACGAGCGGGTAGCGCGGCGAGATCGGCGCCGCGCAGCTGCGACAGCGTCCACGCAGCAGCAGGTAGGAGAGGATCGGGATGTTGTCGTGCGGCTTGACCGGCGTCCCGCACCTCGGGCAATGCGACGCCGGGGCGATCAGCGACTCGTGCCTGGGCAGGCGATAGGCGACGACGTTCAGGAACGAGCCGAAGATCGCTCCGAGAACGCCGGCGAAGGTGACCGCCTCCATGTGGCCATGATCGGCGGTCCCGCGGCGGCACTTGAGGGCTCTGCAACGACGAGAGGCCCGGGCCGCGCTGATCGCGCGGTCCGGGCCTCTCCAAGCCGTCACGCCTGCCGCGCGAGGCCTACTGCAGATGCGCTCCTACCATTTTTTGCTGGATGGACAGCCGCCTTTGCCGCCCGTTTCGCAGGAGCGGGTGACGACGCCTTCTTTGTTTTCGATCGTGAATGTGTTACCGCTGGCCGAGCCGGCTTTGGCGACGACCGTGTAGCCGGTCGCAGTGCCGACGGCTTCGCTGATGTACGCGGCGCCGTTGACTTCCGTGGTCGGGATGCTTTTCTCGACCGCGGCGAGGTCCGCCGGTTCTTTGATCGACGCGTAGCTGCCGTTGTTGTCGGTCGAGATCGTCTCGGCCGTGGTCTGGGCCGTACGCGCGAGCTCCTTCGCCGACGCGTCGTTGGCCTTGCTCTTCTGGTTCAGGAACGACGGAATGGCGATCGCGGCGAGAATGCCGATG
>DATNDZ010000006.1:0-50422 GCA_035553095.1 Solirubrobacteraceae bacterium | reverse complement strand
ACGCCGAGCGCCCTGACCGGCAACGCCCTGGTCACCATCAAGTAGCCAGGCGACGCAGCAGCTCCAGGGCGCCTCGTTTGGACAACGGCTCGTTGAGATTGCCGCACTTCGGCGATTGCACGCACGACGGGCATCCGGAGCGGCATGGGCATTCGCCGATGAGCCGGTTTGCGTCGGCCACCAGTCGCTCGAACTCGTCGTAGCCCCGTTTGGTGATGCCCACCCCGCCGGGGTGCCCGTCGTAGATGAAGATCGTCGGCGTGCCGGTCTGCGGGTGGTAGTTGGTCGACAGCCCGCCGATGTCCCAGCGGTCGCACATCGCGATCAGCGGCAGCACGGCGATCTGCGCGTGCTCGGTCGCGTGCAGCGCGCCCAGCAGCGCCTCCAACGGGATCGCCTCGGCCACGGGGGAGTCGTCGAGTCCGAGCGGCGAGCCGCCGGGAAGCTCGAACCACAGCGCTTGGGTGTCGAAGCTCGTGGGCGGCAGGTCGAGCGGGTGCAGCTCGCGGAAGGCGTGATCTGAGACGCCCTTGCGCTGGTACGCGAGCACGGTGTCGGTGACGCTGACGTGCCCGAAGGAGAGCGTCACGCCGAGCGTCTGGCGCCGGTCGAGCAGGCGCATGATGTCGGTGTCGGTGGCGCGCTTGGGCTGCGTGTACCAGTCCCCGTCGAACGGCGCCACCAGCGCCCTGCGGCGCTCGAGGTCGAGCTCGCGCACCTCATATGAGCGACCGAGGTGCAGGTAGACGGCCCCCTCGTGCACGGTCGAGTGGGCGCGGGCGGCCTCGGTCGATCCGAGCAGCTCGCCGGATGACACGTCGACGATCGCGTACTGCTCGGGCGAGGCCGAGCGCAGCGAGACCTCGGCCGCGGGATAGCCGCCGGGCTTGCGCGGGACGTAGGTGGCGGATCTCGCCGCGCCGGGCTCGGCGGTGGCCGGCGCCGGGCGCTTGCGCAGCTCGCCCGCGGCGAGCAGCACTTCGGCGTTGGCCTCCCAGCGCGGGCCGAGGAACTCGGCGTCCTCGCGCGAGAGCGGCCCCTCGTGCGCGGCGCAGAGCAGGTGCGCACGAAAGATCAGCGGGCTCTCGTGGTCGAGGATGGCGGCCTCGACGGGGCGCTCGAGGAACTCGTCGGGATGGCGGCAGAAGAACTGATCGAGTGCATCCTCGCCGGCGACGTAGACGGCCAGGCCGTTGCCGCGCCGCTCCACGGTGGAGCGTCCGGCGCGGCCCCACATCTGCTTGAGCGAGGCGACGGTGCCGGGGAACGTGACGACGACGGCGGCGTCGAGCGCGCCGATGTCGATCCCGAGCTCGAGCGCGTCGGTCGTGATCACTGCCCGCAGCTCGCCGCGCATCAGCCGGCCCTCGAGCTCGCGGCGCTGCTGGGCGGTGTAGCCGGCGCGGTAAGGGACGACGAGCTCGGCGAGCTCGGCGTGCGCGCCCTGCAGGTCTTCTTTGACCAGGCGCGAGAGCAGCTCGACGCCCTTGCGCGACTTGATGAAGCAGATCGTGCGGGCACCCTCGCGCACGAGCCGCGCGAGCAGCTCGGCCGCCTCGCCGAGCGCCGAGCGGCGCGCGCCGAGCGCCTCGTCGGTGAGCGGCGGGTTCCACACGGCGATGCTGCGAGACGGCGCCGGCGAGCCGTCGTCCTCGATCAGGCGCACGTTCTCGAGGCCGGTGAGCCGCTCGGCGAGCTCGAGCGGGTTGGCGATCGTGGCTGAGGTCATCAAGAAGACGGGCTCGGTGCCGTAGGCGGCCGCGATCCGCCGCAGCCGGCGCAGCACGCCGGCGACGTGCGAGCCGAACACGCCGCGGTAGACGTGGGCCTCGTCGATCACGACGACGGCCAGATTCGCGAACAGGTCGGCCCAGGCGCCGTGGTTGGGGAGGATGCCGACGTGCAGCATGTCGGGGTTGGTGAGCACCACGTTCGCCCGCTTGCGGATGTCGGCGCGCGCCTCGCGCGGGGTGTCGCCGTCGTAGATGGCCGGGCGCACGCGCTTTGACAGACCGAAGCTGTTGAGCGCGCGCGCCTGATCCTGCGCCAGCGCCTTGGTCGGGTACAGGTACAGCGCACGCGCGCGCGCCTGTTCGCAGAGGACGTGCAGCGTGGGCAGGTTGAAGCACATCGACTTGCCCGAGGCCGTCCCGGTCGTGACGATGGTCGGGCCCTCGGTGGCGGCGAGCAGCGCCTCGGCCTGGTGGGAGTAGAGCTGCTCGACACCCATGCGAGCGAGCGCGGCGTGCACGTCGGGGTGCAACGCGGACGGCGGGTCCACGAGCGTGGCCTCGCCCGGCCCTTCGCGCGCCTCGCGCACGAGCCGCCCGTCGGCCCGTCCGTCCTCGAGCAGGCCGCTCCACGGCGCGGTCTGGCGGTCTTTGGCCATGGGTTGCGATAGTAGAGGCGATGCCAGCGCGCACGTTCCACCACTCCGCATTCTCGGCGGAGCGGATCGCCTCCGAGCGTGCGCGCAGCGGGCTGGGCGTGTCGGTGTGCCTGCCCGCGCGCGAATGCGCAGGGACGGTCGGGGAGATCGTGTCCGCTCTCGGACGACTGCGTGAGGCGGGGGCGATCGACCGGATCGTGGTCGTCGACGCGGCCTCGCCCGACGGGACGGCCGACGCGGCCGCGCGCGCCGGCGCCGAGGTGTGGCAGGAGGCAGAGCTCGAGCCGTCGTTCGGCCCGGTCCTGGGCAAGGGGGACGCGATGTGGCGCTCGCTCTCGCGCCTGGACACGGAGCTCGTGTGCTTTCTCGATGCCGACAGCGAGGGCTTCTCGGCGCACTTCGCGACGGGCCTGCTCGGCCCGCTCGTGTGCGAGCCGGGCGTGGCGTTCGTGAAGGCCTTCTACCGGCGCCCGCTGGCGCCCGACGCGGCTGGGCCGGGCGAGCCCGCCCCCACGGCGCCGGCGTCGAGCCAGGAAGGAGGCGGGCGCGTCAACCACCTCACGGCGCGCCCGGTGCTGGCGCTGCTGTATCCGGAGCTCGCGGACATCCGCCAGCCGCTGGCGGGCGAGGTGGCGGCCCGCCGGGAGCTGCTCGAGCGACTGCCTTTCGCGACGGGCTACGGCGTGGAGACGGCGATGCTGATCGACGCCTGGCGCGAGGTGGGCGTTGAGGGAATTGCACAGGTCGACCTGGAGGAGCACCGCAACCGCCACCAGCCGCTGCGCGCGCTCGCGCCGATGGCGCTGACGGTGCTGGCGACGGCGCTGAGCCGCGCCCAGCGCGACGGGCGCGCGACGCTCATGCCTCCGGCGGATGCGATGGCACACGCGCCGCCCGAGCGCCCGCCGCTGGCGAGCCTGGCGCAGGGCGCGGCGCGCGCGGGCGGCGGTGAGGCATGAGCGCACGCTGCCTCTACCTCGACCTGGACGGAACGCTGCTCGGCCGCAACGGGTCGCTCGTGCACGACGGCGAGGGCAACGTGTCGCTCGATGGCGTGCGCGCGGTGCAGGCGTGCCTGCGCGCGGACGTGGAGGTCGTGCTGATGTCCGGTCGCCGGCGCGCGCAGGTGTTCGAGGACGCGCGCCTGCTCGGCCAGGCCTCGTTCATCTACGAGGCGGGCGCGTGCGTGGTGCTGGACGGCGAGGAGCACTGGCTGACGGGCGAGCTGATGCCGGGCGAGCTGACGATCGCCGAGCAGATCGAGGCCTCGGGCGCCCCGGCGATGCTGCTGGAGCACTACGCGGGGCGGCTCGAGTACCACGAGCCGTGGCACGTCCAGCGCGAGGTCTCGCACCTGTTTCGCGGGATGGTCGACGCGCTCGAGGCCGATGCGCTGCTGGCCGAGCGCGGCCACGCCGACCTGCGCCTGGTCGACAACGGCGTGGTCAACCGCCGCTCGGAGGCGCTGGCGGCGCTCGACCACGTACGCGGCTACCACCTCGTGCCGAAGAGCGCCTCGAAGGCATCGGCGGTGGCGTTCCACCGCCAGGCCCGCGACTACGAGCGCGAGCAGACGTTCGCGGTGGGCGACTCGCGCGAGGACCTGGCCTGCGCCGAGCACGTGCGCGAGCTCTGGCTGGTGGCCAATGCGCTCCAGCGCGACCCGTCGCTGCGCGGGGTTCTCGCGCGCCACGAGAACGTGCGCGTCGCCGAGGCCGGCCACGGCGCGGGCGTGTACGAGGCGGTCGTGAGCACGCTGGTGGAGCGCTGATCGGCCCGGCGATCTCTTTCGAAATAAATACAGACGCCACCCGACGCGGCACGGGTCGGGCGCGGGCGTGGGCTCAGCGGGCGCCCGTTGCGATCCGTCGCCACAGACGCCGCCAGAAGCCGGGCTGCGGGCGCCTGCGCCAGCGGGCGGGCGGCGGAAC
Organism: Solirubrobacteraceae bacterium; assembly: GCA_035553095.1. Taxonomy (GTDB): domain Bacteria; phylum Actinomycetota; class Thermoleophilia; order Solirubrobacterales; family Solirubrobacteraceae; genus Palsa-744. The sequence goes on along the minus strand of DATNDZ010000006.1, from coordinate 46,102 downwards.
GGTGGCGCGAACGAGCGCGACCCAGTCGTCGAGCGGCAGCTCGCCGGCGATCAGGCGGCCGAGCGCCCCGGTGACAGGCGCGCCGACGCCGGCGCGCTCGAGCGCGCGGGCGAGCAGCGGCACGGACTCGAGCGCCTCGACCGCCTGGCCGACTCGCGCGGGGATCTCGGCGGCGGGCACGCCCGCGGCGAGCAGCTCGCCGGCGCGGCGGTTGCGGCTCTCGCGCGCCAGCGCCGTGGCGACGAGGTCGCCGGCCCCGGCAAGCCCGATCATCGACTCGGGCCGCGCGCCGAGCCCCTCGGCGTAGCGCCAGACCTCGGCGAAGATGTGCCCGGCGGCGGCGCCGGCTGCGTTCAGTCCCTGCGCCTCGGTCGCGCCGGCGGCGAGCGCGGCGGCGTTCTTGGCGGCGCCGGCCAGCTCGACGCCGAGCGGGTCGTTGGACTGCTCGCAGACGACGCCGGCGCGCGTGAACACCTGTGCGAGCGCGTGCGCCAGCTCCTCGTCGGTGGAGGCGGCGACGAGCCCGGCGCCGGCGTGCACCATCTCCTGCGCGTGCGCCGGCCCGCCCACGCAGGCCACGCGGTGGGCGCCGAAGGTCGCGCTCAGCGCGGCCGTGGGCGGCAGGCCGTCGGGCGGCACGAGCCCCTTTGCGACGGACACGACCGCGGCGCGGCGCCCGAGGCCGGCGGCGCCGAGCGCTGCGATCACCTCGCCGAGCCCGCTCGAAGGCACCGCCAGGAACACGTAGTCGGCGCGAGCGACGCCGGCCGCGCTGGCCTCGATCCGCAGGGCGGCGGGCAGCTCGACCCCCGGCAGGTAGGCCTCGTTGCGCCGCGCCGACTCGAGCGCGGCGGCCTGCTCGGAGGTGCGCGTCTGCAGGGTCGTGCGCAGGCCGGCGCGCGCGAGCAGCACGGCGAGGGCGGTGCCGAACGAGCCGGCGCCGATGACCGTCGCGCGGCGGGCGCCGGGAGAGGGGAGCGAGCGAGCGCGTGACCCGCGAGCGCCAACGCTCGGAGTAGGCTCGGGCTCGATCATGTGATGAGCGAGCCTAGCGATCGAAACGCGCGCGCCACGCGCTGGCGCAACTGGACCGGCGACGAGGCCTGCGAGCCCGCCGCGCGCGCGTGGCCGCGCACGCTTCAGGAGCTTTCGGCGACGCTTGCGCGCTCGAGCGCCGGCGGCTCGCGCGCCCGCGCGGTCGGGGCTGGGCATTCGTTCAGCGAGATCGCATGCAGCGACGGAACCCACGTCTCGCTCGAGCGCATGAGCGACGTGCTCGACGTCGACCGCGAGAGCGGCCTCGTGCGCGTGCAGGGCGGCATCACGATCAGGGCGCTGAGCGAGCGCCTGGACGCCCACGGGCTGGCGATGGAGAACCTCGGCGACATCGACGTGCAGAGCATCGCCGGGGCGATCTCGACGGCGACGCACGGCACGGGCGCGCGGCTGAGGAACATCTCCTCGCAGGTCGTGGCCCTCGAGCTCGTGCTCGCCGACGGCTCGACGCTGGTGTGCGATGCCGAGCGTGACCCGGAGGCGTTTCGCGCGGCGCGCGTCGGCCTGGGCGCGCTGGGCGTGGTGGCCGAGGTCACGCTGCGCTGCGTGCCGGCGTTCACACTGCGCGGGATCGACGAGCCGGCGCCGCTCGAGCAGACGCTCGAGCGCTTCGAGGAGCTGGCGCTGGGTAACGACCACTTCGAGTTCTTCGTGTTCCCGTACGCCGACGTCGCGCTGACGCGCACGAACAACCGCACCGACGAGCCGCCGCGCCCGCGGGGACGGGTGTCGGCGTGGGCCAACGACGTGCTGCTGAACAACCACGCGTTCGGCCTCTTCTGCCGTCTCTCGCGGCGGCTGCCGGGCGCGATCCCGCAGATCAACCGGCTCGTCACGCGCCTGGCCGGGCGCAGCGAGCGCGTCGAACGGTCGGCCTCGATCTTCGCCAGCCCGCGGCTGGTGCGCTTCACGGAGATGGAGTACGCGCTGCCGCGCGCGCGTACGCCTGAGGCGGTGCGTCGCGTGCTCGAGCTGGTCGAGCGCCGAGGCCTGGCGGTGCCGTTCCCGATCGAGGCGCGCACGGCCGCGCCCGACGACGCCTTCCTCTCGACGGCGGCCGGCCGCGACACGGGCTACGTGGCCGTGCACATGTTCAAGGGCATGCAGTGGCGGCCGTACTTCGAGGCGGTCGAGGCGATCATGGACGAGCTCGACGGGCGCCCGCACTGGGGCAAGCGCCATTTCCAGACGGCGGCGACGCTGCGCGAGCGCTACCCCGACTGGGAGCGCTTCCAGGCGGTGCGCGCGCGCCTGGACCCGGGCGGCGTGTTCGCCAACGCGTGGACCGACCGTGTGCTCGGCCCGGCGGGCACATGAGCGTGAGCGCCGCCAGCCCGCGCAGCGCCGTCGCAGAGCCGCGGACGGCCGAGCAGGCCTACGAGCGCCTGGAGCGCGCCACGGCCGGCCTGCAGGCGCCGTTCGCCTTGATCGACCTCGACGCGCTGCAGGCCAACGCTCGCGAGCTCGTGCGCCGCGCCGGCGGCAAGCCGATCCGCCTGGCGAGCAAGTCGCTGCGCTGCCGGGCGCTGCAGGAGCGCGTGCTCGCCGGCGAGGGCTTTCGCGGCACGCTCGGCTTCACCCTCCCCGAGGCGCTGTGGCTGGCCGATCACGGCGTGCGCGACATCGTCGTGGCCTACCCGACGGCCGACGCGGCGGCGCTGCGCGAGCTGGCCGAGCGCTCGCGGGCCGGCGGCGCGTCGATCGCCGTGATGGTCGACGGCCCGGAGCAGCTCGAGCTGATCGAGCGCGCGGCGGGGGGAATCGACGGGGCGCGCGTGCGCGTCTGCCTGGACATCGACGCCGGCTGGCGCACGTTCGGCGGGAGGGTGCGCGTCGGGGTCAAGCGCTCGCCCGCGCATACGCCGGGGCAGGCGGCCGAGCTTGCGGCCCAGCTCGCCGCGAGCGAGCGCGTGCAGGTGGTCGGGGTGATGATGTACGAGGCGCAGATCGCCGGCGTGGGAGACGCCCCGCCGGGCAGGCCCCTGCGGGCGCGGGCGATCATGGCGATGCAGGCGCGCTCGGCGCGGGAGCTGGCCGGGCGCCGCGCCGAGGTCGTGGAGGCCGTGCAGGACGTGCTCGCTCGCGCCGGCGAGCCGCCGCTCGAGCTCGTCAACGGCGGCGGCACGGGCAGCCTGGCGCTCACCTCGCGCGAGCCCGCCGTGACCGAGGTGACGGCCGGCTCGGGCCTGTACGCGCCGGGCCTGTTCGACGCGTACCGCGCCTTCTCGCTGGCGCCGGCGGCGCTGTTCGCGCTGCCGGTCGTGCGCCGTCCTGGGCCGGGCGTGGTCACGGCCCTCGGCGGCGGCTACCTCGCATCGGGCCCGGGCGATCGCGCGCGCCTGCCGCATCCGTACCTGCCGGCCGGTCTGCGCCTGGACGGCGAGGAGGGCGCGGGCGAGGTGCAGACGCCCCTGCTCGGCGACGCCGCCGACGGCCTCGCGCTGGGAGCGCGCGTGTACCTGCGTCACGCAAAGGCCGGCGAGCTGTGCGAGCGTTTCACGAGCATGCACGTGCTCGAAGGCGACCGGATCGTCGATCAGCTGCCCACCTATCGCGGCGAGGGGATGTGCTTCCTGTGAGCGCCGAGCGCGATCCCGGGCGAGAGGGGGGCTTCCGGCCGGCGATCGCCGCGGGCGCGGCGGGTGCGGAGGGTTCGGCCGCCGACGGATCCTCCTCGGGCACGCGGCTCGACGCCGCCGCGCTGATCTCCCTGCAGCGCGAGGTCGTGGAGACGCTGGCGCCGCTCGACCGGACGCCCTGCTCGGCGGGCGAGCGAGAGGCGGCGGAGTGGCTGGCGGCGCGCCTGGCGGAAGTCGAGGGCGTCGACGTGGCGCTCGAGGACGAGCCGTCCTGGGGGACGTTCCCGCCGACGGCCACCGGGCTCGGCCTGCTGGGCCTGGCCGGCGCCACGCTCGTGCTGCGCGGCCGGCGCGCGCTCGGCGGGCTGGTCGCGCTGGCGACGTTGGCGGGCATAGTCGACGAGGCCCACAACGGTCCGCGCGTGCTGCGGCGACTCGTGCGCCGCCGCAGGAGCACGGTCAACCTGATCGCCTGCACCGGCGATCGCGCGGCGCCGTGCACGCTGGTGGTGCTCGCCCACCACGACGCGCCGCAGACGGGCATGCTCTACGACCAGACGCTCCAGCGCCGCCTCTTCGAACGCGCGCCGGGCGTGCTCGAACGCTTCAAGACGCCTCTGCCGCAGTGGTGGTTCGGGCTGTCGGGGCCGCTCTGGAGCCTGCTCGCGGCGCTCTCCGGACGGCGCGGGCTGGCGCGAGGCGGTCTCGCGGTGGGCGTAGTGGGGACGCTGCTGATCGCCGACATCTGGCGCAGCGAGACGGTGCAGGGCGCCAACGACAACCTCTCGGGCGTGGCCGGCCTCGTCGGCCTGGCCGAGCTGCTTCGCCGGCAGCCGGTGCCGGGCCTGCGCGTGCTGCTCGTCTCCTGCGGCGCCGAGGAGACGCTGCAGGACGGGATCCGCGCGTTCCTCGCCCGACACGGCGACGAGCTCGATCCGGCGCACACGGCGTTCGTCAACCTCGACACGGTCGGCTCGCCGCACCTGGTCCTGCTCGAGGCGGAGGGCCCCGTGCGGATGGAGCCCTACACGGCGCCGTGGCTGCGCGAGCTGTTCGCGGTCCACGCCGAGCGGCTCGGCACGCCGCTGCTGCGCGGCTACAGGGCGCGCGCGTCGACGGACAGCGTGATCCCGAGCCGTGCGGGTTACCCGACGGCGACGCTCGTCTCGGTGACGGACTGGTTCGTCCCGGCCAACTACCACCTGCCGAGCGACGTGCCGGCGAACCTCGACTACGCCACGGTGGCGGAGACGACGCGGCTCGTGCACGAGGTCGCCGGCGCGCTGCCGGCCGCGCTGGCCGAAGCCCGCTAGCCGCGGCCGCGCCGGCGGAAGCCGGTAGCCGACGCCCGCGCCGGCGCAAGCCGGGTCCCCGCGCCCGCACCGGTGCGGGTCTCCTCTGCCATCTTGAGGGGATGCCGGAGGGCGACACCGTTCACCGTGCGGCGCGCCGGATCCGCGCGGTGCTGCTCGGGCGCGTGCCGGAGGAGATCCGAACGCCCCAGCGCCGCCACGCGGCCGATGGTTGGCCGGAGCGCCTGGGCGGCAGGGCGGTGCGCGCGGTCGACGCCCACGGCAAGCACATGTTCCTGCGCTTCGAGGGCAACCTGACGCTCCACTCGCACCTGCGCACGACCGGGTCGTGGGGGGTCCATCGCGCGGGTGCGCGCTGGAAGCGCTCACCGCGCCGGGCGTGGCTCGTGATGCGCGCGGACGGATGGGACGTCGTCCAGTTCGACGGGCCCGTGCTCGAGCTGATGCGCGAGAGCCGCACGCGCTTCGACCGCCGCCTGGCGGCGCTCGGCCCGGACGTGATCGGCGAGCGCTTCGACGCCGATGGGTCCCTGGAGCGCCTGCGCGCCCAGGACGCGGCGCGTGCGATCGGCGACGCGCTGCTCGACCAGCGCGTCCTCGCCGGGATCGGCAACGCGTGGAAGTCCGAGGCGTGCTTCGCCGCCGCCGTCAACCCGTGGCGCGCGCTTGCGCACGTCAGCGACGAGCAGGCGCTGGCGATCGCGGCGTTCGCGCACGAGCAGATGACCCGCTCGGCCGAGTCCGCGGGCGCGCAGGCGCGCCCGCGCGCGGTCTACAGGCGCGCCGGCCTGCCCTGCCCGCGCTGCGGCACCGCGATCCGAAGCCACGGGCAGGGCGATGAGGCCCGCATCACGTACTGGTGCCCGGGCTGCCAGTCCTGAGCGCGGCGACGACGGCCTGGACGGGCGCGCCACCGGCCGCCCCCAAGGGCGGCGAGGGGTTCGCCGCGCCCGGACATCACACGAGCTCGGCGAGCTTGCGCCCGGCGCTCACGAGCGACCGATGAGTTCGAGCCTGCAGGATCGTCTGCAGGTCGAGTATGCGCGCGTCGAAGGAGTTCAGGCTGTTCTCGCCGGTCACGGCGTATGCGGGCACGCCACCCTGGCGCGCGCGTGTGGCGATCTCGAAGGCGAGCGTGCCGGCGAGCGTGCGCTCGTCGAGCCGAGGCTCGGCGATCACGACGGCGCGGGCGGCGCGCATTCGCGCCTCGAAGTCGACCGAGCGCACGAACGAGATCACGGCAGCCTGCTCGGAGCCATCGTCGAACGGGCACGGATCGACCTCCCAGCCTCCGTCCCGCAGACCGTCGGCGATCGCCGTGGCCACGCGCTCGGCGGGCAGACGCGCGCCGAACGGCCGTGCGGCGAGGAGAAGCGTTCGCGAGATCACGATCCGGCATCCTTCCAGCAATGGCCGCGAAGAAGGCTGAGCCCGCCGTGATCGACGTCTCCGGCCAGGAGGTCCGCGTCAGCAACCCCGAAAAGCCGTTCTTCCCCGAGCGTGGCCTGACGAAGCTGGATCTCGTCAACTACTACCTCGAGTGCGAGCAGGCGGTGGTGCGGGGCCTGCGCGAGCGCCCGACGGTGATGAAGCGCTGGGTGGACGGCGTGGCGGGCAAGCCCTTCTTCCAGAAGCGCGTGCCCGACAGCGCGCCCGAGTGGTTGCAGACCACCGTCGTGACGTTCCCGAGTGGGCGCCACGCGCGCGAGCTCGTCCCCAACGACGCGGCGCATCTCGTGTGGGGGGTGAACCTGGGCGTGATCGACTGGAATCCGTGGGCGGTGCGCCGCACCGATCTCGATCACCCTGACGAGCTGCGCGTCGATCTCGATCCGCAGCCGGACGTGCCCTTCTCGGAGGTGCGCGAGGTCGCCCTGTGTGTCCGCGAGGTGCTCGAAGAGCACGGCCTGCGTGGCTTCCCCAAGACATCGGGCTCGCGCGGCATCCACGTATACGTGCGCCTGGAGCCGGTGCACGACTTCCTCGCCGTGCGCACGGCCGCGCTTGCGCTGGCGCGAGAGGTGGAGCGGCGCATGCCCGGACGGGCCACGAGCCGCTGGTGGAAGGAGGAACGCGAGGGCGTCTTCATCGACTACAACCAGAACGCGCGCGACCGCACGATCGCGTCGGCGTACTCGGTGCGCGCGGTGCCGGACGCGCGCGTGTCGTGTCCGCTTGAGTGGGACGAGGTGGCCGACGTCGAACCGGACCAGCTCACGCTCGAGACCGTGCCGGCACGGCTTGCGCAGCGCGGCGATCCGGCGGCAGACATCGATGAGCACCCCGGCAGGCTCGAGCAGCTGCTCGAGCTGGCGGCGCGCGATGAGCGGGAAGGGCTCGGCGACGCGCCCTGGCCGCCGCACTTCGCCAAGCAGAAGGGCGAGCCGCCGCGCGTGCAGCCGAGCCGGGCTCGCGCGGCGAAGGCCAAGGCCGATGCCAAGGCCAAGGGGCGAGCGGAGCGGGCCGATGCCAAGGCCGAGGCTCGGGCGGACGCCCGTTCCCGGCAGGGCGCGAAGGCGCGGAAATCGTGACCCTGCCGCTGGAGCCACCGCTGAAGCCGGCGCTGGCGCTCTCGCGCAAGGAGCTGCCGCAGGGCGAGGACTACGTCTACGAGGTCAAGCTGGACGGCTTCCGCTGTCTCGCGTTCGTTGACGGCGATGAGATCTACCTGCAGTCGCGCAACGGCCGCCCGCTGGGGCGTTACTTCCCGGAGCTGGCCTCGGCGGGAGCGCTGCCGCCGGGCCGCTACGTGCTCGACGGCGAGATCGTCGTGCGCGACGGGGCCGGCCGCGAGGACTTCGACGCGCTCGGCCAGCGCATCCATCCGGCCGCTTCGCGGATCGAGCGGCTGGCGGGGGAGACGCCGGCCGCCTACGTCGCCTTCGACCTGCTGGCGCGCGAGGACGAGGTGCTGCTGGATGCGCCGTTCGCCGAGCGCCGCGCGGCGCTCGAGCAGCTGCTCGCCGGCAAGCCGTTCGCCGGCGCCCCGGTCGAGCTGATGCAGACGGTGAGCACCCCGGAAGAGGCGCAGCGCTGGCTCGATCACGCCGAGGGGGCGATCGCCAAGCAGCGCTCGGCCCCGTACCTGCCGGGGGAGCGCAAGGGCATGTTCAAGGTCAAGCGCCTGCGCACGATCGACGCGGTCATCGTCGGCTGGCGCCCGGGCAAGGAGGAGGGCACGGTCGGCGCCCTGATCCTCGGCCTCTACGACGACGGCGAGCTGCGCGTGGTCGGCCACTGCTCCGGCCTCTCGGCCAAGGAGAAGAAGCGTCTGCCGGGGTTTCTCGCCGAGTACGAGTCGGGCGAGCGCGGCTCGGCCGACCCGAGCCGCTGGAGCGCGGGCAAGGAGCTCGAGTGGGTCGGGCTGCGCCCCGAGCTGGTCATCGAGATCGACTTCGACCACGTCTCGGCCGGGCGCATTCGGCACGGCGCCAAGCTGCGCCGCTGGCGCGAGGACAAGGACCCCAGCGCCTGCACGTTCGACCAGCTGTACTCCTGAGTCCCCGGCCTCGGCCGTGGTCTAGGATCAGCCCATGAGCAGCGAGACTGCGACCGTCGCCGAGGAGGAGTACCTGCAGATCCTGTTCTGGCTGCACGAGGCCCGGCTGCCGATGACCGGCGCGAACGTGGCGCGCGCGATGCAGCTCTCGCCGCCGACCGTTCACGAGATGGTGGGGCGGCTCGAGCGCGACGGCTACATCACGCGCGACAAGGACCGCACGATCGCCTTCACCGACAGCGGTGAGGAGCACGCCGAGCAGATCGTGCGCCGCCACCGCCTGATCGAGCGCTTTCTGACCGACGTGCTCGGCGTGCCGTGGGACGAGGTGCACGAGGAGGCCGAGCGCCTGGAGCACGCGATGTCGCCGGTGCTCGAGGAACGGATGCGGGCCGCGATCGGCGACGCCAAGACCTGCCCGCACGGGCACCCGATCGTCGCCGGCGCGCGCCTTGCCGGCGTGCCGCTGGCCGACGTCGAGGTCGGCGCCGACGTGCGCATCCTCCGTTTCGAGAACGAGGCCGAGGACCTGTTGCACTACCTCAAGGCCTCCGGCCTCGAGCCGGGGCTCGAAGGCAAGCTCGCCGAGCGCGACGACGACCACGTCGTCGTCGAGGCCGGCGACGGCACCCGCTCGACGGTCACATTGAGCGTCGCCGAGACCGTCTCGGTGGTCGCCGACCCCTCGCCCCCGGAGCGCACCGCGCTGCCGGATCAGCTAGTGCTGGGTCAGCGCTACGGGCGCTAGAGCGAGCGGTAAGCCGCGGCGAGGCGGGTGATGCCCTCGTCGATCTCCTGCTCGTTGACGCCCGAGTAGGCCAAGCGCAGCGTGTTCTCGCCGCCCTCGAGCAGGAAGTCGGTGCCCTTGACGAACGTGACGCCGAGCTCGCCGGCGGCGCTGAACAGGCGCGCCACGTCGGTGCCGGCCGGCAGCGTCACCCACATGAAGTAGCCGCCCTCGGGCGCGACGAACTCGGCCTCGGGCAGCTCGCGTCGCAACGCTTCGGCGAGCGTCAGCGCGCGCTTGGCGAGCGCCGTGCGGACGGTCTCGATCGAGCGCTCGATCGCGCCGGAGGCGCAGAACTCGTACACGATCGACTGCGCGACCATGCTGGGCGAGATGTACGTGTTGGTCGCCAGCTTGGCGATCTTCGCGATCAGCTCGGCGGGCCCGACGAGGTAGCCAACGCGTACGCCCGGGCAGACGGTCTTGGAGAACGAGGAGGCGTATACGACCCGCTCGGGGGCCATCGAGAGCATCGTCGGCACCGATTCGCCGCTGAAGCGCAGGGCCACGTAGGGGTCGTCCTCGAACACGACGAAGTCGTGCTGTGCCGAAAGGTCGAGCAGCGTCTCGCGCTTGGCCAGCGAGAGCGTGTACCCGGCCGGGTTCTGGAAGTTGGGGATGATGTGCGCGAGGTTCGGTCGCGCCTGTCCGGTGCCGAGCAGATGTGCGAGCGCTCCCGTGTCGATCCCGTCCGGCTGCAGCTCGATCGGGTGCAACGTGGCGCCGCGTTCGCGCAGCGAGAGCAGCGTACGGTCGTAGGAGGGCCGCTCGACGACCACGTCGTCGCCCGGGCGCACGAGGCTCTCGAACAGGAACGCGTCGGCCTGCATCGAGCCGTTCGTGACCAGCACGCGCTCGGGCTCGACGCCATGGCGGTCGGCGATCCAGGCGCGCAGGCGCGGGTAGCCGATCGACGTCCCGTACGCAGTCGTCCCGCCGGGGTCGCTGTCGAAGGCGCGTACGGCCGCGTCGCGCAGGCCCTGCACGTCGACGATGTCGAGCGATGGCGCTCCGCGCGCGAAGGAGATGGCCGGTCCGGTCTGGGTTGGCACGGCCGCGTAGGTTATGCGCCCGAGCAATTCGTCGTAGTCGTGCGTCAGCTCGCGCGCCGTGCGCTCCAGGCGGTCGCGGAATCGGAGCAGCTCGGCGGCGCTCGGCGCGCGGTCTGCCAGCGGCGGCGGCCTGCGCCCGTGGCCGATCGGCGCCGTCGCGGGCGCAGCCGTGGGCGTGGCCGAGCCGGCCGCCGCGAGCGGCGAGGGCGTCGCTGCACCGGCGCTCGATGACGGCGCCGGCGCCGATGCCACGGCGGTGTCCGCGGGCGCTGCATGGCGGCTCTCGCCTCCCGAACGCTCGGCTGCCTCGTCGACGACGCGGCTGTGCGCGCGCGTGGACGTGCTCGCACGTGGCGCCGGCGCAACCGAGGGGGCGGGGTTGCTCGACGGCACATACTGGCTCGGCGGCACCGAAGGGCTCGGCGGTGGCGGCTGGCTCGGCGGCGGTGGCTGGCTCGCCGGCACCGACTGGCTGGGGGGCACAGCTCGCGCGGCCCGCATCTCCTCGCCGGTGGTAGCGCCCTGGCCGATCCCGCTGAGCACGCGCTCGAGCTCACGCAGCTTGCGCTCGAGCTCACCAAGCGTGTTTGCGATCTCCTGGTCCACGAGCGCCAAGCGTAGCGGGCGCGCCGAAGCCGCAGGCGGGCGCCGCTGGACGCGGCTCCCGACCTCGGCGAGGAGCCGAGCGTCAGGCGCCGACGGAGGCGCCGCCGAGGACCTCGACCGCGATCGCGGCGGCTTCGGTCGGCGTGCGCCCGACGCGCACGCCCTTGGCTTCGAGCGCCTGCGCCTTGGCGGCGGCCGTGCCGGCCGAGCCGGAGACGATCGCGCCGGCGTGACCCATCTGCTTGCCCGCGGGCGCCGTGAAGCCTGCGATGTAGGCGACGACCGGCTTGGAGATGTGCTCGGCGATGTGCTCCGCAGCCTCCTCCTCGGCCGAGCCGCCGATCTCACCCGAGAGCACGATCAGCTCGGTCTCCTCGTCGGCCTCGAACAGCTCGAGGATGTCCACGAACGAGGATCCCGGCACGGGGTCGCCGCCGATGCCCACGATCGTGCTGCAGCCGAAGCCGGCGCGCGCGATCTCGTTGCCGATCTGGTAGGTGAGCGTGCCCGAGCGCGAGACCACGCCGATGTTGCCGCGCTCGAAGAACGATGCCGGGATGATGCCCACGTTGGCCTTGCCCGGCGAGAGGATCCCGGGGCAATTCGGACCGATCAGGCCCGTGCCCGGATGGTCGCGCGCGAGGATGTTGTACGCGCGCAGCTCGTCGTGCGCCGGGATGCCCTCGGTGATCGCGACGATCAGCTCGACGCCCGCGGCGGCCGCCTCGAGGATCGCGTCGGCCGCGAAGCGCGGGGGCACGAAGATCATGGCCGTGTTCGGCTGGACCTCGGAGACGGCGTCGGCCCAGCTGTCGAACACCGGGATCCCCTCGACGTCCTGGCCGCCCTTGCCCGGCGTGACGCCGCCGACGACGTTGGTGCCGTAGTTGCGGTCGTTGAGCGTGTGGAACGTGCCCTCGCGGCCCGTGATGCCGGCCACGCACAGGCGCGTCGCCTCGTCGACGAGAACCGACATCAGGCGGCCGCCCCCACGCTGTGGCCCGCGGCGAGCGCGACGACCATCTCGGCCGCCTCGTTCATCGTCGTGGCCGCGTGCACGTTGGGGAGGTTCGCCTCCTGCAGCAGGCGCCGGCCCTCGACGTCGTTGGTGCCGTCGAGGCGCACGACGAACGGCACCGCCGGCTTGATCTGCTCGAACGCCGCGATCAGCCCTTCGGCGACGAGGTCGCAGCGCGTGATCCCGGCGAAGATGTTCACGAGCACCGCCTTGACGGCCTCGTTGGCGAGGATCAGGTCGACCGCCTGCTTGATCGTTTCGGCGTTCGAGCCGCCGCCGGCGTCGAGGAAGTTGGCCGGCGAGCCGCCCGCTTGGGAGACGACGTCGAGCGTCGACATCACGAGCCCCGCGCCGTTGCCGAGGATGCCGATGTCGCCGTCGAGCTTGACGAACTGGACGCCCTCTTCCTTGGCGCGCCGTTCGAGCGGGTCTTCGTTCTCTTTGTCCGAGAGCCCCTGGTTCTCCGGGTGTCGGTACAGCGCGTTGCCATCGAGCGAGACCTTTGAGTCGAGCGCCTTCACTTCGCGCTCGGGCGTGACGATCAGCGGGTTGATCTCGGCCAGCGTGGCGTCCTCTGCCAACCAGACCTCATACAGCGCCACGAGTGCGTCGGCGACACCGTCGATCACGTCCTCGTCGGCGCCGCCGTCGCGCGCGATCTGCGCGGCCTCCTCGTGGGAGAGCCCCTCGAGCGCGTCGACGTGATGGCGAATCAGCTTCTCCGGCGTGCGCTCGGCGACCTCTTCGATGTCGACGCCGCCCTCGGTGCTGAACATGACCAGCGGCTGCTTGGCCGAGCGGTCGAGCAGGACCGACGCGTAGTACTCCGAGGCGATGTCAGACGCGTGCTCGATCCAGAGCGTGCGGACGATGTGCCCCTTGATGTCCATGCCAAGGATGTTGCCCGCGTGCTCACGCGCCTCGCTCTCGTTCGAGGCCAGCTTCACGCCGCCCGCCTTGCCGCGCCCGCCGATCAGCACCTGGGCCTTGACGACGATCGGGTAGCCGACCTCGTCGGCCGCCACCAGCGCGTCCTCGACCGACGTGACCGCCCTCCCCGATGAGACCTTCAATCCGTGCCGGGCGAACAGCTGCTTGCCTTGGTACTCCAACAGATCCATGCCGGCGCGGGACTCTAACGCAAACCGCAGGAAGCCAAACCGGACCGGAGCGCGGCTTACCCCGGCGCAGGGCATAATGCGCGCCCACGATGCCCATTCCCAAGAACGTCACCTTTGTCACATTCGATGTCTACGGCACCCTGATCGACTGGGAGACGGGCATCTACGAAGCTTTCGCCAAAGAGGCCGCGCGCGACGGCTTCGAGATCGACCGCGCGCAGTTGATCGCGCTGTTCCACGAGATCTCGCGCGACATCGAGGGCGGCTCCTACGAGCTGTATGCCGAGGTCCTCAGGCGCACCGCGATCGAGATCGCCAAACGTCTGGAGTGGCCGCTCGAGCCTTCCCGCTCGGGCTTCCTGCCCGACTCGGTGCAGCGCTGGAAGCCGTTCCGGGAAACGAACACCCAGCTGCAGAAGCTCGCCAAGAAATACAAGCTGGGCCTGCTCTCCAACATCGACGACAAGCTGCTCGGGCAGACCCGGCGACACATCCCCACCGACTTCGACCTCGTCGTGACGGCGCAGCAGGTGCGCTCCTACAAGCCCGAACCGGCTCACTTCACCGAGTGCGCCCGGCGCATCGGCGGCAAGCGCGGCTGGGTTCACGTCGCCTCGAGCCACTACCACGACGTCGTTCCGTGCGTCAAAGCGCGCGTGCCGGTGATCTGGGTCAACCGCGCCAAGGAGACGCTGGAACCGTCACAGAAGAAGCCGACGCTCGAGGTCACCTCGCTGAAAGAGGCCGCCAAAAAGCTCGGCGTCTCCTAGCGGGCCCGTGGCGATCGGCTCGCCGTGAGGGCTGTCTCGCTCCATCGTGACGTGATCGTCGTCACGAGCCAGCTGCTGCAGGCCCACTGCACGCTCGTGCGCGGCCCCGCCGCCGCCGAGCCCGGGGAGGCGCCGGGCGACGGGGGTGACGGCAGCGGCGAGGCTTTCGCGATCGACTCGCCCGTGCTGCCGGAAGAGCTCGAGCTGCTGCCCGCGCTCGTGCAGCAGGCCGGCTTTCCCCAGCCGCAGGGATTGCTGGCGACGCATGCGGACTTCGACCACGTGCTCGGCCCGCTCGCCTTCACCGAGGCCGCGCTCGGCTGTGCCGAGAGCAGCGCCGAGCGCCTGGGCGCCGAGCCGGGAGCGCAGCAGCGAGCGCTGCGGCGCCTCGACGAAGAGCTCCTGATCGAGCGCCCGCGGCCGCTGTCGCTCGGCTCGCCGCAGGCGCTCGCCGTGCCCGGACGCTGCGGCGTCGGCGCGGCCGAGCTCGAGCTGCATCCGGCCACCGGGCACACCGGCGACGGCATGGCCGTGTGGATCGGTTGGGCCCGCGTGCTCGTCGCCGGCGACTACCTGTCAAACGTCGAGCTTCCCGGCCTGCGCTCGCGCGAAGCGTGGCTCGAGCGTTCCCGCGACCACGGCGGCGAGGAGCCGCTCGAGGAATACCTCGCCACGCTGCAGCGGCTGCGCCCGCTCGTTGAGCAGGCCGAGCACGTCGTCCCCGGACATGGAGACGTGCTCGACCGCGAGGCGGCGCTGAGCGTGCTCGACGAGGACATCGCCTACCTGCAGGCGCTGCGCGAGCGCGGCGTCCAGGCCGAGCTGCCGCGCCGGCGTCGATCCAAGGTGCAGCGAGAGCTGCACGAGCAGAACGTCGCGCGGCTCGCCGTCGGGTGAGCCGCCGCGCGCCGGCGGCCGCGGTGGGTAGCTACTCGGCGGGTGCCGAGGTGATGGTGGCGATCGGCGCGCCCGCCTGGATCGGCTGGCCCTCGGCGATCGGCAGCTCGGCGATCGTGCCCGCCTTGTGCGCCGTGATCTCGTTCTCCATCTTCATCGCCTCGATGATGCAGAGCAGCTGGCCCTCCTGCACCGTGTCGCCCTGCTTGACCAGCACCTTCCACATGTTGCCCTGCAGCGGCGAGGGCAGCACGTCGGCGCCGCCCGTTCCCGATGACGATTTCCGCTCAGAGCGTTTGGGCGCCTTCGCGGCAGTCGGGGCGGTGCCGTTGCTGGCCGCCACGCCGCCGCCCGCGAAAGGCGGCCCGACGACACGTACGTCGAAGCGCTTGCCCGACACCTCGACCGCGTAGGTCTGCTCGACCGTCTCCTCCTCATCCTCGCCGGCCGCCGGCGCCGTCGGCTCGAAGGCGAGCGTCTTCAGCCACTTCTTGTCCTCCAGCAGGTCCCTACACGTCTCGCCCTTGGCCCACTGCTCGGTGGCGAGCAGCGCCCGGTGGAACGGGATCAGGGTCTTCAGGCCCTCGATCTCGTATTCCTCGAGTGCGCGCAGCATGCGCTTGGTCGCCTGCTCGCGGTCGGCGTCCCAGACGATCAGCTTGGCCACCATCGGGTCGTACATCGGCGAGACCTCGCCGCCCTCCTCGACGCCCGAGTCCACGCGCACGCCCGGCCCCCTCGGCTCGGAGTAGCGTCCGATCCTGCCCGGCGCCGGGGCGAAGCCCTTCGAGGCGTCCTCGGCGTTGATGCGGCACTCGATCGCGTGACCGCGCAGCTCGACGTCGACCTGTGCGTAGGAGAGTTCCTCGCCCGCCGCCGCGCGGATGCCCTCCTTGACGATGTCGATGCCCGTCGTCATCTCGGTCACGCAGTGCTCGACCTGCACGCGCGTGTTCATCTCGAGGAAGAAGTACTCGGGGTCCTTGCCCTCGGCCGCCGAGAACAGGCCCTCGATCGTGCCGGCGCCGACGTAGTCCACGGCCTTCGCCGCGTTCACGCCGATCTGACCGATGCGCTCGCGCATCTGGGGATCGACGACCCATTCGGGCGCCGGCGACTCCTCGATCACCTTCTGGTGGCGGCGCTGGATCGAGCAGTCGCGCTCGCCCAGGTGGATCACGTTGCCGTGGCGATCGGCCAGCACCTGCACCTCGACGTGACGCGGGTCGTGCAGATAGCGCTCGAGGTAGACCGTCGCGTCGGAGAAGAACTTCTCGCCTTCGCGGCTGGACCCCTCGAAGGCGCCCTGAAGCTCCTCCTCCGACAGTGCCACGCGAAAGCCCTTGCCCCCGCCGCCGCCGGCCGCCTTCACGGCGACCGGGAAGCCGATCTCACCCTTGGCGATGCGCAGGGCATCCTCGACGCTCGCCACCGGCTCGGTCGTGCCCGGGACGATCGGCACGCCCGCCGCCTGCATGAGCTCGCGCGCCCGCGTCTTCGAGCCCATCGCCTCGATCGCGCTCGCCGGGGGGCCGATGAAGACGACGCCCGCGTCCTCGCAGGCCTGCGCGAACGGTGCGTTCTCCGCGAGGAAGCCGTAGCCCGGGTGGATCGCCTCGGCGCCCGCGCGCTCGGCCGCGGCGAGGATCTTCTCGACGCTGAGGTAGTTCTCCGAGGCCGGACCGTCGCCCAGGTTGTAGGCCTCGTCCGCGCGCTTGACGTGCGGCGCGTCGCGGTCCAGCTCCGAATAGACGGCCACGCTCGCGATCCCCATCTCCTCCAGGGCGCGCGCGATGCGGACCGCGATCTCACCGCGGTTGGCAATCAGGACCTTGCTGAACATCGGCGGCGGAAGCTTAGCGTTCCCCGGCGGCCCGGCTGGGGGCCGGGCGGTCGGTGGCGACGCGGATCACGTCGTGCTCGATGCGATCACGAGGCCGCCACGGCGATCAGTCCCGCCCCGACCGTCTCGTTCGAGTCCTGGTCGATCAGGATGAAGCTGCCTGTGCGGCGGTTGCTCGTGTACGGGTCGAACGCCAGCGGCACGCTCGTGCGCAGGTGCACCCGGCCGATGTCGTTGAGCTCGAGCTCCTGCGCCGGGCGCGTGCGCTCGAGCGTGTGCACGTCGACCACATCCTCGACTCGATCGACGATCGCCGTCGCCACCCGCGCGGTCTGCTTGAGCAGGTAGCGCCCGCCGGGGCGCAGTGCGCGCTCGGTCATCCAGCACACGTCCGCCTCGAGCTCGCGCCCGACCGTCGCCGGCTCGTCCGGGCGGCAGATCAGCTCGCCGCGCGAGACATCGAGCTCGTCCTCCAGGCGCAGCGTCAGCGACATCGGCGCCACCGCCTCCTCGAGCTCGCCGTCGTAGGTGTCGATCGCCGCTATCCGCGTACGCCCGCCGCCCGGCAGTACGGCCACCTCGTCGCCTCGTCGCAGCGCGCCGCTCGCGAGCTGGCCCGCATAGCCGCGGTAGTCGCGGTCGGCCACTCCCGCCCCCGTCGCGCCGTCTCCGTCGACTCCCACCGCGACGCCCGCGCCAGGCCGGATCACCCATTGCACCGGGAATCGGGCCGGCCGGTCGAACGGGTGGTCGTAGGCCACGTCGACCTCCTCGAGCAGCTCCAGCAGCGCTGGGCCCTCATACCACGGCATCTGCCGCGAGGGCTCCACGACGTTGTCGCCCTCGAGCGCCGAGATCGGGATGTAGGAGGTGTCCGGCAGACGCCGCCCCGTGACCGCGTCGAGGCCGTCGGCGAACGCCGCGAACTCGGCCGTAAGCTCGTCGAAGCGCGTCTGGGAGTGCTCGACCAGGTCCATCTTGTTGATCGCCACGACGATGTGCGGGATGCCGAGCAGCGCGCTGATGAACGCGTGGCGCTTGGACTGCTCGGTCACGCCGCGGCGCGCGTCGACGAGCACGACCGCCAGATCGGCCGTCGAGGCGCCCGTGACCATGTTGCGCGTGTACTGCTGGTGGCCCGGGCAGTCGGCGATGATGAAGCGACGCTTGGGCGTCGCGAAGTAGCGGTAGGCGACGTCGATCGTGATGCCCTGCTCACGCTCTGCCCGCAGGCCGTCGGTCAGCAGCGCCAAGTCCAGCGCCCCCTCGCCGCCGCGACGCTCGCTCGCCGCCGCCACATGCTCGAGCTGGTCCTCGAAGACCTGCTTGGAGTCGAACAGCAGCCGACCGATCAGCGTGCTCTTGCCGTCGTCCACGGCGCCCGCCGTGGTGAAGCGCAGCAGGTCGAGCGTCATCGCCGGGCGGAGGAGCAGCGCGGTGAGATCAAAAGCGGCCGAAGGCCGCGACTACGGCCGCCTGGACGGCGGACGTGTACATCGAAGGGGAGGCTGGATGCCGACCCGAGCATCCTAGAAATAACCGGCCTTCTTGCGGTCCTCCATGGCGGCCTCGGACACTCTGTCGTCGGCACGCGTCTCGCCGCGCTCGGTGATGCGCGTGGCGGCGATCTCGACGACGACCTCCTCGAGCGAGCTCGCCTTCGACAGCACCCCTCCCGTGCAGCTCATGTCGCCGACCGTGCGGTAGCGGACGGTCTCGGAGAAGACCTCCTCGCCGTCGATCAGCTCCGTGCCCTCGCGCCAGGCGTAGAGCATGCCGTCGCGGCGGAACACCTCGCGCTCGTGCGAGAAGTAGATCGAGGGAACCTCGAGCTGCTCGGAGTCGATGTACTCCCACACGTCCAGCTCCGTCCAGTTGGAGATCGGGAAGACGCGCACGTTCTCGCCCTTCCTGACGCGGCCGTTGTAGAGGTTCCACAGCTCCGGGCGCTGGTTCTTGGGGTCCCACTGGCCGAAGTCGTCGCGGAAGGAGAACACGCGCTCCTTCGCCCGCGCGCGCTCCTCGTCGCGGCGCGCGCCACCGAAGGCCGCGTCGAAGCCGTGCTCGGCGATCGCGTCGAGCAGCGTCACCGTCTGCAGCTGGTTGCGCGAGGCGCGGGGTCCCTTCTCCTCCACCACGCGCCCGTTGTCGATCGACTCCTGCACGCTCGCCACGATCAGCCGCTCGCCCAGCTCGGCCACGCGGCGGTCGCGGAACTCGATCACCTCCGGGAAGTTGTGGCCCGTGTCGACGTGCATCAGGGGGAACGGGAACGGCGCCGGCCGGAACGCCTTCTCGGCCAGCCGCAGCAGCACGATCGAGTCCTTGCCGCCGCTGAACAGCAGCACCGGGCGCTCGAATTCGGCGGCCACCTCGCGCATCACGTGGATCGCCTCCGACTCGAGCGCGCGAAGGTGGCTCAGCTGTGGCCGTGTGGCTGTGCTCATGCTCGCTCCAGGGTGGTCACCGAAGCGCTGCGAGCGGTCAGCAGCGGGGCGCCCGGAGTCTGCCTCGTCACCTCGTCGACCAACGCCTGCTCGGAGTCCGGCAGCGCCTGATCGGAGGCGGGAAGCGTCTCATCCGAGCCGCGCAGCAGGAGGAAGCCTGCGACGACCACCGCCACCGGCACGCCGAAGATCACGCCGATCGGGATCTCGCCGCCCGCGTTTTTGATCATCGCCAGCGCCGAGCCCAACAGCACGGCGCCAAGCAGGACGCGCAGCCTGTGCGCCGGCACCCGATCGATGAAATGCGCGCCGATCCACACGCCGGGAATCGACCCGATCAGGATGTTCCCCATCAGGCCGAAGTCGACGTTCCCGCTGAACACGTGCGCGAGTCCCGCCACCCACAGCAGCAGGGCGGCGTGAAACACGTCCGTGCCCACCACGCGCCGGGGCGTCAGGCGGAACAGCACGATCAGGGCGACCCCCACGAGCGCCCCGCTGCCCACTGATGTGAGCCCCAGGATTGCGCCGAGCACGAAGCCCATCGCCACAGCGGCGATCCGCGTACGGGTCGTGAAGTTGAACGTCTCCCGCTCGCCGGCGGCGAGATGACCGAGCAGGAACGTCCGCACGAGCACCACGGACGCGACGATCACGAGTGCGCCCGCGACGCACGCCAGCAGCACGTCGTCGAACTCCTTGCCGTATGCCTCGTGCAGGCGGTCGATCAGCAGCACTCCGAGCAGAGCGCCCGGGACGCTGCCGAACGCGAGCCACTTGGACACGGAGACGTCGACCGTGCCCTTGCGCAGGTGCCGCCAGCCACCAAGCGTCTTCGTGACCGCGCCGTAGGCGAGGTCGGTGCCGACCGCCACGACCGGCTGGACTCCCAGCACGATGATCAGCAGCGGGGTCATCAGCGATCCGCCGCCGATTCCGGTGAGTCCGATCAGCATGCCGACACCGAGACCGAACAGCACGATCGTGGGGTCGATGCCTAGCATCAGCTGCTGTCCCGCGCGCGGCACGCGAGTGACCGCGGATAATCCGGTGCCGCCACGTGTGGTCAGGAAGGGTCGACGATCTCGACGTGGATCCCGCACTCCGTCTTGTCGGTCCCCGCCCAGCGACCATCGCGGCCGCTGCCTGGCTGGGTGCACGGGGCGCAGCCGATCGACTCGTAGCCCTGGTCGTGAAGCGGGTTGTACGGCAGGTCGCGCTCGTGGATGCGCCGCCACAGGTCCTTGTCGGTCCAGTGCGCCAGCGGGTTGTACTTCCACAGCCCACGCACCTGGTCGCGTTCGATCAGCTCCGTCGCCGCGCGCGTGGGGCTCTGCTCGCGGCGAATGCCCGTGATCCATGCCTCGGCGCCGGTCAGCGCCCGCTCGAGCGCGGCCACCTTCGCCACCGAGCAGCAGTGCTCGGGACCGCTCCACGGCTCGCCCTCGCTGCTCGCGTCGACGACCTCGATCTCCACGCCGAAGCGCTGCTCGAACGCGCGCCAGGTCTGGATCGTCTCCTCGAACAGCACGCCCGTGTCGATCGTGAGGATGCGCACCGCGCCGCCCGTGCCCTGGTCCAGGCGCAGCAGCTCGTCGAGCAGCACCGACTCCTCCTTCTGAAACGAGCACAGCAGGACCGCCTGCGCGCCGTGGCGAGCCGCCTCGCGCAGCGTGTGCGTGAGGCTGGGCGCCGGGTCGAAGTGGGTGCTGCCCGCTTGTGTCATCTGACTATCTACTGGAGCCATCTGGTCGGTCCTCTTGCTCGTATCTCATCTGATCGCGCCACCGCGCCCTAGACGGCGCACTCGCCCTCGCCGCGAATGACTTCGAAGGGAACGTCGCGGTTCCAGTCGATGAACTGGTTCATCGTCTCCAGCGAGAAGTCGACCGGCATCGAGAGGTCCTTGACCGCAGCCTCGAGCTCCTCGCTGCCGACGCGCTCGAAGTACTCGTTCCACTCCTCGCCGTCGTTGCGGTTGGCCTCGTACTGGCGGATCCAGCGCTCGATCGCCTCGGGCACGCGCTTGGAGGGCAGGCGCAGCTTCAGGCGGGTGCCGAACTGAACCGCACCGCCTTCGAAGACGCCGCCCACGAGGGGGATGTAGGCCGGAATCGTGTGCTCGCCGACTTTGATCGAGGCACCGGTGAAGCCGATGCTGGCGACGTGATGCTGGCCGCAGCCGTTCGGGCAGCCGCTGATCTTGATGTTGAGCTTGCGCGTCAGCTCGTCCGTGATCTGCATCGCTTCGATGCGCTCCTGAACCGCCTCGTTGAGCCCCATCGAGCTCGTGATCCCGAGCTTGCACGAATCGGTGCCCGGGCACGAGACCACATCGTTGATTTCGCGCGAGCCCGCTTGACCGAGCCCGAGCTCCGACAGCGCCCGCCAGACGTCGTAGACGCTCTCCTCGCGCACCCACCGCAGAACCATGTTCTGCTGCACCGTCGAGCGCGCGTAGCCGCCGGCGTAGTCGCGCATGATCTGCGCGAGGCCGCGGAACTGCTCGGGCGTGAGATCGCCGCGCGTGACCTTGACCTCGACCGTGGCGAAGCCCTCCTGCTTCTGCTCGCGCACGTTGGCTGCGCGGAAGCGCTCGAACTCGGAGGCGTCGCCGTTCGGGCTGCCATAGCCGTGCCCCGGCGCAGGTGCGCCCTCCTGCTCGTCGTCTGAGAACAGGCGCTCCTCGATCGAGAAGTCGCGTTCGGCGACCCAGTCGCCCTCTAGCTCCTCCTCGGCCTGCTTGCGCAGCTCGTCGATTCCGTACTTGTCGACGAACACCTTGATGCGCGCGCGGGCGCGGTTCACGCGCAGCCACTCCTGGCGGTCGAAGATGCGCATGACCGCCTCCGTCTTCTTCAGGTATTCGCCGTTGTCGAGCTCGAGGAACTCGTACAGCACGGGAGCCTTGCGCGGCATGATCGAGGTGCCGCCGCCGACCAGCATCTCCACGCCGCGCACCTCGCCGCGACCCTCGACGTTCCTGACCTTCGCGCGAAACGCGACGTCGTGGATTTCCGCGATCGCGCGGCCCTCGGCGCTGGCGTCGAACGCCGTCTTGACCTTGCGCGGCATCCCCTGCGTGGTCGGGTGGCGCACGAAGTAGCGCACGTAGGCGCCGGCATAGGGGGTCAAGTCGAACAGCTCGTCCTTCGCCACCCCGGCCCAGGGGTCGCCGGTGACGTTGCGCATCGTGTTGCCGCACCCCTCGCGGCTCGACAGCCCCGAGTCGCCGAGCTCACGAATCAGCTTCTCGGCCTCCACCAGCGGCACGTGGTGCATCTGGATGTTCTGGCGGGTCGTGATGTGCCCCTTGCGCAGCGGCACGTACTTCTCGATCACGTCCGCGAAGGCCTCCATCTGCTCCGGCGTGACGCCGCCGAAGGGCAGCTTCACGCGGATCATCTGCACGTCCGCCTGGCGCTGGCCGTAGACGCCCTGCTTGAGGCGGAACTTGATGAACTCGTCTTCCTCGGTCTCGCCCGCGAGGAATTTCGTCGCCTCAGTCTTGAAGTCGTCGTACTCCCGCTGCAGGATCGGGATCACGTGACCCGGCACGTTCTGGAGCACCTCCGGATCCTCCAGCGTGCCGCGCTGGGCGGGTACTGAAACTGGCTCCATCTACGAAACCTCCTGATCCCGGTGTGGGCCCGGGGTGGTTCGACGTTCGACCTACGACGATATTGAGGCTAAAGCCTAGCGGCTTTTAGGTGTTTATCCAGGGGGTCCGCCCGATCCCCGGAAGACGGCCCTCAGGCCCTCAGCCAAGGATCTGCCAGATCCCCCTGCGCCTCTCGCTCGACGCCTTCGAGGATAGCCGCGCCGCGCCACCGGTCGTGCTGTTGCGCCGGGGCGCTCGGAGCGAGCGCGGTCGCGCGCAAGAAGCGCTCGAGCGCCGCCACGACCGCCGCGGCCTCCTCGGGCGAGGCGGAAGGGGCGATCAGCTTCAGGCGGGGGCCGGGGTGGGGGCCGGGCATGGGCGCATTCTGACGCAGACACCGGGCGTGCGCGGCCACAGCCGAGCCGTCGCGCGGCCCGCCGAGCGACTGGACGCATGTCCGGCGCGGACACCTGCCGACGCACTGTTCGGAACACCGGTACACTGGCCTCCGTGCCCGCGCCGATTCCGCGCCGATCCGTCTCCGACCACGTCTTCGAGCGTCTGCGCGAGGCGATCGTCACAGGCCGCTACCGTCCCGGCGATCGGCTGCCGGCCCAGCGGGCGCTCGCAGCGGACCTCGACGTCAACATGTCAACGGTCCGTGAGGCGCTCGGGCGCTTGGAGCAGCTGCGACTGGTCGAGGTGCGTCACGGCAACGCCACGCGCGTGCTCGACTGGCGCAAGTCGGGCGGCCTGGAGTCGCTGGTGCTGCAGTCGGGCGCGGGCGAGCCGGTCCTCGGCGACCTGTTCGAGGCGCGCCGCCTGCTGCTGGTCGAGTCCGCGCGGCTGGCGGCCGAGCGTCGCAGCGAGGAGCAGGCGGGCACGCTGCTCGACCTCGCGCGCGCGGTCGCGCTCAGCGGCGGCCAGACCGCGCTGCTCGCGGACTGGGCATTCATGGAGGCGCTCGTCGAGGCCGCCCGCAATCTCGTCTTCCAGCTCGTCATGAACTCAGTGCGGGAGCTCTACCTGCCGCGCGCGCAGGCGTTCGCTGCGCTCGTCTCCGAGCTCGACGAGCTGGCGCCGCTCTACCTGCAGGCTGCCGAGGCCGTTGCCGACCGCGACCCCGAGGCGGCGGCCGGGGCGATCGCGCAACTGACCGCCGCGCAGCAGGCGCGGCTCGGCGGATGACACGCGGGTTCGAGAGCTTCATCGACCGGGCCCCGTGGCCCGAGCGCGTGGCACTGCGTGCGCTGCTCGCCGTCGAGCGCCGACCGCGCGGGGCTCGTCTGCTTGCACGAGCGCCGCTGCTCTCACAGGCGCTGGGCGCCACGCTCGCGCTCGGCCGCTACGACGAGCCGCGGCTCGCCGCCTGCTTGGGCTGGGACGCCGCCAAGGTCGTCGCGCGCGGGCGCGCCCTGCGCCGGGCCGAGGGGCGACCGTGACGCGCCCGCTCGAGACCGATTTCTGCGTCGTCGGCGCCGGCGGCGGCGGCGCGGTCGTGGCGGCCGAGCTCGCCGAGGCCGGAGCGAACGTGGTCCTGCTCGAGCAGGGTCCCGGTCACGACCCCGACGGCTTCACAGCGCGCCCGCCCGAGATGCTGGCCAAGCTCTACCGCGACTCAGGCCAGACCACGACGATCGGCTCGCCGCCGATCCTCCTGCCGCTGGGGAGGGGAGTCGGAGGCACGACGCTCGTCAACTCGGGTACGTGCTTTCGCACGCCCGCGCCCGTACTCGCTCGCTGGGCGGACGAGTACGGGCTCGAGCTCGACGATCGGGCCATGAGCGTCTGCTTCGAGCGCGTCGAGCGCTCGCTGTCGGTGAGCGAGGTCACGCCGGAGCTCGCCGGCGCCAACGCCGCCGTGGCCAGGCGGGGCGCCGAGCGTCTCGGCTGGTCGCACGGCTACCTGCGGCGCAACGCGCGCGGCTGCGTCGGCTCGGGCGTGTGCGTGTTCGGCTGTCCCACCTCCGCCAAGCAGCACACCGGCATCACCTACGTACCGCGAGCGGTGGGGGCCGGCGCCGCCCTGATCACGAACGCCGACGTGCGCGAGCTGCTGGTCGAACGCGGCCGCGTGCGGGGCGTCCTCGCTCGGCTCGCGGGCGGCGAGCGCCTGGAGGTCCGCGCGGGGGAGACGATCCTCGCCTGCGGCACGATCCACACGCCGCTGCTGCTCGCGCGCAGCCGCCTCGCGGGCGCGTCCGGGCAGCTGGGGCGCAACCTCAGCCTGCACCCCGCCACCGCAGCGTTCGCGCTGATGCCCGACGAGGTCAACATGGCGCGTGGCGTCCCCCAGAGCTTCTACGTCGACGAGTTCGCCCACGAAGGTGTCATGTTCGAGACGGTCGCCGGCCCGCCCGCATACGCCGCGATGGCGCTGCCGCTGCAGGGCCGCGAGCACGCTCGCGCGATGGCTCGCTATCCCCGGCTGGCGCAGATGGGCCTGATGGTGAGCGACTCCTCGCGCGGCAGCGTGCACGCGCTCGGGCGGCGTCCCGTGATCCGCTACAGCCTCGACGGCGCGGACCTCGACCGCGTGCGACGTGGGCTCGCGCACCTGGGACAGCTGTTCCGAGCGGCGGGCGCGAGCGAGGTCTACCTGCCGCTGCCGCCGGGCGTCGCCCCCGGCGCGGCCCGCGCTCGCGACCTGCGGCTGATGGCCTTCCACCCGCTCGGCACCGCGCGCGCCGACGCCCGCGCGAGTCACGGCGTGGCCGACGGCGACCTCGCGGTGCACGATGTGCGCGGGCTGCACCTCGCCGACGGCTCGGTCGTGCCCAGTGCGCTCGGGGTCAACCCGCAGCTGACGATCATGGCGCTCGCGACCCGACTGGCCTTCCACCTGCTCGACCGGGCCGTGCCTTCCGAGCAGCAGGGCGCGGGCATCGGGCACGCGCTTGCACCGTTATCCACCTGAAAGGAGCATCCATGTCCTTCCTGATCGACCCGCCATGGCTGTATGCGACAGGCGTCGCCTACGGCCGGCTGATGCCCGAGCGCACACCCGCCGCGCGCGCGCTCCACACCGCGACCGCCGGCGCGTTCCTCGCGACGAGCATCTCGCTGTATCTCAACCGGCCGTGGACGCGTCCGATCTGGGAGGCGTGCCGGGCGCAGGACGGACGCGATTGGATGCTCAATTCGGGCGTGTTCCACATCGATCACCGGCGCGCCGGCTGGCGCGTGCACGCCGCCTCGGCCGCGCTGTTCGCGACCTATCCCTGGTGGTTGTGGCTGGGCGAACGCACGGCCCGTGCGCGCGCGTCATCGCGCGAAGGCGGCGAGGGTGCCTTCTCTGCGACGCTCAACGGCTCGGGCAACACGGCACGCGTCGCGGAGCCGGCGGCACCGTAGGTCTGCGCCGGCGGCGGCTTGCGCGGCATGGACAGCTCTAGGGGTCGCGACCGATCATCGCTGCAGGATCGTCTCCGCGAATCCGACCAGGTCGTGTGCCTGGCGCAAGGCCGTCTTGAGAGCCTGGCCACCGACGTCGAACAGGCCGTAGTGTGCTTGGTCCTTGAGATTCAGCAGCCGACCCAGTGATCTTGCCGCCTGCTTGCCTTTCGGTGTGATCGTCTCGACCAGCTCGACTGCGGCACGATGATCCTGCCCGCGGGAGCGTCGTCCCAAAGCCTTACAGCAAGCAGCGTCCGACGCCGCGATTCCGGCCAGGACCGCGAGAGCGGCCGCCTGACTGGAGTACTCGATGTCCTCGCCTTCTCCTGCGATCAACTCTGCGACTTCGATGAACTTGCGTGCATGACGGAGGCGGCTGGCCGCGTCGGTGGCGGAGCACGGCTGCGTTCGTGCCGAGCTGCGAGGGCTCATGTCTCTCCGAGTAGCGCCGGGATCGTCGATCCGGCCAGCACGATGGCATCGGCACGAAGCTCGGAAACGATCGGGCGGTCCTCCGCAACGAGTCGCTCGATCTCGCTCTCCGAGATCTCCAGAACTGCGGCACGGTTGCCCGTCCAGCGAGAAACCCGGTCTTCGAGTTCATCCAGCTGCTCTCGCCAGCGGGCGTCCTCCTGATCGATCTCGGCGGGGCGCACGACGAACAGGTCGATGTCGCTCTGCGTGTCTCCGTCGCCGCGCGCGGTCGAGCCAAACAGCGACACGTGGACGGGCGCAAGGCCCCAGGCGTTCAGCTCGTCTTGGATCTTGCCGAAGAGCGCGACACGCATTCCGACCAGCGCTATCACCGCCGGATATGCCAGATGTTCACGGTTCATCGAGAACAGGAATGCTCGATTCAATTCGACTCGATCCACCAGGCCCTGTTCGGTGAGCCGGTTCAGCACGGCGAGAATGCCGCTGTGCGAGGTCCTGCCGGTTAGGAGCGCCACCTCTCGGCCGGTCAGGCCGCGCGTCGTACCAGCGAGCACGTTCAGCACCTCGCCGTCGAGACTCGGACATACCGCCTTATAGGGTCGAGCTACGTCCATCTAGACATTATATCGGCCGAATGGACGTAATTCAGTACATATGGACTAAATACAGTCCCGCCCCAGGCGCCGATTTCGCGAATCATTAGACGCGTGGCCCGGTCGACGGCAAGCTGGGCGATCGCCCTAAAGCGGGATGTTGCCGTGCTTGCGCTTCGGGCCCGGTTCGCGCTTGCTCTGGAGCGTGTGCAGCGCCGTGACCAGCTTCGGCCGCGTCTCGTGCGGCACGATCACGTCATCGATGTAGCCGCGCTCGGCCGCCGTGTAGGGGTTGGCGAAGCGCGCCTTGTAGTCCTGCATCAGCTTCTCGCGCCGCTCCTGCGGCGTCGGGCTGCCGGCGATGTCGCGCCGGTAGATGATGTTGACCGCCCCCTCCGGCCCCATCACGGCGACCTCCGAGGTCGGCCAGGCGAAGTTGAAGTCGGCGAGCATGTGCTTGGAGGCCATCACGTCGTAGGCGCCGCCGTAGGCCTTGCGGGTGATCACCGTCAGCTTCGGCACGGTCGCCTCCGTGAACGCGTACAGCAGCTTGGCGCCGTGGCGGATGATGCCGCCCCACTCCTGGCTCGTGCCCGGTAGGAAGCCGGGCACGTCGACGAACGTCAGCAGCGGGATGTTGAACGCGTCGCAGGTGCGCACGAAACGCGCCGCCTTGGCCGAGGCGTCGATGTCGAGCACGCCCGCGAGCTGCGCCGGCTGGTTGCCGACGATCCCGATCGAGAAGCCGTCCAGGCGGGAGAAGCCGCAGATGATGTTCTTGGCGTGGTGCTCGTGCACCTCGAAGAACTCTTCGTCGTCGACGATCAGCTTGACGACGTTGCGCATGTCGTAGGGCTTGTTGGGGTTGTCCGGCACGACCGTGTCCAGCTCCGGGTCCATCCGCTGCGGGTCGTCGCTCGGCTGCACGCGCGGGGCCGTCTGCAGGTTGTTCTGCGGCAGGAAACCGATCAGGTAGCGGCAGTCCTCCAGGCAGGCGTCCTCGTCCTCGGATGCGAAGTGGGCGACCCCCGACTTCGTGTTGTGGGACATCGCCCCGCCGAGCTCCTCGAAGCCCACCTCCTCGCCGGTGACCGTCTTGATCACGTCGGGACCCGTGATGAACATGTGCGAGGTCTCCTTGACCATGAAGATGAAGTCCGTGATCGCCGGGGAGTAGACGGCTCCACCCGCGCAGGGCCCCATGATCAGGCTGATCTGCGGGATCACCCCCGAGCACTTGACGTTGCGCACGAACACGTCGCCGTAGGCGCCCAGCGATACGACGCCCTCCTGGATGCGCGCCCCGCCGGAGTCGTTGATGCCGATCACCGGGCAGCCGATCTTGGCCGCCAGATCCATGATCTTGCACATCTTCTCGCCCAT
Organism: Solirubrobacteraceae bacterium; assembly: GCA_035553095.1. Classification (GTDB taxonomy): domain Bacteria; phylum Actinomycetota; class Thermoleophilia; order Solirubrobacterales; family Solirubrobacteraceae; genus Palsa-744. The sequence goes on along the minus strand of DATNDZ010000006.1, from coordinate 17,706 downwards.
CACCTCGCCGAGCGAGCCGCCGAACACGGTGAAGTCCTGGCTGAACACGCACACCGTGCGGCCTTCGATCGTGCCGTGCCCGGTCACCACCGCGTCGCCCCAGGGGCGGTTCTTCTGCATGTCGAAGTCGTACGTGCGGTGGCGCACGAACGTGTCCAGCTCCTGGAAGGAGCCGGGGTCAAGCAGCTTCTCGACCCGCTCACGCGCGGTGTACTTGCCCCGTGCGTGCTGCTTCTCCTCGGCCTCCGGCGCCGAGTGCAGCGCCGCCTCGCGCAGCTCGTGCAGCTGCGCCAGCTTCTCCTCGTAGCTCTCCGGCGCCTTCTTGCGAGGCTCCTTGCGGTGACCGCTGCGCGAGGCTGCCAGCAGGGCGGCATCCGCCTGTCGGTCGTGCGAGCTGCTTGACATCCGGCGCCCGATCTTATCCGGCGGGCGCCGCCGCCCCTCTCGCCGGCACGCTCGCACGCGGCAGCGCTCGGGCCGACCCGAGCCGGCTCAGCCGCGCGAGAACGGCCTGTGGTGCGCTGCGCCGAGCCTGTCGAGCACGCTGGTCAGCACCGCAGTGACCTGCTCCACGGCGACCTCATCTGTCTCGGCCGCGCTCGGCGCCCTCTCCGCGGGCTCGGCATGCGTGGGCTCGGGCTCGCCCGCTGCCGCAGGCAGGGCGACCGGCGGACGCTCGATCTGCGGCGTCTGATCGGGCGTCTCGCCTGCCTCCTGCTCGGGCGGCCCGTCCGATGCCCGCTCGGGATCGTTTGAGCCGTCATCGGTCGTCGCGGTCGCCGCCGTCAGCGTCGGCTCGGTCGCGCGAGGCGTTGGGCGGCGTCCGAACAGACGCGCGAAAAAGCCGCGGCGTTGCCGGCGCTCGGGCCCCGCCTCGCCGTTGTCCGAGGGCTCCGGCCGGTCCTCGACCTCGGCCATCCCGGCCGGCTCGACCTCGGCCACCCCGGCCGGCGGGCCGGTCGCCCCGTCCTGCTCGGGCTGCGCAGGCTGCGCCTCGAGGACCGCCTCCGACCGGGTCGGCGCTGGCGTTGCGTGTGCCTCGGCCGCCGGGTCCGCCTCGACCACCGGGTCCTCGGTGCCGGAGGTGGGCTCCGCGTCGGGCGCCCGGTCGGTCCCGGGCGCGGCGTCCGCCACGGGCGTAAGGCTCGCCTCGGCCGCGGCCTCGCGCGTCTCCGGCTCCTCGTCGGCGGCTTCATCGACCGACTGAGAGGGGCTCTGCGGCTCTGTGGCGGCGTCGTTCTCGCCGAGCTCGCGCGTCACGGTCAGCTTGACCTTCGTCCCCCAGCCGGAGGGCTTGATCACGATGCTGCCGCTCGCGTCGTCCGCCTCCCACTCGACCTTCTGCTCGGGCTGGACGCGCGTGATGCGGATCTCGCCGAACTCGCCGAGATGGCGCGCGAGCGCCTCCGCGTCGCTGATCTCGGCCCAGAGCTCGGGCGGGGACTTGACCAGGGTCCGCTGCACCTCGGTGGAGATCATCGCCCCACCTTTCGAGCGATCGCCCACGAGTCCTCCTCCGCGGCGGGGCTTGGTCGCCGCCTGGCGCGGCCGCCGCGGCTGTGCGGCTGCGCCTAGGACATGTGTCCACACGGTTACCCAGCCGCCGACGGCGCGGCCCGAGGAAACGGTCGCGTTTTGCGGCGTTTCGGACGATAGGAGCGGGGATGCTCAACACGCTTCATCTGCCGCAGCTCAGAGAGGTTCGGCGCTGGCCGATGCTCGGCTCGCGAAGCACGATCGCGCTCGCCGGAGTCCTGTTCGCCCTGATCTTCGTGCTGCGCATGATCGATCCGGACGCGGGCGACGGCGAGGGCGCCCTATACATCGTGCCGATCGGCGTGCTGGCGCTGCGGTTCGAGCTTCGCGGGGCGCTCGCCGGGTCGATGATCGCGCTGGCGCTCGTGCTCGTGTGGGCACACGTGACCCCCGGCCTGCACCTGCACACGACCGGCTACGTCGTGCGCGCTGTGACGCTCATCACCATCGCGATCATTCTCGGTTCGTTCGTCGAACACCGCCGCCGGCTCGAAGCAGGCATCCTGCGCTACTACGACGCCTCGCTCGACCTGCTCGCGACGGGCACCATCGACGGCAGGCTGACGCGCGTCAACCCGGCCTGGGAGCGCACGCTCGGGCACGCGCCGGAGACGATGTATGCCACGAGCTTCATCGACTTCGTCCACCCCGACGACCGCGCGGCGACGCTCGCCGAGATGCGCGAGCTCGCTCGGGGCGGCGAGACGCTCGGCTTCCGCAATCGCGTCCTCGCCGCGGACGGCGGCTATCGCTGGCTCGAGTGGAGTGCCTCGTCGGCCGGCTCGGACGGCGTCGTGCATGCGGTCGCACGCGACGTGACCGCACAGTACGAAGCCGAGCACCAGTTGGCCGACAACGCTCGATCGCTCGAGCTGATGATCGCCGAGCGCACGCGCGAGCTCGACGAGGCACGCGCCGAGGCGCTGCGCCAGCTCGCGATCGCCGCCGAGTACCGCGACGACGAGACCTACCAGCACACCGAGCGTGTCGGCCACGTCGCCTCGCGGCTCGCGCTCGGCCTGGGGCTGCCGGGCGGGCAGGTCACGTTGCTGCGCCAGGCCGCGCCGCTGCACGACGTCGGCAAGCTCGCGATCCCCGACAGCATCCTGCTCAAGCCGGGGAGGCTGACCGAGCAGGAGTTCGACGTGATGAAGACTCATGCCGAGCTGGGCGCCCGCCTGCTCTCGAGCGGCAGCTCGCCCGTCCTGCAGATGGCGGCCGTGATCGCCGCCACGCACCACGAGCGCTGGGACGGAACCGGCTATCCAAAGGGGCTCGCCGGCGAGGCGATCCCGCTCGTGGGGAGGATCGTCGCGGTGGCCGACGTGTTCGACGCGCTGATCCACGACCGCCCGTATAAGCCCGCATGGCCGGTCGAGCGGGCGATCGCCGAGATCGAGGCCGGCGCCGGCAGCCAGTTCGACCGGCGCGTCGTGGCCGCTTTCCTCGCCGCTCGCGACGAACTGAGCGCGCTCGGCGACGAACTGGAATTCGTCCCGGCCGGCGGCGAGCATTCGCTGCTCGGTGGGCGCTCGGTAGTCCAGTTGCCCCGACGCAGCCGCGCGCTGCTCGAGCACATCGACCGGCACGCGCCGCGTGCCGAAGTCGGCTAAGCCGAGAGCTGCGCGCTCGCGCGTGTGCCGATCAGCCCGTGCCGGGCGAGCAGCTCGGCCAGCTGCACGGCGTTCGTGGCCGCGCCCTTGCGCAGGTTGTCCGCGACGATCCACAGGTCGAGGGCGCGCTCGTGTCCCGGGTCGCGGCGTATACGTCCCACGAACACGTCGTCCTTGCCGGTAGCGTCGATCGCCAGCGGGTAGAGGGCGGCGGCTGGATCATCGAGCACCGTCACGCCGGGGGCGGCGTCGAGCAGCTCACGGGCGCGCTCCGGAGAGAGCTCGCGGCGGGTCTGCACGTTGACCGCCTCCGAGTGGCCGTTGACGACCGGCACCCGCACGCAGGTCGCCGAGATCGCGATCTGGGAGTCGCCCAGGATCTTGCGCGTCTCGTTGATCAACTTGCGCTCCTCGTCGGTGTGGTCGTCGCCGGGGGCGAAGCTGCCCGCGTGCGGGAGCGCGTTGAAGGCGATCTGATGGGCGTAGGACTCGGGAGTCGAGATCTCCGCCTCGTGCAGCAGCGCATGCGATTGGTCGAGCAGCTCGTCCACCGCGCGCCTGCCTGTGCCCGAGACGGCCTGGTAGGTGCTGACCACCAGGCGCTCGATCCCCGCCTCGTCGTGCAGCGGCTTCAGCGCCACGACCATCTGCATCGTCGAGCAGTTGGGATTCGCAACGATGCCCCGGTGTGTCTCCAGTGCGTCCGGGTTGACCTCGGCCACGACCAGCGGCACCTCGTCGTTCATGCGCCAGCGCGATGAGTTGTCGACCACGACTGCGCCCGCCTCCGCGAAGCGCGGCGCCCACTCGCCCGAGGTCGAGCCCCCCGCCGAGAAGATCGCCAGGTCGAAGCCCTGGATCGAGTCCTCGCCGAGGCCCTGAACGACCAGGCCGTTCTCGAGCTGGCGCCCGACCGAGCGCTCGGACGCGAACGGCACGACCTGGGAGGCCGGGAAATCTCGCTCCCGCAGCAGCTCGAGCAGCAGCGCGCCGACCTGTCCGGTCGCGCCGACTACGGCGACTCTGTAGCCCTCGCTCATGACCCCGCCAGGGTACCGCGCCCTCCTCCCAGGGCAACGACGCACGGGTGACGGACGACGCAGCGTCGCGCCCCCGGCGCGGACGTGCCGGGCACCGCGGCGATCTACGGGCGGATGACCATGAACAGGATCGTCACGAGCACGAGCGTGCTCAGCAGCGAGCCGACGATCGAGAGCCGGCGGGCCAGTCCGAGGTAGTCCTCGCCGAAGACGACGGTCGAGCCACCGGCGGCTGCGGCGACGTCGCGCTCAGCCAGCTGCTCGGCCCGTTTGGCGGTCGGGATCATGACCGAGCCCACAAGCGCGCCGATCACGATCGCCGCCCCCAGTCCCCATTGCACGAAGAACTCGCTCCAATGGTGCCCTTTGCTCGCCAGGTAGGCGCCGGCGAGGACGACCACCAACAGCCCCGGATTGACGAGCCAGCGCTCGATCGTGTACTCGACGCGGTGGAGCAGCGGCAGGCTGCGCGGTTCGTGCCGGGCGCCGACGGCGAAGATGATCGGATAGGCGAACGTCACGCCGAAGGCGATCACAACCGACATCATGTGCACGGCAATGCCGAGGTCGTAGAGCGTGACGGCGGTCATCGTGACAACGCTCGCCTAGGCCCCGGTGCGCGTGACCATGAAGTAGATCGTGACGACGACGAGCAGGTCCATCAGCGCGCCGACCGCTCCCACGCTCCTGACCAGCGACCGATGCTCGTCGCTCTGGCGCACCTCGCCCTCCGGGCCTGCCGCGGCGATGTCGGCCTCGGCGACCTCGACGAGGCGCTTCTCGCGCGGCCCGAGGAACATCCCCTCGACCGCGCCGATCACGACCGCGACGGCGAGGCCCCACTGCACGAAGAACGTGCTCCACAGGTGCAGGTCGGAGGCGAGGTAGATGCCGAAGATCACAACCAGCGCCAGACCGGGGGTGATCACGCGCTGACTGATGGCGTGAACCGCGCGATAGACGACCGGCAGGGCGCGCGGATACCGACCGGCGACGGCGAAGATCACGGGGTAGGCGAACGTCGCGCCGAACGCGATCACGACCGCGAGGATGTGCAGCGCGATCACGACTTCGGAGAAGGTGACTGCCAGAGGCACGCCGGCAAGCGTAATGATCGCCCCGGCGCCCACAGGCCGATCGCAGCGGCTCAGAACGTCGGCGCGTACTTGCCGAAGACGTCCTGCATCGCCGCGCACACCTCGCCGAGCGAGCAGCGGTCCTTCAGGGCTTGGCGGATCGACGGCAGCAGGTTCGCCTCACCGCGCGCCGACTCGCGCAGCTCCTCCAGGCGCTGCTCGACCAGCGCGTGGTCGCGCTCGGACTTGAACCTCGCCAGGCGATCGAGCTGTTCGCGCTCGGACTGGGGGTCGACGCGCAGCAGGTCGGGGACCTCGATGTCCTCCTCCTGGTAGGCGTTGACGCCGACGACGATGTCCTGGCCGATGCGGTAGCGCTCCTGGTAGCCCCACGCCGACTCGTCGATCTCGCCGGTGATGAACTCGATCGCGTTGACCGAGCCGCCGAGCGCGTCGACCTTCGCGATCAGCTCGTTCGCGCGCGCTTCGATCTCGTCGGTCAGCGCCTCCACGAAGTACGAGCCGGCGAACGGGTCGACCGTGTCCGCCGCGCCCGACTCGTGCGCGAGGATCTGCTGCGTGCGCAGCGCGATTTTCGCCGCCCGCTCGGTCGGCAGCGCGAGCGCCTCGTCGAAGCCGTTGGTGTGCAGCGACTGCGTGCCGCCCGACACCGCCGCGAACCCCTGCAGCGCCACGCGCACGATGTTGTTCTCCGGCTGCTGCGCCGTCAGCGTCACGCCGCCCGTCTGGGTGTGGAAGCGCAGCATCGTCGCCTTCGGGTTCGTCGCGCCGAAGCGGTCTTTCATGATGTGCGCCCACATGCGCCTGGCCGCGCGGAACTTGGCGACCTCCTGAAAGACGTTGTTGTGGCCGTTGAAGAAGAACGCCAGCCGCGGCGCGAACTCGTCGACGTTCAGGCCCTTGTCGATCGCCGCCTGCACGTAGGCGATGCCCGAGCACAGCGTGAACGCCACCTCCTGCACCGCCGAGCAGCCCTTCTCGCGGAAGTGGTAGCCCGAGATCGAGATCGTGTTCCAGCGCGGCACGTTCTCGTGGCAGTACTGGAACAGGTCGGTCGTCAGCCGCATCGTCGGCTGCGGCGGGTAGATGTAGTTTCCGCGCGCGATGTACTCCTTGAGCACGTCGTTCTGGGTCGTGCCGCGCAGCTTCTCGCTCGGCACGCCCTGCTCCTCGCCGACGAGCTCGTAGAGCAGCAGCAGGCAGGCCGCCGGGGCGTTGATCGTCATCGAGGTCGAGACCTGGTCGAGCGGGATCCCGTCGAAGGCCGTGCGCATGTCGTCGATCGTGTCGATCGCCACGCCCGTGCGACCGACCTCGCCCAGGCAGCGCGGGTTGTCGGAGTCGAGGCCGAGCTGGGTCGGCAGGTCGAAGGCCATCGACAGTCCCGTCGAGCCCTTCGAGAGCAGGTAGCGGTAGCGCTCATTGGACTCCTTCGCCGACGCATACCCCGCGTACTGGCGCATCGTCCACGTCTGCTTGCGGTACATCTCGCGGTGCACCCCGCGCGCATAGGGGAACTCGCCCGGCTCGCCCAGCTCGAGCTCGGCCGGCAGGTCCGCCTCGGTGTACAGCTCCGCGACCTCGATGCCCGAATCCGTGAAGCGACGCGGATCGTCTGGTCCGACGATCGGCGCGACCGTCAGGTGCTCCTCGGTTGAGTCCGTCGAGGCCATGGCTCAGATGATAAGGACCGCACGGGGGCGGGAGGCTCGCGCGAGGGGCGCGGCGGCGCGTCGCACACGGGCGCCCAGCGCTCGCGCCCAGCCACTCGACACGGGTATTCTCCGGCGCGATGTCCACCGCTCTGGTAACCGGCGGCGCCGGCTTCCTCGGCTCGCACCTCTGTGACGAGCTGCTCGCGCGCGGGCATCGCGTGATCTGCGTTGACAACTTCGAGACGGGGTCGCTGGCCAACATCGCCCACATACGCGACCCCGAGCGCTTCCTGTACGTCCAGGCCGACATCATCGACCCCTACCACGTCGAGGAGCCGGTCGACTTCGTCTACCACCTGGCCTCGCCCGCCTCGCCGATCGACTACCTGAGGCTGCCGCTGCACACGCTGAAGGTCGGCTCCTATGGCACGCACCACACGCTCGGGCTCGCCAAGGCCAAGCGCGCCCGCTTCCTGATCGCCTCGACGAGCGAGGTCTACGGCGACCCGAAGGAGCACCCGCAGCCCGAGACCTACTGGGGCCACGTCAACCCGATCGGCCCGCGCGGGGTCTACGACGAGGCCAAGCGCTACGCCGAGGCGCTGACGATGGCCTACCACCGTCAGCAGGGAGTCGACACCGCGATCGTGCGGATCTTCAACACCTACGGCTCGCGCATGCGCCCGCGCGACGGGCGTGCGATCCCGACGTTCCTGCGCCAGGCGCTCGCCAACCGGCCGCTGACCGTCTTCGGCGACGGCAGCCAGACGCGCTCCTTCTGTTACGTCTCAGACCTGATCCGCGGCATCATCGCGCTCGCCGAGTCCGGGTATCACGACCCGGTCAACATCGGCAACCCCGACGAGTTCACGCTGCTCGAGCTGGCCGAAACGGTCAAGGAGCTGACCGACTCGAGCTCGGAGGTCGTCTTCGAGGCGCTGCCGACCGACGATCCAAAGCAGCGCAAGCCCGACATCACCCTCGCCCGGGAACTGCTCGGCTGGTCTCCGGAGATCTCGCTGCGCGAGGGCCTGCAGCGCACGATCGAGCAGTCCGGCGTCGAGCTGCTGATCGGCGGACAGGGCTGAGCGGCGCTGCGAGGGTGCGCTCGGCGCGCCCGGCGCGGCGAGCAGAATCGCCCGACCGTGGTGCCGGCAGCACCTCGCAACGGCGCTTGCAGCGATCCCGCGCGAGCGCGCCCGAGCCGTCACGCGACCGCTACATCTGCCAGTCTGAAGCGTTGTGAGCAGTGCGATGGGACCTCGTTCCAGCCGAACGGCCGCTCCGCCCACTCAGCGCAAGCCCTCCACGTCGGCGCCCGCCGGCGGTCAGGTGCTCGGGCGCGGGGCCGCCTCCACCGGCGCTCCCGTCTCGCCCAGGGCGGTGCTGTCTGAGGCCACGGCGCGCAGGCAGACCGGCGACCGCGACATGCGTCGCAAGCGACCGCCTGCGCTGTCGCTGCTGCTGCGCATGTCGACCGCACGCCGTCTCGGGCGTGTCGTGTCGCTGCTCGCACTCGACTTCGTCGGCGTCGCGCTCGCGATCTTCACCGCGCTGATCCTCAAGGCGCTCGTGTTCGACCGCGTGCAGCTCACCGAGGCGCTCCACGAAACCGAACGCATCCTGCCGTTCGCCTATCTGCTCACGGCGCTGCTGTTCGCGCGCTCCGGCCTGTACGCCTCGCGCGCGCTGCGGCCCGGGCTCTCTCGCATCGTCGGCTCGCTGTTCCAGGTCGCGTTCGTCGCGCTCCTGTTCGCGGTCGTCTCCGGCGAACACTTCTCCAGCTACTACCTCTTCTACGGCTCGCTCGCCTTCGCGCTGCTGTATGTCTCCTCGCTGCGCGCGGGCTATGAGTGGCTGACCGGCGTGCTCCTGCGCGCCGCCGGCTACCGGCGCCGTGCCCTGCTCGTCGGTCGCGGCAAGCACATCGGCGACGTGGCGCACGCGCTCAGCGACGCGCCGCACTCGCCGATCGAGGTCGTCGGCTTCCTAGCGCCGACGGCCCTGCCCGACAACGGCCTGCGCGAGCTCGGACGGCTCGAGAACCTCGAGGCCGTGCTCGGCTCAGAACGCGTCGACGAGGTGATCATCGCCGATCCCGACTTCCCGCAGGCCGACGCGCTGGAACTGGTCGACCAGTGCAGCCGCCGCGGCGTGCGTGTGCGCCTCGCCCCGTCGACCATGGAGATCCTGATCCACCGCGCCGAGTTCGTGCCGGGTCAGTCGGTGCCCCTGTTCGAGCTGGGGCCGCCCGTCTTCGAGGGAGTCGACTTTGCGCTGAAGCGAACGTTCGACATCGTGGGGGCGACGCTGCTGCTCGTGCTGCTCAGCCCACTGCTGCTCGCGATCACGATCGCCGTGAGGGTCTCCTCGCGCGGGCCCGTGCTGTACCGCTCGACGCGGCGGGGGATCGGTCAGCGCCCGTTCCCGTGCCTGAAGTTCCGCACGATGCACACCGACGCCGAGGAGCGCCAGGCCGAGCTGGAAGAGCTCAACGAGGCCACCGGAGCGCTCTTCAAGATTCGCGAGGACCCCCGCCTGACGCCGGTCGGGAGCGTCCTGCGGCGCTTCTCGCTCGACGAGCTGCCTCAGCTGATCAACGTGCTGCGCGGCGAGATGTCGCTGGTCGGCCCGCGCCCGCTGCCCCAGCGCGACTACGACATGCTCGAGGACTGGCATCGCAAGCGCTACCTCGTGTTGCCGGGGATAACGGGGCTGTGGCAGGTCTCCGGACGCTCCGAGCTCGACTTCGACGACCTCGTGCACCTCGACTTCATCTATCTCGAGAACTGGTCGCTCGCGCTCGACCTGACGATCCTGCTCAAGACGATCCCCGCCGTGATCTCGCGGCGGGGCGCATTCTGAGCGTCCGCACGCCGCGGGCCGCGCGGCCGAGGCGCTACTGCCCGCCGAGCGCCTGCTCTGAGCCGGCCGTCCGGGGCGGGGCGGCCGTTGCTCCCGCGCGGCGGCGTCTGGAATGCCCGACGGCGCGGGGCTGGCGGGCCTGGCTGCGAGCGCGCTCGTAGACCTGCCAGGTGGCCCGGGCCGCGTCCCGCCACGTCCACTGCGGCGGCTTGGGCGCCGGGCGCTCGGCGGCTTCGGCGGCGGCGAAGAGCGCCGTCAACTCGCCCGCCGGGACGAACGTGACGCGGCCGTCCAGGACCTCGCGCAGCGCCGGCACCTCGCAGGCGACGACCGGCGTGCCGCAGGCCAGCGCCTCGACCGCCGGCAGCCCGAAGCCCTGGTCCTGCGAGGTGACGAGGAGTGCCTGCGCGCCCGAGTACAGCGCCGCCAGATCGTCGTCGCAGACCTGGCCCGTGAGGAGCACGTCGGGCAGCTCGTGCGCCCACGGGCTCGTCGAGCCGACCAGCACGAGCGGGAGCTCGTGCGGCGTGGCGGCCAGCTTGGTCACGTGTTTGGCCGGGTCGGGGTGCTGCAGCCCGCCGACCCACAGCAGGTAGCGGTCCGGCAGCGCGAAGCGCGCGCACACGGCGGCCACCTCGCTCTCCGAGCGCCGGTACATGCAGTCGGCAGGCGCCTCGTGAATCACGTCGATCTGCTCCGGATCGAGCTCCAGCTGGGCGAGCGCGTCGCGCGCGAGCGCCTCCGTGGGCACGATCACGCGCACGGCGCGCTGCACGGCCAGTTGCCGCAACCGCGGACGCACGCCCGTCCGCAGCAGCTCGCTGCGCCGCTTCAGCGCGCTCAGGTCGTGCAGCGTGACGACCATCGGGCAGGGGCTGTGCAGCAGCGCCCCGTTCATCCACGGCGCGTGGAACAGGTCGGCGTCCCGCGGGCGGGGCGTTTCGACGATCTCCATGTCCGGTGTCGCCGTCTCCCGCAGCGCCTGCAAAAGACAACGCGTGTAGCGTCCGACGCCGTGGGCGTCGCTCGCCGGGCGGCTGTCGAACGCGACCTTCACTGCTCGCCGATCGACCTCATGTCTGGCGCCTCCCGAGCACCGGGCCACCATAGTCCGATCGCGTAGCTTTGTGCGCGGATGACGGCCAACTTGCGCGATCGCTACTACGAGGAGCTGTGGGAGTCGGTGCCCCACGGTGCGCGGCCGCCGGGGCTCGAGCGGCGCCTGGAGTTCCTGCTCGAGCATCTGTCGCGATTTCACCCGAGTCCGGGTGCGCCGTCGGCCGGCGCCGATGTTCCCCGCGCCCTGGGCGAGGCGCCCCCGGAGCAGCTGCGCGTGCTCGACGTCGGCTGCGGCGAAGCGCAGCTGACCGCCGCGCTCGCCGACGCCGGCTATCAGGTGCTCGGCGTCGACGTCGCCGAGGAGCCGCTTCGGCGCGCGCGCTCACGGCACCCCGGCCTCGATCTCCGCCGCGTCGAGGCCGACGGCTGCTGGCCGCTCGCCGACGCAAGCTTCGACGCCGTGTGGGCGGGGGAGACGATCGAGCACGTGCTCGACACCGCGGGCTGGCTCTCCGAGCTGCGGCGCGTGCTGCGCTCCGGGGGGCAGCTGCTGCTGAGCACCCCTGCTCACGGGCCGTTGACGCGGCTCGCCCTCGCCGTGTCGGCGCGCCGATTCGATCGGCGCTTCGACCCGCGTGGCGACCACCTGCGCTTCTATACGCGCGGCTCGCTCGCCCGCCTGCTCGCCGACTTCGGCTTCGAGCAGGTCCGCGTGCGCGAAGCCGGCGGCGTGCCCGGCGCGCGGCGCACGCTGCTCGCGAGCGCCGTGCGCTCGCGCTTCTAGGACCGGTTCCCCGCTAGGGCCTGCCCGCGACGGCCGGCCTGCCCGCCGCCCGCAACGCCTGCACGTAGTCGTTCTGGATCGCGATCGCTTCCGGATTGCCCTGGGCGATCGCCTCCGGCGCGACCGACTCCGGGTTCAGATAGATCGCGGCCGCCAGCTCGTGCTCGGCCGCGCGGGGATCCTTTGCCAGGTCGTATTGCCCGAGCGTGAGCCAGGTCTGCGGGTTGGAGGGCTGTAGGCGGACCGCGCGCTGGAGCGTCGCCCGCGCCAGCGCCGGTCTGCCCGTGGCCTGCTGGACGGCCGCCAGCGTGAACAGCGCCTGCGCGGAGAGTGGATCCTCCGAGACGGCGCTCTGCGCGCTGGCCAGCGCCGCCGCCGGGTTGCTCGCGAGCTCGGTCAGCGCCTGCTGGGCGGCCGTCGCCGAGCGCTCCGGCTGCCACTGTGCCCACGCCGCAAGCAACGCGCCGACCACGGCCGCTGCCGCCACCGCGATGCGGAGGTGGCCCAGCGCCCGCGGCGCGAGGCGCGCGCGCAGTCCTGGCCGCGCGCTCGGCGGGCCGGACGCGGCGCTCGAAGCCGTGCCCTCCTCGGCCGCGATCGTGCGCGGAGATCCCGCCGGAGCGTCGCCAGACGTGGCGGCGGCGAGCGGCCCGCGCCCCGCCAGCCAGCCCGCGCACAGGAGCGCGGCGCAGGCGTTGCCCGGGACGTACCAGGTCCAGTCGGCGAGGGAGTGGATGCCGAACACGACGACCAGGCACAGCATGCTGAGCATGCCCACGCGCTCCGGGGTGTAGGGCGCCGGGCGCCCGTCTGCGCCCGTCAGCCGATGCCAGCCGGGCGTGCCGCCGCTGTCGGCCCGATCGAGCCAGCCGCGCAGCGTCTTCCAGCTGCTCCAGCGGCGATTGAACGGATGTGTCGCGCGCCCGGCCGCCGCCATCCACGCGAGCAGCAGCGCGAGCGTGAGCCCGAGCCCGACCAGGCCGAGGTCGGCCAGCGTCTGCACGACGTAGCCGTGGGCGTGGCGTACGTCGAGCGTCTCCGTGCGGTAGCGCAGGCGCGCCGTCGCGTACCCTTCGGCGCCCGCGCCGAGCGCCGGATGCGCCTGGAACACCTTCAGCGCCTCGTTCCAGTAGCGCGCGCGAACGCTCCCCACCGCCGTCAGGCGCCCCGGCCCGTTCGACGGCACCGGCGCGTGCGGGTCCGTGACCGAGTGCAGCGCGTGCGAGATCGTGCCGGTGAAGCCGCGATGGCTTGCCGCCAGCGCGCCGGCGCCGGCGAGCACGACGACCGCCAGCAGACCGAGCAGGATCGTGCCTGCCCTGCGCCGGCTCACGATCGACGGCGCGTTGCGGCCGGTCCAGAAGCCGAACGCGAGGCCGATCGCGCTCAGCACCACGAGCATCACCGCGATCAGCACCCCGAGCTGATGACCGGCGCTCGTGCGTTCGGCGAGCGCGATGTTGTCGCTGTTGAGCGCGTGGCGGGAGAAGTCCCACGCCACCACCGCGCCCGCGCACGCGGCCGCGCTGATCAGGATCGCCGCGCCGCGCAGGCGCAGCGGCACGATGCAGAACCACAGCGCCAGCCCGAGCACGAGCGCCACCAGCGCCCCGCGCGAGTAGGCGAGCATCAACGTCAGCAGCATCAGCCCCATCGCCGGGTACGCCAGCGCACTCAGCAGGGCGTGGCCGGCGCGGCGGGCGCCCAGCCACATGCAGCCGATCGCGCCCATCGCGGCCGTCAGCCCGATCGCATTCCAGTAGCTGTACGGGGCGCGCAGGCGCGCGTACACGTCGCCGGCGTCCAGCGAGCCCGGGAAGACCTTCGTGAGCAGCGCGTACACGCAGACGATGCTCGCCGCCAGAACGATGCCGCCCAGCAGCGCCGGCCAGTAGGCCGGGACCGCACGCGCGAGTGCCACCGAGGCCGTGAACACGCCGCAGTAGGCGAGCAACCGGCCCGCGTCCTTGAAGCTGTCGTCCGGCTGCACCGACCACACGACCGACAGCGCCGTCAATGCGGCGAACGCGAACAGCAGCGCCACCGCCCAGCCACCCCAGGCCCGCTCGCGCGGCGGCCCGAGCACGGCCACGGCCGCCACCACCAGCCCCGAGCCCAAGCTCAACGCGATCTCGACCGTGGTCGTGTCGCTCAGGTTGAGCCCGCCGCCGGCGACGAACGTCACGAAGCAGAGGACACCGGCGATCGCCGCCGTCGGCCACCACGCCTGCGCGCGCGCCGCGAGCGCGAACTGCCGTCCCCCGCTCGAGCCTCCAGGGCCGCGGCCTCTCGGATGGATCTCACGCGGACCGAGCGCGGCGACGCCGGTCGGGTTGGCACCGGGGGGGCGCGCCGTGCTCGGAGGGGGGGCCGGCGTCGCCGGCGCGCGCTCAGCGGGCGCGGTAGGCAACGTAGCCTTTGTGGATCGCCCGCCCGCCGAGCGCGGCCGCGCAGGCGAGCATGAACGCGAGCGCCGCGAGCAGGGGGTCCGGCAGTGAGCTCAGCGCGGAGGAGATGTCCGCGTGAACCACGCCTGGCCGGACCAGCTGATCGCCCACCGTCAGCGGCGCCGCCCCCGACTTCGGCGCGCGCGAGAGCGCGCTGCGCTCCGATGGGGACAACGGCGTCGCCGTCGGGCCACCGCCGGTCGGGCCGCCCCCGCCGCCCGCCGCAGCCAGCTGGGCTCGCCGGATCAGGTTGGCGCAGTCCGAATACTCTTCGACTTCCGTCGGCAGCTCCTGCAGCGCGCGCCGGTAGTCCTTCTGGCTGAAGCCGCTCAGGCTCTTGCCGTGCGTGCAACGTTCGATGATCTTGGTGCCCGTGTCAGCGCTCGCTGTGGCGGCGAGCAGCACGAGCAGCGACAGCGCGAGCGCCGGTACGGACACGATTCGCATACCTGAGCGACGCAACGCTAGCAACGCCCGCGGGAGAGGTTTAGCTGGTCGAGCGCCGCCGAGAAGCCCGCCGCCCACGCCTCGTAGTCGTAGGAGCGCACATCGCGCGCCGCCTGGGCACCGAGTCGCTCGCGCAATTGCCGGTCCTCGGCCAGGCGCAGGATCGCCTGCCCCAGCGCGTCGCTGTCGCCGGCGGGCACCACCAGCCCGTTGGCCTCATTGCGCACCAGGCCCCCCGCAGCTGCGCCGACTGCATCGCTGGCGATGACGGGCAGGCCGCGGTTCATCGCCTCGTTGATTACCAGGCCCCAGGGCTCGCGAAACGTGCGCGTCGCGATCGACGGCAGCACGAGCACGTCCGCTGCCGCGTACACGTTGCGCAGCTCGACCCGGTCGAGCCGACCAAGGCCGACGATGCCGGCGTCGCCGCGGCGGCGCGGTCCGTCGGGCGCAAGCGCGGCGAGGTTCTGCTCGACGCCGGCCAGCACCAGCGCCGCCCGCTGCGGCGCGAGCTCGGTCGCGCGCCACGCCCGTGCGAGCACATCGAGGCCCTTCTCGCGCTCGGGCCGCCCGACGAAAAGGAACCGCACCTCCGCGTCCGATGGCCACGCGCGCTCGCGCGGCGCCGCCACCTCGGACGAGCTCCAGAACTCGTTGTCGACCGCCTGCGGCGCCACGTGGACGTTGCGGGCACCGCGCGCGCGCACGTATGCGCTCACGTGCGGGCCGTAGGTGACGACGCCATCCGCAGAGCGGTACAGCCGTCGCAGCGGCAGGTAGGTGAAGGCGTGCGGGAGGCTGTGGGGGTGCGCCCACAGCGATGCCCACAGGATCAGCGGCACGCGCGCCCGGCGCGCGCCCGACCAACTCGCGAGCGGCGCGAGGCGGCCGCCGGTGGGGCAGACGACGGCGCGGTAGTCGCCCGAGGCGGCCAGGGCGCCCAGCCGGCGCGGGGGCACGTGGCGGTGCGGGAAGGGCATCGTCCCCTCAAACCCGGGACCGCCGTGCGCGGAGCGGCCACCGAACAGCGCCAGGTCGATTCCCTCCTGCTCGTGCAGGCGCGCCAGCGCCCCGACCCGGTACGCCGGCGCATGCCCGGTGACGAACAGGATCGGCCCGGCGGCGCTCGCTCTCGCCGCCGCGGGCCGCGTGCTCGCGCGCCTCACCGCAGCGCCTGCTCGTATGCGTCGATCGTCTCGCGGCCGCACCGCTCCCACGTGAAGTTGGCGAGCACCGTGGCCCGCGCGCGCTGGCGCGCCTCGTGCAGCCGGTGGGGGTCGGACAGGAGCTCCTCGATGCGCTGGGTCAGGCGCTCGATGTCGCCCGGCGGCACGAGCACGAGGCCATCCCCCGCAGCCGCGATCTCCTCCGGCCCGGGCTCGCCGCGACAGCCGATCGCGGGCACGCCGCCGGCCATCGCCTCGACGTAGGCGACGCCGAACGCCTCCTCCGTCGAGGGCATCACGAACAGCGTGCAGCGCCGCGCCAGCTCCACCGCCTGCTCGTGCGGGAGCTGTCCGTGGAAGTCGACGCGGTCGGCGACCCCAAGGCGCTCGGCCAGACCCTCCAGGGCCAGGCGCTCCGGTCCGGCGCCGACGATCGCGTAGCGCAGCGTCGGGTGGCGCGGCGTCAGCACGGCGAGCGCACGCAGCACGTCCGCATGGCGCTTGCGCCCGACGAGGTGTCCGACCGTGACCAGCGTCGGCGGCGCCACACCTCGTCGGGGCGCGCCCGTGGGCGCGGGCACGTCGGTGCCGAGGTGCACGACCCGCGTCTGGCGCGCCCCGTGCGTGCGCGCGAGCTCGGCGATGCCCTCGCTGTTGGCGAGGACCAGCCGTGCAGCGTCCAGCGCGCCGTGCACGGCCTCCGCCCCGCGGCGCATCGCCGCCGCCGTGTACAGCACGTCGCCGCCGTGGACCGACACCACCAGCGGTGCCCGCACGGCGCGCGCAGCGCGCACACGGCGCACCGCGTCGCCCGCCGGGACGGCGTTGTGCGCGTGGATCAGATCGAACGGGAACGACCGGTGCAGGCTCACCATCGCGAGCCCGAGCGACGGCGCGGCCCAGCCTCCCCAGTTCGCGTAGGAGCGCTGCCGCTCGGGGGACACGTAGGGGACGTAGGTGACCTCCAGCCCGTCGCGGAGCTGCTCGCGCGGCTCGCGCGCCAGGGCGGCCAGCGCGCTCGCCGCCGCCCCCGGTCCCGCGGCGAAGGCCGCGCGCGGCGGCACCAGGCGGTTCAGCACGAGCACGCGCACCTGCGCGCCGGCGTCCCGAGCCGCCAGCGCCTGGCGATGAGCCCAGACGCCGAGCACAGGGTCGCGGCGGCTGGGATAGAACTCGGCTACCACGAGCACCCGCACGGGCCTCACCAGCGCCGGTGCGTCGTCAGCGTTCGCTTCGCCTCGGCCGCCGTCACGTATGGCCGCTCGGCGAGGAAGTCGCGCGCCTCCGCCACCGCCGCCTCGCGCGAATACGCGTCTGCCGCCGGGGCGACTCGGTGCCCGACCGCCACGGCGTCGATCACGCCGCAGCGCCAGCCGTGCTCGGCCGCCAGCGCCCCCCAGTGCGCGTCCAGGCCCCAGCCCATGCGCAGCTCGGGAAAGGGCAACAGCGAGGTGAACGTTGCGCGCGCGAACGCCGTCACCGGCCCGATCTCGACGAAGCGCGTCTCGTGCACGACGCTGCCGGCCCGCCTGCGCGTCTGCGGCCAGGCGGCGTGCGAGCTCAGCCGATGCGCCGGCTGGGCCAGCTGCAGCGAGAAGCGCTCGCAGAGGAACAGGAAGCGATCGAGGAACCCGCGCGGCAGCTCGACGTCGTCGTCGATCACGAGCAGCCAGTCGTGCCCCTGCGCGGGGTGCTCCGCCAGCAGGCGGTTGAGGTTCTCGAACTTGCCCGCGTCGCCCACCGCGGTGGTGTGTAGCGCGATCTCGTGGCGTGTGCGGGTGAGCTCGGAGGCGATCGCCCGAGTCAGGCGCGCCCGCTCGGGGCGCTGCACGCTGAGCACGAGCACGCGCCGGCGCGGCGGCGACTGGCGCGCGGCGCGGTCGAGTCGCAGCGCGCGGGCCGACAGGACCTCGCCGGCCGCCGCGAGCTCGTCCGCCGCGCGCCGGCGCACCCCGTCGAGGCCGCCGACCGTGCCGCTCGCGCCTGAGAGGAACGCG
>DATNDZ010000005.1:0-56309 GCA_035553095.1 Solirubrobacteraceae bacterium | reverse complement strand
GCGAGTCGGGCGAGATGCTGGGCTTGGTTGAGGCCGAGCGCGCCTTCACGACGATCCATCCCGGGGCCATCTATCTCCATCTCGGCCGCTCCTATGAGGTCGAGCGGCTCGACATCCGTGAGCGGCGCGCCGTTGTCTCCGCCTTCGACGGTGACTGGTACACGCGGCCGAAAAAGGAGTCCGAGATCTACATCGAGCGCACCCACGAGCAGCGCCAGGTCGCCGGGGTCGAGCTCAACTTCGGCGAGGTCTCGGTGACCGAGCAGGTGATCGCCTTCCAGCGGGTCTCGATCTCCGACAACGAACCGATCGACATCGTCGCCCTCGAGCTGCCCGAGCAGAGCTTCGTCACCCAGGCGCTCTGGTACGTCCTGCCCGACGGCAACTTCGGCACGCTGCCGCCCGACGTGCTGCTGGGGGCGCTGCACGCGACCGAGCACGCGCAGATCGCGGTGCTGCCGCTGATCGCGATGTGCGACCGCTGGGACATCGGCGGGCTCTCGACCAACTTCCATCCGCAGACCGGCGTGCCGACGATCTTCCTCTACGACGGCCACCCCGGCGGGATCGGCATCGCCCGCACCGCCTTTCAGCGCTTCGAGGAGCTCTGCCGCGACGCGCACGCCCTGATCGCCGAGTGCACGTGCGCCGGCGGCTGCCCCTCCTGCGTGCAGTCGCCCAAGTGCGGCAACCTCAACGAGCCGCTGTCGAAGGCCGGCGCGCAGATGCTGCTCGAGCGGATGCTCGCGGCCGGCGACGGGGTCGAAGCAGGCGAGCCGTCCGCCGCGCCGGGCGTCGCGACGGTCGCGCGCGGCGGGCCGATCTCGGCGCGCCGCTCCGAACGCGACGACTCGTTGTTGAAGGCATAGCAATGCCCCGCCCGCTGAAGGAGGCGGCTCTCGCCGCCATACTCGCCTGCGTCGCCTTGGCCGCAGCCGCCGCCTCGGCGCAGGCGCCGCCGGGCGAATCGCAGCTCGGCGAAGGCCCGGGCGGGCGCACGGCGCTGACGCGCTGGACGCTCGCGCTGGACCCCGCCGACCGCGGCCTCGCGCGCGGCTGGCAGCGTGGCGGCTTTGCCGGGCGCGGCGTGAGCGTGCCCAACGACGTCGACCCGATCCACGTCAAAGGCCGCGCCGGTCAGCGCAACTACGAAGGCTCCGTGGCCTGGTACCGCACGAGCATCGCGGCGCCCGCCGCCGGCACCTACGCGTTCTCCTTCGCCTCGGCCAACTTCAAGGCCACCGCCTATCTCGACGGCCGGGCGATCGTGAGTCACCGCGGCTCCTACCTGCCCTTCGAAGGAAGGGCGAAGCTCGCCGCCGGGCCGCACACGCTGGTCGTCCGCATCGACTGGCGCGACCCCGGCAGGCAGAGCAGGCAGGGGTTCCACCGCACCTGGTTCAACTGGGGCGGCCTCAACGGCCAGGTCACGATGCGTCCAATCGGTGAAAGCGAGCTCTCCGACCCGAGCCTGCAGACGACGCTCCAGCCCGACGCCCCCGACGCGGCGCGCGCCCTCGTGACGATCTCCGTCCGTGTCCGCAACAACGGGCAGACCCGCGCGCTCGCGCCGCAGGGGACGCTGATCGGCGGCGCTTCGGGCGCAAAGGGCATCCCCATCCAGTTCCCCGCACAGACGGTCGCACAGGGACAGACCGTCGCGATGCGGAGCACCGTCGAGGTGAACGACCCGGCGCTGTGGTCGCCCGGCCACCCGAACCTCTACGCACTGCGCATCCAGGTCGCCGAGCCGGGGTCGAGCACTCCCGAGAGCAGCTACTCCGCGCGCGTCGGCCTGCGCCAGCTGACCTGGCACGAGGGCCGGCTGATGCTGAACGGGCGCCGGCTGCGGCTGCACGGCGCTTCGATCCAGGAGGACGCCAAGGGGCACGGCGACGCGCTCACGCCCGGCGACCAGGCGACGCTCGTGCGCGAGCTAGAATCGATCGGCGCAAACGCGGTGCGCTCGCAGCACCCGCTCGATCCGGCCCTGCTCGAACGGCTCGACGCCGCCGGCATCGTCGTGTGGCAGGGGATCGGGCCCGTCGAAGGCGCGGCCAACTGGTACTCCACGACGCCTGCCCTGCTGCGCCAAGCCGAACAGCAGGCCCGCACGGCCGCAAATGCGGCGCAGCTGCATCCATCGATCATCGCCTGGAACCTCGTCAACGAGGTCGCCGGGAACGGGCACGACCCGGCTGAGGTCCACTACGTGCAGACGCTCACGCGCTGGCTGCACGAAGACGACCCGACGCGGATGGTCGCCGTCGACGTCTGGGGCGACCACCCGCCAGTGCACGCCGGTCCGCTCTACCGTGGCGTCGACGCGGTCGCCGAGACCGATTACACCGGCTGGTACGACTCGCCGCAGGACTCGCCCGCGCGCCAGGAAGCCGCGATCCGCGCGCGCCTGCGCGCGCAGGAGCGCACGTTCGCCGGCAAGGTCCTGCTGATCAGCGAGTTCGGCGCCGAGTCGAACACGCTCAACCGGCCCGGAAGGCCGGGGAGCTACAGCTTCCAGTCGAGCCTGCTCGCACGCCACATCCGCGTCTACGCGGCCGACCCGAAGCTCACGGGCATGATCGTCTGGGGCCTTCGCGACTACCCGCTCGTGCCGCAGTTCTATGGCGGCTCGATCACGTTCAAGCTGCCCGCGCTGAAGCTGATCGAAGGGATCAACCAGAAGGGCCTCTACACCTACGACGAGTCGGCCAAGCCGGCCGCCCGCACGGTCGCGCGTCTGTTCTCCTCGCTGCCGAGCGGCTGAGCTCGATC
This sequence comes from Solirubrobacteraceae bacterium, assembly GCA_035553095.1. Lineage (GTDB taxonomy): Bacteria > Actinomycetota > Thermoleophilia > Solirubrobacterales > Solirubrobacteraceae > Palsa-744. The sequence continues at coordinate 53,534 of DATNDZ010000005.1, read as the reverse complement.
CGGACGGGCGCGATCGCGGCGGGCTAGCGATCGTGCAGGCGCAGCGCGTCGACCGACAGGTCGCTGCCGGCCACCTGCTCGACCTCCAGCTCGGCGCCGTCCAGTGCCGTCCCCGCCGTCATCAGCGAGAACGCGAACGCGAGCCCGTCGCCGGCGAGCATGCGCTCGCGTCCAACACGCAGCTCGATCGCCGCGACCGTGCGCCCGCGCGCGTGGCGCGTGGCGATGTCGACGACCGCCTGCGCGAGCGCCAGCTCGCGCGCCATCGCGGCCGCGCCCGCGTCGATCCGCTCGACGGGCGCGCACAACCGGCCTCCATCGGTGCGTCGGCTCGATTGGGCGCTGCGTTCGACGCGCACGTCACCGCCACCTCTCCCGCGCGGGACTCCGGGCGCTGTTTACCCGACCTCGGACGCGCTCTAACGCGGCTCGCTCTAACGCGGCTTGAGCGGCACGAGCAGGTGCACCCGCACCGCGCCGCCCGATGCGGGCGCCGCGAACGAGGTCACTTCGTACTCGACGCCATGGAAGCGCAAGGCTCCCGATCCTGGCAGCGCCGCCGGCGCGTCCCGGGAGCTGCCCGCCACGGTGCGCGCGCCCGAGCGGACGTACACGAGCCCGTGCGTCATCGTGTGGACCAGTTTGGTGTAGGACGCGAACGTCGATCGCGAGAGCTTGAAGCGGCGCGAAATGCGCTGAGCGATCACGCCGAGCTCCTGCGTCTTGATCTGCTCGCACGTGCTCGCCTGCAGCGAGGCCGAGATCGGGAGCAGCAGCGAAACGCGCAGGCGCCCGCTCGGGTACGCCTCGACGTTGAACGAGTACGCCTCATAGCTCGCGCCGCGATAGCTGACCGGGCCGTGGTCGGGGATCGAGGCGGGCCCCGGGCTGAGCAGCCCCTCGAGCGGAACCTGCCCGGCATCGGTGCGCAGCACCAGGGGCGCGCCGATGAAGCGGGTCACGAGCTTGATGTAGCCGAGGTCGTCCTGCACGGAAAAGACGAAATGGCCGACCTCCTTGCCGTGCAGGCGCAGGCGTCCCGCGATCGGCGCGAGGATGTACGGGCCGCCTTCGTCGAAGAGCAGTTCGCTGCCGCGGCTGACGCGCAGGCGCACGATGTGCGTGTGCGAGTAGACCAGATGGTGCACCGCCGTCTGGATCGCCGCGTGGTCCCCGCTCTGCACCGCGCTCAGCAGCGGCCCGTAGCCTTCGATCTGGCGTTTGTCGCTGTCGGTCTCCGAGCTGCGGACCTCGGCTGCGTAGATGCGCTCGGCCACCGAGCCCGCCGTCGTCGCCAGGACCTCGGCCGCGGGCGCACCGCAGGGCGCCGGCGCTGAGGCGGCGGGCGTCGTCGTCGCCCGCGCCGGCGCCGCCGAGCTCGCCGCTGCCGCCCCCGGCGAGGCCGCGAACGCGCCGAGCGCGGCGGGCGCGGCCAGGGCGATCAGCGCCGCCGCCGCGGGCGCGAGAGCGCGGCGCAATCTCATCGCGCGCTGCTACCTGCGATTTCCGCGCGCGATCTTGCGCAGGTCGATCGTTTCGTCGTACACCTTCGCGTCGACCCCCTCCTCGAGCGCGACCTCGCGCAGCGGACGGCCGGAGGCGGTCGCCTTCTGCACGATCACCGTCCCCTTGTCGTAGCCGATCGCGCCGTTGAGCGCGGTCGCGACGGCAAGCGTCGCTCCGGCTGACGCTTCGGTGCCGGCCTTGTTCGCCCTGATGCCGTCCACGCACTTCTCGGCGAAGACGCGCGAGACCGAGGCGAGCAGGTTCAGCGACTGCAGCAGGTTGCGCGCGATCAGCGGGATGCGCACGTTCAGCTCGAACTGGCCCTGCAGGCCGGCGACGGTGATGGCCGTGTCGTTGCCGATCACCTGCGCCGAGACCTGCAGCACGACCTCGGGGATCACCGGGTTGACCTTGCCGGGCATGATCGAGGAGCCCTTCTGCAGCTCGGGCAGCAGGAGCTCACCGATGCCGGCCCGCGGACCGGAGCCCATCAGGGCGAGGTCGCCGGCGATCTTGGTGAGCGAGACGGCGACGACCTTGAGCGCGCCCGACAGCTCCACGAGCGCGTCGCGGTTGGCCTGGGCCTCGAACGGGTCGAGTGGAGCCGCGATCTGCTTCAGGCCCGATTCCCTGCGCAGGCGCGCGCGCACCTTCTCGGCGAACCTCGGATGCGTGTTCAGCCCGGTGCCGGTGGCGGTCCCGCCGAGCGGGATCTGGCCGACGTGCACGAGCGCGGACTGCACGCGCTCCTGCCCGAGCGCGATCTGCGCAGCGTAGCCGGCGAACTCCTGCCCGAGCGTGACCGGCACGGCGTCCATCAGGTGCGTGCGGCCCGACTTGACGACCTTCTCGAAGCTCTTCGCCTTGCGGGCGAAAGAGCGCTCGAGCTGTTTCAGCGCGGGCAGCAGGTCGTTCTGCGCCACGTCCAGCGCGGCCAGATGGACGGCCGAAGGGAACACGTCGTTGGAGGACTGCCCCATGTTGACGTGATCGTTGGCGTGCGTTCCCTCGCCGGCGAGCTTGGCGATGACCTCGTTGGCGTTCGTGTTCGTCGAGGTGCCGGAGCCGGTCTGGAACACGTCGATCGGAAACTGCGAGTCGTGCTTGCCCGCGGCGATCTCGGCGGCCGCCTTCTCGATCCGGGAGGCGCTGCGCTTGGAGAGCAGGCCGAGCTCGCCGTTGGTGGCCGCCGCGGCGCCCTTCAGCCGGGCAAGCCAGCGCACGACCGAGATCGGCACGCGCTCACCCGAGATCGGGAAGTTCTCGACGGCCTTGGCGGTCTCCCCGCCCCACAACTGCTTCTGCGGCATCTGTTCTCCTTGTTCGGCGCTGTGGCGAAACCCTAGCCGCAGAACGCCGACAACTCCCGCGCCAACCCGACGGGATCGTCGTAGGCGAGCAGGAAGCCGGTGCTCTCGAGCACGCGCAGCTGGCCGTTCGGCAGGAGCGCGAGCGCCTCTTCGGCGATCGCCAGCGGGTACATCGGGTCGCGGTCGGCCCACAGCAGCAGCACCGGCATCTGCAGCCGCGGATAGAGATCGAGCAGGTGGCGCTGCTCGCCGCGCGGCCACCTCCGCGCACACTTGGCCCAGGAGCGGGCCAGGTTGGAGTTGCCGGGAACGTCGGCGAAGGCGTGGCGCACGAGGTCGGCCGCGGTGGGGTTCCCGCGCGCGGACAGGCGCAGCCCGCGACTCGGTGTGAACACGGCGCGCGCCCCGTGCGAGAGCAGGCGGTCGAGCCCGGGCACGGCCGCGGCGCGGGCGCTGGCGCGCCAGGCAGCGCGCAGGCCGCCGTGCCGCGGGCGCGCGTGCATGCGGTTGTTCATGAGCACCATCCGCGCGGGGCGCACGCTGCCGGTGCGGACGGCGTGCAGCAGGATCTCCGCCCCCGCGTCGTGCCCGGCGATCAGCGGTCGCGATCCGAGCACCTCGCGGGTGAAGCCGCCGAGGACCTCGGCGAACCAGTCGAGCGTGTAGGGGTGGCGTGGGTGGTCCTCGGAGTCCCCGTGAAGGGGCAGGTCGGGCAGCACGACCCGAAAGCGGTCGGCCAGCGAGTCGACGGCCGGCTCCCACTCCATGTGCGAGAGCAGGCCCGAGTGCAGCAGCGCCAGCGGCGGCCCGGCGCCGAGCTCGCGGTAGGCCACGCGCGTGCCGTCGGGGTGGTGGTAGAGACGCAGCCGCACGAGGACATCGTAAGAAGCGCCGGATCGGGGCGTGCGCTGAGCCGGGCACGGACGCGCACCTAGAATGAGCCGCCTCGTGACGGCAGAGCAACCACATCCGCTGATCCCGCGCCGCGAGGTCGATCCCCGCCGCGAGCTGCCCGAGCTCGAGCGCGAGGTGCTCGAGCGCTGGCGCGAGCGCGACGTGTTCGCCGAGTCGCTGCGCATGCGCGAGGGCGCCGAGCGCTGGGTCTTCTACGAGGGTCCGCCGACGGCGAACGGGCCGCCCGGCTCGCACCACGTGCTCTCGCGCGTGTTCAAGGACATCTACCCGCGCTTCCAGACCATGCGCGGTCACCTGGTCGAGCGCAAGGGCGGCTGGGACTGTCACGGCCTGCCCGTGGAGATCGCGGTCGAACAGGAGCTGGGCATCGAATCGAAGGCCGAAGTCGAGGAGTACGGGATCGGGGAGTTCAACGCGCGCTGTCGCGAGTCGGTGTTCGCCTACCTGGAGGAGTGGGATCGGCTGACCGAGCGGATCGGCTTCTGGATCGACCTCGACGCGGCGTATCGGACGCTGGATGAGAGCTACATCGAGTCGGTCTGGTGGGCGCTGTCGCAGATCGACCGGCGCGGCCTGCTGTACGAGGGGCACAAGGTCAGCCCGTACTGCCCGCGCTGCGAGACGACGCTCTCCTCGCACGAGGTGGCGCTCGGTTACCGCGACGTGGTGGATCCGAGCGTCTACCTGGCGCTGGCAGTTGCCGGCTCAGGGCCGGCGGCGGGCACGCAGTTCGCCGGGGATCGCCTGCTGGTGTGGACCACCACGCCGTGGACGCTGCCGGGGAACGTCGCCGTGGCGGTCTCTCCGCGTGCGGACTATGCGCGGGTGAGATTTGGAGAGGACTTCGTCATATTGGTCGCGGATCGGGTCGAGCCGGTGCTGGGCGAAGGAGCGGAGGTGGTCGAGCGCTTCAGCGGCCAGGAGCTGGCGGCCCGCTACGGGGCGTATGAAGGACCGATCTTCGCGGCGAGCGACCGCGAGCCGGGTCCGCTGCCGATCCTGGTGGACGACTTCGTCACGACGGAGGATGGGACGGGCATCGTGCACCTGGCCCCTGCGTTCGGCGAGGACGACTACCGCGTGGCGGCGGCGGCCGGCATCTTCCGCGGCGACGAACCGCGCACGCTGTACAACCCGGTGCGGCCGGACGGCAGCTACGACGAGCGCCCGCGCAGCCGCGAGGGGGAGCCGTACGCGGGGCGCTTCGTCAAGGACCCCGGGCTGACCAAGGAGCTGATCGAAGATCTCGACGCCCGCGGCCTGCTGCTGCGCCTGGAGGAGTACGAGCACTCCTACCCGCATTGCTGGCGCTGCGGCACGCCGCTGCTGTACTACGCCAAACCGTCGTGGTATCTGGCGACGACGAGGCTGCGCGATCAGCTGCTCGCGGCGAACGAGACGGTCGCGTGGCATCCGCCGCGCGTGAAGCACGGGCGCTTCGGCGACTGGCTGGCCAACAACGTCGACTGGGCGCTCTCGCGCGAGCGCTACTGGGGAACGCCGCTGCCGGTGTGGCGTTGCGAGCAGGGCCACGTTCACGTCGTCGGCTCCTTCGAGGAGCTCTTCGAGCGCTCGGGCGCCGACCTCGACGACCACCATCGCCCGTTCGTCGACGAGGTCGAGTTCGCCTGTCCTCACCTGGACGACGAAGGCGAGCCGGACTGCAGCGAGACGATGCGGCGCGTGCCGGAGGTGATCGACGTGTGGTTCGACTCGGGCGCGATGCCGTTCGCGCAGCATCACTTCCCGTTCGAGCACGCCGAGCGCTTCGCGCTCGCCTATCCGGCTGACTTCATCTGCGAGGCGCAGGATCAGACGCGCGGGTGGTTCTACTCGCTGCTCGCCGTGGCGACTCTGCTGGGCGAGGAGCCGCCCTACCGCAACGTCGTCTGCCTCGGCCTGATCCTCGACGAGGAGGGCCAGAAGATGTCCAAGTCCAAGGGCAACACGGTCGAGCCCTGGCAGGTGCTCGACAGCTATGGCGCCGACGCCTTCCGCTGGTACTTCTTCACGTCCAAGCAGCCGTGGGACGGCTACCGCTTCTCGGCGGAGACGATCGGCGAGGGCGTGCGGCTGTTCCTCAAGCAGCTCTGGAGCACGTACTACTTCTACGCGCTGTACGCGCAGGTCTCGACCGAGCAGCTGGGCGCCGCCGGCGAGCAGGCGCGTGCGCCGCGCGATGACCTCGACCGCTGGGCGCTCTCGCGCACGGCGGCCACGGCCGACCTCGTGGTAGAGCGCCTGGAAGCCTACGACGCGACGACGGCCGGCCGGGCGATCGCGGATCTCGTGGAGGACATCTCCAACTGGTACGTCAGGCGCTCGCGCAGGCGCTTCTGGGACGGCGACCCGGCGGCCTTCCAGACGCTGAGCACGTGCCTGGTGACGACGGCCAAGCTGCTCGCGCCGTTCTGCCCGTTCATCGCCGATGAGATCTACGACAACCTCGACGGCTCGCTCGCGAGCGTGCACCTGTGCGACTTTCCGGGCGGCGACTCCCTGCTCGACGGCGGCGCCCGCGACGAGCAGCTGGAGCAGGCGATGGCGATGGCGCGCGAGACGGTGCGCCTCGGCCTGGGCGCGCGCGGCAAGTCGAAGATCAAGGTGCGCCAGCCGCTGGGCGAGGCCGTCGTGGTCGCCTCCGGCCGCGAGCGCGAGGCGATCGAACGGCTGGCCGACGTGGTGCGCGAGGAGCTGAACGTCAAGCGCGTGCGCTTCGTCGCCGCCGCCGAGGAGCTCGGCAGCTACGAGGTCAAGCCCAACTACCGAAAGCTCGGCCCGGTGTTCGGCAAGTCGATGCCACGCGCGGCAGATGCGATCGCCGCGCTCGACCCGGCGCGCGTGGCGGCAGCCCTGCGCCAGGACGGCGCCGGCGCGGGCGAGCCGATCGGCATCACCGTCGACGGTCGCGAGCACACGCTGTCGGCGGACGAGGTGATCCTGACGATGCGGGCCCCCGACGGATACAGCGTCGAGCGGGAGGGGGCGCACGCCGTGGCGCTCGACCTGGCGATCGACGAGGGCCTGCGCGAGGAGGGCTTCGCGCGGGAGATCGTGCATGCGGTGCAGGTGGCGCGAAAGAGCGCAGGTCTCGAGGTCGAGGACCGCATCGAGCTCGCCCTCGACGGCGAGGAGGCGCTGCTGCAAGCGGCCGAGGCCCACCGCGACTACCTCGCCGGCGAGACCCTGGCCGTCAAGCTCGACGCCGGCGACCGGGCGAGCGCACCGGCCGCCGAGGGAGGCTACTCAAATCAGGTGAAGATCGAAGGGCTGACGCTGATGATCAGCCTGCGCAAGGCGTGATCCGGCCCTGCGCGGCCGACGACACAGCTCCGCGCCGCGTCCTCGGCGTTCAGGCCAACGCAGGCTCGAGCTCCTGCTCCAGCTTCTTCTTGGGGTAGGCCCCGATCACGGTCTTGACCGGCTGGCCGCCCTTGAACAGGATCATGGTCGGGATCGAGAGCACCTGGAAGGCGGCGGCCGTCTGCTGGTTCTCGTCGGTGTTGAGCTTGACGATGCGCAGGTCGGGGCGCTCCTCGGCGATCTCTTCGAGCACGGGCGCGACCACGCGGCACGGACCGCACCAGGGAGCCCAGAAGTCGACCAGCACGGGCTTGTCCGACTCGAGCACCTCCGCCTGGAAGTTGTTGTCGGTCACTTCGCTCAAGCTGCCAGCCATGGATCTCCCTTTCTCGATCGCTTTCCCCTCACTATACAAAGTGAAGGAAGGTATGTCGGAGGACCGTGGACGCTAGCCGACCGTCACGAGCCAGCCGTCCGAGCTGCGCACGATCGGCGCGTGGATGTGCGTCAGCGCGGTGAACAGGTGCGGTGAGACGAAGACCTCTACGAAGGCCGCTACGACGAGGATCGGCACGGCAAACGCGACCGTCACGAAGGTCGCCGCGAGCAGCTGCTCCCACTGGCCGCGCCTGCTGGCGATGATCCAGGCGGCGAGCGGCAGGAACAGCGCGATCAGCTCGGGCAGAGCGTGCGGCAGCACGCCGAGCAGCAGCAACCCGGGCGAGACGCGCAGGAAGGCGGCGACCCCGCCGAGGGTGTGGCCCAGCAGGTAGGCCTGCGCGCTCAACGAGAACGTGGTGGCGGCGATCACGAAGCCGATCGCCAAGCGACCGCCGTGCTCGTGTATCCAACGCGAGGCGCCGGTACGCCCCTCGACCTGCATCGGCAGCGAGCTGCCGGCGATGAATCCCGCCACGCAGGCCATCGCGTGCAGCGCGAGCACGAGCCCGTTGCGTGCGAGCACGCCGAGAACGTCGTCGGTCCTGCCGACCGCGAACGGCGGGCGCAGCTGGACGATCTGTTCGTGCGCCCCGCTCAGCGAGGCGATCACCCAGACCGCGGTGAGCAGCGCCACGGCCGCGAACGCGGCCCCGGCCGACCAGCGGCCGAGCACCCGCAGCGGGTGCCAGTTCCACTCGCGCAACGTCTCGCGCGTGTGGCGGATGCCGTACGTGAAGGCGTAGGCCGATGAATCCATCCACTTCAGCATCGGCCGGCCGCGCGCGCGACTGAAGCCGGCGCGGTGCCGGCGCCGAAGTGACGCCGGCGCGAGTCCTCCCGCCGCTACCTGAAGCGCAACCGCGGCACGAGCCACATCGCCTCGACGGCGATCCGCCAGGACATCTTGCTCTGTCCCTGCTGGCGATCGCGGAAGACGATCGGCACCTCCACGATGCGAAACCCCGCGCGCACGGCGCGGTACGTCAGCTCGACCTGGAAGGCGTATCCCTGCGAGCGCACGCTGTCGAAGTGGATCGCTTCGAGGACCTCGCGGCGAAAGCACTTGAAGCCGCCCGTCAGGTCGCGCACCTGCAGTCCCAGCACCCAGCGCGAGTACGTGGAACCGCCCTCGCTGATGAAGCGCCGCAGAAAGCCCCAGTCGCTGACGCCGCCGCCGTCGACGTAGCGCGAGCCGAGCGCGAGATCCGCGCTCTCGGGCGAGTCGCGATCTACCGCGGTGAGGAGCCGCGCCAGGTCGGCCGGGTCGTGGGAGAAGTCGGAATCCATCTCCATCACGTAACCGGCTCCATGGTCCAGCGCATGTCGAAAGCCGGCGAGGTAGGCAGGCCCGATCCCGCTCTTCTCGGCGCGGTGCAGGACCTGCACCCAGTCGTGATCGGTTGCCAGGCGATCGGCGATCTCGCCGGTCCCGTCGGGGGAGTCGTCGTCGACCACGAGGATGCAGAAGGCGCCGCCGAGGGAGCCGCCGCCGGTCGCACGGGCGAGGACCTCGCCGGCGCCGCGCACGATCGCCTCGATGTTCTCCGCCTCGTTGTAGGTCGGCAATATCAGCCAGGGCTCGCCGGACATGAGGCGGCGTACCCTAACGTGCGTGCCTCAAGCGGACCTGTCGAACGGCGCGATCGCCGACGCGCTGGAGGAGCTCGGCGACCTCTACGAGCTCGACGGCGCGATCGTCCACCGCGTGCTCGCCTACCGCACTGCCGCCAAGAGCGTGCGCGAGTCCTCGGTGTCGGTCGCCTCGCTCGCGCGCGAAGGCCGCGCCACCGAGCTGCCGGGCATCGGCGCGACGTTGCAGGAGAAGATCCAGGCGCTGCTCGACGCGGGCGACATCCCCGCCGCCCAGCGCCTGCGCGAGAAGTTCCCGGCCGGCCTGGTCGCGGTCACGCGGCTGCCCGGGCTCGGCGCCAAGCGCGCGCGGCTGCTGCACTCAGAGCTCGGCGTCGATTCGCTGCAGACGCTGCGCGAGGCGGCGCTGGCCCAGCGCATCCGTGACGTCCGCGGCCTCGGGCCCAAGCTCGAGGAACGCGTGCTGGCGGCGCTCGAGCAGGGCGCCGGCGAGCGTGTCGAGCCGCGGCTGCTGCTGCCGAAGGCGATCGAGCTCGGCGAGAGCCTCGCGGCCGGGCTGACCGAGCTCGGCGGCAACGGCACCCACGTGCAGATCGCCGGCTCGGCGCGCCGCTGGGCCGACAGCGTCAAGGACATCGACCTGGTCGCTGTCACCAATCGCCCTACGACTCTCGCCAAGAGCCTCGTCAAGCTCGAGCAGATCGCCGCCGTCGGCTCGGCCGGCAAGGCCGGCGCGCGCGCCCGTACGCACTCGGGCTTCAACGTCGATCTGCGCATCGCCAAGCCCGCGCAGCTGGGCAACCTGCTGCAGCACTTCACCGGCTCGGGCCGCCACAACGCGGCGCTGCGCGAGTCGGTCGTGCGGCGCGGGCTGCACGTGTCCGAGTACGGGCTGCTCGACGACGCCATCGGGAGCACCCGCACGTGCGCGACCGAGCAGGAGGTCTACGAGCTGCTCGGCCTCTCCTACATCGAGCCCGAGCTGCGCGAGGACCGCGGTGAGCTGGAGGCCGCGCGCCGGGACTTCGAGGCCGGCGTGGGCGAGAACGGGAGCGCGGGCGCGCTGCCCAAGCTGGTCGAGCTCGGGGACATCCGCGGCGATCTGCACAGCCACACGGTCGCCTCGGACGGGCACAACACGATCGAGGAGATGGCGCTGGCGGCGCGCGAGCTCGGCTACGAGTACCTGGCGATCACCGACCACTCGGCCAGCCACGGGTTCGGCAACGAGGTCTCGCCCGAGCAGCTCCGCCGCCAGATCGAGCTCGTGCACGAAGCCAACGAGCGCCTGCAGGGAATCGAGCTGCTCGCGGGCAGCGAGGTGAACATCCTGCCCGACGGCTCGCTCGACTACGAGGACGAGCTGCTGGGCCGGCTCGACTGGATCATCGCCAGCGCGCACACGTCGTTCGGCATGGACGAGCGGGCGATGACCGAGCGCATGATCGCCGCGATCGAGCACCCGCTCGTGGACGCCATCGGCCACCCCACCGGGCGAAAGATCGAGCGGCGTGCGCCCTACGCGCTCGACCTCGACGCCGTCTTCGCCGCCGCCGCCCGCACGGGCACGTTCCTGGAGATCAACGCCAACCCCGACCGTCGCGACCTCTCCGACGTCAACGCGCGCGCCGCCGTGCGCGCCGGCGTGCGCATCCTGATCGACTCCGACGCCCATCGCACGCGCACGGTTCAGAACATGCGCTGGGGCGTCGCCACCGCGCGGCGCGCGTGGCTGAGCGCCGACGACGTCGTCAACACGCGCAGCTGGCCCGAGCTGCAACGGCTACGCAAGCAGTCGCGGCAGTAGCTGCTCGGCCACGATCCGATCCACGGCGGCCCGGCTGAACGGCGCGAGCGCGGCGCGCGCGCGCTCAGCGTATCCGGGCAGCGGGTCGGCGAGCGCTGCGCGCAGCCCGGCGACGAGGTCGTCCCCGACCAGCCGGGGGTCGAGCTCTCGAGCGATCGGGAGCGCCGCATACGGCCCGGGCGCCTCGGTCGTGACGAGCTGGCAGCCGTCGGCTAGCGCCTCGAGCTGCACGATCCCGTAGTCCTCGCGGCGCGGGGCACACACGAACACGCGCGCACGACGCAGCAGCGCACGGAACTCGGCCGGAGCGAGCGACCCGAGCACGCGCACCCCCGGCTCCTCCCGGGAGATGAGGCCGGCGGCGAGCAGCCGCTCGGCCGAGACTCCCGCGACGTGCAGCTCCTCGCCCTCCTCACCCCCGTCGGCGCCGCGCTCGGTCCGCAGCTGCCGCCAGGCCGCGAGCACGCGGTCGAGGCCCTTCTTCGACGGGTTGGCCGCGTAGGTGACCGCCGCGAGGTCGCGCTCGTCCTGCACCGGACCGGACGGCTCGACCGGAACGGGCAGCACGAGCGTGCGGTCGGCTCCCGTCCCGTCGGGCAGCTCCTGCGCCGCGCCCTCGCTCCACGGCAGCAGCAGCGGCGCCTGGCGCAGGCGGCGACGCTCGAGCGGGCGCTGCCACAGCCCGTGGCGGCCCGGGCGGTTGCCCGCGGCCGGGGCGTCGAAGCGGATCGCCCCAGGGTGATCCCAGAGCAGCGCGGCCGTCGTCGTCGAGTAGACGATCGAGCGCGCCGGCGCGAGCGCCTGCCGCTCGGCGACCTTCGCCGCCGCGGCGCGCGCCGCGCGCGCCCACTGCAGGTCGGTGAGCATCATCGTCGGCAGCCCCTCCTGCGGATCTGGCCTGACGACGGCGACCCTCGCGCCGGCACGCTGCAGCGAGTCGTTCAGCTCGTCGTCGGCCCGGCGCAGGCCGACGGTCGACCCAAGCGACACCAGCAGCACGTCGGCCGCGTGCTCCCGGCGCATCTCAGGTGACTGCGCCGTTCGTGCGCTCCGGGCGCAGGGCCTTGAAGCCGGGCGTGCGCTCGAGCGCCATCGGCCGCACCGGCGAGGTCCGCGACACGTAGAAGAATGCGCCGTCGCGCTCCTCTATCGCCGCGACCGCGGCGTCCTGGCGGCGCCAGGCGAGCGCCCAGATGATCGCGAAGCCCGCCGCGATGCCCGGTATCTGGGGAGCGAGGAAGGCGAGGCCGCCCGCGATCAGCGTGAACAGGAGCAGCGGCCACAGACGGTTGAGCAGGATCGCACTCGGATGGTTCTCCGGGAGCGCCGTGCTCGTCTTGGCGCTCGACAGCAGGCGCGCGATCGGCGGGTTGGTCTCCGCCCTTCGGCCCAGGCGCAGGCCCACCAACGTCGCCACGATCCACCATCCCACCGCAATCGGCAGCAGTCCTTTTTCGGAGTTGGTGCCCGCGGCCAGCACCGTGACCAGGGCGAGCGCGGTGGCGGCTCCGGCGCTCAGCATGACCGTGCTTCTGAGGAAGTCGACGAAGCGCACCCTCGTACTACAGCAGCGCCTCGAGCAGTTCGCGCACTCCGCGCGTGTCCTGGAGCGTCAGGTCCGCCTCGCGTGCCAGCTCGGGCGGGGCTTCATCGGAGTCGACCGCCACGCACAAGGCCGACTCGAGCGCACCCGACTGCATCAGCTCGCGCAGCCCCCGGAAGGCGTCCAGGTCGGTCGCATCGTCGCCAACGTAGAGCGCCGAGGAGGCGGCCGAGCCCCGCAGCAGCATCGCGATACCGATCCCCTTGTCGAGCTCGACCGGCGGACGCACCTCGAGCACCTTGCGGCCCCAGTGCGTGACGAAGCCCTCCCGATCGGCCGCGGCGGCGATCTCGTGAGCGGCCGCCTCTGCCGCCTGCTCGTCCGGGGCTCCGCGCCAGTGGAAGGCCGCGATCGCTTCCTTGTCCTCGCCGCGCAGACGCAGGCGTTCGTGCTCGGGCGTCAGCGCCCGCGAGGCGAACGCACGGATCCGGACGGTCCAGGCGGCCAGCTCGGGGTCCACCTCGGGTCGCGTCGCGCCCGGTCGCAGCAGCTCGCCCCCGTGGTTGCCCACGTATGCCAGCGTCCCGATCGCCACGATCTGGCGGGCCGTCGCCGCGCGCCGGCCGCTGACGCAGCCGACCACGCCGTAGCGCTTGGCGATCTCGATCAGCAGCGTGCGCGTGGCCTCGGGCACGTGCGCGTCCGCCGCGTGGCGCACGATCGGCGCCAGCGTGCCGTCGATGTCGAGCAGCACAGCCCCCCGATCGGGGTCGGAGCGGAGCGGCTCGAGCGCCTCCACGAGCGTTGCGGCGGGGGACACGAGGTCTAGTATGCCGCGCATCGTGGCTGACCACGCGGCTCGCAAGCGTGTTTGCTGAGAGCGCTTCCGAGCGGCCGTCGAGCCGTACGCTCAAGCTGATGGCGATCGGCACCGCGGCCGGCGTCTTCAGCGGTCTCTTCGGCGTCGGCGGGGGCAGCGTGATCGTGCCGCTGCTCGTGCTCTGGCTCGGCTACCGAGAGCGCGCCGCGACGGCCACGTCGCTCGCCGCGATCGTCTTCATCGCCGGCTTCGCCGCCGCCACGCAGGGCCTCTACGGCAACGTGGACGTGCGCGACGCGGTGCTCGTCGGCGTGCCTGCCATCGGCGGCGTCCTGTTCGGCACGTGGCTGCAACAGCGGCTGCAGAACCGGGCGATCTCGCTCATGTTCGCCGCCGTGCTGCTGGCCAGCGCCGTCGAGCTCGTGCTGCGGTGATCGGCGCGATCGCGATCGGCCTGGCGGGCGGCGTGATCGCCGGCATGCTCGGGGTGGGCGGCGGTGTGCTGTTCGTGCCCGGGCTCGTGATCTTCCTCGGCCTTGGCCAGCATCAGGCCGAGGCGACCTCGCTCCTGGCGATCGTGCCCGTGGCGATCGTCGGCACCTACACGCAGGATCGCTACGGCAACGTGCGCCGCTCCGACGCGCTGCTTTTGGGACTGCTCTCGATCGCGGGCGCGGTCGGCGGCGTGGCGCTCGCCAACGCCCTGTCAGGTGAGGCGCTGCGGGACTCCTTCGCCGCGCTGCTGGTGCTCGTCGCCGCCCAGTTCGTGCGCCGCGCCCTGCGACGCCCGCAATAGCCCGCGCGCGGCGCGGAGTCGGCCTGCCGGGGATGTTCGCTTCCCCCTGGTGCGCTGCCCAGTCGATGGTCTAAGCTTGGGGGTAGCGCATGGGCCTAGACAACCCTCTGCACATCGCTTTTCTCGTCGTGATCCTGCTCTTGGTGTTCGGCGCCAAGCGCCTACCCGAGATCGGTCGCTCGCTAGGCAGCGGCATGCGCGAGTTCAAGCAGTCGGTCACCGGCGAGTCCTCGTCACAGAGCACGCAGACCGCTCTTCCGGCGGCCGAGCAACAGCCGCCGCAGCAGCAGCCGGCCCAGGCGGCCCCTGCGAGCCCGGCCGAGGCTGCCCCAGCCGCTCCGCCGGCCGCCGCACCGGCCGCGCCGCCGCCACCCGCCCCGGTCGAGCACCAGCACCAGTAGACGCCGCGGCGCGTCGACGCAGCCGGGCCGGCAGCAGTCGCCGGCCGCAGTCGCCGGCAGCGTCGCCTGCCGGGCGGCTCAGCGACGGTGCAGGATCGGACCGCTGCCGACGGCCTCGAAGGCCGAGCCGGGCACCGTCTTGAGCTGGTCGAGATCCTGGTCGCGCCAGCGCGGGTCGGGTGCACCCGTGATGTACCAGGGCGAGCCGTTGTCGGCGACGATCAACCCATAGCGCTTCAGCGCACGGAGGATCACGAGCGCCTGGCCGTGATAGCCGGCCAGGCTGAAGGCAGCCTTCAGGCGCAGGCGCAGCCCCATCGGCGGCAGGTTGCGGTCGGTGTTCGAGGAGGCCACGTGGGTCGCCGGATGGATGTAGCCCGCCTGCGTCTGCGACACGGTGACGCGGAGCGCGTGATCGATGCGCTCGGCGCGGACCTCCGGGTAGCGCGCCAGCAGCGGGAAGATGGGCAGGCCGGCCGCGTCGGCCGAGGTCCACCCTTCCGGTCGCAGGGCGTTGCTGCGCAGATTGAAGACGGCGCCCGAGCCCGCTTCCCAGCCCGCCCCGCGACGGCTGGCTGTGTACAGCTCGTATAGGCGGCAGCTGCCACGCTGCAGCACGATCACGTGGCGGTCGCCTGCTTCGCCCGCGCCCTCGACGCGAGCCCCCGGCGGGATCGGGTACGGCCCCGGGTCCGACTGCCCGCCGTAGGCGTTGAAGTGGATCGGGACCTTCGCCTGGCCACGGGGGACGACCGAGTAGGGGATGCCATAGCTCGGGCTCGAGCCGAAGTCCGCGTGCAGATGTAGCTCGGCGCCGATCGAAGCGATGTAGGCCGCCGAACGCGGATCCAGCGGCGCGCGCGACACATCCCGGTTGATCGCGTTGTTCGCCGGCAGGATCGGGCAGCGATACTCGTGCGGGCCGGCGGCCGCGGCGAGCACGTGCCGCGCGGAGCGGCCGGCCCCCACGGCGCTCGCGCCCGCCGAGAGCGAGGCCAGCAGCACCGCACCGGCCGCCGTCGCCAGCCGCGACACGCGCCTGGCGCGGGCGCTTGCCACGAGGGAGGAGAGCCGCTTCCCGCGGTTGAGCCGCATCCGAGGATGGTAGGCGGCGTACCAGCCAGCTACGCAGCCGCGCGGACGGGCGCCACGGAGCGGCCGCCGCCGGGCGCCACGGCGCGGCGCAGGTAGGTGTCGCATCTTGCTGCCCTGCGCTCGAGCGAAGGCTGGAGCTACAGCAGGCTGTTGGTCATGCGTTCGACCTCGGCAATCGAGGTGAGCCCTTCGCGCACCTTGTCCATGCCGTCGTCGCGCAGGCGGCGCATGCCTTCGCGCACGGCCACCGAAACCATCACGTCCACCGACGCGCGCTCGAGGATCAGCGCGCGGATCTGCTCGGAGACGGTCATCACCTCGTATACGCCGAGACGACCGCGGTAGCCGGTGCCGCTGCAGCGGGAGCAGCCGAGCGGCTCGAACGGTTCCGCGCCGGCGAGCCCGTGTTCGGCGAGGACCGCCTCGGAGACCTTCAGCGCCTTCTTGCAGTGCTTGCAGAGCAGGCGCACGAGCCGCTGAGCGACGATGCAGTCGACCGCCGAGGACACGAGGAACGGCTCGATTCCCATGTCGATCAGGCGCCCCAGGCCGCTCGGCGCGTCGCGCGTGTGCAGCGTGGTCAGCACCAGGTGCCCCGTCAGCGCCGCCTCGACCGCGATGTGCGCCGTCTCGCGATCGCGGATCTCGCCGACCATGATCACGTCCGGGTCCGCTCGCAGCATCGAGCGCAGTCCCACGTCGAACGTCACGCCCGCCTTCGGCGCGATCTGCATCTGCTTGATGCCGGCGATCCGCTGCTCGACCGGGTCCTCGATCGTGAGGATGCTGCGTTCGCCGTCGTTGAGCTCGTTCAGAGCGGCGTACAGGGTCGTCGACTTGCCCGACCCCGTCGGCCCCGTCACCAGCACCGCCCCGTTGGGCTTCTTGATGGCAGATTTGAACTGCTCGAGCGGGGCCGCCGGCATGCCCAGCGAGTCAAGCCCCTGGATCACCATGCCCTTGTCGAGGATGCGCAGCACCACGCCCTCGCCGTAGACCAGCGGCAGCGTGACCACGCGGATGTCGACCCGCCGGCCGTCTACGGTGAGCGCGAAGCGTCCGTCCTGGGGCAGGCGCTTCTCGGAGATGTCGAGGTCCGCCATGATCTTGATGCGCGAGACCACGCCCATCGCCATCTTGCGCTTGACCGTCGCCGCCGGCGCGAGCACGCCGTCGACGCGGAACAGCACACGCGTGTCTCCCTCTTCGGGGTTGACGTGGATGTCCGAGGCGCCCGACTGCACCGCCTGCGCGACGATCGAGTGGACGAGCTTGATGATCGGCGCGTCCCTGTCGGCCTCGTCGACCTGCAGGTCGTGCTCCTCGTCGGCCTCGACGTCCTCCTCGACGATGTCCTCGATCGAGTCGTCCATCCGACTCAGGCGCGCCAGCAGCAGGTTGAGATCCTCCACCGAGGCAGCCACGGGGCGCACGCGGCGACCGGTCATCATCGCCACGTCGTCGATCGTGAGCACATTCGTCGGGTCCGCCATCGCGAGCAGCAGCGTGGCGTCCTCGCTGAAGCCGATCGGCACCGCCTGGTAGCGCTTGCACGCCTCCGAGGTGAGCAGGTTGGCCGCGCCCATGTCGAGGTCGTAGATGGCCAGGTCGACGTAGTCCAGACCGAAGCGCTCGGCTACCACGCGCGCCAGCTGGTCGTGGCGAAGCACGCCCTGCTCGACCAGCACCAGCCCGGTCGGGCGCCCCTGGCTGCGCGCGGTCTCGACCGCCTCGTCGACCGTCTCGCGGTCGGCGAAGCCCAGATCGACCACCACTTCGCCGATCATCCGCGTCGAGCGACCGCTGCGGCGCGGGGGGTACAGACCTGTACCGGGGTGCTCGGCCGTCGTCTCGGCGGCTGCCGGCTTCTCGTTCTCCTCCACCGGCTCGGCAGCGGTTGACCCAGCCGTCGGCGTGGCGACGTCGCTCATAACTGCTACATCGGCAGCGAAGCTGGCCAGCTTGACACCCAGGCGCCAGCGGGCGAAACCAGGCGCCGGGGGCGCTTCACAGACCCTGCTCGAACGCCCCCTTGACATGTGCGTCCACCGCGTTCACCCGATGCAGCGCGAGCGCCTCGGCGGAGGCGAAGCGCGCACCCCCCGCCCCCTCCGGACCGTGGTGCATGAGCACGCAGTGCTCCAGCGCCAGCCGCCGTTCGCCGGCCAGCGAGCCGGGCGCGTGGCGTCCCAAGATGCGCAGGCCGAGCTCGATGTGGCCGAGCATCCGCCCCTCTGTGCTGAGCGCGATCTCGGCGCCGTAGTCGAACTCACGCGTCTTGCCGAGATCGTGGACGATCGCCGCGCACAGCAGCAGGTCTCGATCGAGTCGCTGGTGAAGCGCGCACAGCTCTTGTGCCAGCGTCGCAACGCCGACCGTGTGCTCGAGCAGACCGCCCAGATAGGCGTGGTGACCGCCGCGCCGCCCCGGGATCGAGCACGGCGCCCGGCGCAGCTCGGCGCGCAGCTCGCGATCGGCCAGCAGCGCTCCCAGCAGCAGTTTCAGCGCCGGGTCGTACACCTCGCGCGCGAGGTGCTCGAGGAAGCCTTCCAGCTCGTCCAGGTCCCGGTAGGCCGTCGGCAGGAAGCCCGTCGGGTCCGCCTGGCCGTCCTCGGCGCGCGAGATCGCCGCGAGGTTCAGCTGCAGCTTGTCGCGGTAGCGCTCGACCCGTCCGCGCACGCGCACCAGCTCGCCGCGCTCGAAGCGCCCCGCCAGCAGATCGGCGTCGTTGAACGCGCGCGCGAGGATCGTCCCGGTCGCGTCCCCCAGCTCGAGGTTCAGATACGGCGTCCCCGCGCGTGAGATCTGCCGTTCCTTGCGCGTGCACGCGAACACGCCGTCGACCTCCTCCTGCTCGCGCAGGGTGGCGATCGTGGCGGCGCCGTCCCGAGCAGCGCCGTCGCTTCCCGCGTCCGGGCCAGGGGGCGCCGACGCGGTCGCGCGGGCGTTCTCGTGGGCGGGCGCGCTCGTGGCGGAGGCCATCGTTCCATGATGTACGGTGGTTCGGATGCAGCCGCTTATCTGGGATCGCCGGCCGGACGGCCTTCGCGCCCCCGCGATGGTGTGCGCGTTTCAGGGGTGGAACGACGCCGGCGACGCCGCCTCCAGCGCCGTCTCCTTCCTCGCCTCCTCGCTGCAGGCGCGACGCTTCGCGCGGATCGACTCCGAGGAGTTCTACGACTTCCAGTCCAACCGCCCGAGTGTTCAGTTCAACGACGCGAACGAGCGCGAGATCGTGTGGCCGGCGGTCGAGGTTTTCGAGGCCTCAGCGCCCCGTGCCCCACGCGACCTGGTGCTCGTGCAGGGCGTCGAGCCCTCGCTTCGCTGGCGTGCCTTCACCCGCAACATCGTCGACCTGGCCGAAGCGCTCGGCGTGCAGGTCGTCGTCTCGCTCGGCGCCCTGCTCGGCGACGTGCCGCACACCCGCCCGGTGGTGATGTCCGGTCACGCCACCGACCCCGCGCTGATGGAGCGCCTCGGCATGCAGGGCTCCACTTATGAGGGGCCGACCGGCATCGTCGGCGTGCTGCACGCGGCCTGCGCCCAGGCCGGTCTGCCCTCCGCGAGCCTGTGGGCCGGCGTGCCGCACTACGTCGCGGCCGCGGCCAACCCGAAGGCCGCGCTCGCGCTCGTACGCCGCGTCGAAGGCCTGATCGGCGTGTCGGTCGACGTCTCCGAGCTCGAGTCCGCCGCCGCCGACTACGAGCGACAGGTCGGACTCGCCGTGCAGAGCGATCCCGACATCCAGGCGTTCGTCGAACGGCTCGAGCAGGCCGCCGAGAGCAACGAGGAGGTCTCGCCCGAGGACGTCCCCTCCGGCGACGCCATCGCACGCGAATTCCAGCGCTTCCTGCGCCAGCGCGGGCGCGAGGCGTAGGCGCCGCGCGCGCTAGCGCTCCGCGACCGGGCAGACGATTCGGTAGTCGCAGATCGAGCAGGCCGCCTGCGAGGGCGTCGGCTCGAACCGCTGGGCGAGGATCCCCTCGCCCACCTCGAGCACGAGCTCCTGCACGGACGCCTCGTCGTGCGCCCCGCGCGGCACCGGCACCTTGAGGTCGTCGAGCACGTAGTAGTAGGCCTGGCGCGAGGATCGAAGGCCCCAGTCCTCGCGTGCGGCCAGCGCGTACAGCGAGAGCTGCACATCGTCCTCGAGCTGATCGGCGCTCTTCGGGCGCGAGGTCTTGTAGTCGATCAGCTCGTACTGCTCCTCGGCCGGCTCCGCGCCGGCGCCGGCGCCGTCGCCGAGAATCCGGTCGACGCGGTCGACGCGGCCTCGCAGGTGGTGCGGACCCAGCCGGAAGGAGAAGCTGCGCTCGAACCAGACCGGCTCCGAGCGCTGCTCGCCGAGGCGCTCGTGGTAGCGGTCGAGCGCCCGGCGCGCCTTCTCCAGCAGCTCGCGCTCGTCCTCGCTGTCACCGAAGCCGGCGCGGCGCCAGCCGGCGTCGAGCAGCGCGTGCATCTGCTCGCGCGTCTTCGCGCCGTCGCAGTGGAAGCGCTCGAGCACCTGGTGAACGACGATGCCGAAGCGCTGGTGGGGTGTCTGCTCCGTCGGGATCCGCAGGACGCGTGCGAACTTGTAGCGGAGCGGGCAGCTGCGGTACGTCTCGATGTCCGAGGCCGAGAGCGCCAGGCCAACGCCCTTGCGCGGCAGGAACGGCTCGAGTGAGTGCTCTTCGCGCCCCTCCACCTGCGAGCGCGCAGTCAGCGCCTCGTCCAGCGGCGAGGTCTGGAATATCTCGCGCTGCACCGGCGTGGTCGCCGCCAGCAGACGGGCATTGACGTCGGCCAGCGCCTCCGCCAGGTCCTGCCCCGCCGGCCGCTGCAGAAGCGCCGCCAGCTTCACGAGCTCCAGATAGCGCACGACGCCGTGGGAGATGTCCAGCTCGGTGTCCAAGCGCAGCTCGCCGAGGTGCCCGCCGATCCGCGCCACGCTGTCGAGCACCTCCTCGCGCAGGAGCTGGTAGCTCGCCTCCAGGTGCTCCTGGCCAGCGCTCGCCTGGGCCGCCAGCTCGGTCGCGGCGATGTCGGCCGCCGTCGTCCGGGCACCACCCGCCTCCCCGGCCCCGGTGTCGTCGAGCAGCGCAGCCGCCATCTCGGTGGCCGCGGGCGCGTGCTCGCGCGGCCGAGTCGATTCCGGGGGCCCGGCGGCGGCGCGCGCGCGTGGCACGACCGCGGCGAGGTGCCGCGCGAGCTCGCGCGGCGTCGCCTCCGGGTCGGCGCGCGTGAAAGCGACCGTGAGCTCGCGCAGCCCGCTCAGGCTGGCCTCGCGCGTGGCCACCTCGGCGGGGGCGAGCAGCGCCCGTCCACGCGTTCCCAGCAGCTCGATCAGCTCGGCGATGAAGGCGTCGGGCGAGAGCGAGTCGAGGGCGCCGGCCGCGCTGCGGTGGACGGCCACGAAGCGCTCGATGCGTTCACGCGCCTCGGGCGGCACCTGCGGTGACTCGCTGGCGGCCGTCAGGCCCGACACGAGGTCCAGCTTGCGCCGCCTGGCGACCTGGATCACGCGCGCCAGGTGCGTCTGTCGGAGCTCGATCGGCGGCCGCGCGAGCGCGCGCACCACGGCGGCGGCGTCCTGCGGGTCCACCAGCAGGCGCACCCACGCCAGCACGTCGCGCACCTCCGCGCGTCGCAAGAAGCCCGGCGCGCCGCCGTCGGCGGCGAGCTCTGGCGCGGTTCGCGAGACGGACACCATCCAAGGATACGAGCGGGCGGGGTTGCGGGCTAGGGCCGGACAGCGATGCAGGAGCGGGCGCGCACCCCCGAGCGAGAAAGTCGGCGCAAACTTACGAGCGGCTGAGGCGACGAGGCTACGCTCTGGTGGTGGACCCGATCGACTGGCGCGCAGCGCAGCGGATCGGCGAGCGCCTCGCCGGCTCGCCGCCGCACGGTGGCGTGCGCGCCGCATCGGTGCAGCCGCGCGCCTACGAGTTCGCGCAACGAGTCGGCGATTACAGCGGGCTGCAGACGCCCGGCGAGCTGCCGCCGATCGAGGCCGTGGACCGATCCACCTGGATCGCGGCCAACCTGCGCACGATGCGCCCCCTGCTTGGCGGTCTCGGCGAGCGGCTCGGCGACGCGGGCGGTCCGCTGGCCGGGCCCCTGCGCTCGGCTTCGGGCTTCCTGCTCGGCGCGCAGGTCGGGGCGCTGACCGGCGTGCTCTCACAGCGCGTGCTCGGCCAATACGACCTGGCGCTGCTCGATGAGACGGTCACCCCGCGGCTCCTCCTGCTCGCCCCGAACCTTGCGATCGCGGCCCGCAATCTCTCGGTCGACCGCGACGAGCTCGTGCTGTGGGTCGCGATCCACGAGATCACCCACGCCGTCCAGTTCAGCGGCGCCCCCTGGCTGCGGTCGCATATCGGAGGAATCCTGCAGGAGCTGATCGATGGCCTGCAGGTCTCGCTCGCCGGCGAGGCCGCGAGCAACGGCGCGGGCGCGGGCTGGCGCGAGCGCCTCAAGCTTCCCGACGCAGGCGAGCTGCGAGAGCTCGTCGAGCGCGCCCGCAACGGCGAGCTGCTGCGGATCACGCTTGGAGAGGATCGCTGGGCGCTGGTCGAGCGGATGCAGGCGGCGATGTCACTGATCGAGGGCCACGCGGAGCACACGATGGACGCGATCGGGGCCGAGGTGCTGCCGTCGCTGCCGCGCCTGCGCGCCGCGATGACGCGCCGGCGCGAGTCGCGCGGGCTTCCGTGGCGCGTGCTCGAGCGCCTGCTAGGTCTCGAGATGAAGATGCGCCAGTACGAGGTCGGCAGGCGCTTCTGCGACGAGGTCGTCGAGCAGGGCGGGACAGGAGCGCTCGCGCGGGTCTGGAGCGGGCCCGAGCAGCTGCCGAGCGGCGAGGAGCTGAAGGACCCGGCCGGTTGGCTTCAGCGCACGGCGCCCGCCCGCGGCGGCTCGATCGCCTAGCCACACCCCCCAGTCGACGGCCATCGGAACGCTGCGAGAGGCACATTCGCCTGCATTTTGGGACGAACGCACGTTCCTCCTGTTACAAGCTCACCCTCGATAACATCCGATCAACACGGGGTCTACAGCAGGTGGTAGGATTCCGTTGTAACAAACTTCCAGGGACGGGTTACAAACAGGTGTTCGATCTCGCCGATCGGGTATCGAACAACGAAGAACAAAACCCGCACCCTCCTCGCAAGGGCGAGGAAGAAGAGGAGACCTGCTCCACATGCCAAGCGCCACCACCACTTCCCCCCGCAGCCGCAAAGCGGGCGCGAAACCGGCCAAAGCCAAAAAAACTGCTCGCAAAGCCGCGCGCCGCACGACGACGCAGTCGAAAGCGACGACCGCCAAGGCCGCGCGCACGCGTACGATCCATCAGTCGGAGTCGGCCGCGAAGCAGGCTCAGACGGCCACGCGCGAGACCGCCGGCGTGTTCGGCGAGTACGCCGAGCGGGCCGTGCTGATCCCCGTCGGCGTCGCCCTCACCGCGCGCGACAAAGTCGTCTCCGGCGTCAACGACACGATCAACAGCTACTCGTCCTCGACCAAGGCCCAGGCCCAGCTGCGTCGCTTCGAGCGCCGCGGCGCCACGGCGCGCAACCGGCTCGAGCGCGAGGTTCGCAAAGCTCGCGTCCGCGTCGAGCGCGAACTGCGCCAGCGCCGTCGTGAGATCGAGAAAACCGTCTCGGACCTCGAACACCGCCGCGACTCTGTCGCCAGGAGCGGCAGCGACCTGGCCAACCGCGTGCAGGAGCGCGTCCTCAGCCTGGTCTGAGCGACACCACCTTCCCCCGACCCGGCCTGGAGAGACCGGGGACATCGCCGCCACAGGCGATGGTCGGGAGAGTCTGTCGGCCTCATATCCCGCCGGCAGTAGTAGCACCCTCTCCTCCCTCGACTCGCGGGGCGGTCCCCATCGCCCCGCGAGTCATTTAAAAAGCCGGTCACAGAGCCCCCGTTTGTCACAATGCCTTGCGTATGCCCACGCGCGAGGACATCCTCAAGGCCCTGGAGGCCGTGATCGACCCGGAGCTGCACCGCTCGATCGTCGAGCTGGACATGGTCCGCTCGATCAACGCGAGCCCCAACGGCGTGGTCGACGTGACGGTCTCGCTGACGACGCCGGGCTGCCCGATCAAGGGCCACTTCCAGACGGCGGTGGCCGAGGCGGTGACGGCGCTGGACGGCGTCACGCACACGAACGTGTACTTCGACGTGCTCTCGGACGAGCAGAAGCAGGCCCTTCAGCAGAAGCTGGGCCGCGGCGGCGGTCTCCCCGAGGGCTCGCTGGCGCAGGTTCAGAACGTGATCTGCGTGGGCTCGGGCAAGGGCGGTGTGGGCAAGTCGACGCTGACGGCCAACCTCGCGGCGGCGCTGGCCGGTGAAGGCAAGCGCGTGGGCGTGCTCGACGCGGACGTGTGGGGCTACTCGATCCCGCGCATGTACGGCCTCGGCGCGACCCGCCCGCCGGTGTCGGCGGAGCGCAAGATCGTGCCGCTGCAGGCGCACGGCGTCAAGGTCATGTCGATCGGCTTCTTCGTCGAGGAGGACGCGGCGGTGGTGTGGCGCGGGCCGATGCTGCACAAGGCGCTCACGCAGTTCCTGCAGGACGTGGACTGGGGCGCGCTCGACTACCTGCTGGTCGACCTGCCGCCCGGCACGGGCGACGTCTCGATGACGCTTGCACAGCTCCTACCGCAGGCACGCTTCCTGATCGTCACGACTCCGCAGGCGACGGCCCAGAAGGTCGCGCGCCGCTCGGCCCACATGGCCGACAAGGTCAACCTCGAGATCGCGGGCGTGGTCGAGAACATGTCGGGCTTCACGACCCCTGCCGGCGAGCGCTTCGCGATCTTCGGCGAGGGCGGGGGCGACGAGCTGG
Organism: Solirubrobacteraceae bacterium; assembly: GCA_035553095.1. GTDB lineage: Bacteria > Actinomycetota > Thermoleophilia > Solirubrobacterales > Solirubrobacteraceae > Palsa-744. The sequence goes on along the minus strand of DATNDZ010000005.1, from coordinate 29,171 downwards.
CGGATGAGCTCGACGTGCCGATGCTCGGGCGGGTGCCGCTGACGATGCCGCTGCGCGAGCAGGCCGACGGCGGCGTGCCTCTGGTGATCGAGGAACCCAACGACCCGGCGGCTCAGGCGATCCACCAGGTCGCACGCGGCCTGATCGCGATGTCGCCGGCGGCTCCGCTGGGCTTGCCGGTCCTCCCTCTCGTGCAGGTCGGCGGGGCGCCCGCCGACGGCGCGACCCCCGCCGCGCCGGCAGGCGCGCCGGCCCCCGCCGAGGAGCGAAAACCGGCGGGCATGTCGCTGCCGATGGCTTAGTCGGCGGTCCCAGGACGCCGAGAGACATCCTGCGTGACCGCTTGACAAGCGAAACCGCTTTGAGAGGATCGCTGACATGTCCGCATCCGGGCACCATGAGGGGGAGAGGGAGATAGCAGTGCAGGAGGCCGATCCGGCCGAGGCCGGCGAGGGCGAGGACGGCGCGGTAGCGCTCGACGAGCGCCGCGAAATCGACGCGCGCCGCGAGAAGCTCGAGCGCCTGCGGGCGGAAGGCGTCGACCCCTACCCGGCTATCACGCTTTGGGGCAAGCGCACGCGGATCTCAGAGATCCTGGGCGCACATGACGCGAGCGCGCTCGAGCAGGGCGCGCACCCGGATATGCGCCACCTCGTGGCCGGCCGGCTGATCTCGCGCCGCGGGCACGGTAAGACGGCGTTCCTCGATGTGCGCGACCTGTCGGGGTCGATTCAGGTCGTGCTGCGGGTCGACTCGCTCGGGCAGGAGGCCTACGACCGCATCCTGAACCTCGACATCGGCGACATCGTCTCGGTCGAGGGCTGCGTCTACGTGACCCAGCGTGGCCAGCTCGCGCTCGAGGCGGTCCAGTGCACGCTGCTGACCAAGTCGCTGCGGCCGCCGCCGGACAAGCATCACGGGCTCGGCGACACGGGGACCCGCTACAGGTACAGAGAGCTCGATCTGATCGCCAACCAGGAGACACGCGACCTGTTCGTCAAGCGGAACAAGATCGTGCTGGCGATCCGCGAATGGCTGGCCGAGCGCAACTTCGTCGAGATCGAAACGCCGGCCCTGCAGTCGCTGGCGGGCGGCGCCGGGTCGAGGCCCTTCACGACCCACCACAACGCGCTCGACCGCGACCTCTACCTGCGCATCTCGGTGGAGCTGTTCCTCAACCGCTGCATCGTCGGCGGCATGGAGAACGTCTACGACATGGGCAAGGTGTTCCGCAACGAGGGCATCTCGCCGAAGCACTCGCCCGAGTTCACGATCATCGAGTTCATGTGCGCGTACTCGGACTACAACGACGTCGCGACGGTGACAGAAGAAATGTTCCGCGACGTCGCGCAGAAGACACTTGGACGCACGGTCATCAAGCGAAACGGCGAAGAGATCGACCTGGCAAAGCCGTGGCGGCGAGTCACGATGCGCGAGCTGATCCTCGAGCGCTTCGGCCTCGACTTCATGGAGTCCACGCGCGAGCAGCTGGCCGAGGTGCTGGACGAGCCGATGGACCCGGCCGCCACCTGGGCGGAGGTCGTGGCCGACATCTACTCGGAGAAAATCGAGTCGACGATCAATCAGCCGACGCACGTGTTCGACTTCCCGCTCGAGCCGTTCCCGATCACCAGACGCCATCCGGTCCACCCCGAGCTCGCCGAACACTTCGACGCGGTGATCGGCGGCATCGAGCTCGTCAGCGGGGACACCGAGCTGAACGACCCCGTCGATCAGTGGCAGCGCTTCGTCGACCAGCGCAAGCGGCGCATGATCGACGACGAGGACGTGCCGCACCCCAACGACGAGGAGTACGCACGGGCGATCGAGTACGGCTACTCGCCGACGGCCGGCGGCGGCATGGGCGTCGACCGCCTCGTCATGATCCTGCTCGAACGCGACACGCTGCGCGAGGTGATCCCCTTCCCGATCATGCGGGAGCTCAAATGAGCCCCGCCGGCAAGCTGGACCTCGATCCCGGCGTGATCGCCTCGTGCCGCGAGGCGGCGACTCAGATCGCGGCGCAGGTCTCGGAGGAGATCGCCGGCAAGACGACGGTCTCGGTCGAGCGCACGATCACCCGCCTGCTCGGGGTCGACGGCGCCAACGAGCTCGACGCGCCGCTGCCGAACGCGCTGGTCGACCACGTGCGCGACCGGGGCGAGTTGAGCCAGGGCATCGCCTACTGGATCGGCAACGCGCTGCTCGCCGACCCGCAGGCGACGCCGCAGTCGATCGCGGAGCAGGTCGACGCCGGCACGCTCGAGCTCTGTCAGCTGGCGCGGGCCACGGATGAGGCGATCCATGAGCGCGTCGGGCGCGAGTGCGAGGGACGGGTGCGCGAGATCGGCGAGCGGATGCGCGAGCGGCGCGAGACGCGCGAGCGCCTCGGCGAGCACCCACCGCCGCTGCGCTATGTGCTCACGGCGACGGGCAACGTCTACGAGGACGTCGTGCATGGACTGGCCGTGGCGCAGGCCGGCGGCGACATCATCGCGGTGATCCGCTCGACTGCCCAGAGCCTGCTCGACTACGTTCCGTACGGTCCGACGACCGAGGGCTACGGCGGCACGTTCGCGACGCAGGCGAACTTCCGCATCATGCGCGAGGCGCTCGACGAGTGGTCGCAGGAGCACAGCCGCTACGTGCGCCTGTCGAGCTTCTGCTCGGGGCTTTGCATGCCGGAGATCGCGGCGATGGGCGCGATCGAGGGCTTCGACAACATGGTCAACGACGCGCTCTACGGGATCCTCTACCGCGACATCAACCCGGTGCGCGGGCTGATCGACCAGCGCATCTCGCGCATGATCAACGGCTACTTCGGAGTGGTCATCAACACCGGCGAGGACAACTACCTGCGCACGGCCGACGCGATCGAGGCGGCGCCGTCGGTGACGGCCTCGCAGTTCATCAACCGCCAGCTGGCGCTCGACTCGGGCGTGCCCGACCCACAGATCGCGCTGGGCGACGCCTACGAGATCGACAACCCGATTCCCAACAGCCTGCTGTACGAGTGGGCGCAGGCGCAGCTCACGCGCGAGCTGTTCCCGGATTGCCCGGTCAAGTACATGCCCCCGACGCGCCACATGGACGGGAACCTGTACCGCACGCATGCAACGGATTCTCTTTTTAATTTGATAACGATCGCCACGGGTCAGGGCATCCAGACGATCGGCGTGCCGACGGAGGGGATCTTCACCCCCCACGTGCACGACCGCGTGATCGGCATGGAAAACGTCAACTACGTGTTCACGGCGGCGCGCGATCTCGGCGAGGAGATCGAGTTCAGGTCGGGCGGGATCATCCAGACGCGGGCGCAGGAGGTGCTCGCCGGCGCACACGCACTGCTGACGCGGATAGCCGAGCACGGGCTGTTCGCCGCGCTCGGCGAGGGCGTGTTCGGCGACGTGCCGCGCGCGATCGACGAGGGCCGCGGCACGGAGGGGATCGTGGAGGTCTCCGACGGCTACTTCAACCCGGCGACCGAGCTGATGCAGGGGGCGTCGAGCCTTGCCTGACCCGGCCGGCACAGGCGGCGCCGACGCCAACGGCGCCGGGCCCGCGTCGGGCGCGGGCCCGCGAGTGGACCTCGCGCGCGTCAAGCCCTACGCCGATCACCTCGGCGACGGCATCGTGCAGTTCAGCTTCACGCTGCCCGTGCCCTACGGCCTGGCGGCGCGCAAGGCGGCGCAGGAGTGGGCGGCGAAGATGGGCTTCGAGCACCCCGAGGTCGTGCACTACCAGGAGCTGACCGACGGCTATACGTACTTCGTCATGTTCGGCGAGTCCAATCAGACGGTCGACTACGCCTCGCTCTCGGACGAGGGTTTCGACGTGGAGTACATGAGCGAGGAGGAGATCGAGGACTTCGCGGGCCGCCAGATCGGCCGCCCGATCGTCGTCGTGGGGGCAGCGACGGGCACGGACACGCACAGCGTCGGGATCGACGCGATGCTCAACCTCAAGGGCTTCCACGGTCACCACGGCCTCGAGGGCTACAAGGCGTTTCAGACGCACAACCTCGGCAGCCAGGTGCCCAACAGCGTGCTCGTCTCGCGCGCGATCGACCTCGACGCCGACGCGATCCTCGTCTCGCAGACGGTGACCCAGCAGAACCTCCACATCGCCAACCTGACCGAGCTCGTCGAGATGGTCGAAGCGGAGGGACGGCGCAAGCAGATGATCCTCACGTGCGGCGGCCCGCGTGTCTCCAACGAGCTGGCCAAGGAGCTCGGCTTCGACGCGGGCTTCTCCAAGGGCACCTACCCGCACCACGTGGCGAGCTTCATCGTGCGCGAGCTGGCGGCGCGCAACGGCACGGGCCACGGCGCGCCGGTCTCCGACAGTCCGAGCGCCGGCGCCGGCGCGGATGGCTAGCGCACGGACCGGGCGCGCCGGTGCCTAGCGACGGAACGCCGCTCAGCGCACTGGTCGCGGGCACGCGCATGCTCGCACTCGTCGGGCTGGCGAAGAACACGGGCAAGACGGAGACGCTCGCGGCCCTGCTGCGCGAGCACGCCGCCGCCGGTCGCCCGGTCGGCGTGACCTCGATCGGGCGGGACGGCGAGGAGCGCGACGTGATCGACGCACGCATCGAGAAGCCGCGCGTACAGCTCCAGGCAGGCGACCTGGTGGCGAGCACCTCCTCGCTGCTGCGCGCGAGCGGCGTCGCGCACGAGCGCCTCTCGCGTACGGGCGTGCGCACTCCGCTCGGCGAGGTCGTGCTCGCGCGGATGACCAAGCCGGGCTCGGTCGAAGTGGCGGGACCGAGCGCCGCCGCCGACCTGCGCTCGGTCGGCGAGGAGATGCTGCTGCTCGGCGCCGAGCAGGCGCTGCTCGACGGCGCGATCGACCGCCGCGCGGCCTCTTCGCCGGCGGTTGCCGACGGCCTCGTGATGGCGACTGGCGCGATCCTCGGCGAAGACATCGAAGACGTCGTGCGCGCCACGAGCGAGGCCGTCGACGTCGTGAGGCTGCCCGCGGCCGACGACGGCAGCGAGCGGGACGGGGACGACGCACACGTCGCGCTGGCGCGCCGGCTCGTCCTGGGCGCCGACCCGGGCGAGATCGCGGCCCTGCTGAGCGAGCACCCGCAGGCGCGCACGCTGAGCGTCGACGGCGCGCTCGGCGAGCCCTTCCTCGAGGGCCTGCTCGCGGCGCGCCGCGAGCGTGCCGGGCGCGAGCTTCGGATCGTCGTCGCCGACCCGACCAAGGTGTTCCTGACGCGCAGGGGCGTGCGCTGGTTTCAGCGTCAGGGCGTCTCGATCGAGGTGCGGCGCACGATCGCGCTGAAGGCGATCACGGTCAACCCGGTCGCGCCGCAGTCGCACCGCTTCGACTCAGCTCAACTGCGCGAGCTGATTGCGGCGGCCGTCCCGGACGACATCCCCGTCCTGGACGTCCTCGACGAGTCCTACTTGGCGTTGGCGAAGTAGTCGGCGTTGATCTGCGTGAACTTCTGCCACTCGTCCGGCAGCTGGTCCTCGGCGAAGCACGCGTCCACCGGGCACGCCTCGACGCACGCGTCGCAGTCGATGCACTCCTCAGGGTCGATGTAGAGCATCTCAGCCGCGTCGTATCCGGCCTCGTCAGGCGTGGGATGAATGCAGTCGACTGGGCACACCTCGACGCACGAGTTGTCCTTGGTGCCGATGCACGGCTCGGCGATCACGTAGGCCATTTGCTTCTTTCCTGGTCGGTTTGCGCTTCCGTCTTGGGGACTTCTGCGGGGATGCCGCATTTTAGAGATGGCGGCGGCCCGGCGTGGGCGCCGAGCCCGGCGGGGCCGGCCGCCCTGCCGCGGCTCATCCTAGATGATTGCAGGATCAATCATCCGCCCTGCCGCGTCAGCTCGGCGTCAGCGCTCGTGCTCGTGGCGGCGCTTCGGCGGGAGCCTCGCCTTTCGAGGCAAGCCAGAGACGGCCGGCGAGTCCAGTCGTCGCGTTGGACGATAATCAGAGGATGCCGACGGTCGCGCGAGACAGGAGCCGGCGATGCTGCTGCTGACCGGCGCCACCGGCGTGGTCGGGTCGGCGCTGCTGCGGCGCCTGGTGGCCGAAGGCGAGCAGGTGCGCTGCCTCGTGCGCGACCCGCGCCGCCTCGGCGCGCAGCGCGTGCGGGTCCAGATCGCGCTGGGCGACCTCGCCGACCCCCCCTCGTTTCGCAACGCCATGCGCGGGGTGCGCACGGTCGTGCACCTGGCGGCCTCGATCCGCGACCAGCCTCGGGGCTCGATCGAGGAGCTCAACGGCATCGCGACCTGGCGCATGGTGCAGGCGGCCGAGCGGGCCGGCGTGGAGCGCTTCGTTTTCTTCTCGGCGCTCGGCGCCTCGACCCACCACCGCGCGCGCTTCTTCCGCGCCAAGGCGCTCGCCGAGCAGGCCGTGGGCGAGGCCGATGTGCAGTCGATCGTGTTCGCTCCGTCGATCGTCTATGCGCCGGGCGACCCGTGGCTGACGCTGCTCGAGCGCATGGCGCTGCTGCCGGTGATGCCCGTCTCGGGGCGCGGGCGCGCGCTGTATCAGCCGATCTGGGCAGAGGACGTGGCCGAGTGCGTGATCGCCGCGTTGAGGGGGCCGGCGGGTCCGGGCGAGGGCCGCGCCGCGAGCGGCGAGCGTGGCGGCGCCGGGGTCGGCAGCGAGGCGAGGAGTGGCAACGGCTTCGGCACCAACGGCGGCGGCGCGGCCGTGGGCACTGCCGCGGAGCGCCGCGCCGGCGCCGAGCGGCGGCTGCGCTCCCGCTACGAGCTGGCCGGACCGGAGACGTTGAGCCACAACGACCTCGTACGCATCCTGCTGCGCTCGGTGGACCGCCGGCGCCCGCTCCTGCACGTACCGACGCCGATCGTCTCGCGCTCGCTTCGCCTGCTCGAGCGGGCCCTCGGCCCGAATGCGTTCGCAACCTGGGACGAGGCCGAGCTGATGGAGGTCACGATGGTCTCGGCGCGCGGCACGGCCGACGTCGAGGAGCTCGGCGTCGCCCCCGCGCGGATGCCGGCAGTGCTGGGGATCGGCGGCTAGCCTCGGGCGGCCAGGACGGGCAGGCGCCTGCCGGGCAGACGCCGCGCCGCGACTCCGGCCGCGACTGCTCAGCTACGCCGCGACGGCGCGCTCGAGCGGAGGCCGGCGCTCCGCCCACGGCCGCGCAGCTTCCAGCTGCGCCGAGAGCGCCAGCAGCTGAGCCTCGCCGGCGGGGCGCCCGATCAGTTGAACGGCCAGCGGCAACCCGTCGGCGCCCTCATACAGCGGCAGCGAGATGCCGGGCTGGCCGCTGGCGTTGAAGATCGGCGTGAATGGGGTGAACAGACCGGAGCGGGTGAACGTTGACATCGGGTTGCTCGCGGCCGTGTCGAGCGTGCCCAGCGGCAGTGGGCGCTCGGCGAGCGCGGGCGTCAGCAGCGCGTCGTAGGGCGCCAGGAAGGAGACGAGGCGGCGCGTGAACGTCTGCAGCGCGATCTCGGCGCCTCGCGTTTCGATCGCGCCGAGTTTCTTGATCATCGAGAAGATCGCCCAGCTCATCGGCTCCATGTCGGCTGCCGTCGGCTCGCGCCCGGCGATCCGCCCCGAGTAGGCGATCGACAACGCGATGTGACTCGAGAACACGACGCCGAACAGCTCGCGTGCGGCCTCCTCCTGCCACGGCGGCTCGACCTCCTCGACCTCGTGTCCGAGCGAGCGCAGGAGCTCCGCCGCGTCGGCCACGGCGCCGGCGGCGAGCGGGTCGACGTCGGCCTCAGGCACGGGCGGCAGCAGGGTGGTGGCGATCCGCAGCCTGCCCGGCTCGGCCTGCGCGCTCGCGGCGAAGGGCTCGCTCGGCGGCGGCGCCCAGGTCGCGTCGCCCGGCTCGTAGCCCTCGAGCACATCGAGGATCGCGGCCGTGTCGGCGACGGTGCGGGTAAGCACGCCGTCGATGCCAAGCGAGGAGTCGCCCAGCTCGGGCGCCGCGGAGATGCGTCCGCGGGCGGGCTTGAGCCCGACCAGGCCGCAGCAGGCGGCGGGGATGCGGATCGAGCCGCCGCCGTCGTTGCCGTGCGCCACCGGCACGATGCCTGCGGCCACGGCCGCGGCGGCGCCGCCGGATGATCCGCCGGGCGTGCGAGCGAGGTCCCACGGGTTGCGCGTGGGACCGAAGATGCGCGCCTCGCTGGTCGGCAGGATCCCGTACTCGGGCAGCGTCGTCGTGCCGACGATCACGAAGCCGGCCTCGCGCAGCCGGCGCGTGATGTTGTGGTCGTAGTCGGCGACGTGCTCGGCCATCAGCGGGCAGCCGTAGGTGAGGCGCAGCCCCTTCACCGGGCGGTTGTTCTTGATCGCGATCGGCACGCCCGCGAAGGGCCGATCGTCGCCGGGCCCGATCCGATCGGCCGTCGCCAGCGCGCCGTCGTCGTCGACCTGCACGAACGCGTTGAGCATCGGGTTGAGCTCCTCGATGCGCTCCAGCGACGTCTGCACGAGCTCACGCGCCGTTATCTCGCCCGAGCGGACCATCGCGGCGAGCTCGCCTGCTCCTCGAAACATCAGATCGCTGTCGGTCACCGGTCCTCCTCGATCGCGGCTCGCCGAGCCCCGCCGGCCCGCGTCTGCCCGGTTGGCAGCCTACTTGCACGCGCAATCGTGCGACGATGTGGGCCTGCCCACAAGGCAGCCACCCCGTCAAGCATCAAGCTCAGAAAGCGAGTGCCATGAGCGCGGTAACAGCACCAGAGGTCCAGTCGGGCCTCGAAGGAGTCGTCGCCTTTGCGACCGAGATAGCCGAGCCGGACAAAGAGGGCGGCGCGCTGCGATACCGCGGCGTCGACATCGAAGACCTCGTCGGCGCGGTGCCCTACGAGCACGTATGGGGCCTGCTCGTCGACGGGCGCTTCAGGCCGGGACTGCCGCCGGCGGAACCGCACGCGCTGACGGTGCGCTCGGGCGACCACCGCGTCGACGTCCAGTCGGCGCTGGCGATGCTGGCTCCCGAGTGGGGCTTTGGCCAGCTGATCGACATCACCGACGAGGAGGCCCGCGACAACCTCGCGCGCGCATCGGTGATGGCGCTCTCGTTCGTGGCCCAGTCCGCGCGCGAGGCCGGCCAGCCGCCCGTGCCGCAGTCGGAGATCGACGAGGGCCGCACGATCCCCGAGCGCTTTCTGATCCGCTGGCGGGGCGAGGCCAACCCGGACCACGTCAAGGCGATCGACGCCTACTGGGTGTCGGCCGCCGAGCACGGCATGAACGCCTCGACCTTCACCGCCCGCGTCGTCGCCTCGACGGGCGCCGACGTCGCCGCGGCGCTGTCGGCGGCCGTAGGCGCGCTGTCAGGGCCGCTGCACGGCGGCGCCCCATCTCGGGTGCTGAAGATGCTCGAGGAAGTCGAAGCGAGCGGCGACGCCGAGAAGTGGGTGTCCGATGCGCTCGACCGCGGTGAGCGCCTGATGGGCTTCGGCCACCGCATCTACCGCGCCGAAGACCCGCGCGCGCGAGTGCTGCGCCGCACGGCAAGCGAACTCGGCTCGCCTCGCTTCCAGGCGGCAGAGGCGCTCGAGAAGGCCGCGCTCGCCGAGCTGCACGCGCGCCGGCCGGACCGTGTGCTCGCGACCAACGTCGAGTTCTGGTCGGCCGTGATCCTCGATCTCGCGGAAGTCCCGCCGGAGCTGTTCACGCCGATGTTCACTTGCGCGCGCGTCGCGGGCTGGTCCGCGCACATCCTCGAGCAGAAGCGCGAGGCCAAGCTGATCAGGCCGACGGCGAAGTACGTCGGCGAGGGACCGCGGTCGGTAGCGGCGGTGGAATAGCGTCTCGCGGTCGGCTGCGTCACGTCCGTCTCACTTGAGACGGATGCTGAAGCGAACGCTGAAGTCGAGCTCCGCGACACGCGGCCGCACCCTGGCTCGCGCGAGGCGGTGCAACGCCCGTAGCTGATACAGCGCCACGATCGCACCCGGCGCAGCGAGGACCAGTCCGACGAGTTCGAGCACGCGAACAGCCCTACGTGCTTCCGCCGTCCGCTGGCCTATGCTTCTTGCAGACAATCGTCTTCATCCCAGGGGTAGCCTACCCCGTGTGCCGTCTTCCCGCAACCTGTACACGTTCTCCCTGCAAATCGGACCAATGCCAGCCAAGAGATCAGCCGCGAACGTCGCGCTCGGCCTCGCCGCCCGGTCGCTCCGCGTCGAGCGAGGGCTGGCCCAAGAGGCGTTCGCCGGACGCGCCGGCATGGACCGCAGCAACTACGGCGGTATCGAGCGCGGCGAGTACAACGTGCGTCTCGACACGATCGTCAAGATCGCGGCCGCGCTCGACATCTCGGCGGCGGCGCTGCTCGAGCGCGCGCGGCTGTAGATCTGAACCTGTGAGCCGCGCGCCGAATCCGGCTCCGTGCGGAGCGGCTTCGCGCGCATGTTTCTGTCCGACATCGCCCGCGCGGGCAGCGTTCTAGGCGCTCCACGGCCGCGCGCCCGCCTGGCGCGGCGCGGCGGCTTGCAGGTTGCATCAGGGCGCGATTACGATCGGACGGGCTGGCACATTCGGATCGATTCCAATCCGCGACACGGATGGAGCAACCACAAGCGCACTCCAACGACAGCAGGATGAGCGCCAGAGACGCGACGGGCACCAGTACCTTAATCGGTCAAAGGGCCGGTCTTAAACACCGGCGATCCGGGTTCGAGCCCCGGCTGGTGCATGGCAGCACAGATCTCGGACCAGCCGGCTCATGACCGTCAACCTTTTCGACTACTTCGAGGATCTCAAGCCCAGCGGGGAGGCTCACGCGCCGTGGGCGGCACGCCTGCCACGGCGGCCGCTCGCCGGATATGACCTCAAGCTCGTGCCTCGCGCGCCCTCGTGGCAGAGTGATCCGGACTCGCTGCAGGCGCTAGAGCAGATCGGCGAGCAGCCGTGGGTCGAGAGGGTTCGCCGCGGCGAGCGGGATGTCCAGCTGCAGATCACCGACGGCTGGATCGAGATGACAGGCGCGGCACTGGAGGCCGGTGGGAGCTCGGAAGCCGAGCTCGCGGACCTCGCGCAGGGTAGGCGTATCTCGGTGCAGTTCTGGGACGCGAACGCAACGAAGGCGCTGCACATCGGCCATCTGCGCAACCTCGCGATCGGCAACGCCCTGGCGGCAGCGCTCGAGCAGGCGGGCGCACAGGTCGAGCGGCGCAGCCGCATCTCCGACCTGGGCAGGGCGATGGGCGAGGCGATGGCGGGCGTGATGAACAGTGGCCGCCAGGCCGAAGGCTGGTCGGACGGCGACAGCAAGAGCGATCACTTCGTCGGCGAGTGCTATGCGGACTACGTGGCCGCCGCGGGCGTCGCGACGACGACCGACGTGGAGCAGGCCGAGGACTCGCTGGCGCGCGAGGTGGAGGTGCAGGACGACGAGGCGGATGAGCTGATCAAGCAGGTGCTGCGCGGCGAGCGCGAGGCGCTGGAGCTCTGGTACAAGACGCGCGCCTGGGTGATCGCCGGGCAGCGCAAGACGCTGGCCAGGCTGGGGATCGCCTTCGACCGCGTGTTCTTCGAGTCGGACTTCCTGCGCGAGACGGCGGAGCTGGCCGAGAGCGGGCTGCGCAGCGGCACGCTCTCGCGGCGAGCCGACGGGGTGATCGTCTACGCCACGGGACTGAAGGAGCTGGAGGAGCTGCCGCTGATGCGCTCAGACGGACTGTCGACTCAGCACCTGCGCTCGCTGACGTGGGCACTGACGGCGCCCGAACTGGATGGCATGACCTCGATGCAGGTCACCGGCACCGAGTGGGTCGCGCACCTGGCGAGCATCCGCAAACTGGCGGAGGAGCTGCGGCCAGATCTCAACGGCGGCTTTCACCCCAGCCGCAGCCTGTTCCACGGGATGGTCTCGGCCGACCAGCGCGCGCTCACCTCGAGTGCTGGAGCGCTGCTGATCGACGAGCTGACCGACTGGATCGACGAGCAGATCGACGCGGACCCGGCTGGCCGCGTGCTGCGTCGTCGCCACCCTTTCCCCGAAAGCATGGCGGCGCAGGTGGCGCTCGGGTTCTTCCTGCCCCACCCGCCGACCCCGGACGTGGACTTCGACCCGCAGCGGCTGCTGTCTGAGAAGGAGAGCCTCGGCTGGGACGTTGCCCGGGCACAGGCGCACCGTGACTCGGGGACGGGCCGGCACGCGGGCACACCCGCGGAGGATCCGGCCTACCGCTTCGCGGTGCTGCAGTCCGAGCTCTACCGGCGTCACCTGCGCGACGCGGTGGAGCGCTTGGACCTGCGCCCGCTGGCCCTCTACCTGCGCCACCTCGCGCGCTGGCACTTGGAGGCTGCACATGGCGAACACGTCGAGCGCGTAGTGCAGACGCTACTTGCGCGCAGCGCGCGCGGCCTCGGCCTAGAGATGGCGTGATGAAGACCTTGCTGGTCGACAACTACGACTCGTACACGTACAACGTGTTCCATCTGCTGGCGGCGGTCTCCGGCAAGGAGCCGAAAGTCGTGCACAACGACATGGTCTCCTGGAAGGCGCTCTCGCGCGGCGACTTCGACGCGATCGTGCTCTCGCCGGGGCCCGGCCGCCCGCAGCGTTGGCACGACTTCGGCGTGTGCGCGGACATCCTTCGCTACAGCGAGGTGCCGGTGCTCGGCATCTGCCTCGGCCATCAGGGGATCGGCAACCTGCTGAGCGGCGTGGTCGGCGCCGCGCCGACGGTCATGCACGGGCGCCTCAGCCGCGTCTACCACGACGACGACGGCCTCTTCGCCGGGATCCCGCAGGGCTTCTCGGTCGTGCGCTACCACTCGCTCGCGGTCACCGGCTCGCTCGGTCCGGAGGGCCGCGTCACGGCGTGGACGGACGACGGGGTGGTGATGGGGATCGAGCACGTCAAGCGTCCGCTGTGGGGAGTCCAGTTCCACCCGGAGTCGGTGGCTACCGAGCACGGCAGGCGCATTGTTGAGAACTTCTACGAGCGTATAGGCCACCGCGGGCCCTCGCGAGCGCGTGGCGCGCCAGACGGCGCGGCGCGATGGCACGTGTCTGCACGCGAAGGTGAGGGCTCGCCGTTGCGCCTGCACGTCCGCTCGATCCCGGGCCAGCCTTCGACGGAGGCGCTGTTCGAGCGACTGTTCGGGCACCTCGAGCATGCCTTCTGGCTCGACAGCGCGGACGCGCCGACGCGTCTGGCGCAGCGCTCCTACCTCGGCACGAGCGCGGGGTCGGAACGGCGCGTGCTCGAATACGACGTGACCGAGAAAGCTGTGGTCGCTCATGGCTCGGCCGGGTCGAGCACCGAGCGCGGCTCGATCTTCGACGTGCTCGACCGCGAGCTCCAGGGGCGAGCGGTCGAGCTCCCGGAGGACCCGCCCGGACTCGCGGGGGGCTTCGTGGGCTATGTGGGGTATGAGTGCAAGGCGGATTGCGGCTCTGCCAACGCGCACCGCTCAGACGTGCCGGACGCGGTGCTGATGCTCGCCAACCGCCTGATCGCGGTCGACCACCTGACGGAGACGACACAGGTGGTCGCTCTCTGCCGCGACGGCGATCTGGCCGCCGCGCGGTGGCTCGATCAGGCCGAGCGGGCGGTGCGCGAGCTTCTGCGCGCGCCGCCCGCCGCAGCGGCCGGTCCCGTGAGCGACCCGGCGCCGGTCGGCGAGCCTCTCACAGCCCGGGCGCCTGCGCCCGTGAGCTTCCTGTGCGGGCGCGGGCGCGAGCAGTATCTGGCGGACATCCACCGCTGCCAGGCCGCGCTGGCCGCGGGCGAGTCCTACGAGGTCTGCCTGACCGATCAGATCTCGACGTCGGCCAGCCCCGAACCGTTCGAGCTCTACCGCGTGCTGCGCCGAACGAACCCGGCGCCGTTCGCGGCGTATTTGAAGCTCGGCGAGCTGGCCGTGCTCAGCTCATCGCCCGAGCGCTTCCTCTCGGTCGACCGCGATGGCCAGGTGCAGGCACGACCTATCAAGGGGACTACGCCGCGCGCGCAGGACCCGGTCGTGGACGCGGAACATCGCTATGAGCTGACGCGCGACGAGAAGACCTACGCCGAGCACCTGATGATCGTCGACCTGCTGCGCAACGACCTTGGCCGCGTGTGCGAGGTCGACAGCGTACGCGTGCCGGAGCTGATGATCGTCGAGGACTACACAACGGTGCACCAGCTGATCTCGACGGTCACAGGCGTGCTCGATTGCGACCGCACCCCGGTGCAGTGCGTGCGCGCCTGCTTCCCGGGCGGCTCGATGACGGGCGCGCCGAAGCTGCGCACGATGAGCATCATCGACGAGACCGAGCGGGAGGCACGCGGCGTGTACTCCGGCGCGATCGGGTACTTCGGGCTCGACCAAACGGTCGACCTCAGCATCGTGATTCGCACGATCGTGATGCGGCCGGGTGCGACGACGATCGGCGCGGGCGGAGCGATCGTGATGCAGTCCGACCCGGAGGACGAGTTCGAGGAGATCCTGCTGAAGGCACGTGCGCCGATGGCGGCGGTCGCCGAGGCCGTCACCGGCAGCGGCTCGCCGGACGCGTGGAACGTGCAGCTGGAGCCGTTCGTCGACGCGGCCCGGGCGGCATGAGCGATCCGGCGGCGAGCGGCGTACGGTCGCACGCGCGTGGCTGGGTCGTGCGCCGCGCGACGGGCGAGGACGTCGCGGAGATCGTCGTTGGGGTGCAGGAGCTCCTGCTCGAGCTGGGCGCGACGCCGCCGCCGGCGATCGCGCTGGAAGACGCGGCGCGCGAGCTGATCGACGATAGCGACGCCGGCGTCGTCCTGATCGCAGGCATTGACGGCGAGGTCGTCGGCGTGCTGGCCGCGAGCTGGCAGCTGGCGATGCACGTGCCCGGACGCTATGGGCTGATCCAGGACCTCTGGGTGCACGCGGCCTGGCGCAGTCGCGCGATCGGTGCCGATCTGGTCACCGCCCTCGTCGAGCTCGCGCACGCGCAAGGGGTCACGTTCATCGAGGTCGGGCTTCCCCGCGAGAGCTTCGCCGGCATCGAGGCGACGACGCAGTTCTACCGCGATCAGGGCTTTGAGACCCTCGGCCCGCGTATGCGACGGGTGCTCGCGTGAGCGGCCTCGAGCCCTTTCGCAGGCGCCTGGACGAGCTCGACGAGCAGATCGTCGGACTGCTCGGCGAGCGCTTCTCCACGTGCCGCGAGATCGCGATGTACAAGCGCGAGCACGAGATCCCGATGATGCAGCCGCAGCGCGTGGTCGAGGTGCGCGAGCGCTACCTCTCGCGCGGCGCCGAGGCGGGCGTGCCGAGCGACTTCGCCGAAGCGCTGTTCGACCTGCTGATCGCGGCCACGTGCAAGATGGAGGACGAGTTGATCGACGGGCGGGCGACGGCACACGGAGAGGCCGCATGACGCGTCCTACGTTCATCACGCTCGGGCCGGCAGGTACGTGTCACGAGAACGCGCTTCAACACTACCTCCGCTTCCAGGCTGTCACGCCGCACGAGGTCGTCCTCGTTGAAGACCTGCTTGGGGCGATTGGGCGGGTGAAGGACGAGCCCAACACGTTCCTGGTGCAGTGCAGCGCGCACGTGCAGGTCCACCTCGTCACCGAGCGCTACCACGAGCAGGTGTTCGTGATCGACACGTTCATCTACCCGACCAAGGAGCTGGGCCTGGTGTTCCGCAATGACGTGGAGGAGCACCGGAGCCTTGGCATCGTCTCGGCCACGCGTGGGTATCTCGACCTCTCGCGCTTCGAGACCATCGTCGATCAGCCGTCGAAGCCGGTAGTGGCGCGCAACCTGCTCGACGGGCGGTTCGACGCGGGGCTCACGCACGTGCATTACGCCGAGGAATACCCCGAGCAGTTCCGACTCGTGGAGTACTACGGGGCGGTCGACACGACTTGGGTCGTGTACGGGAGGCGGAAGCGGTTTCAGGGCGAGGTCATTGGGACTCGTGCGCCCCAACTGTTCGGTCTCGCTTGACCGCGCGCGGCTTCGCCCGGTCGTACGAACCTGAACGTGCGTCCTGGCAAAAGCTAGTCGGGCAGTCCCGGAAGCTGAGAGCCTTTGTACTCGCGGCAAGCCGACACGACATAGCCCTTCCGACAGCTCGTTTTCGCTGCCCACTGCTTCTGGGACGGCACGCGCTCCGCGAACCTCGCAAAGGCCGCTTGTCGCTGTCTCTCGCCGAGGCCAGCTGGGAGGCGTTTTGCCATCGCCAGCCGCGCTTCGCCGATCTTCACCTCATATAGCTGCACCTTGGAACGCAACAGCATGTCGTCGACCGTCTGGCCCGTCAGCCGTAGATATCGCGCAAATTCGCCCTCTCTCGGGTACGCAATCCTGTTCACTTCGCTAAGCCGGCGCTTGGCTTCTGCGTTGGAAGCTCGAAAGCCAAACGCCTTGCCCGAGCCGATTGTCCAATACCAGCCGATTAGCGTATTGAGAGCGTATTCCCTCACCTGCGCATACTTCTCTCTGCATTTGGCCTTCGCCTCCTCCTTACTTGGCTTTCCGTCAGCGCCGATGGGCTTCTCGGCCATCGTCTCGACGTGGGCAACGCACGCAGTGTAGTTTGGGGGATCCGGAATCACGCCCTTCGGCACCGGCCTGGCTGGTTTGTTTTCATACAGGACGACCGCCTCGATCGGGATCCAGTGTTCGAGCATCGCCTTGCTGATCGAACCTACACCGGCGATTCGTGCGATCGTTTCGTTACCACTTGTCTTGCTCCCCGAACAAGCCGGCAGTGCCACGCTGCAGGCGGCCGCCACAAGCACGGTCACATACCGACTTGCTCTGCGCGCCGCTTCCAGTCGCTTGGCGACTTGTCCACTCATGATGGCCGCGAGCGTTACACATGCCGCATCCTGGGGTCAAGGAGCGGCATGAATTGTCTCTCACCTGGCGGCGCAAAGACACACGGCCGAAGCGACGTGCACTACGCCGCTCCGGCCGCGCATGGCGCTGGCCGTCTCAGGACCAGCTAGAGGCCGATCTGTTGATCAAGCTTCAACCACGCACTACGTCGTTTTTTCGATCGTGACTTCTTCGTTCGTCGTGATTTTTGCTTCGTTGCTCTGCTGCGCCGACGCGACAGCGGTACCCTCATCGATCGACGTGGTCAGCGACGCTTTCACTTTTACGCCGCTGTCGTTTTCGAATTCTTTGATCGTCTGACTCCCTTTCGACTGTGTCAGGGTGATCGTGAAGCTTTTCGTTTTCGTTAAGATCGGCGTAATTAAGCCGAGCAGGTTCCCTTGAACCACGAGTAATAAGGTACCGCTCGCGAATAAGCATTCGATGTGGACCGGGTTGATTAACAGCCATACACCCACGTCTCCGGTCGCGATGCGCACGAGGTGGTATTCCCCTAACACTAAGACGACTCCAGCCGCGTCGCCTAAGCTCTCCCCCGCCGCTGTTTCCCCGAACGGACCGTGGCATTTGACCCCGGCGAACATGATGTGAAGCGTGCCTAATTGTGTGCTCGTCGCGGTCTGTTCGGTGGTGCCACTGGTCGAGGTTATGCTTCCAAGCAGGGCGCTCGTGGTTTCGAACGTCGAGGTGCCGATCGTGCCTGTCGCGTTGGTTGCTTTGCTGAATTCCGGTAACGCTACGGCCGATGCAGACGCCGACATCACGGCGAACAGGGCGACAACGCCCACGAATGCCGTCACAACTGTCTTGAGTCGTCGCATATCGCGTTGCTCCTTTGAATCGCTTGTCTAGGAGCGCGATGAGCCGCATGCACCGCAGACGACTCACGCGCTGATGCGCGCGCGGTGTCAAAGCATCACGACACCACACATCGCCAAGCGTGATGACTTCTCTGCTGCCCGTCAAGCGAATGATGTGATTGTTTCCCTTTAGCCGACGCGCGCACAGGCCGTGAAGCCAGTTCTCATCGCCACCCTGAGCAGCGCTCGGCGGGTTTTACGTTTCGACAGAAGAAGGGCTTGTACCCATCGCGAGTTGCTCGCGTGCGCATATTTGGCAAGCACCGCTAGTTCTAGGTCCAGCGTGTTTCTATAACCCACGATGTCGTGCCATGTGGCAGCCAGCGACGGTGGCGGTGTCAGCGTTTCCAGGCGGCGCACTCCCGTTCGCTCTCGCAGGGCGTTCGCACTGGCTAGTCGCGCGAGGTCACGATTGCCGATGTGACTGCTTGGCGGACTCAGCAGCCCACGATTGGTCCGACCGCAGATAGCATCTGCCTGCTCGATGAAGGCGTGTCTAGCTACGGATTGGGCAGCTGTCCCGTCATGCGTTCGCGTGTGCTGACCTCCACAGCCGGACATCGCGAAGGCCGCTCCAGCAAGCGGCAGCAGGCTACGGCGGCGAGGGTTCACGCGGTACGCACTGAAGTCGTATCTATTCGTCGGAGTCGTCGGCGTGTATCCCGATCCGGCGGGCTAGCACGAGACCGAGATGACGGCCGACCTCTATGGGGCTATTCGCTTTCTGTGACGTTCGCCGCCCCTGCCAGTTTGAACGTCCCGTCGAGGATCGCCGTGTTGTGTCCCGCCGCAGACGGCAGCCCTAGTGTGCTGTTCACGATGGGATCGATCAGGAACGAGAAAGCTCCGCCACAGCCTTCCGCCTTTGGCGCGACAAACGAGTTGTTCACCACGGAGTTGCCCGTGATGGTGATGATCGTAAAGGCTTCGTTGAATGCGACCGTTCCTGGGGAGCCGGTGATAGGTTCATTCGGCGGCGGCGGGCTCGTCGTCCCAGTCGTGAGTTCGACGATGATCGGGTGGGCATTCGAGCCTATGTAGCAGCTGCTGCCTAGGAACGGGTTTTCCAGATGCACCTTCAGCGGAAGACTGAGACCCGTGCCCGTTCCGGTCTCCAGCGCCGGCACACTGATACCGATGGAGCTAGCAGGCGCTGCGAGTTCGGTCGTCGCGTTTACACCAGTCAGACTATTTTCGAACACGAGTTCACAGGCGATCCGCTCGAGGAGATTGCTGATTTCGTTGCACTTCACGAGATTCGTGAGGCCCCCAGGAACTTGCTGGGGTGTCTTGGAGAGCGTGTTTCCGTCTTCGGCGCCGATAAACGTCTCTGCGCCGGAGTCCGCGACGTGAATTCCGCCCTGGATCGTGATCGGAGTGACGATCGGCACTTTTTCGCGCGCGATCTGAAATTCGCCGCTTTCGGTCTTCCCGTACGTGCAAAGGCCGTTTCGGGATTGCTGAGCGGGCAGTGCGCGAACGGTGCGAATTCCCCTTTCGGGTTATGCGTGGCCGCGTGCGCAACGGGGGTGAAGGCGGCGACGGCGATGACCGCAGCAAGTCCGATAATGGTGGTACTGGGCCGAGCGCATGCATGACGCAGATACTTGATAGTCACGTACCCCACCTTTCTTGTGACTGGCCGATCAGATAATTTCCGTAACGTATCGCGCACGGGACTCAGCGCAACGGCCGTTTCTAGCTTCGCGACCCAGTCGGAGGGTTGGAAGCTCTTCGGCCGAGAGAGGGAAGAAGCGGCCCGACGGCAGTCAACAAGCGCGCTGCCCTTATTTCTGCGCCTTATGCGTCTTGTACGGGTGACAGGCCACACCTTTGCGTGCGTTCTTACACAGAAGGTCTGGCGCTTCATTATGGCTGCCGGTGAATCGATGGGACGTGGCCGGCTGCCATCTCCCGATTTCGAGGAGGAGCGACGCCGGAGATCTTCCTCGGTAGGGACGATCCGTCTTGTATGGATACTGTCGACAGCGCGCCACTACGTAGCCTGGACGACAGTTCGTAGCGGCTGCCAACCGTGCGGTGTATGCGGCGAAGCGCCTCGCCATCTCCTGCGGTGTTCCTCCGCCCTTCCTGATGGATGCCACGATCTTCGGGTGGGACTTCTCGTTGAGCAGGTCCAGCTTCAGCAGAAAGCGCTCATCAGCGATGCTTTGATGCCGGCGGCTCAGGTACGCAACTAGCTCTCCCGCCTTCGGAAACTGTTCCGCCCGGACTCGTTGCAGGGCATCGTCGACTTCCTGGTCGGAGATGCTCACGCCGTTGGCCGCGCCTTGACTTATGTTGATCTGCGCGTTGATAAGGAACGTGAGCGTCTGTTCCTTGATCGCGTCGTATAGTTGCGCACACTTTTCTTTGAGCTGTGCGGTGGTGAAGGTAGACGCGCCGCGATGCCTCGGCACGATCGGTGTGAGTTCTCTGACGCAGGTGGCGAAGCGCGGCGGAGAGTTGAGCAGGCCGCGAGGCGCCGTGCGGCTGGTGATGTCGAAGTAATCGCCGCCGAGGATGCTCCACATCCAGTGGTCCAAGGTCGGCTTCGTGATCTGAGCATCTCCGACCTTTGCGATCACAGTCCCGGTGAGCTTGGCTTCACCGCCGCCGCAGGCCGAGAGAAGCATCGCGGCAACGCACGCCGCCACGCTGGCGGTCGCGACCGTAGCCCAACGCGCGTATCTCCTCGAGGCTGGACTCGGCTTGCGCATGGGAGCGAAACTAGCCGATTTCCCGGTTTTATGTGGTCTCTGTTTCCGATGTCGGCGTCCGCGCCGCCGCGCGCCGTCGATTACTCGGTGACTTCGGTTGTTGTGTTTCTCTCTGGGTCGAACACACGGCCCTCTGTGAGCCACTCCTCAGCTCCACCGGCGCCCGGAGAGGCGCTTACTTCTTCTTGCGCCGACCCTGAGCCTTCAGCTCGCCAAGGCGCTTACTGGCTTGCGCTTTGCACGCCGCGCGCTTCCTCTGCTTCTTGATCTTCTTACACGCCTGGAGTGCTTTCTTGAGCTTCTGTGCACGGGTAAGCGGCTTGCGTGCGCATCCCTGAATCGCGATCTTCGTCTGTTGAGTGACCACAGCCCCATTTTGACCGGTGATGGTGGTCGGCATAACGAGTTTCGCCCCGCACAGGCTGAAGTGCTTGCTCTGCGGCACGTTTGAGGCGAGCGCGGAGTGCGGCCCCTCCGGTAGATTTGCTTCGAACGATGTGACCGGTGCATCGGGGACCGCGTTGAAGGTAGATGTAGTGATCCCCTTTTTGATGTCCGTCTGGCCATCGAGGATCAGGGTGATGCCTTCGCCTTGCAGGACGAACTCGACGTCGGGAAACGCCGCGGCGGCGTGCGAGACGAGGTAGGCGGGGCCTGTCAGAGCGCTCTTGAGGAGCGGCGTGTGGACTGTCGCCGCGCCGATATCCGAGCCTTCGGGGCAAGACGACGGATTGGCCGCGAAGATCGCGTCCGGACACGCTTTCTGGATGGTGGTAAGACGCGAGGGCAGTGCGATTGGCAGCACCAGCTTCGTCTTGGCGATGTTCGCCTGTCCGGGGCCGGACATCACTTTGACGACGAATGCCGCCCCGTTCGCTTTGCTCGCGTTGCCTTTGGTCGAGGCCGTCAGCGTGGGTTTGAACGGCAGGGTCGCGCAGTTGGCCGCTTGGAACGGGCTCGAAACCGCCGCGGACATTCCTCGGGCGCTCGTGAGCGTGCCGGTCACGCTCAAGGGCGCACAGTTCGTGGGATTGAAGGTGAAGCCCGGGCGGTCGATCGTGACGTTCACCGCACGCACATCGGCAGGTATGCCGCTGTGCAGGCCTTCGATGCTGTTGATCATCTGCGGTAGCGGGTCCGAGAGGATGGTGATCTGCGAGGTGCGAGAGTCCACACGGATCGACGAGCGCACGACCACGTTGCCGAGATTGAACGGCCCCGCGACTGCAGGGACGACGACGGACAAGCCGAAGGGCCCGCCGTTGTAGGGACCAGTCAGAAAGACCTGGCCGCCCTGCACGTGAAACGGGTCGGGCCCAACGCCTGCGGCAACCGTCGCGTGCCCGATCAGGCTGTTCGGTCCACACGCGCCTTGTCCGGCCTGCGGCTCCGGACATTGTTCAACCGTCTTCAACGTCCCGAGCAGACCTGGGGGCATTGTCACCGACACGCCACTCAGGTTCTGATCCTGATCCGTCCTGGAGAGCGTCAGTGTAAACGGACTGGTCGCGCCTGCCTGGGCACTCTGAGTACCGGCCAGGAACGACGGGGAGAACCCGCTCACACAGCCAGAGGAGATCTCGAAGGGACTCGACAGGCTAACGGGCGCTGTGCCGCTCCAAGGCGTCAACGAGGCGAGCGTCGAGAACGTCCCGCACTGCTCGGGGGTCGCGAGCGAGCTGTGTGGGCCTCCGGACAGACTCAGCTTGAAGTCACTGAACGGAAGCTGCGGAGTATTGTCGAACGTCGTCGTCAACTGACCGGTGACCGGGTCGGCGACCACCTGGCCGGCCAGCTTGATCAATGCGCCGTCGGCTTCCGCGGCCACGTAGATCGCCAGAAGGGACCCGAATGGATTGTTGTTCTGTTCGGCCAGGTACACAGAGCCCTTGACGTGATCCGGCAGGGCCGGCGTCGTGATTTCGACCGTGCCGATCTTCGATGCGTCCGGGCACGCCGGCTGATCGGCGTTGTCCATACCTATCTGGTCCGGAGCGCAGGCGGCAAGGCCGCTCGCCGCAGACGGCGAGATTGCCATTCCGGCCGGAAGTTCGACAACGGTCCGTTTCAACTCAGGTTGCGCGAGCCCTTCTGGGCTTTCGTCCTGCGGAACTCGAAGATCGGTGATGAGACCAGCTGGAGCATCGGCCGCCGTCGTGTCCGGCTGGACCGAGATTTCCGGCGCGAACGCGAGCGATTCGCACCCCGTTATGCCAGGCAGCGTTGCGGACGCGGTCACGAACTCCCCCGGAGACTGCCACGAGTCGGCTCGCAAGGTCTCGGTCATCGGGCCGGTGCAGCTTGTCGGGTCGGTCAAGAACGGTACGAGCGGCGCGTGCACCGAGCATCCGGGAGCCCCGTTTTCGCACACTCTGTCTTCGTCGTGGCTGGGGTCGGCCGGAACGCCCCAGACTTCGATCGTGGCACCCTCCAGGCCGGCGTCGGTGGAGCTGTTGAGGGATTCCGCGGTGACGCCATAGTCACCGCCGGTCCGAACTTTGAAGTAGATGTAGATGTTCTCGAAAGTACCGACGCGGAAGCCCAAGGCCGCAGGGTACCCAGGAGGCGGCACGAGGTTGTAGAGCGGTTCATGTTCGCGTTCTTCGCTGTCGAGCCGCAGCTTGATACGCCCGACCTGATCCGCTCCGCTGCAGAGACGACGAACGAGGTCTACTGGCGTGCACTTCGGCGTCGCGTTGATGTTCCCGATGAAGCCGGGCGGAAGTGCGGCGACGATGTCCTTGACGTTGGCGTCGGTCGCGGGTTGACTAGTCACGTCGGTCGCCTTGTTGAACTCGATGTTTGTCACCAGCTTATATGGGTGTCCGCCCGCCTGCGTATAGGTGTGCCCTTCCCTGTTCAGCACTTCGACTTTGAAGTCGCTGATGCCGAACGTGATGAACGTTTGATCAGGCCCCGTCGTCACGCCGGCTGTATTTTCGGCGATGAAATGAAAGTGGTAGGTGGTGCTGACGGTCAGCCCGCTGACATGAGCCGACACGCCCTGATCGCCGATGCCGGCGCCCAGGCTCGCCGGCGAGCAAGGCAGCGTGGTCGCAGTTGCATACCCAGTATCTTTGAAGCTCGAGTCGTCGACGAACTGCACGCGGCAGGTTGTGTCGAAGCCGAAAGGGTTGACCTGAGCGCGAACGGTGGCATCCTTCGCTCGCGGCGTCGCGGCCTCGTCGTCGATGCCAGGCGCTCCGGGCGTCGTGAGCGTTTCGTCGAAGCCCTCGCTGCTGCCGCCGACGGCTTCGATACCGCCGGCGTCTGTGACCTTGAGGCGGAAATGGTAGGTCGTGCTCGGGGCAAGAGTGACAGCTGCACTCACGTCAGTGAGGCCTCCGTAGGGCGGGCTCGGTACGCAGGGCGCGGTTAGCCCATATGTCGTGTCGGTGCCGTATTCGAACTGGCACTCGGTGATTTTGCCGCCGGGATGCGGATCGGGGGTGAGTTTGCCATTCAGCGTCGCGCTTTCTGTCCCGACGGTGGACGCGGGCTCAGTGGTGACGTCGTCGGGCAGCACGACGAGCGGACCGTAGACACTGATTTGCCGGTCGAAGTTGTGATTTGCGTACAGGTCGCCCGTGGCGTCGTGTACGGCAAGTGCGTGCCCGCCATCGCCGAAGGCGTCGACCTTGGCGCCCGATCTTTCGAACTCGCTGATCTGTGACCCAGGTTCGCCGACTAGTACGCGTCCGTTGGACTCGTCGACCGCTACGCTGGCGGCAGCGGTGCTTTCGAGTTCGGGGGCAGGGACGACGCCGCCGCCGGGTTCTAGCTCGGCAATCCCGGTGGGCGCGAGAAACGGGCCGTTGGCGACGTAGATGTTGCCGGTCGTGTCGTCGACCGCGAGCGGGCCAGGTTCGCTCAAAGGGTCCGAGAACTGACCGACATATTCGCCGGATGGGGCGAACTTGTCGATGACGTTGTGTGCGGCGTCGGCCACGTAGACGTCGCCGCTCGGATCGACGGCGACTCCGCGCGGCGTCATAGAGCCATCCGGAGTCTGGCTACCCACGATGCCGTCGCACTCGCTGAGCGACGGGATTTCCGCGCCAGTTATCTGGCAGATGTAATGGCCTGTTTCGTCGAATCTGTCGACGACGCCGTGTTCGATGTCGGCGACGTAGAGATCGCCGGCGTTGGCGCTCGTCGACCCGTCGACCGAGATGCCGGAGTTCAGTGGGAAGGACAAGAGTGACAGCGATCCTTGCGGAGTTTCGGCGCCAGTGACTTCGACGCCCGTATAGGTCCCGTCGGCCTCGAACTTGAGAACCGTCCCGTTCAGCAGCCCGAAGTACACGTCGCCGTCGCTCGGGCCTGTCGAGTTGTCCACGGCGGCGGCAAGAACGGGCTGCTGCGTGCCGTTGTCGCCTTCGAAGCTAGAGAGGAGCTGGTGGGTCAACTCCGCGCCGGATGGCGGCGCCTCGACCGCCATCGCGCAGAGCGCGAAGAGCGCGGCCACGATGACGCCAACCGTCGGTCGGCGAAGATGCACGATCATGACTTGCCTCTCCCGCTGGCCGGCGACTTCGCTTTTCGGCCGCCGGGCGGGCGGTGGTTCGCGGGTTTGGCGCCGTATTTCCTACGTGCCTGCCGTTCACAATTCATGCGCCTGTGCTTGTTGCGTTTCCGGCGGCAGCCCTTCAGAGCACGCGCAAGTCGTTCGCGATTGACCTGGGTCCGCGACTTCGCAGGTCGAGGGTTCAGCGCTGATTGGACGAGGTTGCCGACGCCCAGTTGACTCGTCGTCCCGGGGGCCGAGAACGGCAGGTTAGGCGATGTCGCACTCCTACATCCTTCGCCGTTGCATTCCGGCGCCGCAGGAGGCGCGGGGAAGCCTCCGTCCACGCGGGCATCGTAGATCTTAAATTCCGACGCTTGGCTCCCGGACGGCAGTTCCTGGGCGCTCATGAAGAAGACATCGTCGCCGCTCGGGCTGGCGTCGTAGAAATACGACGGACGACTGCTGGTCCCAGTCGAGATGAGCTGTAGCTCACCTTCTACGTATTCGTAGACGTTCGATAGTCCGTTAGTCGCTGCCGGCAACAGTCGCTGCGCGGTGTTGAAGAGCACGTGGCCGTCGTCTGTGAGGTTGTGCTGCAGATAGCCCGGCGCCGTAAAGGGAGCCGCTCCCCCAAACAAGTCGAATACCGGGATCGGGAGTCTGGCGTAGGCCATAGATGGCGCGCCTGCCGGAGCGCATGAGACACATTTCAAGCTGCTGCCCGCGCTGTCATATAGATAGATCTCGTTGTCCGGTTCGCCCGTACTGGCATCGAGATTGTCATAGCCAGTCAGCGGCTTAGTCGAGTTGAACGCGAGGAAGCGGCCGTCAGGAGTGACGCGCGTGGTGAGCACGGCGGATTCCCAGTCGGTACGGTCATTCGCTCTTCCTTCGTCTCCGGCATTCGGAGAAGTGTCGAGCGTCGCAATGAAGGCGACGCTGCCCGCGTGACGGAGATACAGGTTTGGCTCTCCTTCGACAGCAGCATCGCCGGACGAATTGGTCGCTCCCGTCAGGGCGCCCGTCGCGACGAAGTAGACATCGCTGCCATCGTCGCTTATCCCGCTCACGCCGAGCACGTCGGCCGGCTGGACAGAGCCAGCCGTGAGATCCCGCAGGCGCGCTCCGCTCGGTGCTCCCAGTTCGTACTCATAGAGGTCGGGCTGGCCCGGCCGTGCTGTCGAGTCGGACGTCAACTCGTTGTCATCGAGGAAGAACACGGTGCGCCCTTCCGGGGTGGCCCACGCGAACTGCCCGCCGCCGTTCTGGCTTCCGCCTTGGGCTGAGTCGACCTGAAGCGTGCAGGCGTCAGTAGGATCGACACAGGCGCCTTCACTGTCTATGGTGCTTTGCGGCTGATCGGCGTTCAGCCGGACGTAGAGATCGCCGTTGGCGACGAAATACACTCGCGATCCATCCGCCGACACGGCGTGGGTAAAGGTCTCGGCGCCCACGCCGAAGCGTTCGTCTTCCGGTTCATAACCGTTCGCAAGAGACCCTTGGGTCGGTGTTCCGTCGGGCAGGATCGTAACGAGTCGGATCGAGCCGTCGTGCCACTCATAGAGTTCGAAGCCACCGTTCGCGTCGGATGTCAGCTTCGCGCTCTCCGCAAAGACGACGTGGCTTAGATCGGAGGAAGCCGCCTCGAGCCATGCGTCCGTGGGTGAGGCTCCTGCGGGCGCCTGCCCGAGGCTGTCGATCAGCTGGTAGGGCCCCGCCTCACGTTCGCCGAGGAACAGGTTCTGAAAGCCTCTGGGCTCGCCGGACACCAGCGCTGGATCGTCGGTGCCGCAACGATCGACTCCCTGACGAACCGGGCTGCCGGTCTGCCCCACACCGTCCGCGAGCACTGCCTTTGACAGGTCCGGCGAGTATGCGGCGATGTAGGCGGTCCGACAGATCACGCTGTTGCTAGTCGACTGCGGAGGGATCATCTGCTCGAACGACCATCCATCGCGTCCGCGCGTCAAGCGCAGGTACTCACCGTCACTCGGAGAGTTCGGGGGCGGATATACGGTGACGTAAGAGAAGCCCTCTCCAGTGACGGACGCCTGTACCTGATACGCCCGCCCGTCGCCTGTCCTTGGGTCGCCAACTTCGGCTTCGCCTACGAACTGGAAGTTCGGTTCTGAGCCCGGAGGCGAAACCGCCTCGTACGCACGACAATCTTGCAACGCCCTCGAGTAACCGGTTCGAACTCCCGCGTTCGGGCAGGCTTCGGCGGCACCAGCGCTCGGCGGCAGCGATAGCGAAGCGCCTACCGCGACAAACGTGCAAACCACGACGAAGAGGTGGCACGAAGTCCGTCGTCCTCGCCGGGAAGTGCACGAGCCGTTCGACATGGGCGGCGAATGCATGGGCCAAATACTCAAGCGTCTCCGAACGACAGCCTTCATCTCAGCCCTACCCCTCTTCTCTCGAGACGCTTGCTTGTACGACGTGGCCATTGGTCGTCGCACAACGGCCAATGGATCCCCAATAGCCCAGCACTGGACCGATCTCCGACAGTAGAGGCACCCGAGTTCTGGGGCAACCGAAGTTTCTGACTCCACTGCGGACTCAGCCCTATGGAGGCTTTTGTGCACTTCCTAGAGGCGCGTCGCGGTTCCCACGCTCCGGTTCCTACACTCCGCTCGACAGGTCTTAATGCACGAGGGCCCGGCAATTGCCGGGCCCTCGCATCCGACCGCCGAAGCGGCCGGCCTTCCCATGCACTGAGAACTCCCTACATCATCCCCGACATGTCAGGCATCCCGCCGCCGGCCGGAGCACCTTCCTTTTCGGGAAGCTCCGCCACGATCGCCTCGGTCGTGAGGATGTTCTTGGCGATCGATGCCGCGTTCTGCAACGCAGAGCGCGTCACCATGGCCGGGTCGATCACGCCTTCGGCGACGAGGTCGCCGATCTCGTTGGTCGCCGCGTTCAGGCCAAAGCCCTTCTTGGCCTTGCGCACGTCGTTGACGACGACCGAGCCCTCCAGGCCGGCGTTCTCGGCCAGCTGACGCAGCGGCTCCTCCAGAGCGCGGAGCACGATGCGCGCGCCCGTGCGCTCGTCGTCGGAGCCGTCGGCCGAAGCGCCGTTGGCGTCGACCGAGACGGCTGAGGTGGCCTGCAGCAGGGCGACGCCGCCGCCCGGCACGATGCCCTCCTCCAGCGCCGCGCGCGTGGCCTGCAGCGCGTCCTCTACGCGGTGCTTCTTCTCCTTCATCTCCGTCTCGGTGGCTGCGCCGACCTTGACGACGGCGACGCCACCCGACAGCTTCGCCAACCGCTCCTGCAGCTTCTCGCGGTCGAAGTCGGAGTCGGTGTTCTCGATTTCGGCTTTGATCTGGTTGATCCGGCCTTTGATCGCCTCGCCGTCACCGGCGCCGTCGACGATCGTCGTCGTGTCCTTGGCTACGACCACCCGGCGCGCACGCCCGAGCTGGGAGAGCTGGGTGTTCTCCAGCTTCAGCCCCATCTCCTCGGTGATGACCTCGCCGCCGGTCAGGATCCCGATGTCCTCGAGCATGCGCTTGCGGCGGTCGCCGAAGCCCGGTGCCTTGACGGCGACACCCGTGAACGTGCCGCGGAGCTTGTTCACGACGAGCGTCGCGAGCGACTCGCCCTCGACGTCCTCGGCGATGATCAGGATCGGCTTGCCCGACTGGATCACCTGCTCGAGCACCGGCAGCACGTCGCGCACGGAACCGATCTTCGAGTTGGCGATCAGGATGTAGGGGTCCTCGAGCGTCGCCTCCATGCGGTCCTGGTCGGTGACCATGTAGGGCGAGATGTAGCCCTTGTCGAACTGCATGCCCTCGGTGAACTCGAGGTCCATGCCGAACGTCTGGCCCTCCTCGACGTTGACCACGCCGTCCTTGCCGACCTTCTCGATCGCGTCGGCGATCACGTCGCCGATCTCCTTGTCGCCGGCCGAGATCGTCGCCACGCGGGCGATCTGGTCCTTGCCGGAGACCTCCTTGGACTGCGACGCGATGTTCTTGACGACCTCGTCGACCGCGCGCTCGATGCCGCGCTTGAGCGCCAGCGGGTTGGCGCCAGCCGCGACGTTCTTCAGGCCCTGGCGAACGATCGCCTGGGCGAGCACCGTCGCCGTCGTCGTGCCGTCGCCGGCCACGTCGTTGGTCGCCGTGGCGACCTCGCGCACGAGCTGTGCGCCCTGGTTCTGGAAGACGTCCTCGACCTCGATCTCACGAGCGATCGTCACACCGTCGTTGGTGATCGTCGGAGCGCCGAACTTCTTGTCGAGGACGACATAGCGGCCCTTGGGGCCGAG
>DATNDZ010000004.1:0-2559 GCA_035553095.1 Solirubrobacteraceae bacterium | reverse complement strand
GTACAGCATGGTCTGCGGGGCGACCGTGCCCCCGCCCTCGAGCACGGCGATCTGGCGATCCCGCTCGACGGTCAGGGCCTTCTCGACGTAGGCGAACGAGTTGATGTTTTTCACCTCGGTCTTGGTGCCGAGCGCGGTCTCGCCGGCGCGGCGCACGGAGACGTTCGCGTCCACGCGCAGGCTCCCCTTTTCCATGTCGCAGTCGGAGATCCCCGCGTACTCGAGCACCTGCTTGAGGGTGAGGAGGTACGCGCGGGCCTCGTGGGGCGACCGGAAATCCGGGCCGGTGACGATCTCGATCAGGGGCACGCCGCAGCGGTTCAGGTCGATCGCCGTCTGCTTCGGGAAGCGGTCGTGCAGCGACTTCCCCGCATCCTCCTCGACGTGCAGGCGCTGAATGGTAGCGGTGCCAACCCCGCGGTCCGACAGGTACGACAGCGACCCGGCGGTCGCGAGCGGCTGCTCGAACTGCGAGATCTGATAGCCCTTCGGCAGGTCGGGATAGAAGTAGTTCTTGCGCGCGAACACGCTCCGCGGATGCACGGTACACCCGAGCCCCAGCGCGGCGCGTACCGCGAGCTTCAGCGCCTGCTCGTTCGGCACCGGCAGCGCGCCCGGCAGGCCGAGGCACAC
The DNA here is from genome assembly GCA_035553095.1 of Solirubrobacteraceae bacterium. Lineage (GTDB taxonomy): Bacteria > Actinomycetota > Thermoleophilia > Solirubrobacterales > Solirubrobacteraceae > Palsa-744. The sequence goes on along the minus strand of DATNDZ010000004.1, from coordinate 1,926 downwards.
CGGGCAAACGTTGGTGTTGGGCGGGGCCCCGAACGCAGCCGAGCAGCCGCAGAACATTTTCGATAGCGTGCGCACCTGGACGTGCGTCTCGAGACCGATGACCGTCTCCCAGGCGCCCGCCATCACGCCTCCTCGCCGGCCGGGACGGCCCGCTCGAGCGCGTATGCCGCCTCGAGCATCTCGTCCTCGAGGAACGCCTGGCCGATGAGCTGTCCGCCGATCGGCAGGCCCTTGATGCGGCCGATCGGGACGGAGATCGCGGGCAGACCCGCGAGGTTCGCCGTCACCGTGAAGATGTCGGAGAGGTACATCGCCACCGGGTCGTTGAGCTTCTCGCCGGCCTTGAAGGCGGGCGTCGGCGTGGTCGGGGTGAACAGCAGATCCACGCCGCGATCGAAGGCGTTGCGGAAGTCCTGGGCGATCAGCGCGCGCATCTGCTGCGCCTTCCGGTAGTATGCGTCGTAGTAGCCGGACGACAGCACGTACGTCCCGACGAGTACGCGGCGCCGCACCTCGGGGCCGAATCCTTCGCCGCGCGTCGTGCGGTACAAGGAGCGCACGTCTTCCGATCCGTTGAAGCGCGGGCCGTACCGGGCCCCGTCGTAGCGCGCCAGGTTGGAGGACGCCTCGGCCGGCGCGATGATGTAGTAGGTCGCAACCGCGTACGCCGTGTGGGGCAGCGAGACCTCGCGCACCGCCGCCCCCAGCTCGCGCAGCAGGCGGATCGCGCGGTCGCAGGCACGGCGCACCGCCGGGTCCAGGTCCGGCGGGAAGTACTCCTTCGGCACCCCGATCACGAAGCCTTGGAGCGACTCGGGCACGTTCGGGAGGCGCAGCGAGTCGCGGTCTTCGCAGGTCGCGTCTCTGGGGTCGCGCCCGCTGATCACCGAGAGGACGCGGGCCGCGTCGTGCACGCTCCGGCCCAGCACGCCGATCTGGTCGAGCGAGGAGCCGAACGCCACGAGGCCGGAGCGACTCACCCGCCCGTAGGTCGGCTTGATCCCCACCACGCCGCACAGCGACGCCGGCTGGCGCACCGAGCCGCCCGTCTCCGAGCCCAGCGCGGCGGGTACCGCGCCCGCGGCGACCAGCGCCGCCGAGCCGCCCGACGAGCCGCCCGGCACCCGCGTCTTGTCGAACGGGTGGAGCGAGCGGCCGTACGCCGAGTGCTCCGTCGACGACCCCATGCCGAACTCGTCGCAGTTTGTCTTCCCGGCGATCAGCGCGCCCGCCGCTTTCAGCTTCGCCACGGCCGTCGCGTCGTACGGCGAGCGGTAGCCCTCGAGGATCTTCGAGCCGCAGCTCGTGGTGAACTCGAGCGTGCAGATGTTGTCCTTCACCGCCACCGGCATGCCGTACAGCACGCCCGACGGATGCGCCGCCGACGCCTGCGCGACCAGCGACTTGCGGAGCTCCTTGATCGGAGTGAGACAGGCGTTCAGGCGCTTGACCTTGACGATGCGATCGGCCGCCGCCTTGGCGCTCGCCAGCGCTTCGCTGGGATCGCTCACGCTTCGGCGTCCCCGAACTGCCCGAGCTTGGGCACGAGGAAGAAGCCGTCTCGGAAGGCAGGCGCCAGCTCGGCGGGTCCGAACGCGAGCGGCCAGGGCTTCACTTCGTCGGGGCGGAACCGCACCGCGTCCGGCCCCGGCACGAACGGCTTCACACCCTCGCTCGCCGGCACGGCGTTGATCTGGGCGACGTACTCGAGAATCCGCGACATCTGCTCGGCCAGGAGCGGGAGCGCTTCCTCGCTCACGTCGAGCTCCGCGAGCTGCGCGATCCTCCGAACCTCGTCATGCGTGACGCTCATGCACTCTCCCACTCGCGCTCGAGCCCGGCGTAGGCTACGAGCAGCTGCTTGGTCCCGATCTCCTGATCGTCGAATTCAACGGTCACCTTGAGCTCGCGGCCGGAGCCCGACAC
>DATNDZ010000003.1:0-18097 GCA_035553095.1 Solirubrobacteraceae bacterium | reverse complement strand
CGGCCGGTCGCATCACATCGGCGGCGAAGCCGTGCACCCAGTCGCGAATGTCCTTCTGGTCCTGGCTGAGCGCGAGCGAGAAGGTCACGTCCTGACCGGCCGAGCCGGCGATCGCCTCGACGGCGGCCTCGGCGGCCTCCGAGCCTGAAGCTGTCGTTGACATATGAGGGCTCCTTTGGTTGACCGAGGCGGCGATCAGGCCCGCCTGTACTTGCGCGTTTGAGGGTCACGCTCGAGCAGCCCGGCCGCGAGCAGCGTCGAGATGTAGCGATGCGTCGTCGCCAACGACATCCCCACGATCTCGGCGACCTGCGAGTTGCCCAGGTAGCTTCGGTCGGTCGGAAACGCCGCGAGCACGATCAGACCAGCCAAAAGCGAGCGCGAGAGCCCTGGATGCTCGAGCAGCGCCGCCCTGGCACCCAAGGCCGTCAGCGTACGCGCGCCGGAGAGGGCGCCCCGAATCCCGTTCGACTCGCCAGCGGCGCCGATGACCTCGTCGACCTGAGCAGCCGACAGCTCGAGCAGTATCGGCCCGCCTTCTCGCCCGCTACTCATGCGAGTCCGTAAGCGTTTGATCGTGTCGCCCGCACCACTCCCGCGCCCCGGCCTGTGAGCAGCCACGCATTCGATCGCCCCTGGGCCTGGCCGAGGCCGTGGTTCTCGATCAGCTCCAGCTTCGCGAGCCGGCTGAGCAGCTTTGAGATTTGGCCCTGGTCGGCGATGCCCGCGGCGTCGGCGATCTCGCGATTGCTCGCGCCGGGCTGTTGGCCGATCGCGACGAGCACCCGGACGGTCCGGTACGTCAGCCTGATGTCCAGCCCGTCCAGCGGATCACCCCCTCCCAGCTGCCCGTCGGTCGCGTTCGGCGCAACCTCAGGAACGGGAATAGTCAGCTCCCGACGAGCGACCCTCGCACCGCCATAAGGAAGCGTGATCATGTACATCAGGGGGCCGAGCAGTGGGGTCAACGGCTGCCCGGGCGCGCTCAGCAGGCGTGTGTGCAAGATCGCGACGGCACCCCCGACTACGCCCTCGGAGACGATCGCGGGCCGGCCGGCGTTCGGGGCGGCGCCGTTGCCCGCGTCACCGATCAGCCTCGCGAGTTCGCCGAGCACCTGGGCTCGCCGCGCGAGCACCCTCTCACCGCTCCTGAGCGACTCGACGATCCACAGCCTCGCAAGGCCGGGCTCGCGTTCCATCCGCACGAGAAGCCCGAACAGGGCCGCGCGGATCCCCGCCCGCCAGTGGGGCTCGTCGAGGTATGCCTTCCCGGCGTTGGCAGCTGCATCGACCAGGGACTGCTCGAGCAAAGCGAGAAAGCAGTCCTCGCGATTACGAAAGGTGTCGTAGAAAGTCTTGCGCGAAACGCCCGCTCGGCTGATGATCTCGGAGACGGTCATGCGGGCGTAGCCGATCTCTTCGACCGCCTCGGCCGCGGCCGCCAGCAGTCGCGCTCGCTGGATCTCGTTTACGTGGCCGCGCGAGAATCCATTTCGACGGCCAAGTAGGGCCGGCGGGGGCCGGTGGGAGGAGTTCACTCTTCTAGTTCGTGGGCGTCGGTGTTTTTCGCGCGTCGCCGCCTACGCGCCGAGCGCTGCACGCCGCGACTTCAAGCTGAAGCCGCGGCGCACAACCGATCGGCGGCGCGGAGGGGAGCGCCGGGGTTTCTTCGAGCGCTCCGCGAGGGGGGGCGGAGACGCTCGAGCAAAGCCCGGCTGACGGCTGTGATGATCGCGCGCAGCGAGGTCCCTTGGTAAGTCAACCCGTTAAACGTTCTACTGCTTGACCCTTCACCGCTTCTTCCCGCGTTAGGTGCAGCGCCGAAGGCTCTTGCCTTTGATGGGTTGGCCGCTCGTGGCGCCTCACGCCCCTTTCGCGGCGCCTTCCGCCCAACAGGAAAAAGGAGACAAACAGGACGTTGAGCAACGCCCACGTGATCAGGCCGCCGGCAAGCTCAGTCATCCGTCCCCCACATCGGCATGATCGCCTTCACACGGGCGCGAAGTAAGTTAAGCGGTGTAAGGTTCTAACTCTTGCACTGGTCTACGGTCGCGGGCGCAGCGGTATCTAGCACCGATCGAGATTCTCGAGGTTGTCCTTGGCGTTGCCGTCAGGGTTCGTCGCGATGTAAGGGCCGAAAGCGCATCCATCGTGCGGACACGCACCGACGATCCGGATCTCGGCGATGTGACCGTCCGCAATGGTTTTCCAGCTGTGGCCTTCACGAATACTGTCGATGACTTCGTGGCGGGTGAACCGGATGGCGCCTTGGGTGCACACGTCGCTGATGTGCCTATGGGTCGCGTCGTCGGAGAGCGCCTTGCGGACGCGGGTGACGATGTATTCAGTCATCGCGGCTATCTTCCCATTCCATGCGTGGGGTGACGAGCTCCTGGCGCTCCTCAAGCGCCCCGCGCACGTGCCGGGCCCAGGAGAGCTTCGCCGCGACCGTGAGCTCTTTCTCCTCGGAGAGACTCCGGAGGATCAGCTGCGCGCCGGGAGCGGCGGGGAGACCGTCCACCTCGAAGTCTTCCGGCGAAAGCCACGCGCGCTCGTAGCGATCGAGAATCTCGGTGACCCAGGCTGGGTTGCTCGCGAGCGCGGACAGCCCCAGCACGAACAGGACTTGACGTCGGCGGTCCTCGCGCACGTAGTCCACGAGCCAGTCGGCATAGCTTTCGAGGCCGCGGGGCGTAGCTCGGTAGTTCGGCTTGGGCTGGCGACCGCTCGCCGTGCCGGGGACCGGCTCGACCAGCGACCGTTTCTCGAGGACGCTGAGCGCGGTGTAGATGTGTGAGGTGCTGCTGAGCGAGAGGGCGTCGCGATATGTGCTCTGAAAGCGCCCGGCCAGCTCATAGGCGTAGCTCTCGCGTTCGATGATGAGTCCGAGCAGCGCCCAGTTGACGGGCGACTTCATCGGTGCCGGCCGAGAGTCGCCCACGGGAAGCGATACTGCGGGTTTCGAGCGCCGCGAACCAGTCAACTTGTGCAACGTTCTAACTCTTGCTGACCCCTTCTCTCCGAGACCAGTCCTGAGGCGCTCACGAGACGCCTGCCATCGGCCGCGATCTGCCAGACGCGCTCTGAGTCAATCCTCAAGCGCCACGGCCGGCGACACGCCGGCAGCGAGATACCCGGGGATTGCGATGATCACGAGCGCCGAGGCCATGACCGTAGCGGTGCTCGCGAGGGCGGAGAGGACGGCGAGCGAGTAGACGACCGGGAAGTTGATGACGTTCGCCAGAGCGCGATCGAGAAGCTGTTGGCCATAGAGGCCGAAGAGCGCACCGCCCGCACAGCCGACGCCGAGCAGCAGCACGCTCTCGAGCAGGATCGTGCGCCACAGCTCGGCTCGCGGAAAGCCCTCCAGCTTCAGCTTGGCCAGGCGCGGGCGGCGCTGCCAGAGCATGTTGCCGATCGCGGCCGCCATCGCGAGCACGGCGACCACCAGGATCAACGTCGCGATCTGGGTAAGGCGCTCAAGCCCCTGGCGACTGAGCGCGTTCTGTTCGGCGGCGTGCGCCTGGGCGGTCTGGACGGACAGCCCCGAGGAGCGACCGAGCGTTGCTTCGATCTCGCGGGCCGCTCGCGCGGGAGAGACACCAGGAGCGAGCAGGACGTTGTATGCGCTCGCGTCCGTGCTCCCCCAGGCCCGTGCATAGTCCGAAGCGCTCATGATCACGGCGCCCGGAGGCCAGCCGATGTTCGTCGAAAGTGCCGCCACTCTCACGGTCGTCGGGACCGGGCTCGGGATCGTGGCCGTGTCGCCGATGTGGAGGTGGCGTTCGGCGGCGAGCGCCTGGGAGAGCACCACCCAGCCGCCAGCGCGCAGATGAACGGACGCCTCGTGCACGTCGCCCTCGACGATCTGTGACACGGGCAGCGAGTCGCGGAAGTCGGGAGCCACGGAACCGATCCCACCGGTCTCGGGCCGCGCCGCTTGGAGTGGAGGTGCGATCACCCATACCCTGCGCTCGCCCCAGTCCAGCAGGCCGCCTCGGTACACGCGCACCGCTCGAACACCGGGGAGACGTTCCAGCTTGGCCTGATCTCTGGGGGCGAACGGCGCTGTCCTCAGGAGGTTGTAGGCGCCGGGCGGCGAGACCCACACGTCGGTGAACGCGTTCTCGTCACGGGCGGCGTTCTGCAAGCCCCCGAGTAGATCCGCGTGGGCGCCCTGGATCGCCACAGCGCCGAAAACGGCGATCGCGCCCGTCGCAGCGACCCCGATCGCCCGGGCGCGCGCCGCGCTCAACTCCATCCCCGCCACATGCGGGACGGCACCGACGAGCCGCCTGGCGACCGCAGCGAGCAACGCGAGCGCGAAGTGCAGCGCCAGCGGCAAGATCAACAGCAGCGCGGCGACCAGCAGGACCATCCCCAAGATCGCCTGCTTCGGCGCGCCAAGCAGAACCGCCGTTGCGCCCGCGAAGCACACCAAGCCCCCAAGCGCGACCCACAGGTTTGCACGAGGGGCGCCGGAGCGCTCCCTCGGGGCGATCGCGGCGAGCGGATCGCGAGAGAGGATGTCGCGCAGCGGGCTCAACACCGCGACGAGCGCTGCGAGCATCCCGCCGCCCGTGGCGATCGCCACGCTCTGCCATCCGACCACGCGCTGCCTGCCCACGGCAAACGCCGAGCCCAGGTAGCCAGGGTTGGAGTGGAACAGGTGGATCGAGAGCTCCTCCCCGAGCAGGAGGCCGAGCAGGCACGCCGCGATACCGAGGATCGTCGCATCGAGTGAGAGGACCCCGATCACGGTGGGAGGGGTGTAGCCGTCGCGGCGTAGATCGGCGATCAGGCGACGCCGCTGCGGCACGGTCAGGAGCATCGCGTTGAACGCGAACAAGAACCCGACGAGGGCACTGATGAGCGCGAACAGCGCCGTCGACTGATTGCTCGCCGAGGCGGCCTTCGCGAACAGCCGTTCGTCGTAGCTCGTGGTCTGGACGTTCAGACGGCCGCCCGCAAGGCGTAGGAGCGCCTCCCGAACCCGGCCTTGCGTGCCCGCGGCCGGCTCGACGAGAATCCGGGAGAGGCGGTGAGCCAAGCCTGTTATTTCCTGGGCGAAGAACAGCGGCGCCACGACGATCGGACTCGCCACCAAACCCCCGATCTGGCGCTCGTGCAGTTGCTCGTACAGCGGCGCACGCACGATTCTTCCGTAAAGGCGCAGCGTCACTTCCTTCCCGAACCTGGTGACCCCGAGGCTGGTGGCCAGCGGGCCGGGTAGAAGCACCGCGCCAACCCCCGCGAACGGTTCCAGCTCGGTATGGCGCACGAGGGCTCCTCCGAGTCCCCTCAGGCTCGAGTCGGCACCCACCAGCTCCACGGAGCTGGCGCCCCTCGGGCCGGTCGCGCTCGCGCTCGCTTCGAGCAGCGGAGCAGCGACGCGAACCCCGGCGATGTGACGCACCTCGCCAAGCATGGCTTCGGGCATGCCCTGCGGGTCGCGTGCGAGCAGTTGCAGGCTGGCGTTGCCGACGATTCCGTGCGAGAGCTCTGCGACCGAGCTCGAGAGGCTCTGGCTTGCGACCTGCGACGCGAACAGCAGCGCCACCCCGGCCGCTATCCCCACGACTGCGAAGATCTCCTGCACCGCGCGCGCGCGCACACGAACGCGGTAGAGGTGCAGGATGTTCCCGATCCTCACGCGAGAGCACCTCGACGGCGCGTGGCGGAAAGGCCTCTCACCTCACCGCGCGCGCGTCCCTCAGCGCCTGGGCGACGAACACTTGCTTGCCGTCGGTGTAGGCATCTCGGTCGTGCTCGTGACGGCTCGCAAGCTCGCGCTTGAGCGCAACGTAGTCAGCCGCAACATCCGGGCGCGCCCGCAGTAAATCGCGAAACGCGAGCTCCTCACGAAACCGCGGTGAGTCGGTCGGCACGAGGTGGAGGTGGTGCGTGCGGCGCCTCGGGCTGGGCTTGCAGAACCAGTGCATCTCTGTCTCGCGATAGGGCGCGTGCACGTATCCGATCCGTGCGAGCTTCTCAAAGGACGCCCGCGAGGCGGCGAGGTCCTCGACGCCGACGAGAATATCGATGACGGGCTTGGCGGCCAGTCCCGGCACGGCGGTGCTGCCAACGTGGTGGATCCCCCCTGTCACCCACTCGCGAATGACGGTTTCGAGAAGGGCCTGCTCGGTCGCAAAGCGATGGGGCCATGACTTGTCGTAGGCGACGATGCGAATCGGTGCATCCTCGTCGCCCCGGCTCAGAGCGTCGCCGCGCCGCGCGGGAAGCGACGCGACGGCCTCGGGCTGGTAGTCGGAGAGCTTGCCGTCGCGCAGGGCGTAGACACGGTCGGCGTAGCCCGCGGCGAGCGGGTCGTGGCTGACGAGCACGACCGCCACCTCGCGTTCGCGACACAGCTCGCGCAGCAGCTCGAGGACTTCACGGCTTCGCTGCGTGTCCAGGCTGCCGGTGGGCTCGTCGGCGAGGAGCAGGCTCGGCTCGGTCGAGAGCGCCCGGGCAATCATCACCCTCTGCTTCTCTCCCATCGACAACGTCTCTGCCCGATGAGAAAGGCGCTCGCCCAGTCCGAGAGCATCGAGCAAGGGCGTTATCTGACGGTGCGCGTCGCGCCAGCGCATCTGCTTGAGGAGCTTCAGCACGGCGTTGTCGATCGCCGTGACACCCGGCAACAGATCGAAGTTCTGACGAATGAACCCCAGCTGTGAAAGGCGAAACTGCGAGGCCTCGCGCTCGGACATGTACGACACGTCCCGGCCGGCGATCGACACCGTCCCGCTGGTGGGTTCGAGCAACGTCGCGATCATCAGCAGCAGCGTCGTCTTGCCTGAGCCGCTCGGCCCGTAGAGCGCGACCATCTCCCCCGGCTTCACGGCCAGGGAGACGCCGTCGACGGCGCGGACGGTGTCGCCGCCCACGGCGTCGTAGTGCTTAGTGAGGTGGTCGAGCTCCAGCACCGAGGCAGTCAGGCCTTTCGGGGCACGCTGGTCTCGCCGGCCGCGCGGGGCAGCTCGGGGCTCGTACCTAGCAGCTGCGACCGAAACCGCCGTGTGAAGCGAAGGAGGCCAACACCCAGTGCGAGCGTGAGGAGGTTGACCGCGAGCTCGACAGCTCCCCCATCGGGCTTTGCATAGATCCCGTGCTGGAGGTCGAACAAGACGTCGAGAGCACACAGATAAATGCCTGCGCCGCCGGTCACCAAAAGCCAGGTGAGGGCGCTCGGCCGACGGCGCCAGAGCTGCAGGACTGCGAGGAGCATCGCTCCTAGCAGCCAAGCATCAGCGAGCGGAAACGCCTGCTCGAACGCGACGTACTCGGACGTGTGATCACTGGCGACAAGGCGCCGGTCGCCGACCCAAGCCGCCCAATACGCGACGAGCAGCCCCACCGCGACGAACATAAGCGTCATCAGGCGCCGTCGCCATAGTTCGAAGTCGTCGAGGGCCAGCTTCACGTCCCGGAACCGATCTAGACGTACGGACTCTTGGTGACGGCGTGCTTCAGGCGCCGCACGCGAAACAGCGCGATCGCGACGTGAAGGGGCACTCCCAGGGCTTGGGTGAGGCTGCGTGTGATCGTCTGCGCCTCCGCCGTGTAGCAGTGTGGTGCGGAGAGGTAGTAGCTGCACATCGCCGTAAGCATCACCCGGTGGGCGTGTGGCTCGACGAGGCGCTCGGTCGCCCGCCTCGCGCGGCCAGCGAGCGAGCCGAGGCGGATCGCGCCCTGCGCCGGAGAGTGGTAGTAGCCGAGGAGGCTACGCTGTCCGCGATCGTGGTCCTCATCGCGGTCGACCAAACTGTCGAGCAGAGAGTGCAGCGCCCCGATCCACGGAAAGTACGCGCGATCGATCTCGCGGGCGTCTGAAGAGTCCAGGTGCGCATCCGCGCTCGCGGCTATCAGGGCGTGCACCGCGAGCGAGCTGCCCGCTGCAGCGGCGGTCTCCAACCACACAAGTCCGCTGTTCGCAGGGGTAGCCTCGGTGGCCCAACGCTTCAGCACGTCGTGACCGCCTTGGCGCTCGTTCAGGTTCAGGGCCTGGAAGTCGACGATCCGCCCGGCCGCGGCGCGTGCGCTCGGAGCTACCGCGGCGTAGGACGGCAGGCCGGCGAGCGCCTGTCTACAGGTATCGACGATCTCGGTGAGGTAGCCCCCGTCCGCGCGCTGAGGGTTGTACCTGTAGTAGTCGGGATGGCCGGCGGTGGGGTGCAACGCGACCAACAGCGCCTGATGCAGCTCCTCGGCGTTCACGACGGGGTCCGCGCTCGGCTGCTCTGAAAGCGTGTCGAGATAGTTGTAGGCGGTCTGGTAGGCGACCAGCGCGCGGATGGTGCAGCCGCGGTAGGCGGCCGGGGCGAGCGTCGCGAACAGCGCGGCACCCTCGATGTTGCCGCGCTTTCGAAGCGAAGCCTGTGCATGGCTGCGCAACAGCGGGTCGGGGATCTGCGCTGCCCGCGCCCGCCAATGGTCCAGTTCGGCGCGCACCCGCGGGAGGACCAGAAGCAGGTAGCGCACGACCGTAGCCGAGAACACCAGCCCGAATCCCAGACTCGCCGCGGCGGCGCTGCGCCCCGAGACCGTCCTACGCGCAAGGACAGCCGCGGGCAGGCTCCCAGACCGCGGCTGAGCGCCTCCGCGTTGCACAGGAACATTCGAGGCCACCGTCGCCGCCAAATCGGAAGGCATCGCTCTCACCGCCGCCGCGGCGGACAGGGGACGGTTGTCGATGCGCTCGTTGCGCTTCCGTCCTGGAAGCCGAAGCTGGCGGCGAACGGGAAGCCTCCGCGAGGACAGCGTTCGGGGATCGCGACACCACGGGGATGGAAGGCCACGCGCCGCCCGTGGAGATGCTTGTAGTAGATAAGGTGGGCCGGGCCGATCGTGCTCTGCACGTTGACGATCGAGACGTCGGGCCCGCCCGGCACGCTCGTCACCAGTGGGACGTTGGTCTGAAGCTGCGAACCGAAGCGACCGGTGTCGGGGAGCACTTCACCTGCGAAGCTGAGCTGCGCCGACACTGGAAACAGACCGTTGGCGTAGAAGAGCACGACCAGGTTGCCGGCACGCGACGGGCCCGCGACCGCCTGGACTTCCGGGATCTCGTGCCCGGCGCCGACGCCAAACGGCACTTCGACGAGCGCGCTGCCGTAGCCCAGGCGCGAGTTGGGCGGGCAGCCGGCGACGCCGTTCGCGAGCAGCGAGGCAGGCTGGCAGATCGAGAGGCCGAGCGTCGTCGTCGTGTAGTTCATGCCTGCCGGCATGCGCAGGTCAAGCGCAGTGAGTGGTGGCGGGGCCTGGCCTTCGACGGTCTGCAGGTGAAAACCGAAGATGATCGTGGTCGGCGCGCCGAGCCGATTGGGCGAGAACGATGCGTGCAGCGATGCAAGCTCGGAGACGGCGTGCGCGGCGGGTGGCGTCAGCGAGCAGACGAGCATGGCCGCGAGCACCGTGAGAGCGGCGAGCCTGGACAAGGGACCTCAGCCGGGCCGTGTCAAGCGGACATCCTGCCGTTGACGTGGACCGTGACCGCGTCGCTTACACGTTGGATCGTCCCAGTGAAGCTGAGGCCCGAGCCGTGCGCGCGGTTGTAGCGCCCGCTGCCGCGTCCGATGCTCATCGTGCCGTTGAAGCTCGCGACGCTGCCGGAGGGGCGATAGCTCGCGCTGGCATAGCCGGTCAGCGAGCCGCCGCGGGGATAGATGTTGACTTCGGCGGTCACGCGGTTGGTGGAGACCACGTGCAGGTGGATGTAGATCGTGCCCGAGATCGTGCCCAACGCCGAGCCCTGCTCGTTGAGTGTGAAGCCGTGGTGACTGGTCAGGTGCAGATGCCCGGTCTCATTAAGTGAGAAGGTTCGCGACGCAAGCGCAGTCGCCGGGGACACTGACGCGAGCATCGCCGCGAGCACGCACAGGCCAGCTGTAAAGGCGGTTCGGCGGTTCACACGATGCGACGACACGTCCCTCTCCACGCCGACCATGATGGCTCTCCGGGCGGAGACTGCTAAGCCACGGGGTAGAAGGTTCTACAGCTTGAGCGGCGACCGTTACAAGCTGTATAACGTTATAAGCCTTGGGTGATTTTTGGCTCGACGCCGTGACATCCGTGCGGCGGTTGAGCTAGTCTCAACCAATGGGAACTGGGAGGCCCAGGGAGCAGCAGAGTCCGATGCAGTCGCCGGTCAATTGGGCGCTGTTGGGTCTCGTGATCGAGCGTCCGAGCTACGCCTACGAGCTCGCGCAACGGTTCGATCGCACTTACGAAGGCGCGCTGTCGTTGAGCAGCACCTCGCACGTGTACACGGCGCTGCGCGCGCTCGAGGAGCGGGGGCTGGTCGAGGAAGTTCCCGGCAGCGGCACCGGGCGCCAGCCCAAGCCCCGCTACCGCGCCAGCGAGGGCGCGATCGCGCACTACCAGCGCTGGCTGATCTCCCAGCTCGCCGATGAGTGCCGCCGCCAACGGCTGTTCGCGATGGAGCTGGCCGCGTTGATGAGCGACCCCGAGGTCGCACGCGGGGTGATCGACGGCTATGAGCAGGCGTGCGTTGCAGAGGGCGGCGAGAGTCCGTTGCGCGCCACGGGCGAGCGCTCGGCGGAGGCCGGCGCGCGCCTGGCGACCCGCCTAGCCTGTGAGCAGAACCGTCTGGCCGTCGGTGCGAGATTGGAGTGGATCCAGTACGTGCGCCGTGAGCTGAAGGCGCTCGCGCAGCGAAAGGCGCAGGGGCGATGAGCCTGCTCGAGCTCGAGGCGGTCAGCAAGCGCTACGGCGGCCCGGCGCGTGAGCGGCTCGTGCTCTCAGAGGTCTCGCTGCAACTCGAGGCGGGGGAGCTCGTCGTGGTCTGGGGTCTGAAGGGCTCGGGGCGCTCGACGCTCTTGCGCGTGGCGGCGGGGATCGAGGCGCCCGACTGCGGCACGGTCCGCTTCGAAGGCCGCGATCTGGCCGAGCACGGCGAGGAGCTCCTCGGTGGCGGTGTCGGCTACTGCGAGCGCACGTTTCGCTACGCCGAAGGAAAGGGCGTGCTCGACCAGGTCACCATCGGCCTGCTCGCGCGCGGTGTCGCCCCGCGCGAAGCGCGGGCAAGGGCTCGGCGGGCGCTTGCCCGGGTCGACGGCGAGCAGACCGCGGCACAGCGGTTGGCGGCACTCGACGAGGCCGAGAGCGTGCGGGTCGCGATCGCCCGCACACTGGCGCTCGAGCCGGCGCTGCTCGTGATCGACGAGCCGATCAGGGGCGTCGACCTGCTCGAGCGCGACGGGATCCTCGCGCTGCTGCGCTCGCTCGCCGACGAGGGCATCGCCGTTCTGGCCAGTACGCGAGAGTCCACCGGCCTCGCGGGCGCGGACCGTGGGCTCGTGATCAGTGAAGGCGAGCTGCGCGGCGCCCCGCCGGCAGAGCTCGCGACCGTGCTGCCACTGCGCCGCCCGGCGGGGTGGCGGGCTACTGCGTGAGCCGCGCGCACGGCTGCCGCCCGCACTCAGGGGGCGTCAATGCTGGAGCTTGAACGGGTCGTCAAGCGATACCGCGCCGCAGGTGAGGAGGTTCGCGCGATCGACGGCGTGAGCCTCGAGGTGCGTGCAGGTGAGATGGTCGCGCTACAGGGGCCCAGCGGCTCGGGCAAGACGACGCTCTTGTTGCTGATCGCCGGGCTGCTCGCGCCAGACGCAGGCACGGTCCGCTTCGCCGGCCGGGAGATCGGCTCGCTGTCCGAGGATGAGACCTCGGAGTACCTGATGCGCGACGTCGGCTTCGTCTACCAGAGCGTGCAGCTGATGCCACGCACCTCGGTGCTCGAGAACGCGTCGCTGAAGCTGCTCGTCGGCGGGATGGGAATGCGCGAGGCGAAGGCCCGTACGCTGCCGTGGCTGCAGCGCCTCGGTCTCGGCGCACGCGTGGGGCACACACCCGAGCAGCTCTCCGGCGGCGAGCGCCAGCGCGTTGCGATCGCCCGTGCGCTCGTCGGTGAGCCGCCGCTGATCCTCGCGGACGAGCCGACAGGGGACCTCGACAGCGCCCGAAGCATCGAGGTCGTCCAGCTGCTGCACACGGTCGCGCACGAGCGCGGCGCCGGCGTTGTGCTCGTGACGCACGACAGCGAGGCAGCTTTGCTCGCCGACCGTCACTATCGGCTGCGCGACGGCAAGCTCTGCAGCGAGCGAGAAGAGGGCGTTCAGTCGCTCGCCGATGAGCGACGCTCGCGCAGCGCGCGGGGGTGAGCGCGATCGCGCGCTCGCGGCTACACACCCGTGCCCTGATGCGTCCCTACGCGCTGATCTACCTCTACCGCAGGCGGCTGCGCGCGCACGCTGCGCAGGAGATCCTCGCCGGGGCGGGAGTGGCGATCGCAGTTGCGCTGCTGTTCGCCGCGCTGGTCGCGCAGGGCAGCATCGCGGGCTCCTCGCGCGAGGTGATCCGAGCCGTCGTGGGGCCCGCGAGCCTACAGCTGCGAGCACGCGACGGCGACGGCTTCAGCGAAGGGCTGCTGAGCCGGGTGGAACACCTTGCAGGTGTCAAGCAGGCGGCGCCGCTGCTGGAGCAGAGCGCGACCGTGACAGCCCGCAACGGGCGCCGCGTGAGGGTGGCGCTCGCGGGGGCAGATGTCGCGCTCGCGACGCTCGACGGGCTGGCGCGCACGCTTCCGCTGGGAGCGCTGTCCCCCGGCGGCGTCGGCCTCAGCGCCGAGGCCGCGCACGCGCTGTCGATCGCGGGCACGGGCGCCGGCGCGGGCGATGTGACACTGCAGATGCGAGGACGCGCGAGCGTGCTCAAAGTCTCAGCGGTGCTCGGGCCGGAAGCGGCCGGGGCGCTGTCGCGGTCGCTCGTGGCGGTGATGGGACTGAAGCGCATGCAACAGCTCGCCGGCCTCGAGGGCCGCGTCACGCGGATCCTCGTGCAGAGCGAGCCGGGGCGGGAGCCGGCGGTGCGCCGCGGGCTCGCCCGTCTGGCCGGCGAGCGATTGGAAGTCGCGCCTGCCGACCAGGACGTCAGACAGTTGCAGCAGGCGCTTCGGCCGAGCGACCTCGCGAGCGAGGTGTTCGCCGCGGTCGGCGTGCTGCTCGGCCTGCTGCTCGCGTTCAACGCACTGCTGTTGACGGTCCCAGAGCGCCGCCAGGCGATCGCCGACCTGCGCCTGACGGGCACCAAGCGCACGGCGGTGGTGCAGATGGTGCTGTTCCAGGCGCTGTGCCTTGGGATCGCGGCGACGGCGGTGGGACTGCTCGTCGGGTACGCGCTCTCGAGCGGAGTGTTTCACCAGCCGACCGGCTATCTGGCGCAGGCGTTCACGCTGTCGAGCGGGACGGTCGTCGGAGCGGCGCCGCTGCTGGTCGCGTCGATCGGCGGGGTGCTCGCGACGTGCCTGGCCTCGGCGATCCCGCTGCTCGACCTTCGTCGCGGCCGCGCGCGCGACGCGGTCTACCGCGAAGAGGGCGTGCCCGGCAACGCGCTCGGGCGCAGCATGCACGCCCGTCTCTTCGCCGCCGCCGTGCTGCTGCTGGCATGCGCGAGCGGCCTGTTCGCGCTGGTGCCATCGGCCGCGATCGTCGCGTGCGCGATGCTCGCGGCCGCGACCGTGCTCGCCGTGCCGCTCGCGTTCGCCGCGGTGCTGCGCACAGGCGCGCTGTTGACCGAGCGCTACCAGCAGCTCACGGCGCTGCCGGTGGCGCTCGCTTCGTTGCGTGCCAGCACCGTCCGCCCGCTGGCGCTCGCCGCGACCGGAGCCGTTGCGCTGTTCGGCAGCGTTGCGCTCGGCGGCTCGCGGGATGACCTGCTGCGGGGAATCGGTGCGTTCTCGAAGAGCTACGTGGCCGACGCGGAGATCTGGGTCGGCAATCCGGGCGATAACCAGGCGACCGAGACCCTCAGGGCAGGCGCGAGCGCGGCGGCGATCGCCCGCGTGCCGGCAGTCGCAAGCGTGCGTGCGTTTCAGGGCGGCTTTCTGACAGTCGGCGGACGCCGCGCTTGGGTGATCGCTCGCCCTGCCGGTGCGGAGCGCCGGGTGCTCTTTAGTCAGATCCGCGCGGGCAGCGCGCCGGGCGCGGTGGCGCGCCTGGCGCAAGGAGGATGGGTGGCGGTCTCACAGCAGATCGCCTCCGAACAGCACACGGGCGTCGGCGGGACGCTCTCGCTTGCGACACCGACGGGCATGGTTCGCTACCGGGTCGCCGCGACAACGACCAACCTGGCCTGGCCACCGGGCGTGATCTTCATGAACAGCGCCGACTACACGCGCGCGTGGGCGAACCCGGCGCCGACGGCGCTCGGGGTCACGCTGGCGCCGGGCGCGGACCCGAGCGCTGCGCGGCGCGCGATCGCGGCGTCGCTCCCGCCCGGGAGCGGGCTTGAAGTGTCGCTGTCCTCCGCGCGCGCAGCGACGATCGACGGCCTCGCGGGCGAAGGCCTCGGGCAGCTCGGGGAGATCTCGACGCTGCTGTTGATCGCCGCGATCGGCGCGATGGCCGCCGCGCTCGTCGCGAGCGTGTGGCAGCGGCGCGCCTCGCTCGCCAGCCTGCGGCTGCTCGGCGTCAAGCCGCGCCGGCTGCGGCTGATCCTGGCGCTCGAAGCCTCGTTGATGCTCGCCGCGGGCTGCCTCACAGGCGCGGTCATCGGCGTGGCCGGACAGCTCGTGCTCGACGGATACCTGCGCCACGTCACCGGCTTCCCCGTCGCGCGCATCGCGACCGGCGCGCGCCCGTTTGAGATCTTCGCGCTCGTCCTCGCCGCGGCGTTTGCGATCGTCGCGGTGCCGGGCTGGGTGGCGTCGCGGGTATCCCCCGCCCTCGCACTCGAGGAGCGCTAGCGTGACGCGAGGCTTCGGATATCTTTGTCCTCGCTCGTCCGCGCCCAGCACAGCACGCCACACTCGCTGCGTCCGCGATCTGCTCGCCTCGCGCCACGCTAGGGCGGCGATGGGCGGCGCAGCTCCGTGTCCTCGCTCGCTCGCGTGCAGAGCACGCCACGCTCCCTGCGTCCTTGATCTGCTTGCCTCGCGCCATGCCGGAGGGACGGGTTAGATGGCGCGGTATGTCGCGATCATCGCCGACGGGAACCGCCGCTGGGCGCGCAAGTACCGGCTGCCTACAGAGGCCGGTTACGACGCCGCTGCGGACACACTCAGCGCGCGCGTGCGCGACGCCGCGCGACTCGGCGTGGAGGAGCTCAGCGTGTACGTGTTCTCGACTGAGAACTGGTCACGCTCGAACGGCGAGATCGCGGCGCTGATGGAGATGCTCTGCCGGCGCCTTGCGAGCGAGACGCCGGCGCTTGATCGCGAGGGCGTTCGGATGCGCTTCATCGGCGCCCGCGGCGGCATCTCGTCCGAGCTTGTCGAGCAGATGGAGCGCTCGCGGTCGCTGACGGAGGGCAACGACGGGCTTACTCTGTACCTGGCGCTCAACTACGGCGGTCGCGCCGAGATCGTCCACGCGGCGAGACACTTCGGCGGGTCTAGCGACGCCGAGTTTGCGCGCGCCCTCTATGGGCCTGAAATGCACGACCCGGAGCTGATCATCCGCACCGGCGGCGAGCACCGGCTGTCCAACTTCCTGCTGTGGCACTCGGCCTACTCCGAGCTCGTGTTCCGAGATGAGCTGTGGCCCGAGTTCAACTGCGGGGCTTTCGAAGAGTCGCTGGCGGAGTTCAACGAGCGCAACCGGCGCTTCGGGGGGCGCTGAGATGGCCGCCGACGTTCTGGGCGATCGGCGGCTGGCGGTCCGCGCGGGGCTGGCGCTCGTGCTCGCGAACGGGCGCTACTGGACGAGCGTCGCGCCGATCGTGCGCCGAGAGCTGAAGCGGTGGCGGCTGCGCGCGGAGGCGATCGGCGACCCTAAGCTGAGGGCGCTCGCCCTCGCAAAGCTCGACGGCGAGGGCTCGCACGCAGAGGCGGCGTCGATGCTCGCGACGTTCGCGCCGCGCGCGCGCCGCGCGAGCGTTGTCGAGGCGATCGTCGCGCTCGAGCTGCTGTTCGACTACCTCGACGGTCTGAGCGAGCTTCCCGCGCGCGATCCACTGCCCGAGGGCGATCGCATGTTTGGCGCGCTGGTCGACGCCGTCACCTTCCCCTGCAAGGACTCGGGAGGGCTGGTCGAGCAGTCCCCACGATGCAACGACGGCGGCTATCTCGACGAGCTCTCCCGTGTCGCCAGCCTCTCCGTGGCGCGGTTGCCGGCGGCGTTGGCGATCACCCGGGTCGCGCAACGGGTCGCCGCGCGCAGCGGGCAGGCACAGACCCGGATGCACGCCGCGCCGCAGCTCGGGATCGCGCAGCTCGAGCAATGGGGCCGCAGAGGTGCGGAGGGCACCGGGCTCGAGTGGCGGGAGTTCGTCGCGGGCGCGGCGTCATCGGTGCTGATGCTGCACGCGCTGAGCGCGGCCGCCGCCGATCCCCGCACCACGGCGGACGACGCCGCGCGGATCGAGGAGGCCTACCTGTCGGTGTGTGTGCTGTTGACGCTGCTCGACGGGCTCGTCGACTACGAGCAGGACATGGCTGAGGAAGGGTCGCAGCGTCCCGGATACCTGAGCTTGTTCGGCGATCGCAGCGAGCTTGTGGAGGTGCTCGGTCGGGCGACGCGGCGAGCCGCGACACAAGCGCGTGGGCTACCCAACGGCGCGCGGCACGTGATGCTGCTGACGGGCGTCGTCGGGTACTACGCCTCTGCACCGGGCGCTGACGGCGAGCCGGCGCGAGGCGTGACCGCGCAGCTGAGGCACGAGCTTGGACCGTTGATGTCTGCCACGCTCGGGATGATGCGAGCGTGGCGGCGCGGGCGGCGCGAGCGCGCTCACCCAGAGCGAGTGGAGAGCGTGAGGGCCAGCTTGAAAGCTCGGTCGAGGGACGAGGTGTCGGGGCGCCCTGGGGCTGGGGGTGAGATGCGATCCCGCTTCGTGGGAGCCGCGCGCTTTCGTGTCGCTGTCGGCGTCGCCCTCGGCGCCGTCGCCATGATCGCCGGCGCCGCAGCGATCCTCACGACATCGGCTTGGGGGGGCTCGGACTCGCCGCGAGCGCAAGTCGCGCGCGTGTTGAACGTGCGCGACGAAGGACGCCTGCACTACGTCAGGAGCTTCGATTCGGAGATCATCGACGAAGGGCAAGCATCCGGCACTTTCCCGGGCCGGGTGAAGGTGCACTTCACCTACACCGGCGAACCAACGGTCGGCGCGCGCTTCACGATCTACTCGGCGGCAGGGTCGATCAGCGCCCGGGGAAGCGCCCGGCTGAGCAGCCTCACCAGCGCGAGGCCGAGCTTCCGCGGCACGATGAAGATCACCGGTGGCAGCGGGCGCTACGCCCAGATCCACGGCGGCGGCGGACTCTACGGCGTCTACTACCGTCGCAGCTACGGCCTCACGGTTCAGGCGGTCGCCAAACTGGCCTATTGACTGTGCCGTCAGTCCTGCGCCCGTGGCGAGGGTCCACGCCACGGCGTGTGCGAGGCGGCGCGCGCGTCCGAGGATGAGAGCTAAGCTGCAAGCCTGGCCGGGAGAGCCAGAAGCCGCGCGGAGAGGGAGCGCACGATGCGTACGCGATGTAGGCATGCCTTGAGCAGAGCCGGAGCCGCGCTCACGCTGAGCGCGCTGATCCTGGCCGCGAGCGCGACAAGTGCGGCCGACGCGAGCCAGACCGCGCGACTGAGCGCGAAGTTCACGCCCGAGAAGCTCGGCGCGCCGACCGCGATCTCGCTCGGCGTCGACATCGCCGGCGTCGGCGAATCCCTGCCGTCGGCGCTCACGGGGATCGACTTCCGCTACCCGGCGGGCTTCGCGCTCGCGACGAGCACGCTCGGGCTGGCCGCGTGCAACCAGGCAAGGCTCGAAGCGCAAGGGCCGCCCGCCTGCCCTGTCAACTCGCGGATGGGCGGCGGGACTGCGATCGTCGAGTTCCCGCTCGGCCCCGAAACCCGGACCGAGACTGCGCAGATCGCGATCTTCGCCGGGCCATCCTCGGACGGCCACCTGCACATGCTGATCTTCGCGATGGGCGAAGAACCCGTCTACGGGCAGATCGTGATGTCGGCCGTGCTGGTCAGCGGGGACCTGCGCTTCACCGTGCCGCTCGTGCCGAGCCTGCCCGGAAGCCCCGACGTGGCCGTCGTGAAGCTGCGCGTGACGATCGGCGGGAAGCTGACCTACT
>DATNDZ010000002.1:0-23844 GCA_035553095.1 Solirubrobacteraceae bacterium | reverse complement strand
GTCGGCCGGGGCGGCGAGGATCTCCTCGGGCGCGCCGAACTGCGCGAGCTTGCCGCCCTGGCGCAGCAGGCAGATCCGGTCGCCCATCTTGATCGCCTCGTCGATGTCGTGCGTCACGAAGATGACCGTCTTGCGCACCTCGCGGTGCAGTCGCAGGAAGTCGTTCTGCAGTCGGTCGCGCGTGACCGGGTCGATCGCGCCGAACGGCTCGTCCATCAGCATCAGCGGCGGGTCGGCCGCGAGCGCCCTCGCCACGCCCACGCGCTGGCGCTGGCCCCCGGACAGCTGCGCCGGGTAGCGCGCGGCCATCTCCTGCTCGAGACCGATCAGCTCGAGCAGCTCCCGCACGCGCGCGGCGATGCGCTCCTTCGGCCAGCCGAGCAGGCCGGGCACGGTCGCGATGTTCTCGCCGACCGTCTGGTGAGGGAACAGGCCGATCTGCTGGATCACGTAGCCGATCTCGCGGCGCAGCTCGCGCGCGTCGCGGCGCAGCACGCTGCGCCCGCCGAGCAGGATGTCGCCACCGGAGATCGAGATCAGCCGGTTGATCAGGCGGATCGCCGTGGTCTTGCCCGAGCCGGACGGCCCCACGAGCACGCACACCTCGCCCGCCGGCACCGTAAGGGAGAGTCCGGAGATCGCCGGCTCGCGCTGGCCCGGATAGCGCTTGCTGACGTTGCGCAGCTCCAGAGCGGCCGCCTTCGACTCCTGCTCGCCTGCCTGCGCGAACGCCGATGACCCCTCGCTATGGGCGGTGTCTGTTCTGGCCACAGGAGGTCCCGGTGGGGACGCGCCCAATCCTAGCCAAACTCATACAAAGGCTTTAAACGCTGCTGGGCCGCTAGCCTAGGCTTCCCCGGAACGTGGGCGCGTAGCTCAGTTGGCCAGAGCACCTCGTTTACACCGAGGGGGTCGCCCGTTCGAGTCGGGCCGCGCCCATCAGCGCCGCAGCTGCGCATCGATTCCCGAACCCAATCAGCCGCCTCATGAGTGACGAATCCGCCATACGCATCGCCGTGATCGGCTCGGGGCCGGCCGGCTTCTACGCCGCCGGGCACCTGCTGAAGGACTCGCAGGCCACGATCGAGGTGGACATGCTCGAGCGCCTGCCCACGCCGTGGGGGCTCGTGCGCTCGGGCGTCGCGCCGGACCACCCCAAGATCAAGTCGGTCACGCGCGTGTACGAGAAGACGGCCGCGCACCCGCGCTTTCGCTACTTCGGCAACGTGACCTTCGGCGAGCACGTCTCGCGCGAGGACCTGCTCGAGCACTACCACGCGATCGTCTACGCGACCGGCTCGCCGCTGGACCGCCCGCTCGGCATCCCCGGCGAAGAGCTGCCGGGCTCGCACGCGGCGACCGAGTTCGTCGGCTGGTACAACGGCCACCCCGACCACACCGGCCTCGAGGTCGACCTCGTCTCGGCCGAGCGCGCGATCGTGATCGGCAACGGCAACGTCGCGCTCGACGTGGCGCGGATGCTCGTGCTCACCCCCGAGGAGCTGGCGCCGACCGACACGGCCGATCACGCGCTCGAGGTGCTCGCGCGCAGCCGCGTGCGCGAGGTCGTCGTCGTCGGCCGGCGCGGCCCGGCGCAGGCGGCCTTCACCAACCCCGAGCTGCTCGAGCTCGGCGAGCTCACGGACGCCGACGTCGTCGTCGACCCCGAGGAGCTCGAGCGCGCGCTGGCGGTGCACGACGAGGCCGCCGAGCAGGACGTGACCTCGCGGCGCAACGTCGAGATCCTGCGCGAGTACTCGCAGCGGACCGCGGGCGCGGAGGGGCGCAGGCGGGTCGTGCTGCGCTTCCTGCTCTCTCCCACCGAGCTGATCGCCGGCGATGACGGGGCGCTCGCGGCCGTCGAGCTGGCACGCAACGAGCTCGTGGCGGGCGAGGGCGGCGCGCTGCGCGCCAAGGCGACCGAGCAGCGCGAGACGATCCCGGCCGGGCTCGTGTTCCGCGCGATCGGCTACCGCGGTATCCCGCTGCCGGGCGTGCCCTTCGACGAGCGCCGCGGCGTGATCCCCAACGAGGGCGGGCGCATCGTGCGGGCGGACACCGGCGAGCAGCAGGCCCGCGAGTACGTCGTGGGCTGGATCAAGCGTGGCCCCTCCGGCGTGATCGGCACCAACAAGAAGGACGCGCAGGAGACGGTCGACGCGATCCTCGCCGATCTCGGGCCGGCATCCTCGAACGGCTCCGCCGCCGCGCTGCACCCGTCCTCGCCCGACGCCGATGCGCTCGAGCGGCTGCTGCGCGAGCGCCAGCCCGACCTCGTCACCTACGAGGGCTGGAGCGCGATCGACCGATATGAGCGCGAGCTCGGCGAGCGCTCGGGGCGCCCGCGGGTGAAGCTCACGCGCATCGAGGAGATGCTGCGCGTGGCCGCCTCCGAAGAGCCCTAGCCAGCTGCGCCCGCGCACGAGCAGGGCCAGCTGAGAACCGCCCCCGCCAGCCGTGCCCGGGCGGCGCCCGAATGTGCCAGACTGAGCGCCGCTGAGCCCCGTTAGCTCATCTGGTAGAGCGCCGGACTTTTAATCCGGTGGGGCGGGTTCGAGTCCCGCACGGGGCATTGGCTCTGGAAGACGGGCGGGATGCGACCTGCCGCCTCGACCGAGTCAGGCGGCCGGCGGCAGCACGTCGGCGCCTTCGTCGGGCGGCGCGCCGTAGGCGTACACGACGAGGTCCACCTCGCCCTCGTTGACGGTCTGCAGCGGCGTGCCCGGCCTCACGTACACGATCCCCCCCACGGGAACGACGAAGCGCTCGGGCGGCTCGCCCAGATGCATCGTCAGGCGCCCGGCGAGGACGACGAACGTCTCCTCCTGCTCACGATGGATGTGGCGGCGGCCGCGCGCGCCGGGCTCGTAGCGCCACACGTTCGCTCGCGTGTGCTCGAAGCTCAACGCCTCGTGCAGCTCGGCGACGTGCCGCGCCGGCTCGCCCGGCTCGTGGGGCCGGGTCTCCCACTCGAACTGCTCGGGGACCACGATCGAGTACGGCATGTGGGTCATCGTACGGGACACTTGCGCGGCGCCGCATCACGCGAACTGTTCGCGGGTATAGCGTGGAGCAGTGGACATCGACGCCCAAGCGCAGCGAACACGCCGTCTGGACCAGGTCCAGAGCATGACCGACTCGGCGCTCGCCTACACGTCGCTGGAGGAGCTGCTGTCGGAGCTGCTCGGGCGGATCCGCGACGGCCTCGACGCCGACACGGCAGCCGTGCTGCTGCTCGACGAGGATCGCGGCGTGCTCGTGGCGCGTGCCGCGCGAGGACTCGAGGAGGAGGTGCGCCAGGGCGTGCAGGTGCCGCTCGCGCGGGGCTTCGCCGGCCGCGTGGCGGCGCAGGGGCGCCCGCTCGTGATCGAGGACCTGAGCACGGCCGATGTCGTCAACCCGATCCTGCGCCAGCGGGGGATCCGCTCGCTGCTGGGCGTGCCCGTGCAGGTCCGCGGGCACGTGATCGGCGTCATGCACGTCGGCACGCTCGAGCGTCGCCGCTTCAGCGACGACGACATCTCGGTGCTGCAGCTGGCGGCGGACCGCGCGGCGCTGGCGATCGAGAACGCGCAGCGCGCCGAGCAGCGCGCGGTCACGGGGGTCATGCAGCGCGCGCTGCTTCCGGACACGCTGCCGGAGGTGCCCGGCCTGCGCCTCAGCGCCAAGTACCTGCCGGCCGGACCGGGCGTGAAGATCGGCGGCGACTGGTACGACGTGCTGCAGCTCGGCAACGGCCGGGTGGCGCTGGTGATCGGCGACGTCGTCGGGCGCGGCGTGCTCGCCGCATCGGTCATGGCCGAGATCCGCATCGCGCTGCGCGCATTCCTGAGCGAGGGCCACGAGCTGGCCCGGGTGATGTCGCTGCTCAACGACCTGCTGGTCTCGATGGGGCGCAACCGCGGCGCCACGGCCGCGATCCTCGAGCTCGACCTGGAACGCGGCGAGCTCGACGCGGTCAGCGCCGGGCACCTGCCGGCACTCGTGATCGGACCCGACGGCCGGCCCGACTTCCTCGAGCAGCCGCAGGGCATGCCGCTCGGGATCGCACTCGGCCAGGAATACGTCTCCGAGCACTGCGCGTTTCCGGTGAGCAGCTCGCTCGTGCTCTACACCGACGGCCTCGTCGAGCGCCGTGGCGAGTCGATCGAGGAGGGGCTCGAGCGGCTGCGGGAAGCCGCCTCTCAGCCAGCCGCCCCCGAGGACAGCTCGCTCGCCGACCGCATCTACCACGCGCTGCTCGACGAGACCCCGCTCGAGGACGACGTCGCGCTGCTGGCGATCGAGTCGCTGCCGCTCGGGCGCACGATGGAGCTGACGCTCGAGGCCCACCCGAGCGTGCTCGTCGGCCTGCGCCGCTCGCTCGGCCGCTGGCTCGCGAGCCAGGGCGTCGAGGAGGAAGACCTGTTCGGGATGACGCTCGCCGCCTCCGAGGCGGCGAGCAACGCGATGGAGCACGCGTACGGCGTGCTCGAGGCGACCTTCGCCGTCCACTGCGAGCGCGACGATACGGACGTGCGCGTGATCGTCGCAGACAGCGGCCGCTGGCGCGAGTCCCGCCCGTACGGTCGAGGTCGCGGGCTCGAGATCATGCGCGCGCTCGTGGACTCGGTCGAGGTCGAGCAGGGCAAATTGGGCACGACGGTCACCCTCGTCAAGCGGATCGCGCGAGGCTCGGAGTGAGCGGCCTCGAGATCGAACGCTTCGACGGCGTGCCGGTGGCGCGAGCGCACGACGACATCGACGCGGCCAACGCGCGTGCCGTGCGCGACGAGCTGACCGGCTGCGTCGGCTCGGCCGCCAGGCTCGTGATCGACCTCTCAGAGACGCGCTACGTCGACAGCGCGGGCATCGACATGCTGTTCCGCCTGAACGAGCTGCTGCGCCAGCGACGCGTGGAGATGGTGCTCGTGATCCCGGCCGGCTCGCAGCTGCACCGCCTCGCCGAGATCGTCGCGCTGCCCGAGGCGATCGCGATCCACGAGACGGTCGAGCAGGCGCTCGGCGCCTGCTCGCAGCGAAGCGGCGCGTAGGCGGGTACGCTGGGCGGGTGCCGGGGACCCGCTACGACGTGAACGGCCGCACGGCCTTCATCACGGGGGCGGCGCGCGGGATCGGCAAGGCGACGGCCGAGCGACTGCACGCCAAGGGCGCGAACGTGGCGCTCGTCGGGCTCGAGCAGGAGCGCCTGGAGCAGAACGCGGCGGCGCTGGGCGAGCGCGCCATCAGCATCGAGGTCGACGTGACCGACCTCGATGCGCTCGAACGGGCGGTGGCTCAGACGGTCGAGCGCTTCGGCGGGATCGACGTGGCGATCGCAAATGCCGGCATCTCCTTCACCGGCGCGCTGGCGACGGCGCCGGTCGAGCAGGTCGAGCGCACGCTGGCGGTCAACCTGCTCGGCGTGTGGCGCACCGACCGCGCCGTGATCGGGGAGATCGCGCGGCGACGCGGCTACCTGCTCAACATCTCCTCGCTGAGCGCGATCGCGCACGGCGCGATGATGGGTCCGTACACGACGGCCAAGTCCGGCGTCGATGCGCTGTCGGATGCCCTGCGCATGGAGACGGCCCCGAGCGGCGCGGTCGTCGGCTGCGCCTACTTCGGCTTTCTCGACACCGACCTCGTGCGCGCAGCCTTCGCCGAGCCTTCGGCCGCAGCGATGATGGGCAACCTGCCCGGCTTCATCCGCAACCCGGCGCCGCTGTCGAAGGCGATCGACGCGATCGAGCGCGGCATCGAACGGCGCTCGCCGCGCGTGTGGGTGCCGCGCTGGGTGGGGCCGATGCTCTACCTGCGCGGGATCGTGCAGCCGCTGACCGAACGGGCCGCCCGCGGTAGGAAGGCGGAGCTGCTCGAGGCGATGCGCCTGGCCGCCGAGTCCGGTGAGTCCGAGCGTCACGACCCGCTGCTGGGCGTCGCCGGCAAGGCGCTCGAGCGCTAGCCGCGCCGAGCGCCGTGCCGGTACGCAAGCGCGCTACCCCTCGGCCTCGGGCTCGCCGTCGGCGAGGATCCGGTAGAGGTCGCGTCGCACGGTGCTCAGCACCTCGCGTGCCTGGGCCATCTGACCGGGGCTGCCCGTGCGCATGACCTGGGCGAAGGCGAACGCCACCTCGCGCATCAGCCTGCCGAGCTGGTGGGCCTCGTCTGAGACCTCGCCGCTCATCTCCTCCCAGGGGGCCGGCCTGTCGCTGCCGCGCTCCTGCACGTAGCTCCCGCCGGCGTCCGTCAGCGCGAACAGCTTGCGCCCGTCGCTCTCCTGCGAGCGGATCAGGCCCTCGTCCTCGAGCTGCTGGAGCGCCGGATATACCGAGCCGGGGCTCGGGCGCCAGACGCCTTCGCTGCGCTGCTCGACCTCCTGCATGATCTGGTAGCCGTTGCGCGGCTCCTCGGCGAGCAGCAGCAGCGCCGCCGTGCGGATGTCGCCCCGGCGCGCCTTGCGTCCGCGCCCGCGACCGCCGCCCGGGCCGCCCGGGCCGAAACCCCCGAAGCCGGCGAAGACGGCCTCGTGAGCGCCGAAACGCCGGTGTCGATGACGGCCACGTCCGGTTCCGTGGCGTGTGAATGTTGGATCGTTGCACATTGCTTGCTTCCTATCGTGAGATATCAAAGTAGGCTCACGATATATCGCTATCTAACGGATTAATCAACCCCCCCGCCGCAGCGGAAGTGCCAGACAACCCCCGTCAGTGGCGGAAGTGGCGCACGCCGGTCGCGACCATCGCGATGCCGGCCGCGTCGGCCGCCGCGACCACGTCCTCGTCGCGCACGGACCCGCCCGGCTGGACGATCGCGCTGACGCCGGCCGCGATCGCGAGCTCCGGCCCATCGGCGAAGGGGAAGTAGGCATCGGAGGCGAGCACCGAGCCCGTCAGCAGCTGCGGCTGGAACGCCTGCGCCTTCTCGACCGCGATCCGCACGGCGTCGACCCTGCTCATCTGCCCCGCGCCGATCCCGATCGTCGCGCTGGCCGATGTTCCATCGGCGCTCGCGATCACGATCGCGTTGGAACGCACGTGGCGGCACACCGTCCAGGCGAACAGCAGGTCCTCCCACTCGCGCTCGCTCGGCGCGCGCGCGGTCATCACCCGCATCTGCTCGCGCGTCTCTGAGACGGCGTCGCGAGTCTGCACGAGCTGGCCCCCGATCACGGGCTTTGCCTCGAGCTCGTGCGTCGGCGGCGGCCACTGCGCGAGCTCCAGCAGCCGCACGTTCTTCTTCTCGCTCAGCAGCGCCAGCGCGTCCTCGTCGAAGCCGGGCGCCAGCAGCACCTCGATGAACTGCTGCGAGAGCTGCTCGGCGCAGGCGCGATCGACCCGCCGGTTGAGCGCGATCACGCCGCCATAGGCGCTCTGCGGGTCGCACGCGAAGGCGCGTTCGTATGCGAGCCGCGTGCCATCGGCGGTCGCGCAGCCGCACGGGTTGTTGTGCTTGACGATCGCGCATGCCGGTCGCTCGAAGTCCTCCACCAGCTCGCGCGCCGAGCTGAGGTCGAGCAGGTTGTTGAAGGACAGCTCCTTGCCGTGCAGCTGACGCACGCCCTCGAGCAGGTGCGTCGGCGCGCCCACGCGCGCGTAGAAGGCCGCCGCCTGGTGCGGGTTCTCGCCGTAGCGCAGGTCTGAGACCTTCTCGAAGGCGTCGTGCCACGTCGGCGGGAAGCCCTCGTGGGTGCGGCCGGCGAACCAGGACGCGATCGCCGCGTCGTAGCGCGCCGTGCACGCGAACGCCTTCGCCGTCAGGCGCCGCCGCGTGGTCAACGACAGCCGGCCCTGGGAGTCGCGCAGCTCCTCGAGCACGACCTCGTAGTCGGCGGGGTCGACCACGACTGCTGCGAAGGCCCCGTTCTTCGCGGCCGCGCGGATCATCGTGGGGCCACCGATGTCGATGTTCTCCACGATCTCCTCGTCGCTCGCATCCCCGCGCGCGACGGTCTGCTCGAACGGGTACAGGTTCACGCACACGAGGTCGACCGACTCGATCTCGTGCTCCGCCGCCGCGGCGAGGTGACCGTCGTTGTCACGCAGCGCCAGCAGTCCGGCATACAGGCGCGGGTGAAGCGTCTTCAGGCGCCCGTCCATCATCTCGGGGAAGCCCGTGAAGTCCTCGATCTCGCGCGCGCCGATCCCGGCGCCGGCGAGCTCGCGGGCGGTGCCGCCGGTCGAGACGATCTCCACGCCGAGCTCCTCCAGTCCGCGCGCGAAATCGACGATGCCGGCCTTCTCGGATACGGACAGGAGCGCCCGACGCACGTGCACCTCGCCCGGCGCGGCGCGCTCGATTCCGACGTCGCGGCCGGTGATCGACTGGCGTGCGGAGGCCATGTTCAGAGCCTATCCCTCGCCTGGGTCGTTCGCGGCCGGCGTGGGTCGGCCGGGTCGATCGAGAGCTCCCCGCGCGCGAACAGCCGAACCGCCTCCGGCAGCAGCGCGTGCTCGAGCGGGCGCAGCGCGGCGAGCACCTCCTCCTCGTCGCGCGCCTGCGGCAGCTCGATCGCCCGCTGCAGTATCACCGGCCCGGTGTCGACGCCCTCGTCGACAAAGTGCACGGTCACGCCGAACACCTGCACGCCGTAGGCGAGCGCCTGGGCGATCGCGCCGATGCCGGGGAAGGCGGGCAAGAGCGACGGGTGCACGTTGATCACCGCCCCCGGGAAGCGGCGGAGGAAGGGCGCCCCGAGCAGCTCCATGTAGCCGGCGAGCACGATCAGGCGGGCGCCGCACTCGCCCAGCCAGTCGGCCAGCGCCGCGTCGCGAGCGTCGCGCCCGGCGTAGTCGCGGCGGGCGAACACGGCCGTCGGAACGCCGCGCTGCTCGGCGCGCTCGAGCGCTCCTGCGCCGGCGAGGCTCGATGCGACCGCCACGACCTCGGCCTCGCGCCCGTGCACGGTGTCGAGCAGCGCCTGCAGGTTCGTGCCCGTGCCCGATACGAGCACTGCGATCGGGAGCGGCGGGGGCACGCGGCGCACGATAGCTGTGAGCAACCTCACAGAGGATCCACGCGGCGGCGCCTTGAATCTATTGGCGAGACGGGAGAGCGGTGTGACACCGCCAACCGAAGGACATCAAATGCTCACAGCCACATTGATCACATTGCTAATCGTCGCCACGCTCGGCTACGCGCTGCGTTCGAGTCGCGGCGGTGGAGCGCTCCTGCGCCGCCCCTACAACAATCGCTACAACGACGCGTCGGGCGCGCGCGAGGACAGCCTCGGCTAGCGCGGCGCGCGCTCAGGCCTCGACGAGCGCTCAGGCCTTGACGAGGGGGAGGATCTTGTCCTCCTCCAGCGAGTACTTGCCGGCGGCGCCGTCGCTGCCCTCGAGCGGGTACTCGCCGCTGAAGCAGGCGTCGCAGTGGCTGTCGCGCTGCGCGCCGACGGCCTCGTAGACGCCCTCGAGCGAGAGGTAGTGCAGCGAGTCGCAGCCGAGCTCGGCTGCGATCTCCTCGGTGCTGCGACCGTGCGCGATCATCTCCTCGCGCGTGGACATGTCGATGCCGTAGTGGCACGGATGCTTGATCGGCGGAGCGGAGATGCGCATGTGCACCTCGGCGGCGCCCGCGTCCTTGAGCATCTGCACGATCTGCCGCGTCGTGTTGCCGCGCACGATCGAGTCGTCGACGACGACCAGGCGCTTGCCCGCGATCACCTCGGGCAGCGGGTTGAACTTCAGGCGCAGGCCGTGCTTGCGCAGCTCCTGGCCCGGCTGGATGAACGTGCGCGCGACGTAGCGGTTCTTGACGAAGCCGTCGTCCTGGGGCAGGCCGGCCGCGCGGGCGAGGCCACGCGCCGCCGGGTTGCCCGAGTCGGGGACGGCGATCACGAGGTCGGCCTCGACCGGCGCCTCCCGCCACAGGATCTCGCCCATGCGCCCGCGCGCCACCTGCAGCACCTGATCGTTCATGCGCGAGTCCGGGCGCGCGAAGTAGATGTACTCGAACACACAGAACGCGCGCCTGGCGCCCGGGGCGACCATGCGGCTCTCGAGACCCTCTTCGCCGATCGTGACCAGCTCGCCCGGCTCGACGTCGCGCAGGAGCTTGGCGCCGATGATGTCGAACGCGCACGACTCGCTGGCGACGCAGTAGCGCAGCGAACCCTCGGGGTCGTCCGGCAGCGGGTCGAGCGTGCCGATCGAAAGCGGGCGCAGACCGTGGGGATCGCGGAAGGCGAGCACCCGGTCCTTGGTCATCACGACCGTTGAGAAGGCCCCCTGCAGGCGCGGCATGATCTCGGCGATCGCCTCCTCGACGCGCTCGGCCGGATGCGTGGCGATCAGCGCCGCGATTATCTCCGAGTCGGAGGTCGAGCTGAACGTGACGCCCGCCTCGAGCAGCTCGTTGTGCAGTTGCACCGCGTTGATCAGGTTGCCGTTGTGGGCCAGGGCGAGCTCGCGGCGCGAGCCGTTGGTGCCCTGCGAGCGCTGCACCGGCTGCGAGTTCTCCCATGCGTTGGAGCCGGTCGTCGAGTAGCGCACGTGCCCGATCGCCAGCTCGCCCGCCAGCGTGCGCAGGTCGTTCTCGGAGAAGACCTGGTTGACGAGCCCGAGCTCGCGGCGCGTGATGATGTGCCCGTCGCGGTCGGCCGCGGCGATGCCGGCCGACTCCTGTCCCCGGTGCTGCAGGGCGTACAGGGCGAAGTACGACAACCGCGACACCTCGTGACCGGGCGCGTACAGTCCAAACACTCCGCACTCGTCGCGCGGTCCCTCACGCATCACGAGCACACGCTAGCAGGGGGTTGCGGGCTCACGAGAACAGCTCCCCGAGGCTCGCGTGCGCCCGTGCGAGCTCCGTGAGCGATGCCACGATCAACGGCTCCTCGCCGACTCGGATCCTGAGCGAGTCGCCGCCGATCGTTCCGAGCCTGCGCACCGGCGCGCCGAGCGCAGCGAGCGCGCCGCCCTCGCCGCTGACGAGGAAGCCCCCCGGGCCCTCGCCGAACAGGCTCTGCTCCGCAGCAGAGTCCGCCTCGACCGCCACCTCCGCGCCGAGCCCACCGGCGAGGCAGCACTCGGCGAGCGCCACCGCGAGCCCGCCCTCGGCGACGTCGTGGGCGCTCGACAGCGCACCAGAGCGGACCGCCTCGCGCACGGCCGCCTGCGCCTGGCGCACGGCCTCGAGGTCGGTCTCCGGCAGGCCGTCCGGCAGCGCCTCGCCGCGCAGCTTGGCCAGCTCGCTGGCGACCAGCGACGGTGCAAACGGCCCTACCAGGGCGATCTCCTCGCCCGCGCGCGCGAAACCGAGGCGCCCGGCGCGCCGCGCGTCCGGGAGCAGCCCGACCATGCCGATCACCGGCGTCGGGTAGATCGGCCCCGTCGCGCCCTCGTTGTAGAGCGAGACGTTGCCGCCCACGATCGGGGCCTGCAGCGCACGACAGGCCTCGCCGAGGCCGCGCACGGCTTCGGTCAGCTGCCACGCGATGTGCGGCTTCTCCGGGTTGCCGAAGTTGAGGTTGTTCGTCGTGCCGAGCGGCTCGGCGCCGGCGCAGGCGAGGTTGGCCGCGCACTCGAGCACGCTCTCGATCGCGCCGCGGTAGGGGTCGGCCGCGACGCGCCTGCCGTTGCCGTCGATGCTGACCGCGAGCGCCCCGCCCCCGGGCAGCGCCAGCACCGCCGCGTCGGCCTGCTCCGGGCGGCGCACCGTGCGCGACTGCACGATCGCGTCGTACTGCTCGAACAGCGGCCGGCGCGAGGCGATGTTGGGAGATGAGAGGAGCGCCAGCAGCGTCTGCGCCGGCGTGGCCTGGGCCGCGAGCGCCGGCGCGGGCAGCGGCGCCGGGTAGATCGGTCGGGCCGGCTTCTGCGGGTGCAGGTCATACAGCGGGCAGTCGTCGACGAGCGCGCGCACCGGCATCTCGCCCACCGGCTCGCCCGCGGCCGTCACGCGCACGAGGCCGGTGTCGGTGACGGCGCCGATCGCCGCTCCCTCGACCTCCCACTTCTCGCACAGCGCCAGCACCCGCTCGAGCTTGCCCGGCTCGACCACGCACAGCATCCGCTCCTGGGACTCGCTCACCATCACCTCGAACGGCTCCATGTCGGCCTCCCGCAAGGGCACGCGCTCGACGTCGATCTCGATCCCGACCCCTCCCTTCGACGCCATCTCGGCGGCCGAGCTCGTCAGGCCGGCCGCGCCGAGGTCCTGTAGCGAGACGAGCAGCCCGCGTGCGAGCAGCTCGAGCGAGCACTCGAGCAGCTTCTTCCCCTCGAACGGGTCGCCGACCTGGACGGTGGGGCGCTTGTCCGAGTCGCCGCCCGCGCCCGTGTCCGCCTCGCCGAGCTCGGCCGAGGCGAGCACCGACGCGCCGCCGATCCCGTCGCGGCCCGTCGAGGCGCCGAACAGGACGAGCACGTTGCCCGGCCCGGCCGCGGCGCTGCGCACGAGCGCATTGCGGTCGGCCAGGCCCAGGGCCATCGCGTTGACCAGGCAGTTGTGCTCGTAAGGGGCCTCGAAGTAGACCTCGCCGCCGACCGTCGGCACGCCGATCGAGTTGCCGTAATGAGCGATGCCCGAGACGGCGCCGTCGAGCAGGTAGCGCGAGCGCGTGCCCGCCTGTCCCTCAGGCTCGCCGAAGCGCAGCGAGTCGAGCACGGCGATCGGCCGCGCGCCGATCGCGAAGATGTCGCGCAGGATCCCGCCGACGCCCGTCGCCGCCCCCTGGAAGGGCTCGACCGCGCTCGGGTGGTTGTGCGACTCGACCTTGAACGCGCACGCCAGGCCGCCGCCGACGTCGACCGCGCCGGCGTTCTCGCCAGGCCCCATCACCACGTGCGGCCCCTCCGTCGGCAGCGTCCGCAGGAGCTTCTTCGAGTGCTTGTAGGCGCAGTGCTCGCTCCACAGCAGCGAGTACATCGCGAGCTCCACCTGGTTGGGCGGACCGCCCTGCTTCTCGCACACGAGCGCGTACTCCTCAGCCGTCAGCCCGAGCGCGACCGCGTCGTCCACAGTGGGAAGCGAGGCCACTCCCATCACGCCTCGACCGTCATCTTGATCGAATTAAAAATCTTGAGGCCGTCGGTCGAGCCGCCGATCAGCTGATCGACGGCGTGCTCCGGGTGCGGCATCAGCCCGAACACGTTGCCCGCCTCGTTGCAGACGCCCGCGATGTCGTGGAGCGAGCCGTTGAAGTTCTCGCCCGGCGCGTAGCGCAGCACGATCTGGCCCGACTCATTCATCATCGCGAGCGTGCGATCGTCGGCGTAGTAGCGCCCCCACGCGTGCTTGGCCGGGATGCTCAGCCGTTCGCCCAGGGCGCACCCGCGCGTGAACGTGCCGCTGCTGAGCACCTCCAGCTGCACCTGCCTGAACGTGAAGCGCAGGTTCCGGTTCGGCAGCAGCGCTCCAGGCAAAAGGCGCGCCTCGCACAGCACCTGAAAGCCGTTGCAGATGCCCAGCACCGGGCCGCCTTCGCGCGCGAACTCGATCACCGACTCCATCGCCGGCGCGAAGCGCGCTATCGCCCCCGCGCGGAGGTAGTCGCCGTAGGAGAAGCCGCCCGGGACGACGATCGCATCGGCGCCCCCTAGGTCGCGCTCGCCGTGCCAGATCAGCTCCGCCTCGCCCACGCGCCGCGCCGCTTGCAGCGCATCGACCTCGTCGCAGGAGCCCGGAAACTGAAGTACGCCGAACTTCAACGATTACTCGACGATGATCTCGTAGTCCTCGACCAGCGGGTTCGCCAGCAGCTTCTCGCACATCGGCTCGAGCTGCGAGGCGTCCTCGACGTCCAGCTCGACCAGCCGGCCGACGTGGACGTTGGCCACCCCGGCGAAGCCGAGCGCCGGCAGCGCGCGCTCGACCGCCACCCCCTGCGGGTCGAGGATGCCCTGCTTCGGGCGGATCAGCACGCGCGCCCTCACGCGGCGGCCTCGGGCGCGCCCTCGGCCTCGGCGCCCGCGCGCTGGAGCCACGCCTGAAACGGCTCGCCCGTGATCAGCTTGTACGCTTCCACGTAGCGCGCGCGCGTGCCCGTCACCACGTCGTCCGGGATCGCGGGCGCCGGCGGCTTCTTGTCCCAGCCGCTGCCCGCGGCCCAGTCGCGCACGTACTGCTTGTCGAAGCTCGGCTGCGAGCGACCCACGGCGAAGCCCTCGGCCGGCCAGTAGCGGGAGGAGTCGGGCGTCAGCACCTCGTCGCCCAGCACCAGCTCTTCGGTCTCGTCGCGGCCGAACTCGAACTTCGTGTCGGCCAGGATCACACCGCGCGCGCGGGCGTGCTCGGCCGCAAACGCATACAGCGCCACCGACACCACGCGCACCTGCTCCATCAGCGCGATGTCGCCCACCAATTCCGCCGCCTGCTCGAAGTCGATCGCCTCGTCGTGGCCCTCCTCCGCCTTCGTGCTCGGCGTGAAGATCGGTTGCGGCAGCTGCTCGGACTCCTTCAGCCCGCTCGGCAGCGGGATGCCCGAGACGGCGCCGCTCGCCTGGTAGTCCTTCCAGCCCGAGCCCGTGATGTAGCCGCGCACGACGCACTCCACCGGCAGCATCTCAAGGCGGCGCACGACCAGCGCCCGCCCGCGTGCCTCCTCGGGCACGCCCTCCGTCGCCGAGATCAGGTGGTTGGCGACTATCTGCCTGGTCTTCTGAAACCAGAACACCGACAGGCCGGTGAGCACCTTGCCCTTGTCCGGGATCGGCGTCGGGTGGACCGCGTCGTAGGTCGAGATGCGGTCGCTCGCGACCATCAACAGCGGCGCCGGCGCAAGTTCAGGCGCGCCCGGCGCGGCCGGAGCGCCCTCCAAGTCGTACATCTCGCGTACCTTGCCGCTGGCGATGAGGGGCAGGTCGGCGAGCGGCGTCGTCACTTGGGGCGATGCTACCAGCGGGTGCGGTGGCCGCCGGCGGGCGCGCGCTCAATCGATCGCGTCGATCCGCGCCAGCGCCTCGTCGAGGCGGCCTACTATCTGCTCGGCGTAGCGGACGTAGTGCGCGTAGTCGAAGATCCCGTCCAGGTCGAGGACGAGCGCGCGCACGCGCTCGTCCTCGGCCAGCAGCTCGCGCAGGGGAATGCCCTCATCCCAGGCGCGCTGCGCCAGTCCCTGCGTGATCCGGTAGGCCTCGTCGCGTGCCATGCCCGTGGCGACCAGC
The DNA here is from genome assembly GCA_035553095.1 of Solirubrobacteraceae bacterium. Taxonomy (GTDB): domain Bacteria; phylum Actinomycetota; class Thermoleophilia; order Solirubrobacterales; family Solirubrobacteraceae; genus Palsa-744. The sequence continues at coordinate 8,758 of DATNDZ010000002.1, read as the reverse complement.
GCCAGCAGCACGCGCTGGGAGAACAACGCCCCATGCGTCAGCTCGAGGTTCTGGCGCATGCGCTCGGCGTCGACCGTCATCCCCTCCACCAGCGCCGTCGTGCGGTGCTGCATGTAGTCGAGCAGGATCGTCGAGTCGGGCAGGATCATGCGCTCCACCGAGGAGTGGCTGATGTCGCGCTCGTGCCACAACGCGACGTCCTCGAGCGCAGCCTGCCCGTTGCCGCGCAGGACCCGGGCGAGCCCCGAGATCTGCTCGGCCTTGATCGGGTTGCGCTTGTGCGGCATCGCCGAGGAGCCCTTCTGGCCGGCGCGGAACGGCTCCTGCACCTCCCTCACCTCGGTGCGCTGCAGGTGGCGGATCTCCGTCGCCAGACGCTCCATGCCGGCGCCGGCCAGCGCGATCGCCCCGAGCAGCTGCGCGTGGCGGTCGCGCGCGACGACCTGCGTGGAGACGTCCTCGCGCGCGAGGCCCAGCCGCGCGAGCACGCGCTGCTCGAACTCGGGGCTCGTCGCCGCGTACGTCCCGACCGCGCCCGAGACCGCCCCGACGGCGACCTGCTCGAAGGCGCGCTGCAGGCGCAGGGCGTTGCGCTGGGCCTCGAAGGCGAAGCCCGCCAGCTTCACGCCGAAGGTCGTCGGCTCGGCATGCACGCCATGCGTGCGCCCGACGCACAGCGTCTGCACGTGCTCGCGCGCGCGCCCATGCAGCGCCGCCACGAGCCGGTAGGCACCGGGCACGATCACCTCGCCCGCCGCACGCAGCTGCAGGGCCAGCGCCGTGTCGAGCACGTCCGAGGATGTCAGGCCGTAGTGGACCCAACGCCCGGCCTCGCCCGCCGAGGCGCCGAGCACGTCCACGAAGGCGGCGACGTCGTGGTCGGTCACGCGCTCGCGCTCGTTGACCTCGGCCACGGTGAAGCTCGCCTTGCGGATCGCCTCGAGCTCTGAGCTCGTCGGACCCGCGCCGGCGCCGAGCAGCGCGCCGAGCTCCTCGCACGCCGCCACCTCGACGCGCCGCCAGCTCTCCATGCGCGCCTCGTCCGTCCACAGGCGGCCGAGCTCCTCGCGCGTGTAGCGGGGGATCATCGTGCGGGCGCCCCAGCCCGCGTCATGCCCCGAGGATCTGCGCCGCCAGGATGGCCGCGTTGCGGGCGTTGTCCAGGCCGACGCAGGCGACCGGCACGCCCGGCGGCATCTGCACGATCGAGAGGATCGCGTCGAGACCGCCCGCCGCCGTGAGCCGCCCCGACAGCGGCACGCCGATCACGGGCAGGTCGGTGTGAGCCGCGACGGCACCCGGCAGCGCCGCCGAGATGCCGGCGCCGGCGATGATCACGCGCAGCCCGCGCATGTGCGCGTTCTTGGCGTAGTCGGCGACGACGTCCGGTTCGCGGTGGGCCGACATCACCCTGATCTCGTGCAGGATGCCGCGCTCTTCGAGCTCCTTGGCGGCCTTCTCCATCGCCTCCATGTCGCTCTTGGAGCCCATCAGGATGCCGACGCGCGGCGCGTCCACGTCGATGTCGTCGAGCTGGGCCTGCACTTCGGCCTCCTGCATCGGGTCGGGCGCGAGCGACAGGCCGGGGGTGGTCGATCCACCCTCGGCGCGGCCCTCGCCGGCAGGCTGCCCATCGGCCGCCGCTGGTCCGCGAGGCGCTCCGTCCGGCTGCTCGCGCTTGCTCATCTCGCCCGCAGCATACGCCGAGCCACGGGCGTCAGAGCGAGTCGATGAACTCCTCGATGCCGATCGCGGCGAGCGTCTCGTAGCGTCCGGTGCCGCGCGAGCCGAGCTCGAGCGAGACGCGCGCCATCGTCGCCTCGTCCGGCGCCTCGACGACCGAGATGAAGTCGACATGCCCCAGCGTGGCCCACTGCGCCTTGACGCTGGCGCCGAGCTGCTCGACCTCCTTGTTCACCTCGCGGATCCGCTCGGGGTTGTTCTTGACGGTCTGCACACCCTCGGGAGTGAGGGTCGAGAGCATGATGTAGGTGGGCATGGTGGTCTCCTCCGTCGGGCGTGGAGTGGTCGGCGACCAGCGATCGGGCCGTCCGGACGGTTTGTATCGGATCGGTCGCCGCAGCGCAGCGCCGAGCGCGCTCGGCCGTACCGAGCGCGCTCGACCGCGTCCACGATCTGGTCTACGCGGTTACGGCAAACGTTCCGGTCCCCTGCTGGGTCCCTTCCGTGGCGCTGAACACCACGAGCGCACCCGTCTTCCCGGAGGCGGTTGGGGTCTCTGTGAACGTCTCGGGATCAAAGAAATCAAGGTGGACGAGATTGATCGCTTTGAAGGTCTCGAAGACGCACAGGTTGCCCGGGGCGGCGGCTGGGGCAACTACAGATCCCGAGCAGCCGGCCGGCGGCGTCGTTCCAGCGACGATGTAATGCGCCGTGGGGGCGGCGGCCAGTGGGATCGGGAACGAGATTGGTGCAGCGACGGTGCCGCTTTTGCCGCTCAGGATGAAGGACCAGACGCCCTTCTCCGTTCTGCCGCTCGGCAGCGTTTCGAGCAATGGACCGGGAGGCCCTTCTTTCCCGTTGGTGCCGTTGAGGCCATTGCTACCGTTGGCGCCGTTTTTCCCGCTCACGCCGTCTTTCCCGGCCGGGCCTCGGCTGTTCCACGAGAGTTTGCTTTCGCCTTTCTTGCATTTCGGTTTTTTCGCGTAGACATGCGCAGAGCCGTTTTTCTTGACGCAGGCGTAGTAGGTCGCGGCTCCGGCCTGCGAGGCGGTGGCAAGAGCGGCGAACAGCGAGATCGTCGCTGCTGCCACCAACAGCGTGCCGCGCCGTGTGAGCGATGTTGACATGCGATCGTTCCTCCGATGTCGTGAATGAACCGCCGATCGGCGGCGAGGCGAGCGCCAAGCGTGTGGCGGTCAAGCGCCGCGCACAACCCCCCGGCCCAACCCAGTGCGTGCATCCTCGCATCCGGCCCGGATCGCGTCTACGAATATCTGTTGAGCCGTCGCGGGGCGGCCGGCCGCTTTGCCGGCAGCGGTCGCTCGCGGCGCTCTGCTCGGACCGCTCAGGCGGACTGCGAGCTCACGCCAGCGCGGGCTGCCCGGCGTCGGCCTGCAGCACCAGCTCGCCGCCCTCGGCGTCCACTGTCACCTCGTCGCCTTCGCGCAGCTTGCCCTCGAGCAGCGCCAGCGCGAGCCGGTCGGTCAACTGCTTCTGGATCACGCGCCGCAGCGGACGCGCGCCATAGGTGGGGTCATAGCCCATGTCGCCGAGCAGCTCCTTGGCCTCATCGGTGACGGTCACCTGCACGCCGCGCTCGGCGACACGCGCGATCACGCGGGTGACCTGCATGTCGACGATCTCTGAGATCTGCTCGCGCGTGAGGGCGTTGAAGCGGACGATGTCGTCTAGCCGGTTGATGAACTCGGGCTTGAAGTAGTCGAGCAGTTCGGTGCGCAGGCGCGCGTCGGCGCTGGCGGCCGCGTGCGGGTCGCGCTCGGCGCTGGCCTCCTCGGCGGCGTCGCCGCCTTTGACGGGGATGTTGGACGTCATGATCAGCACGGTGTTCTTGAAGTCGACCGTGCGGCCCTGGCCGTCCGTCAGGCGACCGTCGTCCATCACCTGCAGCAGCGTGTTGAAGACGTCGGCGTGGGCCTTCTCGATCTCGTCGAGCAGTACGACGGAGTAGGGGCGCCGACGAACGGCCTCGGTCAGCTGGCCGCCCTCTTCGTAGCCGACGTAGCCGGGCGGCGCGCCGACCAGCCGCGAGACGGAGTGTTTCTCCATGTACTCGCTCATGTCGATGCGGATCATCGCGTCCTGGGAGTCGAACATGAACTCGGCGAGCGCGCGCGCGAGCTCGGTCTTGCCGACCCCGGTGGGACCGAGGAACAGGAACGAGCCGATCGGGCGGTCGGGGTCCTGCAGGCCTGCGCGCGAGCGCCGCAGCGCGGTGGCGACGGCCTCGATCGCCTGGTCCTGACCGACGACGCGCTCGTGCAGGCGCTCCTCCATGTGCACGAGCTTCTCCGTCTCGCCCTCCAGCAGACGGCTGACGGGGATGCCGGTCCAACGTGCGACGACCTCGGCGATGTCATCGGCGTCGACCTCCTCTTTCAGGAACTGCGGCCCGGCCCCGTCGGTCTCGCCGGCGCCGCGCTCGCGCTCTGCGGATTCGTACTCGGCGACCTCGCGCTCGAGCTCGGGGATCTCGCCGTAGCGAAGCTCGGCGGCGCGCTGCAGATCGGCTTCGCGTTCGGCGCGCTCCATCTCGATGCGCGCGCGGTCTAGCCGCTCCCTGGTCTCGTTGATGCCGGCGATCGCCTGCTTCTCGGCTTCCCACTGGCCCTTCATCTCGGCCGAGCGCGCTTCCAGTTCGGCGAGCTCGGACTCGATCGCCTCGCGGCGGGCCTTGGCGGCCTCGTCCTTCTCCTTGCGCAGCGACTCGAGCTCGATCTTCAGCTGCATCACGCGCCGGTCGACCTCGTCGATCTCGGTCGGCAGGGAGTCGATCTCGATGCGGATCTTCGAGGCCGCCTCGTCGACCAGATCGATCGCCTTGTCGGGGAGGAAGCGATCGGCGATGTAGCGATGGGAGAGCGTGGCGGCGGCGATCAGCGCGCTGTCCTGGATCGTGACGTGGTGGTGCAGCTCGTAACGCTCCTTCAGCCCGCGCAGGATCGCGATCGTGTCCTGCACGGTCGGCTCGCCCACCATCACCGGCTGGAAGCGGCGCTCGAGCGCCGCGTCCTTCTCGATGTACTTGGTGTACTCGTCGAGCGTGGTGGCGCCGACGGCGCGCAGTTCGCCGCGCGCGAGCATCGGCTTGAGCAGGTTGGATGCGTCGACCGAGCCCTGCGCGGCCCCGGCGCCGACGATCGTGTGCAGCTCGTCGAGGAACAGGATGATCGTGCCCTGCGCCTCGGAGACCTCCTTGAGCACGCCCTTCAGGCGTTCCTCGAACTCGCCGCGGTAGGCGGCGCCGGCGACCAGCGCACCCATATCGAGTGCGATAACGCGCCTGTCGCGCAGCGACTCGGGCACGTCCTTGGAGACGATCCGCTGGGCCAGCCCCTCGACGATCGCGGTCTTGCCGACGCCGGGCTCGCCGATCAGCACCGGGTTGTTCTTCGTGCGACGCGAGAGCACCTGGATCACGCGGCGGATCTCCTCGTCGCGCCCGATCACCGGATCGAGCTTGCCCTGCTCGGCGATCTCGGTCAGGTCGCGCCCGAAGCGCTCGAGCGGGCTCTGCTCCTCCTCGGGGGCCGGCGCGGCGGGGTTAGCTGGATTGGCTGCCATCTGGCCTCCTCTCGGTCGGGCGGGTCTGCTTGGTGGGGCCGTTTGTGGCGCTGCGGCCGAACAGCGAGCGCGCGTCGGCGGCGCGCACGATCTCGCCGCCCCGGTACGGGACGAGCTCCGCGCGGAAGGAGCGACGCACCTGCTCGAGCTCTTCTGCGAGCTGCACCTCGGCATGCAGCGCCGCCACCTCGAGCTCGTCGATGCGCGCGTTCATCTCATCGACCTGCGCCTCGAGCGCGAGCACGCGCTCGACGCCCGCGAGGTTGAGGCCGAGCTCGCTCGTCATCTCCTGGATGCGGCGCAGGCGCTGGACGTCCTCCTGCGAGTACAGGCGGGTGCCCTTGGGCGAGCGCTTGGGCTCGATCAGCCCGCGCGCCTCATACATGCGCAGCGTCTGCGGGTGCATCTGGGCGAGCTCGGCGGCGACCGAGATCATGAATACGCCGCGGCCGGAGTCGACGGCGACGTGCGTGACCCGCTTGACGGCTCGCCCGCTGAGCTCACGACGCGCCATCGCCCGCACCCTTCGTCTCCGCGCCCGAGCCGCTGCCGGCGGCCCCTGCCGCGGCCGCGCCCGCGTCCGCCCGGGCGCCGGCGAACAGCCGCGCGCGCGGATCTGCGCCGTTGAACGCCTTCGCCATCGCATCGACGGCCTCGCGCTGCTCCTCGCTCAGGTCCTTGGGCACGTCGATCACGAAGCGGTAGTGCAGGTCGCCCTTGGCAGGCGGCGAGCCCGAGTTGAGCTTGGGCGGACCCTCGCCGCGCAGGCGCTGCACGGTGCCGTGGGCCGTCCCGGGCTGGACGCGCAGCGTCTTTACGCCGTCGAGTGTGGGCACCTGCACTTCGGCGCCGCTCAGCGCCTCGGGCACGGTCAGCGGCACCTCGACCTCGAAGTGCTCGCCCTTGCGCTTGAACACGGGCGAGGGCGCAACGTGCGTGATCAGGTAGAGGTCGCCGGGTGGCCCACCGCGGCGCCCGGGCTCGCCCTTGCCGGCGAGGCGGATGCGGCTGCCGTCTCGCACGCCCGCGGGAATGTTCACGCGCAGGCGCTTGACGGTGCGCACGGCGCCGGAGCCGTGGCAGGTTGGGCACGGGTCCTCGATGATCGTGCCGGAGCCGCCGCAGCGCGAGCAGGGCTGGGAGATCGAGAAGGCGCCCTGCCCCTGCGTCTCGACGCCGCGGCCTTCGCAGCGGGGGCAGACACTGGGCGTCGTGCCCGGCTTGGCGCCGGTGCCGTGGCAGGTGTCGCAGGTGGCCTGCATCGGCACCTGCAGCGGCACCTGCGCGCCGCGAACGGCCTGCTCGAAGGAGATCGAGACCTGCGCCTCGAGGTCGGCGCCGCGTTCGGGGCGCACACGCTGGCGCCCGCCTGCGCGACCGCCGGAGGCGCCGAACAGGTTGGAGAGGATGTCCCCCATCGAGGAGGCATCGAAATCGAAGTTGCCGAAGCCGCCGAAGCCGCCGCCGGGACCGGCGCCGGTCGCGAACGGCCCGGAGCCCGAGTCGTACTGCTTGCGCTTCTCGGGGTCGCCGAGCACGTCGTGCGCTTGGGAGATCTCCTTGAAGGAGGCCTCGGCGTCTTTGTCGCCGGGGTTGCGATCGGGGTGGTACTGGCGCGCGAGCTTGCGGTAGGCCTTCTTGATCTCCTCGGGAGTCGCCTTCTTGTCGACCCCGAGCGTCTTGTAGTAGTCGGGTCGGGTGGCCATCTATGTCCCTCCCCTATGCGGCCACGACCACGCGCGCGGGGCGGAGGATGCTCTCGCCGAGCCGGTAGCCGGGCTGGTAGACCTCGACGACCTTGCCACTGTCGGCGCCGCCCTCGGACGGCTGCGGGACGGTTGCCATCGCCTCGTGCAGCGAGGGGTCGAACGTCTCGCCGCCGGGCGAGAACGACTCGACGCCGACGCGCGCCAGCGCGGCGGCGAGCTCGGAGCGAACGAGGCGCACACCCTCGAGCAACGGGTCATCGCTCTCGGCGGCTTCGAGCGCGCGGTCGAGGTTGTCGAGCGCGGGCAGGAGCTCCTTGGCGAGCTTGGCCACGCCGCGCTCCTGCGCGAGCGCGGACTCGCGCGCCACGCGCTTTCTGTAGTTCTCGAAGTCGGCCTGCGTGCGCTGTGCGAGCGCGAGGTACTCATCGCGCTTGGCGGCGAGCTTGCCGAGCTCGTCCAGGTCCCCCTGAAGCTCGGCGGCGGCGCCGTCGCCGTGGCATGCGGGCCCGTGCTCGGGCTTGGCCGGCGCCCGCGCGCCGGCATCCCCCGGCGCTGCTGCGCCGGGGGCCTGGCCGTGTGACTGCGCACGCGCGCCGGCGGGGCGTGCCGCGGAGGACTGCTCCTCCGCGGCGTCGGCCTTCCCGTTGACGGGGGTTGTCTGCTTGGAGTCGGACATGTCGCGCTAGGCCTTCGGCTCGTCGACGACCTCGGCGTCGACGACGTCCTCCTCGTCGGAGGAGCTGCCGTCGCCGGACGGTCCGGTGCCGTTGCCGCCGCCGGCCGCCGCAGCCTCCTGAGCGCGCTGGTACATCGCCTCAGAGATCGCGTGGAACGCGGTCTGCAGGGCCTCGGTCTTGGCGTTGATGGCAGCAGGGTCCTCGGCCTCGAGCGAGTCGCGCACCTCCTTGATCGCCGCCTCGATCCGCTGCTTGGAGTCGGCGTCGACCTGGTCGCCCAACTCGCCGAGCTGTTTCTCGGCCTGGTAGGCGGCGTTCTCGCCGTTGTTGCGAGCCTCTGCGAGCTCGCGCGCGCGGCGGTCCTCCTCGGCGTGGGACTCGGCGTCGGAGACCATGTTCTTGATCTCGTCCTCGGAGAGCCCGGAGCCCGACTTGATCTCGATCTTCTGCTCCTTGCCGGTGCCGAGGTCCTTGGCAGACACGTTGAGGATGCCGTTGGCGTCGATGTCGAAGGCGACCTCGATCTGCGGGATGCCACGGGGCGCGGGCGGGATGCCGGTCAGCTGGAACTTGCCGAGCGACTTGTTGTACTGAGCCATCTCGCGCTCGCCCTGGAGGACGTGGATCTCGACCGACGGCTGGTTGTCCTCGGCCGTCGAGAAGACCTCGCCCTTGCGGGTCGGGATCGTCGTGTTGCGCTCGATCAGCTTCGTCATCACGCCGCCCTTGGTATCGATGCCCAGCGTCAGCGGGGTCACGTCGAGCAGCAGCACGTCCTTGACGTCGCCGGCGAGGACGCCCGCCTGGATCGCGGCGCCGACCGCCACGACCTCGTCGGGGTTGACCCCGCGGTGGGGCTCCTTGCCCGTGAGCTCTTTGACCTTCTCCTGCACCGCGGGCATGCGGGTCATGCCCCCGACGAGCACGACGTGCTCGATGTCCTTGACGCCCTTCGCTTTGGCGTCATCCAGCGCCTGGCGGACGGGCTTCACGACACGGTCGAGCAGCTCGCTCGTCAGTTCGGAGAGCTTGGCGCGCGTGAGGCGCGTGTCGAGGTGCTTCGGCCCGGAGGCGTCTGCGGTGATGAACGGCAGGTTGATCTGCGTC
>DATNDZ010000001.1:0-89599 GCA_035553095.1 Solirubrobacteraceae bacterium | reverse complement strand
CGATCTGGAAACGACGTGAGGCCGGGCTTCTTCCTGAAAGAGTCCTTCCGCTCGATCCAGCGCAACGCGCTGCCGAGCTTCGCGGCGCTCGCCTCCGTGCTCGTGACGACGCTCGTGCTCGGTGTCTTCATCCCGGTCGTGGAGGCGACGAACGGCGCCGCCAACGACGTCCGCGGTCGCGTGCTCGTGGACGTCGACATGAACACCAGCGCGACCCCGGCGGAAGTGGCGCGCGTGCGCGCCGAGCTGCAGAAAGAGCCGCACATCAAGCGGATCGAGTTCGTCTCAAAGCAGCAGGGCTACGAACACGAGAAGAAGGCCAACCCGCAGGCGTTCGCGCTGATCGGCTACAACCCGCTGCCCGACATCTTCCGCATCACGCCTGACAAGCCCGAGAACTCGGCGGTCGTGAGGGCGGAGCTCGACCAGGCGAGCCCGCTCGGGACGAGGCTGGTCACCGACCCGGCGATCGCGGCTGTCCAGAACCGCCAGGCCCAGACGGACAAGATCCTCTCGGCCACGCGGGTGATCAAGATCACGATGGCGCTCCTGGCGGCGCTGCTCGTGCTCGCGTCGATCCTCTTGATCTCGAACACGATCCGCCTGTCGCTCTTCTCGCGCCGGCGCGAGGTCGAGGTTATGAAGCTCGTCGGCGCGACCGACTGGTTCATCCGTTGGCCGTTCGTGCTCGAGGGCCTGTTCCTCGGCGCCTTGGGCGGCGCCGCTGCGATCGGACTGCTGGCACTCGCCAAGGTCACGCTCGTCGATCCACTGGCGAACACGGTCAAGCTGATCTCGGAGCCCGACATGATCGCCTTCCCGCTCTTGATCGCGATCCTGATGGCGTGCGCGATCGCCGTCTCGGCCGCCGGCTCGGGCATCTCGTTGCGGCGCTTCCTCAAGGTCTGACCCGTAGGCTTGCGGGGCCAATGGCCCCCCGGAAACGACAGCCGCTGCTGGCGGTGCTGGCGATCGCATTGCCGGTGCTGCTGGTCCTGGGCGTGTACCTCGGCGGCCACCCCGAAGACCTGCCGAGCTTCGCGCGCTCGACGTTCGTGGCCCACGAGGAAACGCGGGCCGTCAGCGAAGCGATCGACAAGATCGCGAGCGACTACTACCGCCAGATCGACAAGGACCGGCTGACGAACAGCTCGATCTCGGGGGCCGTGGCGAGTCTCGGCGACCGCTTCTCGCACTACCTCACGCCGAAGCAGTTCCGCGAATTCAACGCGCCCCCGAGCTTCACCGGCATCGGCGTGTCGGTCGCGCCGGTCAAGCGGGGCCTGCGCGTGGCCAAGGTGTTCGACGAATCGCCTGCCAAGCGCGCGGCAATGCACGAAGGCGACGTGATCGTCTCTGTGAACGGGCGGAAGCTGGCCGGCGTCCCGACCGAAAACGCGATCGAGCTGATCAAGGGACGTCCCGGGACAGACGTCAAGCTGGGGGTGCTGCAGCAGCGCGGCGGTCACACGGCGCTGAACGCGCTCAGCCTGACGCGAGCGACCATCTCCGAGCCGGTCGTCGCGTCGGTGACGAAGTCGGTGCACGGCAAGAAGCTCGGCGTGGTGGCGCTCGCCACGTTCAGCCCCGGCGCGCACGGTGAAGTCCGCGAAGCGGTGGAACGCGAGATGCGGTCGGGCGCGCGTGGGATCGTGCTCGACCTGCGCGCAAACGGTGGCGGCCTCGTCGAGGAGGCGCGGCTGATCGCGAGCATCTTCGTCGAGAGGGGAACGATCGTCTCGACGCGCGGGCGCACGCAGCCGAGCCAGACGCTGACTGCTGAAGGGGATGCGATCTCGCCCCCGTTCCCGATGGTCGTGCTCGTCGACGCGAACACGGCTTCGGCGGCCGAGATCGTGACGGCGGCGCTCCAGGACCACCACCGCGCGACGGTCGTGGGCACGCACACCTTCGGCAAGGGCGTCTTCCAAGAGGAGGAGCCGCTCGCCAACGGAGGCGCGCTCGACATCACGGTGGGCGAGTACTTCACCCCGAGCGGCCGCAACCTCGGCGGCGGCGGTGTCAAGCAGGGGGCCGGGATCACCCCCGAAGTCCACGTCCGTCACGGCGTCGATTCCAATCACGGCCTCGAGGTGGCGCTCGACACGCTCGCGGCCAAAATCAGGTGAGCGGCCGCCGCCCGCAGGGGGGCAGGGGGCGGCGAGCGCAGCCGAAGGCACGCCCGGAAGCGGAGCCACGGCAGGGCTCGGGGCGGAAGGATGGCCGGACGGGCAAGCACGCGCCGCCGCCGCGGGGTGGCCGGCGCAGTGCTGGCCAGGACTCGCGCGTGGTGTGGCCGCCGCAGGCTCGCCAGTCGGCGCGCTCTGCGATCGACGCGCTCCTGCTCCAGCGTGGCCTGGCGCGTGGCTTCGAGCGCCACGTGCAGCGCGCTGCGAAAAGGGCGCGCGACCGGGGTCTGGACATACGCGGCGACCTATCGGCGCGGCGCGACCTGACGGGATTGACGACGTTCACGATCGACCCGCTGAGCGCGCGCGACTTCGACGACGCGATCTCGGCCGAAGCGCATGCGGACGGCACGATCAGCGTTTGGGTGCACATCGCAGACGTCAGCGCGTATGTGCCGGAGGGATCTCCCGTCGACGCAGAGGCGCGCAGGCGCGGCACGAGCGTGTACGCACCGGGAGCGGTGGAGCCGATGCTGCCGCAGGAGCTCTCCAACGACGCCTGTTCGCTCGTCCCCCAGCGCGAGCGCCTGGCCGTGACGGCCGAGCTCGAGCTTGGCGGAGCGAACGTCGAGAGCGCCGCCTTCTACCGGTCGGTGATCCGCTCGGACGAGCGCCTGGACTACGAGCGGGTCGACCGCATCTTCGCGGGCGAGGAGCCGGCGTTGGCGCCCTGGAGCGAGCCGCTCGCCGCGGCGCGCACGGCAGCGGCTGCGCTCGGGCGCGAGCGTGAGCGACGCGGCGCGCTCGCCGTCGATTCGCAGGAGCCCGAGTTCATCTTCGACGACCGCGGCGAGGTCGCCGAGATCCACGCGCGCTCGCAGACGGAGGCGCACCGCTTGATCGAGTACCTGATGATCGCCGCCAACGAAGCGGTGGCCGATCTGCTCGAGCGCCAAAGGGTGCCGTGCCTGTATCGCGTGCACGAGCGTCCCGAGCCCGAGCGGATCGAACGCCTCGTCTCGCAGCTGGCGACGCTCGAGGTGCCGACGCCGCCCGTGCCCGAGAGCATGTCGCCGTCGCAGGCCAGCGAGCTGCTCGGCGCGATCTCGCAGCGGATCGAGCGGCACGTGCGCTTCCGGGCCGGCGCCGGCCGCCGCGCGCTGAACGCACTCGTGCTGCGCTCGCTCAAGCAGGCCTACTACTCGCCGCGCAACCTCGGCCACGCCGGCCTGCGCTCGCGCAGCTACTGCCACTTCACCTCGCCGATCCGCCGCTACCCCGACCTCGTCTGCCACCGGGCGCTGCTCTCGGCCGTCGGTGGCGGTGAGGCGGCTCCGCGTGGCGGCGAGCTGCCCGAGCTGGGCGTCTGGACCTCCGAATGCGAGCGCGAGGCGATGACGATCGAGCGCGATGCCGACGACGTGGCGGCGTGCTTCGACCTCGAGCGCCGCCTCTACGAGCACGGGTGGGAGCAGAGGTTCTCCGGCGAAGTGGTCGGGCTGATCTCGGCCGGGGCCTTCGTCGCGTTCGCGCCGGTCGCCACGGAGCTGGCCTCGCCCGTGGGCGCGGCGGTCTACGAGGGTCTGCTTCCCGTTCGCGAGCTGCGCGTGCCCGACGGGCAGCGTGACTGGTGGGAGCTGAACGAGGAGGGGACAATCCTTCACGCCGAGCGCAGCGGGGCGACGCTGCGTCTGGGCGACCCGGTGCTGGTGGGGGTCACGCGCGTGGACACGCTGCGCGGACGCGTCGACCTGACGCCGGTGACCGAGCCCGAGCCGGCCAGCTAGGCTCGCTGCATGGCAAAGGGCAAGGGCAAGCGCAAGCTGGGGGCCGGCGACGTGGCCTCGAATCGATACGCCTCACACCGCTACGAGCTGCTCGAGCGGCTCGAGTGCGGCATCGCGCTCGAGGGCACCGAGGTGAAGGCGCTGCGCGAGTCGGGCGCACAGCTCAAGGACGGCTACGCGGCGATCCGCGACGGCGAGCTCTGGCTGCACTCGGTGCACATCCCGCCCTATGCGCCGGCCTCGCGCGAGAACCACGACCCGGAGCGCCCGCGCAAGCTGCTGCTGCATCGTCGCGAGCTCGATCGCCTCGCGGCCCGCGCCGCCGAGCGCGGTCTCACGCTCGTGCCGACCCGCATCTACTTCTCCGGGGCGCACGCCAAGACCGAGATCGCGCTCGCGCGCGGCAAGGACCTGTACGACAAGCGCCAGACGATCCGCGCGCGCGAGACAAAGCGCGACATGGAACGCGCCGTGCGCGAAGCGCGTCGCTGAGCGGGCCCGTCAGCCTAGAAGTGCCCGAAGGTGTGGCCGCCGGATGTGAGCACGTAGGCCACCTCCATCCCGGCCGCCAACACCGCGATCAGGCCGACGTAGACGGCGCCGACGAGCACGCGGTGAAGCGTCGCGACGCGGTAGTAGGCGGCCTGCTCGAGCGAGCGCGTGCGGCGGAGCTTCCAGCGGTGCCAGGTGTCCATCCCGCCCAGCACGATGAAGATGAGCAGGAAGGTGTTTGCTGTGATCAGCAGCAGCGCCACCATCGCAGCGAGGCCGACGAACCACATCGCGGGTGCCATCGCGGCCATCGCGCGACCGCCGTCGAACGGCACCAGGGGCACGAGGTTGATGAGGTTGAGCAGGAAGCCCACGTAGGCGAGCGCCCGCAGCAGGTCGCTGTTGGTCGCCTCGGCGATTGCGAGGCAGATGCCGGCGCCGAGCGTTCCAAGGATCGGTCCGGCCAGTCCCACGCGTGCCTCGGCGAGGGCGTCGTCGGGGAGCGACTTCATCATCACGACCGCTCCGAAGCCCGGAATGAACATCGGCGCGCTCGCCTTGACGCCTTCTCTGCGCAGCTGGATCACGTGGCCCATCTCGTGCACGAACAGCAGCACGACGAAGCCAATGGCGAACCACCAACCGAAGAACAGCGAGTAGACGACGACCGAGGCGAGGGCCGTCCAGGCGGTCGTGAGCAGCTTGACTTTGGGCAGCAGCAGCAGGACGCCTTTGATGGCGGCGAAGAACTTGGCCACCAGCGCCGCCACTGCGGCGAGCGCGCTGCCGATGCGCTTGCGCAGGTCGCGCCCGGGCCCCTGCCTGCGTGGCCGGCCACCGAACGGGTCCTCGACCGGCTGGGTAGGCGGCGCGGGCGAGGGGACGGCTGGCACCGCCGGGACGGCCGTCCCACCCCCCGGCCGCAGTGACGGGTAACCGCTGTCCATGGCTCCATTGTGGCAGCGCAGATAAGCAGCGCCTAACGGTGCATGGCGGGCGGTTCCGAGCCATCGATGCGCCGCGCAGGCCGGGGCTAAACGTCCCGCACTCTTGGCTCAGCCTTTTTTTGGAAAGTGCGGCATCGGCCGTCGGCGGGGGGGTTGCATCCTCAACTCAGTCGAGCTACTTTGAATCCAGACGCGGAACCGAGCCGCAAAGAGCGAGGCCACTGAGGTGTGAGGCCGCGCCACCAACAAGGGAAGGTCTTCGGACCGGCCGGAGTTGGTTCCTCGAGCGGCCCGGGACCGCGTCGCTTTCGTTAATCCGATAAGCCGACGCGCCGACGCCAACGCCGACCGCGCATCGCCGCGAGGATGCGCGGCTACACTGGATCGAGCAACATCCTCGGGGACGACAGGCTTCGACGTGGTCGGCTCGTGAGGATGGTGGCGAGTCGAGGTCCCGGGCGGCCTCGTAAAACACCCGGGAAAACCATAAGTGCGGACTCTCACGAGTACGCCCTCGCCGCTTAGTCAATAGCTAAGCCGTGAGGTCTCGGGCCCCGCTCGCCTGCGGCGGGGAAGGCCGGGATCAGAAAGCAGGCTCACCCGGCGCGATCCGCCTTCGTCAAGCCGGGGAAAGTCAAGGAGGCTGGTCCCTCGCAACCCGGCCGGCGAGGCTAGCGAGGGACGAGATCAGAGCGCCGGCTACGCTCGTAGAAGCCATTCGCACGCGATCGCGGACGTGGGTTCGATTCCCACCGTCTCCATAGGCCCGTAAACATTGACGATTTGCGGGTTCAGTGGGAACAATTCGCTAAGCGTCAACCCCGGCATTTGCGCCATCGTCGCCGCTGGCTGGTCGATGTCCCAGTCCGCGTAGATGTCGCCCGTCGTCTGGATCGAGCTGTGGCCAAGCGACTTCTGCGCGGCCTTCAGGTTGCCGGTCACGTCGAGCACGTGCTGACCAGCGTGCGCCGCGCCTGCGGGATACTGGGCGGGCGATGCACGCGACCGTCGAAAGTCCGACTGGAGAACGCGTAGGGCGCTTCGCGGGGGCATCTCAGCCCCCGCGAGCGCTGGCACAGCGCAGGAGCACCGCCAACGCCGTGCCTCGGGCCTCCTGCCCTATCCAGCCAACCCGGTCTCGGACCTATTCGATCCGGTTGGATTCGCCGAATCGCGCAACCGTGGTACCTCCAGCAGCCACAGCGGTGGAGTAGGCGATGTCGCAGGAGAACATGGAGCTTGTTCTTGCGTCAAATGACGCCTACAACGCTGGCGACATCGACGGGATGCTGAAGTTCTACTCGGTCGATATCGAGGCCGTTCCGGACAGCTCCGTATTTCCCGAGGCTGAACAACTCCACGGGTTGGAGGCCTTCCGGGACTGGGCCATTGACATTGGAAGCGCCTGGGACAAAGTTCGCTGGGACATCAAGGAGGCCCTCGCCGTTGGAGCAGATCGAGTCCTTATTCGAGGCGACTGGGGAGGTACCGGCCAGGGCAGCGGGCTCGACATCACTTCGAGCTTTTCCGCCGTCTTCACCGTGCGCGAACGCCAGATCAAGAAGGTCGCGTATTTCCAGGACCACGCTGCCGCCCTCAAAGCTGTGGGACTGGCGGAGTAGGCGATGTTGCGCGACGCGATAGGGTCGCGCGTGCGCGTACACCCACGATTCGGGAGGCCCTTATGCCGACGTTGCTTGTGTTCCATGAGGTCGACGATGTGGACCACTGGCTCGCTTCATCGAAGCGAGAGGAGTTCTTCGGACCACTTGGGATGACCGCGCGGACGTTCCGCGATCCTGAGGGGTCCAATCGCGTTGGCCTGATCGTCGAAGTACCGAGCGTTGAGGCTTGGCAGGCGGCGCTGCAGAGTGAGGAGGCTGCGGAGGCGATGAAGTACGACGGTGTGCGCCCGGACACGATCATCGAGCTGGTGGAGGGGTAGGCGGCGCTCTCCGGGTGGAATGAGCGAAGCCGTCACAGCCGGGGGGCTTGAGGAGTAGGCGATGTCGCGGCCAAGTCCGCAGTAGTGGGGACATTGCGTGGGTTCGATTCCCACCGTCTCCACTTTTCCCAGACACCACTGGCATCTCGTTTACCGCGAGCCTCGACCGGGTAAGTGCGGTTCGGCGCAAGCCACGGGAGCTGCGGTCGAGCGAGTTTGGGGGTGGTGGAGGGGATGTGGAGAGTTCGAGTGCCGATCGGCCTCGTGGCGCTGGTCGTGCTGGTGTCCGCTTGGACCATGTCGCCGTCGGCTGCCCAGACGGCTCTCGCCGACCCCGTCCAGGAAGCGGCGGCGGGGTGTGATCCGATCGACACGTCGGACTGCCTCCTGCCGTGGCCGAACGACTACTTCACGGTGGCTGATCCCGGCACGGCGACCGGACTGCGTCTGAATGTCAGCCCGCTGGCGACCCCGCGTAACGCAGCGGGTGCGCCGATCGACCCCACCGACTGGAACCGGCTCGATGGGTTCAGCCCAGGCTCCCAGATCGTCACCCACATCGCGGGGATGGACAACCCACAGGCCTTCACCAACACCCATGCTCCGACCAACATCGACATCGGCCGCAGCCTGAGAAGGAGCTCGCCGGTGATCGTGCTTGACGCCACGACCGGCAAACTCTGGCCGGTCTGGTCGGAGCTCGACCGCTCTCGGGACCTGAACGGGAATCCGCCGCCGCCCGAACGCACAGCGCTCCTGATCCACCCCGCCAAGAACTTCGCGGAGGGACACCGCTACATCGTCGCGCTGCAGAACATGCGGGACTCCAACGGCAACGTGATTCCAGCTCAGCCCGCCTTCGCCGCCTTCCTTGCGGGCGACGGCCAGCCGGCCTCACGTCAGAGCCATTACGACGCCGACATCCTCCCGCCGTTGCGGACGGCGGGCGTAAAAACGTCTTCCCTCTACCTGGCCTGGGACTTCACTGTGGCCAGCGAGGACAGCCTGAGTGAACCGATCCTGTACATGCGCGACGACGCGCTGGCCAAACTGGGCGACACGACGCCAGGGGACGGCGAAGTCCAGGGATCCGCACCGCAGGTGGTTGTGAACACGACACCGTGCACCGTCACGGTCGGCGTGCCGCCGGTCAACTGCACGGGCGAAAGCTCAGATCCCCGCGTGCTGGCTCACGTCGACGGCTATGTAGTGGTCCCCTGCTACCTGAACGCTCCCGGATGCCCTGCTGGATCGCGTTTCCAATACCTGACGCCCTCAGACGTGAGACCCACGCCGATTCCTGGGAATGTCTACGACGCCCATTTCGAGTGCAACATCCCAGTCGGTGCCGCCCAGGGCGAAACCTATCGGGTTGCCCTGGTGGGGCACGGGTTGTTCGGCAGCGCCGACGAGATCAACAGCGACAAGTACTACGGCTTGGGACAGCGTGGAGTGATGGCCTGTGCGATGGACGAGATCGGGATGGCCGAAGAAGACATCCCCAACGCACTCGCCTCGCTGGGCGACCTCACCGATTTCCCCACGATCCCAGACCGGCTGCAGCAAGGGATGATCGACTTTCTGTACTTGGGGCGCGACGTGCTCAATGCCGCCGGCTTCTGCTCGAACGCGGCGTTCCAGGTGAACGGGAAATGTGTCATCGACCGCTCGCATCTCTTCTATGACGGCGGCAGTCAGGGGGCCATCTTCGGAGGCGCTCTCACCGCGATAGATCCCGACTTCACGCGTTCGGAGTTGGACGTCGCGGGCATGAACTACTCGATGCTCCTCACCCGCAGCAGCGATTTCGTCACGTTCGCCGAAGTGTTCTACCGCACCTACCCCGACCCACTCGACCGCGAGCTGCTGTACTCCTTCATACAGAACCTGTGGGATCACGGCGAGGCGGATGGATACGCCCAGCACATGACCACGAACCCGTTGCCGGATACGCCCCGGCACTCCGTGCTCA
The DNA here is from genome assembly GCA_035553095.1 of Solirubrobacteraceae bacterium. GTDB lineage: Bacteria > Actinomycetota > Thermoleophilia > Solirubrobacterales > Solirubrobacteraceae > Palsa-744. The sequence goes on along the minus strand of DATNDZ010000001.1, from coordinate 80,327 downwards.
TGACCGTGGCATTCGGCGACCATCAGGTGACGAACTGGGCCAGCGAGGTGGAGGCGCGCACCATCGGCGCACGGATCCGCGAACCCATCGTCGATCCCGGTCGCTACCCGGGCCCGACTCCGTACTGGCGGATTCCGCGCATCGGCCGTTACCCCTACAAGGGACCGGCCGCGATGGTCCTGGGTGACCTCGGGCCACTCCGCCCATGCCCCAACGACGGGTTCACAGCGTGCAGCGGGTCCCTGGCGGGCACACCCCCGCCGCCGCTGGACAACAATGCCAACCTCGAAGGCGTCGATCCTCACGGTCCGGACTGGGCCCAATCGCCTGAAGGCGTCGCCACGATCGCTCAGTGGCTCAGCGTGAAGGGAGCGCTCCCGGCGGTCTGCGGAAGCCACCCGTGCTACATGGCGGGTTGGACCGGCCCATGACTCTGCGTTTGATCTTCTTCCCCTAGTCCCCACTGCAACCGAGGGCCCCGGGACGAACCGGGACCCTCGGCAGCTGACGGCGGGCCGCCGGTCAACCCGTCCGGGCCGCGACCGGACGGGGCTCCGAACGGCTCACGCCTGAACGGGGCTGCGCTGCTCGACCACGCGCTCGTCGGGATCGACGACTCCCAGGCTCTCGACGATCTTGAGCGCGCCGTCGCGCACCTGGGCGATGTACATGTTCATCCGCACGTGATGCTGGCCAGGCACCATCTCCGCCGGACCCCCGGGCCCGACTGCGATCTTGGCGTGGTCCAGCGCGCGGATCACGTCGTCCTGGTCGAGCGAGCCCGCCTCTCTGACGGAGGACTCCCACAGCCTGAGACCCCGGTACATGCCTGAGCACGCGCTCCCGCCCGTGAACATGGCGCTCCCCGGGAACAGCCCGTCGTACCGGTCCAGCAGCTCCTTGCTGAAAGGGTCTGAGGCGTCCTGGTAGTAGTCGAGGCAGCCGTATAGACCCTCAACCTGCTCGGCCGGCACGAGGCCGAGGCAGTTCTCGTCGAAGTACGTGCAGACGAGATGCCCACCGCGCTCGGAGAAGCCGGCGTCGTGCAGCTGCTGCATGAACGGGGTGAGTCCCGGTGGAACGATCGTGTTGAAGACCACCTCCGCACCGCTGGACATGATCTGCTGCACGATCTCGCCGTAGTCGGTGTGGTCGAGGGGGTGGTACTTCTCCGCGACGATCTCACCACCTTCGGCGGTCACGACCTGACGCACCTTGTCGTTGAGCACGCGCGGCCAGACGTAGTCAGCTGACGGCAGCGCGAACTTCTTCGCACCCGTCTGCTGCATCAGCCACGGGATCAGGGGGTCGACCTGCTGCGCCGGCACAGGACCGGTGCAGAAGATCAGCGGGTCGGACTCCTGCCCCTCGTACTGCTCTGGGTAGATGTAGAGCGTCTTGCCATCGACGACCGCCGGACCCTTGATGGCTTCGCGCGTCGAGCTGAAGATGCCACCGAAGACGACATCGACCTGATCCTGCTGGACGAGCTTCCTGGCGCAGGCCTCTGCGGCACTGTCGGTGGTCTCGCCGTCCTCGAGATACAAGTCGATCTGGCGCCCCAGCAGGCCGCCGCCGGCGTTGATGTCGTCGATCACCATCTTCGCGACGTTCGCATCGGCGATGCCCATGAACGAGAGTGGGCCCGTCTGCTCCGCGATCACGCCCACCTTGATTGGACTGTTTATTGAGCCTTGCATCACGTTCCTCCGATCTCAAACTTTCGATGATCTACGCGTCGTACTGGGCGCCGAGCTCGGCCACCTGCGGCCTGCCCTTGTGTCCCGCCTCCTGCATGATCGGTGGAACCTCGGGGTCGGAGGCGAAGCGCTGGAAGCCCTCCGCGTCCCAGTCGAAGATCACCCAGACCCGGTCGTCCTGATTGGGGTCGCGAAAGACGAGCGAACCCTTCGACCCGTGCTCGCGTCGCTTGTCGGCGCCCTTCGTCGAGAAGATCGCCTTGAAGCGGTCGTAGTCCTCGAACGTCGTCGTTGCCAGAAGCATCGTTGTCCCCCTCTGCCGCTCTCGGCGCCGCGTCTCGGCTCCGATGGTGAGGCGAGTATCGGGCAGGGTTCACGGGCGCACATCGGGCGAACGCCCTATACCGCCGTGGGCACGAGGTCGCGCTCGAAAGCCCACAGCGTCGCGGCCGCGCGTGTACGTACGCCGGCCTTCTCGTAGATGTGCTGCACGTGGTGGCCGGCGGTCTTGGCGGAGATGCCGAGGTCGTCGGCGATCCCCTGGTTGGAGGCTCCGCGCACGAGAGCGAGCAGCACCTCGAGCTCGCGCGGTGTCAGACCCGCCGGAAGCTCGCGCGATCGCCTGGCGACGCGGTGCCCCGCCGCAGCGAGCACGGCGCAGGCGGCCTCGTCGTCGAGGCGTCCCTCGCGCGCTTCGCTCAGCAGCTCCTGCTCTGCTGCCGGCGCGTCGAGTGCCGCTCTGTGCGGCCGCGCCTGGCGCATCGCGGCGTAGCAGTCGGCGGCGGCGAGGATGCGGGCGGCCGGATCGAGCGCCGGTCCCCTGGCGCCGCGGTGATAGCCGGAACCGTCGAGGCGCTCGTGGTGTGAGCCGGCCAGTCGCCCGACCGCCGCGAGTGTCGGTGATTGCGCGAACGCGCGCTCGCTGTAATGGGCGTGCAGGCGGACGCGCTCCCACTCGCCGAAGGCCAGCGCTCCCGGCTTCTCCCAGATGGCATTCGAGACGCCGACGCGACCGAGATCCTGGGCGAGCGCGGCTCGTCGCAGCAATGTGACCGAGTCGCCGTCGAGACCCATACGCCAAGCGGCGCCCTCGGCGAGGTCGGCCACGCTGGTCGAGTGCTCGCGCAGCCACGGAGACTTGAGACCTGTGATCGCCGCGATCGTCGCGAACGCGGCGTCGATTCGCTCGCCCGAGAGCCATACCAGCGGAGTCGGCTCGCTCTCGAGCGCGTGCTCCCACACGCGCGTTTCGTCCAATCCGGCCAGCATCTCGTCGAGGTTCTGCGCCGCGAGCTCGGCGAGTCTGGGCTCATACGCGGCGCCCGACCGGCGCTCGACGACGTCTCGCGCCTTCTCGATGCCGCCGGCCGACAGGAACAGCGAGGCGTCTTTGGCGACGTGCACGAGTCGCATCGGCAGCGGCGTCGCATCGCCGGCGACGTCCGGGAATCCCAAGCCATCCCAGCGCGAGAAGATGTACTCGAGCGCCTCCTCGACGCTCGGGCGCAGCCCGAGCCAGCCGGCGAACCGCTGCGCGACCTCGCACATCGTCGCGAACGACTCTCGGGCCCTCGGCGCCGCGTTGGCGATCGCGTCCTCGATCAGTCTGGAGCGCACCTCCGGTGCTCGGCCGAGGCCGACGTTCGACCTGTAGAACTCGAGCACCTCGGCCGGGTTGGTCGGGTCGACCAGATAGAAGGCGGCGCGATGAGCGATGTCGTCGCCGAACAGCTGCGCCGCCTCGTGCCCGTTGGCCGTGCAGCCGGACGCGTGCAGCAGGGCGACGTAATACGTGTCCGACAGCTCCTCGTCAGATGCTCCGGCAAGCTCGCCGAGCTGAACCGCCAGCACGGCGGTGCGCATCGCGTGCTCGGGTGGCTGCCCGGTGCCGAGGTCGGTCGCGATCGAGAGGGCGCCGATCACCTCGGCGGCACGAAGCGGCCGCTCAGGCGGACCCTGCACAGCTGCGGCACCCTCGACACCCTCGCTCACCACAGCGCGACTGTACTCCTCTTGCCGATCTGGACTTGATGGCGGCGATCGTGAAGCCCCTCGTCTACGGTTGCGCGTCGCGCCCCTAGTCAGCGCCGTCTCCCGCGCAGCCGGCTTCGAGCGATCTCGAGCGATTCGAGGTCGATCCGGTCCTGCGGACGGCCGGCGGCTCGCTTCATGCTGATCAGGTCCTCGAGCGAGGCGATCCGCACGGAGGTCCCTGCCAACTCGATCACGTCGGCGCGCCGCCGCAGGGCGGCGTAGCCGGGTGAGCCGGGCGGATCGACGAGCAGGTCGAGGTCGCCCTCGCGCGTCGTCAGCGTGAGCATCTCGGTGCGCCGGAGCATGTGCGCGTCGGGCACGAACGGCACGTCCTCATCGACGCCGCGCAGCCTCGCATCGAGCGAGACCAGCAGCGAGCCGAGCCGCTCGAGATTGGCGGTGTCGGTGGCGCAGCAGATGTCGAGATCGCGCGTGAAGCGCGGGTTGGCCTGCACTACGATCGCGACACCGCCAACGACGACGTAGTCGATCCGGGCCTGCGCGAGCATGCCCAGCAAGGTCGTTGGGCGAAACTCAGGCCAGCTCGCCACGGCTGCGCGCGCCGGCCCGCGCGAGCTCGCGGGCCTCGCGGTACATGAGTTCGAGACCGCGCAGCCGCTGCGTTGGCGTGAGCGCGAGCTGCTGGCGGATCAGGCTCTCGTCGACCGACGGTTGATGCGGATGGGCCGAGATCGCGAGCTCGACGCCGACGGCTCGCAGGGCACGGTCGAGGGTGGCGATGCGGGGGTTCGATTCGGGTCGCTCCAGCTGCGCCACGGACGCCTGGCTGATGGCGAGTCGATTGGCGAGGTCGGCCTGGGTCAACCCGGCACGGACACGGGCCTCCGCGAGAAGCCTTCCCGGCCGTGACGCTTCGCCGCGGATCGCCGACTCTGGATCGGTTTGCATGGCCTCATTATAGTTTAAATATTATTTTCCAGAATAACGCCCGACGGACGGGCTAGGCGAGGCCGCGGGCTGTCCAGGCCCGGGCGGGCAGCGCGAACGGCGCGGCCGGCAGCTTCGCGCGACACCGCTCACGCAGTTGCTCGCGTCGCCTCGGGTCGAGACCGGCTGTGTAGGACCCGGCCGGCCCGACGCCGAGCGTGAACGGCTCCCACCAATCGTCGAAGCTCGAATGCTCGACGCGGACCGACAGCGCCGTTTCCTCGACCTCGCGCAGCCCGGCCGCGTGCAGCAGCTGCGCAAGATCGCCCGGACGGGCTCCCATCAGCTGCGACTCGTCGTGGACCCCGGGCTCGAGCTCGCGCGCGGCCTCCCAGAACAGGCTGAGCGGCCCCTGCCCGCTCCCGTGATCCCACACGCACGCAGCTACGACGCCGCCTCGGCGAGTCACCCGCGCCATCTCGCGCAGCCCTCCCAGCGGGTTGGCCATGAAGTGAACGACGAGCTGCGCCAGCGTCGCGTCGAAGCTCTCGTCCGCGAACGGGAGCTGTTCGGCCGATGCGCGTTGCACGCTGATCCCCGGATGGCGAGCCAGCGCCGCAGCGACGAACGGCTCCGAGGGATCGACGGCCGATACGAGGTCGGCCCCGAGTCGCCCGACCAGCTCGGTCGTGAGCGCGCCCGGGCCGCAGCCGACATCGAGCACGCGCTGCCCCCGGGCGACGGCGGCGAAATCGGCGAGCTTGGAACCGAGCTGCACCGAGTACCTGCCCATGAAGCGGTCGTATGCCTCGGCCGACGCGGTGAAGCTCATCGACCAAATCTAGCTTCGCCCCGCTCGGCGGCTGGGCTCGAACAGCCGCCCGAGCAGCGTGTCGACGGTGACCCGCGCCGTCTCGGCGGCGTCGCGCTGATCCTCGGCGTATGCCACGTACAGGGCCGCCTCGTTGAGCGCGGCGAGCAGCACCTGCGCGAGCAGCTCGACCTGGCCGGACGGCACCCTGCCTTCGCCGGCCAGCCGCAGCAGGGATGCCCGCAACCCGCCCAGCGAGTGCTGTTCGTCCTGCTCGCGCCAGCGAGCCCAGCCGACGGCGATCGTGGGGTCGAGCAGGGCGATCCGCTGGATCGCCGGGTCGAGCGCGAGCTGCAGCCAGGCATGCGAGCCGGCTCGCAGCCCCTCCAGCGGGTCACCGCTGTCCATGGCTGCTGCCGCGGTCCGCTGCGCGATCTCGATCAGCACTTCGGCGAGGACGGCGTCGAACAGATCGGCCTTGCTGTGGAAGTGGTGGTAGAGAGCCCCGCGAGCGACGCCCGAGGCCTCGAGCACGGACTCGATCGACGTGGCCTCGTAGCCGCGCTCGCCGAACAGCCGGCGAGCCGCCGCGAGCAGCCTCTCGCGCGTGGCCGCTCCACGAGCCTTTCGCCCGTCCATCGCCGGCATGGTCGCCATCCGCACATTATAAACCGACTGACGGTCTGATAGTCTCCGGTGGCCTCGACGGGCGCGACGGTCTCGTCGAGCCAACGGCACGGCAGTCAGCGAAAGGAGTCGGGCGTGAAGGTCGAGATGTTCAACGTGGGCTGGATCTCCTCCTCGGCTGCCGTGTGGCGTCAGGGTGAGGATCCGGCCGGGCGCATCCGCTTTCCGGTCCCGGCCTATCTGATCGAGACGGCCGAGGAGCGGATCCTGATCGACACGGGCCTGCACCCGCGAGCCGTCGCCGATCCGGCGGCGTACTACGGCAGGCCCGAGGCGGGCCTGTTCGAGCTCGAGCTCGAGCAGGACATCACGCAGCAGCTCGACGTGAGCACGCTGACCCGGGTCGTGCTGAGCCACCTGCACTTCGACCACGCCGGCGCGCTGGCGCTGTTGCCCGCATCGATCCCGATCGTGATCCAGCGGCGCGAGTGGGAGGGAGGCCGCGACGGGGCGACGATCGAGCGGAACTTCTTCTACCCGCGCGACTACGCGCTCGATGACCGCGACCTACAGCTCGTCGACGGCGATCACGACCTGCTCGGCGATGGCTCGATCCAGTTGCTCTCCACGCCCGGGCACACGCCGGGCCATCAGTCGGTGCGCGTGGGCGAGCGGCTGATCATCGGTGCCGATGTCGCGCACTTCGCGGACACGCTCGAGGATCGGCGCTTCCCGAGCTTCGCCGACGACTTCGCCGCCCAGGATCGCTCGGCGAGCCGACTCTGCCGGCTGCGCGATGCCGGCGCCGAGGTCCGCCCGGGCCACGACCCGGAGGTCCTGCGGCCAGGTCCACTGGCTCTATAGCGCCGCCGGCAGCCGCGGGTGCTCGCGTCCCGGGGCGGGCGGCGCCCCCCACGCCGCCCGCCCCTTTCTCATCACCCCGCGGCAGGGGCAGGCGCAGGCGCCGGGTCAGGCCTGATCACGACCGTGTCGAGGATCTGCTCGACCTCGTCGGCCGGCATTCCGACGCGACCGGCGTGCTTGCGCACGGCCTCGATGTCGCTGGCCTCGTAGATGCAGACCGAGCCGAGCGTGCCGTCGCCTTCGCCGATCACATAGCTGCGGATCCAACGGATGTCCTCGGGAAACTCGCGGTCGGCGACCTCTTTGGAGCGCGCCGCCACGCCTTCGAGCTCCTCGACCGATCCCCACGCGTTCCTGCGGCGAATCGCATACGTCTTCATGTACGTGCTCCCTTTCGTCGTTGGTGTTTCTCGAGGACTGCGAGCCGGCCCTTTCCTTCCCGCTGTGCTCTGAGCGAGGACACTACGGGCGAGGAGCGCCGCGTTGTGTGCGCCTGGACACGCGATGAGTTCCGCACGGCGCGTCGGTCTGTAGGTCAGGCAACCAACCAAGGAGGCACCCGCGATGGGGAAGATCGTCGTAACCGAGTTCGTCTCGCTCGACGGCGTGATGGAGGCGCCGGGCGGGGGAGAGGATTACGAGCATCAGGGGTGGACGTTCGAGATCGAGCGCGGCGCCGAGGGCGACAGGTTCAAGCTCGAGGAGACGATGTCGACCGACGCGCTGCTGCTCGGGCGCAGAACCTACGAAGGCTTCGCCGCCGCTTGGCCGGAGAGGGAGGGCGAGTTCGCGGACAAGTTCAACGGCATGCCCAAGTACGTCGTCTCCTCGACACTGAAGGACCCGTCCTGGAACAACACGACCGTGCTCGACGGCGACCTGGCTGAGCAGGTGGCCAAGCTGAGCGAGACGCTCGACGGCGAGATCGTCGTCCACGGCAGCGCCCAGCTCGCGCAGGGACTGCTCGAGCACGACCTGATCGACGAGCTGCGCCTGATGGTCTTCCCGGTCGTTCTCGGCAGCGGCAAGCGCCTGTTCAGCGCCGAGGGCGGCAAGAAGCCGCTACGGCTGAAGAGCTCGAAAATGGTCGGCGACGGCGTCGCCGTGCTGGTGTATGAGGCGGCGCGCTAGCGACCGAAAGCAGATGCGGTGTCATGCTCATGGGCATGAGCGGCGAGGCGAGCCAGCGCAGTCCTGGGCCGGCGGGCGAGCCGCGACTCGAGCATCTGCGCTGGCGCGAGGTTGCGTTCTCGCTGGCGGGGGTGCTCGCGGGCGCCGGCCTGATCGCAGTGGTGCCGGACCTTCGACAGGCGGTCACCTCCGCGCTTCACGGTGACCTGGACGGGCTGCGCGAGCAGTTTCGCGGGCTCGGCTTCGGCGGGGTGGCGCTGCTGTTCGGCCTGATGCTCGCCCACGCCGTCCTGTTCTACCCGACCGAGATCGTCACGGCCACGGCCGGCTTCGTGTACGGGTTCGCGCCGGGACTTGCGCTGGCGATGGGCGGTTGGCTGGCCTCCGCACTGCTCGCGTACCTGCTCGGCCATGCGCTCGGGCGCCCGGCGATCCAGCTCGTGTTCGGCGCGCGACGGTTCGAGGAGTTGGGGCGGGCGATCGAGCGCGGCGGCGCCTCGCTGCTGCTCGTCGTGCGGCTGATCCCGGTCGTGCCGTTCAGCCTGACCGGGTACGTGGCGGGGGCGGTTCGCGTTCCGCTTTGGCGCTTCAGCTGGACGACGTTCCTCGGCTACCTGCCGCTGACCGTCATCGTCGGGTATCTCGGTGCGCAGGCGAAGACGCTGTCGCTCGACGATCCGCTCGTGTGGCTGCTCGCGGCGGCGATCGTCGCGTTGTTCGCCGCGTCCCGACTGGTGCTCCCCGCGTGGAGGGCGCCGGCGGACGCGGATGACTGAGGCGCGCTAGCCGGCGGACGGGGCGACGGCCGCCTCGCCCGCGCCCTCGCTGCGCGCGGCCAGCGAATGCTCGCGGCTGTCGCGCGAGGAGATCAGCACGATCGTCAGCACGGCGCCGACGAGCGCGAAGCCGGAGCCGACGAGGAAGGCGCGCTCGAAGCCCTTGGTCAACGCGATCGCCACGTTGTGCTGACCGGCGTCGATGACGGCCTGCGTGCGGCTGTTGGCGATCGTCGCGAGGATCGCCAGCCCGAGCGCCCCGCCGATCTGCTGGGAGGTGTTGACGAGACCCGACGCCAGGCCGGCCTCGTGCGGCCTGGTGCCGGTGACGGCGGCGATCGTGACGGGCACGAACGACAGGCCAAGGCCGATCGCGGCCAGCAGCGACGGGCCGAGCACGTCGCCGAGGAAGGTGCCGCCGGTCGCGGGGACCTTCGAGAACCAGAACAGGCCGCCGGCGACGAAAAGCAGGCCGGCGAGCAGGATCGGCTTGAAGCCGAAGCGCGTCACGGCGACCGAGGCGGCGCCGGCGGAGAGGATGATGGCGACCGCCAGCGGCAGGTAGGAGAGCCCTGCCTTGAGCGCCGAGTAGTGCAGCACCTGCTGCATGTACAGCGAGATGAAGAAGAACATCGAGAACAGCGACATGCCGATCAGCAGGGCGATCGTGTCCGCGCCGCGCAGCGTGCGCAGGCGGAAGATCGAGAACGGCATCAGCGGCGCGCGGGAGCGCAGCTCGATCACGAGGAAGGTGGCCAGCAGCACGAGCGAGCCGGCGATCAGGAGCAGCGTTTCGGTCGAGCCCCAGCCGGCGTTGACGGCGTTCACGAGCGCGTACACGAGCAGCGCGAGCCCGGCCGTGACGGCGACGGCGCCGGGAATGTCGAAGTTGCGCGTCTTCGCCTCGGCACGACTCTCGAGCAACAGGCGCGGCGAAAGCAGCACGCAGATCACGCCGATCGGCACGTTCACGAACAGCACCCAGCGCCAGGAGAGGCCGCTCGTGAGCACGCCACCGAGCAGCACTCCGGCGGCGCCGCCTGCGCCCGCCACGGAGCCCCACACGCCGAGAGCGCGGTTGCGCTCGGCGCCTTCGGAGAAGGTTGTGGTGATGATCGACAGCGCAGCCGGCGAGACGATCGCTGCGCCCATGCCCTGAATGGCGCGGGCGGCGATCAGCCACGGCTCGGACTGCGCCAGGCCGCCGGCCAGCGAGGCCAGTGAGAACACGACGAGCCCGAGCATGAACATGCGCCGACGCCCCATCAGGTCGGCCAGCCGGCCGCCGAGCAGCAGGAAGCCGCCGAATGTGAGCGTGTAGGCGTTGACGACCCAGGTCAGGTCGTCCTGGGAGAAGTCCAGCGCGCGCCCGATCGAGGGCAGCGCGACGTTCACGATCGAGGCGTCGATCACGATCACGAACTGGGTCATCGCGAGCAGCGCCAGCGCGAGGTTCTTGGCGCGCTCGGTCATCAGCTTGGCGGGCTCGGTGCTCCCCGCCGGCTGCGTGGCGGTGAGATCTGCGCTGGGGGTCATCTCTCCTCCTGGAATTCCTGTCGAATCGGCACGATGATATGAACGCTCGCCCCTAAGACGAATGGGGCCGCCCCGGATGGACAGCGCGCCGGGGAGCGCCTGCGGCTAGCGGCCGGACTCGAGGCGGGCCTGCTCCTCGGCCGTGCGCTCGGCCCAGGGGATGCTGCGCAGACGGCCGTCGGGGATCGGCTCGCCGCTCTCGATCGACAGGCCGTACCTGCCTTCCGCGAGCCGCCGTTCGGCGCGCTCGATCGCGGCGAGCTCCTCGCGCAGCGACGCCTCCAGGCCCACGTCGATCTCCGTGCCCAGCAACGCCGGCGCGACGTCGCCGCTGTCGAACGTCACCCCTTCCTCGTCGCCCTCTGGCTTGGCCAGCTCGCCGAGTGCGCCTTCGATCCGTGCGCGCTCGCGCGCCAGCAGGTCGCGTGCCTCGGAGGAGTCCATGCCGCCCAGTATGACCGGGGGTGGCGTTGCGTGCCCGTTCGCCGCGGCGGCTCAGGCGGCGCTCGAGCGAATCGCCTCGGCGACGGCGGGCGGGTCGTCGAAGACCGGCACGTGCCCGGCGCCGAGCGAGAGGTGGCGCGCGCGCGGCAGCATCGTGCGCGCGCGCCGCGCCTGCGTCCGGTATGGCAGCAGGCGATCGTGCAGCCCCCACGCGATCGTCAGCGGGATGGCGCCGTCGAGCTGCTGCGGTTCGCCGAAGGTATAGTGGTCGAAGGCGGCCAGCGCCGTGCCGACCGCGGGGGAGGCCCACGCGTTGCGAAGGATCCGCGCCGGCTCCCCGGGCGGCATCCGCGAAGGGCTGCCGAACGTCTGCCAGAACAGCGCCATGCGCCCGGGGCGCGTGCCCGCCGCGGCGATCAGCGCCGGACGCAGGGCGCGCGGAAAGCGCGCCAGCGACCCCAGCGAGGCCTGGCAGAAGCGCAGTTCGGCCGGCGTCCAGAAGCCGGCCGGGGAGATCGCGCTGACCGAGGCCACGGCGCCGCGCCGGGCCAACTCGAGCGCGATCGCACCCCCCATCGAGTTGCCTGAGACATGCGGGCGCTCCAGGCCCAGCTCGGCGAACAAGGCCGCGAACTCCTCGGCGTAGGCGGGGATGGTCGGCTCGATCCCGGCGGCCAGCGGCGGGGAGCCGCCGAAGCCGGGGGAGTCGCACGCGATCACGTCGAAGCCGGTGCTCAGCTGGTCGATCACGGGGCGCCAGATCTGCCAGCTGAGCCCGAGGCCGTGCAGCAGCACGAGCGGCGGGCCGGAGCCCTCGCGGTGGTGGTTGATCATGCCGCGGCGCCCGCCGCCGGGGCGGCGAGGCGGCCGCGGATCAAGTCGGCGCCGCGCTCGGCGATCATGATCGTCGGCGCGTTCGTGTTGCCGCCCGGGATCAGCGGCATCACCGAGGCGTCGATCACGCGCAGTCCCTCCAGCCCGTGCACGCGCAGCTGCGAGTCGACCACCGCTTCCGGATGGGTGTCGCTCATCCGCGCCGTGCCGACCGGGTGGTAGATCAGCATCAGGCGCCGACGCAGGTCGGCCTCGAGCTCGGCCCGGTCGATCACATCCGGCCCGGGCTTCAGCTCGGTGAGGATCGTCTCGGCCAACGGCGCCTGCGCGGCGATCGTGCGCGCCAGCGCCATCCCGGCCAGCAGCGACTCCAAGTCGTCTGGCTCGGACAGCGAGTTGGTGAGGATCCGCGGCTTGGCCGTCGGGTCGGCCGAGCGCAGCCACACCCGTCCGCGCGCCTTCGGCGAGATGAGCACCGGCGCGATCACGGCGCAGTGGCCGTCGTATTCCTCGGCGCCGTGGTCTTCGTAGTAGGCCGCTCCCATGTGGAACTGGATGTCCGCCGCCGGCAGACCGCCGCGCGTGCGCACGAAGGCGACGACCTCGGCGACCGTCGAGGAGAGCTTGCCCGAGCGACGCAGCAGCCACTCGGCGAGCTGCCCCGGCCTGTCGGCGCCGTACAACGTCGTCTGGTCGGAGACCTCCCAGATCAGCGTCACGAACGGGTGGTCCTGCAGGTTGCGCCCGACGCCGGGGAGGTCGTGGCGCACCTCGACGCCGGCCGCGCGCAGCTCCTCGGCCGGGCCGATCCCCGAGAGCAGCAGCAGCTGCGGCGAGTTGATCGCGCCGGCCGACAGCAGCACCTCACGCTCGGCCCGCACGAGCTCCTCGCCACGCCGGCCCTTGCGCAGGCGTACGCCGACGGCGCGCGCGCCCTCCAGCTCCACACCGAGCACCGTCGTCCCCGTTCGCACCTCGAGGTTGGGGCGCTTCAGCGCCGGGCGCAGGAACGCGTCGGCCGCGCTGAAGCGCTGCCCGTTGCGCTGCGTGACCTGGAACATCGAGACGCCGTCCTGCTCGGGACCGTTGTAGTCGGCGATCTGCGGGATCCCGGCGGCCACGCTTGCGGCGAGCAGGCGCCGGTCCATCGCTCGCGGCGAGCGCTGCTCGGAGACGCGCAGGGGCCCGCCGGCGCCATGGAACTCCGACGCGCCGCGGACGTTGTCCTCGGACTTCAGAAAGTACGGCAGCACGTCGCGAAAGCCCCAACCCGGGGCGCCCTGAGCCTCCCAGGAGTCGTAGTCGAGCGGCCGTCCGCGCACGTACAGCATCGCGTTCATCGAGCTCGAGCCGCCGAGGCTCTTGCCGCGCGGGATGTACAGCGAGCGACCGTCGACCTGCGGCTCGGGCTCGGTCGCGTAGTCCCAATCGAGCTTGGTGTGGAACTGGTTGGCGAAGGCCGCCGGGATCTTGATCTTCGGCGAGCGATCGCGCCCGCCCGCCTCGAGCAGCAGCACGCGCACGTCGGGGTCCTCGCTCAGGCGGCCCGCCAGCGCGCAGCCGGCCGAGCCGGCGCCCACGATCACGTAGTCGTACATCTGCGTTCCCCTCTCTCGCTACCGCTCAGCGCCATCACGCCGCGACCGGCTCCGCGGCCTCGGCTCGGGTGAACTCGAACTCGCTCGGGTCGAGCGTCTGCGTGCGCTCGAAGTACTCGCGCATGTATCCCGGCCAGTTGGCCACGATGCGGCCACTCGAGTCGCGATACCAGGAGTCACATGCGGTCCACGCCGTACCGGCGAAGCGCGCCTGCAGCTCGCGGTCGCTCGCGTCCTCGACCTCCCGGCGAACCTCGACCGCGATCGCGCCGCGCGCGAGCATCTGTTGCAGCGCCTGTCGCAGGTAGCCCGCCTGCGCCTCCAGGTAGAAGATGATCGAGCCGCCCGAGGTGTTCGTGTTGGGCCCGTACATGATGAACATGTTCGGGAAGCCCGGCACGGTCATTCCCAGGTGGGCGCGCGCCCCGTGCATCCATGCCTCGCGCAGCTCGAGACCGCCTGAGCCGGCGATCCTCATCGGGAACATGAAGTCGTTGGTCTTGAAGCCCGTGCCCCAGACGATGCAGTCGACCTCGCGCAGCGCACCGTCGCCGGTGAGGATCCCGTTCGGCTGCAGGCCTACGATCGGCTCGGTCACGACCTCGACGTTCGGGCGCTGCAGCGCCGGCAGGAAGTGCGAGCTGAAGAGGATGCGCTTGCAGCCGAAGGTGTAGTTCGGCCACACCTTGCGCCGCAGCTCGCGGTCTTTCAGCTGCCAGCGCATGAACGCGGCGGAGCGGACGCCGACCAGCCGTCCGAGCGTGCGCGGGTGGCGGATCGAGGCGGTCAGCGTCTCGCAGTACTGGTACATGAAGTTGCGACGGAACGCCTGCACGCCGGGAACGTGTTCGATCGCGGCACGCGCGAGCCTCGGGTAGCTGCGGTTGCGGCGCGGCAGGAACCAATTGCCCGTGCGTTGGAAGACGGTGAGTCGCGCGACCTGCTGGGCGAGCTCGGGGACGAACTGCACGGCGCTGGCACCCGTGCCGACGACCGCCACGTGCTTGCCGGCGAGCGGGTAGTCGTGGTCCCACTGGGCCGAGTGGAAGCTGTGGCCGGCGAAGCTCTCGATGCCCTCGATCGGCGGCTGTGCCGGCTGGTGAAGCTGGCCCGTGGCGAGCACCAGCGCGTCCGCCTCGTAGCGCTCGCCGTCGGCCGTGTCGAGCCTCCACAGCGCGCGTTGCCCGTCCCACGCGCACGCGGTCACGGTCCGGCCGAAGCGGATCAGGCGCTCGACGTCGTGCGCGCGCGCCACGTCGCGCAGGTAGTCGTGGATCTCCTGCTGCGGCGAGCAGAGCCGCGACCAATCGCGCCGCTGCGCGTAGGAGAACGAGTACAGGTGGCTGGGCACGTCGCAGGCCGCCCCCGGGTAGCTGTTGTAGTACCAGGTGCCGCCCAGATCCGGTGCGCGCTCGAGGATCGTGACCTGCTCGAAGCCGTGACGCCGCAGTTCGATCGCGGCGGCGATGCCGCCGAACCCGGCGCCGACGATCAGCACCGAGGCCGAGCGGCGCGGCGCCGTCTGCGCGCCCCTCTCCGGCGCTGCGACAGACATCGCCTAGGCCCGCCCGGCCGCGCGGGCCTGCGCCAGGCCTCGCCGCGCCATGAAGCCGTTGGCGAGCAGCAGCAACGTCTTGTTGGCCGGCGCGCGGAAGCCGCCGGCGGTGTGCGGCGCATAGACGCCGTCCTGGAGCCAGCCGGTGTACTGGCGCGTCTCCAGCCCGATCAGCTGCGGCTCGTAGCGGTGCGCGAGCAGCCCTGCGCGGCGGCCCCCCGGCGGCAGCGGGCCGGTGAGCGCGATCCCGTCTGCTCGTGCCTCACCGACGGTGACCGGGACGGCGCACGGGAAGCCGTCGGCGCCGACGAACCCGACGAGGACGTGCGGGAGGCGCAGCAGCCGCTTGCGCTCGCGCTCGACATCGACGCGCGGCCCGGCGCCCTTGCGCGGCGGCTCCTGTGGGGCGGGGTCGTTAGCGGGCGGCGGCGAGCCGGCGAGGGTCGGCGCGGTCAGGCAGGCCGGGTCCTGCCAGCTCAGCACACGCTCGACCTGCACCGTCACGAGCACGCGGTCTTCGTAGTAGGCCTTCAGCCAGCGTCCCCAGAAGGGGCCGGTGCGGGGAGCTCCCATGAAGCGTTCCGCCGCCGGGCGCACGCGCTCTTCGAGCACCTCTTGCCGTGGGTGGGCGTCGTAGCTCGCGATCCCCTGCACGAGCACGAAGTCGGGCCCGCCCGCAAAGCCGTGCTCGCGCGCGTGGTAGGCGAGCGCGACGCGCGGGTTCTGCTTGATCCGGTCCAGCTTGCGCCCGAACCCGAGCGAGGTCGTGAAGCCGACCGTGCCCGCCGCGCGATCGCGTAGGCCGATCGGCGCGACCGGCGTGAGCACCGTCCCTGCTGCCGGCGTGACGTAGGCGAGGGCGGCCGTCAGGTCGCCCCCGATGATGTCGTCCTCGCGCTCGGACCACATGCCGCCAGCCTACCCAGCCCGCGCGGCGCGCGTGTGGCCCCGGATCGGGCGTCCGTCGCCGCTCAGCCCGGCGGCGGGCCGGCGAGCAGTCGCGCGCCGACGCCGCGGATCGTTTCTTCGCCGTAGGCCATCGACGGATCGCCGGTGGTGAAGACGGCGACCGCGAACGTCACGCCGCGACGCTCCAGGCGCGCGGCCTCGTGGAAGAGCCCCTGCGAGGGCAGCGCACCGGTCTTGAAGAAGACGTGCCAGCGCGGGCGCGCCACCTGCGGGATGCCCCAGCTCTGCTCCGGCTCGATGCCGGCGAGCAGGCCGCGGGCGTAGGGCCAGAACTCTCGGGGGATCAGCCGTTCGATCGCGACGAAGAAGCGCGCCTGGTCGGCGACGGAGGTCTGCGTGTAGGCCCACCAGCCGACCCCCGGCGCATAGTCGCGCATGCCCGCTTCGCGGGCCAGTCGCGCGACCGCCGTCGCGCCGACCCTGTCGAGCACGGCCGAGGCGGCCGCGTTGTTCGATTCGTGGATCATCGGATAAAGCAGCGAGCGGTCGAGCGCGCTCACGCCGCGATGGTCGGCGTGCAGCCGCTGCAGGAAGGCCGTCAGGAACATCACCTTGACCACGCTCGCGCTCAGGAAGTGCTCGCGCAGCCGCACTCCCGAGAGGCGTCCACGGCTGTCGATCACCGCAAGCGCGGTGCGTCCGGCGCGGGCGCCCAGGTAGCCGACGGCGGCTGAGATCTCTGCGCGCGACGGATACGCCGGGGGACGTGGCTCCGTGGGGTGGGCCGGCGCGGCGCTCGACGGCGTCGTGCTCCGGGCCGGCTCGGTCGCGCCTTCGGACGGCGCGTCGCCGCTGACCGGACCAGCGGCGAGCGCCCACGCCGCGATCGCGCCCAGCAGGCAAGCGGTGAGCACGGCCGCGAGCAGGACTGGACGTCGCTTGTCCACCGACCCGGAGGCTAGCGGCCGGGCCCGCCGTCAACGTCGGGGAGCGCGCTAGTGCTTGTGCTTTCGCTTGTGCCCGAAGCCGACCCGCGCGAAGGCGACCGAAACCGATTCCGCCTTCGACTTCGGCAGGAAGCCGACGCGCGCCTTGAACCGCAGCTTGTGGGTGCGCTGGCCTTTGACGCCTTTGCGCGACAGCGGCACCTTGATCGTGAACTTGCCGGCCTTGGCGAACTTGCGGAACGTCGTGCGCAGGCTGCGGTTTTTGACGCTCACCCGCCCCGGCGCGAACGTCTGCACGCGCAGCACCAGCTTCTTGTGCTTGACCTTCGCGCTGAGGATCTTGAGCCGTGTCTTGCCCTTTCCGCCGGTGCAGCCCGCGACGGCGATGTTGGTGTTCTGTTTGATCACGGCACCGCTCTGCGCCGTGATCGTCGTGGGCATCTTCAGCGTCTGGGTGCACAGGGCGCCGACCGCGGTGAGCGCCGAGTTGGGTCCCTGCGGCAGTTCGAGCACGAAGCTCGTCGCGGGAACGTCGGGGATCGAAGGGAAGGTCGACTTGGTGATCCCGGTTTTGATGTCGGTGTGGCTTTCGAGGATCACACGGACGCCGCCGTCGCCTTCGAGCAGCAGATCGAGGTCGGGGAAGGCCGCGCCGCCATGCGAGACCAGGTAGGCGGGGCCTTTCAGCGGGTCCGGCAGCACCGGCGTCGTGACCGTCGCGCTTCCGACCTTCGAACCGGGCGGACAGCTGAACGGGTTCGCAGCGTAGGTCGCCTCGGGGCACGCTTTCTGCAGTGTTGTCAGGCGCGAGGGCAGCGATTTCGGCAGTTCGGCCACCACCGAGCGGATGTTGGCCTCGTGCGCACCCTGCAGCACGTTGACCTTGAGCGAGGCGCCGTTCGCTTTGAGCGTGGTCGGGTTCGTCGAGGCGGCTGTCGCCGCCGAGAAGTTCGGTTTGAACGGGAGTGCGTTGCAGCTGGTGACCGCGAACGGGCTCGAGATGCCCTGTGTTGCGCCCAGCGTCGAGGTCAGCAGCGTGTCTGTCGAGAGCGGTCCGCAGTTGGTCGGGTTGAACAGGAATTCTTTGCGGTTGACGACGACGTTGATGTCGCGCAGACGGAGCGGTACACCCTTGAAGATTGCCGGCAGGTCGGTCGTCGTCGCGATCACGCGGGCGCTGTGTGGGTCGACGTTGATCGTGGCGTGCGTGACCACGTTGCCGAGATCGAATGGTCCCGCCGCGGCGTGGATCGGGATCGACAGGCCGTATGGCGCTCCCGCGTAGGGGCCGGTGAGGAAGACCGGCCCGGTAAAGGAGTAGGGGTCACCGCCCGAGCCGACCGTGGCGGTGGCCGTGCCGATCTGGCTGGCCGCACCGCACGTGCCGGCCCGCGCCTGCGGTTCGCCGCAGGGCGTGACCTTGGGGATTTCGCCGACCAGGCCCGGCGGCAACGTCGTGGAGACCTTGCCGAGGTACTGGTTGCCGTCGCCGCGGGCGAGGTTGAACGTGTAGTTCGTGTAGGCGCCGGCATTGGGGGCACTCGTGGCCGTCGACTGCGAGAGCCCGAACGGAATCGAGGCCGGGCAACCGCTCGAGGAGAAGGGCGTCGAACCGAGCGCAGCCGCGCCGCCCGTGTAGGGCGTGAACAGGAAGTCGGTGCTCGCGGGCGCGCACGTCAGTGGGTTGGCCAGCGGGGCGTGGTTGCCGCCGTTGAGCGTCAGGCGCAGTTCGCTGAAGGGAAGCTGCGGGTTGTTGAGGAAGCTGACTTCCAGGCGGCCCGTTGCGGGGTTGGGGCTGACGCTCCCCTGCAGGCGCACGGACACGCCGAAAGAACTCTCGGCGTCGAGGTAGATCATGAACGGCGGGTCGGTTATCGGGCCGCTGGGCGGTCCGCCCAGGAACACGGGCCCGCCGAGCGAGCCCGGCGGCAGGTCCGATTCGATCGTGACCGTGCCAATCTGGGAGGCGGCCGGGCAGGCGACGGGCGCGGCCGTGCCGATGCCGATCTGTGCAGGCGTGCACGCCTGCAGTCCGTGCGCGGCCGAGGGGTTCAGCGTGAGCCCTTCGGGGAGCGTCACGTGCGCGTCCTTGATGTCGGCCGTGTTGATCTGGCCGGCGGCGACGTTCTGCGGGACCTTCACGACCGTCGTGGTCCCGTCCGGCTGATCGTAGGTGGCCGTTTCGGGTGTCACCGACGTCGACGGTTTGAACGGAACGCTGTCGCAGCCGTCCACGCCGACGGGCGGCGTCGTCGGCGCGCTCAGCTTTTCGACCGGTGGATAGGTTTCGAGTTCCAGGTAGGTCGTCGACTTCGAGGGCGCGCCGCATTCGCTCGGCAACGTGAGGAAGTCTTCCTTTCCTTCCTTGCCGGCATGGCCGTCGAAGAAGAGCTTCGATTCGAGCGTCTTCAGCGGTGCCTCGCCGACCGGGAGCGCGAGCACTTTGACGTTGACTTCGGGCGGCACGTTGTCGATTTCGAACCACTCGTGGTAATCGCCCGAGGGGATGCCGCGGGCGAGCAGCGCGCCTTCCTGCGCGAAGCTCAGATGGCCCACCAGGAACAGGTGCACGTCTTCCACGAGCGGCGGCACCCCTTCGACGTCGATTCCGAACAGCAGCGGCTTGCCGGGTTCGAGCGGGAGGTTGTACACCTGGCCTTTGAGTTCCTGGACGGTGCCGCCGAGCACGGGCAGCTGCAGGAACGCCTTCAGCTCGACGAAGCCCGCTTTGCTGTCGGCCGGACAGAGTTTGGCGTTGCCTTCGAAGGTGCTCCGTTCGCACGTGCCGGGCGCCTGCGGGTCCGCGGCGAGGCCGGGCGGCACGTCGACGCGGATGCGCTTGACTGTGCTGCCGTTGGGTTCTTCGCCGGACTGGCTCAGTTTGAAGCCGGTCAGTCCCCATGGTGGGTGTCCGGCCGCCTGCGTGTAGAACTTGCTGGGATCGGCGGCGTAGCTGCAGTTTGTCTTTTCTCTGACTTCGGCTTCCGAGCCCTTGCAGGTGCCCGCTTCCCATTCGGCCAAGCCCAGGCTCCCGGCGGCGTTGGCGTCCGGCGCGAGCGACGCCGCGGCGAGACAGGTCAGCAGCACCATCATCGGCACGATTCGGCGGCGCGTCTTCATCTGATCGAGCCCTTCCTCCGTCTGTCGCGGACAAGCCTGCTTGGAGCCCCAAGCACCTACCCGATCCTTGGGCGGCTACTCAGCAGTCGGCACCGATTGGCCGATTGACCAATGCCGGCGACGCTGTTGGCCGCTTAGCCGATATCGGGGCGCGCGGTCGGCCCCGCGGCCCTCACGTTGACCGGGCGGGGGCCGAATCGAGCGAGCTGCGGCTCAGCTCTGGCGCGGCACGTACGGAGCGAGCTCGCGCCGCGCGATCGAGAGCTTGTGCACCTCGTCGGGACCGTCGGCGAGGCGCAGCGTGCGCAGATGGGCGTACGCCGTCGCCAGCCCGAAGTCCTGCGAGACGCCGCCGCCGCCGTGCACCTGGATCGCACGGTCGAGCACCTTCAACGCGACGTTCGGGGCGGCGACCTTGATCGCCGAGATCTCGATGCGCGCGTGTCGGTTGCCGACCGTGTCCATCAGCCAGGCGGCCTTCAGCGTGAGCAGCCGCGCCATCTCGATCTCGATGCGCGACTCGGCGATCCAGTCCTGCACGTTGCCGCGCATCGCGATCGGCTGGCCGAAGGTCACCCGCGAGACTGCGCGTTCGCACATCGCCTCGAGCGCGCGCTCGGCCGCGCCGATCGCGCGCATGCAGTGATGGACTCGACCCGGCCCCAGCCGCGCCTGGGCGATCATGAAGCCGTCGCCCTCGCCCGCGATCAGGTTGGCGCTGGGCACACGCACGTCCTTGAAGTCGACTTCGCCGTGGCCGTCCTGGTCCTCGTAGCCGAACACTTTCAGGCCGCGCAGGACCGTCACGCCGGGCGTGTCGATCGGCACGAGGATCTGGCTCTGCTGTTTGTAGGTCGGACCGTCGGGGTCCGTCTTGCCCATCACGATCATGATCCGGCAGTGCGGATGCAGGGCGTTGGTCGTCCACCACTTGCGACCGTTGAGCACGTAGTCCTCGCCGTCGCGCTCGATCCGCAGCTCGATGTTGGTGGCGTCGGAGCTGGCGACCTCGGGCTCGGTCATCGCAAACGCCGAGCGGATCTCGCCGTCGAGCAGCGGCCGCAGCCAGCGCTCCTTCTGCTCGGGCGTCCCGAACTGGTGCAGGACCTCCATGTTGCCCGTGTCGGGGGCCGAGCAGTTGCAGGCCTCCGAGGCGATCGGCGAGCGTCCGAGCATCTCGGCGAGCGGGGCGTAGTCGCTGTTGGACAGCCCCGCACCGTCCTCCTCGTCGGGCAGGAACATGTTCCACAGCCCGGCTGCGCGGGCGCGCTGCTTGAGCTCCTCCATGATCGCCGGCTGGTGATGGGGATCGCCGGAGTCGCGCAACTGCTGTGCGTAGATCTTCTCCGCCGGGTAGATGTGCTCATCCATGAACGCACTCAGGCGCTCTCTGAACTCGGAACAGCGCTCGCTCGGCTGGAAGTCCATGTCTCTCCTTTGTCCCGGTGCCCGGCTCGTGGAAGCAGACGGTGTATATCGACTCTCCGCGCCAGGCGGGCAGAGGCCGCCGCGGAGCGCCCCCGCTAGCGTGTGCCGGCCGATGAGGTCCTGTATGCGCCAGATCGGTTCCGCAAGCGACGCCTCCGCTTCGTGCACGCGCCGCCGGGCGCCGCGGCCGGGCCGGCTGCTCCTGGGGGTTCTGGCGTCGGCGCTCGCGCTCGGGCTCCTCGGCTGCGGCGGAGGGTCCGCTCGCGATGATGCGGGCGCGCTCGCCCGGGTCTCGCCCGTACACGGCGGAACGCCCGCCCCAGGGCCAGGCGCCGGCCACGCGATCGGGGGCGACCGGCGACCGAACATCGTCTTCGTGCTGACCGACGACCTCGCCGAGAACCTCGTCGCCTACATGCCGCACGTGCTGCGGATGCAGCGCCGCGGCGTGAGCTTCGACAACTACTTCGTCAGCGACTCGCTGTGCTGCCCGTCGCGGGCCTCGATCCTGACCGGTCGCTTCCCGCACGACACCCGCGTGTTCGACAACAGCCCGCCGGAAGGTGGCTACAGCGTGTTCCGTGAACGCGGCGAGGAGCGCGAAACGTTCGCGCTCGCGTTGCAGCGCCAGGGCTACAGCACGGCACTGATGGGCAAGTACCTCAATGGTTACAAGCCCAACGGGGCTGTTGCGGGCCTCGGGCTCGGCGCGACGGCAGGCGACGGCGCCAGCATCGCGGCGGGCGCTCAGGGGCCCGCGCGGACGCCGCCGGGCTGGAGCGAGTGGGACGTCGCCGGCGACGGCTATCCGGAGTACGGCTACCACATGAACAGCGACGGGCGTGTGCGCGCCTACGGCTTTCGTCCGCAGGACTACCTCACGGACGTGATCGCACGCAGGGGTCTGGCGTTCATCGACCGCGCCGCCGCGCGAGGAAAGCCGTTCATGCTCGAGCTGGCGACGTTCGCGCCGCACTCTCCGTACACGCCGGCTGCGCGCGACTACGGCGAGTTTCCGGGCCTGCAGGCGCCGCGGACCCCAGCCTTCAACGCGTTCGGGAGTGCGGAGCCGGACTGGCTCAGGCACTTCGGAGCGCTCGAACCGTCCGAGCTCGCGCTGATCGACGCCAACTTCCGCAAGCGCGCCCAGGCGGTGCAGGCCGTCGATCGCATGATCGGTGAGATCGAGGCCGAGCTGGCGGCGAAAGGGCTGGCGCGCAACACCTACATCGTGTTCAGCTCCGACAACGGCCTGCACATGGGCGAGCACCGACTGCGCCCGGGAAAGCTCACGGCCTTCGACACCGACATCAAAGTGCCGCTCGTCGTGACGGGGCCGGACGTACCGGCCGGCCGCGTCGTGCATGCGATGGCCGAGAACATCGACCTCTGCCCGACCTTCGAGGAACTCGCGGGCGCCCTGGTCCCGCCGAGCGTCGACGGGCACGGCCTGCTCGGCCTGATACGCGGGGCCCCGGCGCGGGGATGGCGCAACGAGGTTCTGATCGAGCATCACGGACGCGTGCTCGACGAAAGCGACCCCGATCTGCCGCTGCTCGGCTCCGGCAACCCGCCCAGCTACGAGGCGCTGAGGATGCGCCACGCGCTGTACGTGGAGTACGTCACGGGCGAACGCGAGTACTACGACCTGAGGCGCGACCCCTACGAGCTGAACAACCTCGCCGCGCAGCTGCCGCCGGCGCGCCTTCGACGGCTCCATCGAGCGCTCGTCCGCGTCGAGCGCTGCCACGGTGCGCGCGCGTGCTGGCTGGCGGAGCACGGCACCACCACAGGACGTAGGCTGGCGCGATGAGCGACGATCGAGGCTCGGCGAGCTACCGCGATGCCGGTGTTGACTACGACGCGCTCGACGCCGGCAAGCGCATGGCGATGGCCAAGGCGCTCTCGACCTCCTCGCTGCTCGGTGCCCGCGGCGGACGTGCGCTCGATGCCTCGAGGGGCGAGCCGGCATTCGTGTTCGAGCTGGACGGGCGTTCGTTCGCGTTCGTCGTCGAGGGTCTCGGCACCAAGTCGATCATCGCGCGCCAGGTGCTCGAGCGGCACGGCACCAACCGCTTCGCCGAGGTCGCCTACGACACGGTCGCGGCGATCCTCAACGACCTCTGCTGCGTCGGCGCGCTGCCGCTGGTCGTCAACGCCTACTTCGCCACGGGCGCGTCGGAGTGGTACGCGGACTCGGCGCGCTCGGCGGCGCTGCTCGAGGGTTGGCGGCGCGCCTGCGCGGACGCCGGCTGCGCCTGGGGCGGGGGCGAGTCGCCTTCGCTCCCGGGCCTGCTCGACGAACGCGACATCGAGCTCGCCGGCGCCGCCGTCGGCGCGATTCCGGCGGGGCGCACGGCGATCCTCGGCGAGCAGCTCGCGCCGGGCGATGAGATCGTGCTCGTGCACTCCAGCGGCCTGCATGCCAACGGCGCCTCGCTGGCACGACTGATCGCCGAGCGGCTTGCGGACGGGTATGCCACGGCCCTGCCCGACGGCACCAGCTTCGGCGAGGCGCTGCTCGCGCCGTCGGTGATGTACGCGCCGCTCGTGGCCGCGGCGCTCGACGCCCAGGTGCCGGTCAGCTACCTCAGCCACATCACCGGCCACGGGCTGCTCAAGCTGATGCGCCCGGCTCGCGCCCTGACCTACCGGATCGAGCGCCTGCCGCCGATCCCGGCCGTGCTCGCGTTCCTCGCGGAGCAGGCCGGGCTCGACGCCCACGCCGCGTACTCGACATTCAACATGGGTGCGGGCTTCGCGATCTATTGCGCCGCCGGCGCCGGCCCCCGGGTGGTTGAGCTGGCCGAGACGCTCGGCCTGCCGGCGCTGCTCGCGGGTCGCGTGGAGGAGGGGCCGCGCCGCGTGCTGCTCGAGCCCGTGGACGTCTGCTTCGAGGACGACGAGCTCGAGCTGTCGGCTCCTGGACAGTAAGGCTCCAGTAGAGCGTTAGCCCGGCCGTGGGGCTCGCCGATCGCTCGCCGGACGCGACCGGCGGCGAGCAGGCTGCGATTGGCGGCGAGCAGATCGGGCACACCTTGCAGGATCGCCTGCAAACGCTGGACGGTGCGCCGCTTCCAGCTTGCAGCCGCCAGCGGCGATGGATAATGTTGTCTGAAGACCGTCGCCACTGTTCTCCGGTGATCTGCCGGAGATCTCGATATCGCCGGACCGGCATGGTTCCGGAGCTACCCGGATCGAGGCGGACCTGTCCATCAACAGAGGAGAGAAAAACTGATGCGCAGAGCATCCACCTGTCTGGCCTTGCTCGGCTCCCTTGCCGTCCTTGGCCTCCCGGCTGCGGCCTCGGCCGCACCGACCGTGACCTTCAAAGCGAAGGCCGTGCCGATTCCGAAGCCGGGCGGGGGCACCTACCCGCACACCGGGAACATCCTTGCCAAGAAGGGCGGCAAAGGCGCGGCGCTCGAAGCGACCTACGTGATCTCCGGGTCCGGCTACGGCGCGACCGCGCAGAAGCCGGAAGGCGGCATTCCGCCGCTGGCGGGGGTCAACTTCTACCTGCCGAAAGGCGCGAAGATCAACAGCGCGGGCTTCGGCAAATGCTCCGAATCGGTGCTCAAGAACACCGGCCCGACCGGGTGCAGCAAGAGCTCTGTAGCCAGCCCCGTCGGCCACGCGCTCGGAGAAGTCACCTTCGGCACAGAACGTGTGCCTGAGGAAGCAACGCTGCAGGCCTTCTTCGGCACGAACAACGGCCTTCTGTTCTACGTCAACGGGTCGAGCCCGGTGTCGCTGGAATTCGTCTCCTCCGGCACGTACGTGAACTACAACAAGGAAGGCTACGGCCTCGAGCTCAAGACGACCGTGCCGGCGATCGCCACGGTCCCGGGAGCTCCGCTCGCCTCGACCAAGACGATCAACATCAAGGTCGGCGCGGCAATCAAAAAAGGCAAGAAGCTGATCTCCTACGGCACGCTGCCAAAGACGTGCCCGAAGGGCGGCTTCCCGGTCAAGTCCGAACTGATCTTCGGCGGCAACTACGGCGGCGAACGTGAATTCGGGATTCCTGCGGAAACGGTGACGGTGACCTACAAGTCGCCGTGCCCTAAGTAGACGGCAGATACGGCGAGCGCGACCCCATACGGAGGGGGCGTAGAATCGCCGGGAGTGAGATGAGACGGGCGGCTTCATCGCATAGGTGGAGCCGCCCGCCTCGTTGTATGAACTTCAAGGAAGGAAAGGGTTGAGGGCGCAGACCGTCGGGTGGAGGAGAGGTGCTGCCGCGGTCGCGGCGCTTCTCGGCGTGGCCGCGCTCGCCGCGGTCGTGCTGCTCGCCACCTCGGCCGGTGGCTCGAACGGCGACTACACGGTCCGCGCGATCTTCGACGAGGCCGGCAACATCATCCCCGGCGAGAACGTCAAGATCGGGGGCGTCAAGGTGGGCACCGTCGGCTCGGTGACGCCCACGCCGCAGGCAAAGGCAGCAGTCGTGCTGGATATCACCAGCGCCGGCTTCAAGGACTTTCGGGCCGACGCGAGCTGCACGATTCGCCCGCAGGCCCTGATCGGCGAGAAGTTCGTGGACTGCCTGCCGACCCAGCCTCGGGTGGCGGGGACGCCGCTGCCGCCGCCGCTTCACAAGATCGGCAAGGGCAGGGAAGGCAGCGGCCAGTACCTGCTCCCCGTGCAGAACACGCATTCGCCGGTCGACGTCGACCTGCTCGGCGACATCTCGCGCTTGCCCGTGCGCCAGCGCTTCACGATCATCCTCAACGAGCTCGGGGCTGGTCTGGCCGGGCGCGGCAGCGACCTGCACGACGTGCTCATCCGCGCCAACCCGGCGCTGCAGGAACTCAACCGTGTGCTTGCGATCCTCGCCAGTCAGAACAAGGTGCTGGCGAAGCTCGCCGTCGACTCAGACCGGGCGCTGCAGCCGTTCGCGGCCGTGCGCAACCAGGTCGCCGACTTCATCCAGCAGAGCAACACCGTCGCCCAGGCCTCGGCCCGACACCGCGGCGCGCTCGCGCGCAACCTGCAGCTGTTCCCCAAGTTCCTGAAAGAACTCGGGCCGGCGATGGAACGGCTCGGACGCTTCGCCGATCAGACGACGCCCGTGTTCACGAACCTGAAAGTCGCCGCGCCCGGAATCAACCAGGCGTTCACGAGCCTGCCCGCCTTCTCCAAGAGCTCGACCAAGTTCTTCGAGAACCTCGGCAAGACCTCGAAGGTGTCGGGCCCGGCGCTGACCGCGATCCAGCCACTGCTGGCGCGGCTGGGCAAGCTCGGAAAGGAAGCGAAGCCCTTCTCCTTCAACGCCGCGGAACTGCTCACGAGCCTGCGCGACACCGGCGGCCTCGAGCGCCTCCTCGACTTCATCTTCCTCGGCACGGGTTCCGCCAACGGATACGACGGGCTCGGGCACTTCCTCCGCGCCGAAGTCGTCGGCACGGCCTGCCTCACGTACGCGGTGGTCACGGCGTCGCAGTGCTCGAACGCCAAACTGTTCTCGACCGGGTCGAGCGGCTCTGCGACGAGCGCATCGGCCGCGCGCAACCGCGGCACCAGCGTGACGATGGCGCGCACGCTGGCGGTTCTGAACGGGGCGACCCCGGCGCAGGCGATCGCCAAATACCCGGGCGCCACCGAAGTCGCCCCCGGCGTGACCGGCAACGGGAACACAGGTGAATCGACCCCCGTCGCCAAGCCCGTGGGCGGCGCCAGCGCCGGCACGACCTACTACACGCCGTCCGCCGAAAGCGCGGGTGCCGACGGCATGCTCCTCAACTACCTGCTCGGCAATTGAGACGCACGATGATCGGCCCGCTCAAGATCCCCTCCCTCGCTGCGGCGCTCGCGCTGGCGCTTGCGCTCGTGCCGGCGAGTGCGCTCGCGGCCGAAGAAGGGTGGCAGCCGACGGGCACGAGCGGCATCGAAACGAGCACGCCAACCGAACCGACGCCGCCGCCGGCGCCCGAAACGACCGCGACCACCCCGCCGAGCGCGGAGACCACGCCGCCGCCGGCCAGCACGGCGCCCAGCACGACCAGCGTGCCGCAGACCGCGACGGCTCCACAGGTGAGCGGGCAGAGCGCCCAGGGGAGCACCCGCTCCGGCGGCGCCGCTCGCGGCGGGAATCCGGGCACGAGCGGCGCGGCGCCTGGCGCGTCGAAGAAGTCGGCGGGCGGCTCGGCGGCGAGGCCCAAGCGCGGCAAGCGCGCGCCCAAGCCGTCGGCGCTCACGCCGGCATTGCCGCCGTCGCTGTCCTCGTCGATCGCCGGCGTCCCGGGCTTCTTCATCGAAAGCTTCCGCATCCCGCCGTTCCTGCTGCCGATCTTTCAGGCCGCAGGGACGGCGTATGGGGTGCCGTGGCAGGTGCTCGCCGCGATCAACGAGGTCGAGACCGACTACGGGCGCGTCCTCAGCGTCTCCACCGCCGGCGCCGAGGGCTGGATGCAGTTCCTGCCCTCCTCCTGGGAAACCTATGGAGTCGACGCCAACGGCGACGGCTTCAGGGACCCCTACAACCCCGCCGACGCGATCTTCGCCGCGGCCCGCTACCTGCGCGCCGCCGGGGCGGCCACCGACCTGCGCGGCGCCGTGTTCTCCTACAACCACTCCAAGGTCTACGTCGAATCGGTGATGCTGCGCGCGAAGCTGCTCGGCGGCACCCCCGACCAGCTGCTCGGAGCGATCACCGGCCTGACCGAGGCGCGCTTCCCCGTGCACGCCCGCTCGCACTTCAGCGACGGCTTCCTCGCCGCGCCGGACGGAGCCAAGGGCGGCGAAATCGCAGGCACGACGATCTACACCGAAGCGGGAGCGCCGGTGATCGCTGTGCAGGACGGTCAGGTCGTGCAGATCGGCGACTCGCCCGTGCTGGGCCACTTCATCTCGCTGCGCGACGCCTACGGGAACACCTACACCTACGCCAAGCTCGGCAGCGTCGCCGAGCTCTACCCGGTGCTCAAGCCGCACGGCGGAACCCGCACGCAGTCCGACTCGGGCGCTCAACCCGAAGGCCCCGACGAACCGAAGCCGACCGGGCCGGCCAGCGCGGGCACCCACCCCGACGCGGCTCCGCCAGCCACGGAAACGGCTGGCCTCGCCGCCCTCTCGCCGGGGGCATCGAGCGGGCTCGAAGGTGCCTCGGCAGGCTCGGCGGCGGCCACTGCGCCGCCATCCCAGCCGGCCGCGTCCGCGCCGAGCCTCGCCGGCTCCGCGGCCACCGGTGCGCAGACGGAACCGGCGCCGTCCGGCCCGTCCGTGCCGCCCGTTACGGCGCCCGGCCAAGCCACGCCACGCGTGTTCCGCGCCGGCCCCAACGACGTCTACCTTCGCGAACTTCACACGGGCGTGCGCGTGATCGCCGGAACCGTCCTCGGCCACGTCGGCGACGGCTCGGGCGGAGAGGCAGGCGAACCGCACATGTTCTTCCAGATCCGTCCCGCCGGCGTGGGCGCGCCGCTGATCGATCCGAAGCCGATCCTGGACGGCTGGGTGCAGCTCGAGAACAGCTCGATCTTCAGAGCCAACGGCAAGACGCCCTTCTCGACGAGCGGGCCGAGCGCCGGGCAGGTCCTGCTCGAGTCCAAGGAACAGCTCGAGCAGCAGGTGCTGGCCAACCCGGACATCGACCTCTATCAGTGCGGCCGTCAGGACGTCCAAACCGGGCAGATCGACCGTCGTGTGCTGGCGACGCTCGAGTTCCTCGCCGTGTCGGGGCTGAAGCCGACGGTCTCGGCGCTGAAATGCGGCCACTCGGAGCTCACGACCGAAGGCAACGTCTCCGAGCACTCGAGCGGCGACGCCGTCGACATCTCGGCGGTCAACGGCATCCCGATCGCCGGCCACCAGGGCCCCGGCTCGATCACCGACACCACGATCCGCAAGCTGCTGACGTTGCAGGGCTCGATGAAGCCGCATCAGATCATCAGCCTGATGAGCTATCCGGGGGCCGACAACACGCTCGCCAAACCCGATCAC
This sequence comes from Solirubrobacteraceae bacterium, assembly GCA_035553095.1. Lineage (GTDB taxonomy): Bacteria > Actinomycetota > Thermoleophilia > Solirubrobacterales > Solirubrobacteraceae > Palsa-744. The sequence goes on along the minus strand of DATNDZ010000001.1, from coordinate 51,181 downwards.
TACAACCACATCCACGTCGGCTTCAGGCCGTTCGCGCAGGCAAGCCTGGCGAGCTCGCTGACGTCGTCGATCACGCCCGGGCAATGGATCAAGCTGATCGCGCGGCTCGGCGAAATACCCGATCCGAGCGTCGCCAGCGGACCGTCGGCGGCGGCGCTTCCCGTGCGCCAGGGCGCCTCGCGGGGCGGGGGCAAGTAGACGATGGCCACGACGACACCACCCAGCCCGCCGCCGCCACCCGCCGCGCCGCCGCCACCGCGCGGGCCGCTGCCGCGGGCGCCGCGCTCCGCGCGCTCGCGCTTCGGCCGCCCGCTCGCGGTAGGCGCGCTCGCCGTGGTCGTGCTCCTCGTCGCGCTGATCGTCTTCTCCGGCGGCGGCGGCTCCACGTACAAGCTCGAATTCAAGGAAGGCGATCAGCTCGTTCGCGGCGACCAGGTTCAGGTCGGCGGCGTTCCCGTCGGCAGCGTCACCAACATCGAGCTGACGAACGACTTCAAAGCGCTCGTGACGATTCACGTCGACTCCTCGCTGGCGCCGCTGCACGCGGGCACGACCGCGCAGGTCAGGGTTCCGTCGCTGTCGAGCGTCGCCAATCGCTACGTGGCGCTCAGCCCCGGGCCGAACAACGCGCCGGCGCTCGCCTCGGGCACGAGGCTCCCGGCGAGCGTGACCAAGGACGTCACCGATCTCGACCAGCTCTTCAACACGTTCGACCCGAAGACGCGCAAAGGCCTGCAGGAGTTCATCCAGGGGACGGCGGAACAGTACGTCGGGCAGGGCAAGAACCTGGGGCTGTCGACCGAATACTTCGCGCCGGCGATCAACGCGACCGACCACTTCTTCGCTGAGCTCGTCCGCGACCAGCCGACGTTCACGAACTTCCTCGTCGAAACGGCCAAGGCGGTGACGACGATCGGTGCGCGCCAGGACCAGCTCTCGAGCCTGATCGAAAACGCCAACACGACGTTCACGGCGATCGGCTCAGAGCAGCAGAACCTCGCGGCGGGGGTCAAAGAGCTGCCGGTCGCCTTCCGCCAGGGCAACCGCACCTTCGCCGAACTGCCCTCGACGCTCGGCGCCCTGACAAAGCTCGTCGACGCCTCCAAGCCGACGGTCAAGCCGTTGACGACACTGTTCACGAGCCTGACGCCGCTCGTGACCAAGGCCACACCCGTCGTCAAGAACTTCTCGCTGGCGTTCAGTCGCCCCGGCCCGAACAACGACCTGACCGACTTCGCCAACGCGGTGCCGGGCTTGGTCAAGCAGCTCACGACGGCGACGCCCGTCGCCGTGCAGTCGCTGCGCGAATCGGTGCCGATAACGGCCTTCTTCGGGCCGTACTCGCCCGACCTCGAGGGCACGCTGCGCGAGTTCGGCCAGGCCAGCGCCTACTACGACGCCAACGGCCACTACGTGCGCGTGAACCCGGTGTTCCCGGACTTCGCGCCGGGCGGGGGCGAAAACAACCTGACGCCGTCGAGCCCGGGCGCCGCGCTCGCGCCGTTGAAGTCCGGGCAGCTACGGCGCTGCCCCGGCGGCGCCACGCAACCGGCGGCGGACGGCTCCTCGCCCTTCACCTTCAACGAACAGCTCAGCTGCGACCCCTCGGAGCACCCGTGAACCGGCGCCGCAGCACATCTCTGGCGGGCAGCCCGCTGCTGATCGGGGCGATCACGACCCTGATCGTCGTGGTGGCGGTGTTCCTGTCGTACAACGCCAACAACGGCCTGCCGTTCGTGCCGACCTACGACATCAAGGTCGCGCTGCCCCAGGGCTCCGGCCTGCAGCCGTCCAACCAGGTGCGCATCTCCGGCACCCGCGTCGGCATCGTCGGCTCGATGAAACCGTACCTGGACCCCAAGACGGGGCGGGTCACCGCGATCGCCAGCCTGAAACTCGAAAAGAAACTCGAAAGTCTCCCGGCCGACACGAAAGCGATCGTGCTCTCGGTCTCGGCGATCGGGCTGAAGTACCTCGAACTCGAAAAGGGCCACTCCACCAAGACGATCAGCGCCGGGCACGAGATCCCGGTGAGCCAGGTCACGGAACCCGTCGACATCGATCAGCTCTTCAACATGTTCGACGAAAAGACGCGCACGGCGATACAGCAGAACACGAACAACTTCGGCGACGGCCTCGCCGGGCGCGGACTGGAACTGAACGAAACCATCCACACGCTGCGACCGCTGGTGGCGACCGCGATCCCCGTGCTGCACAACCTCGCCGCGCCGCAGACCGACCTGCACAACTTCTTCCCGGCGCTGGAGCGCGTCTCTGAACAGGTCGCCCCGGTGGCCAACCAGCAGGCCGCGCTGTTCGTCGAGCAGGACACCTTCTTCAAGGCCTTCGCGAGCGTGGCCAAGTCGCTCGAAGAAGCGACCGAGGGTGGCCCGGCGGCGCTCGAACAGGCGATCTACTCGCTGCCGCACCAGGCGGCCTTCACCGAAAAGAGCACCGAATTCATGCGCCTCCTGCGCCCGAGCGCCAAGGCCCTGACGACGGTGGCGCCACCGCTCGGCCACGCATTCGCCGTCGGCGCGGTCAACCTGCGCGAAGCGACCAAGCTCAACGACGCGCTGGCCGAATCCGCCGTGGCGTTCCAGCAGTTCGCCGAAAACCCGATCGTCACGGCCGGCCTCGAAGACTTCACACAGACGCTGCAGTACGGCAACCCGGTGCTGGCCGGCCTGACACCCGTGCAGGCTTACTGCAACTACATCACGCTCGCGTTCCGCAACGTGGCGAGCCTGCAGTCCCAGAACGTCGGCGTCGGCACGCTCGGACGCGCCGGGGCGGTGCTCGCGCCGACCGGCCCCAACAACGAGGGTTTCGCCTCCGCCGCGCCCGCCAACGGCCCGTCGGTCGAAAAAGCGTCCGTCGGCTCCAGCGCGATCGTCGACAACAACCACGTGCACCTCAACCCCTACCCGAACGTCGGCGGACCGGGCCAGCCGAAACTGTGCGAAGCGGCCAACGAGCACTACGAAGTGGGCAAGCTCGTGGACGGCAACAACACGGCCGCCAACGTCGCCAGCAACCGCGAATTCACGACCCGCGAACAGGACCTGTTCGGCGAAAAGTATCCAGCCGCGACGCTCAAGGATCTCGGCGTCTCGACGAAGACGAAGAAGAAGACGGCGAAGGGGAAGAAGAAATGAGCCGTCTCCGCTTCTGGCGCCGCCACGACGAAATACCCGTCGTCGAGCTCGGCCGCACGAGCCCGGTCCGCTTCGCGATCGTGTTCCTCGTGATCGTCGCGATCGCGATCTACTTCGGCTTCACCAAGCACCTCCCGTTCAAACACGGCTACCGCCTGAACGCCCAGTTCGCGAGCGCGCTCAACATCAAAGGCAAGTCGCCCGTGCGCATCGCGGGCGTCAACGTCGGCAAGGTGACGGCGGTCAAGCGCCAGGGCTCGACGGCGCTCGTCAGCATGGAAATCGAAGATCGCGGGCTGCCGATCCACTCCGACGCGACCGTCAAGATCCGCCCGCGCATCTTCCTCGAAGGCAACTGGTTCGTCGAACTGCAGCCCGGCAGCCCGTCGGCGAAGACGCTGTCCTCGGGCTCGACGCTGCCGAGCACGCAGTCCTCCAACCCGGTGCAGCTCGACCAGGTGCTGGACGCGCTCAACACGGATGCGCGCAAGAACCTGCAGGACTTCCTGATCGGCTACGGCAACGGATTGACGCGCGAGCCCACAGCGGCCGACGATGCCGAACAGGACCCCGAAGTGCGCGGCATCAACGCGGCCGAAGCGCTCAACAAGACCTACGTCCGCGCGCCCTCGGCCGAGCGCGGCGGCGCGATCATCAACCAGGCGATCGGCGGCACCGAAACACACGACCTCTCCAAGCTCGTGAAGAGCGTAGGCAAAGTGACGGCCGCTCTCAACGTGCACGAGCAGCAGCTCGGCGAACTGATCGGCAACTTCAACAGCTTCTTCCACTCCTTCGCCGCCCAGTCGACGAGCCTGCGCAACGCCGTCGCCGTGCTGCCGAGCTCGCTGCGCAAGATCACGGCGGGGCTGCGCGAACTGAACGCCGCGCTGCCCTCCACGCGCGCGTTCGCGCTCGACATCCTCCCGGGCGTGAAAAACACCCCGCAGACGGTCACGGCGACGCTGCCGTGGATCGAACAGGTCGAAGCCTCGCTGGCGCCGAACGAGCTCGGCGGGGTCGCCAAGGGGCTTGTCGAAGCGACTCCGCAGCTGGCCAAGCTGTCGGCCGAACAGACGCCGTTCTACAAGCAGACCGAATCCTTCAACAAGTGCCTGACGAAAGTGATCATCCCGGCCGGCAACACCCGCCTGCAGGACGGCACCTCGACGACCGGGGTCGAGGTGTACAAGGAGTTCTGGTACAGCCTCACCGGCCTCGCCGGGATCGGCCAGAGCTTCGACGGCAACGGCACGCTGACGAAGTTCCTGCTCGGCAGCGGCGGCCCGACGATCCGTTCGGGGGCGGCCACGGTCGAGGGCAAGAACATCAACGGGCTGAAGCTGCTCGCGCACGCCTCGCTGCAGCCGGAGGGCACGCGACCGGCGTTCCCCAAGACCGAGCCCGCCTACAAGCCGCTCGTTCCGTGCTCGACGCAGGCGCTGCCCGAATTCAACGGCCCGCTCTCGCAGGGCCCTGCCGACGGAAGTGAATGATGGCGTCCGCTGAGCAGAAACCCACCCACAAACACGAGGGCGGCCTCAGCGTCCGCGACCAGATCGAGCGCTACCGCACGGCGTTCATCGCGGTCGTGACGATGGTTGTGATCGCCGCGGTCGTCGGCGGTTACATCCTCGCTCACGAGAACCTCAAGCTCCCGGGCTGGGTGCCCGTGTTCGGCCGCGACTTCTACACGCTGAAGGCCGACATACAGACGGCCCAGGCGGTCACGCCCGGCCAGGGTCAGGCGGTCACGATCGCCGGAGCCAAGATCGGCGAAGTCGCCAGCGTCGACCTCAAAAACGGGGTCGCCACGATCACGATGAAAGTGACGCCCAAATACGCGCGGATCTACCGCAACGCGACGCTGCTCTTGCGCCCGAAGACGCAGCTGCAGGACATCACCGTGGAGGTGGACCCGGGCACGCCGTCGGCGGGCAAGCTCCCGAGCGGCGCGACGCTACCGCTCTCGCAGACCGCCCCGAACATCAACTTCGACGAGTTCCTCAGCTCGCTGGACGCCGAAACGCGCGCCTACCTGCAGGAGCTGCTCGCGGGCGCCGGCGAAGGCTTCAAGAACAACGGCAGGGCGTTCGCGGCGACGCTCAAGCGCTTCGATCCGCTTGCGCGCGAGGTCCAGGAAATCTCCAGGGAACTGGCCAAGCGCCACGAAAACACCGCGCGCGCGATCCACAACTTCCGCCTGCTGATGGAAGCGCTCGGCGGCAAGGACAAGCAGCTGGCCGACCTGATCGACGCCTCCAACGCAGTGTTCGCGACGTTCGCCAAGGAGGACCAGAACGTCCAGAGCACGCTGCACCTGCTGCCGGGCGCGCTGACCAAGACCAGGAGCGGTCTCGGCAAGCTCGCGACCGCGGCGCATGTGCTGGGGCCGACGCTGCACGAGCTGCAGCCATTCGCCCGCGCGCTCGGCCCGGCGAACGAAGCGACGCAGAAGCTCACGCGCGCCACGACCCCGATCATCAAGAACGAGATCCGGCCGTTCGCACGTGAAATCCTGCCGACCGTCAACGTGATCGGCCCCGACACGAAGGAGCTCTCGGAAGCGTTCCCGAAGCTCGCCACGAGCTTCGGCGTGCTCAACGAAGTCTTCAACGAGCTCGCCTACAACCCCGGCAAGAACAAGGCCGGTTTCCTGTTCTTCCTGGACTGGGCCAATCACAACCTCAACAGCGTGGTCAGCACGAGCGACGCGAATGGCGTGCTCGGGCGCACGCTGGTCTATCTGAACTGCGAAGTCGCGCCGATCCTCAAAGGCGTCGCCGAAGTCAACCCGAACGTCAACCTGCTAGTCGGCCTGCTGCAGCCGCCGACCGCGCAGACCTGCATCAGCCAGGGCCTCGTCAAAGGCGTCAAAGGCAGCGCCGCGCGCAAGCTGACCAAACCGAAGGCGCCGGCCTCGAAGCTGCTGAACGGGCTCTCGCCGGCATTCGGCGCGACCGCCGGCGCACCGAAGCCGGGCGCCGCCAAGCGACGCGCTGCGCGCAGCGCGAAGAGTGCGAGCAGCGCCGATGGAGGTGCACGCTAGATGCAGAAGCGCGCGCCGACCCTGGGCAACATGCTCGTGATCATCCTGTTCGTGCTGAGCTGCTTCGGGCTGCTGCTGTTCCTTTGGGAGTCCTTCGGTGGCCCGCTGCCGCTGAAGCCGAAGGGGTACCGCATGACGGCCTCCTTCCCGAAGTCGCTCGCGCTCGCCGAACAGTCCGAAGTGCGCATCAGCGGCGTCAACGTGGGTCGCGTCGTCGCGATCAAACTGGGCGACGGCGGGCGCACGCGAGCCGAAATGGAAATCAACAAGAAGTACGCGCCGATCCGCGCCAACATGCACGCGATCCTGCGTCAGAAGACGCTGCTGGGGGAGACCTACGTGCAGTTGATCCCGCAGGGGACCGGGCACGAAGGCCCGCCGCTGCCCGACAACGGCCATCTCGCCGACAGCCAGGTCGAACCGTCGGTCACGCTCGACGGGATCCTGTCGGCGTTCGACCCCAAGACGCGCCGCGCCTTCCAGATCTGGCAGGAATCGGTCGCCGAAGGGATCACCGGGCGAGGCGAACAGATCAACGCCGCCTTCGCCTCGCTGCACCCGTTCGCGGAACACGCCAACTCGCTCGTCGGCATCCTCGACTCCCAGGAGGGTGCCGTGCGGGCGCTGGTCAAGAACACGGGAGTTGTGTTCGACGCACTGGCCAGCCGCGATCGCCAGCTCGAAGGCCTGATCGTCAACGGCGAGCACACCTTCCACGCGCTGGCCGAAAGCAGCCAGGCCTTCGCGGCTGCCTTCCGCGCGCTGCCCGAGTTCGAGAGGAGCTCACGGATCGCGCTCAAAGAACTCGACCGCTTCGGCGACAACGCGAGCCCGTTCCTGGACGAATTCCGCGTGGTCGAGAAGAAGCTCGCGCCGCTGCTGAACGCGGCCAAGCCGTTCGCGCCGCAGTTCGACAAGTTCCTGACCGCGCTCGGGCCGCTCACGAAGGCCGCCAAGAAGGGGCTGCCGCAGACGAGCAAGGTGCTCGGCCTGACGACGAAGCAGCTCGAAGAATTCCGCCCGGTGCTGCACAACTTCGATCCGTTCCTGCAGTACCTCTCCGAATACGTGCCTGAGCTGCAGGCCTTCTTCGCCAACTTCACGGCCTCCACGCAGGCGCACGGCAATAACACGAACACGCCCGGCGGGCCCCAGCAGCACTATCTGCGCGTGATGAACGTGCTCAACCCGGAGAGCCTGACGGTGTACTCGCAGCGGCCCGGCACCGACCGCGGCAACCCGTACTTCAAGCCCGGCGCCTTCCGTGCGATCGCCAGCGGCGGGTTGCAGGTCTTCAGCAACAGCAACTGCTCGAACGCCGTGCCGTCGGTGAGCGGCCCGCCGAACGCCACGATCTCCCAGGAACTGATCAACCAGCTGATCCAGTTCAAGGTCGCCAACGCCCCGGAAACGCCGAACGCGATTCCGGCGCCGGCGTGCAACCAGCAGGGACCGTTCACCTTCAACAACTTCACTGGACAGTTCCCGCATGTCGTCTACGGTGGAAAATGATGAGCGACGACGAGCAATACCACGACTACCAGTACCACTCGACCGAACTCGACCTGACCGGCGATCCGGAGGCGGGCGACTGGTCGATCCGCTGCACCGACGTGCAAAAGCGCCTGGGTGGCGTGCCGGTGCTCAACGGTCTCACGCTCGCGATCCCGGACGACACGATCACGGTCGTGCTCGGCCCCTCGGGCACCGGCAAGAGCGTGCTGATCAAGCATCTGATCGGCCTGATGTTCCCGGACGCGGGCGATGTCGTCGTGCACGGCGAACACGTGCCGCAGCTGACGATGCCCAAGCTGCTGGCGTTGCGCCAACGGATCGGCGTGCTGTTCCAGGATGGCGCCCTGTTCGGCTCGATGTCAGTGTTCGACAACGTCGCGTTCCCGCTGCGCCAGCACACCGACATGTCCGAGTCGGGGATAGCCGAGCGCGTGACCGCGCGGCTGACCGACGTCGGCCTCGCCGACGCGATGGACGACGCGCCCTCACAGCTGTCGGGCGGGATGCGCAAGCGCGCCGGCTTCGCGCGCGCCCTCGTGATGGAGCCCGACGTGGTGATCTTCGACGAGCCCGACTCCGGCCTGGACCCGGTGCGCACGGCGTTGCTGTGCGACCTGATCCAGGAGATGCACCAGATCCACAAAGGCACCTACATCGTCGTCACGCACAACATCGCCTCGGCGCGCCAGATCGGCGAATACATCGCCGTGCTGTGGAAGGGGCGGATCGTCGAGGCGGGCGACGCCGAGCGGATGTTCTCCTCGGACAACGCCTTCGTCAGGCAGTTCCTCAGCGGCTCCGCAGAGGGCCCGCTGACGATGGACTGAGCGCCGACGCCGGGCGAGGCGGTCACTCACCGCCGAGGCATCCGTCCCCCGCCTATGCGAACATATGTTCGCCTATGGTCGTATGCGTTCATGTGCCCCGTTTCGAGCTGGCCCTCGCCGCCGGGGGAGCGCGCGGGCTCGTCGGTCGTGCGCTCGCGATCGCCCCGCTGCCCGGGAGCGAGCAGCGCGTCGGGGAAGCCTCGGGGGCGGCCGAGGCCCGGGGGGTGCGCAGGGGCATGGCGCTCGGGGAGGCGCTCGCGCGCTGCCCGGACCTCGTGCTCGTGCCGGCCGATCCCGTGAGCGTTGAGGAGGCGTGGGAGTCCCGGCTGCGTGCCCTGGAGGAGATCGGAGCGGCGGTCGAGTCGGCCCGTCCGGGGCTCGCCTACTTCGCCGCCGAGCCGCTGCGCGGGCTGCACGGCTCGGACGCCGCCGTGATCGCCGCAGCGTGTGGCGTGGGCGCGGCGCCGGGGAACCTCGTCGCAGCGAGTGGGCGGGCGCGGCGAGGGCGATTGGGGGGGTGCTCCCGGGGTGGCGGCGAGGACCGGCAGAAGCGCGTCGGCGCCGGGCCGACGCGTTTCTGCGCGCTGGCTGCGGCGCTGGCGGTCCGATCGCGCCGCCCGCTGGCGCTGCAGGGGAGCGAGGCGCTGCGCTGGCTGGCAGGCCGCCCGATCGAGCTGCTCGGCTTCCGCGCCGAGACCGAGCAGCTGCTCGAGCCGCTGATGCGCCTGGGCGTGCGGACGCTCGGTGAGCTGGTGCGCCTCGGCCGGTCCGAGCTCGCCGATCGCTTCGGGGAGGCGGGGGCCTTCGCGCATCGGCTCGCGTGCGGGCAGGACACGCCGCTGCGACCGCGCCTGTCCGAAGAGCGCTTGGAGGAGGCGATGAGCGTCGGCGACGCGAGCTCGGGCGCATCGCTGGAGCGCGTGCTCGGCGTGCTGGTCGATCGCCTGCTTGCGCGCCCTGAGCGGCGCGGGCGCTCGCTGCGCGCGGTCACGCTCTCCGCACGGCTGCTCTCGGGCGGGGGCTGGCGCGAGCGCGCGGTCTTCCGCCAGCCGCTGTCCGACCGCGAGCGCATCTCGCTGGCGTTGTCGTTGCGACTGCTGATGCTGCCGGCCCCGGCCGCCACGCTCGGTCTGGCGGTCGAGCGCTTCGGCCCTCCGGCGGGCGAGCAGCGCGCGCTGCTGGACGAGGCACACGCGGCGCGCATGGCGCGCATGCGCGAGGCCGTCGTGCAGATGCGGGCCGTGGCCGGGGAGAACGCTGCGATGCGGGCTGTCTGCGTGGATCCGGACTCGCGCGTGCCGGAGCGGCGAGTGGTGCTCACACCGCTGCCGGGCTGATGGCTGCGCCCTCGCGAGCGCTCAATCTTCCGCGTCCCGCGCGGGTGCGCACGGGCGAGGAGGGCGCGCCGCTGCGGGTCGAAGGACACGCGGTCGAGCTGGTGCGCGAGTCCTGGCTGGTCGAGGACCGCTGGTGGACGGCACAGCCGCTGCGCCGACGCTACTGGGAGGTGGTGACGACGAGCGGGCGCAACCTGGTCGTCTTTCACGATCTCGGTGGGGCACCGACGGCGGAGCCGTTGGTCGCCGGCGACGGCCGCGTCGGCGGCTGGTTCGTTCAGGGGGCGTAGATGGTTGCAACGCCGCGAGTGCGCTGAGCGATGTCCGCGCCGCCGACGCCACCCTACGTCGAGCTGCACTGTCACTCGGCCTACTCGTTCCTGGACGGCGTGTCGTTGCCGGGCGAGCTGGCTCATCGCGCGCACGAGCTCGGCCACGTGGCCCTGGGGCTGACCGACCACAACTCGGTCTCCGGTTCGATGGAGCTCGCCCAGGTCGCATCCGACCACGGGATCAGGGCGATCCACGGCGCGGAGATCGATCTCACCACAGCCTCCGGCTGCGGTGCCGGCGGGCGTCACCTCACGTTGCTGGTGCGCGACGGACGCGGTTGGCGCAACCTCTGCCGGATCCTCACGCTGGCACACGCGCACACGCGCGACGGTCCGGGCCGGCGCGAGCGCGGAGAGCCGTCGGTCGAGCTCGAGGCGGTGCTCGACCACGCCGATGGCCTCGTCTGCCTGACCGGCTGCGCCGGCCGCTCGGCGATCGCGGGCGGCGTGCGCGACGAACCGGTGGCGCGAGGATTGCTCGAGGCGTTCGGCTCGGAGAACCTGCGCGTCGAGCTCCAGCGCCCGTATGCGCGAGACGATCGTGCTCGCAACCGGGCGCTGGCGGCGTTTGCGCGGCGGCTGGGCGTGCCGTGCGTGGCCAGCGGCGACGTGCACGCGCACGCGCGCTGCCGGGCCGAGCTGCAGGACGCGTTCGTGGCGCTGCGCCACCGCACCACGCTCGACGCCTCCGAGCCGCTGCGCCGCGGCAACTGCAGCCACGTGATGACCACGCCACAGGCGATGACCCGCCGTTTCGCCGACCATCCGGAGGCGGTGCGCGAGACGCTGGCGCTGGCCGAGCGGCTGACGTTCGACCTCACGCACGACCTCGGCTACCGCTATCCGGGGGCAGAGGATGCGAGCGCGGAGCGCAAGCTGGCCGAGCTGTGCGAGGCGCGTCTGCACGAGCACTACGAGGCGGCGGCGGCTTGCGCCGAGGCGCAGGCGCGCCTGAGGCAGGAGCTGAACGTGATCGGCAAGCTCGGGCTGGCCGGCTTCTTCTTGCTGCACCACGACATGCTCGAGCTCTCGCGGGAGGTCGCTCGCGAGGTGAGGGGGCCGGACTCTGTGCGCGCCCTGCTGGCGCCGGGGCGGGGGCGGGGATCGTCGGTCTCCTCGCTGGTCTGTTACCTGATCGGGCTCTCGCACATCGACCCGATCGCCAACAGACTGACGCTCGGGCGCTTCCTGCACGAGGATCTGCGCGGACTGCCGGACATCGACCTCGACTTTCCGCGCGACATCCGCGAGGTGCTGATACCGCGCGTGCACGAGCGCTTCGGCTGCGAGCGCGCCGCGCTGGTGGCGGCCTTCCCGACCTTCCGTGCGCGCGGGGCGATTCGCGAGCTGGGCAAGGTTCTCGGCCTGCCGCCCGGCGAGATCGAGCGCGAGGCCCGCAGTGCGGAGCGCTACGGAGCGGCCGAGCACGACATCGGCGTCGCCGGCGGGGAGATGGGCGAGCGGGGGGATCGGGAGGAGCGGGAGGATCGGCTGTCCGCAGAACCTGCTCGCGGCCGGACGGTCGTGGCCCGCTCGGAGCGCTGGCGCTGGCTCGCCCGGCTCGTCGAGGAGGCCTACGGACTGCCGCGGCACCTCTCCCAGCACTCGGGCGGGATGATCATCGCGACGCGACCGCTGATCGACTGCTGCCCGGTCGTGCCGGCGGCGATGGAGGGCAGGCAGATGGTGCAGTGGGACAAGGACTCCTGCGCGGACGCCGGCTTCTTGAAGATCGACCTGCTGGGGCTGGGGATGCTCTCGGCGGTCGAGCGGTGCGTGGAGACGATCGTGCACACGCGCGGAGAACGGGTCGACCTCTCGCGCATACCGTTCGACGACGAGCGGACCTTTGACGCGATCAGCGCGGCGGACACGGTCGGCTCCTTCCAGATCGAGAGCCGCGCGCAGATGCAGTCGCTGCGGCGTACGCGCCCGAGGGACCTGGATGACCTGGCGGTGCAGGTCGCGATCATCCGGCCGGGCCCGATCCAGGGCGGGGCGGTCAACCCCTACATCGAGCGCAGGCGCCGGTTGCGCGAAGACCCGGACTACCAGATCCCCTACGAGCACCCCTCGCTGGAGCCGGTGCTGCGTGACACGCTGGGCACGATCATCTTCCAGGACCAGGTGATGGAAGTGGCTCAGGCGTTCGCCGGCTACACCCCCGGGGAAGCGGAGGGGCTGCGCCGGGCGATGAGCCGCAAGCGCTCGCAGGAGCTGCTGCAGAGCCATCGCGAGCGCTTCGTCGCCGGCGTCATGCGCCACGCCGGCCGCGACGGATCGGAGATCGACCAGCAGACGGCGGAGCGCGTGTGGCAGATGATCGAGGGCTTCGCGGGCTTCGGCTTCCCCAAGGCGCACAGCGCCGCCTTCGGCCTGCTCGCCTACCAGTCGACGTGGCTGCGCGTGTACTACGGCCCGGAGTTCCTCTGTGCGCTGCTGAACGAGCAGCCGATGGGCTTCTATGCGCCGGACAGCCTCGTGCACGAGGCCGAGCACCGGGGCATCCCGATCCTGCGCCTCGACGTGAACGCATCGCAGGTCGAGTGCACGGTGCACGAGGGCGGCGTGCGCCTGGGCCTCGGCTACATCAAGGACGTCGGCGGTGAGGAGATGCGCGAGCTGGTGGCAGAGCGCGAGCGCGGCGGACGCTTCGCGAGTCTCGGCGAGCTCGCGGGACGCATCGGGGCTCGCCGCAGGACGCTCGAACAGCTGGCCTGGTCGGGTGCGTGCGACGAGATCATCGCGGCCGAGCGCTCGCCGGGGGGCAGGTGGGAGGACCGGGCGCTGGGAGAGGCGGACAGGCGCACCGCCCTATGGCAGCTGGGGCTCGCGGCGGCGGGACACGGGACAGTGGATGGCACCCAGCTGGCGCTGCCGCTGGAGCTGCCCGGCGCCCCTCGCCTGCGTCCGCTCGGACGCTGGCAGCGGTTGATCGCCGACTATGGGACCAGCGGCGTGACGATCGGCGATCACGCGATGGCGGTGCTGCGCGAGCGGCTGACGGCGCCGATGCTGACGACGAGCGCGCAGCTGACGCGCCTGCCGAGCGGCAGTGCCGTGTCGATGGCGGGGCTGGTGATCGCGCGCCAGCGCCCGGGAACGGCGAAGGGGACGATGTTCCTCCTGTTCGAGGACGAGTTCGGCACGGCCAACCTGATCGTCCCGCGGGCAGTCTACGAGCGTCATCGTCATCTCGCTCGTGCAGAGCCGCTGCTCCTGGCGCGTGGACGGGTGGAGCGCTCGGAAGGAGTCGTCAACCTGCTCGTGCGCGAGCTCTCGGAGCTCGAGCGCTTCATCGCGGGCGGCGTCGAGGGCGAGGAGCGCGAAGCTGCGCTCGCGCGCGTGCACCGGCTGCCCGTGCCCGCGCAAGCTCCGCAGGAGCAGGAGGACGATGCGGGCGAGGTCGGTTCGAGCATGCGGGCGGTTGCGCCGCCGATTCAGAGCTTCGCAATGGGCCGCCGGCGGTAGGCGGTCGTTGGCCGGCGCGTCGCGGCGTCCTCAGTCGCTCGTGTGCTTCTCGCACACCACGCTCCCTGCGTCCTTGCGAACGCTTGGCCAGCGACCGCCTACCTCACGTCGTAATGCTGGCCGGCCCGTCGCGGCGTCGTCCTCGGCCGCTCGAACGGCGAGGGTCCGCGCCGCGGCGGCTCGCCTTGTTGCGCGAGCCGCCGCGGGCGGTCAGTGGGTACTCAATGCGGGGTCAGCTCGCGCTGGGTGTCCTCGGCGTCGGTTACGGCCCACGCGAGCCGCTCGATCAGCTGCTCGGCGGCGTGGTCGTCGGAGAGGTGCAGCGAGTCGACGCGCTCGTCGAGCAGGACGGGGGTCTCTCGCTGCTCGGACGGGTCGGTCGTGACAATGATCCTGGGCATGATTCCCTCCTCGGGATTCGGGGTCATGTCGTCCCACCCACAGTGTTGCTCGCCGCGTCTCAAGAGAAGCTTAAATCTCGTGTACAAGCGGTTCAGGCCGCTGGGAAGCGCTTGAAACGATGCCGGGCGTGGACGAACGGCTGGCTACTGTGGGTCGCATCGCGCGCTTGGCCAACACCGATCTCGACGTCTATGGCCTGTGTCTGGGCGGCAATGTGTTCGGCTGGACGATCGACGAGGAGCGCTCGTTCGAAGTGCTCGACGCGTACGTGGGCGCGGGCGGCAACTTCATTGACACGGCCGACAGCTACGGCCGGCGCGGTCCGGGCGGACCGGGTGAGTCGGAGCGGATCATCGGCCGCTGGATGGCCGCGCGCGGCAATCGCGAGCAGCTCGTGATCGCGACCAAGGTGGGAATGGCGCCCGAGCTGGAGGGGCTGTCGGCGGGCAACGTCAGAAACGGGGCGGAGGCATCGCTGGAGCGCCTCGGCGTCGAGCAGATCGATCTCTACTACGCGCACCAGGACGACCCCCGGACGCCGCTGGAGGAGACGCTGACGGCGTTCGGCGAGCTGATCGAGGACGGATTGATCGCGCACGCGGCGGCGTCCAACTACAGCGCCGCACGCTTGCGCGAGGCGCTGGAGCTCGGCCGCCGCGAAGGTCGTGCGCGCTTCGTCGCCCTGCAGCCGCACTACAACCTGATGGAGCGCGAGTACGAGCGCGAGCTGGCGCCGCTGTGCGAACAGGAGGGCATCGCGTGCCTGCCCTATTTCGCACTCGCGCGCGGCTTCCTCAGCGGAAAGTACCGCCGCGGCGGCGAGCAGGTCCAGAGCCGGCGCGCGGCAGGGGTGGACGAGAGCTACGTCAACGATCGTGGCTTTGCCGTGCTCGACGCGCTCGATGAGATCGCGGCGGCGCACGACGCGCCGGTCGCGGCCGTGTCGCTTGCCTGGCTGCGCTCACAACCGACCGTGCTGGCCCCGATCGCAAGCGCGACATCGCCGGAGCAGGTGGCCGAGCTGGTCGCGTCGGTGGGCCTCGAGCTCTCGGCCGAGGAGCTCGGGCGCCTGGACGAGGTCTCTAGCCGACGCTGAGTCCGGCCGCGCCGGCCGCGCTCACGCGGTTGCCGGCGAGGAGAAGCTGAGCGTGTTCCCATCGGGGTCGACGAGCGCAGGGCGCTCGCCGTCCTGCAGCGTGAAGCGGATCTCGCTCAGCCGCGGGGCGCTGGGCGGGGACGGCCCGGCGCCCTGACTCTGCCACGAGTTCAACCCGATGTGGTGGTGATAGCCGCCGGCTGCAAGGAACGCGGCGGACGGCAGCTGCGCCTGCTCCTCGAAACCGAGCGTGTCGCGGTAGAAGGCGACCGCACGAGGCACGTCGGCGACCTTCAGGTGGACGTGGCCGATGCCGGTGCCGGGCGCGACCGTCTCGCTCGCGGCATCGACCTCGCTGGGGGCCTGTGCGAGCAGGTCCTGGATGTCGAGCGGCTGCGTGATCATGCGCAGGCGGCCGTCCGGGGAGCGCTCCCAGCTCTCGCGCGGGCGGTCTGTGTAGATCTCGATGCCGAGACCATCGGGATCGCTCAGGTAGATCGCTTCGGAGACGCCGTGGTCGGAGGCGCCCTCGAGCGGCCAGCCCGCGCGCGCGATCCGCTGCACCGTCTCGGCCAGCGCCGCACGCGAGGGATGCAGCCAGGCGACGTGGAACAGGCCGGTGTCGTGCGGGGAGAGCGGCGTCGGATCGGCGATCGCGTTCAGCTCGAGCACCGGCTGCTCCGGGTCGGCGCCGAACAGGGCACCCCGCTCGTCGCGGTCGATCGCCGGCAGCCCGAGCACGCGCTCGTAGAAGTCGGCGCTGCGCGGCAGGTCGGCGACGGCCAGGCGCACCGCGCCGATGCGCAGAGAAGGATCGATCGGGGCGCTCGTGGCCATCCTCCTTCGAGCCTACTACCCGGCCGGCGCCGTTCGCAGGCGCCCGCTCGAGCAGGCCTCAGCGCGGTTGCACGACGAGCGTCTGAAAGGCGCGGCCGAGCGCGCCGCGCTCGTCGTGGAGCACGCCTTCGGCGAGTGCCGCGCCGCCCTCGTGCAGGCGCGTGCGCGCGTCGAGGCCGATCCACTCGCCCTCGGGCAGCCGTTGCAGGTGGATGCTGAGATCGGCGTTGATGAAGACGAAGCGGTCGAACGGCAGCGCGGCGCTGACGCCGTTGCAGAAGTCCGCCGTCGCGGCCAGGCGCGTCAGCGAGCTCAGCTGCTCGCCGGGCAGCAGCGGGTGCAGCAGGCGCTGCCACACGCGCCCCGGCCCGAGCCGCCACGGGTCGTTCAACCAACGCATCTCCATGGCCGTCCCGGCGAAGCTCGCATCGCTCGAGTCGTTCAGCGCGAAACGCCTGCGCTGGCCCTGCGCGGGCGGCGGCATCGTCTCGTCCGCCGCCGCGATCGCGCCCGCTGGCGCAGGTTCGCCGGCACCGGCGACAGCGCCCGCCTCAGGGCCGGACGCGGCCTGGGCCGCGGCCGCCTCGGCCTCCCCCGGAACGGCCTGCACGCGCAGCGCGCTCGCGCGCACGACGGGCTCGTCTCCGGCGAGCAGCTCGGCGCTCAGCTCCTGAACGCGGCGCCCGGGTCGCGCGATGCGCGTGGTGAGCGTGAGCGGCGCGACCGGTATCGGCCGCAGGAACTCGAAGCCGAGGCGCCCGATGCGCAGTTCGGCGCCGGGCTGCAGGCGCTCGAAGGCCGAGGTGATCAGCGCGGCCGGAGCCCCGCCGTGCAGCGCGCGCGGATCCCATGGCCCGCGTGCCTGCTCGGTCGGCATGAAGCGCTCGCCGTCCGCGATGAAGATGCTGTCAACCGCGGAGGCCTCGGCGGCGATCTCAGGGTCGGGGCCGGGCGCGGGGGTGGGCGCCGGGGCCTGCGGTTCCTCCGGCTCAGCTGCCATCGGGGGGCAGCGTCGCGACGAAGCGCTGCAGCTCGCGTCCGTCGCGCAGCGGCGGGCCGTGGCCGAAGCAGACGAGCTCGGGCTCGAGCGCCGCCAGCCGCCGGATCGAGCTGCGATTGCGCACGGGGTCGGGCGTGAACACGTTGGGCGGCTCCTGCAGGCCCCGTTTGCCGGTGATCAGGTTCATCCCGTTGAGCACGTCGCCGAGGATCAGGACGCGGTCCGCCTCGCGCCAGTAGGCGACGTGGCCACGCGAGTGCCCCGGCACCTCGAGCACGGTGAAGCCGGCCACCTGATCGCCCTCCTGCAGGGCTCGGGCCACCGGGTGCGGCGGCCCCGTCCAGAAGCGCGACTGGAAACGATTCAGCCAACCCGGCGCCTGGCTGCTTTTGATGGCGCCGGGCGTCTCCATCGCGGGCACGTCGCCGCGTCCGCACCAGAGCGGGATCTGCAGCCGCTCGCAGATCGCGTGGCTGGCGCCCTGGTGGTCGGGATGGGCGTGCGTGAGCGCGTGCGCCGTCACCGTGCGATCGCGGATCTGGCGCATGATGCGCCGCTCGCCCTGCCGCGTGGCGGCGTCGATCAAGACGTCCTCGACCAGGTAGACGTTGATCGCGTTCGGAGGGAAGCCGCGCAGCAGGTGCAGGCCATCGGCGAGCTGCTTCACGAGCGACGCGACTCCCAGGAGAACCCCCGCACGGCGAAGTACAGGCCGAAGGCCCCCCACAGCGCGATCACGGCTAGCGCATCGAGGTGGTCGCCGATGCCGGAGCCCGTCACGAGCGCGCCCGAGAGCCCGTCGATCAGCGGCTTCAGCGGGAGCGCTTCGGCGATCTGCCGCAGGAAGCCCGGGGCGCTGCTCGAGTCGAACACGTAGAAGGAGATGAACACGACGGGCAGGAACACGGCGTTGACGTAGGCGGCGGTCGACTCGAAGTTGGGGATGGCGTGGGCGAAGGCCACGCCGAGCGCCGCCAGGGAGACGACACCGACGAGCACGAACACGATCAGCTCGGGCCAGTCGTCCGGCCACCCGATGCCGAAGACGAGCTTGCCGGCGAGGATCACGATGCCGATCTGCAGCGCCGTGTTGGTGACGGCGTTGGCGGCGACGCCGCCGAAGTAGGACAGGGTCGGCAACGGCGTGCCGCGGATCCGCTTGAGCACGCCGCGCTCGCGTAGGAACACGATGTTGTAGGCGAGCGCTGTGAACGTCGTCGCCATCACGCTCATGGCGGCGATCGCGGGCAGCAGCTTGTCGAGCTCACGCTGGTTGCCCGCGAGGATGGCGCCGCCGCCGGCGAGGAACAGCAGGGGCAGCAGGAAGTTGAAGAAGGCGGCGCTCGGGTTGCGCCAGAACATGCGTCGCTCCAGCCGGTACTGGCGCCAGCCGAGCGTGATGGTCTCAGCCATCATCGGCCTCCCCGGCGCTCGATGTCCGCTCGGCCAGCGGCCGGCGCTCGTCGGACAGCGGCTCTGCCTCGGCGGTCAGCTCGAGGTAGACGTCCTCGAGCGTGGGACGGCCCACGCTCAGCTCCTCCAAGCGCTCGCCGCGTGCGAGCGCCGCGGCGGTCAGCTCGGCCAGCAGAGCCGTCGGGTCGTCGGTCTGGTGCTCCACGAACTGCCCGTCGCGATCGCGATAGGCGACGCGGTAGTGCGAGGCGCCTACGCCGAGCTCGCGCGGCGGTCCAATGGCGAGCACACGGCCGTCCTTGACGATCGCGACGCGGTCGGCCAGCTCCTGGGCCTCGTCGAGGTAGTGCGTCGTCAGCAGCACCGTCTTGCCGAGGTCGCGCAGCCTGCGCACCGTCTCCCAGGCGCTGCGCCGCGCCTCCGGGTCGAACCCGGTCGTGGGCTCGTCGAGGAAGATCAGCTCGGGGTCGCCGATCAGCGCGAGCGCGAAGTCGAGCCGGCGCAGCTGCCCGCCGGAGAGTCGGCGGCTGCGGACGTCTGCCTGAGCCTGCAGCCCGGCCAGTGCGAGCACCTCCTCGACGTTGCGCGGGTGCGGATAGAACCCGGCCCAGTGGCGCAGTGCCTCGCGAGGGGTGATGTGGCCGTAGATGCCACCCGACTGCAGCACGATCCCGATCTGCCGGCGCAGCGCGCGGCTGCGTCCGCCCGGGTCGTGGCCGAGCACGGAGACCTCGCCGCCGCTGCGCGCTCGGTAGCCCTCGAGAATCTCGACCGTCGTGGTCTTGCCGGCGCCGTTGGGGCCGAGCAGGCCGAACACCTCGCCCCGGCGGACGGTGATGTCGATCCCGCGCACCGCCTCGAACTCGCCGTAGCGCTTGCTCAGGGCACGCACCTCGATGGCAGCCGCCGCGTCGCTCACGACTCCATCATCTCAGCATCGCCGCGCGGTCCCGCGCGCGAGGCGCTGCTACCAGTGCACGCCCCGCGTGAGCGTCGCCATCGCGATCTGCTCGAAGGAGGCGCGCTCCTCGAGCGCCTGCTGGCCCTTGGAGGCGGCCGAGTCGGGGAACACGCGGTAGGCCAGGTGCAGGATGCGGTCGACCGCCTTGGGGGAGAGCGCGTAGGCGATGACGCCGGCCGTGCCCAGGCGCGTGCCCATGTGCTTGGGGCGCCCGCGCAGCGCCTCGCAGATCATGTCGGCTGCCTCGTCGGGCGTGAGCGTCGGGAAGGCGTCGTACATCTTGGTGGGGGCGATCATCGGTGTGCGCACGAGCGGCATGTGGATGGTCGTGAACGTCACCCCGTCGCCGATCACCTCCGAGGCGACGACGCGCGTGAAGGCGTCAAGCGCGGCCTTCGACGCGACATAGGCGGAGAAGCGCGGTGGGTTCGTCTGCACGCCGATCGAGGAGATGTTCACGATGTGCCCGGAGCCGCGCTCGCGCATGTGCGGCAACAGGCCGATGATCAGCTTGACGGCGCCGAAGTAGTTCAGCTGCATCGTCCGTTCGAAGTCGTGGAAGCGGTCGTAGCTGAGCGAGATCGAGCGACGGATCGAGCGCCCGGCGTTGTTGACGAGCATGTCGACGTTGCGGTGGTCGGCGAGCACGCGCTCGACCAGCCGGTCGACCGACTCCATCTCGGCGATGTCGGCGGCGTAGACGTAGGCCGTGCCCCCGCCGGCGACGATCTCGGCGCGCGTCTCCTCCAGCTTCTCGACGTTGCGCGCGACCAGCAGCGGCACGCCCCCGGCCTCGGCGACCTTCAGCGCGGCCGAGCGCCCGATCCCGGATGAGGCGCCGGTGATCATCACGTGCTTGCCGTCGAGGGCCTCCCTGAGCGTGCGCCCGGCCGACATGCTCGGCTCCATGTCGCGCTCCCAGTAGTCCCACAGGCGCCCGGCGTAGTCGTGCAGCGCGGGTGGCCGCTCGAGTGCGGTCCCGGCGAGCACGCGGCTCGTCTCGCGCGTGTCGAAGCGCGGCACGAGCTCCATGTGCGAGAGCACCTCTTCGGGGATCCCGAGGTCGCGCAGCGCGAGTTTGCGCAGCTGCCGCCACGGCGGCAGGTCGAGCGCGAGCGCCAGCGGCCACTTCGGCAATGGGTCGGTCAGGCGTTTGTCGACGCTCAGCGCGATCCGCGGGGCGTGCGCGGCCGCTGCGAACTCGTTGATCAGGTCGTCGACGCGCTGGCGGCGCGGATCGGTCAGGTGGAAAGCTTTGCCGTCGAGGTCGGGCTCGTGGGCGAGGTGCTCGAGCGCGTCCACGACCCAGTCGACGGGCACGACGTTCGTGTTGCCCAGGTCGGGTCCCACCAACGGCGCCCACTCGGGCAGCAGCTGGCGTGCGCGCTGGATCGCCTTGAAGAAGTAGTAGGGGCCGTCGACCTTGTCCATCTCGCCGGTGCGCGAGTCGCCGACGACGATGCCCGGGCGGTAGACCCGCCAGGGGACGTAGGGCTGCTCGCGCGCGATGCGCTCGGACTCGAACTTCGTGCGGTGGTAGGGCGAGGGCAGCTTCTGGCCCTCGTCGAACATGTCCTCCGTGAACAGGCCCTTGTACTCGCCGGCGACGGCGATCGAGGAGACGTGGTGCAGGCGCTCGGCATCGACCGCCCGCGCCAGTTCGACGGCGTGGGTCGTGCCGCCCACGTTGACCGCCGTGTTCAGCTCGGCCGGCGCCGTCATGTCGTACACGGCCGCGAGGTGGAAGAAGTGCTTGATCTTGCCGCGCAGCTCGGCCACCTGCTCCTGCTCGACGCCGAGCAGCGGTTTGCGCAGGTCGCCGAGCACCGGCTGCACGCGTTTGCCGGCGCCCGCGCCGGCGACGGCGCTCCAGCGTGCGACCAGGTCCTCGAGGCGCTCGAGCGAGCTCTCGCGCACGAGCACGAACACCTTGCCCTGGCGTTTGTCGAGCAGCTGCTCGACCAAGCGTCGTCCGATGAAGCCGGTGGCTCCTGTGACGAAGTAGGCCATCGCGCCGCAGAGCCTACCTGTAAAAGGGGGACGCCGCCCAGTGCGGGCGTGGCGCAGCTACGCGCCGGCTCCGGCGCCCCCGCGACCCTCGCCGGCGACGAAGCGAGCGGCACCGCGCGCGCCGTCTTCGAACACCTCGGGCCCAGCGTCGGCCTCGAGCGCGAGCCCGTCTGCCAGCGGCAGCCCGAAGCCCTCGATCGCTGCCCTGCGATCGGCGAGCATCGTGCGCTGGGGGAAGCGCGCCAGCCCCTCGGCCAGCTCGAGCGCCCGGGCGAGGTGTGCGCCGGGCGGCACGACCTCGGTCAGCATTCCCATCGCGAGCGCGTCGCCGGCGTCGATCATGCGTCCCGTGAGGATCAGGTCGAGCGCTCGCCCGAGCCCGACGATGCGCGGCAGCCGCTGCGTGCCGCCGTCGATGAGCGGCACGCCCCAACGACGCTCGGGGTAGCCGAGCGTCGAGTCCTCGGTGGCGATGCGCAGGTCGCACCACAGCGCCAGCTCGAGCCCGCCCGCCAGCGCGAAGCCGGAGATCGCGGCGATCGTCGGCTTGGACGGCGTCAGGCGCGTGAACCCCATCGGGCCCTCGGCGCTCATCAGGCGGTCCACGAACGTCTCCTGCGCCTTCAGATCGGCGCCGGCGCAGAAGGAGACGCCACCGGCCCCGGTCAGCACCATCACGCGGGCCTCCTCGTCGGCCTCGAAACGCAGGAGCGCCTCGTGGAGGCGCTCGGCCGTTGGCCCGTCCACGGCGTTGCGCCGGTGCTGGCGGTCGATCGTGACGACCGCCGCCGCGCCCTGTCGCTCGTAACGGACCGGCTCGGCGCTCTCCGCGCCCGCACCGGCCCGGCCGTCGGCGGCTCCTGCCTTGTCGGGCTCGCTCACCGGACCGCTCGGCTCGGCTCGGCGCGCGCTACCAGCCGCCGCGCCAGCGGCCGTTGCCCAGGTCGGCCTTGTGCGCCACGCGCGCTTGCTTGCGCTTCTCCAGCCGTTTCTGGAGCATGCTCATGAAGAACACGAACAGCGGGAAGAACGCGATCACGATGAAGCCCGCGTTGGTGACGACTTTGTCGTTGGTCGTGCCGTAGAAGCCGCGGCCGTCGTTCTCGGCCTGGGCGACCGGGCTCAGCAGCAGCGGGACGACCAGCAGGGCCCAGAGGAAGAGCGTTGTCCGAACGCGACGCATCTGGACGGATCGTATCTCAGTCCGCGGGGGCGCTGCTGGTATCACCAGTCCCCGTGGCGCTTCTGATCGCATCGGACATGCACAAGGACATCGCGGGGCAGGCGTTGCTGCGCGGGGTCTCGTTCAAGCTGGAGCGGCGCGAACGGATGACGGTGGCCGGGCGCAACGGTGCGGGCAAGACGACGCTGCTGCGGATGTTGGCGGGGGAGACGGTGATCGACAGGGGCGAGCTGAGCGTCGCCAAGGGCATGCGCATCGTGCTGCACGACCAGCGTCCTCCGCGCGAGCGCGAGCTGGCGCTGCGCGACTACGTGCTGTCGGGGTGCGCGGAGGAGCTGCAGATCGAGGCCGAGCTGGCCAAGCTCGAGGCGGAGATGGCGGCCGGCAGCACGGAGGAGGCGCTGCTGGCGCGCTACTCGCGGGCGCAGGCGCACCTGGAGGCCCGCGGGGGGTACCTGTGGCGCGATCGGGCGACCGTGATGGCGCGCGGGCTGGGCTTCGGCGAGGGCGATCTCGAGCGCCCGCTGGACACGTTCTCGGGCGGGCAGCTGACGCGGGCATCGCTGGCGCGGGCGCTGGCGACGAACGCCGACGTGCTGCTGCTGGACGAGCCGACGAACCACCTCGACATCGAGTCGCTGGAGTGGCTCGAGCAGACGCTGGTCGACCTCGACGCGGCGGTCGTGCTGGTCGCGCACGACCGCTGGTTCCTGGAGGCGGTGGGCACGGCGGTGCTCGAGCTCGAGGCCGGCCGCTCGCGCTTCTTCGCCGGCACGTGGCACAACTGGCGCAAGGAGCAGGCAGCCCGCGAGATCGCGTTGGGCAAGGCGATCGACTCCCAGCAGGCCGAGATCGCGCGCATGGAACGCTTCATCGAGCGTTTCCGCTACAAGGCGACGAAGGCGAAACAGGCGCAGTCGCGGGTGAAGAAGCTCGCCAAGATCGAGCGGATCGAGCGGGATCCCGAAGACGGCCGCTCGCTGGACTTCCAGTTCGCCAAGCCCGCGCGCTCGGGAAGGGTGATCTTCGAGCTGAGCGACGGCCGCGTCGAGGTCGGCGGGGACGACGGCACGCCGCCGATCGCGCTGCTCGAGCAGGCCGAGCTGTGGCTGGAACGCGGCGAGCACGTCTCGCTGGTGGGCCCCAACGGCTCGGGCAAGACGACGCTGATCGAAACGCTGGCCGGGCGCCGCGAGCTGGCGGCGGGAAAGCTCTCGCAGGGCCACAACGTGAAGGTCGGCTACCTCTCCCAGCATGCCGAGGAGCTCGGCGCGGGCGGCGATCCCGGCCAAAGCGTGCTCGACGCGGCCCAGCGGGCGACGGGCCTGACGCAGGGCAAAGCGCGCGCGCTGCTCGGCCGCTTCCTGTTCTCCGGCGAGGAGGCCGAGAAGCCGCTGGCCGGCCTGTCCGGTGGCGAGCGTCGCCGTCTGTCGCTGGCGATCCTGGTGCACTCGGGTGCCAACGTGCTGATCCTCGACGAGCCCACCAACCACCTCGACATCGAGAGCCGCGAGGCGCTCGAGGACGCGCTGCGCGCGTTCACCGGCGCCGTGCTGCTCGTGTCGCACGATCGCGCCCTGCTCGACGCGGTCGGCACGCGCACGGTGGCCGTCGAGGAGGGCACGCTGCACAGCTATCTCGGCGGCTGGCCCGAGTACGTGCGGATTCGCGATGAGAGATGTTCAATCGATCAGAAGGCCGGTCCACATGTGGACCGGCCAGGGGCCGCGCATGCGCGGCCCCACGGAGGGGCGCATGCGCCCCTCCGCCGGCCGGCACATGTGCCGGCCGGAACTACATCGAACGCGAACGGTGGAGAGCCGAAGGCGAAGGCCAAGAGCAGGTCCAAGCCGAAGGGACCGTCCAAGAATCGTCTGTCGGCGCAGCAGCAGGCCGAGCAGGCGATCGAGGAGGCGGAGGCGGCGATGGCGGCGCTCGAGCAGGAGCTGGCCGATCCGGCGGCGTGGGCGACCAAGTACGAGTCGGCCAAGTCGGAGGCGCGCCACACGGCGGCCCGCCGCGCCGTCGACGAGGCCTACGCGCGCCTGGAGGCGTTGATCGACTGATCGATGGCTGCGGTGCAGCCGTCTAGACTTGGCCGATGGAGCTGAGGACGGCTCGCAACATCGCGATCGTCGCGCTGATTGCCGCCGCGGTCTTCCTGCTGCCGGGTGGTGGCAGGGCCGCGAACACGTTCGAATCGATCCTGCTGATCGGCTTTGGCGTCGGCTTCGGCTACCTGGGCCTGCGTCTGTACCGCGAATACCGCGTGCCCCTCCACAGCCTCGGCGATCGGCACCGGGCGATCCTGTATGGGTCGCTCGCGCTGGCCGGCTTCCTCGTGGCGGCCTATTCGCGCATGATCCACGACTCGCGCACGATCTTCGGCGTGCTGTGGTTCGCGCTGTTGGCGCTCGTGATCTACGGCCTGATGGTCGTATACCGCCACTGGCGCAGCTACTGAGGCGCCCGAGCCGGCGGCCGCGCTCCCCGCGGCAGGTGGGCTCCGATCGGCGGGACGGCGCCGCAGACCGCCTCCTATCCTCGAACTGGATGGCGACGCAGACGGCGAACAGCGAGGGGGAGCGGCGCGCGAGCCTGACCGAGCAACGCCGCGCGCTGCCCGACCAGCCGGGTGTGTATCTGTTCCGCGACGCAAAAGGGCGCGTCATCTACGTGGGCAAGGCCAAGTCGGTGCGCAAGCGCGTGGCCTCGCACTTCTCCAAGGCGCAGGTGCCGAGCACCCCGGGACACGCCGAGATGGTGGCCGGCGTGGAGAGCGTCGAGTGCGTGGTCGTCGCCTCCGAGGCCGAGGCGCTGCTGGCCGAGCAGAGCTTCATCAAGCAGTACCGCCCACGCTTCAACATCCGCCTGCGCGACGACAAGTCCTACCCGTTCATCGCGATCTCGCTCGACGAGGACTTCCCGCGCGTGTACTTCACGCGCGAGCGTCACCGCCCGGGGCGCGCCTATTTCGGTCCCTACTCCAACGCCAAGCGCGTGCGCGGGACGCTCGAGGTGCTGGCCAAGGTGTTCATGTTCCGCTCCTGCACCGGACCCGAGCCGGGGCGGCGCAGCGGCAGCCCGTGTCTGGACTACTACATCAAGCGCTGCGAGGCGCCCTGCGTCGGCTATGTCTCCAAGCAGGACTACCGCGCGAGCATCGACGGGGTGATCGACTTCCTCTCCGGCCGGTTCAAGGAGATCGAGCGCGAGCTGGAGGGCCGCATGCGCGCGGCGGCGGCTGCCGAAGAGTTCGAGCAGGCGACGGTCGAGCGCAACCGCCTGCGCGCCGTGCACTCGCTGCTCGAGCGCAGGCGCGTGGCCAACGAGTCGGTCGGGACGTTCGACGCGATCGCCGTGGCCGTCGACGGCCGCGAGGCCAACGCGCAGATCTTCCAGGTGCGCGACGGCGTGCTGTCGGATCGTCAGTCCTTCTACCTGTCCAACGAGACCGAGCGCAGCGTGCCCGAGGTGGCCGAGGAGTTCATGCTGCAGTACTACGCCGGGCACATGTCGATCCCGGCACTGCTCGTCGTCCAGCGGGAGGTCGATGGGCGCCCGGCGCTGGCAGACGCGCTGGCGAGCCGGCGCGACGGGCCCGTCGAGCTGCGCGCGGCCGAGCGCGGGGAGAAGCGCAGGATCCTCGAGCTGGCCGACCGCAACGCTCACCTCGCGCTCGATCAGGAGCGTCTGCGCTCCGAGCGCCGCCGCCAGAGTCGCGTGGAGGCCGTCGAAGGCCTGCAGCAGGCGCTCGGCCTGGACGCGCCACCGATTCGGATCGAGTGCTTCGACATCTCGCATCTCGGCGGAACCCAGACGGTCGCCTCGATGGTCGTGTTCGAGGGAGGCGCGCCCAAGAAGTCCGACTACCGGCGCTTCAAGATCCGCAGCCTGGGGGAGGGCGAGTCGGACGACTTCGCCGCGATGGCCGAGGTGCTCTCCCGTCGGTACGCGCAGTGGGAGCGTCAGGCGGACCTCTCCCCGCACGACCCCGCCTTCGACGCGAGCTTCGCCGCGCTGCCGAACGTGGTCGTGATCGACGGTGGCAAGGGCCAGCTCGGCGCCGGCCTCGCGCCGCTGCGTGGCTTTCGCGACCGAGGCGTGTCCGTGATCTCGTTGGCCAAGCGGATCGAGGAGGTCTTCATCCCAGGCCGGCGCGCCCCGCTCGTGCTCGACCACTCGACGCCCGAGCTGCAGCTGCTGCAGCGTGTGCGCGACGAGGCCCACCGCTTCGCCATCACGCACCACCGCGGCCGTCGCGACAAGGCGATGACCAGCTCGCTGCTCGACGGGCTTCCCGGCGTTGGGCCGGCGCGCAAGCGCGCCCTGCTCGCGTACTTCGGCTCGCCCGAGGGCGTCGTCTCGGCCTCCAGCGAGGAGCTGCAGGCCGTGCCGGGGGTGCCGGCCAAGACCGCGCGCGAGCTGCACGCCTACCTCCACCGCGCCGGCTGAGCCGGTCGAGGGGCGGCGCGATACAGCGTCCTCGGTCGCTCGTGTGCGTTTGCACACTTCGTTCCCTGCGTCCTTGCCTCGTTTGTCCCTCGTCCGGCTCAGGGGTCCGGGACCGTACGCGGGGCGCGGCGGCCGGCGCTGGTGGCTGGAAGTTCGCCTGCAGTTCGCAGGAATTCGACACGCTCGCCGACGTGTGAAGCACAATGGGACGATGGCAGTGATAAGACCGCTCAGGCCGCTGCTCTCGGGCACGGAGCGAAAACCGACCAAACCGCCGCGGCCGGTCGTCGAGACGCGCCTGCAGGATCTCGTCGTGATCACCGGCTTCTCGGGCGCCGGCAAGTCGACGGCGATGAACGTGTTCGAGGACGCCGGCTACTTCTGCGTCGACAACCTGCCGCCGGAGATGATCCGCTCGCTGGTCGAGTTGTTCGTGCACCAAGGTTCCAAGGTCGAGCGCGCGGCGGTCGTCTCCGACGTCCGCGGCGGCGTCTACTTCGAGGCGCTCCGTGCGGTCGTCGAGGATCTGGATGCGCTCGGGCTGACCCACCACGTCCTGTTCCTCGAGGCCGCCGAGCAGACGCTCGTGACGCGCTACAAGGAGACCCGCCGTCGCCACCCGCTGGCGCCGGAGGGCAGCGTCGCGGCCGGCATCGCCGCCGAGCGAGCCCTGCTCGCTCCCTTCCGCGAGCACGCCGACCTCGTGATCGACACGACCGGCATGACGGCGGCGATGCTGCGCGGGAAGATCGCCGATGAGCTCTTGCCGCACAAGGCGGCAGGGCGGCTGGCGCTGACGTTCATGAGCTTCGGCTTCAAGCACGGCCCGCCGCGCGAGGAGGACCTCGCGTTCGACGTCCGTTTCCTCGCCAACCCGCACTACGAGCCCGAGCTGCGCGAGCTGACGGGACTCGACGAGCCGGTCGTCGAGTACATCGCGCGCGACGGCCGCCTGGACGAGTTCTACGGCCGCCTGCACGGCCTGCTCGACTTCCTCTTGCCGCAGTACGTGGCCGAGGGCAAGGCGCATCTGGTGGTCGCGATCGGCTGCACCGGCGGGCGCCACCGCTCGGTCGCTATCGCCGAGCACCTCGCCGAGCGCTATCGCGACAGCGAGGATCTCGACGTCGCGGTCGCGCACCGGGACGTCGACAAGCACCCGCGCAAAGCGTGAGCAGCGCGCAAACGGCGCGCTGATAGCCTCCGGCGCATACGCCGGGCGAGTGGGGATGGTCCCCGCGGCCCGGCATCGTTCATTTTCGCTTCAGGAGGACTGAATGCCCATTCGCGTTGGGATCAACGGATTCGGCCGCATCGGCCGGAACGTGTTCCGCGCCGCCAAGGCCCGGGGGGAGGAGATCGACCAGGCGATCGAGTGGGTCGCCGTCAACGACCTCACGGACGAGGCCACGCTCGCGCACCTGCTCAAGTACGACTCGATCCTCGGCCCCTACCCGGGCTCGGTGCAGGCGCGCGACGGCGCGATCGAGGTCGACGGCGCCGAGCTGAAGGTGCTCGCCGAGCGGGACCCGGGCGCGCTGCCGTGGGGCGATCTCGGTGTTGACGTGGTGATCGAGTCGACCGGCCTGTTCACCGATCGCGAGAGCGCGTCCAAGCACCTCGCGCAGGGCGCCAAGAAGGTGGTCATCTCGGCTCCCGCCACCGACCCCGACGCGACCGTCGTGCTCGGCGTCAACTTCGACGACGCCTACGACCGCGCACAGCACCAGATCGTCTCGAACGCCTCCTGCACGACCAACTGCCTGGCGCCGGTCGCGAAGGTCCTGAACGACACCATCGGCATCAAGCACGGGCTGATGACGACGATCCACGCCTACACGGCCGACCAGCGCCTGCAGGATCTCCCGCACAAGGATCTCCGTCGCGCGCGCGCGGCCGCGATCAACCTGATCCCTGCCTCGACCGGGGCCGCCAAGGCGATCGGGCTGGTGATCCCCGAGCTGCAGGGTCGCCTGCACGGCTTCGCCGTGAGAGCGCCCGTGCCGACCGGATCGGTGGTTGACCTGACCATCGAGAGCGCGCGCGAGACGAGCGTGGAGGAGGTCAACTCGGCGCTGCAGGCGGCCAGCGAGAGCGGCCCGCTGGCGGGCATCCTGCAGTACACCGAGGACCCGATCGTCTCGACCGACATCGTCAAGTCGCAGTACTCCTCGATCGTGGACTCGCTGTTGACGGCCGTGATCGACAACTCGATGGTCAAGGTCGTCGCCTGGTACGACAACGAGTGGGGCTACTCCAACCGCATCGTCGACCTCGTCCAGAAGGTTCTCTAGTCGGACATGAGGACGCTCGACGATCTCGACGTCGAGGGGCGGCGCGCGCTCGTCCGCGTCGACTTCAACGTGCCGCTCGCCAAGGACGGCGACGGTAGGCCCGTCGTGGCCGACGACACGCGCATCAGGGCGGCGCTCGAGACGATCCAGGAGCTGCGCGCACGCGGCGCGAGCATCGTGCTCGTCTCCCACCTCGGCCGCCCCGAGGGCAGGCGCGAGGAGGACCTCTCGATGGCGCCCGTCGTGGCCCGCCTGCGCGAGCTCGTCGATGCCGATGTGGCGCTTGCACCGGCGGTCGTCGGCGCGGAGGTCTCCGGGCTGGCCGAGCAGCTGCGCGCCGGCGAGCTGCTCGTGCTCGAGAACGTCCGCTTCGAGCCGGGCGAGACGCGCAACGACCCGGCGCTCGCGCGTGCACTTGCCGACCTGGCCGAGGTATACGTGAACGACGCCTTCGGCGCCGCCCACCGCGCCCATGCGAGCACGGAGGGGGTCGCGCACCTGCTGCCCAGCGCCGCCGGGCGCCTGCTCGAGCGCGAGGTGAGCACGCTGTCGAAGATCCTGCAGAGCCCGCCGCGACCGCTGGTGGCGGTGATCGGAGGCGCCAAGGTGGCCGACAAGATCGGTGTGATCGACCGCTTCCTCGAGCTCGCCGACACGGTCGTCATCGGCGGCGCCATGTGCTTCCCGTTCCTGAGCGCGCAGGGGCACGCGGTCGGCGACTCGCTGTGCGCGACCGAGGACGTGGAGCACGCGCGCCGCGCCCTGGCCAAGGCGACCGACCCGGGACGGGCGAGCGTCTCGCTGCCTCGCGACCTCGTGATCGGCCGGGAGCTGGACGCCGGAACAGAGCACCGCGTGCTCGACGGGGTCGAGGTGCCGGGCGGCTGGATGGGCCTCGACATCGGCCCGGCCAGCGCAGAGGCGTATGCGAACGAGATCGAGAAGGCCGGCTCGGTCTTCTGGAACGGGCCGATGGGCGCGTTCGAGCTGGAGCCGTTCGCGGCTGGCACGCGCCGGGTCGCTGAGGCGGTGGCGCAAGCGCGCGGCGTGACCGTCGTCGGCGGCGGCGACTCGGCGGCTGCGCTGGCGCGCTTCGGGCTCGAGCACGCCATCGACCATCTCTCGACCGGCGGCGGCGCGACGCTCGAGCTGGTCGAGGGGCGCACGCTGCCCGGCGTGGAGGCGCTCGATGGGGCAGGCGCGAGCGCGGGCGTCGCCTCGTGAGCACACGCACCCCGCTGATCGCGGGCAACTGGAAGATGTACAAGACCGAGCGCGAGGCGGAGGACTTCATCCAGGCCCTGCTGCCGCGCGTCTCGGCCGTCGACGGCGTCGATGTGGGGATCTGCGTGCCGTTCACCGACCTGCGCGCGATGGTCGACAGCGCGCGCGGGTCGCGCGTCGAGGTCTACGCGCAGAACATGCACCACGAGCCCGAAGGCCCGTTCACGGGCGAGATCTCATCGAAGATGCTCGACGAGCTGGGCGTGCAGGGCGTCGTGCTGGGGCACTCCGAGCGGCGCGAGCTGTTCGGCGAGAGCGACCGCGCGCTCGCGCTGAAGGTGCCGGCGGCGCTGGATCGGGGCCTCGCGCCGATCCTGTGCGTCGGCGAGACCGAGTCCGAGCGGGAGAACGAGGACACCGACCGCAAGCTGCGCCAGCAGATCCGCGAGGATCTGGCGAACGTGGCGGGCGAGCGTTTGACCGACGTGACGATCGCCTACGAGCCGATCTGGGCGATCGGCACCGGCCAGGTCGCCACCCCCGAGCAGGCGCAGGAGGCGATCGCGTTCATCAGGGCGCTCGTCGCCGACCGCGACCCGGCGGCGGCCGAGCGCGTGCGAATCCTCTACGGCGGCTCGGTCAAGCCCGAGAACGCGGCCGAGCTGCTCGCGCTGCCCGACGTCGACGGCGCGCTCGTCGGCGGCGCCTCGCTCGAGGCCGAGTCGTTCGCACAGATCGTGGCCGCGGCGGCACCCCCGCCGAAGGCGTGAGGGCGGCAGCGTGAGCGACGCTGCCGCACACGAGCAGGAGCCGCCGGCGAGCCTGCCCGTTCCCTGTGCCTGCCTGGTCGTGCTCGACGGCTGGGGGCTGGCAGAGCCCGGTCCGGGCAACGCCGTCTCGCTCGCCGACACACCTGCCTTCGATCGGCTGTGGCAGGGCTTCCCGCACACGTCCCTGCGCGCCTGCGGTCGTGCCGTCGGGCTGCCGGAGGGACAGATGGGCAACTCCGAGGTGGGCCACCTCAACCTCGGCGCCGGCGCGATCGTGCGCCAGGACCTGGTGCGCATCGACGACGCCATCGCCGACGGCTCGCTGGCCGCCAACGAGGTGCTGGCCGCGGCGCTCGACGTCGAGCGGGTGCACCTGATCGGCCTCGTCTCCGACGGCGGGGTGCACTCCTCACTCGAGCATCTGCTCGCACTGATCGCACTCGCGCGCGAGCGCGGCGTGCGCGAGGTGATCGTGCACGCATTCACCGACGGGCGCGACACGCTCCCGCACGCGGGCGTCGACTTCTTGGCACAGCTCGACCGCTCGCGGCACGCACGCGTCGGCTCTGTCGTCGGGCGCTACTGGGCGATGGACCGCGACCGCCGCTGGGACCGCACGCAGCGCGCCTACGACATGCTCGTGCTGGGCGAGGCACCGTACCGCGCAGAGTCCGGCGAGCAGGCGGTGCGTGCGGCATACGAGCGCGGTGAGACCGACGAGTTCATCGAGCCCACGCTCGTCGGCGCGCCGGCCAGGATCGAGCCGCAGGACAGCGTGATCGCGTTCAACTTCCGCCCCGACCGAATGCGCCAGCTCACCCGGGCGCTGGCCGAGCCGGGCTTCGGCGAGGGCGGCGAGGAGTTGCCGGAGTGGCGCGGTCGGGGCAGCGCAGCCGGGTCCGCCGGCGCCCCGGTCGCGCGCTACACCACCCTCACGCAGTACGAGCAGGGTTGGCCCTACCCGGTCGCGTTCGCACCCGAGCGGCCCGGCACGACGCTGGCGGCCGTGCTGGCGCAGGCCGGCGTGAGTCAGCTGCACGTGGCCGAGACCGAGAAGTACGCGCACGTGACGTACTTCTTCAACGGCGGCGACGAGGCCGAGCTGGCCGGCGAGCGGCGCGAGCTCGTGCCCTCGCCGCGCGACGTGCCGACCTACGACCACAAGCCGCAGATGAGCGCGCGTGAGGCCGCGGATGCGTTCGTGCGCGCGTGGCGCGAGGACGAGCCGGGCTTCGCGATCATCAACTTCGCCAACGCCGACATGGTCGGGCACACCGGCGTGATCGCCGCCGCCGTCGCGGCGATCGAAACGGTCGACGAGTGCCTCGAGGAGGTTGTCGCGGCGGTCCGCGAGCGCGGCGGTGTCTGTGTCGTCACGGCCGACCACGGCAACGCCGATCACATGCTCGAGCCCGACGGCAGCCCCAACACGGCTCATTCGCTGAACCCGGTGCCGCTGATCGTGACGCTGCACGGAATCGGCCTGGCGCCCGACGGTGGCATCCTCGCCGACGTCGCGCCGACCGTGCTCGAGCTGCTCGGCGTGGCCCAGCCCAGCGCGATGACCGGCCACTCGCTGCTGCGGGAGGGGGCGGGGGCGCGATGAGGCTCTCGCAGAAGCTGCTGGCCGCCTTCTTCGTCGGCTCCGGCGTCAACCACTTCGTCTCGCCCCGTTTCTATCGCGCGATCGTGCCGCCGACGCTGCAGCACGACGCCAAGCGCGTGGTCGAGGTCAGCGGAGTGGCCGAGATCCTCGGCGGTCTCGCCGTGCTCACGCCCCGCACGCGGCGAGCCGCCGGAGTCGGCCTGATCGCGCTGCTGGCCGCCGTCTTCCCCGCCAACCTCTACATGGCGCGTGCGCCGGAGCGCTTCAAGCGCGTGCCGCGCTGGGCGCTGTATGCGCGGCTGCCCCTGCAGCCGCTGATGATGTTGTGGGCCTGGCGCGCCACCCGCGACTGAGCGCGCGCACCCGGGCCGGTGCAGCGGACGCTGCTACATTCGGTTCTGGAGGACTTGGGTAACAGCCCGTCATGTCGACCGCCACCGCCGTCAAGATCGCCAATGGGGAGCCCGGGACCGCAGTCTCGGAGGACGACGGCCCCGCAGTCGCCGCCGAACGCTCCGACGCCGGCCAGCGCGCGTGGCGTGGTCTCCTGCGCGCCCATGCCTGCCTCGCCAAGCGCCTCGACGCGGCCCTCGACCAGGCGCACGGCCTGCCGCTCAGCTCCTACGAGGTGCTCGACCGGCTCGAGGACTCCAGCGGCGGGCGCATGCGAATGTGCGACCTGGCCGAGCAGGCCCAGATCTCTCGCAGTGGCCTGACGCGGCTGGTCGACCGGCTCGAGCGCGAGCAGCTGCTCGAGCGCTGCTCCTGTGACCACGACGCCCGCGGCTCGTTCGCCTGCCTCACCGCGGCCGGACGCGAGCGCCTGGAGGAAGCGCGCATCACCCACGTGGCGGTCGTGCGCGAGCAGTTCTTCTCGCGCTTCTCCGAGCTCGAGCTGAACCTGTTGGCCGACATGTGCCAGCGGATCGCGCCGTGCGGTGCCTCCGCCGACGCCCCGGCCGACGACTCCGGCTGCTGAACGCCCGGCGCCGGCGGCTGGGCTGCTACGCGCGGCCGGCCCCCGCCGAGTCCGCATCAGAGCCGTCGTCGCTTCGCCCGGCCGCCTCGGCCGCATCGGAGGGCTCGCCCCCCACCGGGTAGCACTGCCGTCCTGACCCTCGGAGCCACCGAAACGCCGTTCGTGTGGTGTGGCACCCACCGTGTTCGGGATCGCCTGAGACACGAAGGCACAACGATAACTTGACAGGTGCAGACTCAGATTTTATAATGACAACCGAATCACGGGCTTTCGGACTTATGGAGGTGAAGGAAATGGCAGTCATCAGGTGGGAGCCCGCCCGCGAGCTTCAGTCGATACAGCAGGAAATGAATCGCCTGTTCGGCACGTTCTTCGACCCGCAGGGCGGGCCGGGGAACGGTGGCACTGGGCGCCGCTGGATCCCAGCGATGGATCTGGTCGAGCAGGAAAACGAGTTCGTGCTCAGAGCCGACCTGCCCGGCGTCAACGAGGACGATGTCGAGGTCGAGCTCGAGGACAACGTACTCACCATCTCAGGCGAGCGGGCCTCCGAGCACGAGGAGAAGCGTGAGGGCTATCACCGGATCGAGCGCTCGTCAGGCCGCTTCTCGCGTTCGTTGACGCTCCCCGAGGGGGTCGACCCAGACAGCATCCATGCGCGTTTCGAGAACGGCGTGCTCGAGTTGACCGTGCCCAAGCCGGCGCAGCGCAAGCCGCGCCGGGTGGCGATCAGCGTCGGCGAGCGGCCGGCGGTCGAGGCCACGGCGAGCGACCGTGCACAGCACGAGGAGCGGCCGGCAGGCGCCTCGGCAGGCAAGGGCGAGCAGGAGGCCGGCTCGTAGGCCGAGATCCGGGCGCGCTCGTCACCGAGCGCGTGCCGCTGCCCGGCCCGCCGCGCCGCCGGCCGGGCAGCGGATGGCCGGCATAAGGCGATCTGCGGCTAGCGCTTTGAGCGCTATCGATTGCCATTAGGAGACGGCGGGGGCGCGTGCACGCTCGCCGAGACCCGCTCCTCGGAGTCCGCTCGTTCGTGGTCCTCGCGCGCCTGGGACTCCAGCACTTCCCGCTCCCGCCGCTGCGCGCGCCGGTGCAGCACGAACCCGCCGATCACGGCTAGCACCGCGGCGATCAGCCCCCAGATACCGAACGCTTCGATCGCGTTGCTGGCCGAGTTGCCGAGGAAGTAGGCGAGCAGGCCGATGCCGGTTGCCCAGCAGATGCCTCCGAGCGCGTTCCACAGCAGGAACGAACGCCAGGGCATGCGCGTGGCGCCTGCGAGCCACGAGGCCCACACGCGAAGACCGAGCACGAAGCGCCCGAAGAAGACGGCCTTCGGCCCGTGTCGTTCGAAGAAGGGCTCGCCCACGCGCAGCACCTCCAGGCGCTGGCGGTGTAGGCGCCCCGGGCGCTCCAGCAGCCAGCGCCCGCCCTTGCGGCCGATCAGATAACCGAGGTTGTCCCCCACGATCGCGGCGATCGCGGCCAGCGCGATCACCCACTCGATCTGCAGCTTGCCCTGGCTGCTCAACACCGACGCCGTGATCAACGCCGTCTCGCCCGGGATCGGCACGCCGCCAGACTCGCCCATGACCAGCACGAACAGGAGCGGATAGCCGGCAACTTCGACCAGGTGGTCGACGTTGATCAGCGACGCGAGGATCACGGCCGCGGCGGCGCTATTTGGTGTTTTCCGAGACGAGCTGCTTGAGCGCCGACGCCGCCTGCTGCACGTCCGAGTAGACGACGTTTCGGAGCTTTACCTGCGTCGACGCCGGCGCGGTGATGACGACGATCGCGACGATCACCAGCGCCAGCGCGAGCAACGAGAGCAGGGCGAACATCAGCCTGCCGCGCCCTCGCCGCGTCCGTGCGGCCGCCGGCGGCTGCGCCTGCTGCTGGGAGACGGCCGGCCGGCGCGCCGGGCCGGAGCGGGGTCGGCGCGGGGTCACCGCGCTCGTCACGGCCGTGGGCGCACGCTCGCGCCCGGCCGGGCGGCGTCCGGCGCTGAGCACGCTCGTCGCCTCGGTCGCCGGCGCGGCTCTCGCGGCGGGCGCGCGCTCAGCGGGGGCGATACCGTCGGCGCCGTCGCCGAGCGCTCGTCCCATCTCCCTGGCCGTTGCGTAACGGTCCCGCGGGTCGAGCGCGAGCGAGATCGCGACGGCCTCGGCCAGCTGCGGGGTGACGGCGGCGACGAGCGTGTCCAGCATCGGTGGCGCCTCCTGCTGCTGCTTGAGCGCGAGCTCGGTCAACGAGCTCGCCTCGTAGGGGAGGCGACCGGAGATCAGCTGGTAGGTGACGACGCCGAGCGCGTACAGATCCGCCCGCGGACCCGCCTCTTCGCCGCGGGCCTGCTCGGGTGCGAGGTACGCGGCCGTGCCCAGCACCGACCCCACCTGTGTGATGCTCGACTGCTCGGTCGCCTTGGCGATGCCGAAGTCGGCGAGCTTGACCTCGCCTTCGCGCGCACGCAGCAGGTTGCCGGGCTTGACGTCGCGATGCACGACGCCGTTGCGGTGGGCGTAGTGCAGCCCCTCGCAGGCCTGATCGATGATCGCGATCGCCTCCTCGACCTCGACCCAGCCGTCGTCGCGCAGGATCTCGGCGCACGACTGGCCCTCGATGTACTCCATGACGATGAAGTACTGGCCCGTGCTCTCGTCCTGGCCGGAGTCGAACACCTGAACGATGTTGGGGTGCACAAGCCGCGCAGCCGCCTGCGCCTCGCGCTGGAACCGCGAGACGAACGTCGGGTCCTCGGCGAGGTGCTCGGCCAGCAGCTTGACCGCCACCTGGCGCTCGAGACGGAGGTCCAGCGCGAGGTGGACGGTCGACATGCCGCCGAAGCCGAGGCGGCCGTCCAGGCGGTAGCGGCCCGCGATCTCGACGCTGCTCATTTGACCACTTCCCCCCCGCCGCCGGCTTCCGGCCCGGTCCCGCCGGCGCGACCGTTGTGGCCTTTGCCGCCGCCTTCGCCTTTGCCGAGGCCCGGGCCTTCTTCTTCGCCTTCTTCGCCTGGGGCCTGCGTGCCGCCGCCGGGGCCGGACGGGCTCGGCGTCGTCGGTTGCGTTTCGGTCGGCGTCGTCTGCGTTTCGGTCGTCGTCGTGGTCGGCGTCGTGTCGCTCGTCGTGGTCTTCGGCGTGGTCGTCGTCACCGTCGACTGCGGCAACGGCTGGGTGCAGAGCGCCAGCGCGTGCGTGCGCAGGTTGTCGATCCCCTGTTTGATCGTGTTGCGCAGCCCGTTGTCGACGCTCGGCGGCAGCGCGGAAAAGTCCTGCTCGGTCTTCAGCAGCGCGCTTTCCGTGCGCGAGCACGAGCCGTCGCCGTTTTCCGCCGCCTGCGCCACCGCTTCGAAGTCGCTCTGAAGCGGCCCCGCGTCGGCCACCGGGATCAGCCCCTTGCCCGAGCCCGAGCAGGCGATCAAAAGCGCCGCGAGCACCCCCAGGGAGAGGGCGAGCGCGGCCCGCAGCAGCGGTGCGTCCCGGCGCGGCGCTCCCGCCCGCGGCGCGCCGTCGCGCTCGGCGCGCGCGCGGATCTGCCATTGGGGTCGAGGCATGGTCACTGACCGTACTCCAGGCGCTCCGCGAGCGAGTCCGGTAGCCGCGCCGCGCGGATCGCCGCCGCCGCGCCCGAGACGTCGTAGTGGGTGCGCTCGAACGTCGCCGTGAAGCCGTCGAGGTCGAGCAGGAGCCATGAGGCGCGGGGGTCTCCGTCACGCGGCTGGCCAACGCTCCCCGGGTTCAGCAGCCACTCGCCCTCGCCGATGTCCAGCGAGGTTCCCTCGCGGCGCGGTTCGCCCGTGGCCAGCTCACTCTCGCGACGCACGAACGAGAGCGCCACGTGCGAGTGGCCGACCAGGCACACGCGCTGGTCCTGGCGATCGAGGCAGAGCTCGGCCAGCAGCGTCGAGAGCACGTACTCCCAAACCGGGTCGCGAGGGCTGGCGTGATATAGGCCGACCCCGCCCTCCCTGCCTTCGGGCTTGAGTCCGGCCAGGAACTCCACGTTGGCCGGCGTCATCACCTCGCGCGTCCACTGCGCGGCGAGGCTCGCACCGCGCGAAAACTCGTCGAGCGGGATCTCGCCGGTCACGGCGAGATCGTGGTTGCCGGCCAGGCACACGGCCACGTGCTCGCGCGCCAGCTCGACGCAGGCGTCCGGGTCGGCGCCGTAGCCGACCAGATCTCCCAGGCACCACAGCTCGGCGGCATCGCTGTCGGCGACCGCCTCGAGGGTCGCCTCGAAGGCCTGGCGATTGGCGTGGATGTCGGAGATCACCGCGACCTTCATCGTGCCGCCGCCGCCCGCGCCCGCGCGCCCCTACTCCTCCTCAGGCCCGGCCTCCGTGCCGCCGTACTCGGGAAGGTTCTTGATGCCCTCGCGGGTGCGCCACTTGGAGTAGTTGTCCTCCATCGCGTCGATCAGCTCGCGCATGAACCGCGGCGAGATGTTGACGCGCGAGACGACGACGCCCGGCACCTCCTCGGCCTCGACCTCGTGGTCGACGCGCGCGAACGTGACCGTGAACTCGTAGTCCGAGTGGCTGACGTTGGCGAAGTTCGCGTAGACGCCTCCCATGATCTCGGGAGAAAGGTGGATATTGATGTGGCGCTCAGCGCCTGAGTCTTGGTCGTTCACGCGGCTAGTATCGCAATCGCCGAGCGAGAATCCATGAGCGAGCCTTCAACCAGCGATCAACGGGACCAAGCCGGTGCTCGCAGCGAGCCCGAAACCGGGTCCCCGATCGGGCTGCGCGCGGCGGTGATGCAGGCGGCCGCCGAGCTCCTCCGCGCGGGCGCTGAGGGCGCCGAGGGCATCGCCGGCGAGGGTCGCGCGGCGGGCCCGCGCGGCGGCATCACGCTCGAGCGCCCGCCGCGGCCGGACTTCGGCGACTACTCGACCAATGCCGCGCTGCTGTTGGCGCCCCGGCTGCGGCGGTCCCCGCGAGAGGTCGCCGAGTTGCTCGGTGGGGAGCTGGCGCGGACGCTCGGATCGGCGCTCGATCGCTTCGAGGTGGCCGGCCCGGGCTTCGTCAACCTGCACGTTGCCGACCGCTGGCTGCGCGACGCGCTGGCGGGAGCGCTCGGGGCGGGGGCCGGCTTCGGCGCCGGTGCCGGCGCGCTCGGCGAACCCGTGCTGGTCGAGTTCGTCTCGGCCAACCCGACGGGGCCGATGCACGTCGGCCACGCCCGCAACGCGGCCTACGGCGACGCGCTCGCACGCATGCTCGAATTTCGCGGCGAGCGTGTGACGCGCGAGTTCTATGTCAACGACGCCGGCTCGCAGGTGCGCGTGTTCGGCGCCTCCGTGCAGGCCGTGGCGCGCGGAGAGGACCCTCCCGAGAACGGCTATCGCGGCGAGTACGTGGCCGAGCTCGCCTCGCGCCTGCCCGACGCGGCCGCGGCAGACCCCGTCGAGCTCGGTCGTGCCGCCGTCAGCGCCATGATCGGCGAGATCCAGGCGTCGCTGACGGCCTTCGCCGTGAAGGACTTCGACCACTGGACCTACGAGGGTAGGCTCCACGAGGGCGACCCGAGCCCCCTGGCGCACGCGCTCGCCGTGCTCGAGCAGCCCGGCCACACCTTCCTGAGCGAGGGCGCGCTGTGGCTGCGCACGAGCGAGTTCGGCGACGACAAGGACCGCGTGCTGATCCGCTCGGACGGCGAGCACACCTACTTCGCCTCGGACATCGCCTACTACCTGGACAAGCGCGAGCGCGGCTACGATCGCCAGCTCAACGTCTGGGGCGCCGACCACCATGGCTACGTCCAGCGCATGAAGGCGGCCGCACAGGCGCTGGGCGGCGATCCGGACAGGCTCGAGCTGCTGATCATGCAGCTCGTGCACCTCGTGAGCTCGGGCGGTCGCGCGCAGATGTCAAAGCGGGCCGGCGAGTTCGTGACGCTCGACGACCTCGTCGCCGAGATCGGCGTCGATGCGGCGCGTTGGTATCTGCTCGCGCGCTCGCACGACACGACCGTCGACCTCGACCTCGACCTCGCCCGCAGCCAGTCCAACGAGAACCCGGTCTACTACGTGCAGTACGCGCACGCACGGATCAGCTCGGTGCTGGCCAAGGCCGGTGACGAGCGCGTCGAGGCTGCCGTCGCGGCGCTCGCAGTCCCGGGCGCGCCGGAGCCGGGGCCGCTGCACGCGAGCGAGCGGGCGCTCATCAAGCAGCTGCTCGACCTCCCCGCCGAGCTCGCGGTGGCGGCGGAGCGGCGCGCCCCCCACCGGATCGCCGCCTACGCGCTCGAGCTGGCGCAGGGGTTCACCGCCTTCTACCGCGACTGTCGCGTGCTCGGGGTCGAGCCGGAGGCGCTCGAGTCCCAGAGGCTGGCCCTGTGCGTGGCCTCGAGGCAGACGATCGCCCGCTGCCTCGACCTGCTCGGCGTCCGCGCGCCGCTGCAGATGTAGTCGCCGCGTGCTCGCCGGCCGCCGGCGCGCTCAGTCGAAGCGTTCGAGGTCGTCCTGCAGTCGCCGCGCGTCGGTGGCGCTGAGCGCGGGCGCCGGGCGCCTCGCGCCGGCCTGCTTACGCACGCGCCGGCGCCAGCGCGGCAGCAGCACCGCGAGTGTTGCCAGCAGCGCCAGCAGTGCGGCGAGCGGGACGAGATACGCGGCCGCGCCGAAGCCGCTGTCGCTCGGAAGGGCGAGCGCGGCGCGACCGTACTGGTCCACGAGTGCGTCCTTGATCTGCGCTTCGCCGCGGCCCTCGTCGATCAGCGACTGGATGAAGGCGCGCTCGCGGTCGGCCTGAGGCGACTGGGCGACGTTGAGCGGGATCTTGCACGTGACGCACATCACCTGGCGTTCGATCTGCGGCAGCGAGGCTCGTGGCGGGGCCGCGCCGGCGGGCCCGCTCGCCAGCACCGCGGCGAGCGCGGCGAGTGCGCAGGCGTGGCCGAGCATGCGGCGCGCGCTCATGTCCGTTGCGCCAGCGCGATCGCGCGGTCGAGGAAGCGCTGGTTCAGCTCGCCGCGCGAGATCGCCGCGATGTGGCCGTCGCGGTCGATCACGAAGCTCTCCGGCAGCTGGTCGGTGCCGTAGGAGTGCGCGAACGCGCCGCTGTTGTCGCGCAGGTTGGGGTAGGTGAGGTGGTAGTGGCGGACGAAGCTCTCAGAGTCGGGGGAGGTATCGAGGTAGGTGACCCCGAGCACTGTGCCGCCGTGGCGTGCCAGCGTGCTCTGCGCGCGCTCGAGCAGCGGCGCCTCTGTCTGGCACGGTTCGCACCACGAGGCCCAGAAGTTGAGCACGACGACCCTGCCCCTGAGCGAGGACAGCGTGCTCTCGCCGTGGCCGCCGAGGATCGGCAGCGCGCGCGCGGCGTCCGGCGCGCGCGGGCGTTCGTCGTTCGCGACGCGCTCATCGAGCGTGCGGCTGGCCGAGGTGGTGGTCACGCCGTAGATGAGCAGCGCAATCACGCAGGCTCCGGCGAGCGATGCCAGGATCGGCAGCAGACGGCGTTTCACGGCCTCCTAGGGTAGACCCCGGTTGCGTACTATCTGACCGTACGCGGCGGTAGCTCAGTTGGTAGAGCGCGAGCTTCCCAAGCTCGAGGTCACGGGTTCGAGACCCGTTCGCCGCTTATCGGCAGCCGTGATCGCTCGTCGGAGCCGCGCGCGCTTAGGCGCCGCCCGCGCGGGGTATCAAGAGGTTGATCGACCATGCGCCTCCCGGTCAGATCTGAGACGGACGCATTCGGTGCCGTCCTCGTAGTCGTAGTCGTCGCAGCAGCGTCGCTCGGCCTCGGATACGCGACGGGCGCCGGCTTGGCTTCACCGATCGTCGGGGCAACGGTCTTCTGTCTCGGGGTGCTCGCGGCGAGCGCGTGGGCGATTGCGCGGGCGCCGGACGACTCGCCCGTGCGCGAGGCGGAGGCCGAAGGGGACCGCACGCCGGGTCCGCGACGAATCCTCCTGGTCG
The DNA here is from genome assembly GCA_035553095.1 of Solirubrobacteraceae bacterium. Classification (GTDB taxonomy): domain Bacteria; phylum Actinomycetota; class Thermoleophilia; order Solirubrobacterales; family Solirubrobacteraceae; genus Palsa-744. Next base: position 9,342 of record DATNDZ010000001.1, on the reverse strand, counting down.
CCAGCGAGACGCCGACCGGAGACCAGCTGCAGGTGCTGCACAACGCCGACCCCGAGGCTGCCCTCGACGTGCATGCTCCGGTCCTTCAGTCGAGGGCGCACTTCGTGACGACCGACATCGACCGAGAGACCGAGCTGGCGCGCCAGCGCCTGCGCGACACGCTGGGCCTCGCCGCGCGCGCCGGCATCGACGCCTCCGGACAGGTGGGCGACCCGATCGATCCGCTCGCCGGGATCGAGGACCAGCTGCGCCGGCACCACGTCGATCAGGTCGTCGTCGCCACGCACCCCCTGCCGCGGGCAAACTGGGTCGAGTCAGACCTGCTCGAGCAGCTGCGCGCTCAGCTCGACAAACCGCTGACCCACATCGAGGTCGGCTGACGCCCGGTCCCGCGCGTGCCGTCGCGGGTGTGCCATCAGTCGAGATTCTCGAGGATCTCGTTGGCCTGCGACCACTGCCCCGGCGGTACGACGAGATAGATGTCGCCTCGCCCGTGGCGGTCAAGAGCGTGATCGGCGACGCATGCCGCATCGATGCCGAACGTCCGTAGCTGGTCGCGCCATGCCACGGCGGTGGCCTCGTCTTCGAACGTGCCGACGGTCTCCCAGCCGTCGAAGCGGGGATCGCCGACCGCCACGGCTGGGTCTCTGGCGGCGCCGCCCCTGGCGCGGAAGCGTGGCATCGGCACGAGCGTACAGCCGCGTCGGTCAGCTGCCGTTGTACGACGTCGGCGCCGGCGGGTCCCCGCGGGTCGCGGCGAGCAGCGACAGCAGCGCCTGGCCCGAGGTGCCGCCGAGCACGCGCAGGCGGTGCAGGCGGTAGCGGTCTTCGTTGGGGTGAGCCCAGCCTGGCACGACCGTCGTCGAGCCCTTGTACCCGGCGGCCTTCACCTGGCCGATCACGCTCGCGTCGTAGTGACCCGAGGGGTAGCAGAACCAGTTGACCGGTACGTGGAAGCGACGCTGGATCGTCCTGCGGGCGCCGGCGACCTGTTCGCGCAGCGCGCTCGCACTCAGGGTGATCAGGTCGGCGTGGCTGATCCCCTGGGTGTCGAGCTCCCAGCCGGCCGCGATCATGCCGCGCACCTCGTCCTCGCTGAGGCCGCCCTGCGAGGGTGGAAGTCCGGTCAGCTGGATGTTCTCCTCGCCGACCCAGCCGAGCCTGCGCAGCACGGGCAGTGCCTGCATGTACTGGGACTGGTAGCCGTTGTCGAAGCTCAGCACGATCGGCCTGCCGCGTGGAAGCGAGATGCCGCGGCGCCAGTAGGCGTCGAGCTCGTCGGGCGTCACGGCCGTCCAGCCCGCGCGCGCGAGCGCGTTCATCTGTTCGGCGAACTCCGCCGGGGGCACGTAGAGCCCCGGAAAGGGGGCGCCTGCGGGCGGCGCCGCGATCACGTGGTACATGAGGATGGGCACCGCCGCCGCGCCGGGGTGGCCCGTGTCGACGCCGCCGCCGTTGCGTCGCGCGAGCGCGGCGCCGCGCGCCCGCGCTCGCCGACCACCGGCCTGAGACCGGCCGGCGGAGCGGTGGCCGTTGGCGCCGGACCTGCCTGTCCCGCCGGCGCTGAGGATCACGGCGACGACGGCCGCAAACGCCCCGAGGCCGACGAGTGCGGCGGCCGTGCGCCGGCGCCGCCGCCGCGCCAGACGCAGCGCCTCACGGCGACGTCGTCGCGCCTCGACGTCCATCCGCCCGGTCCTCCGGGGGCTGCTCGCACCGACCGCTCATCCCCGGCGCAGCATAGACGCGCCGCGGTATGAGATGGCGTCTTTTATGAGAACAGTTCTCAGATGGGTGCTAGGCTCGCGCGACATGCGAACGCTTCGCCCATCGCTGCCCGCCAAGGTCGACCATGTCGCGGCGATCGTCCTCCTGCTCGCGCTGGCCTGGGCGATCGGCGGCTGCGGGCGATCCGGTGCACCGGGGACGGCCGGCGGCCGGGACGGCCGGGTACAGGTCGTCGCCGCCGAGAACTTCTGGGGCAGCATCGCGGCCCAGCTCGGCGGAGCCCGCGCCCGCGTGAGCAGCGTCATCGTCGACCCTGCGACCGACCCGCACAGCTACGAACCGACGGCGCGCGACGCCCGCGCGATGGCACGTGCCCAGCTGGCGATAGTCAACGGTCTCGGCTACGACGAATGGGCGCCGAGGCTGCTGCAGGCCAGCCCGTCGAGCGCTCGCACCGTGCTCGACGTCGGCGAGCGCCTCGGGCTGCACGACGGCGCCAACCCGCACCAGTGGTACTCGCCCCAGAGCGTGCGTCGCGTCGCGGGTACGATCGCGTCCGACTACGCGCGCCTTGACCCGCGCGACGGCGCCTACTTCAAGCGACGTGAGCAGCTCTTCCTGACCGGGGGTCTCGCCCGCTACAACGCGCTGGTGCGCCAGATCCGCTCGCGCTACGAGGGCACGCCGGTCGGCTACAGCGAGAGCATCTTCCGCCCGCTCGGCGAAGCGCTCGGGCTGCGGTTGCTGACCCCCTACGGGTTCGCCCGGGCGGTCGCCGACGGCACCGAAGTGACCGCTGCCGACAAGCGGACCGTCGACGAACAGGCGCGCAAGCGCCAGATCGAGATCTGGGTGTTCAACCGCCAGAACGTGACTCCGGAAGTGCAGCGCATCAACGATCTCGCGCGCCAAGCGCGTATCCCGATCGCCACCGTGAGCGAGACGCTCGCCCCCGCCGGCGTCAGCTTCCAGCGCTGGCAGACGGCGCAGCTCGAAGGCATCGAGCGCGCGCTGCGCGAGGCCACCGGGCGCTGATGGCCGAGTCGGCCGACAGGCAGCCCGGCGAGCGAGCCACCGACGCACCTACAATTTCACGGGTGGGCACGATGCCGTCGCAGACCTCCGCCTGGGCCGACCGCGCGGCGCGCGCGCTGAGCGACGCGGGCTATCGTCGAGGCGGCGCGCGGCGCGCGATCCTCGAACTGCTCGACGAGCAGTCCTGTGCGCTCTCGGCCGTCGAGATCGAGCAGGAGCTGCTCGAGCGAAAGCGCGAGGTCTCGCGCGCGAGCGTGTACCGGGTGATGGAGGAGCTCGAGCAGATCGGGCTCGTCCAGCGCGTGGAGGTCGGGCAGGGCATCGTCCGCTACGAGCCCGTGCGTCACGGTCCCGGCCATCACCATCACCTCGTCTGCGATCACTGTGGGCGGCTGCAGCCGTTCACAGATGACGGCCTCGAGCGGGCGATCCGCCGCCTCAGCGAGCGCGTGCCACTGCGAGTCTCCGAGCACGAGATCGTGATCCACGGCGCCTGCGAGACCTGCCAGCCGGGCTGAAGCGGCGCCGGGCCGGCGCGTGCGCCGCGCGAGCCCGCGGCGGCCGGCTCAGTCGCCGGCGAGGCTCGTCGGCAGCGGCTGGCCGTGCAAGGGCGGGTCGTCCGCCAACAGGCGCGGCACGCTGACCAGACGCAGGCCACGTGCGCGCAGCGCATGGATCAGCTTCGGCAACGCCGCGACCGTCTGTTCGCGGTTGCCGCCGGCGTCGTGCAGGAGGATGATCGCGCCCGGTTTGGCGCCTTCGAGCCCGCGTCTGACGATCGTGTCGACGCCCGGCTGCTCGTAGTCGTCGGTGTCGACCGACCACAGCACCATCAGCATCCTCATCTGGTGCAGCAGGCGGAACGTGGTCGCATTGAACGAGCCATACGGGGGACGGAACAGGCGCGGTCTGTGCCCACCCAGCAGTTCGATGCGCGCGGCCTGTTCGAACAGCTGTTCATGCTGGTCGTGCGCGGAGAGGTGGGCCATCATCGGATGGTTCTCAGTGTGGTCGCCGATCACGAAACCGTCGCGGACCTCACGTTCGGTGGACGTGCCGAAGTCGTGGATCTCCTGGCCGATCACGAAGAACGTGGCCGGCGCGTGCTCGCGCTCGAGCACGTCGAGCACCTGCGGCGTGTACGGCCCCGGTCCATCGTCGAACGTGAGCGCCACGTCCCTGCCCCGCGGGGCGCCTTCTTTGACGAAGGGGGTGTAGGCCAGCACCGAGTCGACGCCGTTTTCGTCGCGTTGGAGCTCGCTCACCGTTGGCGGCCGCAGCGCCGCGCTCGGCACGCGTGTGCCGGCAGTCGACGTGGAGCCATCCCCGTGCGAGCTCGTCAGCGCGACGATCACCAGTACCAGGATCAGCAGGAACGCCGCGGCGGCGCCGAGACGACGCCGGCGAAAGCGCGCCCGCGGATCGGGTGGCTGCGGGCGCGGCGCCGGCAGCGGCGGTGTCGTGGCGGGCTCTCGCGCGGCCCGCTTCTTCTCTTCGAAGTCCCAGTTCCACCGCGGGCTCATGGACGGATGCTAGACAGCGCCGCCCTCGCTCGGCGAGGCGGATGCTCGTCTTGCAGCGACGCCTCGGCCCTCGGCCCACGGCGAGTCAACGGAGCCGGCGGATAGGATCACCCGAGCGGACGGACGGCGCCGTGTCGTCCGCCGACCTTTTCGGGAGAATCAACGGATGCACGTCACAGCAAAGGCCGACTACGCGGTGCGCGCCGTGATCGAGCTCGCCGACAGCAAGCAGGACGCGCCGCGCAAGGTCGACGACGTGGCGCAGGCTCAGGGCATCCCCGTCTCGTTCCTGGAGAACATCCTCACGCAGTTGCGCTCGACCGGCATCGTGCGAAGCCAGCGAGGCCCTGAAGGCGGCTACTGGCTGGCCCAGCCGGCCGACCAGGTGAGCCTGGCGCAGATCATCCGCGCCGTGGAGGGACCGCTCGTCGGCGTGCGCGGGCAGCGCCCCGAGGAGATCGAGTACGTGGGCTCGGCCGAGTCGCTGCAGCAGGTGTGGATCGCGCTGCGTTCGAACCTGCGCAAAGTGCTCGAGAACGTGAGCGTCGCCGATGTGTCCGCCGGCAAGCTGCCGAAAGACGTGCTCGCGCTGACCAAGACCGAAGAGGCCTGGGAAACCCGCTAGGCGAGCGATGGGCGGCGCCTCACGGCGTCCTCGGTCGCTCGTGTGCTGGCCGATCGGTCGATCGCATCTGATCGACGATCGGCACACTTCGCTTCCTGCGTCCTTCACCAACCGCTTCGCAGTCGGTGCCGGCTTGCCCCTCGCCCGCCTAGTAGCGGCTCAACCCAGTGACGCAGCGCCGGCCCGGTTGACGCTAAGCGGCCTGCGGTGTGAACACGCGCGGCGGGGGGAGGCGGACCGTGAGGATCTGACCCTCCCTGAGCTCGAGCCGCTCCGCCTCCTCGCGCGTCACCTGCGCCCAGATGTCGCGGCCGTCATGCAGCTTCAGCTCGACGCGCACCTCGAAGCCGAGGTGCACCACGCGCTCCACCAGCGCCTCCGTTCCCGCGCCGTCGGACTCGGCGAGGATCTGGATGTCGTGCGGGCGCAGGAAGGCGTCGCCGAGCCGGTTGACCGGCCCTATGAAGGACATCACGAACTCGTTGCTGGGGCTCTCGTAGAGATGCCGCGGCGAGCCTGCCTGCTCGATCCGGCCCTCGTTCATCACGACGATCTGCTCGGCCACTTCCATGGCCTCCTCCTGGTCGTGCGTGACGAAGATCGTCGTGACATGGATTTCGCTGTGCAGCCGCCGCAGCCACTCGCGGAGCTCGGCACGAACCTGAGCGTCGAGCGCGCCGAAGGGCTCGTCGAGCAGGAGCACCTGCGGCTGCACTGCAAGCGCCCGCGCGAGCGCCATGCGCTGCAGCTGTCCGCCCGAGAGCTGTGAGGGATAGCGCTCGGCGAGGCCGTCCAGGCGCACCAGTCCAAGCAGCTCCTTGACCCGCGCGCTGATCTCCGCCTTCGGCCGTTTCCGCACGCTCAGGCCGAAGGCGACGTTGTCATGCACGGTCATGTGCTTGAACGGGGCGTAGTGCTGGAAGACGAAGCCGACGCCACGGGTCCGGGCCGGCGCTCGGGTCACGTCCTCGTCGCCGATCACGACTTCGCCGCTGTCGGCCGCCTCCAGCCCGGCGATGATCCGCAGCAGCGTCGACTTACCGCTGCCGCTCGGGCCGAGCAGCGCCGTCAGCGCCCCATCGCCGACCGTGATGCTGACGTCGTCGAGCGCCACGAAGTCGCCGAAGCGCTTGTCGACGTTGCGGACCTCGATCGCCATCAGGCTCCTATCCGCCTTCGCGTGCGTCGTGTGAGCAGGTTCATCGCCAGCAGCGTGCCCATCGCCAGCAGCGCGAGCACGACGGCGGCCGTGTAGGCGCCGGTGGAGTCGAAGTTCTCGAAACGGTCCTGGACATAGAGTGGCAGGGTCTGCGTCTGGCCCTCGATTCTGCCAGAGACGATGCTGACCGCTCCGAACTCGCCGAGCGCGCGAGCCGTCGTCAGCACGACACCGTAGACCACGCCCCACCTGATCCCGGGCAGGGTCACGCGCCAGAACGTCTGCCAGGGGCTCGCGCCGAGCGTCTCGGCGGCCTGCTCCGAGTCGGTGCCGAGCTCGCGCAGCACCGGGATCGTCTCGCGCGCCACGAACGGCAGCGACACCACCGCCGTGGCGAGCACGATCCCCGGCACGGAGAAGATGATCTGGAAGCCCTGTTCGGTCAGCCAGTCACCGAACCAGCCGGTCTTGCCGTAGACGAGCACCAGCGACAAGCCCACCACGACGGGCGAGATCGCAAAGGGCAGATCGACCAGCAGGCCCAGCAGTCCCTTACCGCGAAAGCGCCCTCGCTCGAGCAGCAGGGCCATTCCGATCCCGAACGCCGTGTTGAGCGGCACGGCTATCGCCACGACCTCGATCGTTAGCCAGAACGCGTGCTGTGCGTTGGGCGCCGTGATCGAGTCCCAGACGGGTGCGAGACCGTGTTCGAAGGTGCGGTAGAAGATCATGGCCACTGGCGCCAGCAGCAGCAACGTCAGGTATCCGAGGGCGAGCGTGCGCGCCGTGAGCTTGCGGGCGCGCGCTGCGCGCTCGGCCGCCCGCTCTGCATCGTGTGTGGGCGCGCGCCGCGCCACCCCGCCCGGTCCGTTCGACACGGCGGCTGCGCCCGCGCCGCTACTGGACATGGCGTGACATCCGTCGCGATGCGAAGCTCAGCGCGCCCAGCACCACGATCGCAGCGGCGAGCAGGATGACGGAGACGGCTGCGGCGCCCGGGAGGTTGTCGTTCTCGACCTGGCCGAAGATGTAGACCGAGCCGGCCTCCGTCTTGAACGGCAGGTTGCCGGTGATCAGGACGAGTGAGCCGAACTCGCCAACCGCGCGCGCGAAGCTGAGCGCGATGCCCGAGATGATCGCGGGGGCAAGGGTCGGCAGCACGATGCGGCGCAGCACCGTCCACGAGCGCGCGCCCAAGGACGCGGCCGCCTCCTCCATCGCGATGTCGAGCTCGAGCAGCACGGGCTGCACGGAGCGCACCACGAAGGGCAGCGTCACGAACAGCAGCGCCAATCCGACGGACAGGCGCGTGAACGCCACATTCACGCCGATCGGGCTGCCCTTGCCATACAACGCCAACAGCACCACGCCGGCGACGATCGTGGGGAGCGCGAACGGCAGGTCGATCACCGAGTTGACGACCTGCTTGCCGCGGAAGTCATCACGCACGAGCACCCATGCGATCAGCGTCCCGAACACGGCGTTGATGAGCACGACGATCCCCGTGGCGATCAGCGTCAGCTTGATCGCAGCCACTGCCTCGGGGTTGGTGATCGCCCGCCAGAAGGCGTCCGTCCCGCCCGTGCTCGACTTGGCGACCAGCGCCGCCACCGGCAGCAGCACGAGGACGGACAGGTAGATCCCCAGCATGCCCACGCCGAGCGCGCTGCCCGCGTGTGCGGGGAGCCGAAGCCGGCCGGCTGCGCCGCCGGCCCGGCTCCCCGCCGCCATGCTTGGGCCACTACTTGCTGGTCGAGACTCCAAGGCCTTGCTCGATCTTGGTCACGATCCCGGTTTCGGGGTCGAAGAACTTGTCGGTGACGCTCTTCCAGCCGCCCACGTATTCGATCGTGAACAGCCCGGGCGGCTTCGGGAACTTCGACGCGCCCTGCACGCCGGAGATCACGGGGCGGTAGCCCTGCGCGGCCCATGTTTCCTGGGCGGCAGGCGAGAGCAGGTACTTGACGAATTCCTGCGCCGGCTTGCTCGAGCCGACGACCGCGACCGGAGCCTGGATCAGGATCGTGTCGTCCGGGATCAGATAATCGACGTCCTCGCCCTTCTTCTGGGCGGTGATCGCTTCGTTCTCGTAGCCGAGCAGCACGTCGCCCCTGCCCGCGGTGAACGTCTGCAGCGAGTTGCGGGCGGAGCTGTCCTGGCTGACCACGTGGCCGAAGAGCTGTTTCAGATACGCCTGCGCTTCGGCTTCGCTCTTGCCTTCCTTCAGCTGCGCTCCGTAGGCCGCCATGATGTTCCAGCGTGCGCCGCCGGAGGTGAACGGGTTCGGCGTCACGACCTGGACGCCCGGCTTGACGAGATCCGACCAGCTGGTGATGTGCTTAGGGTTGCCCTTGCGAACCATGAACACGACGACCGAGTTGGTCACGAAGCCGTGCGTGGCGTTCTGGTTCCAGCTGGAGGAGACGAGCCCCGCCTTGACGAGCCGTTCGACGTCCGGTTCCAGCGAGAAGTTGACGACGTCGGCGTTCTGCCCGTTGGCCACGGCCCGGCTCTGCTCGCCCGAGGGACCATATGACTGGCTGAACGTTACGCCCTTGCCTGCGGAGGTTGCCTGGAAGTCGGCAGTCAGCTTTTCATACGCGCTCTTGGGCGTCGAGTAGGCGACCAGCGCGAGCTCTTTGCTCCCGCTCGACGAGCCGCATGCGCTGAGGCCGATCGCCGCTGCGATCAGCGACACGAGGACTGCGAGGGAGTGCTTTTTCATAACCGCTTTCTTCATCGAATGAATGAACAAAATCGAAGACATCGAAATCATTGATCTCGTGATGGTATAGGAAAGCGAATCCGTAAACAAGGTCGGAATTGAAGTGATTGTCCGAGTCGGTCCAGGCGCGACGTCCACAGCGACGGAATCGGGCGGCGTCGCGGAAGGCTGGAACTCCGCCGTGAGAGACACGACTTGCGCGATGAGCGCGCGATCTCTTGACTTATTTGGGGACGCGCCCGAGTGCCACCCGGTTTGGCGATCCGTCGCGACGGGTACCCTGCAAGCAGGCGCGGGAGCTTCCCCCTTCCCGCAACCGATCCTCTCTCGATCCCGCCATCGTCTATCTCAGGAGACTCCCCGATGTCCGCATCTGCCTCGTCCACTCTCGAGAGCCCCGCTGCCACGGAGGCCGCCGAGGCCGCCGTCGAGGCGATCGCCGGCTCGGCCGGTCAGGACGTGACCTTCTCGCTCGCGCTCAGCCAGGACCAGAAGGACATTCGCGACTGGGTGCACGGCTTCGCCGCCGATGTGATGCGACCGGCCG